>NZ_JBCNKN010000005.1:0-216529 GCF_039596015.1 Acinetobacter sp.
ACCACGGGTCTTGAAACTGGCGCATTGTGGCAATACAGCACCGATAGCGGTACGACTTGGACGACAGGAACAGGCAACAGCTTTAACCTGGCAGAAGGCAGCTATACCGCAGGTACCGTACAGATCCGTCAAGTGGATGCCGCGGGCAATGTGGGTAGTGCGAGCAGCTTAGGTGCAGTGACCATTGACCAAACCAATCCAGCGAGCCTGCCACTACCAAGCTTAGCCGTGGATACCGGAAGCAGTAACAGTGACGGCATCAGCAGCAATGGCACGATCCATGTGGATACCACGGGTCTTGAAACTGGCGCATTGTGGCAATACAGCACCGATGGCGGTACGACTTGGACGACTGGAACAGGCAACAGCTTTAACCTGGCAGAAGGCAGCTATACCGCAGGGATGGTGCAAATCCATCAAGTGGATGCCGCGGGCAATGTGGGTAGTACGAGCAAGTTAGGTGCAGTGACCATTGATACAGCAGTTGATGCTAAAGATGATATTAAAAATCTAAATCCAGTGGCTTTGGATAATGAGACCTTAACCACGATTAATGCAAATAATGTCAGTTTGCTTGGGGTTGGTAGCATCATTGACGTGAGTGTTACAGGTAACAATACCAGCTCTGTTGGATTTGCAATTCCACAAAATAGTGCAAATGCAGGCAAAGGTTATGAAGGCGATGTTGTTATTACCGTAAGTCATGATGATTTAGTGGCAGTGGCTGGTGGTATTAATGTGCTGATAGTGGATGCACATACCAATCAAATCATTGAAATAGCAACCAGCAACTCTGGATTAGTTGCAGATGCACTCGGCCTAAGTGTATTAGGTGTTGTAAATGATGGAAATACAGTTGCAGTACACCTGAAGGATTTGCCTGAGGGCGACTATCGTGTGGTTGTACAAGCCAATAGCGCATTGGGTGATTTAGTCAGAGGATTAAATCTAACGGCATTATCCTCTGATGGTGCAGTATTAGGTCAGTCTAATCAGACTTTGATTGTAGACGCTTTAAATACTGCTTTAGGCGGAGGGGTGGTTGCAAACTTAATTACTGGTGGTGTGCTCAATCCATTATTGAGTACTGTGAATGGCTTAACCCTTGATTTAGGTGTGCAACAAGTACTGAATGGTTTAGTTGGAGTACCATTGTTAGCAGGTGTTGTTTTGCCAACAGCTAACAGTTTATTAAGTACGATTTCGACTTATCTTGTTGATAACTTGGCTACAGTACTGTCTAGTACGAATGTAACGATTAATGGTACTCAAAGTCACTACACAACATCACAAGTGACTGGCAATGTGATAAGCGATGCAGATCCTCAAGCGGATGTTCTGGGTTTAATTAATGCGGGTACAATTGTTGCAGTGAATGGTGTTGCCATATCTCAAACAGATGGTTCAACAACGAGCATCGTTGGTCAATACGGTACTTTAATTATTGATAAAAATGGTGCTTATACCTACACCTTGAATGGCGATGCTCATGCAGCAGGGAAAACAGATCAATTCACTTATACCTTGTCGAATGTCGCATCTAGTGATACTGCGGTATTAAACATTAACATTGCTGATGTTATCGCCCCAAATACACCTGTGATTACAAGTGCAGATATTACTGGTTCGATCAATAATAATTCGCCGACCATTACAGGTACAGCCGAAGCCAACAGTACGGTAACTGTTTATGATAATGGCACACCAGTTGGTACGGCACCTGTAGATGGCTCAGGTAATTGGACATTTACACCAACCAGTCCGCTTATTGATGGTAATCATAGCATTACTGTTACAGCCAAAGATGCTGCTGGGAATGAAAGTTCGGCAACTACGGCAGATACATTTGTCGTAGATACGGTCATCAATGCACCTGTCATCACCAGTGATATTCCTGCATTGACCAATAACAAATTGCCAACCATTACAGGTACGGCAGAAGCCAATAGTACGGTAACTGTTTCTGATAATGGTACAGCAATTGGTACGGCAGCTGTAAATAGTTCAGGCAATTGGACATTTATACCGACCAATCCACTGATCGATGGTAATCATAGTATTACCGCAACAGCCAAAGATGCTGCGGGTAACGTAAGTACGGTGAGTGTTGTAGCAGATACATTCACACTAGATACTACACCACCAGCGGTTACCATTTGGGGTGCGCAGGATCATGCGGGTGGAGATACGGGCAACGTATACTCAGGTGTAACCATTGATGACAATGCCCCAACGCTATATGGTGTGGCTGAACCTGGCAGTACGGTGACCTTGAGTCAAGATAGTGGTACGGCAGTGTCTCTGACGACCGATGCCAATGGTAATTGGAGTTATACACCAGCAACAGCATTGACGGCGGGTAATCATAATTGGACAGTGACAGCAACAGATGCGGCAGGCAATGTTGCAAATGATACATTTAATTTAACGATTACGAATGCTACAGCACCTGTTGCTGCAGTTTCTAACAATGCTTTACTAGGTATTCTGAATGCAGATGTTCTTGGGGCTATTAGCTTGGATAAGCAGGTATTTGCCGCAGCAGATCCAAATGATGACTTAAGTACCGTTGAAATCCGATTTGGATCAGCATTGGGGCTAGGTGGTGAAAAATTCAACTTCTCATCTGAGTTGAAGACGTTATTTGGTTACGATGTTCAGGTTCAAACGAGTACGCTATCTGTTCTTGGAATAGGTAATGATGCAGTAATTACGATTAAATCGGCATCTGGGGCAGCACTGGACAATCAGGAAATCAATGAATTCTTGGCATCTGTAACGATGAGTGGTGGCCTATTAGGAGGTGTTCTTAATCTAAGTTTATTGAGTAATTTAAAAGTTACCGCAACAGACTTGGCGGGTCATTCGACTTCATATACTAACGGTACAATCGCTGACGTTGGTGTTCTAAAAAGCCTGCTTAGTGGTACGTCTTCACCAATCGTAATGGGTACAGATAATAGTGAGAGCTTAGGTAACTCAAGTGCATCTAGTAGTCAACATATTTACGGTTTAAAGGGCGATGACACCCTTAATGGTGGTGCGGGTAACGACATTCTACGTGGTGGTGATGGCAACGATATCTTAAATGGTGGTGCGGGTAACAACTACTTAAATGGTGGTGCTGGCAATGATACCTTTAATAGCCTGATTGGCGGTGGTTCTGATACAGCAGTGTATAATGTGCTGAATCAGACCGATGCGACAGGTGGTAATGGTACAGATACATGGAATAATTTCCATGTAGGTAAGGTGGGTACAGATACTGATGCTGACAAAATTGATATTCACAAGTTATTAGATAGCAATGCGAATGCAGGGAATATTCATGATTATGTGAGTATTGTGAAAGATCAGACAGATACGACAAATACGAAGTATGACGTCGTTGTTGATCGTGATGCAGGAGGTGCATTGCCATCTGGGGTATTATTACATCTGGTATTAGATACAGCACAAACATCAGGAAATCTGACAATAGATGAATTAATCAAAAACCAACAGCTATTGTTCTGATAATCTAAATTTTACGATGGAAGAGAGCCTTTGGGCTCTCTTTTTTATGATTAAAAATAATAGGTTAAATGATTTTATAATAAATAATGTGCTATATTGTTAAAGACAAAGTTTCGTGGAAAAACGATGAAAAAAATATGTTTGAATATGATTGTTAAAAATGAAGCACATATTATAAAAAAGACATTGAAAAATATTTGTGATCATATTGAAATTGATACATGGGTGATTTGTGATACAGGTTCAACAGATAATACAATAGAAGAAATAAAACAATTTTTTCAAGAAAAAAATATTCAAGGTGAAATCTATCAGGACGAATGGACAAGCTTTTCCCATAACAGAAATTTAGCTTTGCAACGATGTTCAGGTAAAAGCGATTATATTTTAATTTTTGATGCGGATGATTATTTTGAGGGTGTATTTAAATTACCACAGGTCTTAGAAAAAGACAGTTATTTAATGAATATGAGTAGCGAATCAAAAAGTTTACGTTATCAGAGAAAATTATTATTAAAAAATGATGCTGGTTTTTATTGGCGTAGTGTGTTACATGAGTTTATTGATAACAAAAATCATGGCATAACATTTGGGACAATAGAAGGTGATTACTATGTTGTATCGGGTCGCCAAGGGAATCGGAGTAAACAATCTGATAAATATTCAAAAGATGCTTTAATATTAAAAACAGCATTTGAACAAAAAGAAGATGAAGAACTTTTACCACGTTATGCATTTTATTGTGCCCAATCGTATCGTGATGCTGGAGATATAGATCAGGCGATTCATTGGTATAAAAAACGTATTGAACTACAAAATGGATGGAGTGATGAAATTTATTGTAGTTATATCGAATTAGGTTTATTGCTTGAACGACAAGAAAAAATAGATGATGCAATTTCAGTTTGGTTAAAAGGAGTAAGCCACGATGCAAAACGAACAGAATGCTGGTATCAGTTAGCCCGTATTCATAACTGGAATAAAAGATATGACCTTGCATATTGTTTTGCAAAACAAGGTCGTACATTAGTGTTTCCGCAGGGTAATCGCTTGTTTGTGAATCGAGATATTTATCACTACTGGATTATTTATGAATGGTGTTTAAATTCATTTAAAATCGGGATGATGGATGAATCTTATGAAGCATTTAAATTATTAATTAATGTTGCTCCAAATGATTTAATTAAAAGACTAGAAAGTCAGGTTTTATCGTATCGGGATATGATTTTAAATGATAAAACTCAGTCTTATCTAGAATTAAAAAATAAGCTTAATAGTTTAAATATTGATATTAAAATTTAGTCAGATTAGTTTTTATCGAATAATTTTTATTTTTAAAATGCTATATTGATTGCTATATCATATAGCAATTTTTATGATGGGGTGTTTAAGGTGAATATAAGAAGTGTCTCCATGCTTAGGTTGAAAGTGATCTAGCCCTCATCCTGTATTTCCAGATAGTGAAACAATGAAATTTTATAAAGCAATATATTAATTAAAGGTAATTCATTTTTAAGACTTCTGTATAGATTATTTCATAATAAAAATAGCAAGAAAGAAATGATAAACATTCTAATCTTCGAAATTTGATGGGGAAAATGGTGAAAGGAACTAATTATTAAGCATATTTATATAAAAAAGTTGTTATTTTGTTTAATTGTTAAGCTAATTTAAGATTAAATTAAGTTTTCTACGCTCATTACATTTTATGCTTTAGGTGAAAAAATGGTCAATGATTATGGAGAATCAGATGATGCAAGCTCAAGTAGAGCAGCAGAGTACATCTCGAGTACGTGCGATTTTTAATGTGACAAGCGGCAATTTTTTAGAACAATATGATTTCTTTTTATTTGGCTTGTATGCCAAATTTATTGGTGAGACTTTCTTTAAGTCTGAAAGTGCATATGCTGCTCTGATTAAGACATTTCTGATTTTTGCTGTAAGTTTTTTAATGCGCCCAATAGGTGCATTGGTTTTAGGACCTTATGTTGATCGGATTGGACGTCGTAAAGGCTTAATGGTGACATTAAGTATTATGGCGTTGGGTTCCGTTATTATTGCTTTTACGCCAGGTTATGAATCTATTGGGATTGCAGCAGCGATTTTAATTTTTGCGGGGCGTTTGGCACAAGGTTTTTCAGCAGGTGTGGAACTTGGTGGCGTATCTGTTTATCTTTCAGAAATTGCAGATAAGCATAATAAAGGGTTTATCACCAGTTGGCAGTCTGCCAGTCAACAGGTTGCAGTTATTTTTGCTGCGCTGTTAGGATTTGGTATTCACCAAATTTTTACAGAGCAACAAGTTTCAGCATGGGCATGGCGAATTCCATTTATTGTGGGATGTTTGATTATTCCAGCGATTTTTTATTTACGTGGTAATTTGAAGGAAACAGAAGAATTTACTTCGCGTAAACATCACCCAACTACAAAAGAAATTCTTTCTACATTAGCACAAAATTGGAAAGTGGTTATTGCGGGTATGTTGATGGTCGCAACCACCACCACAATGTTCTATTTTATTACCGTTTATACGCCAACTTATGGTAAAGAAGTTTTACATTTGACCAGTAATCAAAGTCTGATTGCAACGATATTTGTCGGGGTAAGCAACTTTATTTTCCTACCAATTGGAGGAATATTGGCAGACAAGTTAGGGCGTAAAACTATTTTGATGAGCATGACCATCCTGATCTTATTCTGCGCTTATCCATTATTAAGTTGGCTAACGAGTAATATTAGCCTTGCGCATATGCTAGAAGTTTTGTTTATTTTGTCTGTTTTATATAGTTTCTATAATGGTGCACTTGTTGTGACGTTAACTGAAATTATGCCTAAAACTGTTCGTACAGCAGGCTTTTCTGTTGCGTATAGTCTGGCAACGTCTGTATTCGGTGGATTAACACCTGTGATTGCGACTTATATTGTTGGACAAACGGGTAGTCAAAGTGCTCCTGCTTTTTGGCTTATGACAGCAGCAGTGGTGAGTTTAATCTCGACATGTTATGTGTTTATGGTTGCTAAATTGCATACTTCACAGGAAGTTGTTGCTGTAGAGGCTTAAAAGAAGTCTAGAGCGGATGAGTTTTTGGTGAATCAATCATCGATGGAAATTAAATTCGCTTACTTTTAAAGCATAAATTGAAAATTTGGCGAAACAATATGCAGTTGTTTGTTTTTGATTGAAAAATTACTTGATCAAAGATCAGAATCTTTATATTATTTCGCACATGGAAGCGTGGCAGAGCGGTTTAATGCACCGGTCTTGAAAACCGACGAGGGTTCACGCCCTCCGTGAGTTCGAATCTCACCGCTTCCGCCAAATTCTAAAAAGCCCTTGTTTTTACAAGGGCTTTTTTTTTTGCTTGTTTTATTCTGAATAAAACTGGTTTATTACATCGTAAATAAACCAATAAATTAAATATACTCAGAAAAATTATTTATTTGCCATCAAAAACGAAGGTTATCTTTGTGTGACTTTCAGCTTATGTAAGTGCAGAGAATATTAAATGAGTACTCAACCGTTGCTTAAATAACATGTACGGGCAAGTCATGTGCCATCAAGGATAGCGCAATTCCTTACGAGCAGTTATGATGCTTAAAATTGAATTTTGCGGTAAGTTGCACATGAAAATTGTTGCTGATGAAAATCTTGCTTTTACAGATTATTTTTTTTCTGAGCTCGCTGAAATAGAAACCAAACCAGGACGAACGCTAAAACAGTCAGATTTGACCAAATGCGATACATTGCTTGTACGTTCTGTGACTCAGGTGAATCAGACATTATTAAGCCAGACACCTGTTCGTTTTGTTGGAAGTGCAACGATCGGGACTGATCATCTGGATATTGCTTATCTGGAACAAAATAATATTACATGGGCAAATGCAGCAGGGTGTAATGCGCAAGCGGTTGCAGAATATGTCATTACTGCATTACTGCATTTGCAGCCTGAACTTTTGCATGCCGAACAAAACTTTACCCTTGGTATTATTGGGCTTGGCAATGTTGGGCGCAGACTGGCATTCATGGCGGAATTAATGGGCTGGCAAGTGCTAGGGTATGACCCATTTGTACAGCATGAAAATATCAAACAGGTTGAACTCTCTGTCTTGTTGCAACAAGCCAATGCGATTTCTTTACATGTGCCTTTAACGAAAACAGGTGAGTGTCCAACTTATCATCTGATCAATGAACAACGCTTGGCACGCTTATCGCCAAAAGCAATTTTAATTAATAGTTCACGCGGGCCAGTCATCGAAGAAAGTGCATTGATTGCAGACATCTTAAAAACTGGTCGTCAGGTTGTTTTAGATGTTTTTGAGCATGAACCTGTCATTTCTCAAGAACTGCTTGATTTGGTCAGTTTGGTTACACCGCATATTGCTGGGTATAGCTTAGAAGGCAAAGCACGAGGTACACAGATGATCTATGAGGCTTTTTGTCAGCATAATCAAAAAACAGCGAACAAAGACTTTCGGACACAACTGCCAACATGTGCAGATTATTTTACCCATGTGCCATTCAAGCAGGCTTTAAGCCAACACTTAACCCAGATATATGATATTGCACAGGACGATGCTAGCTTGCGTGCTTGTGTGGTTAATGGATTTGTAGATCAACCTGCCTTTGATGCACTCAGAAAAAATTATCCGCTACGCCGGGAATGGGCTGCACATGGAGGGCCTGCTGCATGAGCCAGTCTTACCAACCGACTTGTGATTTGGCCGCATTAAAGGCACGTGCTGAGCTTTATCAACGCATTCGTCAGTTTTTTGCTGCACGTGAAGTCCTTGAAGTTGAAACACCTGTTTTATCGCAGGCAGGTGTAACCGATGTTCATTTGGCATCTGTTGTGGCTAAAAGGCATGTGAATGGTCAATTACAAACACATTATTTACAAACCTCGCCTGAGTTTGCAATGAAGCGTTTACTCGCGAGTGGTAGTGGGCCAATTTATCAAATTTGTAAAGTTTTTCGGGATGATGAACACGGGCGCAAACACAATAGTGAATTTACCATGCTTGAATGGTATCGCCCGCAATTTAGTTTGCAAGATTTGATGCACGAAACAGCAGATTTACTCAATGTATGTCTAGCGGAACGATTTGGTGAACTTCGCCCAGTTGTGCTGAGTTACAAACATGCATTCCAAGACCGTTTAGATCTAAATCCACTACAAGCGACGCTCAAAGAATTAAAAGATACAGCCCATCGGGTCGGGTTAAATCTTGACTTGGGGGATGATCGGTTGGCATATATGGATTTATTATTTTCACATTTTGTTGAGCCAAGTTTAGGATTTGATGCTCCCGTATTTCTAACTGATTTTCCACCTGAAATGGCATCTTTAGCTAAAACTAAACAAGACGATGATGGAGAGTGGGTTGCTGCTCGATTTGAGGTCTATATCGAAGGTCTAGAGTTAGCAAATGCGTATGATGAACTGGTCGATGCGGATGTGCTAAGACAGCGTTTTGATGCGGATAATGCAGAAAGAGAAAAGCAAGGACTGGCTATCATGCCTGTAGATGAGCATTTATTGGCGGCATTGCCACACATGCCTGCTTGTTCTGGTATTGCATTAGGCGTAGACCGTTTATTAATGATCGCTCAAAACAAGCTACAACTGGAAAAAGTCATTACCTTTCCAGCAGATATTGCATAAATGTACCAAGTGCGCATAGTTTTAGGTTATGCGCACTTATTTAGAATATTTAGCAATGTTCATCTGTGATTAATATTGCAGCATGTTTTTTTAATTGAGAAAGGGCATCAATTCGTCTTTGAATTAGCATTTCACCAATATCAGGGCCTTTGATTTCTGCGGGCAAATCTTGTGCCTTAATAGAGCGTACACATTCAATAGCTTTGTGCATATAATCTGCCTGAGGATAGGCGCGATTTTCTAACCCCAAACGACCTTTCGCATCACATTCACACGCCTGAATAAATGCTTCCACACGCTCAGGTTTTCGCAACACATCCAATCGCTGTAGTAAACGCCACAATGTCCCCGGTTTTAATTTTAATGCCTGATGACATTTGAGATGTTCTTTACATACGGCCAAAGCCAGTTGCTTCATGGTTGTCGGGACTTTTAAACGATCACAAATTGTTGTAACAGGTAAAACACCACGTTCTTCATGCAAAATATGTCGAGGTAAAATATCAACAGGGGTGAGTGCTTTTCCTAAGTCATGAACCAACACGGCAAAACGCACATCTAGGCTATAGTTGGCTTGGCAAGCTTGACGTAATGACAACAGGGTATGTACCCCACAATCAATTTCAGGATGAAATTCAGGACGTTGTGGTACTCCAAACAGTGCGTCAATTTCAGGGAATAACACCTTTAATGCGCCGCATTCACGTAAAACTTCAAAATAAACTTCGGCATTTTTTTCCATTAAAGCGCGAGAAGTTTCTTTCCAGACACGTTCAGGTGTCAGGCTATCAAGCTCACCTGAAACCGCCAATTTCTGCATGAGTGCCAGAGTTTCATCTGCAATACGAAAACCATATTCAAAATATCGGGCAGCAAACCGTGCAACGCGCAAAACACGTAGCGGGTCTTCCACAAACGCATGGGAAACATGGCGCAGAATTTTCTGTTCTAAATCACGTTGACCATGATATGGGTCATAAACAATGCCATTTTCATCTTGTGCCATTGCATTGATTGTGAGATCTCGACGGATGAGATCCTGTTCTAAAGTAATTTCTGGGGCGGTAAAAAATTCAAATCCATGATAACCATGCCCTTGTTTGCGCTCTGTCCGTGCGAGTGCATATTCTTCTTTGGTTTCGGGATGTAAAAAAACGGGGAAATCTTTACCAACAGGTTGATAGCCTTGTGCCAGCAGTTGCTCTGGCGTCGCACCAACAACTACATAATCCTTTTCGTGATAGGGGTGACCCAGCAGTCGATCTCTGACTGCTCCACCGACTAAATAAATTCGCATGAAAAAACCTCTATTCTAAAGGCAATCATGCTACAGAATAGAGGTTTACACAAGCCTGTTCAGTGTGCTTTTGTACAAGGTTAAGCTTGTTGTTCCTGTTGGATTTCAGCCACAGTCAAAGCAGTCATATTTACCAAACGACGAGTCGTTGTTGTCGGGGTAAGAATATGAACTGGTTTCGCTGCACCTAATAAAATAGGCCCAATCGTGACATTATTTCCTGATGTTGATTTTAACAAGTTGAAGGAAATATTTGCCGCATCAAGGTTAGGCATAATCAACAAATTCGCTGAACCTTTGAAACGTGAATTTGGGAATGCAAAATGACGAATGCTTTCGTCTAATGCAGCATCACCATGCATTTCACCTTCAACAGCCAGCTCAGGTGCTTGTTCTGCAAGTAGGCGATAAACTTCACGCATTTTTTGCGCACTTGGGTCAGATTCATTGCTACCAAAGCTTGAATGTGACAACAATGCAACACGTGGTTCGATACCAAAACGACGTACTTCAGCAGCCGCTAAAATGGTCATTTCAGCAAGTTGTTCAGCCGTTGGGTTGGTATTGACATAGGTGTCGGCAATAAACAGATTACGGTCTTCAAGCATCAATGCGTTTAGCGTAAAGAAGTTGTTCATATCTTCTTTTAGACCAATTACATTACGCACGAAGTCAAGGTGAATGTCGTAGCTACTGTATGTACCACACAACATACCATCTGCCTTACCAAATTTAACCAGTAAAGAGGCGATTAAAGTTGAACGACGACGTGCTTCACGTTGCGCATATTCAATGGTGATACCTTTACGCTGCATTGTATCGTAGTAGTCTTTCCAGAATGCTTCGTACAATGGATTTTGTTCTTGGTCAACGATTTCAATATTTTGACCATTCACTAAGCGTAAGCCTAATTTTTGAATATTTTCTTCGATAACTTTGGTGCGACCAATTAAAATTGGATGTGCAATGCCTTCATCTACAACAACTTGCGCAGCACGTAATACACGAACATCTTCACCTTCGGCATAGGCAATACGTTTTGGTGCACTTTTTGCCTGAGCGAAAATTGGTTTCATGATAAACGCAGAGTTATAAACGAACTCTGAAAGTTGTTGATGATACGCTGCAAAGTCGGCAATCGGTCTGCTTGCAACACCTGAGTCCATTGCAGCTTTTGCAACAGCAGGTGCAATTTCCAAAATAAGACGTTGGTCAAGCGGGCGAGGAATAATGTAGTCACGTCCAAATGCTGCTGATTTTTCACCATAGGTTGCAGCATCAGCTTCGACATGTGCCATACGCGCAATTGCGTGGACACAGGCGATTTTCATTTCTTCATTAATGGTTGTGGCACCGACATCTAACGCACCACGGAAAATATAAGGGAAACAAAGCGCATTGTTCACTTGGTTTGGATAGTCTGAACGACCTGTCGCCATAATCACGTCTGGACGTGCTGCATGTGCATCTTCAGGTAAAATTTCAGGATCTGGGTTCGCCAAAGCAAAGATAATTGGATTTTCAGCCATTTTCTTCACCATATCTTTGGTGAGAATACCTGCTGCAGAAAGCCCAAGGAACATGTCCGCGCCATCCATAACCTCATGCAATTGGGTTTGAGGGATGTCTTGTACATATTCTTTTTTAGAGTCGTCCAGACCTTCACGTGAAGTGGTTAACAGACCACGCGAGTCAGCGACAGTAATGTTTTCTCTTTTTGCGCCCAAAGCACGAAGAAGATTTAAACAAGAAAGTGCGGCTGCACCTGCACCTGATGCAACAATTTTAATATCTTCAATTTTTTTGCCAGTCAGAATTAATGCATTGAGCAATGCTGAACCGACAATGATACTTGTTCCGTGTTGGTCATCATGGAATACAGGAATCTGCATGCGTTCACGCAATTTTTTCTCGATATAGAAGCATTCAGGCGCTTTAATATCTTCCAGATTGATCCCACCAAAGGTTGGTTCTAATGCAGCAACAATATCGACAATTTTGTCGGGATCATTTTCTGCAATTTCAATGTCAAAAACATCAACCCCAGCAAATTTTTTAAAGAGAACGCCTTTACCTTCCATAACAGGTTTTGACGCTAATGGCCCAATATTCCCTAAACCTAAAACAGCAGTACCATTACTGATCACAGCAACAAGATTACCGCGCGCAGTATAACGGGCTGCCGTTGATGGATCACGTGCGATTTCTAAACAAGGCTCTGCAACACCAGGCGAATAAGCAAGAGCGAGGTCACGTTGGTTACTTAATTGCTTGCTAGGTGTAACACTGATTTTACCAGGGCGTGGAAATTCATGATAATTCAGCGCTTGTTGTTTGAGTGTTTGATCGTCCATTTGTATCCCATATACGACAGGTGATTCCAGATCATCAAGGGATGATCTGGTAAAAAATTTAATCGAATATAGCATTAGTTTTTAAGTTCGCACAGTTCAAAAGTGCTTAATTTTTTATATGTATAATGGTATTTCTATAAATTATTGTGATGAAGGTGAAGAATTTAGATGATTAGTGAAATAAATCAGGGTTTAGGCTGATCATCTCACTTTATTTTAGGGCTAGGCAATATAATTAAGGATTGAAAGCGCGACAACGGGAGCGGTTTCAGTTCTTAATACACGTTCACCAATACACCAGTTTTGAAAACCAGCCTGATTGGCTGTTTCAATTTCTGCTTCACTTAGCCCACCTTCAGGGCCAATCAATAATGCGACCTGAGCAATTTGAGTTGCAGAAAGTTGTAATGCCTGTTTATTGGGTGCTAAAACCAATTTGGTTTCAGGCAAAGGTTGGGCAAACCATTCATTTAAAGAAATCGGGGGAAGGATTTGTGGAACTCGATTCATTCCACACTGTTCACAAGCGGCAATGGCAATGCTTTGCCAATGATCTAGTTTTTTTTGATCGCGGTCGTATTTTAAGCGCATTTCACAGCGGTCACTGGTCAGTAGTTGAATTTGCGCAACACCGAGTTCAGTGGCTTTTTGGATGGCATAATCCATACGGTCGCCTTTACTCATGACTTGCCCAAGCAGGGCCTGAAAATGAGGTGTTCGGTCATCGGCTTGGAAAGATAACACACGAACAAAGGCATTTTTTTTATTGATTTCATCGAGTTCAACGAGGTATTCACCCCCTTGTCCATTAAATAAAATCGCTTGTTGCCCCAGTTGTGCGCGAAGTACTCGAACCCAATGATGAAATACGGTTTCAGTGAGCATGACACGTTCATTCACGTCCAAAGCTGTTTCTATATAAAATCGATTACTCATAGGGTTCGGAACTCTTTATAACAATTAAGCCAGACCGAGGTCTTTAACAAGCTTACGGGTTGGATCTGTGGTGTTCATTGTATAAAAATGCAAACTCGGTGCACCACCTGCAATGAGTCGTTCGCACAGTTTTACAACAACCTCATGCCCAAATGCCTGAATACTTTTGCTGTCATCGCCGTAACCTTGTAATTGTTTACGAATCCAGCGTGGTACATCAGCGCCTGTGCCATCTGCAAAACGAATAAGATTGTTTGCATTGGTAATTGGCATGATGCCTGGCGCAACAGGAATATCAACCCCTTCTTTTTGAAGACGTTCAATAAAGTAAAAATACGCATCTGGATTAAAAAAGAATTGGGTGATGGCTGCATTTGCCCCCGCTTGTGCTTTTTCAACAAAGCGTTTGATATCGGTGTCAAAATTTTCAGCTTGTGGGTGCATTTCAGGATATGCCGCCACTTCGATATGAAAATAATTGCCCGAATGTTCACGGATAAAGCGAACCAAATCTTGTGCGTAAGGCAATTCACCTAAGCCGACCTGACCCGAAGGTAAGTCACCACGCAATGCCACAATGCGGTCAATCCCTTGAGATTTGTAGAGATCTAGAAGCTCGGCAATACGGTTTTTATCATCACCAATACATGAAAGGTGTGGGGTAACTGGAGTGCCTTTACCATTAAAATCTGCAATTGCGGCCAGTGTACGTTCACGAGTTGAACCACCAGCACCGTAAGTAATGGAGAAAAACTCGGGATTAAGCTGTTGTAACTCTTGATGAACGAGTCGTAATTTTTCTGCACCCGCATCAGTTTTAGGTGGGAAAAATTCAAAAGAAATAGGAACGTGCTTGGTCATATCCAAATCCATTTTGAGTACATTTTAAAGTCATAAAAAAGGGCAGAAGGTTTTACGTTCTGCCCTAATCTGTCTTAGTATTTGTAAGCGTCAGATTTGAATGGACCTTCAACAGGTACACCGAGGTATTCTGCTTGTACTTGCGTCAATTGAGTCAGTACACCACCAAAACCAAGTACCATTGCCGCAGCAACTTCTTCATCTAGTTTTTTCGGTAATACTTCTACACGAATATGCGCTTGTTTTTCAGCAGCAGGCAGGTCAGCAAATTTTTCTTGGAACAAGTGAATTTGACCTAGAACTTGGTTGGCAAAAGAACCATCCATCACACGTGAAGGGTGACCTGTTGCATTTCCAAGGTTAACCAAACGACCTTCAGAAAGAAGAATCAGATAGTTGCTTTCGTCTTCTGAACGATAAACTTGGTGAACTTGAGGTTTTACTTCAACCCATTTGTAACCACGTAAATAGTTGGTGTCAATTTCAGTGTCAAAGTGACCGATATTACAAACAACAGCGCCTGCTTTTAATGTATCCAGCATTGCAGAGTCACAAACGTGGTAGTTACCCGTTGTCGTCACAATGAGGTCTGTGTTTTGAAGCAAATCAAGATTGATGTCTTCTTTTTTACCTGTTTGAACACCGTTTTTATATGGAGAAACGACTTCGTAGCCATCCATACATGCTTGCATTGCACAAATTGGGTCAATTTCAGTTACACGTACAATCATGCCTTCTTGACGAAGTGATTGAGCAGAACCTTTACCTACATCGCCATAACCAATGACAAGCGCACGACGGCCAGAAAGAAGCATGTCTGTACCACGTTTGATGGCATCGTTTAATGAGTGACGGCAGCCGTATTTGTTGTCGTTTTTAGACTTGGTTACAGAGTCGTTGACGTTAATTGCTGGAACTTTGAGTGTGCCTTCTTTCCACATTTCAAGAAGACGAGCAACACCTGTAGTTGTTTCTTCAGTAATACCGTGGATACGTTCTAAAAGGGTAGGGTATTTTTCATGAACAACAGCAGTTAAGTCACCGCCGTCATCTAAAATCATGTTGGCATCCCAAGGTGTGCCATTTACATTGATTTGTTGTTCTAAACACCAGTTATATTCTTCTTCTGTTTCGCCTTTCCAAGCAAAAACAGGAATACCACGTGCGGCAATTGCTGCTGCTGCATGGTCTTGAGTAGAGAAGATGTTACAAGATGTCCAGCGAACTTCTGCACCTAATTCAACCAATGTTTCAATTAAAACAGCAGTTTGGATTGTCATGTGGATACAACCCAAAATTTTTGCGCCTGCAAGTGGTTTTGCCGCAGCATAACGCTTACGCAAACCAATTAATGCTGGCATTTCAGCTTCTGCAAGTTTGATTTCTTTACGGCCGTAATCAGCAAGTGAAATATCGGCAACTTTATAATCTGTGAATGAAGCATTAACCGCGTTCATCAGGATCTCCTAGGGAAAAAATAGTATGGATCATTCTGTTCGCGGATGCCGTTGTCTTGCGCAGCAATGCTGCTTACATCGAGCCTGGCAAATTTACATTTATATGCCTGTAAATTGTTGCAGCATCCCTCGACTAACGCAACATTGTACTTGGAAAAGCTTTTAGTGCCAATGCAGTTTTGTTTATTATCTGCCTAATTATTTCTTTGGATTCAAACGATGGCGTTAAATATTCCCCAATCTTTGGTCAATCTTGACGCAAACTGTGGTGTTTTTGCAGTCTGGATGGTGTTACAGCATCATGGTGTGAACATGGATATTGCTGAGTTGGTAAAAATATGCCGTCATGACGATGGTGATGGTACATTTACGATTGCTTTGGCGGTTGCACTCAAAAAAATGGGGTTTGATGTGTCATTTCATTCAGATCAAGACCCGAATATTGATGCCATAGAACGCATGAGCTATAGAGAAGCCAAAGCATTAAAGATTCCAGTTCAAGCTGCACTGAGTTATCAAGAAATTCAAACCGCGATTTTGAATGGAAAAATGGTGATTGTTTATTACGATACTTTAGATGATATTGGAAATCAGTCGTTAGTGTATTCTATTGATTTAAAAGAAATTTGTTTCTTTGATAATTTTGAGCCAATGCCTGCGGTTGTTTTTGAAAAACAACGCAAGGCAGAGGGGATTTGTCGACAGGCAATCGTGATTGGTGATCATGATTTACATATTCATTCGACTAAATTGAACTAAATTTGGCCTTGAAACCTTACTCGGTTTGATTCAAAGCTAATCTAAGAAATAAAAACATGATGTGATGTGGTCATAAAAATTATCCAATAAAAAGTGAATCACGGAGGATTCACTTTTTAACGACTTTTAAGATTAATCGATTTTGGGATGCTGTTTCGCCAAATGATCGCGTTTGGCTTGAAGCTCCTCAATTTTAGAATCGATTTGCTCAATTTTTTGCTCTAAATTATCGTGATATTGTTCAAGTAATTCTTCTGCCTCTTCAGTGTCTACCGCAATAGGTGTCGCACCTTTGAGTGGCAAATTGGCTGTTTCTTTTAAATAAACTGCGGTGATAATACCGAAAACACCAAAAAACATCAGATAATAGGCTGGAACCATAATGTTATGGGTCATTTCAACTAGCATTGCGGTAATGGTTGGGGTTAAACCCGCAATAACCACCGAAATATTAAAAGCAATGGCTAAAGCACTGTAACGAATTGCTGTTGGAAATAAGGCAGGGAGTGTCGATGCCATTACGCCAATCAGCATGTTTAAAGATAAAGCTAAAACCAATAGTCCAAGAAAAATTAACAGGACATTATCTGAATCAAGCAATAAAAATGCAGGATAAGAAAATAGGAGAAGTGCTGTACTTCCTGCAAAAATGAAAGGACGACGTCCAATTTTATCGCTCAACATACCAATGAAAGGCTGAACAAATAGCATCCCGATCATGACGGCAATAATAATTAAAACCCCATGATTTTCTGGATAGCCTAAGTTATGTGAGAAATAACTTGGGAGATATGTGAGTAACATGTAGTAGGTGACATTTGTACAGAGCACTAGACCGACACAAACCAGTAAGCTACGTTTATGTTGTTTAAAAATTTGTTTAAAACTTGCTTTTTGTGGTTGTGATGTCGTTTGTTGCATTTCACTATGTGCCTGAAATGCAGGTGTTTCATCTAGTGCATGACGTAAATATAGACCAATCATGCCTAAAGGTAAGGCAAGAAGAAAGGGAATACGCCAACCCCATTCTAAAAATCTATCTTCACCAATTGAAAAGTTAATCAGTGAAACGACACCAGCACCGACGACAAAACCAAGAATCGAGCCAAAATCAAGCCAACTCCCCATAAAGCCACGTTTACGGTCTGGTGAGTATTCCGCCACGAAAATGGCTGCACCCGCATATTCACCACCAACGGAGAAACCTTGTGCAATTTTGACAATCAATAATAAAATCGGTGCCCATATCCCAATCGTTTCATAAGAGGGAATTAAGCCAATTCCAAAGGTACTGATTGACATAATAATAATGGTCATGGCAAGAACTTTTTGCCGACCATACTTATCCCCTAGAACCCCAAAAAATAAGCCCCCAAGCGGTCTAAAAACAAAAGGAATAGAGAAAGTCGCAAGTGCAGCAATCATCTGCACACTTGGTGATGAGTGAGGAAAGAAAATTTTACCTAAAACATAGGCAACATAACCATAAACACCAAAATCGAACCATTCGATGGCATTGCCAAGAGCGGCTGCCCGAATAGCTTTTTTGGTCTTTTCATAATCGACAATTGCAATATCATCAATTTCTAATGGTTTTGTTTTCCTTTTAAATGTGCGCATTTACAATTCCTTAAATGCAATGTTTCAGACAGATGCTTTAAGTTATAAAATCTCTGTTGCGACATTGTTTACAAGTTTTTAAAATGCGATATTTAAATTAATCTTTTCCAAAAAGTGATCATAAACTCAATGTTTGATTTTATAATCTTTTTTGAAAAACTATAAATATCAATGAATTAATATTTTATGCCGAATATGGAATTTGGTATGTTGTGCGATTATGGAAGAAATGTTGGTTTCTTTTTTTAGTTATGTAAAATTATTATATTAAATTATAAAATTATGTTAGTAAGCAAGGTGATCAAAAAACCCTCTTCGTAAAGAGGGCTTGGTTTGAGCTTAAAACAAGATGAAATTAAGCTTCAATGGTTTGTACATTAATTTTTTTCGCCGGGTCTGCTTTGCGACGAACTTCTGGAACAGGTTCACCATAATATTGACGGTCTGCAAAGTAACTTGAACGAACCATTGGTGCTGACCAGATATTTTTAAAACCAAGTTTGCGACCATGTTCAGCATAGCGTTCAAACTCTTCTGGCGTTACAAAACGGTCAATTGGTGCATGGTTTTTAGATGGCTGTAAATATTGACCAATCGTGACATAGTCAACGCCATGCGCACGTAGATCATCAAGCAGAGAAATCACTTCGTCTTCGTTTTCACCAATACCAACCATCAGACCACATTTTGTTGGAATCTCAGGGCAGTATTCTTTAAACATTTTAAGCAGGTTCAATGAGTGTTGATAATCTGAACCTGGACGCATTGCTTTATAAAGGCGTGGTACAGTTTCAATATTGTGGTTAAACACATCTGGCGGGCATTCAGTCATGATGCGTAATGCAATATCCATACGCCCACGGAAATCTGGAACCAAAATTTCAAGGAGGGTATTTGGACTGAGCTGGCGTGTTTCTTTAATACAATCTACAAAATGTTGTGCGCCACCATCGAGTAGGTCATCTCGGTCTACAGAGGTAATCACTGCATATTTGAGTTTTAGATTGGCAATGGTTTCTGCCATGTGGCGAGGTTCATCTGCATCTAAAGCGTTTGGACGACCATGTGCAACATCACAGAATGGGCAACGACGTGTACAGATGTCACCCATAATCATGAAGGTTGCAGTACCCCCACCGAAACATTCGGGTAGGTTAGGACAAGCAGCCTCTTCACAAACGGTATGCAGTTTTTGAGCGCGTAAAGTTGTTTTAATACGTTGCACTTCTTCAGGTGCGGTCATTTTAACCCGAATCCAGTCAGGTTTACGCGGCACTTCAACCGTAGGAATCACTTTAACAGGAATTCGGGCGACCTTTTCTGCGCCACGTAGTTTGACCCCCTGTTCAGGTTTACGGTTACTTGTCATATTCAACTTTTCCACTGTTTGACGATAAGCGATTTTAAGTACTGAGCCCCTCATTATAACGAAAACCATAACCTTTAGGGGCGAAAAGGCATTCATGAAATAAATATTGACATAAAATATTTATGCTATGGAAATACGGTAAATTCACCTATATTCTGCTAAAATTTACTATAAAATGTCACGAAAATAAATCGGAAAGGGAGTGTTGAATGCGACGCAAGAAAGAGGTCATCAGAGGGAATTTTGTGAAATATGATGCTGTAGTCCTTGGTTCAGGCCCTGCGGGCGAAGGTTCCGCAATGAAATTGGCGAAGTCAGGCAAGCGTGTTGCGATTGTAGAAATGCATGAACAGTTAGGTGGTAACTGTGCGCATGTTGGCACCATTCCAAGTAAGGCTTTACGTCAAACTGTTTCAAGCATTATTCGTTACCAACGTGACCCAATGTTTCAAAAAGTCGGTGAATGGAAGAAATTCACCATGAAACAAGTGTTGACGCATGCACATCGCGTGATTCAACAACAAGTTGCGACACACTCCCGTTTTTATGACCGTAATAATATTGATGTTTATCATGGTCGTGCCTATGTGCAAGACAAAAATACGGTCATGGTGTTTACGCCTGAAGGGATTAAAGAAACGATTGTTTTTGATGAACTTGTCATTGCAACAGGAAGTCGTCCATATCATCCGCAAGGACTAGATTTTAAACATCCACGTGTATTTGATTCAGATAAAATTTTAGATTTGGACTATACCATCGGCAAAATTATTATTTATGGTGCTGGTGTAATTGGCTGTGAATATGCGTCTATCTTTATTGGGTTAAATAACAAAGTTGACCTGATTAACACCCAACCAAAATTATTAAGCTATTTAGATGCTGAAATTTCGGATGCACTGTCTTATCACTTGCGTGAGCAAGGCGTATTGATTCGCCATAATGAACAGATTGATCATCTTGAAACATTTGATGACCATGTGGTGCTATATCTACAAAGTGGTAAGAAAATTAAAGCCGATGCTATTTTGTGGTGTAATGGTCGTTCAGGAAACACCGATGGTTTAGGTCTGGAAAATGTCGGTCTGACACCAAACAGTCGCGGTCAGTTAACGGTAAACGAAAAGTACCAGACTGAAGTTGAAAATATTTATGCAGCAGGTGATGTTGTTGGATGGCCGGCCTTAGCTTCGGCAGCGTATGACCAAGGTCGTTGTGCTGGTGCGAACATGAGTGGCGAAGAAAATGTAAAACCTGTGACCGATATTCCGACAGGGATTTACACCATCCCAGAAATTTCATCTTTTGGTAAAACTGAACAGCAGTTAACTGAAGAAAAAATTCCTTACGAAGTTGGACAAGCATCTTTCCGTCATTTGGCACGTGCGCAAATTACAGGGGATACAGTGGGCGAGCTTAAGATTTTATTCAACCGTGATACGTTGGAAATTTTAGGTATTCACTGCTTCGGGAATAACGCTGCGGAAATTATCCATATTGGGCAAGCTGTGATGCAAAGTCCAAACAACAGTTTAAAATATTTTATTGAAACAACATTTAACTATCCAACGATGGCAGAAGCTTATCGTGTGGCTGCGTTAAATGGTTTAAATCGTTTATTTTAAATCTTTGAATAAATAAAGATCAAAAGGGTGTGATTGAATCGCGCCCTTTTTTATATGCAAGACAATTAAACATATTACAACAAAGTTGCTGAATATAATTTTGAGTTTAAATAGGATAGATTGATGAAAATCTCAGCAGGAAAAGTTAATAAAAGATAAGTTGGCGTGTTTTTCGCAAAGAGAATAATGAAAACAGGATGTCATTGTTGAAATATGAATATTAAAACTGCGTTAAACCCTACATCTTCTGCTACATCATGGTTCGCTCGTCTGGAACTCAGATTTTCTGCACAACAAGAACGCACTGTTTTGAAGCATAGAAAACATTATGGCCCGATTCGTGTGCAAAAAATGTTGTGGCCTGAGAAAACAGGGGTTTGTCATACCATTATTGTGCATCCGCCCGCAGGTATCGCAGGTGGAGATCACTTGAGTTTTGTCATTGATGTGGCGGAAAAAGCCCATGCGTTGGTGACGACTCCGGGGGCAGGGAAATGGTATAAAACCAATGGTAAGCAGGCTTTTCAGGACATACAGATAGAGGTTAAGGCCAATGCGATTTTTGAATGGTTGCCTCAGGAAACCATGCTCTTTAATGGTGCGGTGGCACAAACCAAAAATCATATCCATTTGGCTGAATCTGCAAGTTTTATGGGTTGGGAAATGTTGGTGATCGGGCGTCAGGCACGGTTGGAAAGTTTTGAAACAGGGCAATACCATAGCGAGATCAAACTTTGGCGAGAACAGAAGCTGTTGGTTGCAGATACTTTGTATTTTCAGGGAAATGATCGCTGGTTGAGTTCTCCACTGGGGATGAACAATTGTGCTGTGATGGGCAGTTTTTGGGCGGTGTCACCGCCGCAGTTTCGTAAACAAAATGTGTTGGAACAGCAGCTTGAACTTATTCGTGAACTAATGATGCGAATGGATACACCTGTCACCGTGACGTTATTGGACGATGTAATTTGTGGTCGTTATTTAGGTCATGATACTCGGCAATGTCATGATGCCTTTGCTGCAATTCGTGCAAGGCTACGCCGTTATTGGTTTGATCTTGATGAAGAATTTCCAAGAATCTGGCGTACATAATAGTATCGAATTGATTGTTTTTAAAACAGATAAATGGCATATGCGATTTTTTAGCATGCATTTTGCTTAAGTTAAACCAGATGCGATTTAGGAACGAGATATGGAACTCAATCCCACCGAAAAAGATAAACTCCTCATTTTTACTGCTGGGCTAGTCGCAGAGCGTCGTAAGGCGCGGGGATTAAAACTGAATTATCCTGAGGCAATTGCTTATATTTCAGCAGCATTGTTAGAGGGGGCACGAGATGGAATGAGTGTTGCCGAGCTTATGCACTTTGGAACAACCTTATTGTCTCGTGAAGATGTCATGGATGGCGTGGCAGAAATGATTGCTGAAGTACAGGTTGAAGCGACTTTTCCAGATGGCTCAAAACTGGTGACAGTCCATCAACCTATCATCTAAATAGAATAAAAAGGAGTAGCACATGATTCCTGGTGAAGTGATCACCGAAGAAGGTGAAATTGAACTAAATGTCGGTAGAGAAACATTCAAACTTAGTGTTGCCAATACGGGAGATCGTCCGATTCAGATTGGCTCGCATTTTCATTTTTATGAAGCAAACGATGCGTTGTTGTTTGACCGTGCTGCGGCAAAAGGGTTTCGTTTAAATATTGCAGCAGGTACAGCAGTTCGGTTTGAGCCAGGACAACAGCGAGAAGTTGAATTGGTTGCATTGACAGGAAAACGTGAGGTGTATGGTTTTGCTGGACGTGTGATGGGGAAATTAGATTTATGATCCAGATTCGTATCGCCTGTATGATGGATTTAGATGCCATCCATGCACTTATTCAGCCCCATGTTTCTGATTTTATTGTCGATGAAACGGGTAAAAATCATTTTACGAAACAAAGTATTGAATCATTACTGCTACAACCACAAAGCCATTATTTTGTTGCGGAAAAAGAGCAAACCATTGTTGGTGTGATTGCCTATCGTCAACCTGCTCATTTGCTGCATTTTTTTGTAGAGGAGAAATATCAGCATCAAGGTATTGGTCGCAAGCTATGGGACTTCGTAGAAAAACAAGTGACTCAACAGCACGTGGATACATTCACAGTAAATTCAAGTTGTAGTGCTCAAGCTGTTTATGCGCGTTTCGGATTTATTTCCGTTGAACCCGTAACCGAGAGTCGAGGGCTAAGATTCATTCCGATGAAGAAATTTTATACCTCTGCAAATATTACACATTAAAGGTATGTCTCAATGAAAATGTCACGTCGTGCGTATGCCGAAATGTTTGGCCCAACCGTTGGGGATCGTGTTCGTTTAGCCGATACCGAGCTGTTTATCGAAGTTGAACAAGATTTTACTGTTTATGGTGAAGAGGTTAAGTTTGGTGGCGGTAAAGTCATTCGTGATGGCATGGGGCAGTCACAGTTATTGGCGGATGACGTTGCAGATACGGTGATTACCAATGCCTTAATTGTGGATTGGTGGGGCATTGTTAAAGCCGATGTGGGGATTAAAAATGGGCGTATTTGGAAAATAGGCAAAGCAGGCAACCCTGATATTCAGCCTGAAATTAGCATTCCACTTGGTGCTGCAACGGAAGTAATTGCAGGTGAAGGGCAAATTTTAACAGCGGGTGGCGTGGATACACATATTCACTGGATTTGCCCGCAACAAGTTGAAACTGCACTGATGTCTGGTGTCACTACGATGGTTGGTGGTGGAACAGGGCCAGCAGCAGGTACATCGGCAACCACAGTTACTCCGGGGCCTTGGCATATTGGTACCATGTTACAAGCCATTGATGATTTACCGATGAATATTGGTTTGCTAGGCAAAGGCAATTTGAGCTTGCCTGAACCGATTCGGGAACAGATTAAAGCGGGCGTTATCGGCCTGAAATTACATGAAGATTGGGGTTCAACCCCAGCGGCTATTGATAACTGTTTAAGTGTTGCCGATGAATTTGATGTGCAAGTGGCAATTCATACTGACACTTTAAATGAAAGTGGCTTTTTAGAAGAAACACTAGCGGCATTTAAAAATCGTACCATCCATACCTACCATACCGAAGGTGCGGGTGGTGGACATGCACCTGACATTTTAAAGGCGATTGGTCAGTCCAATGTTCTGCCTTCATCAACCAACCCGACACGTCCATATACCGTCAACACCATTGATGAACATTTAGATATGCTGATGGTCTGCCATCATCTAGCCCCCGCTATTGCTGAAGACATTGCATTTGCAGAAAGCCGTATTCGCCGTGAAACCATTGCAGCAGAAGATATTTTGCAGGATATGGGTGCAATTGCAATGATGTCCTCCGACTCTCAGGCAATGGGGCGTGTGGGTGAGGTGATTATTCGTACATGGCAAACAGCACATAAAATGAAGCTGCAACGTGGCAGTTTAGAAGGTGACAATGCCGTTCATGATAATAACCGTGTGAAACGCTATATTTCCAAATACACCATTAACCCTGCAATTACGCATGGTTTAAGTCATGAAATTGGTTCAGTTGAAGAAGGTAAATTGGCTGACTTGGTGTTGTGGAAGCCCGCATTTTTTGGGGTGAAGCCTTCTATGATTATTAAAGGCGGCATGATTGCGGCTGCACCAATGGGGGATATCAATGCCTCGATTCCAACCCCTCAGCCTGTGCACTATCGACCAATGTTTGGCGCGTATCCGCGTGGTGTGCATCGTACTTGTTTGACCTTTTTGTCACAAGCTGCAATTGATGCGGGTGTACCTGAAAAACTGGATTTAAAGAAAATGATCAGTCCATGTAAAAACACCCGTGAGATTCAAAAATCAGATTTAAAACACAATAGTTATTGTCCTGTGATGGAAGTGCATCCTGAAACCTATGAAGTTCGTGCTGATGGCGAGTTACTGACTTGCGAACCTGCCGAAGTGCTTCCGATGGCGCAGCGTTATTTCTTGTTTTAACAGGGATTCGACTTTTTAAATCTAAAAATAGATGGATATAAATTTAAATGAAAATCTACACCCAACGTCTTGAACATATTTCGCCAGAACAGCAGTTTGAAACCGTTGAACTGAGCTTTGATACAAGACAAAAATCACGCTTTCGTGCCACATTGTCGAATGGCACGGACATTGGTGCAGATTTACCACGTACAGGCATTTTACGGAGCGGCTCATTCATTGCAACAAATACAGGTGATGTGTTGAGAGTAAATGCCAAACCAGAACATTTAATGCAAGTGACGACACAGCATGAATTTGACTTGCTCAAAGCTGCCTATCATTTGGGCAATCGTCATGTACCTTTAATGTTGACGCCAACCGCACTGTATTTTGAACCTGACCATGTTTTGGCTGAAATGGTGGAAGGTTTAGGCTTGGTGGTAAATGAAGTTGAGCATCCGTTCGAGCCTGAAAGCGGTGCTTATGCACAGCACAGTCATGAGCATCGTTTAAGCCCGATTAAGGCTTTGCATCATGTCCATCACTAATGCAGCACAGTTGCTCAAACTACTCACGCTGTCTTCTACAGCATTGCCAGTTGGGGCTTACTGTTATTCGCAAGGTGTGGAAAGTGCAATAGACATTGGCTTGATTCAAGATGAAGCCAGCAGCAAGGCCTATTTTGAAGATGTGCTGGAACTGCTTTTGGTTCGTTTTGAGTTGCCGTTATTGCAACGATTGATTCAAAACGCAAAGAATATGGATGCATTTTTGCCATGGGCAGAGCTGTATAAAGCCAGTCGTGAAAGTAAAGAATTACTGGCTGAATCGCAGCAGTTGGCATTTTCTTTGAATGCGTGGATTAAAGATGTATTGCAAATACCTGTCGAGGTGAAAAAACAATACGGTTTTGTCCCTGTGTATGCAGAGCTCTGTGCCCGTTTAAATCTGAATGTAATGGATGCACTTACCGCCTATTGTTTCACTGTATTGGAAAATCAGGTGCTTGCTGCGGTAAAGACTGTTCCATTGGGGCAAATGGCAGGACAACGGATTTTATGGCATTTGCATAGTCTAGTTCCCGATGCCGTGGCACATGCCATGCAATTGCCTGATGAAGCTTTAAGCAGTGCCTTACCACACTATGCCATGCTCAGTATGCAGCATGAAACTCAATATTCACGATTATTTAGATCATAAAGCAGATTTTCTCGTTTAGTACGAGATTCATAAATTGAGAAGGAAATAACGATGTCAGAACGTAGCCCGTTGCGTGTTGGAATTGGTGGTCCAGTGGGATCAGGAAAAACCGCATTAACATTAAATCTATGCCGTGCTTTACGTGACAAATACAACATGGCAGTGGTGACTAACGATATTTACACCAAGGAAGATTCTAATTTTTTAACCCGTAACGAAGCCATGAACCCAGAGCGTATTGTGGGCGTTGAAACAGGCGGCTGTCCGCATACTGCAATTCGCGAAGACGCATCGATTAATCTGGCTGCTATTGATGATTTGTGTGAAAAATTTGATGGTTTGGAATTGATTATTATTGAAAGTGGTGGGGATAACTTGGCAGCAACTTTTAGCCCAGAGTTATCTGACTTGACGTTATATGTGATTGATGTGGCAGGTGGTGAAAAAATTCCACGTAAAGGTGGCCCGGGAATTACGAAGTCAGACTTATTGATTATTAATAAAACAGATTTGGCGCCGATGGTGGGAGCAAATTTAGACGTTATGGATCAGGATGCCAAGCGGATGCGCGGTGAAAAACCATTTTTATTTTCCAATATGAAAACGGAAGATGGTTTGGCACAGATCATCGAATTTATTGAAAAACAAGGCTTATTAAAAGCTTAGTTATTCGCACTGAGGAAATTGATATGCAAAAACTAAATCATAAAATCTTTGCAGCTATTTTTGCGAGTATGCCGATGCTTGCTTTGGCACATCCCGGGCATGAGTTCCCTGAGCTAGGTTTCTTAAGTGGGTTTGTTCATCCATTTACAGGTCTAGATCATATGTCGATGGCTGTTGGTTTGGGAGTTTTACTTTATAAAGCGAAACAGCGTTGGCAGGTAAAAGGATTATTGGGGCTTGCCTGTGCCTTGATGTTTGGTTTTGCGATTGGGGCACAAAATTGGCTTACTGCAAGCGTTGCTGAATATGGAATTGTCGCTTCACTATTGTTTTTGGCATATGCTTTATGGCGCAAACAGGCGACTTTATTACCCACGGCAACGGTGTCATTTGCCATATTTCATGGAATGGCGCATGGAACTGAACTGAGTGGGCATGGGCACTGGACTGCACTCATGTTGGGTATGGCGAGTGCAATGAGTCTTTTGTATGTTGTGGGACTCGGATTGGGTGCAGTATTGCAGCGTTTCCTTCCTCAACAAGGGCGAAAAATGGTGGCTGCTGTTGTCGCTTTTATTGGGTTACTCGGTTTAGCCTGATTCACAGATGATGTGAATATTTTACTTTTCGCTTCCACAAAACAGCTCTTGGTTTACAGTTAATCAAGAGCTGACAAAACAAGTCGTCACGACTGTCTTATTTCTTCACCAAATCTTGCATAATTCTCCATAATTTGTGTTTAAAAAATAATGCAATTTGATGTCATGAGTAGATGGCATGATGCGATATTTCTGGACGTATTTGCTGTGCATTGTTTCTTTAAGTGGGTGTATTGTGACGACAACACATGCCCAAGTTGCAACCATGACCTGTAACACTGTGCCTGTCACGACGTTTCATATTGAAAATGGATATCATGATGATGACGGGCGAGAACATGAACCTGTACGCACCCGCCGTGAGCAATTACCCGATCATTTACGTAGGGATAATCGACCTGATGAAATTGAAGAGCAAACAGACCTCTTATAATGCCTGTTTTTGAAATAAACCTGCGCGTACTAATCCCGCCTTGGTTTCTTTAATTAGTTGCCATGATGCAGGAAGTGCTAATTGTTGTAAGTCCCGATCTGCTTCAACATAAATAAATCCTTGCGCTTTAATGAGTGGATCTGCCAAAGTCGCTAAAGATTGCCATAAATCTAAGCTATATGGTGGGTCAAGAAAAACCACATCGAACTGTTGCTTTAAACGTGGTAAAACCACTTCGGCAGTATTGACATGTAATTTACAATTCTGAATGTTTAAGCGTTCAATATTTTGCTTTAAGAATTGACTCTGATTTTTATCGGGTTCAATCATCACCAACTCACGTGCGCCACGTGACAATGCTTCAAAACCTAATGCACCTGAACCTGTACACATGTCGAGTACAACAGCATTTTGAATATTCCACATTAACCAATTAAACAAAGTTTCCCGTACCCGATCAGGAGTTGGGCGTAGACCTTCGACTGTGGCAAAAGGTAAAACCCGTCGTTTCCATTCACCGCCAATAATGCGTAATTGATTTTTCATATTCACTATTCACTAATGTCCGGTTGAGATGCTATGCGACTAGGGGTTGCAGCTGCATTTTGTGGTTTATTTTTTTCTTTTGTATTTGGTGTTGCATTTGGATCTGCTTGCAAAATATTTTGCCCGCTTGGAAGTTGTCCCGGTTGGATCCCCGCTGTCATTAAACTTCCAGTAATTTGATGCGATGTCGGGCGAATCGGATTATTTTTGCGTTGTACCAACCAATAATCAAAGATAGGTCGAGCCAATTGTGCGGCTGCACCACCATGACGACCATTTTCCCAAATCACGGCAACGGCAATTTGTGGGTTATCAGCAGGGGCAAAGCCCACAAATAAAGCATGGTCAAGCTGGCGTTCTGTAAGCAAGGATTCATTATAGCGTTTACCTTGAGCAATACTTTTTACCTGTGCTGTCCCTGTTTTACCTGCAATGAGATAAGCACTCGTCCGAATACGATGTCCTGTTCCAGCTTCAACAACATTCACCATTGCATCACGCATTCTGACCCAATCTTCGTCGGTACCATTAAACTTAACACGTCCATCTGGTGCATTACGAACTGGGAACGGTTTTGAACCTTTGGTATTGCTTAACACGTGTGGAACTACGTGATTACCATGGTTAGATAAAATAGCGGTTGCCATTGCCAACTGGAGTGGTGTTGCAGTAAAGGCACCTTGACCAATACTGACAGAAATTGTTTCACCACGAAGCCATTTGCTTTTGCGGACTTTCATTTTCCATTCTGGATTTGGATACAAACCTGAGTTTTCATTCGGCAAATCAATCCCTGTTTTTGCTCCGAAACCAAATTGGCGCATCCATTCATTCATGTGCTCAATCCCCATTTGACTTGCTAATGTGTAGAAATAGGTGTCACATGAAAATTGAATGGCTTTATCTAAATCAACAATACCATGACCAGTTTTTTTCCAGTCACGGAACTTATGAGAATCGCCTGGTAAATGGAAATAACCTGGGTCATTGATTTTGGTTGACCAGTCGATTACACCATAATTAATCCCACCTAGACCTTCAACAGGTTTGATGGTTGAACCTGGTGGATAAACCCCTTGTAAGGAACGGTTATATAAGGGTTGGTCAATATTATCTCGTAGGGCGCTGTAGTCCTTACTACTGATACCAGAAACGAACAGGTTCGGGTTAAAGCTTGGGCTAGAAACCATAGCAAGCACTTCACCTGTACGTGGGTCAATGGCAACAATTGCACCACGACGTCCTGCTAATTGCTCAGAAGCAACCGTTTGCAAACCATAGTCCAAAGACAGGTAAAGATCATTCCCACGTGCAGGGTCTTTACGACCTAAATAACGTAACACATTGCCATGAGCATCGGCTTCAACAGATTCATTTCCTGGTGTTCCATGAAGCAGATCTTCATAAAATTTTTCAACCCCAATTTTACCAATCAGGTTCGTTCCTGCATAAACATCTTTATTAATGGTTTTGAGTTCTTTGTCATTAATTCGTCCTACATAACCAATGACATGAGCGAAAAGTTCTCCGTAAGGATAATAACGCGTCATTTGCGTTTCAATTTTTACCCCAGGAAATTTATATTTAACTTCACTAAATTTGGCAATCTCAGCTTCATTGAGATTGAGTTTTAATGTCACACGTTCGGTTTTTTTAGCAGTTTTAATTCGACTATTAAAACGATCTACATCATCTTGTGTTAACCCCAGTACAGGAATCAGGGCTTTTACGGTTGCATCAATGTCTTCAACATCTGCTTTACTTAAAGTTGCAGTAAATACTGGGTAGTTATCGGCCAATAAAATACCGTTACGGTCATAAATATAACCACGAGCAGGGGCTAGAGGCTGTAGACGAATACGGTTATTGTCTGATGCAGTCGAAAATTCTTGATAATGAAAAATTTGCAAATAAATGTAGCGGGCGATCAGTGCACTAAAACATAATACAACAAGCCCAATGGCAATGAATATGCGACTACGAAAAAGGCGCTTTTCTTGCTGAACATTCTTGAGGGGGAGATGTTGCTTCATAGTCAGTTCATCAATCTGTTATTGGGCTTGAAAAGCGCATTATTTTAACTCAAGCGGCTCATGAATGAAGCAGTATTTTTTATATTCTGCATAAAACTTGTTGTATTGAACAAATTGAATACATAAACCTCAAAAATATGCTATCAATCAGGAGGCCATCACTCATTTTGAAATAGTCGTGTGATTAACTATTTGGGATGAGTGAAAAATAGCTGTTGTTGTGGGCATTTGTGCAAGGTCTGCAGTCCTAAAACCCATTTGTAAGATGTTTGTACGCATTTTTGCCAATAAAGGCCAATAGAAAATACAAATTTGGTATACTTTAACGTATTGTATTGGCTCAAAATAGCAGATTAAGTCACATAAAACCCTAAAACCGAGAGCGCTTCATGCTGGAATATATTAGTCACTTGTGGCAAGTTTTTCTGAATCGTCCAGATCATTGGGCGATTATCAGTATTATTCCCGTAACGGCCTTTGTCACTTGGGCGCATGTGTGGATGGCACTCAAGATGGTGTTTTTTCCCATTCATTTCTGGGGCTTTCATATTGGTAGTATTCCTGTGGGGTGGCAAGGCATCGTGCCACGTAAGGCAGGGCGTATTTCTGGCATCATCACCGACAACACACTTAAAAAAATTGGTTCACTGAGTGAATTTCTTGAAGCCATGAATCCTGAAGAAATGGCAAGAATCATTGGTGAACAGATTAATCGAGATTTAGAAAATTTAATTGATGAGATTATGCTTGAGCGTAATCCTGTCCTTTGGGAAAACATTCCTTATTCCATTCGCCGCCGTATTTATGATCAGGCACATAAGCAACTGCCAAGCGTTTTAGAGCATCTCGTTACAGAGCTGACCAGTAATGTCGAATCTTTGGTCGATATGCGTGAAATGGTGGTTCGTCAGATGGAAACTGACCGCCGTTTAATGGTTCGCATGTTCCTTAAAGTTGGTAAAAAAGAGATCAATTTTATTTGGCATATTAGCGCGCTGATTGGTTGTGTTTTTGGGTTATTCCAAATGATCGTCTGGTTTATTGTGCCTTGGCACTGGACCGTTCCTTTCTGGGCATCTATTTGGGGCTTCTTAACCAACTGGATTGCAATCTGGATGGTCTTCAATCCTATTTATCCTCACTATGTTCGCTACCCGCAGTTCTTTCGACGCACAAAAAATCATCAATTTCCGTGGATTATTCCTATGATTCCAAGAATAGGAACGTATAATATCCAAGGGGCATTTATGAAGCGCCAAGAAGAAGTTTCCGATGTGTTTGCCAAAGTTGTGACTGAAGAGTTAATCACAGTGAAAACCATCATGACCGAAATGATGTATGGTCTTCATAAAGAAAGAACGCGCCGTATTGTCAAACAGCATGTGAATCAAATTATGGATACACCTTTGGTTCGGACCACATTACAGTTGTCTTTGGGACCAAAAGAGTACGCACGGTTAAAAACAGACTTGATTGACCGCTCAATTGAAATTACGATGGTTCCCGTATGCGACCCTGCATTTAATGCAAGCCGTGCCCGTAAAATATTTCAAATGTTTCGTGACCGTATTCGAGAATTAACTCCAGATGAGTTTCAAAATCTATTACGTCCCGCATTTAAAGAGGATGAGTGGATTTTGATTTTATTAGGGGGTGTGACTGGCTTTATTGCTGGTACAATACATTTGTTTGTTGCTTTTTTATAAGGTTTAATTTTCATGGGCTAATTCAAGCACATGATATTAAGCTGTTTTACTATAGATGAGGATTTATTAAATGCGCATTATCTTACTCGGACCACCTGGAGCAGGTAAAGGCACTCAGGCTCAGTTGATCTGTAAGCGCTATGATATCCCACAAATTTCAACCGGTGATATGCTCCGTGCTGCGATTCGTGAAGGTACTGAATTAGGTTTAAAAGCCAAAAGTGTCATGGAAGCTGGCGGTTTGGTTTCTGACGACCTGATTATTGGTTTGGTAAAAGAGCGTATTGCACAGCCTGATTGTGTAAATGGCTGCATTTTTGATGGTTTCCCACGTACTATTCCACAAGCAGAAGCTTTGGAAAAAGAAGGGATCACGATTGACCACGTAATTGAAATTGATGTACCTGACGAAGAAATTGTTCAACGTCTTTCAGGTCGTCGCCAACATCCTGCATCGGGTCGTGTTTATCACATCGTTTATAACCCACCAAAAGTAGAAGGTAAAGACGATGTAACAGGCGAAGATTTAGTTCAACGTCCTGATGACCAAGAAGAAACGATTCGTAAGCGTTTAACTGCTTATCATGCAGAAACAGCGCAGTTGGTTGGCTTCTATCAAGGTCGTGCAGCTTCTGGTGTAAATGCACCAAGCTATGACAAACTCAATGGCTTACGCCAGATTGACGATGTTCAAGCAGACTTGTTTAAAATTTTAGATCAATCTAAATAAGCTTGATCTTAAATTAAAATCCAAAGAGTCCTAATCGATATTAGGGCTCTTTTTATATGGAAGATGAAATGTTAAAAATTGCCCTAACTATTTTGGTGGTTGTCAGTTTTGTTATGCTGATGTTTTTATTGCGCCAAAGTAAACGTATGCTGAATGAGGTGCAAAAGCAAAATGCAGCATTGCCGAAAAAGCCACGTGAACGCGAGTTACATCCGAAATTAAAGCAGGATCAGGATAAATAGAAAATTGGTTATTTAGGCGCACCAAACTCAAAGCGTTCAGGCCAGTTACACACATCAGACACGACACATTCTGCACATTTGGGTTTACGTGCGACGCAGCAGTAACGCCCATGTAAAATGAGCCAATGGTGTGCATCTAACATAAACTCTTTGGGAATCACTTTAATAAGTCGTTGTTCTACTTCAAGCACATTTTTCCCTACGGCCAATCCTGTTCGATTACCTAATCTAAAAATATGTGTATCTACTGCCATGGTTGGATGACCAAACGCTGTATTTAGAACGACATTGGCAGTTTTGCGTCCAACGCCCGGCAATGCCTCTAAATCTTTACGGCTGTCTGGCACTTCACCTTGATGTTTTTCAATTAAAATTTGACAGGTTTTAATGACATTTTCAGCTTTTGAATTATATAAACCAATGGTTTTTATATAGGGCTTGAGTCCATCTACACCTAATGCAAAAATCTGTTGTGCTGTGTTAGCAACAGGGAAAAGTTTATCGGTTGCTTTATTGACACTTACGTCGGTAGCTTGTGCAGAAAGCATAACTGCAATGAGTAGCTCAAAGGGAGAAGAAAACTTAAGTTCAGTGGTTGGATGTGGCCGTTGTTCTTGCAAGCGTTCAAAAAAAATCTGAATCTGCTTTTTGGTCATATTTTTACTGGTCATCTTAAACCCCTTGCACTTGTTCAAGTTCAGTTTGCAGTAGGCTTAATTGTTGACGCTTTGCTTCATCGTCATGTACAGAAAGCTGTTTTTCGAGTTTTTTGATTTGAGTACGAAGTTTTGCAAGCTGAATAGTCATTTTTGCATCGGCAACAAGCGATGCAGTATTGGTTTTTTCTGCAAGTTGAATCGTGGGTACAGCATTTAAATATTGAGAAAACTGAGCAAATAACTCACTGTCAATTTCAGCACGAACGATTGGGCCTTTGCGCAGTTTACGACGTTGTTCTTCACGTTGGATATGCGCATAGTAACGATAGCGCAAGTCATTTTGTTGTTCTTGTTGAATTTCTACCGTTGGAATCGCCTGAGGATCTGGAACGAGATCGATACAGTCGACAGGGCAAGGTGGAATACACAATTCACAGCCTGTACATAAGTCACTTAACACCGTGTGCATGACTTTACCACTTCCAATAATCGCATCGACAGGGCAAGCACTGATACATTTGGTACAGCCGATACATTCATCTTCTCGAATGATGGCTTTCATTCGTTGTGGTCGACCATCGGTCTGAATTGGCCAGACGCTTTGTTCTGCAATCAGTTTTGGTCGTTTTAGAAGTTCTGCCAAAGCATCGGCAACAGGTTGTCCTCCTGGTACACATTTATTGGCATCTTCTCCCTGAGCAATCGACTGGGCATAAGGTAGGCAACCATCACGGTGTCCACAAAGTCCACATTGGGTTTGGGGCAGTAAAGTATCAATTTGCTGGATGAGAGAAAATGTTGAACTCATTGGGCTACTAACTAAAACGAAGGGAAGGGATAACATGCACAACAGTGCAAGTGGGTTATTCTAGCATAAATGTAAGATGGACGATGCTGTTAGGAAAATAGCCGCTTTAAAAATGAAAAGAGCCAACACAGGGTCAGCTCTTGATTCATTGGGTAAAAAACTTATTTTTCTACGAACGCACGTTCAATTACGTAATCGCCCATTTCACCCATGCGTGGAGATTCTTTTAAACCGTGTTGGTCAAGAAGTGCCGCAACGTCTTTTAAGAAGTGCGGGCTACCGCAAAGCATTGCACGGTCAGTTTCTGGGTTAAAACGTGGTAAACCGATTTTTTCAAATAAAGCACCAGATTCAATAGCGGTTGTTACACGGCCTTGAGTATGGAAGTCTTCACGCGTCACGGTTGGGTAATAAACCAGTTTGTCTTTGATACCAAGTTCTTCAAAGAATTCGTGGTTTGGCAGTTCATTTAAAATCAGGTCTTGGTAAGCCAATTCGCTGATGAAACGTGTACCATGAACAACAATGACTTTTTCAAAGCGTTCATAGGTTTCTGGGTCACGAATAATAGACAAGAATGGTGCTAGACCTGTTCCTGAAGATAATAAATACAGGTTTTTACCTGGTAATAAGTCATCGATGACTAAAGTCCCTGTCGGTTTTTTAGAAATCAGAATTTCATCACCAACTTGAACTTTTTGTAAAATAGAAGTTAATGGACCGTCTTGAACTTTAATTGAGAAAAACTCAAGTTCTTCTTCATAGTTTGCACTTGCAATCGAGTAAGCGCGCATTAAAGGCTTGCCGTTAACTTCCAGACCGATCATGACAAATTGACCGTTTTTGAAACGTAAACTTTGGTCACGTGTCGTTTTAAAACTAAATAAAGTGTCATTCCAGTGGTGAACGTGAGTGATGCGTTCAGCGTTAAAAGCAGCCATTCGAGAAATCTCAAGTACGAATAATAAATTGATGGGTATTTTAATCTAAAATTATAGCCTATAAACTGAATATATTTAATTGTCTTTATAAGAAAAAATGATGAGTAACTTATTGAGTATACCGATGATTGGTGTGATGCGTTCTCCGTATAAGGAGAAATTCGGTATTCCACGACAACCAAACCTTGTTGAAGTTGAGAGTTATATTGAAATGTTTGCGCCGTATGATACCGAGCAGGCATTTGAAGGGTTGGATGCTTTTAGCCATATTTGGTTGCTATGGCAATTTCACCAAAACAAAGCGCAGGACAAAACGACCTTTCGGGCACAGGTTCGTCCGCCACGTTTGGGTGGCAATGAAAAAATCGGAGTTTTTGCGACACGCAGTATGTATCGTCCATCTCCTATTGGTTTGTCTGTGGTGAAGTTTAAACGTGTTGTGCGTGAACAAGGACAATTGCGGGTCTATGTTCAGGGAAGTGATTTGCTTGATGGTACGCCCGTTTTGGATATTAAGCCGTATATTGCGTATTCAGATGCAATTGTGGATGCACAAAGTGGTTATGCCATGCAGGCGCCAGTGTTGAAATCTGTAATATGGCAGCCGCAGGCTTTGGCTCAACAGCAGGTGTATGTAGAGCAGACATTGCTTTTAGAACAAACACTGAATGAACTGGAACAAGTATTGGCTTTAGACCCACGACCAGCATATCAGCATGACCCCGAACGGGTTTATGGATTACGTTTTGCTGCGTTTAATATTCGTTTTCAGGTCGATGAACAATCCATTACGGTGGTGGAGATACAATGGGTTGGAAATGATATTTAGTTGAGAAAAGACGGACATCTTTTCAATGGAAATCATCTACATCAGTAGGCTAAAACTGCTACCATTGCGGCTTGAAATTAAAAAAGAATAGTATTGAGGGGTGCTCATGGGGACAACGCACAGATTGGATCAATTTTCCTTTATGATTGATTTAACGTGGTGTTTAGATCAATTGCTGCAAGATGGGAAAATTTCTGAGCGAGATCGGGCACTGGTTCTCACCACTCAACGCAGTCGGGCGCAGTTGGCATGGCATCCTCTACAGTGGATTGCACAGTTTAATTTTCAGGATTTAAGCCTGTCACAGCCATTAAATTTAAAGGCATTGTGTCAGTGGTTATCTGAAAAATCAGGGCTGCCTTTTTTCCGTATTGACCCGTTAAAGGCAGATGTGCCTACGTTAACGGCAATTATGTCACAAGAATTTGCTGTGCATAATCGAATTTTAGCAGTTGCCGTGACGGATACAGAGGTTGTCATCGGCACAGATCAGCCATTTATGAAGGATTGGTTGATTAATCTGGAACCGAGTTTAAAACCAAAACAGATTAAACGTGTTTTGTTAAATCCTGAACAATTACAACGCTATTTGGTCGAGTATTATCAGGTGAGTCGTGCTGTGCATTCGACCCAGCATGGGAGCATGCCTGAGCAAAAAGGCGTAGAAGCCTTATTACAACTGGGGGATATGCAAAACCCCGATGCTAATGATCAGCACATTGTAAAACTGGTCGATTGGGTTTTACAGTTTGCTTTTGAACAAGGTGCAAGTGATATTCACTTAGAGCCACGTCGTGAAAAAAGCAAGGTTCGTTTTCGTATAGATGGCGTGTTGCATACCATTTATAACATGCCATCCAATACACTCAATGCGGTTATTGCCCGTATTAAAATTTTGGGGCGAATGAATGTTGCTGAAAAACGCAAACCTCAGGATGGGCGTTTAAAAACCAGAACACCAAAGGGAATCGAAACAGAATTACGTTTGGCAACGCTCCCGACAGCATTTGGCGAAAAAATGGTGTTGCGTATTTTTGACCCTGAAGTGTTGGTTCGTAGCTTTACCCAACTTGGTTTTGATGAAAAATTGCTGCAAAAATGGGATGAGCTAACCCATCATAGTCATGGCATTATTTTGGTGACAGGGCCAACGGGGTCGGGGAAAACCACGACATTGTATTCATCGTTAAAACAGTTAGCGACGGAACAAGTCAATGTTTGTACCATTGAAGACCCGATTGAAATGATTGAACCGAGCTTTAACCAGATGCAGGTCAATCATGCCATTGAGCTGGAATTTGCTGATGGTGTACGTGCGCTGATGCGTCAAGACCCAGACATTATTATGGTCGGGGAAATTCGAGATCAGGACACGGCTGATATGGCGATTCAAGCTGCACTGACAGGACATTTGGTGCTCTCGACATTGCATACCAACGATGCACCATCGAGTTTGACACGGTTACATGATTTGGGTGTACAGCCATTTTTATCTTCGGCGACCTTGCTTGGTATTTTGGCACAGCGTTTAGTGCGAACTTTATGCCCACATTGTAAACAACAGGCGGCAATGGATGAACAGCAATGGAAATATTTAACAGTGGATTATGTGGTGGATATTCCAAAAACGTCATTTGTTCCTGTTGGATGCGAAGCCTGTCGTTTTACGGGTTACAAAGGGCGAGTCGGGATTTATGAATTTATGCCTTTAAGTTTGCAGCTTAAACAATTGGTGAGTGATAATGCACCCTTGGCAAAATTGCGTCATCAGGCAAAAGTAGAAGGGGTCGAACCGTTACGGATTGCAGGTGCAAGGAAAGTGGTGGCGGGCGTTACGTCTTTAGAAGAAGTATTGCGGGTTGTTCCTTTAAACTAAACAATCATCAAAGCATTGCCTTAACCTTGAGCATCAAATTTGAAACGCTTTGATTTTTTGAATTGAATCTTTCGGTGAGGCTTTTGGGTGGATTTTGCGATGCAATTTATGTAATAAAAATAGTGACTCAGTTGTGTCAATAAAAAAAGCAGCAAGAAAATTGCTGCTTGTTTCCACGTTTATTTTTGTATTGAACACCACAATATGTGTGGGGTTACTTGGTTAAAATCAGACGATTATTACGTGTGAGGCGTAAACGGTATTCTTCCCCTGCATGCATAATGCGAATTTCACGACCAAGCGCAAATAAGTTATTAGAATGTAGCATTGGTAAAGATTGAGCTGCTTCGGTACTGCGTGTAAACAAGTTAAAAGGTGCGTTCATGTTTGTGTTCTCCGTGGTGTACTTTAGTGTTTTAAATGATAATCATTATCGAATAATACTGTCAATCCTAAATTTTAGAATTTATAAAGAACTTTGTAACACGTAAACTATGTGTCAACAGATAACAGGGGGAATGAATATTGAAACCAGTAATTGATGTGGCGATTGGCTTGGTTTTTTCACAGGCAAAAGTGCTTGTCGGTTGGCGTGAGGCAAAGCAGCATCAGGGCAATAAATATGAGTTTCCGGGGGGTAAAGTTGAGCAAGGGGAAACACCTGTACAGGCATGTCGACGTGAAATTTTAGAAGAGGTTGGGGTGGATATTCAGACTTGGCATCCATTTCAGTTGATTCAACATGATTATGAAGATCTTGAAGTTCGTCTTCACATCTTTTTTGCGCAGCTTGAACAAAACCAAATGCAACAGGTGAAACAACAGTGGCAATGGTATACACGTGTTGAATTGCTGACTTTAAATTTTCCAAAAGCAAATGTGGACATTTTAAAGCGTTTGTATTGGGCACCATATTTAAAAATCAGTCCAAAGTTGTCTGAACTGACCGATCAAGCAGATGACCGATTATTTTATTTTCGTCCAGAACAATGGACTGAACAGCAGATGCAAGCAATTAGAGAATTGTCTGTTGCCCAGCAGGCTCAGCTTATTTTAAATGAAAATGACTGGAAGACACTGGATCAATCGGTAATTAAAATAGCGGCCGTTCATTTAAAACAATCTCAATTAATGCAAAAAAGTGTCGGAGATTTGATGATTGGTCAGCGTTATATTGCTGCCTGCCATGATTTGGAAAGTTTGCAACATGCACAGCATATCGGCTGTGAAGCTGTGTTGTTAAGTCCTGTTTTAGCAACACCGAGCCATCCCAATGATATGCCTTTAGGATGGCAGCAAGCACAAGCGTGGATAGAAACTGTAGATATTCCCGTATTTGCTTTAGGTGGAATGCAACCTGCATTTTTGCAACAGGCAGCGCAATACGGTTTTTATGGTTTGGCAGGTATTTCTAACTTTTAAAGTTATAAACTAGGGTTGAGCCTTGCTGGCTTGTTGCTGAATCAACTGAAGTTGTTTTTTGACAGCACTGTCTGATGCCAGACTTAGACCACGTTGCGCCAGTGATTTGGCCTGAGCATATTTTTTCTGCGATAAAGCACTTTGAGCCAGCACAACATAACTTTGCGGTGCTTGAGGAGAAATGCGCTGTGCCTGTGTTGCCAGACGTTCTGCTTGCACATATTGTTGGCGATTCAGCGCAACCTGAGCCTGCCCAATGACCTGCTGAAATGCAGGAAGTTTGGAGCCATCATTTTGCTGTGGTTGGGGCTGCTGTTTTGGAACAATGACAGTTGGTGTGACAGGGGTGCGTTTAATTTCACCTGGGTTATATGGGGTGATGGTCACCCCATGAGATGATGTTTGACTGTCAGAATGTGATGGCGTTACTGGTTTAGGTGTTGGCGAATGTGTTGAGGGTTGTAAGGTATTACAGCCCACCAATAATGTCGTGATTCCAGCACCTAAAACAAACTTAAAACGCATCCATTATTCTCCTATCCAAAATTAATTTGCATCGTAACTACCACTTGAAATAACACGTGCAGGTGGTGGGTTATCTGAATCACTTTCGTGAATCAAGTTTTCTATGCTATCTGGTTGAGCCGAAGTTGCAGGGGCTGAAGCGCCGTTGTCTGAACTTGGCGCAACCTGATAATGTGGCAATGCACAGTTGGTTGAATGGTTTGGAATGTGAGAAACCATCAATGGAATATACATCGCACCAGAGCAGCCTTGAGCAGACAGATTTCCGCTTGCAACATCAATCCAATGCCATTGAACGTCATCAGGTTGTTTAAAGTTAATCGGTTGTTGGCGCAATTGTTTCATGACATTTGTCCATACGGGCAATGCACCAGACGAACCTGTTAAGCCTGTAATTTTGTTGTCATCACGTCCTAACCATACCACTGTCAAATAATTTCCAGAGAAACCTGCAAACCATGAGTCACGTGTGTCATTGGTGGTACCCGATTTACCTGCTAGTTTTAGATTGGTTGGCAAGCTACGATACGCTGCCTGACCTGTACCCGAACTCATGACTTGTTGTAAGCCATAGTTTAAAATATATGCACTAGATGGATTGATGGTTTGTTGTACATCTAAGCTATAACGGTCAAGTATTTTACCGTTTTGATCTACGACAGAACGAATTGCTTTGGTTGGATACTTAAAGCCACCTGATGCAAAATTACTATAAATCCCCAATATTTCCATTGGTGACATATTCACCGCGCCTAAAAATACAGAAGGGTAGGCTGGAATCGGGCTAGTAACGCCAAATTTGCGTAATTGGTTGCTAAATGCTGGAACACCAAATTCTTGTCCTAAACGTACAGCAGCAAGGTTATAAGAATGTTCAAGTGCCTGTACCATTGGTACCATGCCATGACCACCGCCACTATAGTTTTTAGGTGTCCAGTTCTTACCATCACTTGGAATACTAATTTCTGTATCCTGAATTAAAGATGCCCAAGTGTAACGACCTGAGTCGATGGCATTTAGATAAATCACAGGTTTAAGTAATGAACCCACTTGACGTTTGGCATCTAAAGTACGGTTAAAGCCAGTAAAACTTTGGGTTGAACCAATGGCTGCAACAAGTTCGCCATTATCTGGCCGCTGAATAAGAACAGCACCTTGTAAATTGCTTAATGTACGTGGATTGCCTTTGCTTAATTGGTCAACCGTTTGTTTAAAGGCTGTTTGTGCTTTGGTTTGAGCAATTGGATCAAGCGTGGTAAAGATGCGTAATCCTTGATTGGTCAAGTCGGATTCCTGATATTCGCTACGAAGTTGGCGACGGACAATGTCCATAAAGTCAGGGAAACGAGAAGGCCCTAAAGCAGGTTTTTCGACAACACCAAGAGGACGAGCACTTTCTTGTTCATATTGGGCCTGAGTTAGATAACCCATCACTAACATATTGTGTAAAACAGTATTACGACGATTCAATGCACCTTCTGGATTGCGCCAAGGATTGTACAGTGAAGGGCCTTGTACCAGACCAACTAAATAGGCTTGTTGCGCAATATTGAGTTCACGCAGTGGTAATCCAAAATAGAACTGTGAAGCTAGACCATAACCATTAATAGAATAGTTGCCATTTTGACCTAGATGCACTTCATTTAAGTAAGCTTCTAAAATTTCATCCTTGCTATAGTGCATTTCAAGCAATAAAGCCATTAAGGCTTCATTGGCTTTACGTTTGTAAGTTTGCTCAGGAGACAAGAAGAAGTTTTTGACAAGCTGCTGCGTGAGTGTTGAACCACCCTGACGCTTGCCACCCGTAATATTACTCATAATGGCACGTGCAGTACCACGAATTGATACGCCATGATGATGATAAAAATTTCTATCCTCAGTGGAAACCAAAGCTTCAATGAGTGGCTTAGGCACGTTTTTGAGTTTAATCAGTACACGGTCTTCATTATGCTGAGGGTAGATCCCCCCAATGAGTAACGGTTCAAGGCGAGTCATGCCCGTATTGGTTGGTTTTGTTGTTTTAACATCAGTAATGCTGTCTTGAGCAAACTGAATATTCAACACCTGTTCTGGCTCGGTGCTATCACCAAAGTCAAACCCACGCGTATGAACATATAGCGTATTGCCATTTACAACGAATGTACCCGGCTGGGTATAGCTGTCAGCACGTTTATAACCTAAAAGGTTCAACTCTTCTAGAAAGTTGGTTTCACTGACAGGTGCCTGAGCATAAATTTCAAGTGGTCGTGCATATACCTTGGCCGGAATGTCCCAACGCTGACCTTCAAATTTAGTCCTAATGATATTGTCTAGACGCACAAGGTAAACACTGAGCGCCAGAAAACCGCCAATTACCAAAATGCAAAAAATAAGTGCAAAAATGCCAAGACCGCGTTGTGACTTCATAAAAAGTGATAAGCTATCCAAGATAAACTGTGTAATCATGCGAAGCTTTTTTATAATTTGCAATGATTATTCGTATCCCAATGCAAAAATCTGTACAAAAAGACAGATGAATCAAACGTTTTGTGGGCTTTTTAAAATATTTTAACAACGTGCTATTATTGGCGCGAATCCGAACGGAGCGCTTGAATTGGTGAGAATTTCACACAAGTCGTTTCGCAACATTGGTTTAATGGGTCGTCCAGACAAGTCCTCTGTTGTAGAAACCCTTTGTCTTATTTATGACCATCTATTGGCATTAGGGTTACACCCAATTTTTGATGTAGAAACAGCAAAACTGGTTCCTTATCAGGATTGTCAAATTGTTGGACGTCATTTAATGGGCGAAGTTGCTGATCTGGTTGTTGTGGTTGGGGGCGATGGTTCCTTATTACATGCAGCACGGGCTTTGGTGAAATACAACACTCCTGTTGTTGGGGTAAACCGTGGTCGCTTAGGGTTCTTAACCGATATTAAACCGAGCATGGTGTTGTCGAAACTGGATCAGGTCTTAAAAGGTGAATTTCAGTTAGATAAGCGTTTCTTGCTGGAAATGGAAATCCGTTCTGCGGGTGATGTTATTTATCAGGCGATTGCCTTAAATGATATTGTGCTGCACTCAGGGCGTTCGGTACACATGATTGATTTTGAACTGTCAATTGATGGGCAGTTTGTGTATCGCCAACATAGTGACGGTTTAATTGTTTCAACACCAACAGGTTCAACCGCATATGCGCTTTCTGGTGGTGGCCCGATTATTCACCCAAGTATGGATGCGATTGCGTTAGTTCCGATGCACCCACACACTTTGTCATCCCGTCCGATTATTGTGGGTGATCAAAGCGAAATAAAAATTAGGGTTCAAGAAAACCGTGTTATGCCGATGGTCAGTGCCGATGGTCAGCATAGTGTGGCACTCAATGCAGGAGATGCTTTACATATTCGTAAGCACCCATTTAAATTAAATCTATTACATCCACCTGGGTATGATTTTTATATGTCGTGCCGTACTAAACTTGGTTGGAATCAGGATTTTGAAGCCTTAACTCAGCAGGAAGAATGAGATGAATATTGAACAAATGCTGTCTGTGTTAGACCCTGAAATTGTACAGCGTTTAAAAACAGCAGTTGAAATTGGAAAATGGCCGAATGGCGTTGCGTTGACACAAGAACAGCGTGAAATTTGTATGCAGGCGGTTTTAGCTTGGGAATACAAACATTTACCTGAAGAAGAACGCACAGGCTATATTGACCGTGGTAAGAAAAAAGAGGGTGAAGTTTGTGAAGATGATCATCACAAAACTGAACCTGAGTTTAAGCCAATTCGTTTTGTTTAAATGATATATCCCGTGTCATTTAAATGGCTTCTCTACGGATGATCTAAAATCCGTAGAGAGCAAAAGTCAAAAAATAATTAAAATCGATCTTGCCAGAGTTGTTTTGCTTTGAGCATAGCATCTTCATAAGTTGCACAGACACCCATCGTATATAAAGCAATACCCATGGTTTCAGTGACGGCCACTTCGCCATATTCATGTGTTTGTTTGCCTTCCCACACTGCTTTAAACACAGATAAATCCAGTTCTTCTTCTATATCGCTGCGGCCAGCCGTAAGTTTTGGTAATTCATGCTCGTACATTGCACCTTCATGAATACCACAAATCAGGGTTTTGGCATCGGGGTTACGTTCAAACTCTCCGCCTTCACCTTTAATCACGGCACTGTTTTTATAACCCAAAGTAAACGCCGTGCGTTGATGTGAGGCACGATACGCAGGGTGGAAAATTGCCTGCAACGTTGCTTTGGCATTAAATGGGTTAATTAAACGTGCCAATGTATGCACAGGTGAACGTAAGCCCATCACATTTCGGAGTCCGATTAATTCATCTAGAACAGGTGAAATGACCGAAAGAGGCAAATAGGCAAAATGACGATCAGCCAGTTGTTGTGCAACATCGGTCTGATTTTGACAGATTGGATAGTCGAGATAATCTAACACTTGTTCGGTATAGACTCGGTTTAAAGTGTGTCCTGCTGCACCATGCATGACGATACGATAACCATGATGTGCCAATGTTAAAGCTGCAAGTAAAAACCAAGGATAGTGTTTACGTTTACCTGCGTAAGATGACCAGTCTAAATCGACATCAAGTGGGGTAAATGGCAGTTGATCTCGTGTGGCTCGAACGAAGCCTGCTAATTCTTCAACCGATTCTTCTTTCACCCGTAATAACATTAAAAATGCACCGAGCTGCACATCTAATACGTCACGTTTTAAAATCAGGCTAAAAGCGTCATACGCTTCTTGATAGGTTAACGAGCGCGCTCCTGTTTTTCCTTTGCCGATAATACGGATGTACTGCGCAAAGGGGTGTTCAAAGTCCTGATACAGATTACGTTTGGTATTCATTTCAATATATAGCTTTTATAAGTGTTAAAAATTATCATACCGAATTATAACGCAAGGCAAAACAGATTTTTGGTGAGCGGTTAAACCTTTAATTTCTAGTCATTTTACACGAATTGGTGAAGGGAAACTCGTCTTGGTGTTTGTACTGTTGAGATGATGTTTTGGGTATAGCTCTTGTGTATTGCGTTGTAATTGTTCTATTTTAGCGAATGGCGCAAGTGATTCATCTAAAGTTGAATCGTTCTCTTTGATCTTGAGTAACATTTCTGATTTGAATATGGTTATACTTGCAAACAATCCGTTATGCGTATGGGGCGAATTCAACATGGTCCATGATGATCATCAAACGACTTCTCTAAATTTAGATCAAATCCGTTCAGATATTGATAGTGTCGATCAACAGATACAAGATTTGTTGAATCGTCGAGCACGTTTGGCTGAGGCTGTGGCAAAAGCGAAATTTGCAACAGAAGAGAACCCGTTATTTTACCGCCCCGAACGTGAGGCGCAGGTTCTACGTCGAGTGATGGAGCGTAATCAGGGGCCTTTATCTGATGTCACAATGGCACGTTTGTTCCGTGAAATCATGTCGGCCTGTTTGGCACTTGAAGCACCGCAAAGTATTGCTTTTTTAGGGCCTGAAGGGACATTTACACATGCTGCTGCATTAAAGCATTTTGGTAAAGATGCTGTGGTACGCCCAATTACCACCATTGATGAAGTGTTCCGTGAGGTTGAAGCGGGCAGTGCGCATTATGGCGTTGTACCTGTTGAAAACTCATCTGAAGGCGTGGTCAACCATACTTTAGATTGTTTTAAAAATTCAAATTTAAATGTGATTGGGGAAGTTGAATTACGTATTCACCATCAATTCCTCATTTCAGAAAATACTCGTAAAGACAGCATTAAACAAATTTATGCGCACCAGCAAGCATTGGCACAATGCCGTAAATGGTTAGATGCACATTACCCTGGGGTAGAGCGTATTGCACTGTCTTCAAATGGTGAAGCTGCGCGCCGTATTCGCAATGAATGGCATTCGGCAGCCATAGCGTCGGATGTTGCGGCAAGTACCTATGGTTTGGAGATTTTGCATAGCAATATTGAAGATAACCCAGAAAATACAACACGTTTCTTGGTCATTGGTCGTGAAAAAATTCCAGCAAGTGGCAATGATAAAACATCATTACTGATTGCAGCACATGACCGTGCTGGTGCATTACTGGATATTCTGGAGCCTTTTGCAAAACACGGAATCAGTTTGACCAGTATCGAAACGCGCCCTGCGCTTCCTGAAAAATGGGCGTATGTGTTCTTTGTTGATTTAGAAGGGCATATTGATCAGCCAAATGTTGCGGCTGCACTAGATGATATCCGTCCGATTGTGAAAGAGTTACGAATTTTAGGATCTTATCCTGCTGCGGTTCTTTAAAGATCATGCTAAGGCTTCTGGAGATGTTCAGAGGTCTTATTCTGTTTGCCATCCTTCATCATAAAAGAAGGATGATTCATTGTTAGTGAAAGGTTCAATGCTTATGTTGTCGCACAAGGCGAGAGGGTAAAGATGTCATCTCCGCTGTTTCATAAAGTTGCATTTATTGGATTAGGACTGATTGGTTCAAGTCTGGCACGGGTTATTCAGGCACAAGGTTTGGCTGAACAGGTGGTGGCTTCGACACGGTCAAAACAAACTTTGCAGGATGCTTTGGCACTTGGGTTGATTCAGCAGGGATATGCGTCACCTGAACAAGCGGTACAAAATGCTGATTTGGTGGTTTTGGCGTTACCTGTGCAGGCAACAGAAAAGGTATTGCATTTGATTAAGCCTTATCTGAGTGAAAACGCCATCTTAACCGATGTGGGCAGTACCAAAGGTAATGTGGTTGCAGCGGCAAAACGCGTTTTTGGAAACCAACTTCCCGCAGGGTTTGTGCCGGGACATCCTATTGCAGGTAGTGAACATACAGGTGTTCATGCCGGAAAAGTTGACTTATTTGCCAACCATAAAGTGATTTTGACGCCATTAGACAGCAGTGCAACATGGGCAGTAGATCAGCTCGTGGCATTATGGACAGCTGCTCAAGCTGAAGTCATTTGCATGGATGTGCAAAAACATGATGAAGTGTTGGCACATACCAGTCATTTACCGCATTTGATGGCATTTAATTTAGTCGAGCAACTGGCAAACCGTGAAGATAATCTCGATATTTTCCGTTATGCAGCAGGTGGCTTTCGTGACTTTTCACGGATTGCAGCATCTGATCCACAAATGTGGCATGACATTTTCTTTGCCAACAAAACTGCAATTTTAAACGCTGTTGATGGTTTTGAAGCACAACTTGCAACCATTCGTAAACTCATTGAAGATGAAAATTCGAGTGAATTAATGGGGCTACTTGAACATGCTCAGGCAGCCCGACAACACTTTAACCATATGCTTGCCAAAAAGAATGTATCGGAGGCGAATCACGTGACACAAAAATTTACCATCCAGCCACAACAACATCAGTTTAAAGGAACATTCACGGTTCCTGGTGATAAATCGGTGTCACATCGTTCCATCATGTTTGGTGCAATTGCCGAAGGCACAACACATGTGACAGGTTTTCTGGAAGGTGAAGATGCATTAGCAACTTTGCAGGCATTTCGTGATATGGGCGTGGTCATTGAAGGCCCTGCCAATGGTGAAGTGACTATTCATGGTGTCGGCATGCAAGGCTTAAAAGCACCTCAGCAGGCGTTATATATGGGTAATTCTGGCACCAGTATGCGTTTGCTTTCTGGCATGTTGTCTGCACAAAAGTTCGATACAGTCATGACAGGTGATGCTTCATTGTCAAAACGTCCAATGGAACGGATTGCTAAACCATTACGTTTAATGGGTGCTCAAATCCAGACCACAGGTGAAAAAGGTACGCCACCAGTCAGCATTACAGGAAATCAGGCTTTGGCAGGAATTGCCTATGATTTACCAATGGCATCGGCTCAGGTGAAATCTGGAATTTTACTTGCAGGTTTATGGGCAGAGGGCGAAACCTCAGTGACAGAACCAGAGCCAACCCGTGACCATACAGAACGTATGTTACGCGCCTTTGGATACGATGTTAAAACAGAAGGTAATCGTATTTCATTGACAGGGGGCGGTAAACTGGTTGCAACCAATATTCAAGTGCCATCGGATATTTCATCTGCTGCATTTTTTATGGTGGGTGCTGCGATTTGTGAAAATGCAGATGTGACCTTAGAAGCGGTAGGTATTAACCCAACTCGTACAGGTGTTATTGAAATCTTAAAAGCGATGGGTGCAGACCTTGAAGTGCTGAATGAACGCATTGCAGGTGGCGAACCGATTGCTGATATTCGTATTCGTGGTTCACGCACATTGAAAGGGATTCATATTCCAGAAGACCAAGTTCCTTTGGCAATTGATGAATTCCCAGCATTGTTTATTGCTGCTGCATGTGCAGAAGGAGAAACCGTGTTGACGGGTGCGGCAGAACTTCGTGTGAAAGAATCTGACCGTATTCAAGTCATGGCAGATGGTTTACATGCGATGGGAATTGAATGCACTCCAACAGCAGACGGGATTATCATTCAAGGGCAAGGCAAAACAGGCGATTGGTCACCAATTTTTAAAGGTGCAGAGATTGAATCTCACCATGACCACCGTATTGCCATGAGTTTTAGTATTGCAGGGTTACGTGCTGCAGAAACAATTAGTATTATTGGTACGGAAACAGTTGCGACCAGTTTCCCAACGTTTACTCAGTTGGCAAATCAGGCTGGTTTAAGCATTGAAGTCGCTGAATAAGCCAGTCGAAATACGCAAACAGCAATAAAGTAAACCAAGAACGTCAGGCACATGCTTGGCGTTTTTTTGTGCTTTTCGTTGGAATGTAAAGACTTTTCTTCTGAGAGTGTAAAGTCTATTTCATGAGGTTTTTTGCATGATGATCTTTAAGCATTGGTGCTAAAAAATGTATCTCGTGAAAATAGAAGTCTGGTTTGTCCTTTGTCGTGTGTCATGCCTTTTCTATTTAATTTCGAATTATGATGTAAATCCTTTTGGTGTATAGTCAAAACTTGCTTGAAAAAAGAGAATATGCAATGAATACCCCTGTTGATTTAACTCAACTTGAACCACAAAACGTATGGACGCATTTTGCGACATTGTGCCAAATTCCAAGACAATCAAAACATGAACAACAGTTACGTCAGCATTTACAGGATTGGGCGATTACGAAGGGCTTGGAAACTTATGTGGATCAGATTGGGAATTTGATCATTCGTAAGCCTGCAACACAGGGAATGGAACATGTCGCAGGGGTCATTCTGCAAGGTCATCTGGATATGGTGACGCAAGCCAATCGGGGAACGGAACATGACTTTAGCCAAGACCCGATTCAACCTATTTTAAAAGATGGCTGGTTGATTGCAGAAAATACCACACTGGGAGCAGACAATGGCATTGGGGTTGCGTTGGCCTTGGCGGTGTTGGATGCCAAAGAGATTTCACATGGGCCGATAGAAGTTCTATTAACCATTGATGAAGAAGCAGGCATGAGTGGCGCACGTTTCTTGGAAAAAGGCGTATTACACGGCAAATGGTTATTTAATATTGATACCGAAGAATGGGGGCAATTGTACCTCGGTTGTGCAGGTAGTCAGGATGTTGAGATTCATCAACCACTTGATTATGTAGATCTTCCACAGCATTTACAACACGTTGAAATTCAGGTTTTGGGTTTAAAAGGTGGACACTCAGGGGTGGATATTCATCTGGGGCGGGGCAATGCCAATGTGATTTTGGCACAGTTTCTAAATGAAAACCTCGACGCATTGGGTGGGTATCTGATTGAGTTCTCAGGTGGAACAGCCCGAAATGCACTCCCGCGTGAGGCAACCGCGAAAATTGCATTACCTGATACAGCATTTGCAGCATTACAGCTGCGACTTTTACAAGCCCAACAACATTGGCAAGATATGCTGAAAGGCATTGATGATGCATTGCAACTGAGTTGCCATATTGTGGAAAATACAGCAACGCAAATGTTGGAAAAAAGCCAGCAAACGATATGGCTAAATGCTTTGGCACACTGCCCGTATGGGGTGATTCAAATGAGTCAGAGTTTAGAAAATGTTGTTGAAACATCCAATAATATTGGTGTCGTGCGTCTGAATAACACAGGAGCAGATGTTTCAATTATGGTGCGTTCGATGGTCAATCATGCGTTATCTGCACATGCAGAACAGATTCAACGCCTATTTAACAATGACGGTATTTCTGCAACTTTAGCCCCATTGGTTTCAGGGTGGACACCCAACCCAAATTCGGCAGCATTACACTGTTTACAAGATGCTTATCAACAACGCTTTAATATAGAACCTGATCTGAAAGTCATTCACGCAGGCTTAGAGTGTGGGATTATTGCAGAGCATTATCCGCATTTGGAAATGGTGTCTTTTGGCCCAGATATTCAAGGGGCACATGCACCAGGCGAACGTGTCAATGTTGAAACAGTCGAAAAATGCTGGAAACTTTTGACAGCAGCATTAGCACGTGTCACAGCATAAGGCACTGCGCAAGAGTTTAAACATTATACTCTTGCGCAAGATTTTATAGGGTCAAGTAACGGTCTACAACTTGGCGTAGCTGTTTTAAATAGCCTGTGAAAAAATGATTCGCACCCGGGAAAATAGTAATCGGATGTTTTTGCGGTTTTGCCCAAGCGACAACATCACGAAGTAGGGTAATGTCATCTTCTTCGCCATGAACAAATAAAAGATTACCCTGAATTTCTGGTGTCTGATAATCCCGCAGACCACGTACCATCGCTGTTGGAAGCCCACAGAGAATCATCTGTTTTGGACGTAGTTCTAGGCTAAGTTCGGCATAGCATTTTGCTAGGACGTGTGCGCCAAAACTAAACCCACCTGCATAAAAAGGAAACGTTGGAAATTGTGCACGTATTTGTGCAATAACTGCCAAAATATCGTTGGTTTCACCAACGCCTTCTTCATGTGGGCCTTCGGTTGAACCTGCGCCACGAAAACTTGGGCGGTACACAATACAACCACGTGCGGTCAAAGCATTAGACAGTAATACGGGAATTTTATGCTGTGCATTGCCACCTTGTAACGGGTGCGGATGGCATACCACAGCGAAACTGCTGATTTCGCCTTGAGGTCGGTCAACAAAGACTTCAATCTTCCCCGCAGGTCCTTGCAGGAATATTGTTTCAGACATGAATCATCATCTTTCAATAAAAATAAGGTTTATTTTACCGATAAAAGCCATCAAAAACATAAATTGGCATTGAATAATATGGGCTGTTATAGTGAGCAAAATCAGAAAATCAGGATTGTTATGCTTGCGCTTATTTCACCCGCAAAAACTTTAGATTATGAAACAGCTTTGCCAACAGACCAATTTACACAACCACGTTTATTGGATGACTCGGCAGAATTAATAGCGGTAACACGTCAGCTTTCAGCAACAGAAATTGCGACATTGATGAGCGTGAGTGAAAAAATTGCCCAGCTCAATGTGGCACGTTTTCAGGATTGGCAGCCTGACTTTGATTTTGCCAATGCTCGTCAGGCGATTTTTGCATTTAAGGGCGATGTCTATACAGGTTTGGATGCATATCATCTGAATGATGCACAGCTTGATTTTGCACAGCAGCATTTACGTATGTTGTCGGGACTCTATGGTTTATTACGCCCCTTAGATTTAATGATGCCGTATCGTTTGGAAATGGGAACAAAACTTCATAATCCGCGTGGGCAAAATTTATATGCGTTTTGGGGCGATAAAATTACCCAAATGATCAATGCCGATTTGGCAGATGCAGACACCGAAATTTTGGTAAATTTAGCATCGGATGAATATTATAAATCGGTGAAGGAAAGCAAGATTAAAGCTGAAATCATTAAACCCGTTTTTCTGGATCAGAAAAATGGGAAATACAAAGTAATCAGTTTTTATGCTAAAAAAGCGCGTGGGTTGATGGCACGGTTTATGATTGAAAATAAAATTGACCGTGTTGAGGACTTAAAAGCTTTCCAAAGTGAAGGGTATTATTTTGATACTGCAAACTCATCTGCAACCGAGTTGGTGTTTAAACGAGATGAACAGTAACGCTGAAAAATAGTATAAAAGATGGAGTTTGATGCTCCATTTTTCATGAAAGCGACTTAAAGGCATCCAGTGCGCGCAGGCGACTGGCTTTTAAATCCACGATAGGTTCTGGATAGTCCAAATGTGGTTGTTCTGATGTGGCATAAGGTGCATGAATGGTTTTTGCATCTAAATGTCGTAATTCAGGCAACCATTTTCGTAGATAATCCCCATTTGGGTCGAACTTCTTCGACTGCTCAATCGGGTTGAAAATACGAAAATAAGGCACGGCATCTGTTCCTGTCGAAGCGCACCATTGCCATCCACCATTATTGGCTGCAAGGTCACCATCGATCAAATGCTGCATAAACCATTGTTCGCCTTTACGCCAATCGATGAGCAGATTTTTGCTTAAAAACATGGCGCAGATCATACGGACTCGATTATGAATCCATCCTGTTTGCATGAGTTGGCGCATTCCAGCATCTACAATGGGGATACCTGTTTGTCCATGCTGCCATGCTTTTAAATCCGTTTCATTTTCTCGCCACACAAGCTGACGGGTTTTGGTTTGAAAGAGCTGATGTTTTGATACCTGTGGAAAATCAAACAAAATATGCTGATAAAATTCACGCCATAATAATTCATCTAGCCAGCATCGCTGTCCTTGATTTTGAATCAGAAATTGTCCATGTTGAGCCTGAAATAAGGTTTGTAGACATTGGCGAATGGATAAAATGCCGATATTTAAATAGGCAGCAAGCTGACTCGTGGCAGACAATGCAGGGAAGTCACGTTGTTGTTGATAATGCACAACATCTTGTTCAATAAATTCATTGAGCTGTTTTTTTGCAAAATCTTCACCCACAGGCCATAAATGTTGAATGTCGAGGGTAGGGGCAATATAGCCTAAGTCAGCAAGAGCAGGAATGGTGCTTTGGCTTGGTTCGATATCTAAATTAAGTGGTATTTGTGGTGTGATGTCAGGAAAACAAGCCGGAATTTGAATATCTAATCGTTGATAACAATTATGTTTAAATGCGCTAAAGACTTTATAAGGTTGCCCTGATTGGTTGCGAATATGACCGACTGGAAAAAGGGTACGATCTTGGTGGAGATAAAAGGTAATTTGTGTTGATTTGAGTATATCTTTGAAGCATTGATCCCGTTGTTGTTCGTGGACTCCAAATTCAAGATTGGCATGTATCTGTTGAATATCAAATTGTTTGCAAAGTTCTAATAATGGCTGTGCAATGTCTTTCCAAAATGGAATGACCTGTACGATGAGCGGGATATTGAGTTGATGAAGTTGTTGTTTTAATTGTTGTAATTGCCGTAAATAAAAATCGATTTTGATTGCAGCATCATCATGTATTCGCCATTGAGCAGGAGAAAGTGCGACATAGGCAATACATTCGGCTTGTTGTGTGGCATGCCAAAGAGCAGCATGATCTGAAATACGTAAATCTTGCCGAAACCAAATCAGATTTTTCATTGCAGTAGATAGATCGTAAATTTATAAACTAAAAAATAGCATAAAAAAATGGAGCATGATGCTCCATTTTTTGATTTCGTGGTGAAATCTTAGTGGTGATGACCACCAGCACCGTGAACGTGACCGTGTTCAAGCTCTTCTTCGCTTGCATCACGTACTTCTACGATTTCAACATCAAAAGTTAAATCTTGACCAGCCAATGGGAAGTTCGCATCAACAAGTACGTTGTCGCCTTCAACTGCTTTTACTGTAACGATTTGAACACCGTCATCAGTTTGAGCTTGGAACTGCATACCAGCTTCAATGTTTTCAACACCTTGGAACATTTTTGCAGGAACTTCTTGTACAAGATCAGGGTTGTATTCGCCATAACCTTCCGCAGCAGGAATCGTTACTTTGAATTTGTCGCCTGCAGTTTTACCTTCAAGTGCTTTTTCTAAACCAGGAATGATGTTACCTGCACCGTGCAAATAAGCTAGTGGTTCGCCTTGAGATTGATCAAGCGTTTCGCCTTCGGCATTTGTAAGTGTGTAGTTAAAAGAAACTACGTGGTTATTTGCAATTGCAGTCATGTTTTTTAATCCATGTCGAGTTAAGGTTACATCATAAAAGCAAAGCTGTTTTTGGAAAAATAAAATTTCTGCAAAATGCTGAATTTTTCATGATGAATATCTATTTTAACTATCATATGGGGATGTGGTAATAAAATTCAATGCCAATTTATTCTTAAGTTGTTTTAAAAAGTTTAGATATGGGTTGAATGATACTTTTTAATGCAGTTTATGGGTGATATACCCGATAAAACGGTGCAAAAGTGTTTTTTTATGGTGCCTTGAAATTGTAAAAAGATGGCATAAACCATCTTTTTACAATATGCCTAAATTCAAAGATTTTTAAAATCAGGCAGATTTAGTGCAGTGGAAAAATAGTCGCAGGTGAAGCGGCTTCTTTGAAAAAAGGTAAAATTTGTTTGATCCATGCCCAAAAGCGCTGTAATAGGCTTGCGGGCTCTAACTTTACATCATTGTTAATTGCAACATCTTCAACCCACTGGTTGTTTTGATAGATTTTAACTGTAGCGAGTTGCACATTTTGGTTGAAAGGTGCAGTCAGTTGTTGTTTGTTTAACTGTACCTGTAGTTTGGTTGCCGTTTGGGCAAGTGGTTGTACAGTTTGTCCATTGAGTTTTAGCAGACCACTTGCCTGATCAAAACTACGCATATCAATCGCTACAGGTTGTTGGTAAAGCGATGTTGTCATGATTTTATTGTTTTGAGGGGTAATGGTGTAGCGTTTAATTTGCCCCGAGAGTACCGGAATTTCGGCAATCGGCTGTTTGGCTTTAATCGCAACTTCATCGCGGGTGTAGTTATAAGCAAGGTTCATTAAACGGTGGGCAACCTCTGCGCGCATCACAGGGCTAGTTGTACCGAGTACCACCACAATCAAACGACGGTCAGGCATGTCTGGGTTCATGGTTGGACGCTTGGCTGTTAACGCAAGGTTAAAGCCCGCAGCACGTGTAAATCCTGTTTTTAAACCATCGACAGTAGCATCTTGTTTTACCAAAATATTAGTGGCATGGTGTGTTCGGTTATTCCACGTATAACTGGTTTGTTTTGAATAATAAAGATAGTCAGGATATTGTTGAATTAAGGCATTGCCTAACTTTGCCATATCTGCCGCAGATGAATAATGTCCATCCATGGTAATGCCGGCTGGGTTGGTAAAATGCGTGTCGGTCATGCCTAAAGCTTTGGCTTCCTGATTCATTCGTGCCACAAAATGAGGAAGATCTCCGCCAATGCGCTGTGCAAGTGTTACGGCTGCATCATTGGCTGACATGACGACTAGACCAGAAAGAAGTTGATCAATCGAAATTTTTTGCCCAGGACGTAAAAACATTTGTGATTCATCGGGCTGAACCACATGTACGACATCGTTTGCCGTAATAATTTCATTGCGTTTTAGCTTACCTGCTTTGATCTCTTTTAGGGTGATATAAGCAACCATCATTTTGGTTAAAGAAGCTGGGGCACGTTGTGCATGGCTATTAAATTCAGCAATGGTTTGACCTGATTGTGGGTCAAAAATAGTCCATGCTGCCGCAGGCACCGATGTCGGGTCAATATTTAAAATTGCCGCATGCGAAAGGCCTGTGCATAAAAAGCTCATGCCAGCACACAATGAAATGAAACGTTTCAACGGGAATATCCTAGGGGGAAGAAAAAACATATATTCTATGCACAAGCTTAATTTGAGCTTGATTCGCTTGATCTTGTGAACAGAATGACAGCAGTGCGCCATATTAGAGTAAAAAAGTGCTAAGCTAAAGCCCTGCATAACTTCATCAAGATTAGAATTCTGACTTATGTTGCACTATCAAATTGAGTTTGACGATTATCAACAACATCTCGTTCACGTAACCCTCCGTTTTTTGGCAAATCCAACGCAGGTTTTATGGCTTCCAACATGGATACCCGGTAGCTATTTGATTCGTGAATTTGCCAAACACATCGAGTCAGTTCGTGCCTATGATGAGGCTGGACGTGTTCTTAAAATAAGTAAATTTGAAAAGAATAAATGGCGATTGTTTAATACAGACCACGAGCTGATCACGGTTGAATATGATGTTTATGCATACGACTTATCTGTGCGTGGCAGCTATGTCGACCAAACTCGGTTGTATGTCAATCCCGCGAGTATTTGTCTTGGGTTAGAAGGCCAAGAACAAGCACCATGTGAACTTGAAGTATTTTTGCCCGATGCCTTAAAACACTTTCAATTGGCAACGGGTTTAATTTCAAAAAGTCTGGTGAAAGGGCGTTATACCCTAAAAGCAGACCATTATATGCAGCTTATTGACTGCCCATTTGAGTTGGCAGAGCAGACCCGTTTTAGTTTTGATGCAGAACAAATTCCACATGAGTTTGTGCTGTCAGGCAAGCACAGTGCAAATTTGGAACGCTTAAAGCAAGATTTGCAAAAAATTTGCCAAACAGAAATTCAGATGTTTGGTTCAGCGCCATTTCAAAACTATGTCTTTATGACCATGGCAACGGGCAATAGCTATGGTGGATTAGAGCATCCGAATAGTACCAGTCTGATTACACCACGGAATGACTTGCCTAAAGCCAATGAGCCTGAAGAACCATCAACAGATTATCAACGCTTTTTGGGGCTATGCAGTCATGAATATTTTCACTCATGGTTAGTGAAATTTATTCGTCCCGAAAACTTGGCGCAGTATGATTTGCACAAGGAAAGCTACACTTCGTTGTTGTGGATTTTTGAAGGGTTTACCTCGTATTATGATGATTTGATCTTGTTACGAAGTGGGGTTATTTCGCAAGATTCTTATTTGACATTACTCAAAACACAAATTGATCGATATCTACAAAATCCGGGTAAATCGATTCAGACGGTTGCAGAGTCAAGTTTTGATGCGTGGATTAAATTTTATCGTCCAGATGAAAACAGCAACAATGCAGGCACAAGTTACTATAACAAAGGTAGTCTAGTTGCTTTGTGTTTAGACTTAGGATTGCGTTTGCGTGGTTCAAGCTTAGATGCGCTTATGCGTCGTTTATATGAAAATACGCAACAAGGTATTCAGGTCAATGAGCGGACAATTTTTGAGCTTTGTCAGGCGTTGACAGGGGATAACTGGATTGAACAGATCAATCATTTAATTAATACCACAGATGATTTACCGTTAGATCAATTATTGCCTGAATTTGGTTTAAGCTATCAGCTAAAAGCGGAACAAGCCTTTCCTTTTGGCTTAAAATTAAGTGAAAAACCAGAGGGCGTGGTGGTTCAGCAAGTGAGTCGGATGAGCACAGGGGCAAAAGCGGGGCTATCGGCACACGATGTCATTATTGCCATTGATGGTTTAAAAGCATCTGAAAAGTTACTTACGCAATATGCCAAACAACAAGGCGAATTTACGGTGTTGGCATTTCGCCGTGACGAGCTGATGCAGTTTGAAGTGACAGGCGCAGAGCTTTCATTACAAACAGTAGCGTTTAATGTCGAAGACCAGACAAAACTAGACAGTTGGTTGAAGTCTTAAATAAAGATCAGTCCTGATATTAAAATGATATCAGGACTGATACTAAATTATTCATTGGTATAATAAGTTGAATAACCATAAGGGCTCATTTGCAACGGAATGTTGTAATGGTCTTGTGAGCCATCAATAATAAAAACAAGTGGAACTTCAGGGTAGAAACTACGCTGATTATTTTTTCTGAACCAGTCGCCTGTTTTAAAGGTCAGTTTATAAAAGCCCTTATCTAATGTCGTTTTATCTTTAGGATAAAGCGTATCGAGTCGTCCTTGGGCATCGGTTTGCCCTTCACCAATTTTAACCCATTGGTTATTTTGCTGTGCTTCTAACACGACAGCTAACTGATTAACAGGTTGGCCATTGGTCAAACTGGTCACTTTCACTTGGATGGGTTGTTCTGCAAAAATGGCCGTAGAAAAAAGTAAAGCCAGCGTAGAGCAAAATAATTTATACATTCGGTTAAAACCTGATATCTAAATTCAAATGCTATGTTAAGAATAAGTTTGCGTCATGAAGATATGAATAATGTAACAATGATGATTTAAGCTTTGAATAATAAATAAACTTTTCATCCATTTTATTTAAAAATCTGTATCAAAAAGGATGATTTATCTTTTTGATTAGGCGGTACATCGGCAGATTTTGTACCATATAAATTTGACCTTTAGTCGGCTGGTTAAAATGTTTGCAGCAGAAAATGAAATGGATGTGTGTGAAATTTAAGCAAAATATCCATATTAAAAGATATTTATTAGTTGACTGATATACGATGAAGGTCGATACTTTCATCGTTTTGTTTCAGTAAACCTGTTTGCAGGGGCTGAGTCTAAACCTTAGTCCTAAAAAAATTCAATCCAATGCAAGGAGCTATATATGGCTGGTGGAAAGTCAAAAATCATTTATACACTGACCGACGAGGCACCACTATTGGCGACTTACTCGTTATTGCCGATTATTGAGACCTTCACTAAGCCGGCAGGTGTAGAGATTGTTAAAACTGACATCTCTGTGGCCGCGCGTGTGCTTGCAGAATTCAAAGACTATCTAAGCGATGACCAGAAAGTAACTGATAACCTCGCAGAGTTAGGTCGTCTTACGCAAGATCCAGACACAAATATCATCAAACTCCCAAATATTAGTGCCTCAGTTGGCCAGTTGGTGTCGTGCATCAAGGAACTTCAGTCAAAAGGTTTTGCAATTCCTGACTATCCTGAAAATCCGACTACAGATGAAGAAAAAACACTTAAGGCACGTTATAGCAAATGCCTTGGCTCGGCTGTAAACCCAGTATTACGTGAAGGGAACTCAGACCGTCGTGCACCTGCTGCTGTAAAAAATTATGCGAGAAAGCACCCACATTCAATGAGTGAATGGAAGCAGTGGTCACAAACCCATGTTTCACATATGGAACATGGTGATTTTTATCATGGCGAAAAGTCATTGACGCTTGACCGTGCGCGCAAAGTAAAAATGGAATTGATTACTCAAAGCGGCAAAAGCATTGTTCTTAAACCTGAAGTTAAATTGCTTGATGGCGAAATCATTGATTCAATGTTTATGAGTAAGAAAGCACTATGTGATTTCTACGAAAAAGAACTTGAAGACTGCCGTGAAGCAGGAATCCTGTTCTCATTGCACGTAAAAGCAACCATGATGAAAGTTTCACACCCGATTGTATTCGGTCACTGTGTGAAAATTTATTATAAAGATGCGTTTGAAAAACACGGTAAATTGTTTGATGAGTTAGGGATTAACGTCAACAATGGTATGGCGAATCTTTACGAAAAAATCGAAACTTTGCCAGAATCTCAACGCGATGAAATCATCCGTGATTTACATGCATGCCAAGAACACCGTCCAGCTTTAGCGATGGTTGACTCTGCAAAAGGCATTACTAACTTCCATTCTCCAAACGACGTTATTGTCGATGCATCTATGCCAGCCATGATCCGTGCGGGTGGTAAAATGTGGGGTGCAGATGGCAAGCAGTATGATGCGAAAGCAGTAATGCCAGAATCAACATTTGCGCGTATTTACCAAGAAATGATCAATTTCTGTAAATGGCATGGCAACTTTGATCCAAAAACCATGGGTACAGTTCCAAACGTCGGTTTGATGGCACAAAAAGCTGAAGAATACGGTTCACATGACAAAACTTTTGAAATTTCAGAAGCAGGTGTTGCCAACATTACTGACCTAGAAACAGGCGAAGTATTGTTATCTCAAGATGTTGAGGAAGGTGATATCTGGCGTATGTGTCAGGTGAAAGATGCACCGATTCGTGACTGGGTTAAACTTGCGGTAACGCGTGCACGCAACTCTGGTATGCCTGCAATTTTCTGGCTTGACCCGTACCGCCCACACGAAAATGAATTGATCAAGAAAGTAGAAAAATACTTGAAAGATCATGATACGACTGGTTTAGATATTCAAATTATGTCACAAGTTCGTGCAATGCGTTACACACTTGAGCGTGTTGTTCGTGGTTTAGATACGATTTCTGTGACAGGTAATATTTTACGTGATTACTTGACAGACTTGTTCCCAATCATGGAATTGGGTACATCTGCGAAAATGTTGTCTATCGTGCCGTTAATGGCAGGTGGTGGCATGTACGAAACAGGTGCAGGTGGTTCTGCGCCAAAACACGTACAGCAATTGGTTGAAGAAAACCATTTACGTTGGGATTCTCTAGGTGAGTTCCTTGCACTTGCAGTTTCTTTGGAAGAAATGGGTATTAAAGAAAATAATACTCGCGCGAAATTACTTGCGAAGACACTGGACGAAGCAACAGGTAAATTGTTGGACAACAACAAATCACCATCACGTCGTACAGGCGAACTTGATAACCGTGGCAGTCACTTCTATCTTTCATTGTATTGGGCGCAAGCACTTGCTGCACAAGACGAAGATGCTGAGCTAAAAGCAAAATTTGCACCTTTAGCAAAAGCATTGGCTGACAATGAAGAGAAAATTGTAGCAGAGTTGGCACAAGTTCAAGGTAAACCTGCGGATATCGGTGGTTACTATGCTGCTGACCCACAGAAAATTGATGCGATTATGCGTCCAAGTGCAACTTTAAATGCGGCATTGGCTGCTGCAAGTGCTTAACGCTGTAGAGCATAAACACATAGACCTATGATGGGTCATGTACTTAAAATCGATGCTTCGGCATCGATTTTTTGTTTTAGTCTTTGGTAGATTTGTCGAAATAAATTCAGATACTGAGCTGAAAAAAAAGCCCACTTTCGTGAGCTTTAAAAAAACTTAAATTTTAACGACCATTACGGCCACGACCCCGTGGTGCCTTGGTATTTGGACGTGTGGTTCCATTGGTCTTACGACGTGGTTTTTCACTTTCATCCATTTGCCAAATGCGTTTGGTGCCAGACTTTTTCTTTTCACCTTCTTTTTTCTTATGGTGCATTGGCTTACCACCTGTACCGCCCGGTTTCTTCACATAAGAACGGGAACGGTAAGGTTGTTCGGCAGGAACATCTTTAAAGTCAGGGTATAGTAATGGTTCAATTTCTTTGGTTTCACCCGGTTGTAAACCGAGTTGTACCAAGTCAATCGAGCCAATTTTTGTACGAATTAAACGTAAAGTCGGGAAACCAATAGCCGAAGTCATACGGCGAACTTGGCGGTTACGACCTTCACAAATCGAGATTTCAACCCAAGACGTTGGAATGTTTGCACGATAACGTACAGGAGGATCTCGATCCCACAACCATTCGGGTTGAGCAACTTTAATGGCTTTGGCTGGTAAAGTGATGCCATCGTTGAGTTCAACACCTTTGCGTAATTGTTCTAACGCTTCTTCAGAAATATCACCATCAACCTGAACCAGATAGGTTTTATACTTTTTATTTGCTGGATTGGTAATAAACTGGTTTAAACCACCATGATCGGTTAAAAAGACCAGACCTTCAGAATCCATATCCAATCGGCCTGCAATACGCAAAGTTGGATCGTCCACAAAATCAGACACGGTCATATGTGCTTCATCTTTGCGGAACTGGGAGAGAACGTCATAAGGTTTATTAAGAATGACAATTTTCATAAAAAATGACTTCTTTTTTCAGATAACTAAATAAAATATTATGCTTTAGATAAAGCACAAAAATGATTAAATTGAATAAAAGCTATTATGCGTGAAGAACAGTGGAAAGTATTGCTTATTCGTCATTTTTTTGATGAAAAGATTAGGTGGTAACAAAAAAAACCAGAAATTGTATAAAAAATGACAAGTGATTGACGAGAGAGGTTACTGATAGTGAGGGCGCAATTTAAAGCCATTCAGAAGACAAAGCACCATAAATTGGTTGTTAATCATCAATATTACATTGTTTATTGAGATGCTACTGCTGCTTGATCAAACTCGAAAAACCAACAGGAGTTTGGCAAAGAAATTTTTACAGGGACATTAGGGATTGCCTTATTGATGACGGGCACATTAAGTTCATGTCTATGTTGTTGGTGCAATATTTGCAGCTTTAATTGTTTTACCTGCAATGTGGTCACTACTTTGGCTTCACTTTGGGTTTTTACTGTACTGCTTTTTTTGGAGAAACTGTATCTACTCATTTATTTTAAAATCGTCACAATAAAGCAGAACATGAAGGAGAATATAACAATGAAAATGTACCAAGTTGATGCGTTTAGTGAAGTGTTGTTTCAGGGAAACCCTGCTGCGGTCATTGTGACAGACCACTGGCTTGCGAATGATGTTATGCAACGCATTGCACTTGAAAATAATTTATCAGAAACAGGTTTTGTACGAATTATTGATCAAAAACATTATGAAATTCGTTGGTTCACGCCCGAGGCAGAAGTGGCTTTTTGTGGGCATGCGACGTTGGCCAGTGCCTTTGTGTTATTTCGGGATTATACCAGTGAAACTGAAATCGAGTTTTTAGTGAAAGACTTGGGTACTTTTTATGTGTCTAAACAGGCAGATGGCAAAATTGCCATGAACTTTCCAGTACGTAAGCCACATCGTTTAGAAAACTATCCTAAATTATTAGATGAAGCTTTGAGTGAGTCTTTTCAGGCTGTTTATGTCAATGAACAAGCGTATATTGTCGAATATCCTTCGGCAGAATCCTTACGCAAAGAGCGGCCTAATTTTGAAAAACTCAAACAACTGAGTGTGTCGATAGAAGGACAATGTTTGGATATCGCCATTACCGCACAAGGTGAACATGGCATAGATTGTGTTTCACGTTATTTTGCGCCCGCCATTGGGATAAATGAAGACCCTGTGACAGGTTCGATTCATACCGCCATTGTGCCGCTTTGGGCTGAAAAGTTAAATAAAACCACACTTATTGCACAACAAGCATCACAACGGGGAGGCACTTTGTTTTGTCAAATGCTCGGGCAAGAACGAATTGAAATTTCGGGTTATGCAAAACTGTATATGATTGCAGAAATTTTTGTAGAAGCATGAGGTTGAAAATCAGGTTGGCTTTTGATGTGGTTTTTCTGATAATAGCTTGTCCTGATTTTATCTTTGCATGCTTATGACACCTTTAGAAATTGTTGCAGTCATTATTAGTTTGATTGGTGTTGCCTTAACTGTAATACGAAATATGTGGTGTTGGCTGTTCAATTTCTTGGCTTTCGCCTTGTATGCCTATTTGTTTTATACCTATAAGCTTTATGGCGAGACCATCTTGCAATTTTTCTTTATGGTGGTCAATTTTTACGGTTTTTATTATTGGCTCAAAGGCAAACAGCAAGACCATGATATCCGTATTGAACCCATTGCAAAAGTTACCGTCATTTGGCAAATGGTTGTTGCCGCAATCGGTGGATTACTTTTTGGGTTAATCCTTAAGCACTTTACCGATGCGGCTGTGCCAATGTTAGATTCTCAACTGGCAGCGTTTAGCTTGCTTGCCACGTATTGGACAAGTCGTAAACACATTGCAACATGGGTACTTTGGGTATTTGTCGATATCATTTATGTGGGTATGTTTATTTATAAGGATTTGTGGCTGACTTCTGGCCTATATGCTGCATTTGTCTTGATGGCAGCCTATGGCTGGTGGCAATGGGAACAGGTGAAAAAGAAACAACAGCAAGAAATTTTTCGTGGTTTATAAGCGCATGCCATTGGTTTCTTTTGCACAGTTTAAGCAACAGCAGTTTATTGCACTTGCAGAAAAAATAATTCAACAGCCTGAGCAGTATCTACACTTTGACAGTGTGGCAGATGTCTATCAGGCACGTTGGTTAGATGATTTTCCAAAGGGCACAACGTGGCAGGTGACAGGGCTGGATAATGGCGCTGAAACTTTTTGTTTATTGATCTGTTATCAGAACTGTCAGTTGAGTATTGATTATATTGAAAATGGACAGGTCAAAACCCAGTTAAGCTATCCTAAGCATGAGTTGGGAAAGTCATAATGATAGACTGGATGGGCTGTGACGATATTTTGCTATGCCTTTATTTAGCCTAAGTTAAATTTTCAGTTTCCTTAAAGCGGAGAAAGTCATGTCAAATAAACTGGTTATTATGCTGCATGGTGTTGGCAGTAATGGGGATGATTTGCTTCCGATTGCTCAATTTTGGCAAAAGCAATGCCCACATTTAGACATTACTTCACCTGATGCACCATTTTCCTTTATGAACAGTCATGAGGCTTTTCAATGGTTCAGTATTCAGGGCGTAACTGAACAAAATCGTTTACAACGGATTGAACAAGCCCGCGAAAGTTTTGATAAAACGATTGGACAGATTGTGGGAAATGCAGGATATGAACAGCGTTTAGAGGACGTGATTTTTTGTGGATTTTCACAAGGCACGATGATGGCACTCGATGCTGTTGTTTCTGGACGTTGGAAAATTGCGGGCGTGATCGGTTTCTCTGGGCGATTGGTCACGCCTATTCAGGGTGTAATCACAACCCCTATTTTATTGATGCATGGTTTAAATGATACTGTCATTTTTGTGCAAGAAAGTCGACTTGCCTTAGCGCAGTTACAACAAGTTGATGCCAATGTGCAGTTAAAAACCTATCCTAATTTAGATCATGCCATTAATGAACAGGAAGTACAGGACGGACTGGCATTTATTCAAAGTTTATAAGTGAGGAATATGAATGGGTTAAACCTATTCATACTCATATTTTGCCTTAAAAATCCATGCTGTAAAAAAGGCAACAGCCGCCGTCACTAAAATATAATACATGGCACCAATGGGATTAAAACGACTTAACCAATGTACCAATGGTAGGGTGACTCCCCCAATAATGGCGTAGGACACGTTATAAGAAAATGAAATCCCTGAAAAACGTATGGGTGCAGGGAACATTTTCACCATACCCGAAGCGACCATTCCCACAGTACCTGAACAGAAACCTAAGCATAGGTATAACAAGATAATATGATACAGGTCTCCATGTTCTAAATGGGTGTAAAACAATGCAGCAAAAATCATAACAGCAACAGCACCGACCATCATAACAGTACTACAGCCCAAGCGGTCTGTTGCATAACCTACAACAACACAACCGATCATTTGCATGACAATTGCTGCACTCTGCATTTCAAAAGTAAGAGTGCGGTCAAAACCAAAAGTGGTCATCAGTAAATTTGGCATAGCTAAAATAAGAACAATGACACAGCCTGTTAAAAACCATGTAAACAGCATGCCAACAATCACAGCGCCTTTATGATGGTGTAACACTTGCTGAATTGGAATCTGTCTGGATTGTTTTTGTTGTGCTTCTATGGCTTGAAACACGGGTGTTTCTTTTAAAAACTGGCGTAAATACAGGGTTATTAAACCCAAAATACCACCACAAATAAAAGGAATCCGCCAAGCCCATTGGTAAATTTGTGACTCTGAAAATTGTAAGGAAATCCACAAGGACATAAGTGAGCCAAGTAAAATTCCGAGTGATAAACCTGCGGTTAGTAAACCGTTGGCAAAGCCGACTTTAGACGTAGGGACATGCTCTGACACAAATGTCCATGCTGCAGGAACTTCACCGCCTATGGCGATCCCCTGAATAACTCGCATAAAAAGTAACAGTACTGGCGCAAAGTAGCCAAGTGTAGAAAAAGTGGGTAGAAAACCAATGATTAATGTTGGCAGTGCCATGAGTAAAATAGACAAAGAAAATAAACGCTTACGTCCTAATAAATCGCCAAAATGTGCCATCACGATTCCACCGAGTGGGCGGAAGAAATAGCCAGCTGCAAAAATACCGTAAGTGTTTAGCATCGCCCAAAAAGGACTGAGTGTATTTGGAAAAAACAAATCAGAAATAATTTTGGCGTAAAATATATAAATAACAAAATCGTAAAATTCTAGTGCGCCCCCTAAAGAAGAGAGCGAAAGTGTTCTCTTATCTTCATAATTCAAGCGTGTTGCGAATGACATCTATTTTTCCTAAATCAGGTGCTTTTTTATCATGAATAAACTATGGTACTGAAAATAAGCATTTTAATAAATAAGTCTGAAGACTAAATCAAAAGCTTTGCAAATATTTGTATAACAAAAGAGAAGATTTTCTAGATGCACATGGTTGAAAGTGTGAAAATAAAAAACAGCATCAAAATATAAGGAACAGAAAATGGCGGCAATTTTACCTGTGGCACAACGTGGCGAAACGATTTTAACCCTCACGGCTGCACCAGTTTCAGCATCTGAATTTGGCAGTGAATGGTTATTACAACTGGCTGTTGCCATGACTGCAACCATGCTTGAACGTAATGGTGTGGGGATTGCTGCACCGCAAGTGTATATCTCTAAACGGGTGATTATTGTAGCTTCTCGCCCAAACCCGCGTTATCCGGATGCACCCGAAATGGATGCTGTGGTGATGGTCAATCCTGAAATTTTGGCATTTTCAGAACAAACGTGTTTGGGGGAAGAGGGCTGTTTGAGTGTGGTGAATCAAAGGGGGGAAGTGGCACGAGCACAGACCATTTGCATCCGCTATTACACTATTGCTGGGCAGCGAGTAGAAACCACTTTCGAAGGATTCCCAGCTCGCATTGTGCAACATGAAGTCGATCATTTAAATGGGGTGTTGTTTGTTGATAGGCTGACATAACAATCTAATTTTATCTTGACTTTAAGTCAAATTAATAATAACCTACGGCAAATTTTTATTGTGGAGTCCCGCCGTGGGCACAAGCTCGAGTAGTCGATCGGAAAATTTATCCGAAAACGTAAAATAACGAGACTTCACAACATTTGTTCTGATCTCTCGTTATTCTACGAGAGGTCGTTTATTATCTTTTCTTATAATACACCTCTTTCTACAGCTTTATTTTGTGATGTCTAGTCATATGGCTTTTGCGTGTCTTTTTGAAACGTATTTTGAGCATATCTAGGGATTCACTGTGCCTATCTGGACTCTTCGCAAAAGAGGTGCAAGATATGTATTTAACTGACCTGACCTTCCATTCATTGTTCTGTTCATACAGAACGATCATGCTTTCCATTTGTCTTTACTTTTGTAAAGTTTCTGCGCCAATTCCTCAGCATTAGTCATAATTTTACGCCTAGATTTAAATCGTAACTATATATTTTATATGTTTATTTTTTAAAGTTTATTTAAAAAATCGAATTTAGGAGTTGCACTAATGCACTCAAATTTTTTCAAACAACTGTTTCTGCGGTTCTTAAAAGCACGTCATATTGCCCGCCATTTTCAGCGTTTTGTGACATTAGAACATGTCACCCGAAATAATGGGGCTCAGTCATTCCCACCAGAATTGACACAAGCGCTCATTAAAGCGGCATTAAATTCACCAGATCAACTTTATCAAGATTTAGGTTCACGACCTGAAGGATTAAATGACGCTGAAATTCAACAACTTCAGCATCAATATGGTTTAAATGAAATTCAACAAGAAAAACCATTAAGTTGGTGGGTACATCTGTGGTTGTGTTATCGCAACCCGTTCAACTTACTCCTTACGCTTTTGGCTGTGGTGTCTTACCTTACCGATGATATGCAAGGCGCAGTGGTGATTGGCACCATGGTTCTTGTGTCAACATTCTTGCGTTTCTGGCAAGAAATGAAGTCAAATAAAGCAGCCGATGCGCTTAAGGCAATGGTCACAAATACTGCGACTGTCATTCGCCAAGTGCCTGAAAACGTGGTTCTTTCACCTGATTCAGTCAGCATGATGGGAACTCAGCAAGGACAGGAAATTGCCATACAGTTATTGGTTCCTGGTGATATTATTTTGCTCTCTGCTGGGGATATGATTCCTGCGGACTGTCGTATTTTAAGTGCCAAGGACTTATTTGTGGCTCAGGCTGCCATGACAGGAGAGTCATTGCCTGTAGAAAAATATGCTGTTCAAAAAGATCAAGATGCAGTTAACCCACTAGATCTGGAAAATATTTTGTTCATGGGAACAAATGTTGTGTCTGGATATGCGATGGCAATTGTGTTGGCAACAGGTAGTCATACTTATTTTGGTGCTTTGGCAAAAAGAGTAACTGCCAGTGACCGTGCGACGACATCTTTCCAACTGGGTGTTAATAAAGTTAGTTGGTTGTTGATCCGTTTTATGGCCATCATGGCGCCGATTGTCCTATTGATTAATGGATTTACAAAAGGGGATTGGACTCAGGCGAGCCTGTTTGCATTATCGGTTGCTGTTGGTTTAACCCCTGAAATGTTGCCAATGATTGTGACCTCGACACTGGCAAAAGGTGCAGTATTTTTATCTCGTAAAAAAGTTATCGTAAAACGTCTAGATGCCATTCAAAACTTTGGTGCGATGGATGTTTTGTGTACAGATAAAACAGGAACATTGACACAAGACAAAATCTTTTTAGAAAGACATGTCGATATTTGGGGTGAAAATTCAGAGAAAGTTTTGGAACTGGCTTACCTTAATAGCTATTTTCAAACAGGATTGAAAAATTTGCTTGATGTTGCAGTTCTTGAATTTGGTAAAAATAATATTCCTGTTTCAGAACTTCAAAACTATAAAAAAGTCGATGAAATTCCATTTGATTTTAACCGTCGTCGTATGTCTGTTGTTGTTGAAGATATGACGCATCAACAAATGGTGATCACCAAAGGGGCGGTTGAGGAAATTTTATCAGTATGTCGCTATGTCATGAATCAGGATGAAGTGGTTGATCTGGATGACACAAAATTAGCGCATATTCGTGAAGTGACTGCACGGTTAAATGCAGAAGGTTTACGTGTTGTTGCTGTTGCGACAAAAGCAGGATTGAGTGCTCATGAATATGGTGTTGCTGATGAAAGTGATTTAATTTTAGTGGGTTATGTTGCATTCCTTGATCCACCAAAAGAGTCAACTGCACCTGCTATTCAAGCACTTACAGAGCATGGTATTGCCGTTAAAATTTTAACAGGTGATAACGATTTGGTGACAGCGAAAGTCTGCCGAGAAGTGGGTTTAAATGTCACAGGCGTTGTGCTTGGTAGTGATATCGAGAAAATGACTGAGTCTGAGCTTGCTCAAGCAGTAGAACAATACAATGTATTTGCCAAACTTACGCCAGCACACAAAGAGCGGATTGTGAGTGTCCTAAAAAGTAATGGTCATGTGGTTGGCTTTATGGGAGATGGTATTAATGATGCGCCTGCTTTACGTAGTGCCGACATTGGTATTTCTGTAGATACAGCAGTCGATATTGCAAAAGAAGCTGCGGATATTATTTTGCTTGAAAAAAGCTTGATGGTGTTAGAACAAGGTGTTTTGGAAGGTCGCCGTACATTCTCGAATATGCTGAAATATATCAAAATGACAGCAAGTTCAAATTTCGGTAATGTTTTTTCGGTATTAATAGCAAGTGCCTTTATTCCATTTTTACCTATGTTGCCACTACACTTACTTGTACAGAACCTTCTATATGATGTATCACAAATTGCAATTCCATTTGACCATGTGGATGATGAGCTTTTGCAAAAACCACAAAAATGGCAGCCTGCGGAAATTGGTCGTTTTATGATCTTCTTTGGGCCAATCAGTTCAATTTTCGATGTGGTAACGTTTGTGATGATGTGGTTCATTTTTGATGCAAACACCAGCGCGCATCAAACAATGTTCCAATCTGGCTGGTTTGTTGTGGGTTTGGTAACACAAACTTTGATTGTTCATATGATTCGTACACCTAAAATTCCATTTTTACAAAGTCGGGCATCTATGCCATTAATGATCATGACTCTGATCATCATGGCGATTGGTATTTATTTACCAATGGGTCCATTTGCATCTTATTTTAAATTGCAGGCTTTACCACCGATGTATTTTGTTTATCTGCCATGTATTGTTATTGCTTATATGGCACTTACACAACTCGTCAAACACTTTTACGTTCGTCGTTATGGCTGGCAATAATTTAAAATTGAAGAGTATGGTATATGCAATCTCAAGCTATTCAGAATATTCGACTTGATTCATTATTAGACTCAAGTATCAGCTTACTCACTGCGTTTATTTTAGGCGGTCTCATTGGTTTTGAACGTCAATATCGCCAACGGACAGCAGGGTTGCGAACCAATGTACTCGTTGCAATTGGCGCTGCAAGTTTTGTTGATATGGCATGTCGTTTAGATGGGAATGAAGGCGGTATTCGGGTTATTGCCTATGTGGTTTCTGGTATTGGTTTTCTTGGCGCAGGGGTCATTATGCGTGAAGAAGGCCATGTCCGTGGTTTAAATACGGCAGCAACACTTTGGTGTTCTGCTGCGGTTGGTGCGGCAGCAGGTGCTGATTTAATTCTAGAAGCAATGGTTGCAACCCTATTTATTCTCTCGGCAAATACGCTGTTACGCCCGATTGTCAATACGATTAACCGACAACCGCTTGATCTGGAATCTACAGAAATGACCAATGTGATTTATGTCATTATTGATCGTTTGAAAGAAAAAGTCGTTGTGCAACAAATCATAGAAACCTTAGAGTCGCATGACTTTCCTGTCAGTCATTTAGAAGCACATTCATTTGGGCAAAATGAACTGGAAGTTGAGCTGACACTCGCCGCACACTCGGTGGATGGAGAAGAACTTGATCAAATTATTGAGAAACTTTCGGCACAGCCCGATGTCCGGCAAATCTTCTGGTCACCAAGTAGCCGTGATTAGAAATGATTGATATTACATAAATCCGAATAGTACTCGGAGAAATTAGCTAAAGTGAGCTTGCTGCACACTTTAGCTTTTTTTATGCCATAAAATGAGGATGTTTGGCGATAAAATAGCTGATGATCGCTTCATTTATGGTCTTTTCAAATGCGCTAAACGCTAAAAAAAGGTTAGCTTTTACATGTTTTAACGGTGTTAGTTATCGATAAATGCTCTACAGTCTTTAATGGTAAAAACTTTATTTTAAAGAATTTTCCAGTTTTCTGAGTAACTGGTTTAAGGTTTCAACTTCGTTGGTCGTTAAATGTGACAACAACTGATTTTCTAATGTGATATGTGCGGGAACACATTCATGAATGAGTTTTTCACCTTTTGCCGTGAGTTTTACCATTAAACTTCTTTTGTCATTTGAGTCGATGACACGTTCAATTAATTCTCGTTTTTCAAGCTGTTGCAAACGATGGGTCATTGTTCCCGAAGACACCATCATATCTTTAAATAGCGTGGTTGGGGTGAGTGTGGCATTAGAACGCTTTAAGGTCGCCAAAACATCAAACTCCCACCATGACAAATCAAACTTTTTATAGTTTTCTTCAAGTTTTTTCATGCCTTGTACTTCAATACGTTTGATCCGCCCTATGGTTTCCATCGCGATAAGCTCTTGTTTTGAATAACCTAAAGCCATCCATTGAGCAATGATTTTATCGACTGGGTCATCATAAGTATTTTGCATAAAGAAGTTCCTGCGTTTATCTCGTTATCATAGCGTATAAAAATATCTTGATGTTAAGATACTTTTAATTTATCTTGATATTAAGATAACTTGCAGAATAAATATCCAATGAATCAAAATCACGAGATCAAGTATCTATTGCTCACGATACTGGCACCGATACTGTGGGGAACAACCTACTTTACGACAACAGAGTTTTTACCCGCAGATCGCCCCATTTTAGCGGCAATTATTCGTGTACTTCCTGCAGGGTTGCTCCTTACATTATGGAAACGCCAATTACCGCAAGGACAACAATGGTGGCAGGTGTTGGTGCTGTCATTTTTGAATATCGCATGCTTTCAAAGCTTATTATTTTTTTCCGCATATCGATTAGAAGGGGGGATTGCCGCTGCAATTGGTTCAGTGCAACCGCTCATTATTTTCTTTTTAGCATTGTTGATTGATAAAAAAGCAGCCGATATCGTTTCTTTTATTGCCATGATTTTTATGGTACTTGGAATGTGGTTACTTTTAGTTTATGGCAAGGGTCATCAGCATACGTTTGATCTGTTGGGATGCGGTGCTGCGCTGCTTGGTGCTATATCCATGGCGTTAGGAACATATTTCACTAAAAAGTGGAAACCCAATGTCGATAATTTTACGTTTACGGGGTGGCAGTTACTGTTTGGTGGTCTGCTTCTAACGCCGTTATTTTTTGCTGTAGAAACATTTCCAAGCACAATCACACTCACAAATATTCTCGGTTATAGCTATTTGGCAATTTTCGGTTCGTTGCTTGCCTATAGTTTATGGTTTTTGGGGATTGCAAAATTACCGCCTGTTGCTGTTTCTATTTTGGGCGTTTTTAGTCCGATTACGGCTTTATTGGTTGGCTGGTTTTTCTTGGGGCAAGCACTTAACTTTCTTCAATTAATTGGATTTATTATTGTTTTAATCTCTGTGATGGTCGTACAAATGCAAAGTAGAGCGAAATAATAGATCACTTCAATCCTAAAACGCCTTTAATTGAGAGGGTGATTAGCTATTGAGGAATTTGATAAAAATGATGATTTAAAAAGATGAAAATTTTGAGATTTTCATCTTTGAGAGATAACCAGATGAATGATGAAATTGAACGATAAAAATATTCTACATGGCGATTTAAAATTGGTTATGCTAGGCGCAAATTTTTAAGGTAATTTGTAAGCACATGGCACTTAAGGCAACGATTTATAAAGCAGAGCTCAATATTGCGGATATGGATCATCACAATTATGGTGACTATCAATTGACGATGGCATTGCATCCTTCAGAAACGATTGAACGCTTAATGGTGCGTGTTTTGGCTTTTGCTCGTTATGCCGATGAACAACTTGAATTTACTAAAGATTTATTCGAAGTGAATGAGCCCGCATTATGGCAGAAAGATTTAACAGGTTTGCTTGAAAAGTGGATTGAAGTGGGCTGTCCAGATGAAGATAAAGTGAAGAAGGCGAGTGCACGTTGTCCACAAGTGGCTGTCATTGCTTATGGTGGTGCGGTGACAGAATGGTATAAGCGAAACAGTAAACTTAAGACGTTAAAAAATGTGGAAATTTGGCAATTAAGTGAAGAAACGACTACGGCAATTCAAGCATTATGTGAGCGTACTATGCAATTGCAACTCAATATCATGGATGGTGAATGGACGCTGATGAGTGATGCTGGGCAGGCTGTCATTGAATGGGTGAAATTGCAGTAATTTTGACATATTGATTTTCAGATCCTCTCTAATTGAGGGGATTTTTTTTGGAAGTTCTCTTTTTAGGGGAAAGGGATTGAAATTGTCTGATCATCTAGAGATGGGGAGTCCTCTTCGATGAACAGGAAGAGATGAACGATGCGCTATCGTAAATGATGTTTGACCAGAATAATGATGGATTCGACTTTTAATTAAAATAAGTACTTTCTACTTGGGCATGTTGAGCCAAAATTTAAGAAGCAGGGTATCTGGAGTAATTTATCTAGGCCATATGATTAACCAAGACTGTTTAACTGAAATAAATAAAAATGTGGAACAATAATCAAAAAATTATGCCTCCTCTAATGTGCTGATTCCTAAAATGACATTAATTTAGAATATTAATCTGGAAAAGAGGGATTTAAATTTTTTGTGTGATCTGCATTATATTAATTTTAGAAATTATTCAATATTTATTACTTATAGAGTGTGTAAGTGTTATAAATAATTATCATTTATAATGTTTGCATATAAAAACATGATAATACTATATTTTTTAGTAATCTGCATTCATCTTATATTTATTTGGGAGCCCTCTTATTTAATATTCTTACAGCTCGGTGTGTATTTATATACTAAGAAAAATAGGTTTTAATAGGTGACTATTTAATTATCTATAAAAATAACTTTTAGCCTTGTTTAAACACTTTTAAATAATTAGTATGGTGATAACACTTCAAATAGTTCTTAGAACTATTCAAGACAGGTTAGATATCATATAGGGATATGTATGAAACTTAAAATGGACATTTCTGATGTAGAAAAAAGTACAATACGAAAGTTGTCTTTCCGTATTCTTCCTTTTTTAATTTTATGTTATTTAATTGCTTATATTGATAGAGTCAATGTAGGTTTTGCCGCGTTAACCATGAATCAAGAAATTGGTTTGACAGCTACTGCTTTTGGATTTGGCGCAACTTTATTTTTTATTGCATATGTTGCTTTTGAAATTCCAAGTAACGTTGCTATGGAAAAGTTTGGTGCAAGAATCTGGATTGCCAGAATTATGATCACATGGGGTATCGTTGGCGTTGGTACGGCGTTTGTTACAGGTCCAACTTCCTATAGTATTGCACGATTTTTAATGGGTGCTGCTGAAGCTGGTTTCTTTCCAGGAGTTTTATTGTATTTAACACTTTGGTTTCCTAAACGCTATATGGCCAGTATCGTAGCTGCATTTATGGTGGCCATTCCTCTTTCCAGTTTTTTAGGTTCACCAATCTCAGCAATGCTTCTGAGTTTACATGGTCTATTTGGATTTAGTGGTTGGCAAATTCTTCTTATGTTGGAAGGAATACCTGCCGTGATACTTGGTCTATTGTGTTTAGTTTGGTTACCGAACAGACCACAAGATGTAAATTGGTTAAATGCAGAACAGAAAAAGTGGCTTACAAACACTCTGATGTATGAGCGAGACCAACAGTTAAATATAGAGAATAAAGAATCTAAAGCACAGAGAAAAAATAAGTTAATGCAGTTGTTAACTAATAAATATTTATGGCTTTTTACAATAATTTATGCAGGTAGCTCAGCTACAAGTAATATTTTATCACTGTGGATGCCGCAAATCTTAAAATCATTTCATCTGACAGCAATGCAAACGGGGCTACTTAATATGATTCCATTTGGGTTAGCAGCTGTATTCATGATTTTTTGGGGAATCCGATCTGATAAAACAGGAGATCGTAGTTTAAATACTGCAATACCATTATTTATAACAAGTTTTGGATTATTTCTGACATTATTTAATAGCTCTTTAAGTATTAGTTTAATTTTATTTTCTTTAGTTTTAATGGGTAACTATGCAATTAAGGGACCTTTCTGGGCATTGGTATCTGAAAAAATACCACCAACTATTGTTGCGCTTGCAATTGCATCTATTAATACTCTGGCGCACATCGGCACAGGAATTATGAATTACATTATGGGAGCATTAAAAGATTATTCAGGCAGTTTCCAGGTATCTTTATTGCCATTGTGTGCTTTAACTTTCGCAGGCGCTGTAATTGCTTTATTGTTAAGTAGAAAACCGAGAAACTTAAAACCTAAAAAAGTGCATGTCTCTCCTTAGTTATAATTTATATTAGATGAGCTATTTGGGGCTCATCTAATAATTTACAATAATGAACCTTCTACTAAACAAAATTTTAAAAGTATAGAATTCAAAAAATCATGATCTTAAAACACACCTAAAAGTTGACTTGGTAACATATTGGTTTTTAACTATTTTTTGATTATTACTAAAATAATTAGCTGAGAAATAGTAAAAATCATGATTTCCTCTTATTTCTTAACCATTCTATTCTCTGTGAGCAACTCTTGGTATAGAAAGGGAGACTTTGTACGTTCTGGCTTACAGTGGTTCAAGACAATTGCCAATAGTCAGATACAGCCTGATTTTTTATGATGGACTCATTGAGAATAGGATGTTTCAGAAAACAAGAATAAGATGAGCGACAGGACGCGAGGGATGACAGGAGTTACCCCTAACATGTAAATATAAAAAAACCAGACAGGATGTCTGGGTTTTTTATTACGTGTATCTTTTTGTATTGTGCTTTCTCATATCTTTTATACAGGAACAGTTCGAATATTAAAATGAAGTCGTTGGAATTATCTACTAAAAGCGGGAGTTATTTCATTTTTTGTTTTCTTAATTTGCATATTTAAATTGTTGAGGTGTTTTTCCTAAATGCCGTTTAAACATCGCACTGAACGCGCTGGGGTTGGTATACCCCAGTGATTCAGAAATCTGAGCAATCGATTCACCATTCGCGATTTTACTCAAGGCAAGTGCAATATGCATTTGCTGTATCCACGCCCGATAAGACAGCCCAGTTTCTTTTTGGAACATGCGCATTAAGGTTCTGGAACTCGCACCAATATCATCAGCCCAATCGGTTAAATCTTTTGAGTGATTCGGAGTGTGTAATAGCACTTGGCAAATTTTTAATAACCGTTTGTCTTTTGGCCATGGAATTTGGATAGGCAACAAATTGGCTCGATGAATTTCTTCAAAAATCAAAATTTGTAAAGAACGAGAAAGCTCTTGAGAGGTCACAGTGTTGGGTGATTCCTCTCGTTCGATTTCATTTAATCGAATCAAAAGCTCATGCAAAAGATTACTCACTCGAATAATAAAGCAATGTTGCCCCATTAAAGCGGCTGCATTTATCTCCACTAATGCTGTATTTAACTTAACATGACTGAGTGAAATTACACTGTGTTCGACATGAGCTGGAATCCATAACGCACACATCGGTGGCACAATCCAAACATGGTTTGGTGTAAAAACCTGAATGTTTCCAGTAGATGCATACAAAAATTGAGCGCGTGTATGGGTATGAGTGGGGGTGATTTCTCGGTAAGCATGTTCGGATGATAGCCCAATTACAAGTTCAGACCAATCAGACTGAATAAGAGAATCGGACATAAATTATCCTAAAAATTGTCACTTATACGATGATTATTGGAAGATAACTTTATAAGCGACAATTTACAATAAGCATCTCATTTAAAAATATTGGAGTTTTTCAGGTATGACGTCTTCAATACAATTGAAAGATGGTATTGCCAATACCGTTGCAAATGATCAGCCTCAAGGAATGATTATTAAAATTGTAGGCGCTGTCGCCGTTGCACATTTACTGAATGATTTAATTCAGGCGGTGTTGCCAGCCATTTATCCAATGCTAAAAGCAAACTTTACACTGAGTTTTGCTCAAGTCGGTCTGATCTCGTTTGTATATCAAATTACAGGTTCACTGCTTCAGCCTTGGATTGGACTTTATACCGATAAACATCCAAAACCATATCTTCTCCCACTCGGAATGGTCGTCACATTCTGTGGCATTATTTTGTTGGCATTTTCACCAAGTTTTGCTGTGTTGTTATGTGCATCTGCGCTAATCGGGGTAGGCTCTGCAACTTTTCACCCTGAAGCTTCACGTGTGGCGAGAATGGCATCGGGTGGGCGCTTCGGTACGGCACAGTCAACTTTTCAGGTGGGCGGAAATACAGGTACTGCCATTGGCCCATTATTAGCCGCTTTGCTGATAGTACCGTTTGGACAGCATGCAGTTGCAGGCTTAGTAATATTTGCACTTTTAGCGATTTGGGTTTTGTTTGGTGTAAGCCGTTGGACGGTGAGCCATGCTAAAAGTCAGGTGGTTGCACGTGCTACACAAGCACAGACTAAATTGCATGGTCGTAAGCTCATTCTTGCCTTAGGCACCATTAGTGTGTTGATGTTTGCCAAATTTACTTACATTGCCAGTATTAGTAACTATTTTACTTTCTACTTAATCCAAAAGTTTCATATCAGCATCCAGAGCGCACAGTTGCACTTGTTTGCATTTTTGGCTGCTGTCGCTTTAGGTACATTTGCAGGTGGCCCAATTGGTGACAAGATTGGTCGTAAAGCGGTCATTTGGGTTTCATTTGTTGGTATGGCCCCGTTTGCGTTAATGATGCCGTTTGCAAACTTGTTTTGGACAACGATCTTGTCAATTATGGCAGGTTTGGTGTTGTCATCTGCGTTTGCAGCGATGGTGGTTTACGCACAAGAAGCTGTTCCAGGCCGTGTTGGCATGATTGCAGGCTTAATGTTTGGTCTTATGTTTGGGGTGAGCGGTATTGCCGCAGCAGGGCTAGGGCATTTGGCTGATGTTAATGGTATTGAGTGGGTATTTGGTTTATGTTCACTTTTACCATTGCTTGGATTCGCAACGGCATTTTTACCTAATACCAAAGTTAAATAAAAAGTGTCATTCTGTTGTGTCAAATCCTTCAGTCATAAAAGGTTGGGGGATTTTTTGCGTTATCATACTGTGTAAGGTGAAATTATTAAAATGATCTATCATGGTTTTTCTGTAGTGTTGTTGAGCATGAAGTTGATCATTTAAATGGATTGTTGTTTGCGGAGCGTTTAGGATAAATGACACGGTGGTTATGGACGGTATGTTATGAGCAGTGAAATGAGCAAGAATAATTTAGAAAAAATTGAGTTAATGATTGAAACTATTAATAAAATTCATGCTGATTTTTCTCGTGATTATTTTGAAACAGGTCGCATTGAGAAAGTGAATCTTTCTAAAACAATTGCAAAAGTTCCTTATCAGCATATTACAAAATATCGTCTAAATTTGCATGAAAGTATTAATGATTATTTAATTAAAAATAAAAGAGGGTTTTTATTGCAATATTATTATCGAGTTAAAACACTTGAAAGTATTGATGATAAAATAAAAAGATACTCTGGAAATACTGACCAATACCCTGTAAATAATTGGCTAAATGATATTTTTGGTGCCCGTGTAATTCTAAATACGCTTGAAGTTGAAGCAATTAGTGAGTTGCTTGATGAATGGCAAGAAAAGTATGGATTGAAAAACTGGTATTACCGAGATAAACAAGGCTATAAGGGATTGCATGTGTATTTTAAGAATAAATCCAATTTTTATTTTCCATGGGAATTGCAAATTTGGGATGAAAAAGATGAATTAACTAATATTGAAAATCATGAAAAATATAAACGAACATTTGTTTAATATCGCATACAAATTTTAAAGCAAGAGTAATGGCAATATATGATTATTGGACTAAATTCTGATTGAAACATGAAAATGGCTACCGAAGTAGCCATTTATATTTTAAGCAATCGAATCATCTAAATTTGGTCCTAACCAGCGTTTCGCTTCATCCAGTGTCCAACCTTTACGTTTTGCATAATCTTCAAGTTGGTCCTGAGAGATTTTACCTACGTTAAAGTATTCACTTTGTGGATGAGAATAATAGAAACCACTGACTGACGATGGCGGCATCATTGCAAAGTGTTCAGTCAGCTTGGTGCCTATTTTATCGGTAGAACCTAACCAGTTAAACAAAGTCGCTTTTTCTGAATGTTCAGGGCAGGCAGGATAGCCCGGTGCAGGGCGAATTCCCACATATTTTTCTTTAATCAATTCTTCATTGCTTAACGTTTCATTGGCTTGGTAGCCCCAATATTCTTTACGAATCCGTTCATGCAAATGTTCAGCAAAGGCTTCAGCAAAACGGTCAGCCAATGACTGAACTAAAATTGCAGAGTAGTCATCACCTTTGGCTTTATACTCATTTGCCAATTCTTCAGCACCAAAAATTGAAACAGTGAATCCGCCTAAATAGTCTTGCTGAGTTTGGTCAGGGCGAATAAAGTCAGCCAAAGACAAGTTTGGTTTGCCCGTGACTTTATCGGATTGTTGGCGGATATGTTCAAAGTGATGCGTGATTTTACCTTGCTCATCAAATACAGCAACAGTATCGGCAGCAGTACGTTCAGCAGGGTATAAACCAAACACCGCACGAGCATCAAAACGTTGGTTATCGATAATATCTTTGAGCATCGCTTGCGCTTGATTATACAAATCAATTGCCGCTTCACCAACCACTTCATCTTCTAAAATTTTCGGGAATTTACCTGCCAAGCTCCAAGAAATAAAGAATGGTGTCCAGTCAAAATATTCGACAAGTGTTGCAAGTGGATAGTTTGTTAAGACCTGTGTTCCCAAAAGATTTGGTTTTGGTGGTACATAGCTTTCATCAATTTTAAAGCCATTCTCAACCGACTCTTTATAAGTCAGTTTTGCAGCTTTTGGCTGTTTATTGGCTAAACGTTCACGGATTTTGGCATATTCCGCTCGGTGTTCTGCAATATATTCGCCCCGCATTTCTTTAGAAAGTAACGTTGTAGCAACACCGACAGCACGGGAAGCATCTGCCACATAAATCACCGCATCATTTTGGTATTGAGGGTCAATTTTTACAGCAGTATGGGCTTTGGATGTCGTTGCACCACCAATCAAGAGTGGAATATTAAATCCTTTACGCTGCATTTCTTTGGCAACAAACACCATTTCGTCCAAAGAAGGAGTGATGAGTCCTGATAATCCGATAATATCGACTTTTTCATCGATTGCCGTTTGTAGGATTTTTTCGGCAGGGACCATCACACCAAGATCAATAATGTCATAACCATTACAACCCAAAACAACGCCTACAATATTTTTACCAATATCGTGAACGTCGCCTTTCACAGTGGCCATCAGGACTTTACCTTTTGACTCACCATCGGCTTTTTCAGCTTCAATGTATGGGTTCAACCATGCAACTGCCTGTTTCATCACGCGTGCAGATTTGACCACTTGCGGCAAAAACATTTTACCCGAACCAAACAAGTCACCCACGACATTCATACCAGACATCAATGGACCTTCAATCACATCGAGTGGGCGTTTTGATTGTAGACGTGCTTCTTCGGTATCTTCGTTAATATAAGTCGTGATCCCTTTGACCAAGGCATATTCTAGACGTTTTTCAACAGACTGATTACGCCATTCAAGGTTTTCAGCCTCTCGAACAGTACCACCTTGACCACGATATTTTTCTGCAATTTCTAAGAGTTTTTCGGTTGCATCATGTCTACTTTCACCTTGGTTTTGGTTGAGTACAACATCTTCAACGGCATCTTTTAAGTCTTTTGGAATGTCATCGTAAATGGCAAGTTGGCCTGCGTTGACAATCCCCATCGTCATGCCTTGCTTAATGGCATAATACAAAAACACTGCATGAATGGCTTCACGTACAGGTTCATTTCCACGAAAAGAGAAAGAGACGTTGGATACCCCACCTGAAATCATGGCATTTGGTAGATTTTGTTTAATCCAGCCTGTGGCTTCAATAAAGTCCACTGCATAGTTGTTGTGTTCTTCAATCCCTGTTGCAATAGCAAACACGTTCGGGTCGAAAATGATATCTTCCGATGGGAAGCCAACGTCATTGACCAAAATATCATAAGAGCGTTTACAAATTTCACGTTTGCGTTGTGCGGTGTCCGCCTGACCGTTTTCATCAAAAGCCATGACAATGACCGCAGCACCATATTGGCGACATAGACGTGCTTTGTGTACAAACTCGTCATAACCTTCTTTTAAGGAAATAGAGTTAACAATCGGTTTACCCTGAACGCATTTCAAGCCCGCTTCAATAATTTCCCATTTTGATGAGTCAATCATCAGCGGAACACGTGAAATATCAGGTTCAGAGGCAATCAGATTGAGAAAGGTCACCATTGCTTGTTGCGAGTCAAGCATCCCTTCGTCCATGTTGATGTCGACTACTTGCGCGCCGCCTTCAACCTGACTTCGGGCAATATCGAGTGCTTCACCGTATTGTTCTTCACGAATTAAACGAGCAAATTTACGTGACCCTGTGACGTTGGTACGCTCACCAACGTTTACAAATAAAGAGTCATCATAAATGTTGAATGGTTCTAAACCACTTAAACGACAGGCTGGAGTCGTTTCAGGTACATGACGTGGCGGCAGGTCTTTTAGTGCATTAGAAATGGCACGAATATGGGTAGGTGTGGTTCCACAACAACCACCAGCAATATTTAAAATCCCGCTTTCAGCATAATCTTTTAAAAACGCAGCCGTTTGTTCGGCAGTTTCATCATAACCGCCAAAAGCATTTGGCAAGCCAGCATTTGGATGGGCTGAAATATAGACATCGGCTACATCGCTGACGGCTTTGACGTGTGGGCGCATGGCATCTGCACCCAAAGCACAGTTAAAACCAACCGAAAGAACATTGGCATGACGTACCGAGTTCCAGAACGCTTCGGCAGTTTGACCTGTCAGTGTGCGACCAGAGGCATCGGTAATGGTTCCTGAAATCATGATCGGTAAAGTACGACCAATGATTTTAAACGCTTCTTCGACTGCAAAAATGGCAGCTTTACAGTTTAAAGTATCAAAAACTGTTTCAATCAAAATAATATCTGCACCGCCTTCGATGAGGGCTAGGGTAGATTCAATATAATTGTCTTTGAGTTCATCAAACGTAATATTACGAAAGGCGGGGTTGTTCACATCGGGTGAAATTGAACATGTCCGAGAGGTTGGCCCTAAAACGCCTGCAACAAAACGAGGTTTGTCTGGGGTAGAGTATTTTTCACAAGCTGCTTTGGCTAGACGTGCGGCTTCACGGTTGATCTCTGGAACGAGGTCTTCCATATGATAGTCTGACATGGAAACACGTGTACCGTTAAAACTGTTGGTTTCAACAATATCTGAACCTGCTTCCAAATACGCTTCATGAATGCCTTGAATAATCTGTGGTTGTGTTAGAACCAATAAATCATTATTGCCTTTTAAATCATGTGCCCAGTTTGCGAAACGCTCACCACGATAGTCTTCTTCTTGCAATTGATGCTGTTGAATCATCGTTCCCATTGCACCATCGAGCATCATAATTCGATGAGCGAGAATTTCTTTTAAAGTATCAAGCGTTGACATACACAGCCTTAATTTAGTCAGCCAGAGCGGGGAAAATGACCTATTATACGCAGGAATTATTGAATTTGGACATTCAGTCCAATTTTGATTATTTCAATTTCTGATAAGCGATATTGGTAATCATGTGCCTGCCGGATCGATATATAAATCAAGCGGGGAAGGCCAGTTTAGCTTTTTATTATTTTTGAAGATTTATACCTTTTGTTTGATTTTATTTGCCCATCAAGCCATTTTGGCAACATGTGTTATTAGATCGATATCTACAAATTTAAAAAATATGATGTGATCGTCATCATATTGAAATATTTTAGCTATTGAATATCGTATAACAATTGATCCGTTAAGGTGTGGGAAAGGACAAGAATGAGCAAATAGTATTCATGCAGACAACATGCGTTGTATTAAAAACATTCAAAATTGTGCAATCTGATTCAAAATGAAAACAAAATTCAAAAAATTGTTTTTTCTGAAAATCAGAATGTCATATAATTGTCACAATTTAAATGAAGAATAAGGGGACTTTTTGATCCTCTTTACATGACTGCATGAATTCAAATATTCCTCCTGCACAAAAGTCAGTACAACTTGAGCCAGTAAAGCCATCAAATGTACATGCACCGACGCCTAAATTTTTTACGCCAGTGTTTTTGACGGTTATTATTGCGACATTAATTTATATTGCTTTGCAAGTGAACGCTGATTTAGCCCATGTTCCATCGTTAAATCTGTATTCCGTTATCCTTTTATCTACCGCTTTGGTTATTGCCTTGGGGTTCGAGTTTGTAAATGGCTTTCATGATACAGCTAATGCTGTAGCAACCGTAATTTATACCAACTCCTTATCTGCACCTGTCGCTGTAATGTGGTCAGGTTTTTGTAATTTTTTTGGTGTGATGCTTGCCAGTGGCGCTGTCGCTTACGGGATTATTGCGTTATTACCTGTAGAACTCATCATGAATGTGGGGAGTGGTGCAGGTTTTGCGATGGTCTTTGCATTACTGATTGCCGCAATTATCTGGAATTTAAGCACATGGTTCTTAGGAATTCCTGCTTCTAGTTCTCATAGCTTGATTGGTTCAATTTTGGGTGTTGGAATTATGAACCACCTGTTGAACCTTTCTACAGGCGTCAGTGGTAGCGGCGTTGATCTGGATCAGGTAATTAAAGTTGGAAAGGCGTTACTGTTTTCTCCTTTGATTGGTTTTGCATTTGCTGCTTTGGTTTTTGTTTTAGTTAAAGTGGTTTTTAAACGCCATCTTGCTTTATTCCAGCCACCAAAAGGCACAGAACCACCACCACTTGTTATTCGTGCATTGCTGATTTTTACCTGTACAGGGGTAAGTTTTGCACATGGCTCGAATGATGGGCAAAAAGGTATGGGGCTCATCATGCTCATCCTTGTTGGTCTGGTTCCTCTGGCTTATTCTTTAAATAAAAATATCGATAGTCAGCAGCTACAAGATTTTAGTCAATTGTCTGCTCAAACAGCGGTATTGATTGCACCCAATAATCCAAAAATTGACGATCAAAAAGCATCACAAGTATTGACTCGTTATTTGCAAGATAAGCAAGTTACCCCTGAAGTCTTACCTGCATTGGCAAGTATGACGCATCATTTAAGTCAAGAAATGGTGCAATATAAATCAGTAAAAGATATTCCTGAGAAACAAGTCAGTGAAATCCGCAATGAAATGTATTTAAGTACTACGGCATTGAAAACGCTGGGTAAAAAAGATGCATTACCACATTGGGATGAAGCACAGCAGAAGACTGTAAAAACATACCAAAAAAATCTGGATAGTTTCTTGCAGTATATTCCGACATGGGTAAAAGTTGCAGTTGCTTTAGCACTTGGTCTTGGAACAATGGTGGGTTGGAAACGTATTGTTGTTACCGTGGGCGAGCGTATTGGTAAAGACCATATGAATTATGCGCAAGGGATGTCTGCCGAGTTGGTTGCAATGAGCACGATTGCTGCCGCAGATGGTTTCGGTTTGCCTGTTTCAACAACGCATGTTTTAAACAGTGCGGTCGCAGGTACTATGGTTGCCAATAAATCTGGCCTACAGTGGGCAACGATTCGCAGCATTATTTCGGCTTGGGTCTTAACTTTACCAATTACCATGTGTTTGTCTGGTGGTTTATATTGGTTGTTCTTGAAGTTTGTATAACTGAATACCAGCATAAATTTTTGATATAAAAAAACTTTGCCGAGGCAAAGTTTTTTTATATGTATTTTTTAGATTAGCGTTTAAATGAAAGTTTCTCTTTGACCAACCCATAAATCGCAGAAAAAGGAAGGGCTGTACGTACCAAGTAGGCGGCATTCCATAACCCACCATGATTTGCACCATCCATCATTAGTTCTAAAGGATGATCCAATTTATTTTGAGGGTTTGCTAAAGCATCAGGGTTACGCAAATCGTGAATCCACATTGCAGCCATAATGGCATTGGTGGTTTCAGGTTCAAATGCTTCAACATCAAATAAATGTGCACCCGCAAAAGCTGCTTTGAGTAACGGATTTTTGGTTACGGAATGCGTTGTAGTTGAAGGTGCAATATTAATACAGACATGTTGTCCTTGTTCTCTGGCAACGGTAGCCCGCCATTGCTGAATGCGTTTTGCCAGTGCATAGTTTGGACCTTGTTCCAGTACCAGACAGTCTGCAATACTATAATCTTTGCCATTATCCGCACGGATTAACTGATGCGTATGCGGTTTAAGAAAACGATGGATTGTGAGTCGGGAGATGCCCTTAGCAAGGAGTTTTTCCAAAGAAGAACATTGTTTTACTTTTTGCTGTGCTCTTGCCATCACCTGATGCGGAACAGCGTAGATATCTGTAGGTGTACACATAAACATCAAACTGCTGTCAGGTTTTTTTGTACTGACATATTGCATGATTGCATCCATTGCCATCGCAACACGAACATGTTTTTCACCATCTAGGTAGGCGATTGCTGCTAAGTCTAGATGTTTTGGCATTTCGGCAAGCCATTGGGCAATTTCAGGTGTTTGTGTGAGTAAATTTGCACCTAAATTTTCTGCGATTTGATCTGTTTGAGTCAAACGCTGATTTGATGGTGCGATCAGCGTTGCATTGCCTTGTTGAATCGTATTTAAAATGCGTGTCCAAACTTTTTCACTAGGTAAATCAACGGCAACAATATTGGCTTTCCATTTAGACAGCCATGTGAGCGGACCTGCTTCGGAACCTGCACCAAATAAAACCAAAGTACGGTCAGATAGATCAAGCCATTCAGGATGAGCGTGTACTGTTCTTAGAGCCTGAGCATGACTAGGTTCAATAATGCCTTGTTGTTCCCATCGTTCTAGTTGATTGAGTAAGGTTTGACCTTGTAATTTCTGACCTTGATATGGAATATACCATTCGGGGGCTTGAGTGCTTTGTCCTTTTATGGTCATGCTATATAAACGATGGATGTGGGGAATATCCATAAAGTCTTTGAGGGAAACTTTAGAGCCATCACGATAAAATTCAAAAAGTTGATGTGCTTTTTGTAAGCCATGTTCTGCAATTTTAACGGGGTTCTCACATAAACGGATGCCGTGTTCTACCATTGATTTAAAATAGCGAGGATATTTTTTTCGCCAGTTTTTTTCTTTTAGCACGTCTTGAGAGGCTTTATTATCCACCAAAGCAAGTGCTTCAGATAAGATCTGTTGACCAGTACGAGAGGTACTAATACGTTGGTGCTCTTCGTCTAGAGGAAATTGTAGTCCTTCTGGTGCGTCTGACATGCACATTGTCCTTTAAAATTACACTACAGTCGTATTTTATTATTATGGCGTGACAAAGACCTTTGTGCCTAGCATTTATTGCCAAATTTGAGGTAAAAATGTAGCCAATGATAACAGCTTGTACAAAAGTTTGATTCAAACAGGTCAAGCGGCAGGGCTATTGATGATGAGTGGATTGGGATATCCAATCATCAATAGACCTGAGAGTTTAGAATGGAAGTTGGGTTAAAGCTGATAAGAAATGTGGCAGAACTTTGGGATTGACTAAAATCGTTACAACGACACCATAAGCAGCACCCCAAAGGTGTGCGCTATGGTTGATATGTTGTCCTGTTCTTTTGGCAGACCAAATGCTATATCCCACATAAAGGACCGCAAAAATAATCGCTGGGACTGGAATAAAAAAGACCAGAATTAGACTCCATGGTTTAAACAAGATATAGGCAAATAAAACAGCAGAAACAGCGCCCGATGCACCTAGACTTGCCCATTGATAGTCATTTTTATGTTTGATGTAGCTCGGTAAAATTGCAAAAATCAGCGCACCCAGATAGAACAATACAAATCCCATATTAAAGGCATATTGTCGATAAAACTGTTCAATGGCACTACCGAAAAAGAACAAAGTAATCATATTAAACAGAAGGTACGTACCATCGGCGTGAACAAAACCATGCGTAATAAAACGATCATATTGACCTTTTTGCATGGCAGGCGGCCAAAAAATCAGTCGGTTCATGACGGCTTGATTTGAAAAAGCCAGCAAGGACACAATCACTGTAATAATAATCAGGGTAATACTATGATTAAAAGGCAAATGAAGCATAAAATTTTATCGCAAATATTTAAGTCAGTATGAAGGGTAAAAAAGAATTCCGACAATTTTAGTTGATTTTTCTCAATTACCCCATATTTTTAGTTAAAATACAGCCTTCATATTGAGGAAAGCAAACGTCATGTCGACTGAGAACAACAACTCTGCGGTGGCAGGAACAGAAGAAATTCCAAATTTATTGATCACACCGACTGCTCAAGAATATTTAGCAGATTTACTGGCAAAACAAAATACGCCAGGAATTGGTGTTCGTATTTTTGTAGAAAGTGCTGGGACACCTCGTGCAGAATGTTGTATGGCATATAGTGCTCCAGAAGAAGTAGTACCTACAGACTATAAACAAGATTATCCAGATTTTCCTGCATTTATTGATGCACCGTCTATTCCTTATTTGCGTGATGCAGTTATTGACTATAACAAAGACCGTTTTGGTGGTCAGTTAACTTTTCGTGCACCAAACTCGAAAGTACCACGTGTTGGACCAGATGCGTCAATTGAAGAGCGTATTATTTATATTCTTCAAGCAGAAATTAACCCTGGACTTGCAGGTCACGGTGGTAACTGTTCTTTGGTTGAAGTGGTCGAAGATGCTGAACATGGCTTAACGGCTGTCTTGAAATTTGGTGGTGGATGCCAAGGCTGTTCAGCAATTGATGTGACTTTGAAACAAGGTGTTGAAACTACTTTGCGTGAGCATATTCCAGAGTTACAACGTGTGGTTGACCAAACTGACCACTCGCAAGCTGAAGGGGCTTATTTTAAATAAGTCTGCTTTGCTTTAAAAAGATCTCCTTGTGAGGTCTTTTTTATCTCTTGAGAAAAGCAAGGAAAGTCATGCGGTTTGGTGTTTTGAATTGAGCTAAAGCCAAATAGACACGGACTGAGTAAATAGATGATATAAAAAATACCTATTGGTTTTGATGGTGTTATCAAACAAAGTCTGAAAGTCAAATCTATGCCCATTGGCGGCTTAATTTGATGCGCTTGATCCAATTAAGCCTGACCATCTGCCTCGTTATTTTTTCATGTTCGGGATAAACAGGTTGTCACGGGATTTTGTTTGCGGCACAGCGCATCATTGACTGCTGTGAGTTTGCGTGAGGAGTGTACGGGTTGCATCTGAATAATAAAATTTCACTAACAATGTGCGTGCTCGCTGACGAAAATAACCCGTAGAAACCAGTCTAAAAATAAGCGGTTCAATGAGGTTATATAATTCATTTTGAAGTAAGTCTGCATGAATATTTAAATCTTGCAAAAGTAAATCGAACGGGCGTTGTTGGTTGCGGATATACCACGTATAAATTCCATCATGTAGTTGTTGTTTTAAATAATCACTTTGGCGCAAATATTCCCAAAATTGATTGATCAGATCAGTGATTTGAGGCAAGTCTTCTAAAACCACATAATTTTTCAATACACTCAATGGCTGGTTTTTAATTTTGTGCCATAAATTTGCCTGAAAATGATAGAGTTTCTCATCATCAAAATGCTGATTCAGGACCTGTTCACTCAGTTGGCTTAATTTTAGGATGTTTTTTTGCAAATAGTTTGCAATCGTGTCATCCAGACGGCTGTCGGTAACGGTTTCTAAAACAGATTTTCCCATTTTCATAAAGCGTCCAACATTTGGAACGCGTTTGTTCATGCTATGGTCAAGATAGTCTTGAAGCGTATGCTGAATAAGCTGGGAAATTAAAGCACTAAATGAAGGGTGGTTCACGATGTTATGAACCAGTTTTATGCGGTGTTCACTTTTACTTGAAATATATTGGGCGAGTCGGTCAATTGCCATAACATCGAATATATCTTCAATTTTGGTGCTGTCATTGATATCGTGGCTGAGTGCGAAATGAAGATGTGTCGCACATTGTTCGATAAAAAAATCACTGAATGGGGTATTTAAAATTTGTTGTTGGATGAGTTGTTGAAGCTGCTCAACTTGCCAAAGGTCTTGTAGTGTTTGGCTTTTAAACCAATCAAAAAATGATTGGCATTCATTTTGTACTGTGGAAGATGTACCAAATTCTTGCTCTAAAAAATCGAGGTGTGCTTCAATGAGTTGCTCAATAAGGGGATGTGGTGTGTAATCAGTCATCAATAGCTACAGCACAAAAGACATGTGTTTGAGTATAACGTGTCTAGAGGGACAAAGAAGGTGTAAATCATGTGTATGTTTAAAAAAAGCGCGGATGATGAACTTGGCAAAATCAATTTAAAGTCGGCACGATTGATCGCACATAAAAAGCAAAAATCGTCAGTTTAAAAATATTCATGCTCATCAATCTAAATGCGTGAATCATCTAAGCTCAAGAACAAGAAAAAAAGATGTTTAGAAATGGAATAGGTCTCTATTTTTTGTCTTTTAATGGAAAAATAATAAATTCTGTTTTTTGTCTGCAAAGTTTTAAGTAGGGTGTTATTTTAGCAACATATTATATATTAAAGTAAATTGTATGTAGGAATAATTTGAGTTTAAAAAAATAGAGAAATGAGTTGAAAACAATAATTTTTGTCAATGACAAACGTAGCATCTGACTTTACAATGTAAGTCACTCTTATCGGTCAGTGAATGGGAAAAGTATGTTAACGGCACAAGAAGCCCTTGAACGTTTAAAACAAGGGAATCAGCGTTTTATCAATGGAAAATCTTCTATTGCAAATGTAGTTTCTCATGAGCAGCGTACACAATTGGCACAGGATCAAAATCCATTTGCAATTGTTTTAGGTTGTTCAGATTCACGTGTTCCTGCTGAAATTGTATTTGATCAGGGATTAGGCGATTTGTTTGTGATTCGCGTTGCGGGCAATATTGTGGCACCTTCTCAAGTTGGAAGTGTTGAATTTGCAGCAGAACGCTATGATTGTGCGGTTGTGGTGGTGTTGGGTCATAGTCATTGTGGCGCGATTCAGGCAACGATTGACACGCTGATGAACCCAGAGCAACCCCCATCAGCCAATTTAATGTCGATTGTAAATCGGGTACGTCCTTCAGTTGAAATTTTATTACAAACTGAATTAAAACATGACCTATGTAAGTTATCGACCCATGCGGTACGTTCAAATGTATTTGCATCGGTGAATCAATTACGTCATGGTTCGGCAGTACTTGAGAGTTTAATTGCCAAAGGTAAATTGATTATTGTCGGTGCCGAATATTCATTGGAAACAGGCGAAGTCGTTTTCTTTGATTTTTAAATAAAATGAAATAAGAAGGGCACTGATTTTAGTGCCTTTTTTTATGCCTGATGGTTTTAAAAATTAAGGTTTAGCGTGTAATGCCTGTTGAATATAAGGATATGCATTATTTAAAAGAATCGATTGCGCCTGTGCATTGGGATGGATTAAATCTTTTTGCATGAGTTGAGGATGTCCTGCAATTCCTTTCATGAAAAATGGCAAGTATTTAACCTTGTATTGTTGGCTTACTGAAAGGTATGTTTTTTCAAAGGCTTGTGTGTAGGCTTGTCCATAGTTAGGTGGAATTTTCATCCCCAGTAAAATCACTGTTGCTTGACTTTGCTGGCTTAGACTGACCAATTTTCCTAGATTTTGCTGCAAGATTTGAGGCGGCTGCCCACGTAAACCATCATTACCACCGAGTTCAATGACCACAATATGGGGTTTATACGTCTGTAATAGGCGGGGCAAACGTGCAAGTGCGCCCGAACTGGTTTCGCCACTGACACTGGCATTGACCACTTGATGTTTTTTCGGATACTGTTGATTTAGGCGCTGTTGTAATTGCGTCACCCAACCTTGTTGCGGTTGTAGCCCATAACCTGCACTAATGCTATCACCCAAAATCATGATTGTTTTGGCATAAACAGCAGCAGGCAAACACATAACAATTAGACAGTGAACGGCTTGTTTAACGCGTAAGGCAATGAGCATCCACATCTCCCTTGATCTGATCAGCTAGGATTTTTTATCATGCCACAACTGATAATTTCAGCACAGCATTTAAGTCAACAGATTCAAATCCAACATAAAACCCTCACGATTTTGCAACAGATCAATCTTGAAATTGTGGAAGGCGAACAAGTCGCCATTACGGGACGTTCTGGTTCAGGAAAATCGACATTATTGGGCATCTTGGCAACGCTAGATCGGGCAAGTTCGGGTGAGTTGTGGTTGTGTGGGCAACCCGTACATACCTTAAATGAGGAACAACGAGCCAAATTGCGGTTGCAAAATGTTGGTTTTGTTTTTCAATCATTTCAGTTGCTTGCACATTTATCTGCACTTGAAAATGTTTTGTTGCCGCTGAGGTTGCAGCCCAATTTTGAATATGCCAAAGCAGTGCGACAGGCTGAAACAATGTTGGAGCGTGTGGGATTATCTGACCAGATCTACCAAATGCCCAAAGTGTTATCGGGTGGGGAACAACAACGTGTCGCCATTGCCAGAGCCTTGGTGACACAACCCAAAATTATTTTTGCCGATGAACCGACTGGAAATTTAGATCGTCAGACTGCACAGGACATTGAACAGCTTTTATTTGAGCTAAACCGGGAAATGGGTGTGACTCTGATTTTGGTGACACATGATTTAAATTTGGCAAGTCAATGCCAACGACATTATGAACTTAAAAGTGGTCAGCTTTTTGTCGTACAGCATGATAAGGACGGCGGATGATGAATACCTTATTTAAACCGTTGTTACAGCAAAGTCTGCGTAACCAGAGTTTATGGTTACTCATGATCGCATTAAGTCTGGCGATTTGTGCAACGACAGCGTTAAAGTTTAGTAATGGTCAAATTCAACAGGCCGTGCGTTTACAAGCAGCACAAATGTTGGCGGCTGATTTGGCTTTGACAGATCAGAACCCGATTCAATCGCAATATGTGAAACAGGCACAACAACTTCAATTACGACAGTCGCAGGTGATGGTTTTTGGCACGATGGCCCGAACCGATAATCAATTTGTGATGGTCACGGTAAAAGCGGTGGATCAACATTATCCCCTGAGAGGGAAATTGCAAATTTCGTCGCATCAGGCACAGATTAAGCAAGGTCAAGTTTGGTTAAGTCCCCGAGCGCAAGAACTCCTCAAGGTAAAACTCGGGGATGAAGTGTCTATTGCTGATGCCAAACTTAAATTTACAGGGATGATTCAACGAGATTTAAATCAGGAAATGGGCTTTTCTGGATTTTCTCCTACCGTGATTATTTCCAATCAGGATATTGCACAAACCCATGCTGTCCAGACTGGCAGTCGTATTGAATATCGGTTATTGCTTTCGGGTACATCAACACAGATTCAAAACTATCAACAATGGTTTCAGCAACATCATGCACAGCTTCAGCATGAGGCTCAAAATCAGGTAACAGGAAATCTGTTATTGCGTGATGCCAGACAGGGCAACAGTCGTTTACTAAGACCGCTGCGAAATTTGGATTTATTTTTGCAATTGAGCAATTTGATCACTGTTTTGCTATGTGGCATTGCCATTGCACTAGCAAGTCGCCGTTATGTACAGCAAAGTCAGGATCAGATGGCATTACTTCGCTGTTTGGGTGCAAGTCAACGTCAGATTCTAACAATGGTTATGCTCTTGATGTTGAGTATTATGATTATTTCGGCAGTAGTAGGGTGCATCGTTGGCCTAGGCATAGGTGGGTTATTACTGCAAATCATGTTGCAGTTCATTCCAAATTTAGATTTGAGCTTATTGGGTTTTGAAAGTTTATTGCCATCGTTAGGAATCGCATTGTTGACCAGTAGTTGTGTCTTGTTTGGCTTTATGGCGCCCAATATTTATCAACTTTTTAAGATCCCACCCATTCGAGTCATTCGACCAGAAAGTGTCGCACAAGGTCGCTATGTATGGACTGCGATAACAGGCATATTTAGTTTAGCTGTCCTGAGTTTTATACTCACAGGTAATTTGAGTTTAACGCTTGGTTTGCTTGTCGCTATTTTATTGATTGGTGTGGTGTTTTTTAGTCTGTTGTGGTTGTTTTTAAAATGGCTTAAACAACAGAAAAATCGATTCTCTGTCTATGCGCGTATGCCTGCACAAATGGCAAGTTATATTACCGTTTTGGCATTGGGTGTGAGTCTAATGTCGGTTTTATTGGTGCTTAAAACAGATTTATTTAATCGTTGGCAACAACAATTACCTGCAAATACGCCAAACCAATTTGTTTATGGTTTGCCGCCTATGGATAAGCCTGCTTTTGAAAAGCAGCTATCGCGCAACGGTTGGTCACATACACCGTTATATCCCAACATTCGTGCAAGGTTGATTGCTAAAAATGGTCAGGCTTTTTCTAATGAATTAATCCAGCAGAACAATAGCTTAAGACGAGAATTAAACTTGACGCAATCGGCTGTTTATCCATCAGATAATCGTGTTGTACAGGGCACGGCTCAATTGGAAAAAGCAGGTGAGGTTTCGGTAGAAGAAAAAACTGCACAGGCTTTAGGAATCCAACTAGGAGATCAATTAACTTTCCAATTGCCTGAAGGAAACCTAAATGCAAAAGTGGTCAATTTTAGAAAAGTGACTTGGGAAAGTTTTAGTCCAAACTTCTTTTTTATTTTTGCACCTAAAACTTTAGATGAAAATGCAGGAAGTTATTTGGGGAGTTTCTATGTTCCACCACAGGATAAAACCGAACTAATTGATTTAATTCAGAATAATAGCACCACAGTATTTATTGATATTAGTAATATTCTTGAACAAGTTAAAGCATTATTGGGAATATTGGTGAAAGTCATCACCATTTTAGCGACGCTCGTGGCAATTTCTGGTTTTTTGGTATTGGTTGCCTGTTTAAATTTATTGATGGATGAGCGTAGATATGAAGTGGCTTTATTGCGGGCTTTTGGGAGTTCACAGCAACAAGTAAAACGAATGTTTAGTCTTGAATTTGGTTTTATTGGTGCATGTGCAGGCATTATTGCCTGTATTTTTGCAGAAGTGATTAGTGCAATTGCTGGGTATAAGCTTGGCTTAAATATGCAGTTTCATTTGAATCTGTGGCTGATTTTACCTACGAGCATGACGTTGATGTGTATTTTGATTGCACGTTATTGTTTCCGCCATATTTATCAAGTTTCTCCATTGTTGGCACTTCGGGAATGAGCATCTGAGGTTGTTCTACTGCATTGTTTAAATTTACAAATTGCTGAATCGTTCCATATTGACCTTAAAGTTCACTTTAAGCTTAGAGTAAATGGATAAGCAAATAAGAGATTGAACATGAAGTTATTTACTGAACTAACTTTACCCAATGGCGTTGTTCTTCCAAACCGGCTCGCAACAGCCGCGATGGAAGAGAATATGGCAGATGAGAATCAAGCACCATCAGAACAATTAATGACATTATATAATACTTGGGCGAAAGGGGGTGTTGGGCTGATCATTAGTGGCAATATCATGGTAGATCGTCATGCAATGACAGGGCCTGGCGGTGTGGTACTCGAAGATAAAACCGATCTTGAAAAATTTAAAAAATGGGCATCTATTGGTCGTTCACATGGGGCAGCATTTTGCTTGCAAATCAATCATCCTGGACGTCAAATGCAATCTAATTTAGGGCAAAAAACATGGGCGCCCTCTGCAATTGCTTTAGATTTGGACAAACTTTCCAATCGGTTTAATACGCCATACGTCATGACAGAAGACAAGATTCAAGAGGTGATTCAGCGTTTCGCAACGACAGCACAGCTTGCTGAACAAGCAGGATTTACAGGTGTAGAAATTCATGCTGCACATGGCTATTTGCTCAGCCAGTTTCTTTCGCCATTAACCAATCATCGAACTGACCAATGGGGTGGTTCTTTGGAAAATCGGGCAAGGATGCTTATTGAAATTGTTAAAGCGGTACGAGCCATTGTTTCTCCAACATTTGTCGTTGCTGTCAAACTCAACTCAGCAGATTTTCAGCGTGGTGGTTTTAGTACAGATGATGCAAAGCAAGTCATTTCGATGTTGAATCAATATGCAATTGATTTTGTCGAGTTGTCTGGGGGGAACTATGAAGCACCTGCAATGCAGGGGCGGGCACGTGATGGTCGGACACTGGCTAGAGAAGCTTACTTTTTAGAGTTCGCTCAAGAAATTGGTAAAGTTGCAAATATGCCGATAATGGTAACAGGTGGAATTCGCCGTAAAGCAGTTGCAGAAAATGTAGTAGATCAAGGCATTGCGATTGTAGGTATGGCAACGGCTTTATCAGTAGAGCCAAATTTACCTCATTTGTGGCAGCAAGGAAAAGATGTTATTCCAGAAATAAAACCCGTCATGTGGAAAAATAAAGTCTTTGCTTCACTGGCGAATATGGCTGTTGTCAAATTTCAATTGAATAAACTCAGTCATGCGGAAGCACCCCATCCAAATGTTTCTCCTGCGTGGGCATTGTGTGTACACCAAGCGACAATGCATTGTCGGACCAAGCAATATAAAAAACGGATGGCGCAATTGGGATAATATTTTGAGCGAAGGAAAAAGCTGCTTCGGCAGCTTTTTAAGCGATTTGGATTGTGGCTGGGGAGTGAAACTTGTAATTAAGTTGCATGATAAAGAGGGCCCAATAACCGCTGTGTATTTTCTTCACAACTGATATCTTGAGGGGTATTTTGAATCGCTTCGACCATTTCAAGCAAATTTTTTTTGTTTTTGGCAAGTTTAATTTCAAGCTCCTCAATTTCTTTAACTTTCTGATTCAAAATATAAACAAGCTTATCCTGATCCCAACCTGCGACATGGGGCGGTAAAAATGTCTTAATTTCAGCCAAAGAAAAACCAACCTGTTGTGCTTGTTTAATCAAGAAAAGCTGTTGGAGATCTTGCGTTGTATATTCGCGATAACCATTTGCCTTGCGTTTGGCTTTTGGCAATAATTTGATTTGTTCATAATATCGAATTGTTGGAGCGTTAAGTCCACTTAATTTTGATAAGTCACTAATATTCATAGATGATTTTATAAAGTTTCCAATTAATATTTATTTTAAAGCATGAGAACCATAAGTTTAGCTTAATTTAAGAGCCGCATTTGTTCCAAAATAGCATGCCATAAAGGTTCAATTCCGACCACCAGATGCTGACAATATAAATAAGCTGCAATAACAGTCAATGTACCAAAACAGAACCCACAGATGATTGCCAACTTTGGATGCTGTTTCTGTTGCAGCAGCATCCAGATCAGTCCAAGTAAAGCACCCATTAACAACCCGCCCAAATGTGCGGCATTATTAATATTAGGTGTGAGTAATCCAATTCCAAAATTTAACCCAATAACCAGTAGTAAGGTGCGTTTGAGCAAAATAAAAGACTGATCGGGAAGTGGCGGGAAAAAGGACAAAATTGTTAATGCTCCACCGATTCCCATCACAGCACCCGATGCGCCTGCATTCAAATGTGGCAGCAAAGCCAGATCGTGTTGTTGTAAAAAAGCGTAGCTATTATGAATGCTGAGCCAACTGCTAAGCAAACTACCAGATAATCCACACAACAAATAAAGACTTAAAAAATAGAAACGTCCGAAAATTTGCTCTGCAATATGACCAAAAATATAAAGTGCCCACATGTTGAGGGCTAAATGAATAAATCCAAAATGAAAAAAGATACTGGTAAACAGGCGTTCAGGTTCTTCTAAGAAAGTAAGCGGAGAATAGTCCGCACCCCAAATTAACGCATCAGTCACGCTGGGTTGCTGTGGATCTACGCCTGTCGAAATTTGCCATAAATATAGACCTGCATTGAGCGCGATCAATACCGCAGTCATCCACCATAACTGTAAATTGATTTGCTGGTGATAAAATGAAGGTTGTCTTATTTTTGGCATGTTATGCTGTGTCACTTTTAAAATCTCAGCTTAACATAAGCATGCTTGCAGAAGGGAGCGCGTTGTAAGAATGAAATTATTGATTCAGCGTATTGTAATGTTGATGTTTGGTCTTTTTTTACTGATTCAACTCTGGATTTTTCTGAGTTTATGTTGGTGGAAATTTTCACCTGTTCAGACCACAATGTTTATGCGTATTGATCAATGGCAACATCCTGATGCGGTGATTCACCATCAATGGCGTGACTATGACGAGATCAGTGACCAATTTAAACGTGCCGTAATTGCAGGGGAAGATGGCAAGTTTATTCATCATCATGGATTTGATATTGATGGAATGATGGCGGCATTGCAGCGAAATAAAGAAGATGGGGAAATTGTGGCAGGTGGCTCGACGATCTCTCAACAATTGGCAAAAAATCTGTTTCTTTATAATCAGCGTTCATTTCTTCGCAAAGGGCAAGAAGCGATTGCAACTTGGATGATGGAAATGTTGTGGTCTAAGCAACGGATTTTAGAAACATATGTCAATTCGGTAGAGTTAGGCGAAAATATCTATGGTGTTGAAGCTGCTTCACGACATTATTTTCATAAAAGTAGTGCACATTTAACCCGTGATCAGGCGATTTTTCTTGCAGCATTATTGCCCAATCCAAAATATTATCAAGAACATCCAAACGACAGTAAATTCAAATTTCGAAAACGTTTTATTGCCAAATATATTCGATATAGTCAATTACCTGAATAATTGTAGAAAAATGGTATGTTTTTGAATTTTAATACAGAAATTTTATGAAATTGTCATAAAGATGAAGCATACTAACGCTATAGATTAAAAGATTACGGAACAGAGCATGAATACCGAGGTATCTCCTACACCGTCAACAGCATCTAAAGCACTTATCGCAAGTGAATATGCGTATAATGATCGTTATATTAATCGGGAATTATCGATTCTTGATTTCCATTTACGCGTTTTAGAACAGGCAGTCGATCCACGACATCCTTTGCTTGAACGGTTTAATTTTCTACTTATTTTTTCACGTAATTTAGATGAGTTTTTTGAAATTCGTGTTGCGGGAATGATGGAACAGTTGACGTTAAGCAATGAAAGCCATACGCCAGATGGTTTAACGCCAAAACAAGTCTTAGAAAAAATTTCCAAAACTGCACATGAAGCGATTGAACGTCAGTATCGTATTTTAAATCAGGAAATTTTACCAAAGTTACGTGAAGAAGATATTTGCTTTTTGCGTCGTGGTGAATTGACTCCAGCACAAACGGTATGGATTCGTAAATATTTTCAGGAACAGGTTGCACCTGTATTAACACCGATTAGTCTAGATCCTGCACATCCATTTCCACGTTTGGTCAATAAAAGTTTAAACTTTATTGTGACTTTGGAAGGAAAGGACGCATTTGGTCGTCAAATTGATTTGGCGGTTGTGCCTGCACCACGTTCATTGCCTCGAGTCGTTCGTTTGCCAGATGAATTGACAGACGGCAAAGAACATCATGTGATGCTTTCCGCTATTATTCATGAACATGTGTCTGATTTGTTCCCTGGCATGACGGCAACAGGTTGTTATCAGTTCCGTGTGACACGAAATGCCGACCTTGCATTGAATGAAGATGTTGAGGATTTGGCAAAAGCGTTAAAAGGTGAGTTAAGTTCACGTCGTTTTGGTCGCGCAGTTCGTTTGGAAGTGACAGAAAATTGTCCGCAACAGATTTATGACTATCTATTAAAAGAATTTGAACTCAGCGACAAAGAATTATACAAGGTCGATGGCCCTGTCAACTTAGCACGATTATTGTCGAATTTTAAACGCCCACATCTTAAATATGATGCGTTTACACCTGTTATTCCAAAAGCATTGACCAAGGCTGAGAATATTTTTGCTGCAATGCGTAAGCAGGATATTTTGTTACATCATCCATTTGAATCTTTTGCACCAGTTATTTCTTTTTTACGTGAAGCAGCACGTGACCCACAAGTGCTTGCGATTAAACAAACGCTTTACCGTAGTGGTGCGAACTCTGAAATTGTTCAGGTTTTGGCAGAGGCTGCCCGCAATGGTAAAGAAGTGACTGCGGTCATTGAGTTACGTGCGCGTTTTGATGAAGAATCAAATATTGAAGTTGCCAACGTATTACAAGAGGCGGGAGCTGTCGTTGTTTACGGTATTGTGGGATATAAAACCCATGCCAAAATGATTTTGGTGGTACGCCGTGAAAACAATAAATTGGTGCGTTATGCGCATTTGGGGACAGGGAACTACCATGCAGGTAATGCTCGAATTTATACCGACTATGGTTTATTGACCACCGAAAAAGAGCTGTGTGAAGACGTCCATCGTATCTTTCAGGAACTGACAGGTATGGGCAAAATGGCAAAATTAAAAAAATTGCTGCATGCACCATTTACCCTGCATAGTCATTTGATGGGATATATCGAGGATGAAATTAATGCGGCTAAAGCAGGAAAAGAAGCCCGAATTATTATTAAAGTCAATGCATTAACTGAAGTCCAGTTGATTAATAAATTGTATGAAGCATCACAGGCAGGTGTACAAGTTGATCTGATTATTCGTTCGATTTGTTGCTTACGTCCGGGCTTGCCGGGGTTGTCTGAGAATATTCGAGTGCGTTCGATTGTGGGACGTTTCCTAGAACATACACGCGTTTATTATTTTGCGAACCAAGGGAATGCACGAATTTATTGCTCAAGTGCAGATTGGATGGATCGTAATTTATTTAACCGTGTTGAGGCATGTTTCCCAATTGAAGATCCAGCATTGCGTAAACGCATTTATCAGCATGGTTTATTGAACTATTTGAAAGACAATCAACGTGCATGGTCGTTACAAAGTGATGGCACTTGGGAACGCGTAAAACCTCAAGAAGGTGAAGTTGCATATAGTGCACAACTGGCTTTGTTAGAGTCTTACAAATAAGCTTGTCATTTAAAATGAAAATAAGAGCCGAAAATGGCTCTTATTTTTTATGGGATTGCTACTTTTTTGCTTGAATGACCAATCGCCTATAGGCAAAGCTAAGTAGAAGCGAGGTGCAGATCATAAGAAAAAGTAATTGTGGTAAAACAGTGATGGTGCGAGCACCGATCTGATTTAACTGTATAAACATTTGAATACCATGCGTAGATGGAAGGCACCACGCAATGATCTGTAAGAATTCAGGCATTGCCTGATGTGGCCATGCAATACCTGAAAGTAGAAAAAGAGGAATAGAGGTTATCACCAAAAGATGCCCAGTTCTTTCCTGCATATCCAAATACGATGCGATGAACATACTTAATGCAACGACCGCACTGATATAAATGGGTACTGCCAATAGCATGCCGAAAAAGTTTCCGCCACGAGGATAATCATATAACCAGAAAATAAAACCAAATAGATAAAAGCACCCTAAACAACCAACAGTAAAAGCACTGGCAAAGTGAGCAAAGAATTCGGCTGAAGAAGGTTTCCAATGTTGTTCACGATATCTTGCAATAAGCATCGTAAACCCGAGCAAAAGCGTCTGATGAATAATCAAGGGAGCGACTGCGGGAAAGATATAACTACCATAGCCCGAAAGTGGGTTAAATAGGGGGGAGGAGTGAATACTTGGGGTTAAATTAAAATGTGAAACTTGGGTAAATTGTGCCGAATATTCACGGACAACAGCTTCAATTGCTTGAGCCAGTCCAGCCCCAACATCTTTTAGGCGAACCAAATAGGCGGCACTTAAATAAAGCCCTATACCACCTGTTTCACCACGGCGTAGGCTTTCACTTAAATGATCGGGTAAATATAAAATACCTTCTGCTTGCTGATTTTTCAGCATATTTTGTGCTTCAGCAAAATTAACGGTTATACGTTTGATTGAAATATTTGGACTTTGTGATGCGGCTGTAATAATGGCATTGCTGAGTTGGCTTTGTTCCTGATCAACAATCACAATCGGTAATGCTTCGGCATGTTGTGCCTGATATGCGGTTGGGTAAAAGAATCCGTAAATGATAATGGCTAATATCATGGTGGTAAAAACCGATGAATTTTTAGCGATATTTTTAAAGGCCTGAATATAAAATTTGAAGAAGTTTTTCATGTGACAGGCTCCTTCTGAATTTTACGCAAGAGCCATTGACCAAGTCCAAAGTAAACACATGCAGAAATCAGCAGAATCAACAGTGGAAGTAAGGAAACACTGAGGCTACTGCCGATCACCCATTGTTCAGTTTGCAATTTGACATACGGTGTATAAGGCAATAGTTCTGACCAAAAGCGGGTAAATACGGGGGCGTTGTTCACAGGCAAGGTCACGCCAGCAAAACTTAAAGATGAACCGCCATAAACCGCAATGACACCAAAAGATTTGTTTAAGTTTTTGGTTGCCAAAACAATCACGCTACTAATACAGGCGTAGGTGAAATACATAAAAAATTGTGCAATGAGCACGAGCCAGACACTTCCTGCGATGAACCATCCACGAAAGGCCACCATCCAGAACATCCACAGCCAACTCCATAAACAAATGATGATGACATGAACTAAAATTTTGCCAAACAGTGCTGAAACAGGTGAGTTTCCTAACCATTGATCAACAGTTTTAAATTTGAGTTCTTGCCCGACACTAAATGCAACCGTACAACATAACAGCAGATGCAGCATGGCTGGAATTACAAAGGGCTCTAAAAAGAACTCATAATTCATGTCAGGATTATAAAGTACGGAAAGTTTCAGATGTGGTGTTGGCGTACCCAAATAGGGCAGTAGGTTCTGGAGGTAATCCTCTCCTAAAAAATTGGCAGTTGCCTGATAGGTCGCCAGTTGCATCGCACCTGAAATGCTATTACCGATGCTATAAAACGACTGGTTATAAAAAATGCCAATTTGAGCATCTTCACCTTTGACGAGCCGTTGTTCAGCACCTTCAGGAATGCTGACATATCCCCAAATTTGGGTTTTATTGAGCAAGTGTTCAGCTTCTGTGGTTTGTTGGGTAATAATAGTCACAGCAACAGATTGATTTTGCTTTAAATATTGAGTGATATTACGACTTAACTGGCTATGATCCTGATCAACAATGGCAATAGGTAAATGTTCGGCTTTGCCCGCATAAAACATGCTGCCAAATAAAACCAAAATGAGCAATGGCGCAAGTATGAGCATGCTCAAGTCCCATTTGTGTCGCCGTAAATATTGCAGTTCACGCAACATGCTAGACAACATTAGTGTTTTTCCTGTTGAATTTTAAAAATCACACTCATACCCGCTTTTAAACCCGAAATGGGTTGTTCGGGTGTGAGATGCAGTTTAAAGCTACGAATATCATAACCACCTGTTTGGCGTGTATTTTTTATGGTGGCAAAGTCACCCTCGGCATTAATACTTTCTACTTTGAATTGGACGGTTTTATCCAGTGCAGGAATTCTTCCTTCAATACTTTTTTGTTGATAGATATTGGCATATTGATCTTCTCGAACATTTAAACTGACCCAAAGGTGATGCGTGTCTAACAAACTGATCACAGGCACTCCGATGACCACAAGCTCGGAAGGTTTATTATAAATTTTTGAAACTGTACCCGAAATTGGGGCGAGCAACTTTGTTTCAGCAACCAGTGCATTGACCTCGTTGACGGCAGCTTTTGCAATATCGACTTGGGCAGAGGCGATAGAGCGCTGTTCGGTTGTCCCTCCTGCCTTGGCACGTTTATATTGCTGATAGGCAGCTTCAGCTATTTCACGACTTGATTTTTGGGCAGCGAATAATTCATCACGACGTTGGCGAGAGATTACGCCTTGTTGATAGAGTGTTGTACCACGTTGATATGTTGTGGCTGCCAAGTCTGCCTGTGCTTTTAGACTTTGCCAAGTGGCGTACAGTGTGTCGGCATTTTCTTCACGTGCACCGCGGTCTGTTGTTTGTTGTAACGCAAGAGCAGATTGTAAGGTGGCAAGAGCTTGCTGTTTTTTTGCATCAATTTCAGGACTATAAAGACGTACCAAGGCTTGACCTTTGGTCACAGTTTGTCCCTCTTCAACATAGAGTTCTTCAACTCGGCTTGGAACTTTGGTACTCACATGAATCGTGTCTGCTTCTACACGCCCTTGAAGTTCAACCCATTGTGGTTGGTAACTTTTCCAAAGACCAAAAGCAATCAGCATGAGAAGCAATAAAACGACCACCACTACAATCATTTTAATTTTGGTGTGTTTTTGATTACCCTCAGTTTTTTGTTTTGACGGTTCATCGACATGAACAGGCTTAGCATTTTGGTCTGAATGCTGATTATTTTGATATTCATCGGATTGATTCATGAGATTCTTCCTTCAGACCTTAACGAATGTAATCTGTATTGGGTAAAGTGGTATAGGTTTTAAATTGTTCAAGTGAACCATGACTTTGTAATAATGTTGCCAATGACAAAATATATTGATAAGCATTGATTGCTTCTTCGGCACGAATGGCATTGAGTGCATTTTCTGCATCAATGATTTGTGTCGGCGTTCCCATACCTTCTTTAAAAGAGAGGGTTTGGATTCTTAAATTTTCTTGTGCTGCTGCCTTATTTTGCTGTAATAACACATGTGTTTTTTGACTACGATCCATACTGGAAAATGCTTTAAAAAGTAAATTTTCAATTTCCTGTTTGCCTCGTTCGGTTGATAATTCGGCTGCCTGACGTTCAAATTCAGCCGCTTGCGCCTTTTTCTTAAAATTTATCCCTGAAAATAAATTGTAACGTGCAGCAATTCCAACAATCCAGTTATGATGGTCATCTAAGCCATATTCACCAAAGGCATATAAACTGGGTTTACGTGCAGCATTTTGTAGTTTGACGTTTTGTGCCGCAATAGCACTGTCAAGTTGCATTTTTTGGATGAGCGCAGATTTCTGAGCATAGGTTTGCATTAAAGACGTTAAGTTTTGCGTCATGTGACGTTGAATAAATAAAGGTGTTGAAAGCTCAACATTCTGTTCATTTCGCAATAAATTATGCAGTACAAACTGACTATTTCTTTTTTCAGCCTGAACACTTTGCAGGGCGCGTAGCGCAGCATTTCGCGCCACCTCAAACTGCATCCGTTGGCCTTTGCTAATAAAACCTTGCTTTTCAAGTTTAAGCGCATTGTCTAAATGCTTTTGCATGGTGCTTAAATTCAGTTGAGCAATAGCGAGCAACTGCTGTTGTAATTGTACATTGAAGTAATTTTGGATAATTTCAAAGCGTTGAATGTTTTGTTGTTGTTGGTCGCCAAGCGTACTACGGTTGGCCTGTAATTTGGCAATCCGTTGCGTTGTCGTCACTAAGCCACCTGTATATAACGGCATCATCACTGAAACGGTGGGGGTGATGGCGTGATCTTTGACGGTAACATCGACATTGTCTGGAATAAGATTGACGCCAGAGTTAATGGCTTGCTGTGTGCCTTGATTAATGGTGTTGATGGCTTCACTGCTCAAACCCAGTTGACTTTGAATGTCAGACATCTGGTTATTGAGGCCCTGAGAAATTGAGTTTTGAATATTTTGTTTGGTTTTATCCAAAGGGACATTGGTTTCACTGCGAAAAGCATAGGCGCGAACATTGAGGCTCACATGTGGCAACGCCAAATATTTCACCGCTTCTGAGTTTAATTGTGCCGCTTGTTGTAACGATTGCGCGGCTTGGGTTGTATAACTTTGATTTAAAACAATACGTTCTGCCTGACTGTAACTTAGTTCTTCAGCATGACCAAACTGTGTTAAAACAAGGCACACAGATAATAGCCCTAATTTTTGCTGTACATTTATAGGTGGACATTGCTGTTTTAAATTGAAGAATTTAAAAAGATTCATTTTTTTAGGGATATTTCATTGTATAGGTTATAGATAAACATAAAATGAAATATTAAAAAAGCAAATAAAATATCTACAATATGAACAAATTGAATACTTTTTGTTGAAAGATAGTTGTTTGTTAAAACAAAAAATCGCTTTAAAAATTGAGAAAACAGTAAACACCAATGTATTTTGAACTCATTTAATTATCTTCATCGGCATTTTTCTTTGATAAGCAAAGGTTAATCGAAAAATTAAAATATGTTTTTATTTTGAATAGAAATATTAATGAATGAAAAGTCACATCATTTACAGATTATGTGGTTAAATATCGCCAATTTTATTGTGTTTAACCATGAAAGGAACAATCATGCGCGCGTACAATTTCTGTGCTGGCCCTGCTGCATTACCTACTGCTGTTTTGGAAAAAGCCCAACAAGAATTATTAGATTGGCAAGGTAAGGGCGTTTCCATCATGGAAATGAGCCATCGTAGTAAAGATTATGTTGCTGTTGCTGAAAAAGCAGAAGCAGATTTACGCAAGCTCATGAACATTCCTGAAAACTATAAAGTCCTATTTTTACAAGGTGGGGCAACCTTACAGTTTTCAGCTATTCCTTTAAATCTATTGGGTAAAAACTCACAAGCAGACTATATCCATACGGGCATTTGGTCAGAAAAGGCGATCAAAGAAGCTCAGCGTTATGGTCAAATCAACATCGTTGAAGCAGGAACAAAAGTTGAGGGCAAACTTGCAATTTCTGATGCAAGTACATGGCAGCTGTCTGAACAGGCTGCTTATGTCCATTACTGTGAAAATGAAACGATTGGTGGTTTACAGTTTAATCAAATTCCTGAAACAAAAGCGCCGTTGGTTGCCGATTTATCCTCTAGTATTTTATCAGCGCCGATAGATGTATCTAAATTCGGTTTAATTTATGCAGGCGCACAAAAAAATATTGGGCCAGCAGGTTTAACTTTGGTTATTGTACGTGATGATTTACTTGATCAGGTAAAACCAGAAATTCCAAGTCTATTAAAATATTCAGCGCAAGCAAAAAATGACTCGATGGTGAATACCCCTGCAACCTATGCATGGTATTTATCTGGACTGGTTTTTGAGTGGTTACTTGAACAGGGTGGGGTAGACGCCATTCACAAAATTAACCAGCAAAAAGCAGCATTGCTTTATGGTTATATCGATGCAAGTGATTTTTATAACAATCCGATTGCACCAGCAAACCGTTCATTGATGAATGTGCCATTTACTTTGGCAGATAGCAATTTAGATAAATTGTTCTTAGAAGAAGCAGAGAAAAATCATTTGCTTAACTTGGCAGGTCACCGTTCAGTGGGTGGAATGCGTGCAAGTATTTATAATGCTGTGCCATTAGAAGCTGTACAAGCTCTGGTTCAGTTTATGGATGATTTTGCAAAACGTAATGGTTAAATATCTATAAAAAAAGGTGCTGATTGAGCACCTTTTTAAAAACCAGAAAATTAAATGTGATTTTCTGGTTTTTTTATAACTTAAAATTAGAATAAATGGTGAATCAATAAGGCAACAAGAAACATTCCTAACATAAAAAAGCACATCGCGCCAAAGTCGAGTTTAATACGCGGCTGGCTATGTTGTTGAATCATGGTCGAGGTCTGTTCTTGCGTAATTTTCATTGATGAATGCCTGAATATGATCAATTACTTATATTTGGCTTACTTATGTTTACTTTTTAGCATAAATATTTGCCTGAATCCATATATTACCTCGAATATATTGTCCAATTTCAAAATTTTTATATTCACTATTTTTTGTAGCAATACGTACCAGTGTCGCTTCTTGTTGGTCTTCGAGTAATAATGTTACATCGTACAAGGTATAATCATCATTCATGCAATTTGTTGACGATTTACCAACAATTTTTCCTTGGAACCAAGCCTCATCTTCCTGTCCCATATTTTCGCCATATAAATAAGCCACCATTTGCGAAAAATCGACAGTAACAGGTGCTTTATCATCTTCTGTTTTGGGTTCCCATGCGTTAATGAGTTCTTGCAGGTTTGGCGGCGCAACACCATTGTGTTCAGATAAAATGTCATTGAGCGCACGATGATGCTTAATGGACGCAGGATCATCAACAACAATATGTTCATGTTCATTGACGACCTCGAGTTGATATGCCCAAGCATTGAGATGAACCTGATAGCGCTGATCTTTTTGATATTGATCGTGATTAACACTGTAAAGAGTGTCGAAAGCGTAGACAGTGGCATTTTGTCCGACGTTTAAACACAGGACTGCCTGTGTATTGGACTGATTTCGAATAATTCGGTCAATCTTTGCGGCAGTTGAATATGGACCTTCAAAGCTTGGAAATGCCATTTGTACTGCTTTGGGGCGATTATTTTCTACAGCAACGATTTGGGTAAATTGAATGGCTGAAGAACTTGGCCCCTGAATCAGCCATGCATCGGTGTCCATGTCTTCTTCTTTACAACACAATCCCATTGGCATAATGGGTGCATCAAGTGCTAGACCTAACCATTTGGGTACAGTCTGACAGGGTTCTTCAGTCAGAAGACTCCAATGTTCGATATGACTGCCAAAGTTTGTATCATCAATTGTAATGACTTCAGGTCTACTGTTTTGCATATTCATAAACACACATGTCTGCCTCGTTTTATATGTTTATCGAGGATAAATCAGTATTTTTCAAGGGCTAATATGAAATTATGTGTACGATTGCTTCGATTTAGGTCTTTTTCTATTCCGAAAACGAGAAAAATGGGTGAAATTGAATGGTGATATAATGTACGAAACACCCAAGAAAGGCTGAATTTGTTACACTAGTTCCAATTTGAATTAAACGAGCATATTTGTGGCCAGTTTTAAACTGTGGATTGATGCAGACGCATTGCCTAAAATTCTGAGAGAGATTATTTTTAGAGCATCTGACCGTTATTTACTCGATGTGATTTTTGTTGCTAATCAACCTTTAGGGATCGCGCCATCGGTTCGGATCAAATCTTTACAGGTGTTGAGTGGGGCAGATCAGGCCGATCAGGAAATTGTTCGGCAAATGGCTGAGGGTGATATTGTGGTTACGCAAGATATTCCTCTGGCAGCACAAGTGATTGAACAAGGCGGGGTTGCCATTCATCCACGAGGTGAAATTTTTACCACAGCGAATATCAAGGCACGGTTACATTTGCGAGATTACATGGATGTTTTACGTGGCTCTGGCGTACAAACAGGCGGGCCAAAGCCAATTAATGATCGTGATAAGCGTGAGTTCTCAAGTGCGCTAGATCAAACCATTCAACGACAACTTAGAAAGACCAAAGTTTAACATGTCTTTTTTTGCACGACACCATATTGGCCTGACCTATGCGTTACTGGTTCTCATCTGGTCATCAACGCCACTGGCAATTGTCTGGAGTGTGTCGGACTTAAACCCGTATTGGGCTTTGTTATTTCGTTTCTTTTTGGCCTGTCCTTTGGCATTTTTATTATTGCGTTTTTTAGGTTTGAAGTTGCCGTTGCATTCGCGAGCCATTCATAGCTATGTTGCAGGTTCATTTAGTCTCATCGGATCGCAGCTTTTTACCTATATAGCAACGCAGTATTTAAGCTCAGGTATGATTGCGTTGATGTTTGGTCTGTCGCCAATTATGGCAGGGTTGATTGGTTGGGGCTGGTTCAAACATCGGTTACGTTTGATGCAATGGTTTGGGATGGCTGTTTCGCTGGTTGGTCTGGCGATGATTTGTTTTAGCCATCAACAACGACACATTCAGGCATTGGGAATTGTGTTGATGTTAGTGAGTGTTTTTAACTATGCCATGTCCATTTTCTGGGTTAAAAAAATTGAGGCGCAATTGCCACCATTGGTTCAGGCAACAGGGTCGATACTGGTTTCAACTTTGGTTGCAATTTTACTGATTCCATTTATTTGGTCGTATGTGCCGCAGCATTTACCATCATTAAAAGCAATTTTCGCGATTATATATTGTGTGGTGATGGCATCGTTATTGGCGATGTTTTGCTATTTTAAACTGGTCCAACAAATTCAGCCGACAACTTTGTCATTAACCAATGTCATGACACCTTTATTTGCCTTGTTACTTGGTGCGTTGCTCAATCATGAACAATTGTCCTTGCAAGTGGTATTTGGTGCATTGATTTTACTTTTCGGACTGTTAATTTATTTTTTTCGAGATTTACAAATGTTCAGCTTCTGGCAAAAGCGTTTCAATTCCTCTAAGAATAAATAATCTCAATCAAATTTGGATTAAATCGGGGAAATTGAAGTGTGGGTAACATGCTTTGTACAATACTCCAAACAAGATCAATCGATTAAGCGTTTACTTTTGTGGGAATCAGGATAAGATTTTGCTGTCTTTTATGATCATCACAAAATGAGAATGACCGAAAGAATTTCTCTTTTTGGCTTTGAATATGTCATAGTCAATAAAGTGATCTGTTGTGCTGCATTATCGTGGCAGATAAAAATTTGATTTTAGAGCAATATGTTAGGGTTGTTGATCAGTTTAAATATAAGTAAAGTTGAATTGAGCTTCATTTCACATATTGTTAAAACCTTATAAAACACCTTGGATTTGGGTCATATGTTTAAACCAATCTCGCTGTATATCGGTTTAAGATATACACGCGCTCGGCGTAGTAATCATTTTATTTCCTTTATTGCTTTAGTTTCCATGATCGGGTTGACGCTCGGTGTTGCAGTGCTCATTACCGTTTTGTCCGTTATGAATGGATTTGACAGGGAATTAAAGAACCGTGTTTTGGGTATGATTCCACAAGCCAGTGTTTCTTCAAATGAAATTATTACCAACTGGCCTGATTTGGCTAAAAAAATCGAGAAACACCCGCACGTGGTCGGTGTTGCTCCGTTTACCCAATTACAAGGCATGCTGACAGCCCAAGGACAAGTTTCGGGGTTGATGGTTAACGGGATTGACCCACAATATGAAAAGAATGTTTCTATTATTCAAGACCATATGGTGGCGGGGAATATTGATGCGCTGAAAAAAGGCAGCTTTGGTATTGTTCTTGGTAAGCAGCTCACAGATGCTTTAGGTTTGGGGTTAAATGACAATATCACGCTGGTTTTACCCGAAGCGACACCATCTCCTGCGGGCGTTGTTCCTCGTTTTAAACGCTTTAAAATTGTGGGGATTTTTAGCATTGGTGCAGAAGTTGACTCGACCATGGGTTATATCGCATTAAATGATGCTGCAACCTTGTTACGTTTGCCTGACGGTGCACAAGGGATTCGTATGAAACTGGATAATCTATTCCTTGCGCCACAAGTAACGGAAGATCTTGTCAAAAAATTACCAAGCGGTTTCTATGGTTCAGACTGGACATATACTCACGGTAATTTGTTTAGTGCGATTCAGATGGAAAAATCAATGGTCAGCTTGCTTTTATTCCTGATTGTACTGGTGGCAGCTTTTAATATTGTGTCTTCTTTGGTGATGGTCGTGACTGATAAAAAAGCCGATATTGCTATTTTAAGAACATTAGGTGCATCGCCTGCAACCATTACCCGTATTTTTATGGTTCAAGGTACGATTATTGGAGTGATTGGGACGCTAGCAGGTGCGGTACTTGGTATTATTTTAGCGACCAGTATCAGTGGCATGATTGACTGGTTAAATACACGCTTAGGCTGGCATTTGTTTGATGCCTATTTTATCAACTATTTACCGTCTTATCTAAGATGGCAGGATGTGGTTGTTATTGTTGGTGTATCTCTGGTTTTAAGTTTCCTTGCAACGATTTACCCTGCTTTACGTGCAGCTAAAATTCAACCTGCAGAGGCTTTACGCTATGAGTAATATCGTATTAGAAGCGAAAAATATTTATAAAACATTTACCGACGGCAAGAGTAGCGTAGAAGTTTTAAAAGGGCTTTCTTTACAGGTGAAAGAAGGTGAGTTTATCTCGATTGTTGGTTCAAGCGGTTCAGGTAAAAGTACCTTATTGCATGTGCTAGGTGGACTAGACCGACCAAGTCGTGGTGAAGTCTGGTTAAATTCAGAACGATTCGATCATATGAATGAAACCACACGTGGTCATTTACGCAATCAAAATTTGGGTTTTGTTTACCAGTTCCATCATTTATTGCCTGAGTTTAGCGCTTTGGAAAACGTGGCTATGCCGTTGATGTTGCGTAAAGGAACACAATATGCAGAGGTCAAACAAAAAGCAGAATATTTGCTAGATCGTGTTGGATTATCACATCGTTTAACGCATAAACCTGGTGAACTTTCAGGTGGTGAGCGTCAGCGTGTAGCATTAGCCCGCGCATTGGTGACTAATCCGAAAGTTGTTTTGGCAGATGAGCCGACAGGGAACCTTGACCGTAATACTGCAATGAGTATTTTTGAATTGCTCAGCGATTTAAAAAAAGAGTTCAATATGTCGATGCTGATTGTCACGCATGATGAGCAATTGGCTCAGGCGGCCAATAAGGTCATGCACATGCAGGATGGCCTTTGGCAAAGCACATAAATTCGTAGCTAAGACTTGTTAAAGCCCCATAAGTGGGCTTTAATTATGTTTTTATAAAATAAAAATTATTAGCAAATGTGGATGTTGGTTTGTCTGGGATGGATTTTGGGGATTGCAACGCTAGGAATATCGATTGTTCCCGTTGTTTCAAAAAATGTAATTGTAGGGCTTTTACTCTGTAGTTGTGTCGTTGCTGTTTGGGGCAAAATTCGACCCTCCATTGGCATAGGTCATTGGACGCTTCATTTTAGTTGCGTGTTATGGGTTGTGACGGCATTTTTGAGTGCAACTTATTATGCTCAGTCGAGCTTGGAACAACGCTTAGCCCTGCGTGAAACACAGTCTAAAATAGTCGATGTCGTGGTCTTTGTTGACAAAATGGATGAACTGACGCAACAAGGTTCACAACAGGTGATTCGTGTTTATTCGACAGAACATCAACAAGCTGTCAATTGGTTGGCGCGTTTTAAAAGCACTCAGTTCATAGCATCTTCTTCTCCATTGCAGATCGGGCGGTATTATCGTTTAACAGGTAAAGTGCATCCTGCACATAGTTATGCTGTAGCGGGGGTATTTGATCAGGAAAAATGGTATCTACAACGTAATTTACAAGCCAACTTTCAGGTTAAAAAATTTCAGGAAATTTCAGCAGTACAGGCACAACAACAGAGCAGTGCTGCTTTTGTTTTGGGAAATACAGGATGGTTACATTTCCTAAATATGGCGATTGAAAAGCGACGTTTGGCATATAGACAGTTGCTTTTACAACAGCCTTTTCAACAAAAAGGCTTGCTATTGGCGTTATTGACAGGTGATGAAAGTTTATTACCCCAAACGATACAACAACAGTTTCAGCAATTGGGAATTAGTCATTTACTGGCAATTTCAGGCCCGCATGTCCTCATTTTTGCTGCAATGTTCTGCTGGTTTTTACATCGTTGTATTGTCTTATTTTTTCCTACGTTGTATTTGAAATATCCAAAACCCTTTCTTTTAAGCTTACCTCTGGTTGGTGGCGTTCTGTTTTATTGCGCTTTTGTTGGTTTTGAAATTCCAGCTTGGCGGACATTGCTTACATTAGGCATTGTGATTGTGAGCCTGTGGTTACATCAAAAAATCTGCCCTTTCGCCATTTTGTTATGTAGTGCAGCCATCATGTTGTGGTTAGATCCCTTTAGTATCTGGTCAGCGGGGTTTTGGCTTTCGTATGGTTCCTGTTTTATTTTGCTTCGAATTTATCAAACCTGTCAGCAATACCCACAACAGGCCTTTTTAAACTGGAAGGAACAAGGTTGGTTTTATTTTAAAGTTGCGGTGCAATCACAGTGGAAAATTTTTATTGCGCTTTTGCCTTTAACAATGCTGTTTTTTCAAAAGGTTTCATGGCTCTCACCACTCGCAAATTTATTGGCTGTCCCGTGGATTGGAATAGTGATTGTTCCCCTAGACATTTTTGCATCGATGTTGTCGTGGTTTTCCCCAAGTTTAGGAATGGGTTTCTATCAACTTGCTGAATGGAACTTGAGCCTGCTTTTGTATTGTTTAGCGTGCTTACAAAAGATGATTCCTGTTTCGTTGCAATGGATTCACATTACATTATGGCAGTTAGCTTGTTTGACAATAGGGCTGTTCATTCTGTTCCTTCCTCGTGGTGTTTTGCCTAAAGCATGGGCAGCCGTGTGTTGTTTGCCGCTTATTTTTCCATTGAAGTATCCATCGGCTTTTGAATTACAAGTTCTGGATGTCGGGCAAGGTCAGGCGGTTTATGTGAGGGAGCAGTCTAAACATTTAATGATTGATACAGGTGGAAAATATCAGGAACAGCACGCTGGTATCGGTCAGCAGGTGTTGATGCCATTCTTTGCACAGTCTGCTATTTCTCGGTTAGATCAGGTTATTTTGACGCATCTGGATCTTGATCATAGCGGTGCATTTGCAACCATTGCGCCAGAAATGAATATTCAGCAGTTAACTGCAAATGAAAATCCAAATCCTGTTGATGCCATTCCATTTCAATATTGTTCGGCGGGTCAACATTGGCAGCAAGGCAATTTGACCATACAGGTTTTATCTCCATTGGTGGAGGAATTAACCCAAGTACCAGATCAGCGCAATGAACTGTCCTGTGTCTTATATTTGCATTATCAACAGGCTCAAGGACAGCTCAATATCTTGATTATGGGGGATGCAGGGGACTTAGCTGAACAGCGAATTTTACGCCAATATCCAAACTTGGCTGTGGATGTTTTGATTTTGGGCCATCATGGTAGCCGATATAGTTCATCTTATGCGTTTTTGGAAAAACTAAAACCCAAAATTGCAATTGCATCAGCAGGTTTTGATAACCGTTATGGACATCCTAGTGTGGCAGTCAAGCAACGTCTGGCGCAGTTAAATATCCCGCTTTATAACACTGCTGAACTCGGTTCCATTCGTTTTAGTTTAAACCGTCATGGTGAGTTACAGCAGGAATTTACGCGTAAATCAAGGCGCTGGCTGTTTGGTTTCAGCTGAATACTGTTGACGAACTTGAGCAACCTTGGCCAATGCTTCGTCTATTGAGAGATGATAAACATTGTGTAGTTCGGGGTTGGCTTTGAAGCGTTTATAGCTCCAGTGATAATGTTCAGGATATTGACGAATTAGATTTTCAATCATTTCATGAATAATACGTGTACCGTCAGCATCTGTTCCCTGATAAATACGCTCGTCCATTGGCTTGATAAACATATCATAGCCTGCATTATCGTTGCGGATGGCATATAAAAAGAGCGCCCGTGCTTTGGTTTTTTGAATCAGTTTGGCAGACAAGTTGCTCGAAGCGAGGGGAATGCCAAAATAATTGACCATTGTCCCGCCCATATTTGGGGTATGGTCTGGCAAAATAACGGTTGTTCCACCACGTTTTAAATCTTTAAACACTTGTCGAACACCAGATTCATCTGTTGGAACCAGCGTGGCATTTTCACGACTACGTGCTTCACGGACAAAGACATCTGCTGCATCATTTTTGATGGGTTTATACATAATGGTCATTGGCGTATAGCTTGCAAACCATGCATTCATTGCTTCCCATGTACCAAAATGTGGAACAATGAGCACTAAACCTTTACCTTCGGCAATTGCATCATGAAAAAATTGTTCACCATGAATGTTCTGGATTCTTGAAATATTCTTTTGATTGGTCGCACCCCAGACATTGAAAAATTCACAATAAGATGTCATTTCATTTTGGATGGCTGTTTTGGCAATACGTTTGTATTCATGCTCATCTAGCTCGGGTAGCGCAATACGAATATTCAGCTCGGCAGCTTCTGCTGTCTTTGAGATATGAAAAGTATTGATGATTGATGCGAATAAACGTGCCATAAAACGTGCAAGATGTAAGGGTTGCTTACTGATGAATTTAAGAGCACGGTAAGTAAAAGAATTAGAATTTGACATTATAAGCTAAGAAAAAAACATCTTTTGTCATTACAGATAGTAAATATTATATGTGAAAAGTTATGTTTTAGACAGAGAGTCGTGTTGTAGTGTATATAATGAGGCAATTTTATTAAGTAGGATGTGTATCAATGTCTGATTGGCCACCAAAACCATTAAACGATAATACGTCACAACAAAATCCATCACAGCAATCAACAGGGCAAGAATGGAAGTTACTTGAGAAAGTATTGCTAAGTTCAGTTGATGAACAAAAAAAAGCACGCCGTTGGGGCATCTTTTTTAAGATATTGACCTTTATTTATTTATTCGTTGTGTTGGTCTTGATGTTGCGTAGCTGTTCAGATACCACAAACGAAGGCGATAACGGTGCAAGTGCGGGAAACCATTTGGCTGTCGTTGATATTGTAGGCACCATTGGCGCAGGCGGAACCAAGTCTGTAGACAGTGCGGACACAATTAAAGCATTGAAAAAAGCATTTGCAGCGAAGAACAGTCAGGCAGTTGCTTTGAATATCAACTCTCCTGGGGGTTCTCCTGTTCAGTCGGATGATATTTGGCAAGAAATTCGCTTCCTTGAACAAAAATATCCAAATAAAAAAGTCTATGCTGTGATTGGTGATATGGGTGCATCGGGTGCGTATTATATCGCTTCTGCTGCCAATGAAATCTGGGTCAATCCATCAAGTTTGGTCGGTTCTATTGGTGTAATCATGCCAAATTATGGTGTTGCTGGTTTGGCGCAAAAGTTAGGTGTAGAAGACCGCACCATGACATCGGGTGAAAACAAAGACATTTTGAGTATGACCAAACCGATTAACCCTGCACAACGTGCACATGTTCAATCGGTACTTGATGATGTGCATCAACATTTTATTGATGCTGTAAAACAAGGTCGTGGAACGCGCTTAAAAACAACAGACCCTGCAATTTTCTCTGGTTTGTTCTGGAGTGGTGCTCAGGCAGTAAAAATTGGAATTGCTGACCGTACAGGTAATATTGAAAGCTTGAAACGTGATTTAAAACTGACTAAAACAGTAAATTATACAGTTGAACATAGTCCATTTGAGTCTATTTTAGGCAAAATGGGGGCTGAATTTGGTCAGGGTTTTAGTGAAACAGTGACACAAAAATTAAGTAGTCAAAAACAGGTCGAGTTACAATAACAAGGCTTGAATAGGTCAGGGAATAATGAATCAGTTAAAACCTATTATTCATTTTGCACATGCCAATGGTGTTCCATCTCGGGTTTATCAAAAACTCTTTCATTTGCTTGAAAAAGATTATGAAATTGTTTTTGTTCCCTTGATTGGCCCTGATCAGCGTTATCCGATTGACCAGCACTGGAAAAGTCTTATACAGCAAATCATTGATAGTGTGGTGCAACAGGGAGGAGGTCGCCCTGTTATTGGCCTAGGGCATTCTTTGGGGGCTGTACTGACTTATCTTGCCTGTCAGCAACGTCCCGAATTATTTAAACAACTTATTTTGTTAGACCCTGCTTTTATTATGGGGAAAGCCGCTTTTGTTTTTGATATAGCAAAACATTTGCAAATGAAATGGGTTGATCGTTTAAGTCCTGCGGGATTATCAAAACATCGGAGAGATCATTGGGAATCTCGGGAACAGGCTGCTCAGTTGTTACGTCCGAAGGCATTTTTTCAACATTTTGATGAAATGTGTTTTCAGGATTATCTTCGTTATGCTTTAACTGAAGACCTCATTCGTGGTGGTGTCACATTGACGATTCCAAAAATGGATGAAGTAGAAATTTTTAGAACAAACCCTTCTTATTGGTGGCGTGTTTGGCATGCAGCGCCAAAGGTGAATACCCAAATACTGGTGGGTCGTGAAAGTATGTTTTATCAAAAGAAATTTACTGAAATGGTTCATCGACAGTTGCAGATTCCATTTTCTGTGACAGATGGTGGACACATGTTTCCATTGGAATATCCAGAGAAGACAGTGGAACAGATCCGAGCATTGATAGAAAAGAGTTGATGTTTTAAAGCAGTTTTATTACAGCTCATGCGAGCGTTAAAATAAAATCCAAAGATAAGTAAGCGGTGCCTCTTTAGTTAGATAAAGAGGCTTTTATTTTTGTTTGTCCTGATTTTGAAAAAATTTCAAAATCACCACCAATCCGTTTCATTCGGATACACATGCTTTGTAAGCCTACATGTAAATCTCTTTGTACATGATTTGGATCAAAACCAATACCATCATCTTCAATTTCTAAGATCAGGTGTTGAGCATTCCAATGTAAACGAATAGAGACATTTTTTGCCTGACTGTGTTTAATGGTATTGGTGAGTGCTTCTTCAATGACACGTAATAACGTCAAACATTGTAATGAACTCGGCTGGATACGCCAGTATTCGGGAACTTGCCAGCTAGAATGAATATCTAGCTCATCAAAAATTTGTACAAAACGATAGCGAATAGGGGCAACCCAAAGCGTTGGTGTTTCAGGGACTTTAGCACCTGCACTAGAGCCGTTATCAATGATTTGTCGTAAATCATCTCTTAGTAACTTGAGCATGGATAAAAATTGTTGATTACTTAGGTTACTTTTACTTTGTCCAATCAGTGCCATTGAACGAACCAGAGAACTGCCTAAACCATCATGCAAATCGTGTGCGAGATGAATTCTTTCCTGAAGCTTGGTGTTTTCCAGTTCTAGCTGATGCTGTGTATTGAGTGAAGTTGCAAGTTCATTTTTGGCTTGAATCACACGTTCTTCCAATATTCTATTAAAACGGGCGATTCGACGTAGGTTGTTAGACTGACGCATTGCCAAAATAGTTGCAACCAATAACGTTTCTAAAGAAGATGTATAGGGGGTCCATGAAAAAGGATTACCCGTTTTGAACAGAGATAGTGAATCATGAACAATGACCACGATATAAATTAAAAATACGGCAGCTAATAAATAAGCCTCTATTTTTTTTGAATGATAAGCAATAAATGGATAACTGATAAAATTGAGCAATAACAATAGGGTTGCTGTAATAAAACCAATAGCAAGATAGGGAGCCAAAGCCGAATCTGGCAAAAATACACCTAACAAAATGATACAGCCCAGTAGAAGATAAAGTACTTTTTCAATACGGGGAAACTCTCGTTGTGCAAATCGCCATGCATAAAGGTATGAAAAAACACTATATGCAAATATTGCAATAATATTTATTCGGGCAATTTGCAATGTTTTTAACCCAAATGGTGGGGTGACAATCAGAGTATTACCGATGATGAGTACCCACGCTAAAGCGCTGAGAGCAAACCAGCCAAAGACTTTATCTTCACGATAAAATAACCATACCAACAGAGAAATCAAACCTAATGTTAGCGAAAAAATAAAATTAAAAAAGCCAAGCGTTTGTTGTCTAAACCAGAAATTCTGATATAGCGGTATGGCACGATCAGGGATATCGAGTATAACCTTTCCTAATCCTGAAGCTTGGGTTTTCACCCCGATCACACGAATCCATAAGATGTTCTCACCTTGTTTTAAACTGGATGAAGGTAAATTCCAGTAGCGGGGCATGTTCCAACTACGTGATAACGGTTCGACCAAGCGTTGATCTTGCCAAAGCAGTTCGTGATTGAGATAAATCTGACCTGCCATATTGATATTGTTAATGACCAGTGTAATCGGTATTTTTTGTGGTTGATTACACGCATAATGCCATCGAATTTTATACCAGACGCTTCCTGAATAACCTTGCCAGCGCGATTCAATATAATCGGGAAAATGCTGAATATTGATCCAACCTTTTTGGGGACGTTGTATGCCATTAATACCTACTGCTTTGGCAACTTGACTTTGAATGATATTGGCATGGCAAGAGGTTGTCTCAGTATTTGCATAGACTGATGTTTGGAAAAGAAAACAAAAAAATAATATGAACCAAATTAAGACAGCAAACCTAAATTGCGAGCAATACTGATGGCTTTGGAACGATTTCCAACACAAAGTTTTCGATAAATATTTTTGATATGGCACTCTACTGTATATCTCGATAAATGAAGATGTTCCGCAATTTCCTTATTGCTTAGCCCCTGCGCAACCAGCTGTAAAATTTCCAGTTCCCGTGTAGATAATGGATGATTTGTAGTAAGGGAAATCTGATTTTGTTGTTGTGGTTGCACAATTTTATTTAAAATTTGTTGTGCTATAAATGGATCAATGGGCGCACCGCCACGTAATAAATTTCGTATTGAAAGTGTGATCTCAAAATCATCACGTTCTTTCAGAATATAACCTGTTGCACCTGCTTGGATTGCACTTAAAATCGCATCTTGTGTAGACCATGCTGAAATAACCAGAATTAGACTGTTGGGGACACGCTGTCGCAATGTCTGAATAAACGTTGTGCCATTACCATCAGGCAATCCCAAATCAACCAATGCAAAAGCAATGGTCTGTTGTTTTAGATGTGTGAGTGCAGTTGTTAATGTGTCTGCAAAAAATAGCGCATTTGTCTGATAACCAATCGCCAATAGAATATCGCTGAGCCGTTTTTGCATGATGGCATCATCTTCCACAATCAAGATGGGTACTGGCAAAGAAACGGGGTGATCTGACAAGAACGTAATCCTGAAATTTTAATTATCAGCATAGGATAACGAGATTAAGGGAAAATGCTATCCCTAAGACAGTGTATTTGATATGAAAATACCCAATTTAAGGGATATACAATTCATAATGTAATGTTTTGTAATAATGTCGAACATTTAACAATTATATTTACAAATATGAACCATATCTTTAAAAAAATCTGGAATAAATCATTGGGGCGAATGGTCGTTGTGTCTGAACATACTAAAAGTTCAGGAAAAACACAAAATACCACGGGGGGGATTGTCGATTCAGATATACAGGTGTCTGATTTTTCTATACGTGATTTGAGTTTGCAAACATTGGTGCTCAGCATGGCCATGGTATCAGGCGGTCATGTTTGGGCGCAAATTTGTACGTTAGATGGGGGCGACACAGGTGGCAGTGGTGCGACTTTGGGAAGTGTTGTCTGTGGACTCAGTAGTGTTGCCTTAGGTCAAGGTGCTAGTGTCGTCGGGGGCGCTATAGGCGATCCAAACAACCCTCAAACGGCTTTGACACCAATGATTACATATAATAGTAACAATACCATTAGCACGATAAATGGTATCTCTGTCACTACTACTGCGACGAGTTGGTCTCAATTATTAGCTACACCAAGCCTATTAACACAAGTGAATGGGGTGATGGTATCAGATGCAGATTTTTCCAGAGAAGGTTTTTTTAACGCCATACAGTATGGTGGGAATATTGCTTCTGCGACACATAGTAGTGTGTTTGGTGTCCAAAGTATGGCAATTGCTGATAATGCCACAGCGATTGGTTATAACTCAGTTGCAGATGAAGCCAATACGATATCTGTAGGTAAAGTCGGTGCAGAAAAACGTATTACCAATGTTGCTGCCGCTTCAAAAGGCACAGATGCGGTGAATTTAACACAAGTACAAAGTTTAATTGCCGCGATTCCACCAAGTGGTGCAGTTGCAACGGATAACTATGCTGATGAGTATACAACGGCCTTAGGTTCAGCCAGTGGTTCTGCTTATATGACAACAGTAGACACGACTGGGAAAATTATCAGTGTTGCCGGTATTGCAGTGACGACTGACCCCGCGACAGCAGGCGATAACATTGGTGATATTACTTCATTTACGATGAATGGATTGACAGAAACAGATCCAGTCAAAGTAGCCGCTTTTAAGAATACCGTAGAAAAAGGCGGTAATATTTCTGCTGGTTATTTGAGTAGTGCTATAGGCGTTGCTAATCTTGCACTGAGCAGTTCGAGCAATGCAGTAGGTTCTGGCAATATGGCGCTAGAGTCTGGTAGTAGTGCAATTGGATATAATAACACCGCATCAGGATCGAGTAGCAGTGCTGTGGGTTTTAATAATACTGCCTCAGGATTGGGAAGCAGCGCTGTCGGGTTCGGTAATATTGCCTCAGAACAAATTAGCAGCGCGGTGGGTTATAGTAATACTGCATCAGGATGGGGGAGCAATGCAGTGGGGAATAGTAACACTGCATCAGGATGGGGGAGCAGTGCCGTAGGTTATAATAATATGACCTCAGGTCAAAGTAGCAGTGCTAGTGGAGTAAGTGGTTTAGCATCGGGTGCTGGTAGTTCGGTGATGGGGGGAGCGCTGACAGATCTGAGTAACTATAATCCAACCCAAGGGCAAACCATATTAAGTGGTCGTGAAATTGTGATCGACTCTGTAACTCAAAAGTTGATGAGTATAGATGGTCTGCCTGTTGTTGATGATAGTGGTAACCCAGTAAATCCAACAGTTAGCATAGGCGGTAAGTCATTAACTGTCGATGAAATGATTGCTCTAAGGAAGGTATTGCAGGCAGGTGGTGCAATTGCAATCGGTGAGCAAGCCCTTGCAGCGGGTTCACGCTCAACTGCATTTGGCAATAAATCTACAGCGATTGGTGCAGAAAGCAAAGCTTATGCAGATAATAGTACAGCAGTGGGCACAGGATCGGTAGCAGATGAAGCCAATACAGTATCTGTGGGTAAAGTAGGTGCAGAAAAACGCATTACCAATGTAGCAACCCCAACTCAGGCAACCGATGCAGCCAATAAAGGTTATGTTGATACTGTATTAAGTACTTTTTCAGGCAACCCAGATAGCGTTTTATATGATACCAGTACCAACAAAGCGACTTTAACTCTTGCTGGTGCGAATGGCACGACAATTCAGAACCTAAAAGCCGGGATAGCCGATACAGATGCTGTAAATGTTAAGCAACTAAAAGACAGTATTCAGGGCGACAACTATGCTCAAAAAGATCAGAATGCCACTGCACTTGGATCAGGTAAAAATTCTGCTTATATGCCAACAACAGATGCGACTGGAAAAATCACCAGTATTGCAGGGGTTGTGGTTGCAACAGATCCAGCCAGTAACGGTGTCAATATTGATGACATTATTTCATTTACTGTTAATGGTACGACTGTCACAGACCCAGACCAAGTCGCTGCTTTTAAAAATGCAGTGAAAAAAGGCGGTAACATTGCGGTAGGTACTCAGAGTAGTGCCATAGGTGTTGCCAATGTTGCTACAGGGACAAATAGTGGCGCATTAGGCGCGAACAATACTGCAACGGGTGATAATAGTGTTGCTATAGGAACTAGTAATACTGCAATTGGAAATTTTAGTAGTGCGGTAGGTAGTAATAATAGTGCTCTTGGTGTGCGAAGTAGCGCCAGTGGCGTAAGCGGTGTCGCAATCGGTGCTGGTAGTTCAGTGATGGGCGGTGCACTAGAAGACAATAGCACCTACACTCCTGGTCAGTCAGGAGCACAGATGCTCAGTGGTCGTGAAATTATCGTCAATACAGTAACACAAGTACATCAGACAGGCAGCATCGATGGTTTAGCTGTTGTATCGGATGTGACTGATCCAAATAACCCTGTTATATCGTGGGGCGGTAAGCAATTTACAATGGAGCAGTGGGCTCCAATAGGCCAAGCAATAACATCTGGTGGTGCAATTGCGGTAGGTGAGCAAGCCCTTGCAGCGGGTTCGCGTTCAACTGCATTTGGCAATAAATCTACAGCGATTGGTGCAGAAAGCAAAGCGTATGCAGATAATAGTACAGCAGTGGGTACAGGATCGGTAGCAGATGAAGCCAATACAGTATCTGTAGGTAAAGTAGGTGCAGAAAAACGCATTACCAATGTAGCAACCCCAATGCAGGCAACTGATGCAGCCAACAAAGGCTATGTTGATGCTGGTTTGGTGCTTAAAACGGATAAGACAGCATTTGATACCCTAAATAATCAGGTAAATGATGCAAGTACAGGTTTAGTGACAAAAGCGTCGCAAGCTGATTTAACAGCACTAGGCGGACGTGTAACAACAAATGAAAGCAATATCGGTAACTTACAAACGGGTTTAGGTACTGCAAACACCAACATTGGTAATTTACAAACAGGTCTAACAACAGCCAATACTAATATCGGTAACTTGCAAACAGGCTTAAGTACCGCAAACACTAACATTACAGCATTGGATGGTCGAGTCACGACCAATACCAGTAATATTACAGCCTTACAAAATGGTTTAGGCAACATTGCAACGAATGCCATAGTTTATGACAGTGCTGCGAAAGACAGTATTACATTGGCGGGTGCAGCAGGTACTCAACTCACCAACCTGAAAGATGCACGATTATCGACAACATCGACAGATGCGGTGACAGGCAAACAATTGTATGCAACCAATAACAATGTTTCGGCATTGGACGGACGAGTGACGGCTAATGAAAGCAACATTGGTAACTTACAAACGGGTTTAACAACAGCGAATACCAACATTGGTAATTTACAAACAGGTTTAAGCACAGCAAATACCAGCATTACAGCATTGGATGGTCGAGTCACGACCAATACCAGTAATATTACAGCCTTACAAAATGGTTTAGGCAACATTGCAACGAATGCCATAGTTTATGACAGTGCTGCGAAAGACAGTATTACATTGGCGGGTGCAGCAGGTACTCAACTCACCAACCTGAAAGATGCACGATTATCGACAACATCGACAGATGCGGTGACAGGCAAACAATTGTATGCAACCAATAACAATGTTTCGGCATTGGACGGACGAGTGACGGCTAATGAAAGCAACATTGGTAACTTACAAACGGGTTTAACAACAGCGAATACCAACATTGGTAATTTACAAACAGGTTTAAGCACAGCAAACACCAACATTACAGCGTTAGATGGTCGAGTCACGACCAACACCAATAATATTACAGCTTTACAAAATGGTTTAGGTAACATTGCAACGAATGCCATAGTTTATGACAGTGCTGCGAAAGACAGCATTACATTGGCGGGTGCAGCAGGTACTCAACTCACCAACCTGAAAGATGCACGATTATCGACAACATCAACAGATGCGGTGACAGGCAAACAATTGTATGCAACCAATAACAATGTTTCGGCATTGGACGGACGAGTGACGGCTAATGAAAGCAACATTGGTAATTTACAAACGGGTTTAACGACAGCGAATACCAACATTGGTAATTTACAAGCGGGTTTAACGACAGCAAATACTAACATTGGCAATTTACAAACGGGCTTAGGTACTGCAAACACCAACATTACAGCGTTAGATGGTCGAGTCACGACCAATACCAGTAATATTACAGCCTTACAAAATGGTTTAGGCAGCATTGCAACGAATGCCGTAGTTTATGACAGTGCTGCGAAAGACAGTATTACATTGGCGGGTGCAGCAGGTACACAACTCACCAACCTGAAAGATGCGCGATTATCGACAACATCGACAGATGCGGCGACAGGCAAACAATTGTATGCAACCAATAACAATGTTTCGGCATTGGACGGACGAGTGACGGCTAATGAAAGCAATATCGGTAATTTACAAACAGGTTTAGGTACCGCAAACACCAACATTGGTAATTTACAAACAGGTCTAACTACAGCCAATACTAATATCAGTAACTTACAAATAGGTTTAACTGCTGTAGATAGTAACTTCAATACGTTTGCAAATACCTTTACAGGGATGCTCGGAGGTGGAGCAGCCTTTAGCAATGGCCTATTTACTCCACCAACGTATATCATTCAAAACAATAGTTATAAAAATGTAGGTGCTGCTTTTGCTGCTGTAGATAGTAAGTTGACTGCTTTGGACTCTCGGTTAACTACAGTCGAACATAATGGCTCTGGTACAACTGGTATAGGAGCAAATGGTAAGAGTGCTTATGAAATTGCACGATCAGAAGGTTTCACAGGTTCTGAATCAGATTGGTTAGCCTCTATTAAAGGTGCAAAAGGCGACAAGGGAGATCAAGGTTTGCAAGGCGCAACTGGAGCTAAAGGCGATAAGGGGGACCAAGGCGTGCAAGGTGCAACTGGGAGCAAAGGTGATAAGGGTGATCAAGGCCTGCAAGGATCAACTGGAGCCAAAGGTGACCAAGGGTTAAGTGCTTATGATGTTGCAGTTAAAAATGGCTTTAGTGGCACAGAACAACAATGGGTGGCATCACAAGGTAACCCTTATACAGCGAATGCGACAGCAACTGGTACAGGCGCTTTAGCTATGGGAGATGGTGCATCGGCAAATGGTGACTATAACACTGTGGTTGGTGCGGGAGCCTCTGCGACAGGTAAAGCCAATACTGTGATGGGGAAAGAGAATCATGTACAGGGAAATCGTTCAGGTGCTTTTGGCGACCCGAATACGGTACAGGCTAATGCAAGCTATGTGGTCGGTAATGATAATACTGTGAAAGGCGATAACACTTTTGTTTTGGGTAATAATGTCAAAACAGATGCTAAAAATGCCGTTGTTTTGGGGAACAACTCAAGCAATGAGCGAGACAATACAGTATCAGTGGGATCTGCAAGTAATACACGTCAGATTATTCATGTAGGCGCTGGTACTGAAGATACGGATGCAGTGAATGTTGCACAGATGAAACAATCAAGTACAAATACGTTGAATAGTGCAAAATCATATACAGATAGTCAAATTTCGAATTTGGAAAGTAGCTTTGGAGATTATCGTCTACAAACAGAACAACGGTTCCATGAAGTCAATAAAAGATTTGACCGCCAAGGCGCTATGAGTGCAGCGATGATGAATATGGCGATGAATACATCAGGGCTTAGAGGTCAAAATCGTGTTGGTGTCGGTGCGGGTATGCAGGGGCAAGAGCAGGCAATATCTGTTGGCTATCAACGAATACTCAATGAAAATACCAGTTTTAGTCTTAGCGGAGCTTTGAGTAAAGAAGAAAGCTCTGGAGGTGTAGGGGTAGGTTTTAGCTGGTAAAGTGTTTGATATCAAAATGCCCGATGGAATTTCATCGGGCATTTTATTTTGTCTGCAATAATTTTAGAGTAAAACGCGATAGTACCGAGATTTCAAATCGTGAAACGCATAGGATGTTGGAACAACTGGTTGTGGAAATAGGCTTGACCATTTTCCCATGTGAGCTGATTTGAACAAATCCATTCGACTACCTGAGGGTAGACTAAATGTTCAAGTTTATGTACACGTTCTGCAAGGGTTTCAGTCGTATCATGACGATTGACTTGTAAAACACCCTGAGCAAGTGTCTGACCTGCATCCAGTTCTGCCGTTACAAAATGAACGCTACAACCATGCCATACATCCCCAGTATTTAAAACACGTTGGTGGGTATGCATCCCTTTGTAAAAAGGTAATAGAGAAGGATGAATATTTAGCATTTTCCCTTCCCATGATTTGACAAATTTTGCGGTTAAAATTCGCATAAAACCTGCCAAAATGACAAGATCTACATCCCAGTCAAGGAGCTGTTGATGCATTGCATCATCAAAACTTTCCCGTGTTGCAAAGTTTTTATGCTCAATGACATGCGTCGCAATACCTGCTTGTTTGGCACGTTCTAAAGCATAGGCATTTTGTTTATTAGACAAAACACCTACGATTTTTCCAGATAAATTGGCATCAATTAACGCTTGTAAATTGCTGCCATTTCCAGAAACAAGGACTGCGACTTTGATCATGCGAAGATTACACGAATCTTTTCATCAGCACCTTCAACAGACTCAGCATTTTCTTGGATATGACCAATTTTCCATGCTTTTTCACCTTGAGTGTTTAAGATCTCAACGGTTTTTTCTGCGTCAGCTGCATCAACTGCAATTACCATACCTACGCCACAGTTAAATGTACGATACATTTCAAAGCGTTCTACATTTCCTTCGCGTTGTAGAAGTTTGAAAAGTTCTGGCCATTCCCAAGACGACTCATTAATCACGGCTTGTGCACCATTTGGAAGTACACGTGGTAAATTACCCGGTAGACCGCCACCAGTGATGTGCGCCATAGCATGAACATCAACTTGTTTGCAAAGTTGAAGAACAGGTTTAACGTAAATACGGGTTGGTTCCATTGCAACGTCAGCAAGTGGGCGACCATCAATATTTTGAGTTAAATCAACATTTTTAACGTCTAAAATTTTGCGCAATAATGAGTAACCATTTGAATGTGCACCACTTGATGCAACACCAATTAATACATCACCAGCTTTTACTTTAGAGCCATCAATAATTTTGCTTTGCTCAACTACGCCAACGGCGAAACCAGCAAGGTCGTAATCCTCACCTTCATACATGCCTGGCATTTCTGCTGTTTCACCACCCACGAGGGCGCAACCAGCAAGTTCACAGCCTTGACCAATACCTGTTACAACATTGGCAGCAACATCAACATTCAAATGACCTGTTGCATAGTAATCTAAGAAAAATAAAGGTTCAGCACCACAGACCAAAAGGTCATTTACACACATTGCGACAAGGTCTTGTCCAATGGTGTCATGACGATTTAAATTAAGTGCTAAACGCAGTTTAGTTCCAACGCCATCTGTGCCTGAAACCAAAACAGGTTCTTCATAGCCTTTAGGAATTTTACAAAGTGCGCCAAAGCCACCTAAACCGCCCATGACTTCTGGACGAGAGGTACGTTTAGCTACAGATTTAATCCGATCAACAAGTGCATCACCAGCTTCGATGTCCACACCTGCATCTTTATAACTTAGGCCAGTATTAGGGGTAGTTGAGTTGCTCATATTGAAGTCTCCGCTTTGGCGGCAGATTATACCCTAATATACGAAATTCTTACGTTATTTATGCGAAGAAAATGTTATCTTTGCTCAAATAATCTTATAAATAACTTTAAAAACTGGAGTAGGCAGATACATGGTCGATCGCACTCTACGTCGAATCTTTATTTTGACAGGGATAGTTGCCATTATTTGGTTGATTTATATCCTAAAACCCGTTGTGCTGCCTTTTGTCGGTGCTTTTCTTATCGCATATCTTTTTAGTCCATTAGTTGGAAAACTATCCGAATATCATATTCCACGTTGGCTATCGACAAGCATTGTATTCTTAGGAATTGCTATTGGTTTATTTTTAGCCATCTGGTTTGTCATTCCGTTGGTCTGGAAACAGGTTATCTATGCACGAGATAGTATTCCATCAGGTATCAGTTGGATTAATCATAAATTATTGCCTTGGGCCGAACGAACTTTTAACCTAGAACCGATGCGTTTGAATACAGATCAGGTTTCAAATGCCGTTATGGACTATATCCAAACCAATTATAGTGTAGATAGTATTCAGTCATTTGTGCTTAAGCTCGCACAGTCTGGATTAAATTTTATCCAAATTGGTGGGACGATTGTTTTAGTTCCGATTATTGCGTTCTACTTTTTGCTAGATTGGGAGCGTATGCTCACTCAAATGCAGCGACTCATTCCTCGTCCTTATGAAACCAGTACAATGCGAATTGTTCGTGAATGTCACAGCGTACTTGGGGCTTTTGTCAAAGGGCAATTCTTAGTGATGTTTTTACTTGGTGTTGTGTACGCTGTCGGATTGCAGGTTATCGGTTTAGAAGTGGGGCTCATTATTGGAATGGTTGCAGGTCTGGCCAGTATCATTCCATATTTGGGTTTTGCGGTTGGGATTATTTCGGCTGTAATCGCAACATTGTTCCAGTTCGGTATCGACTGGATGCAACTGGTTTTAGTCGGTGTTGTTTTTATGATCGGGCAAATTATTGAGGGCTATATTCTACAGCCATTTTTGTTAGGCGATAAAATTGGTTTGCCTCCTGTTGCGGTTGTTTTTGCGGTGTTAGCGGGTGCGCATTTGGGCGGCATATTGGGAATGCTGGTTGCTTTGCCTGTCGCTGCAATTATTGTCGTTTTGCTGAAACATATTCGTGAATTTTATGAAAATACAGCACTTTATGGTAAGCCAGAATATATGACAGAAACGGTTGAAGTGACAGAGGGACATGTGCAGGTAAGTGCTCAGGCGGTGGATGTCGACATTCAAATAAAAAGTCAGCAAGATGCCGAAAAATCAAGTAATATTGGATCAGATTAATTTGAATCTGTAGGTATATGTGTATTTATGCGTCAATTACAATTGGATATAGAACCTCAACTTGATGCCCGAATCAGTGATTTCTCGGGGCCGAGTTGGGGACATGTGATTGATGGTGTCCGACAACTCCATGCCAATTTGGTGAATCGTTTCTATATTTACGGTGGCGCAGGTACTGGGAAAAGTCATTTGCTTACGGCAATTTGTGATTCCTACCTAGAAATAGGGAAGTCTGCCATTAAGGTTTCCTTACTCGAACTGCTAGATGCACCAATCGAAGCAATTACTTCCCTTGAACATTATGACCTCGTTGCATTGGATGATATCGAGGCTATTAGCGGTGTACCACATTGGCAACGAGCAGTTTTTCATTTAATGAATAATCATGAAGGGCAACTGGTTTTTTCTTCACGTTTTGCACCGATAGAACTACGTCTGGAATTACCTGACTTACAATCTCGTTTAACGCAAGCAGTGAGTGTTAAAGTGCCGAGTGGTAGTCTATATGCTGACCGTTATGCTTTGGTCACATCGGTATTATCTCGACGGGGGATTCATTTTGACCAGCAGATTGTTGACTATTTGCTGTCGCATGGTCCTCATCAGGCCTCTTTATTATTACAAACCGTTGCGAGATTGGAAAAATTGCTGAAAGGCGAAAAAACAAAATTATCCAATGCGACATTACGGCAAATTTACGTCCTCATTGATGAGTATCAACAAGTACGTTAATTCATTGTTATTATTGTTTTATTGTCTAAAAATTAAAAATAGCGGACTTCTATTAAATGATTGGTTGTAGGTTATAACATATCAATAGACTCAAATAGATCATGGCCTAATTGGTCAATTTCTCCGTTGATGCAGGTTGAAACTTTTGCATATATTCCTGACGGATGGTATTACGTTCATCTAGGCTTTTGGCTTTTTGCATTCTTGAGCGCATTTCCTGACGTTGTTGCGTACTCATTTGTTGCCATACTTCACGCATCTTTTGTTGTTCTTGTTCTGGAAGTTGGGTGAACCAGTCCATACGGTTTTGTAAACTTGAACTTTGGTTAGTCGAAATATCTTTTAGGTTCTGATAACGTTGTAATAATTGTTTTTGCTGATCAGTTGAAAGCTCACTCCAATTATCATCTACTTGCGAAGTTGTATTGCTTTTTGTCCAAAATGGCCAAAAACGTTCAAAACCAGCAAAACCAGTTTGTAAAAAGGCTAAGGTGCAGAATGCCAAAGTCAATTTTTTAACTGCCATGAGTATTTTTATCCTCACCGAAAACCATCACCATCTCTAAGTCTTCCATCATCTGTGGAGAAAGCTTATTACTGTTTGTATTCACAATTGCTTGTTGGGGCTGCTGTTGCTTATTGTGCAGATTGAGCGCATTTGGCAACACAAGAAAACCTGCAAGCGTTGCGGCAAGTGCAAAGCCTGTCATCTTCCATAAGTTATGACGACGATGGTGTTCATGGTGAATATGATCAAGAACTTGATTCATCACAAGATCTTTATTTTTATGCTCTTGTGCTAAATTTTCAAGTTTTTGAGTCACTTGATTTGCAAAATCATCATTCTTCTTCATGTGATGATCCTCCAATATTCGGGTTCAGATGTGATAGGGCTGTTCTTAAACCTTGTATCGCACGATGGTAATGTGTTTTTACACTGCCTTCACTACAATTCATGATATGCGCAGTCGTACTAATGTCGAAACCTTCCCAAGCTCTTAGCATAAATGCCTGTTGTTGGCGGACAGGTAATTGGCGGACAGCTGTTTGAATTTCATCTGCTGTTGCCAACTGTGCAAGTGCTTCGGGCGGGTTGATCTGCTGTTCATCTGCAATATCAAATTCGTCTTCATCATCTTCAGATTGATTTTTTTTGAAGAAAGAAAAAGGTTGTATTCTACGAGTCTCTTTTCGACGCCAATCCTGTAATTTGTTGTTTAAGATGGTATAAAACAGCGGATACCATTCTTCGATAGATTTATCTGCATAAGATTTGTGAAGGGAAATAAATGCTTCTTGTACCAAATCCATGGCAATCCCTTGTTGTCCTTGGGTTGCATTTTCCATCATAACCAAAGCACGACCTGTCACATCTCGCATAAAATGTTTCAAGCGCTGCTCAACGGTACCCGTTTGGATACGATCGTGTTCAGACTGTGTCTCTTTTGGTGTTAGATCCATAGAGATGGAAAATCCCGTCATTGGATACCCACCTTGTTCATTGAATGAATTATTCCTAATAACGCCCAACAAACAAGAAAGGTTGACAATCCTCGTAATTATTTTCAGTTTAAATGAGTTGTACTGTAAAAAGATAGGGTAAGAGGTTAAATTCTTAACAAAGAAAGGCATTTAGATGTTTTCATGACTCCTTGATTTTCTTGTGATAATGAAGAAAATCAAGGAGGTGTATAAAAATAGATAAAAGACGTTTATTTCATTTTGAATTTTTTCAATGCCCTGACGTATTTGACTGTGCAAGGATAAAAGATCAATTACACCAAGCGTTGTCTTACCATTTCAAATAAACAAATTGAGCCAGCAACCGCAACATTTAATGATTCTTGTCCACCTGGTTGTGGAATGGTAACTGCTTGTGCGTGTTCGAGTGCAAACTCAGATGCCCCTTGTCCTTCATTCCCTAAAATCCATGCGCATGGTTTGCGAAGATTTTGTTCATAGATACTTTCGGGTTGGTGTGAGCTTGTCACAAATACTGGAATTTGAAATTGAGGAAGTATTTGTTCTAAATCGACATTTTCATAGCAACTTAAAGAAAAATGTGCGCCCATGCCTGCACGTAAAACACGTGGTGACCATAAGGAAGCAACACCGTGTGTGCAAACAATTTGTTTAACATTGGCTGCTGCGGCAGAGCGAAGAAGCGTTCCTACGTTGCCTGGGTCTTGTACATTGTCTAGCACCAATGTATCGACATTAAACTGTAGTGCTTGACTACTACGTGGAATATCGATAATAGCAAGGCAGGCAAGGCTTGTGCCCAATGTGCTTAAATCTTTATAGAGTGCTTCACTAATAATAAAGATATGGCCCGAATATTGTTGTTGAATTTGTTCTAAATCTGAATGTGCTAATGCAGCTTCGGTTGTGAAAATAGACACAATTGCTTGTTGGGTTTGTAACCATGCGAGCGTTAGATGTGTCCCTTCCAAAACGGTTTGATGCTGCTTTTTGCGATATTGGTTTTGTTCAATCAAAGCACGAAGATGTTTGATTTTAGGGTTATCTTTTGAAGCGAGATAAATAATAGACATGTTTAAAAAACCAATCGGGCATACGTCTGGAATGACGTTTGCCCGATTTAAAATAGAATCGAAAATTAATGATAGCTTGTAACGAGCTTCACTTCTTCTTGAGCACCAAGAACGACAGGGACACGTTGATGTAACTCTGTAGGCTGAATGTCTAGAATACGTACACGACCAGTGGTTGCTGCACCGCCAGCTTGTTCAATGATCATGCTCATTGGGTTGGCTTCATACATTAAACGTAAACGACCTGCCTTTTCAGGGTTTTTAAAGTCGTATGGATATAAGAAGATCCCGCCACGGCATAAGATACGGTGAATATCTGCCACCATACAAGCGACCCAGCGCATGTTAAAGTCTTTACCACGAACACCTGTTTTACCTTCAAGAAGCTCTGAGATATAGCGTTGTACAGGTGCTTCCCAGTGACGTTGATTTGAAGCATTGATGGCAAATTCTTGTGTTGTGGTGTCAATAGCAACATTTTCTTTAGTTAAGATGAATTCTTTGCGATCAATATCAAAGGTAAATAACACAACACCCGCACCAACAGTAAGGGCAAGCATTGTCGATGGACCATATAAAACGTAGCCTGCTGCAACTTGATTGACACCTGCCTGCATAAAATCTTCGGCTTGTGTCACTGCATTTTTTGCAGGGAGAATAGAGAAGATTGTGCCAACACACATATTAATATCAATATTGCTTGAACCATCTAATGGATCAAATAATACGAGGTATTCTCCATTTTCTTGTGCAGCAGTAAAAACATCAAGTTCTTCAGATGCTAAACCACCAACAGAAGGATGTGCTTGAAGGATATCAATCAGCTGTTGGTTTGAAATAACATCTAATTTTTTTTGAGTTTCACCTTGAACATTTTCATGTTCTGCACTTCCAAGAACGCCTGCAATAGCGCCTTTTTGAAGTACCTGATCAATGATTTTACAACTGTCAGCAATTGCATCAATAACGCTGGCTAAAGCTGGTGTTAGATTTCCCTTTTGTTGTTTTAAATATTGGGATAACGTGGTATTTGACATAATGAAGTTGCTCCAAATCTTATGCAATTTGTTCGAGGCTAGACAGCTGGCGGTTATTTTAGATGAGAACGAGTAAAAATAAAAATTTTCTTGACATAATTATCAATATTTTTCTTCTTGAATCTCTAGAAGAACATGCTATGTTTAATGATAAACCTTTATCAGGAAGAGGTATTTTATTATGACAACAAAAAACTTTGATGCGATGCCGACTCCAAGCGAAGCGATTGATTTTGAAGACATCTCTGATGAAAATGTGAAGTCTGCTTGGGCAGATTATGCGTCTAAACCTGAGTATAAAGAATTCAATAAGCACGATATGATTGAGTCAATGCAATCTTGTAAAGTGATGGATAAAGATACAAAAACATCGCAAAAAAATTAAAAAGTCGCTCTGATCATGAGCGACTTTTTAATTGATGCAGCAAAAATCATTACTTTAATAGCGGTGGAACGGCTTCATAGTTGATTTCTACGCGTCGGTTTTCTTTCCATGCTGCTTCGTCATGACCAGGGTTAATTGGCATTTCTTTTCCGTAACTTACAGCTTCTAATTGAGTCGGATTAACACCATAAGAAACTAAATAGTTCAGTACAGCTTTGGCACGACGTTCGCCTAATGCCATATTATATTCGCGTGTACCACGTTCATCGGTATGACCTGTCAATGCAACTTTTGAACCTAAGTTCGCTTTTAGGAACTGTGCATGTGCTTGTAAAGTTTGATAGTCGGTAGGCGATAGATCGCTACTGTCATAATCAAAGTGAACAACACGTTGTGCAAGGAAAGAACGGTTTGCGTCTGTCACCCCTTTAGATGAAGCACCCGCCAGATTTTGGGCAGCCAACGCGGCATCATCGCTTAAGCCAGTGGTGTTTACAGTCGTGGCAGCAGTAGGCGTTGTTGTTCCATTTGCTTGAGTACTTGGTTTACGGCTCGCACAACCTGTCATGATTATGGTTGAAGCAAGTGCAGGAATGATTAACAGTTGTAATGCTTTCATTTTCTACTCCATGAAAGTTTAATGTATTAAAAACGATTATTATTTAGGGGCCCATGCAGGTTCACGGACTTCGCCTTGTTCGCTTGGGAGATTTAAGCGGAATTGTCCATTCGTTGAAACAATAGACAATAAGCCACGGTTGCCTTCATGTGTTGCATAAACAACCATTTGCCCATTTGGAGAAAAACTAGGAGATTCATCTAAACTGGTTGGTGTAAGAATATTAAGAACACCTGAGTTTAAATCCTGTATGGCAATCTTAAAGTTACTTCCAGAAGGGCGATGAACCATTGCCAATTTCTGACCATCGGCACTGACGGATCCGCGCGCATTAAATCCGCCACGGAAGGTCAGACGTTTAGTCGAGCCATCAGCAAAGGTATAACGGTAAATCTGAGGTGAACCACCACGGTCAGAGGTAAAAATAAAGGCTTTACCATCAGGCGTATAACGTGCTTCTGTATCAATTGCAGAGTCATTGGTCATGCGTTGAACCTGACGTGTACTGATGTCCATGCGGTAAATGTCAGGGTTTCCATCCATAGATGAGGTAAATAGCATGTATTTGCCATCTGGAGAGAAACTTGGCGCACCGTTTAAGCCTGTGAAACTGGCAAGAACCTGACGTTGGCCTGTTGAAAGGTCTTGTAAATAAATGGCAGGGCGCTTGGTTTCAAAAGAAACGTATGCAATTTTCTTACCGTCTGGTGTCCATGCTGGAGACAAAATCGGATCGTGCGAAGCAAGTACAGTAAATGGGCGTTCGCCGTCTGTATCTGCAATTTGTAAGGTATATCGTTGATTTGGTGTAGCAGGGTTGCGTAATACATAGGCGATACGACCACTAAAATCGCCTGCAATGCCTGTTAATGCTTGATAAATAGCATCACTAATGGAGTGTCCAGCTTGTCTTAAACGCGAGGTCGGTGCGGTTAATACTTCATTGAGTAGATATTTTTGTTTGTCTACATCATAGAGTTGATAGTGGATTTGGTAGGTGTTGGCATCAGGCTGGCTTACTTTCCCAACCACAACATAGGGAATTCCCGCATTTTTCCAGCTTTCGGCTTGAATCGCATCAATACTTGCGGTTGTTGGTAAATTTTGCGAAGCACTTGAAAAACGTCCAGAGCGATTTAAGTCATTTTCTACAATCGGAAACAAGCTCTGGTCATTGCTAAAAGGCACAATTGCGATTTTTGGGGCTTGGTCTGGTGCTTTAGCAATCTCAAGATGCAGTTGAGCAGAGGTCGTGGTTGAAATGGTCTGTCCACAGACAACCATGAGAGCTAGAGCAAGTAAATGTTTACGATTCATATTCATAGTGGTTATGTTCGCATCTTTCAATAAAATGAAATTGTGATTGAATGAGATGCCTTACACTGTAAAACATCTCACTTTCGATGACTATTATCTTGCTGTAAATGTTGCACTAAATGTTCGTGCTTCTTTACGGGCATCTGGGTCGCTCGGCATTGGATAAGGCGCAGCATGGCGTACAGCTGCTTCTACACTGGCTTTTACATCAGGGTCGCTTGAATTCACAATGACGGAAATAACCGAACCTGAGTCACTTAATGTAACACGAACATTTGCCGTTTTTCCTGTAGAACCTGAAGGGACATCCCATGCACTTCGGATTTTATTGGTAAAGTCTTTTTTAGCACTCGATGCGATGCGTTTTGCTTCAGCTTTTTTATTGGCTGCGTCCGCTTTTGCATCTGCTTCGGCTTTTGCTTTCGCATCGGCTGCAGCCTTGGCTTTAGCATCTTTTTCAGCTTGGCGTTTCTGTGCCAATGCTTGAGCTTTTGCATCAGCTGCAGCCTTGGCTTTAGCATCTTTTTCAGCTTGGCGTTTCTGTGCCAATGCTTGAGCTTTTGCATCAGCTGCAGCCTTGGCTTTAGCATCTTTTTCGGCTTGGTGTTTCTGTGCCAATGCTTGAGCTTTCGCGTCAGCTGCTGCCTTGGCTTTGGCATCTTTTTCAGCTTGGTGTTTTTGAGCGAGTGCCTGAGCTTTTGCATCAGCTGCAGCCTTAGCTTTGGCGTCTTTTTCGGCTTGGTGTTTTTGTGCGAGTGCTTGAGCTTTCGCATCCGCTTCGGCTTTGCGTTTAGCCTCTTTTTCGGCCTGATGTTTTTGTGCTAATGCTTGAGCTTTGGCATCTTTTTCAGCTTGATGTTTTTGTGCGAGTGCTTGAGCTTTTGCGTCAGCTGCTGCCTTGGCTTTGGCATCTTTTTCAGCTTGATGTTTCTGAGCGAGTGCTTGAGCCTTCGCATCCGCTTCAGCTTTGCGTTTAGCCTCTTTTTCAGCTTGATGTTTTTGTGCTAATGCTTGAGCTTTGGCATCGGCCGCTGCTTGAGCCTTCGCATCCGCTTCGGCTTTGCGTTTAGCCTCTTTTTCAGCTTGATGTTTTTGTGCTAGCGCTTGGGCTTTGGCATCGGCCTCTGCTTGAGCTTTCGCGTCCGCTTCGGCTTTGCGTTTAGCCTCTTTTTCAGCTTGGGCTTTTGCGTCCGCTTCGGCATTCGCCTCAGCTTTGGCTTTCGCTTCTTTTTCCGCTTGAAGTTTTTGGGTTTCTACTCGTTTTTGTTGAGCTAAGGCATTTAATTCTTGTTTTTGTAATAAAGCTTGCGCTTGTTGTTGAGCTTGCGCCAGTGTTGGTGATGGCTCTTTAGGGGGTGAAGGTGGGGCTACAGGTGTATTTTCGGTTGCTGAGGGTGCTGCATTTGCTGCCGTATTCGTTGCTGTTGCTGTGTTGGCAGCAGCTAAGCTTTCGGGCGTAACCAAAAATGTTTTAATTTGTTTAGGTGGCTCTGGTGGTTTGCTTAACCCTAAATAGAGTAAAGCAATAACTGCAACCGTATGTACCCCTAAGGTAAAACCAACGGCAATGGCCTTTTGTTTAAATTGTGGTTCCTGAAACTTTTTCATAACACACTACTTAACAGAGTCTGTAAGTAAACCAACTTGAGATAAGCCAGCATCTTGTAGATTCGCCATGAGAGAAACCACATCTCCATAAGGGCGTGACTTATCACCATTGACCAAAACATTGAGCTGTTGCTGATGTTGTTCAGCATCTTGCTGTGCTTGACTTAAAATCTGTTTAAGTTGATCTAAACTTAATGCCTGATCATTTTTTTGATCTTTATAGTCTAAATAATATTGCCCGTCTGCTTTAAGGGTCACAATAGCGGGTTTTTCTTTAGACTGAAAAGGTGTGCTACTTGCTTTGGGTAAATCAACCTTAATACTGCTGGTAATCATGGGTGCAGTGACCATGAAAATAACCAAAAGCACAAGCATGACATCAATGTAAGGAACAACATTCATGTCACTTTTGAGTGGTTTTTTGATACGTGCAAATTTACTGGAACGTCGGATCGCCATTATTCAGTTTCCTGTGTAGCCCCTAAAGATTGGCGTTGCAATAATGCAACCATTTCTTCAGAGAACAATGCTCGATCAGCATAAATGGCTTCACTTTTTGCAGTGAAATGGTTAAATGCAAGTACAGCAGGAATGGCTGCAAAAAGACCAATGGCCGTTGCAACCAATGCTTCTGCAATACCCGGGGCAACAGTTGCAAGCGTGACTTGTTGTACTGCTGCAAGTCCAATAAAGGCATTCATAATGCCCCAAACTGTTCCAAACAGTCCGACATAAGGTGCAACTGAACCAATACTGGCAAGTGTTCCTAGACCTTGTTCCATACTGCTTTGGTCACGACTCAGGCCAACGCCTAAAATTCGCTCAGTCCCTTCAATATTTTGGGTTAAGCTTGCATGGCGTTTTTTTAGTTTTAAAAACTCGCCTAGACCTTGATAGAAAATATCTTCAAGACCCGAGCGTTTAGAGTTGAGTTGAGCGTTGTTATATAACGTACTCAACTCTGCACCAGACCAGAATATTTTTTGAAAATGTTCGTCTTGTTGTTGTGCCTTTTTAAAACCTAAATGTAACCTAGCAATCAAATACCAACTATATAAAGATGCCAGAAATAAAAGCAGCATAACGGCTTGAACGACTGGGCTTGCTTGCAAAATTAAATCGGAAATATGCAGGGTTGGAGTGGTAATTTGATTAGCCATAATAAAAACGGTCACTTAATCTTTGTCTTATTCCATTTGTTCATGGATCAGATGTTTTAAATATTCAGGTAGACGACGTGGACGCATATCTTTGGTTAGACACGCAAGCTCCACTTCGCCTGAAGCTAGCAAGATTTCATCACGATAAATTTCTTGTTGCAATATAAAAGATGCAGTTTTACAAGAAATTACACGAGCAGTCACTGTGATCAGGTCATCCATTAAGATAGGACGATGATATTTAATGTTAATTTTGTGGACAACAAAATTGTAATCGGTTTGATGCCAGTAATGATCAATGCCTGAGGCACGTAACCATTCAGTGCGCGTACGTTCCATATAACGAATATGATTGGCATGATACACAATGCCACCTGCATCGGTATCTTCAATATAGACGCGTATGTTGAAATCAAAACGATTAGCCATGAATATTTTCCATAATTACGGTTCAGGAGGAGTCAATCCAAATTGGAGGTAGGATTGATTGGTGGCAATACGTCCACGCGCAGTACGCATGACATAGCCTTGTTGGATTAAATAAGGTTCAATTACATCTTCGAGTGTGCCACTGTCCTCAGCCATTGCGGCTGCAAGCGCCTCAATACCTGCTGGCCCACCATCAAAACGCTCAAGCAACATGCTCAAATAACGACGGTCTAAAGTGTCCAGACCTGCTTTATCGACATTGAGCATATCGAGGGCGCGTTGAGCCATTTCATGTGTTACTTCACCCGTGCCTTTGACTTGGGCATAGTCACGGACACGACGTAAGAGTCGGTTGGCAATACGTGGTGTTCCGCGTGCACGGCGGGCAATTTCTGCTGCGCCTTGTTCGGTCATTGGAACATCCATCAAATATGCCGAACGACTGACAATAGACGTTAAATCTTCAACAGAATAGAATTCCAGACGTTGCACAATACCGAAACGATCACGTAACGGTGAGGTCAGTAAGCCCGCACGAGTCGTTGCTGCAACGAGTGTAAAAGGCGGCAGGTCAAGCTTGATTGAACGGGCAGCAGGGCCTTCACCAATCATGATATCCAGTTGGTAATCTTCCATGGCTGGATAAAGAATTTCTTCAATGACAGGCGATAGACGATGAATTTCATCGATAAATAAGACATCGCCTTCTTCAAGATTGGTTAATAATGCGGCTAAATCGCCTGCACGTTCTAATACAGGGCCAGAGGTTGATTTTAAATTTCCACCCATTTCTCGGGCGATAATATTGGCAAGTGTGGTTTTACCAAGGCCAGGTGGGCCAAAAATAAGGGTATGGTCGAGTGCTTCACCCCGTCCACGTGCTGCACCAATGAAGATTTCCATTTGTTCACGCACAACAGGCTGACCGACATAGTCCGCAAGAGTGGCTGGGCGTATAGCACGATCAATTTGATCTTCAGGTTTTTCTGAACCGCTAATAAGTCGATCTTGCATGGTCTATCATTTCATCATGGATTTAAGTGCTGCACGAATTAGGTCTGCAACATCGGAATATTGGTCTTTCACGGCTGCAATTGCTTTTTGTGCTTCGAGAGGTCTATACCCCAGCGATTGCAAAGCGGCTTCGGCCTCAGCAACGGCAGCATTTGCTGAAAGCTGAATCGTATTTGAATGGGTGAGTGCATTTGTTCCACTACCAAAGTTTTTAATACGATCACGTAGTTCGATCAGCAAGCGTTCAGCCGTTTTTTTACCAACGCCTGGCACTTTAACCAAGGTGTTGACATCATCATGCTCAATGGTTTGGATTAAAAGATCCACGCTTAGGGTCGATAAAATACCTAAAGCCATTTTTGGGCCAACGCCATTTACTTTAAGTAAAGTCCGAAAAAGTGCCTTTTCTTTCGCATCGCTAAAACCATAAAGTTGATGTGCATCTTCACGGACAACCAAGTGCGTCCATAGTGTCACTTTTTGGCCCTTTTGTAATTGGCAAAATGTTGAAAGTGGCGTGTCTATTTCATAACCGACGCCATTAACATTGAGCAACACAGCGGGTGCTTCCAATGCAAAGACTTCTCCGATTAAACAACCAATCATATTGATTTCCTAATTAAAAAATACTGGTACGGTGACCTTGTAATACTTGAGCCAGATCATACGCCTGATGGTCTGAAAATTTGCTAATAATGTCGAGTGCCTGCATGATATTTTGATAGTGATTGTCTTCAAAATGTGCACCAAACTGATTAAGGATCATCATGAGGCTCTGTTCTTTAAAGCTCAGCGTCTTGTTTGGTAATGTCAGTGGCATAAATTCATCCAGAATATATTGCAGGCTCATGTGGCCAATGACTTCAAGTTCAAGTTTTTCTTTGTGGCTAAAAATTTTGCTGCGCGTTAGTTCTTTGGCACGTTCGATGCCAAGCGGAATATCTTGTGGGCAGTATTGCAATAAACTGCCTTCGAGTTGCCCAGATAAAATTTGTACCTGATGACGCGCAAAAGCTGTGGTGACTTCATCGACAATTCTTTTCATGACCCGACCACGCAAGGCTGCAATTTTTTGTTGCCAAGTTGTCCACGGCAATGACAATTCGCTAGGGACACCAAAATCAGCAATCAGGTTTAAAAAGATCGGCTCGACTTCTTCATAGCTCAAAATATTTAAATTAATGCCATCTTCAAGGTCAATGAGGGCGTAACAAATGTCGTCAGCAGCTTCAAGTAAGTAGGTGAGTGGATGACGACTATAATGGTATTCACCTAACTGAATCAGCCCGAGCTGTTCAGCAATTTCTTTTAAAATCTCTTTTTCTGTACGGTAACAGCCAAACTTTGCACGTTTGTGTGCGGGCTGATCTCCTTGTTCCTGAATGGTTTTGGATAACCAAGGATATTTGAGATAAGCCCCAAGAGTGGCAGAGGTCAGGCGCATTCCGCCTTCGTTAGGATGATAATCGGTACGGGTCAATAGACGAAGACCTTGCGCATTGCCTTCAAATTGGCGTACATCGGCTTCCTCTTCTTCGTTAAGTTGGTCTAAGAAACCAGTAGAGGCTGCACGGTCAAACCATTCCCGAATCGAGTATTCGCCTGCATGCCCAAAAGGTGGGTTGCCAATATCGTGTGCAAGACAGGCTGCTTGAATAATTGCACCAATATCGGCGGGTGAAATCCACATTGGGAGGCTATCTTTAATTTTTTCGGCAGCCATCATGCCTAAAGAACGTCCAATACAGGACACTTCGAGAGAATGTGTCAGGCGGGTATGTACGCCATCATTTTGGGTCAGTGGGTGAACTTGGGTTTTTCGGTTGAGTTGTCTAAAGCTTTGAGAAAAAATGATTCGATCATAATCTTTATGGAAAGGACTTCGTCCTAATTCGTTACGACTTTTTTTTGTTCCTAAGCGAACTGCTGAAAGCAATTCTAACCAGCGCATTTGTTTCATTAATTGTATGATTTCCCTTTTTTTAATCAATTATGCCAAGAAAGCAAAAGTGACTCTAGTCTATAACGTCAAGCATTGTCGCTATGCTGTTAAATTGTTTATGTCGCTCAAAAATACCATGACTTATGTTATATATCAGTGTGTCCATAGGCTGGGTTGATATTTTATATACGGCTATTTTTATCGTATTTCGAGGCGATAGAATGCAATATCAACACATCCCCAACAAATTTTGATAATAAAAGAAGTATAAGGATATGGCACATCACTATTCATATCATGCAGAAAAACATTTTATAGCGCGTTCAGGTTGGTTGCGTGCAGCCGTTCTTGGTGCAAATGATGGCATTATTTCAGTGACCAGTCTGGTGGTTGGTTTGGCTGCTAGTGGCGTAGCAACGCATACGTTATTAATTAGTTGTGTCGCGGGATTAATTTCTGGTGCTGCATCTATGGCTGCTGGAGAATATATTTCAGTCAAGTCTCAGCAGGATATTGAGCAGGCTGATTTGCAGATGGAAGCAAAAGAGCTTAACCATAATCCTGAGCAGGAACTGAATGAACTCATCAAAATATATGTTATGCGCGGGTTAGATAAGCCTTTAGCAACGGAAGTGGCGCAACAGTTGACGGCAAATAATGCTTTAGAGGCACATGCCAGAGATGAAATTGGCATTATGGAACAAACACAGGCACAACCTGTACAGGCTGCCATGTCATCGGCATTGTCGTTTTCTGTGGGGGCGTTGTGCCCATTACTCACAATTTTATGCCTGCCAGAAGCCTATTTACAGTATGAGATTGTGATTGCGGGGATTGTTTTTTTAGGTGTGCTGGGTGGTGTGGCAAGTTATGTGGGGGGCAGCCCGATTGTAAAGGGAACAGTTCGTGTCATGATTTGGGGAATATTGGCAATGGGGTTTAGTTTTATTGTTGGTTCTTTCTTTCATGTGGGTGTTGTGTAAAATAAAACCAAAATGTTTTTTGTATCAGATCATTTTGCCTCGAATTAAATTAAAAGTAACTATTTAAATTTTAGATGAAAAATAATCTGTTTTTATTTGGTTTTTTACATCTCTTCTCTCTGTTCTATCTAGCTGAAATGGCAAAATCAAAGTAGAATATGCGCTCTCTATCAAGTCACATTGCGGTGATGTCCTCAAGACTAGCCCGTGGAGCCAAAATCAACATGTTTATCGTGGCCGGTGCCTCAGCGCATTCTTCTTTTAAGAAAACTCAACTATTATCACGATTATCGTCAATTAGTTCTGTTCAATCTTTTGATAGCCAATGGGTTTATCTGTTTGATCAAGCGCTCAGCGAGCAGCAACATCAGTCAGCTTTACAACTTCTAAACGATGGTGAATCTTTCGAGTTACGCCAAGCTGCTGAGGATGAAATTCAGATTTTAGTCACACCGCGTGTGGGAACAATTTCTCCGTGGTCATCTAAAGCAACAGATATTTTCAAAAACTGTAATCTTCCTGTTCATCATTTAGAACGCGGTCTTTTATATACCCTTAAAGGTGTATCGAATGTGTCTAACGAATTAAAGTTAGCGCTTCATGACCGCATGACAGAAAGCGTATTTAACGCTATCGAAGATGCTCAGGCGTTATTTGTTGAAACTGCGCCAAAACCTTTAAATTCAATTGACATTTTAGGTCAGGGCAAAGAAGCCTTGGTGAAAGCGAATCAAGAGTTCGGTTTTGCGTTGTCAGAGCAAGAAATTGATTATTTAACAGAAGCTTTCACAAAGCTCGGTCGTAACCCGCATGACATTGAATTAATGATGTTTGCTCAGGCGAACTCTGAGCACTGCCGTCATAAAATTTTTAATGCAGAATGGACAATTGATGGTGAAAAACAACCATTGTCTTTGTTCCAGATGATTAAAAATACGTATAAAGAGTCACCAGATGACGTGTTATCGGCATATAAAGATAACGCTTCGGTGATTGTGGGTTATGACACCATGCGTTTTTATCCAAAAGCGGATGAGCAAGGTCGCCACGTTTATAAATATAAGAGCCAAGCAGCTCATATTTTAATGAAAGTTGAAACCCATAACCATCCAACAGCAATTTCTCCATTTGCTGGTGCTGCAACTGGTTCGGGCGGTGAAATCCGTGACGAAGGTGCAACAGGTCGTGGTGGTAAGCCAAAAGCAGGTTTAACAGGCTTTACGGTTTCTAACTTGAACATTCCTGGTTTTGAACAACCTTGGGAAGACAACTACGGTAAACCATCTCGTATGGCATCGCCACTTCAAATCATGATTGAAGGCCCATTGGGTGGTGCAGCATTTAACAACGAATTTGGTCGTCCTGCGTTAAATGGTTATTTCCGTACCTTCGAACAAAATGTCAATGGTGATGTAAAAGGTTTCCATAAGCCAATTATGATTGCGGGTGGTTACGGTAACATTCGTCCTGACCATGTAGAAAAAGATGCGATTCAACCGGGTGACTTACTCATTGTGTTGGGTGGCCCTGCAATGCTGATTGGTCTTGGTGGTGGTGCTGCGTCTTCTGTAGATAGCGGTACAATGGGTGAAAGCCTTGATTTTGCTTCAGTACAACGTGAAAACCCAGAAATGGAACGCCGTTGTCAAGAAGTGATCGATACCTGCTGGCGCATGGAAGACAACAACCCAATCGTATCTGTACATGATGTGGGTGCGGGTGGTATTTCAAATGCTATGCCTGAATTGGTGAATGATCACGAATTGGGCGCACACCTAAACTTACGTAAGATTCCATCACTAGAGCCGGGTATGAGTCCGATGGAAATCTGGTCAAATGAAGCACAAGAGCGTTATGTACTTGCGATTCACCCAGATTCTCTTGCATTATTTGAATCAATTTGTGCTCGTGAACGCTGTCCGTTTGCTGTGTTGGGTGAAGCGACTGAAGCTCGTCATTTAACTGTTGAAGATCCATTGTTTGAAAACAGTGCAGTAGATATGCCAATGCAAGTCATGTTGGGTGGAACACCACGCATGCAGCGTTCATATGAAACAGTTGAACGTCAAGGCAATGAATTTGATGCATCAAAAGTGGATTTGAAAGATGCGATTTTCCGCGTATTGAAAAACCCTACAGTTGCGTCTAAGTCATTCTTAATCACCATTGGTGACCGTTCAATTACAGGTATGGTTGCACGTGACCAAATGGTAGGTCGCTGGCAAGTGCCAGTTGCCGATGCTGCGGTAACCACGACAAGCTTACAGGGCTTTACAGGTGAAGCAATGGCAATGGGTGAACGTCCACCAGTTGCATTGTTGAACCCTGCTGCATCTGCTCGTTTGGCAGTAGCCGAAGCATTAACCAATATTGCATCTGCAAATATTGAACAATTGGGTGACATTAAACTTTCTGCAAACTGGATGGCAGCAGCAGGGCAAAAAGGTGAAGACCAAGCCTTGTTTGAAGCTGTTCGTACAGTAGGTATGGAAATTTGTCCTGCACTTGGTATTGCAATTCCAGTGGGTAAAGACTCATTGTCAATGCGTACTACGTGGAATGACGAAGGCGAAGATAAATCTGTAACTTCACCAATGTCACTGATCATTACTGCTTTTGCGCCAGTGTTAGATGTTCGTAAAACATTAACACCTGAACTAAAAGCCATTGATGATTCTGTACTTGTACGTATTGATTTATCTAAAGGTCAATTCCGTTTAGGCGCATCGATCCTTGCTCAAGTTTATAAAGCAATTGGAACAATAGCTCCAGATGTTGACAGTTTTGAAGACGTAAAAGACTTCTTTGCACTGGTTCAGGACTGGAACAATCGTGGTCTGATTCAGGCGTATCATGACATCGGCGACGGTGGTTTATTGGCGACAGTTACAGAGATGATGTTTGCATCACGTCTAGGTGTTGCTCTTGAGCCACAAACCATTGACAGCTTATTTGCTGAAGAAATTGGTGCTGTGTTGCAAATCAAGGCATCTGACTGGAATGCTTTACAAGCTGAAGTGGCTGAGTCTCGCTTAAAAGATGCGATTCAAGTTGTAGGTACGGTAAACAATACTGACCAGTTAAGCGTGAATGGTTTAAGCCTTGCACGTGTAGCGTTACAACAAGCATGGACAGAAGTTTCACATCAAATCCAACGCTTACGTGACAATAACGAAACAGCAGATCAAGAGTTTGCTTTAATTGCAGATAACAACCACCAAGGTCTAATCGCAAAAGCAACGTATGATTTGAATGAAGCGATTGAAGTACCGTTCTTGAACTTGCGTCGTCCAAATATGGCAATCTTGCGTGAGCAAGGGGTAAATGGTCATATTGAAATGGCGGCTGCGTTTGATAAAGCAGGTTTCAATACTGTGGATGTTCACATGAGCGATTTACTTGCAGGTCGTATCTGTCTTGACGATTTTGAAGGTTTGGTGGCGTGTGGTGGATTCTCTTACGGTGACGTACTTGGCGCTGGTGGTGGCTGGGCGAAATCTGTGTTGTTTAATGGCAGACTACGTGACCAGTTTGAAACATTCTTCCAACGCGAAAATACTTTCAGCCTAGGGATTTGTAACGGTTGTCAAATGTTGTCACAACTTGCACCATTAATTCCTGGTGCAGAGCATTGGGGACGTTTCCATCGCAATACTTCAGAAGTATTTGAAGCACGTACAGTCAATGTTCGTGTTGAAAAATCAAACTCTGTATTGCTTGAAGGTATGGATGGTTCGATTTTACCAATCGCTGTGGCACATGGTGAAGGTCGTTTGGTTGCAACTGCTGAGCAAATCGCAACATTAAATGCAAATGACCAAGTGGTATTGCGTTATGTGGACAGCCAAGGTAATCCAACACAACACTATCCGTTAAACCCAAATGGTTCTCCAGAAGCGATTACAGGTTTAACCTCTCAGGATGGTCGTGCAACAGTGATGATGCCACACCCTGAACGTACATTCCGTGCCTTGCAACATTCTTGGAAACCTGAAGAATGGCAAGAAGACGGTGCTTGGTTACGTATGTTCCGTAATGCGCGTAAATTTATTGGTTAATTGAAAAATTGCCAATGAAATGCCACCTTCGGGTGGCATTTTTATGACTAAAATAAAGAGGAAATAGAACAATGCTCAAACTGATCTACTATGTTCCCGAAAGCCATCTTGAATCAACCAAGCAAGCAGTTTTTGCAGCAGGTGCAGGGGGAATTGGTAACTATGAACAATGTGCTTGGCAAGTCAAAGGGATTGGGCAGTTTAAGCCTGTCAAAGGGGCAAAGCCTTTTTTAGGGCAATTAGAACAACTTGAACAGATTGAAGAATGGCGTGTTGAAACCATTGTGCCCGAAACATATGCCAAGCAAGTAGCTCAGGCGCTTCAAGCAAGCCATCCTTATGAAGAGCCTGCTTTTGAATTTATTCAAATGGTGGATGTTTCGTATTAAAGCTATCAGGATGCCATCTTGTAATTTAATTTTTGATTGAGGGCTTAATGTTTGCTGAATTCTACTTTTGTTTTGGCAAAAGTAGGCAAAACCATTGTCATCAGTAAAACTCGGCAAAGTTCATCATTCAATTAAACTGATCGCAGAAATTTTACGATGCGATTTTCACCTTGCCTCGAACAGTTGCTGATGACTTTGGTGCGTATCAAATTGCTGCGAGTGGCTAATAATAAAGTGTTCGATTAAACCTTCTGAACAAATAGTTCACGTTCAAAACGAATTTGTGGCCAGAAAACACCATCCTTCGCACGTTCACCTGCACCAATCACCATAACAGGGTATTCTTCATCTTTAAGGTTTAAAAGTTTGCGGACATGCGATTCGTCAAAACCTTCCATCATGCAGCTATCAAAACCGTAAGCACGTAACGCCAAGACTAAATTTTCACAGGCGAGTGCTGTGCTTTTAACTGCCCATAATGTACGGTCAGCAGGGCTAAATGCTGTAATGGGTAACGGTGTAAATTTACGTGCAATACCAAAAGCCAGTTTTTTGGCATTACCAATACTATTTAAAATGCCTGTGCGGTAGTTATAGCCAATAAAACGATAATAGCTTTTCATGGCTTTAGGAACTTCGGGCAATGGGAATTGGCGTAAATTTTCAATGGCCATTTCATCAATGCGGTCGGTACGTGCAACACAAACAATCAGTTCTGAAGCGGTACGTGCAGCGAGTTGCCCCATGCAGGCTTTCACCAAGGCTGCTTTCTTCACTGGGGATTGAACTACATAAAACATCCACGGTTGTAAATTGGATGAATTGGGTGCAAGTAGGGCAAGGTCTAAACACTCATCTAAAATTTCCGCAGGAATAGGTGTAGATGTAAATTTACGTACAGAACGTCGGCTTTGTACTACTTTTTTAAACTGTGTAGCATCGATATCGGTGGGTGCAGGCTCGTAATAGCGTTGTTTCTGTTCTGTTTGGGGTAATTTAGAAGAGGTCATGATTTGCAACCAAAAGAAACTGTATCTGTCTAAGTCTAGCAGTTTATTAGGAAGGGAAATAAAAAAGTCCTGTACTTTATTGTGTAAAAAAGCAGGCATAGCGCCTGCTCCAATATGTGGAATTTTAGCCTGTAATATATGGCTAGAGTGTTGACAATGCTTAAGTGAATTGTGAAAAATCAGGTGCTCGTTTTTCTAAAAAGGCTTGTACTGCTTCACGGAGTTCAGGTGATTTGACACGTTGCATAAAAATCTCAGCTTCAATATCAATATTTTCTAAAATACTTGCCAGATCTTTTTTCATTAAAGCTTTACTGAGTTTTAAGGATGCAATAGGAAGTTGAGCAAGCTTTTGCGCGGTAGAGTCGGCATAACCATAGACATTACGGTCGCCTAAAGCCATTAAGTGATAAGGGGCACGGACATTATCTTCAGCAAAAACCTGATTGATTAATCCGTATTTTTCAGCAGTTTGAGCATCGAATTTTTCTGCGGTCAGTAGCAGTTCGGCTGCGCGATGGTAACCCAATTGTTCAACAAGCAATTTACTTGCTGCACCTTCAGGAGATAGCCCTAAACTGACAAAAGGAAGTTGAAAGATTGCAGACTCATCAGCATAGGCCAAATCTGCATGGAGTAAAATAGTCACACCAATGCCAATTGCAACACCTTTGACAGCGGCTATAAATGGTTTTGAAAATCGGGCAATTGCTTTGAGTAAAATAAAAGGCGGTTGATCACCTGCAAGCCCTTCGAGGGGCTGTTGTAACGACTCTAAAAAGTCCCGCATGTCGTTACCCGCAGTAAAGTCCTGTTCTGCGCCACGGAAAATAACAACTCGTACATCATCACTTGCATCGGCTTCATCCAATGCTTGTGCAATCCAGAGATAGAGTTCTTTATAAAGTGCATTTTTTGCAGAAGGGCGATCAATCGCCAAGGTCAACACACCTTTTTCTAAGGTTGCAAGTAGGTGTTGGTGTGGTTGATGAAGACAGTTTAGCATAGTCATAAATTGTTCCTTTTTTACAGTATTATCAGTGATTTTAAGTGTTTAACTTGTTATGCTTTTCAGTCTGTTTTTCACATGCTGACCACCAAACTATGACGGCTGTCATGGAATATCCTTATGTATCATTTTGATTATCTTGTTTTCATTGGTCGTTTTCAACCATTTCATTTAGCACATATGCAAACGCTTGAAATTGCATTACAACAAAGTCAAAAAGTCATTATTGCTTTGGGATCTGCCCAACCTGAGAGAAATCTAAAAAATCCATTTTTAGCACAGGAACGTGAGCAAATGATTCTGGCAAATTTTAGTGAACAAGACCAGAAACGGATTGAATTTGTGCATATTATCGATGTTTATGATGATCAAAAATGGGTGAAATTGGTGAAAGAAAAGGTGAATGAAAAGATTGAAGGTGAGGCGAAAGTCGGGTTAATAGGGCATTTTAAAGACGATTCGTCTTATTATTTAGCGTTGTTTCCTGAATGGTCGCTCTATTCATTAGAGAGTTTACAGGGATCAATTTCTGCAACGCCAATGCGTGAAGCATTTTATCGGGGAGAAATTCAAACACAATTTTTCCCTCAAGGTACGATTCAGTTCTTAACCGAGTTTCAGAAAACTCCTGTTTTTCATCAGCTACAAGCACAATATTTGCAAAATCAGGCAGAAGAATAAGGTAATCCAGCATTTAAGGCTAAAATGCTGGATGATGTTTAGATAGAGCCTGCTTGTAGGGCTTTGAGGTCCGCAAGCACTTGTTCGGCATGGCCTGCGGCTTTGACTTTACGGTATTCTTTCACCAATTTGCCTTGGTGGAAAATGAAAGTTGAGCGCTCTATGCCAAAAACCATTTTGCCATACATATTTTTTTCTTTAATGACATCAAAGTGTTTGCAGAGTACTTCTTCTTTGTCACTAATGAGTTCAATGGTCAGATTTTGTTTTGCAGTAAAGTTTTGATGTGCTTTGACAGAATCACGAGATACACCAATCACTTGAGTATTTAATTCAGCAAATTGTGCATTTAAACAAGTGAAGTCTACAGCTTGAACGGTGCAGCCTGGTGTTGAATCTTTAGGATAAAAATAAATCACCAACCAGTCGGATTGAATCTGGGTTAAATTAATTTCACCAGTTGTTGTTGGAAAGTTTGAATCTGGTAATTGAATGGATTTCATAAAAACCTCAGTAATAAAAAAACTAGCTACATGATGTAGCTAGTTTAATTTCAAATCATTGACAGAAAAAAGTCTAAGGACTTATTTCTTTTGTGCTTGCGCATTTTTCATTGCTTCTTCAGTCAATGTTTTTAATTTTGCTGTTAGCTGTGGGCCAAAACATGTCTGGATTGCTTTGTTTTGTTGTTGAACAAAACCTAAAGTGCTCGGGCTTTTCTTTTGGTTTACAGTGCTGATGATTTGCCATTCTTGTGCTTTAGTCAAACGACCTTCTGCATCTACTTGGCAAGTACAGAATTTGTCAGCTTCGGCTGCTGTTAATTTACCGCCTTTGCTTGCACCTTCTTTACAGTTGCTGATTAAAGTGCCACGTACATTGGTACTTTTTGATGGATCTTGTGCTGCATGTGAAGCTGTTGCTGTAAGCGCGACTGCACTAAAAACAGTAGAAAGTACAAGTTGAGAGTTTAAGAATTTCATATAATCTTACCTTTTTATTGCGGTATGTAGCGTGTGGGGTCTGCAACGCCTGCCTGCGCAAAACCTTCTTTGCGTAAACGACAGCTATCGCATTTACCACAAGCACGTCCTTGGTCATCTGCTTGGTAACAAGAGACTGTTTGACTGTAGTCTACACCATGTTCTAGACCGAGACGTATTATATTCCCTTTAGATAAATGTAACAGAGGTGTTTCAATTTTAAGTGGTTTTCCTTCAACACCTGCTTTGGTTGCCAAGCCTGCAAGATGAGCAAAGGCATCAATAAAGGCAGGGCGGCAGTCAGGATAACCTGAATAATCAACAGCATTGACCCCAATAACGATGGCTTCGGCTGAAAACACTTCGGCTGCGGCAAGCGCATAAGAAAGGAAAATGGTGTTACGTGCTGGAACATAAGTAACAGGAATACCTTCTTGTGCTTGCTCTGGAACAGCAATGGAATGGTCTGTAAGTGCCGAACCGCCCAAATTTGCCAAATCAATATTGATTACACGATGTTCAACACCAGCACGTTGTGTCAGTGCTTTTGCTGCATCAAGTTCAGTTGTTGAACGCTGACCATACATAAAGCTCAGTGCAATACATTCATAGCGGGCTTGAGCCCAAGCTAAACATGTTGTTGAGTCTAAACCACCTGAAAGTAATACAATGGCACGAGGGTGCATATTGATCTCCAAAATATTTGAATAATTTAACGACCAGTTTCATCCTGCCATAAAATTTTATGCAGTTGTAACTGGAAACGTACAGGTAAATGATCCTCTAAAATCCATTGTGCAAGATCACGTGCAAAATCGGGTAGACGAGCATTTCCTTTTTCGACGGCAAAAGCAGGGGAGAACCAAACGGTACTGACTTTTTTGTCGAGTTGATAAGTTTTAAGTTGTTGCTTAGACCATTCATAATCTTCTTTGTCACAGATGACAAATTTAATTTGATCATGCATGGTGAGTAAATCGAGATTGCTGAGCAAATTACGTGCCGACTCACCCGAAGCAGGGGTTTTTAAGTCGAGGACTTTAGAAACCCGTGGGTCTACTTTTGAGACATCTAATGCACCACTGGTTTCGAGAGAAACTTGAAAACCTTGCGCACATAACTGATCCAATAAGGGAATACAGTTTGGCTGAGCCAAGGGTTCGCCACCAGTCACACAAATATACGGTGTGTTAAAACTGCGTGCAGTTTCAATAATTTCTTCCAGTGATTGACGGGTTCCGCCTTCAAAGGAATAGGTGGTGTCGCAATAATGACAACGTAAAGGACAGCCTGTTAGGCGGATAAAAACTGTAGGTAATCCCGCTGTATTGGCTTCTCCTTGCAAAGAATAAAAAATTTCCGTTATGCGTAAGCCAGCAGCTGGATCTGTAACAGGAATCGAAAGAGAGCGAATCGGGGAACTCATAGTCAAATAACCGCAGTATGTTAAAAAGAAAAATCTCTACAACCATTAAGATTGTAGAGACGAGGAACGCTTCAAGTTCCGTGATGAAGCAGATTAGTCTTCGCGAAGTAATTCGTTCAGGCTTGTTTTAGCACGTGTTTTAGCGTCTACTTTTTTCACGATAATCGCAGCATATAAGCTGTAAGTTCCACATTTAGATGGTAGGCTACCTGAAACAACAACCGAACCTGCTGGAACACGACCATAGTGAATTTCACCAGTTTCACGGTCATAAATCTTGGTTGATTGACCAATGAATACGCCCATTGAAATTACTGAACCTTCTTCAACAATGACACCTTCAACAATTTCAGAACGTGCGCCAATGAAGCAGTTGTCTTCAATAATCGTTGGGCCTGCTTGTAAAGGTTCTAATACACCACCAATACCAACACCGCCAGAAAGGTGAACATTTTTACCAATTTGAGCGCATGAACCAACAGTTGCCCATGTATCTACCATCGTACCTTCATCTACATATGCACCAATGTTGACATAAGATGGCATCAATACAACATTTTTTGCTTGGAAGCTGCCACGACGTGCAACGGCAGGTGGTACAACACGTACACCCGCTTCTTTAAATTGAGCTTCAGTCCAGTTAGCAAATTTGGTGTCTACTTTGTCATAAAAACGTAGATCACTTGCTTCGATTGGATGGTTATCATTGAGTTTAAAAGATAAAAGAACAGCTTTTTTTAACCATTGATGAACAACCCATTCACCATCGATTTTTTCAGCAACACGTAACGAACCGTTATCTAAACCTTGAAGTGCTTGTTCAACAGCACTACGAACTTCAGCAGGACAGTCTGCCGCAGTAAAGTTAGCTCGGTTTTCAAAGGCTTGTTCAATGATTGTCGAAAGCTCTGACATGGACTTTTCCCAAATTTCACTCAAAAAATTAGTTCGATTTTACACGAAAAAAGCAGTAATGCATTTGAAAATTAGTAAAAGTTATCAATTCTCTATTCGTAAAACTGATAAAGAATATGAGGTGTTTGGGTATTGCTATAAATATGTTAACTTGTTTGTTGGTTAATTTTTATCAAGTCACTGTTTTTATTGAAATTGTTTAAGAAATAGTGTTGGTGAGCAGATAAGAACAATAGCAGAAGCTCACAAAAAGCGAGCAAATTTTGCATAAAACTCGTAAGAAAGATTGGTTTTTTGAAATTAAGATAGGAATCGTTCTGTATCCAGTATTTTATTTGACGAAAACTGTGCTTCAAGTCTTTTTATGCTTGCAATTGTAAGGAGAAATATCATGTATAGAATACGCAAACTATTGGTTTGTTCTGCTTTGGCAACTGTTGCAATTAATGCAATGGCAGATGAAGCAGTGATCAAAGAACCAGGGAATACCTATAAAACCTATTTACCAACATCTGTGCGGGTTGAAGGGGGAACCACGGGTTATGGTGGTGCATTTACATGGGATGTCAATCCGATTGTTGGTGTAACACTAGGCTATAACGGGGGCAATATTAACTGGCGCAATGACATTAAAAGCCACGGAACGAAATATAATTTAGATCAGGACAATAACAGTAATGTCTATTTAAATGCAGAAATTCATCCGTGGGGGCATAGCCAGAATATGTGGGCACAGTCTGCTTATATTGCAGGCGGGGTGGCGTATTTAGATAATGACTATAAATTAACCTCTAAGTCGGACAACGGTAATGTTACGGTAAATGACACCAAATATAATGTTACGGGTGATATCACGGGGAAAATGAAATATAAGAATGATATTGCACCGTATGTCGGTTTAGGTATTCGTCCAATGTTTAGTCAACACTGGGGAATGTTTGGTGAAGTCGGGGCATATTATTCAAATAACCCTTCAGTCAGTTTAACGTCCAATGCAACAGTGAACTCAGGCGGTTCACAAGCACAGTTTCAAAATGATTTGGCGGCTGAACAGAATAAAATCGCCAATGATGACAAGTATAAATGGTTACCCGTTGCCAAAGTGGGTGTGGTCTATAAGTTTTAAACCAGACGAAAAAAACGAGCCTCGGCTCGTTTTTTTATATCTCGAATTTAAGCATTTAGCGTAACTTTGCTAGCCAATTTCCGAGGGTCTGAACAATTTGTACTAAAATAATGAGTACAATCACGGTTAAAATAATCGCACTATTGTCAAAACGTTGGTAGCCATAAGAAATGGCTAAATCACCAATACCACCTGCACCTACAGCACCTGCCATTGCAGTTGCGCCAATCAAACTAATCGTGGCTGTGGTCATGTTCAAAATCAGAGAACTACGCGCTTCAGGAACGATAAATTTAAAAATAATTTGTGCAGGTGATGCTCCCATGGCTTGGGCAGATTCAATGATTCCTTCGTTGACTTCTAATAATGAAGTTTCAATTAAACGTCCCATATACGGGCCAACGTAAATGGTTAAAGGAACGATTGCCGCCCATGTTCCAATAGATGAACCGACTAACCACTGGGTAAAAGGAATTAAAGCAATCAATAAAATGATAAAGGGCAAAGAACGTAGCGCATTGACGATTGGATTTAACAAATGATAAATCGCACGGTTGGGCAAAATACCTTCTGGGCGAGTGACTAATAACGTAATCCCTTGAATGAGCCCCCAAATGCCACCAAAAATAAGCGAGAAGAACACCATCTGGAGAGTTTCTTGCATCGCATCGACAAATTGGTCAATTCCAAGTGAACTATGCCAAAATGATTGTGTCAAAATGGTTAAGCAATGAATAATCAAATCTCTCATTCGTGTACTCCTTCTTGACGCACTTCGACACCATGTTGTTTCAGATAGTCAATTGCCTGAGCAAGAACAGCGTCTTCCCCTAGAAGTTGCACAAACATTTGTCCAATAACCGTGCCATTAATTTCAGTCATATTGGCAAATAAGATATTTAAGCTCACATCAAACTGTTTGATCATGCTTTGAATGACAGGCTGTTGTGCTGACTTGCCCAAAAATTGCAGACAATAAATACTTTTTTCATGCTGATGTTCAAGCTGATTTAAAATATTGCGTGGAAGCTGTTGCTGAAGCACTGTTTGAATAAAGTTTTTGGTTGTTGGGTGTTGTGGATTACTAAAAATATCAATGGTTGAGCCGTACTCAATCACCTTGCCTGATTCCATCACTGCAACATAATCACAAACACTTTCAATCACATCCATCTCGTGTGTCACCATCACGATGGTAATATTTTGTTCTTTATTAATCTTTTTTAATAAAGCCAAAACAGATTTCGTTGTTTGAGGGTCTAATGCTGATGTTGCCTCATCACAAAGCAGAATTTTAGGGTGATTGGCAAGGGCACGTGCAATACCGACACGTTGCTTTTGACCACCTGAAAGTTCATCAGGATACGCATTTTTCTTATGGGCAAGATCAATAAATGAAAGAAGTTCATCTAAACGCGCTTGACGTTTTGCCTTACTCACACCCAGAAGTTTCATTGGCATTTCAATATTTTCAGCAACTGTTTTGGTTTCAAGCAAGTTGAAGTGCTGAAAAATCATACCAATATTGGCACGTTCCTGACGTAATGAACGTGCATCCAATGCAGTAAAGTCTTTTTGATTAATGACAATTTGTCCTTCACTTGGACGTTCAAGTAAATTAATCAAACGAATAAGGGTACTTTTACCTGCACCACTATAGCCAATAATGCCAAAAATACTCCCGTCAGGAATATCAAGGTTGATCTGATCGAGTGCCCGAATAGTCTGGCCCTTGAGCTGATAGTGTTTTGAAATGTTTTTAAATTGAATCATGTGGTCAAAAACTATGCTAAAAAGAAAAACAGGCAAAGAAACTTTGCCTGTTCGTTCACAGCTATTTTATTGTTTGTTTTCAGTAAAATAGCTGACTGGTTTGTTCACATCAATTTTTGTACCACCAAATTTTTCATCAATGAATTTCTTCACTGCTGCTGTATGGTACAACTCACCAAGTTTTTTCAGTGTAGGATCATTTTCACGACCTGCAGCTGTTGCAACAAGGTTGACATAAAGTTTAGTGGATTGATCTGCTGGTTCGTAGAATAAAGCATCTTTCAATACATTTAAACCACCTTCCATTGCAAGTGTGTTACCCAACACAATGGCATCTACATCAGTTTTAACACGTACAGCCGTTGCCATTGGGATTGGTTTAAGTTGTATATGTTTCGGGTTTTCTACAACATCATTGGTTGTACCCTGAATCGGGTTAAAACCTGCTTTTAACTTTAATAAGCCAGCAGTTTGCAGTAAAGATAAAGCACGGGCTTCATTTGCTGCATCATTCGGAATTGCAATGGTTGCATTATTTGGGAATTGATCAATCTTTTTGTATTTACTTGAGTAAATGCCCATTGGTTCAATATATGTTGTAGAAACAGCAGCAACTTTTGCTTTGCTTTCAGTATTGTATGCAACCATATAGTTATATGATTGGAAAGCATTGGCATCTACTTCTTTGTTTGCTGTCGCATTGTTCATGGCAACATAATCTGTAAAGTTTTTCACTTCAAGATCGATACCTGCTTTTTTTGTTTCAGGTAAAGTTGAAATAAATTTCCAAACATCTGTATCTGAACCAGTAGATGCAAGCACAACTTTTTGTAAACCCGCTTCAGTTTTTTGTTCTGACGCTGGTGCATCATGTTTGCTGCATCCTGCTGCAAGTAATACACTTGTACCTAATACAACACTCAATACTTTTTTCATGAGGTGGAGATCCTACCTAAACAATACAGCTCTATAATATATGAAGAGCAGATAATCCAAAGATGATTTAAATACAATCACATAACAACAAAGAGCAAAAGACAAAAGCTTCATTTAGGTTTTGTTCAAAGAAATTTGCATCTTTTACCGAATATGAAAACCACAGATGATTGCTGTGTGTTTTGAAGATCAAAAACGATTGAGCTAAATCAGTGCGGAAACGTTGTCCATCATATCAAGAAAATGAAGTGCAATACAGTAAAAGCATTTGGATTACTTATGAACAGCTCGCCCCAGTTCGATTTTCATATTGGTGTTGATGTAAGATACTGGCAGTATAAAGTTTTGTATTTATATGTCAAAACAATAAAAATCACAATGTATATGAGAAATAGTGAATTACAATCAACAGAAATAATCACAGCAGGTTGTTCTGTTTTAGCTATTGATATCGATAGGTATTTTCTAATATACAGGGTAGTAGGGTGTGAGGTTAAGTTCTTTAAGATAAAAAAATCAGCAGATATCTTGAATGAAAAATACTCTAATTTTAAATGGTTACTACTCAAGTTATTTTTAATTTGACATTAAAATCCAAAACAAAGTCGTCATATTTTTGCTTCGGATATTTTATTTTGGTTGATTAGAGCAGTTGTTTATAAAATGTTGAAAGGTATAAGAACCTAATCACAGTATTATCGCTAAAAAGTCTAAAGAAAAAATGCACCCCGAAGAGTGCATTGATCTTATTTTACGGCTTATGCTTTTTCACGGGCAATTGCGCGATAACCAATATCTGAACGGTATTGCATGCCTGTGAAGTTAACCTGTCCGCACACTTCTAGTGCACTGATTTGCGCTTCAAGTACGCTATCACCTAATGCAGTGACACATAACACACGACCACCAGAAGTGATGACATGCCCATCTTTAGAGATTGCTGTGCCTGCATGGAAGATTTTAGTGCCTTCAGGAGACTGGTCTAAACCTGAAATGACATCGCCTTTGCGTACAGTTTCTGGGTAACCTTCGGCTGCAAGTACGACACCAATCGATTTACGTTCGTCCCATTGTGCTTGTTCAGGTAAGTTGCCTGCAATACCTGCTTCAACTAAATCAACCAATGATGATTGTAGACGCATCATAATCGGTTGGGTTTCAGGGTCACCAAAACGGCAGTTGAATTCGATAACGCGAGGTTGACCTTGTTCATCGATCATCAAACCTGCGTAAAGGAAACCTGTGTAAACGTGTCCGTCAGCCGCCATACCTTCTACAGTTGGGCGCATAACTTCATTCATTACACGTTCAAAAACGTCAGCAGTCACCACTGGAGCAGGAGAGTAAGCCCCCATACCGCCTGTGTTTGGACCTTGGTCGCCTTCAAAAATACGTTTGTGGTCTTGTGAAGTTGCCATTGGTAAAATGTTTTTACCATCGATCATACAAATGAATGATGCTTCTTCGCCCGCAAGGAATTGCTCGATCACCACACGTGAACCTGCATCACCAAATTTGTTGCCTGCAAGCATATCTTCAACTGCTGCAAAGGCTTCGTCATTGGTCATCGCAACGATAACGCCTTTACCTGCTGCAAGACCATCGGCTTTAATCACGATTGGCGCACCATTTTGTTCGATATAAGCTTTTGCTGCATCGACTTCGGTGAAGACATCATAAAATGCGGTAGGAATGTTATGGCGTTTTAAGAAGTGCTTGGCAAAAGCTTTAGAGCCTTCAAGCTGTGCAGCATATTGGGTTGGTCCCCAAATTTTTAGACCAGCTTCACGTCCAGCATCGACAACACCATTGACTAACGGTGCTTCTGGCCCAACAACGATTAATGCAATTTGATTGTCTTTTGCAAACTGAATAATGGCAGGGTTGTCTAAAATGTTCAGTTCAACATTGACACATTTATGTTCTGTTGCTGTTCCTGCATTTCCTGGTGCAACGAAAACTTTGCTGACTTTTTCATCCTGAGCGATTTTCCATGCCAATGCATGCTCACGACCACCGCTACCCAAAACTAAAATATTCATCGGTTCATACTCCATGAATCGAAAAGTCACAAAGCCCTAAACTGAAACAGTCAGGACTTTGTGAAATGATTTAGAAAGTGTTCATTGTTTTCGTCAGATTAATGACGGAAATGGCGCATACCTGTAAACACCATCGCAATACCGGCTTCATCGGCAGCTGCAATTGTTTCTTCGTCGCGCATTGAACCACCCGGTTGGATAATACATTTAATGCCCGCTTTAGCTGCATTATCGATACCATCACGGAATGGGAAGAATGCGTCAGATGCCATAACCGCACCTTCAACAACCAAACCAGCATGTTCAGCTTTAATTGCCGCAATACGTGCTGAGTTAACACGGCTCATTTGACCTGCGCCTACACCAATGGTTTGGCGGTTTTTCGCATAAACAATTGCATTTGATTTTACATATTTTGCAACTTTCCATGCAAAAATAAGGTCATCAATTTCTTGTTCAGTTGGAGCGCGTTTTGTCACGACTTTAAGATCATCTTTAGTAATCATACCCAAGTCTTGATCTTGAACAAGTAAACCACCGTTTACACGTTTATAGTCGAGTTGTGGCGCGCGTGCATCAATGGCAGGTAATTCGCCACAAACTAAAACACGTACGTTTTTCTTCGCACCAGTGACTTCAAGTACGCCGTCAGCAATGCTTGGAGCAATAATCACTTCAACAAATTGACGTTCCACAATGGCTTGAGCAGTTGCAACATCTAACTCGCGGTTAAATGCAATGATGCCACCAAAAGCTGATTCTGGATCAGTCGCATATGCCAAGTCATAAGCAGCTTTAATGCCGTCTAAAGAAACAGCAACACCACAAGGATTCGCGTGTTTTACAATCACACATGCAGGTTTAACAAAAGATTTAACACATTCAAGTGCTGCATCGGTGTCTGCAATGTTGTTATAAGATAATTCTTTACCTTGTAACTGTTGTGCAGTAGAAACAGATGCTTCTTTTGCATTGGCTTCAACATAAAATGCAGCAGATTGGTGTGGGTTTTCACCGTAACGTAAATCTTGCGCTTTAATCAATTGAGTATTGAAAGTACGTGCAAACTTGTCTGCTTGACCTTCTTCTTTGCCTACACGAGCGCCTAAATAAGAAGCGATCATACCGTCATATTGTGCAGTATGTTCAAATGCTTTTACTGCTAAGTCAAAACGTGTTTCATAAGATAAAGCACCGTTTTGTTTTAACTCAGCAATCACAGCATCATAGTCAGAAGCATTGACGATGATCCCTACAGAAGCATGGTTTTTTGCCGCAGCACGAACCATTGTAGGGCCACCGATGTCGATATTTTCAATCGCATCAGCAAGTGAGCAGTTTGGTTTTGCAACGGTCGCTGCAAATGGATATAAGTTCACAATCACCAGATCAATCGGATCAATGTTGTGTTCTTGCATGACTGCTTCATCTAGACCGCGACGAGCCAAGATACCGCCATGAATTTTTGGATGTAATGTTTTTACACGACCGTCCATCATTTCAGGAAAGCCTGTGTGTTCAGAAACTTCAACAACAGCCACATTATTGTCTTTTAACAATTTGTATGTGCCGCCAGTTGATAAAATTTCTACCCCTAAAGCTGCCAAGTTTTGTGCAAACTCAACAATACCAGTTTTATCAGAAACAGAGATTAAAGCGCGTTTAATAGTCATGGTGTACAAGTTCTTCAGATTAAACAAATAGGCAAAAAAAATGCCCACGACAACGTGAGCATTTTATCATTTATTCACTCATTAAACCGTGAGCTTTTAACTTTTTACGTAAAGTACCACGGTTAAGTCCTAAAATTTCAGCAGCGCGAGTTTGGTTACCGCGAGTGTATTCTAGTACGACAGATAAAAGAGGTTTCTCCATTTCTGCTAGCACCATGTCATAAACCTGAGATGGTTGCTCACCTTGCAGTTGTGCAAAATAATGGCGAACTGCGCGATCCACATGGATGCGAAGAGCAACATCAGATTGTGCAGTAAAAATAGGAGATTTGCTATTCATGCGTTTTAATCCGAAATTAATCTATAACCACTTGGATAAAGTGGTTTGAGTTTATAAAAAGGTTAAAAAATGTTTGCTTTTATGGTTAAAAGACGAACATTAAAAATAAGTAGCTAGCTTGCCATAAACTTCTCGATCTGGCTAAAAAATAAGCGTAACAGTTGTTTAAAAATTGTTACAGCCCTAAAATCAAAATAAAAAAAGCCACTCAACGTGCAAAAAATATTTATGCACATCCGGTAGTCATTTAGTTATGGGATTTAGACGAGATGTTTGTGTAGCCAAGCTTTCGTGGCGCGTATCATACCATTGTCTTAGAAAAAGTGAGTAAATTTGCTGCAAAAAAATTACATTTTTTATCGTTTTTTTAGATTTTTATTTAAATTTGATTTGTTTTTTAGATTATTGCTCGGAAACTGGGTTTTTTATCTACGTTACATCACAAAAAAATATGATACAGCTCACCATTATAATCATAGGGTTATTTTTCTAGTCTATATAAAAGTTGAATCGACCAAAGATTAGGTACTGATAAGGCATGTGTGCAAGTTCATTATTGCTGTTGTTTTATGTTTGGTTCGATTTGATTAGGATAGAAGGAACAGTCAATGATCTGAGAAAGCGGAAACATTTTGACTTTAATGGTCAACAGTTTTTGTAATAAAAAATATTCTGGCATTCTTTTTGTTCGAGGATACAGCTTATATCGTGTATTTGATGAGGCATGTTTTGTAGGCTTTAAGGTCATCACTTATATATGAATGATCAATAGACGTTAAATTATTCTGGACGACAAAGAATAAAGAGATGGGGGGCCATCTCTTTATCTGGTATGTTCGATGAGATTAGTTGGTTTTGCGTTTACCTGAAATACGACACCAGTTTTCTTCACGTTTTTCGACTTCTAAAATGTCAAAGAACGCTTGATAAACTTCAGATACATCGTGTACTTGTTCTTCGATAACACCTGCTAAAGCGAATTCACCTGCGGGTTTCGTCAGTGTTGCAAATTCAGGTGCGAGTGCCATTAATGGGCCAGCCAGAATATTGGCAACAAGTACATCTGCTTGTTGGTTTTTAAATTCAGCATTGAATTCTTCAGGTAGACCGACATACAGACCATCGAGTACACCATTGAGTTCGGCATTTTGTTTTGTTGCAAGAATGGCTTGTGGGTCGATGTCTGTGGCATAGACTTTTTTAGCGCCTAATAAAAGTGCCGCTACACCCAAAATCCCAGAACCACAACCATAGTCGACAACAATTTTGTCTTTAAGGTCGGTTTTACCAAGCCACTGTAGGCAAAGGAAGGTACTGGCATGGTTGCCTGTTCCAAATGCCAAACCTGGATCAAGTTTGATATTTACAGCATCCGCTTCAGGTGGTTCTAACCATTCAGGCACAATCCAGAATTTGTCAGAAATTTCGATAGGTTCGTAATAATCCATCCATGAGCGTTCCCAAACCTGATCTTCAAGTTCATCTGAACGAATCGGTGCATCAGGAAGCTGGTTTTGCAAAAACTGCGTAAGGCTATCGGCATCAACTGGTTCTTCATCTGTTTGTTGGAAGATTCCCGTTACAATGACTTTATTCCAAAGTGGTGTCTCGCCTGGAAGTGGCTCAAGTAGGGCCTGATCTTCAGCATCATCTAAAGTTACGCTCACCGCACCTAACGATAAAAACAGGGTTTCGGCAAAATCAACTTGTGCTTGATCAACCGTAATATGTATTTGTAGCCACTTCACGTAGATATAACCTAAAAAATATTTTAACAGTATTGTACGAGATCAAATTGGCTTGGGAAAGTAACAAACAGGGAATTACAATGACAAAAATTCTGATACCTGTTGATGAGATATCAGAATTTTGACGAAAGTGAAGATTTAGGTATGACGTTGAGTCAGTTCTTTACGGCTAAAGCCTCGGGAAATAAGAATTTGAGTGATTCCTTTAATAACATCCTCATCCTGAGAATTTGCCAATGTTTGAAGTAATTGTTCATTGGTTTTGCATATGCCGTGGTTTGCGATCCATGCCACATGGTTTTTGTGGGCATTGCTTTGGGTCTGTGACGCGAATAATTTCTGCAAGAAACTCATAGAGCCTTCTTCTGTAATTAGACATAGCTCGAAATATAATTGAAAACTTAAAAAATACAAGATGACCATTATCGTCAGACAATGTGAAGATGAAGTAACGAGACGTGTCTTTCATGAAATTGTAATGAAATACAAGTAAATAAAATTGCAGGTTTTGTCGTATTTAGTTACAAATTTGAATAATTTAAGGCAGCTTAAAGTCTGTGTTTTTGGGATGAATGGCATTGTGAACGGTGTTTTTAGATTAAAAAAGTTAAAAAGATGGTTTTTTTATTTGGCACTTATTTTGCTTGAAGAACAATAAACTTGGACTAAATGGTCGAAAAAATCAATGTATCATCTTTATCCATCGCATAAGCCAGATGCAAAAACTGTGGTGTTAAGCTCAGGTTTAGGCGGACATGCTCATTTCTGGCAACCACAGATTGCACATTTACAGCAGGATTTTCATGTTTTTGTTTATAATCAGGCGGGCGTTTCGGCTGAAAGTGCTCAATTGCCTGACGATTATAAAGTAGAACATATGGCAGCGGAGTTATGGCAGTTACTACAACAAGCCAAAATTGAACAGTGCTATCTGATTGGGCATGCACTTGGTGCATTTATTGGTCTGGAGCTGGCCAAGTTAGCGCCACAATGTGTGGAAAAATTAATTTTGCTGAATGCATGGGATGCGCTCGATGCACATACTCAGCGGTGTTTCGAAACACGATTAAGTCTGCTGAACCATGCAGGTGTTGCAGCTTATGTTAAAGCACAGGCTTTATTTTTATATCCACCGCAATGGATTTCTGAGCATGGTCAGCAACTGGCAGTGCAAGAAGAAAAAATGATTGCACAGTTTGCCCCAATTGCAAATGTCAAAAAACGCCTTGATGCCTTGCGTTGTTATTTGCCTGATGCAACGGCAAAAACAATTCAGCAACCATGTTTGGTGATTAGTCAGCAGGATGATTTTTTAGTGCCGTGGCAACGTGGTTTGGCCTTATCTAGATTATTAGAAAATAGTGATTTTGAATTAATTCCGATGGGGGCGCATGCGGCAACAGTGACGCAAGCAACCTTGATGAACACATTAATGTCAGCATATTTATTAAATGAAAAGGAGCGTGGTGATGAATAGTTTAAATCTGTCTTTGCAAGAAGATATTTTAGCGCAGTTATTTACGGAAGCAAGAACACATAGCGCATGGCAAGATCGGGCTATACCGACATCGGTGTTACATCAAATTTATGATTTGTTAAAAATGGGACCAACATCTGCCAACTGTTTACCTGCTCGTTTTGTCTTTATTCAAAGCCCTGAAGCAAAAGAAAAATTAAAGCCAGCATTGTCATCGGGAAATGTTCAAAAAACCATGACAGCACCTGTGACAGTGCTTGTAGCTTATGATGAAGCCTTTTATGAAAAGTTACCGACATTATTTCCGCATGGTGATGCACGTTCATGGTTTACATCTAGCCCTGAACTCGCGCATGAAACTGCTTTTCGGAATGGTTCAATGCAGGCTGCATATCTGATTTTGGCATGTAGAAGTTTAGGGTTAGATACAGGGCCAATGTCTGGATTTAATGCGGCTTTGGTGGATGAGTTGTTTTTGGCAGGGACGACATGGAAATCGAATTTGTTGATTAATATGGGTTATGGCATTCCTGAAAAACTGCATAACCGATTGCCACGTTTGCCTTTTGATGAAGCATGCAGCGTTGTTTAATGTTTGCTTAGCATATGTAAGACAGTCATTATAGGCTGTCTTTTTTTTCGATCATTTCTGTTGTTCCAAAAGGAATAAGGCTTTCGAGTAACAGTTGTTTGGTTGTTGCCAGCGCATCGTGATAAAAGCTTTTATTGTTTAAACTTTTTCCTGAAATTGCCTGTGTCTGAATAGAAAAATCTGAATAATGTTGTGTTACCGCCCAAATATGAATAATTAGATGAAGCGGAGAAACAGGTTTGAGTTTCCCTTGTTCAATCCACGTTTGAATAATGTCTGTTTTTTGCTGAACCAGTTGTTTAAGCGATGTTTTTAAAATATGTGACACATAAGGTGCGCCTTGCATCATTTCGAGTGCATATAGGCGAGAAGCCTGTGGCATTTTTTTTGCGAGTCGGTATTTGATTTCGATGTAATCGCCTAACGCTTGTTGAGGGTTCTGGTCTGTAGATAGGCGATTCAGTGGTAATAACCATTCAGTTAATACATAAGACAAGACCGCAATATATAAGTCATCCTTGCCTTGGAAATAATAAAAAAGATTGGATTTTGAAATACCTGCTTCCTCAGCAATTTGTTCCATGCTTGCGCCTTGTAGACCATAGACAGAAAAAACATTTAAAGCGGATTCAATAATATGTTTCTGCTTTTTGACCGCATTGGGGCTTTTTTTTGAAGAAATGGTTTGAGTTTCAGGCATGAAAATTTATTCAGTTTTCTCAGGAAATCAAGATTTTAGCAAATTGTATTGTACTTTTACGGTATTTTTGCGTAGCCGGTGAGCAAAAGTTGCACAATGCCTGTGCGCCAATGCGCATTGTTGGGGATTATTTGGACTAATTAGTCTAATAATATTTTAAAATTAAATTTATTAAATAATTGAAAAATAACATATAAAAATATTGGCATGATGTTTGCTTAACCTTAATTATAGTGATCAATTTAATCTTAAACAGGTTCAACCTCTCATGATGTGAAACCAAGGAGAAGCGACATGCAAATCGGTGTTTTTTGCCCAATTGGCAACAATGGATGGCTTATTTCCAAAAATTCGCCTCAATACAAACCCAGTTTTGAATTGAATAAAACAGTTGTACAAAGTGCAGAACAATATGGCTTTGATTTTGCATTGTCGATGATCAAGCTGAGAGGTTTTGGTGGAGAAACTGAGTTTTGGGACTATAACTTGGAAAGCTTTACCTTAATGTCTGGTTTAGCTGCGGTAACCTCTAAAATTAAAATTTATGCAACAGCCGCAACCTTGGCAATGCCACCTGCAATTGTTGCACGTATGGCGGCCACTATTGATTCCATTTCAAATGGGCGTTTTGGTTTAAATGTGGTTACGGGGTGGCAGCGCCCTGAATATAGTCAAATGGGCATGTGGCCAGGGGATGAGTATTTTGGTAAGCGTTATGAATATCTAGCTGAATATGTTCAGGTTTTAAAGGAACTTTGGGCAACAGGACATTCCAATTTTAAAGGCGAGTTTTTTAAAATGGAGGACTGTCAGGTAAAACCACAGCCATCAAAAGATCTAAAAATTATTTGTGCAGGGCAATCTGATGCTGGTTTGGCATTTTCTGCGCAATATGCCGATTACAACTTTGTCTTTGGTAAAGGACTAAATACACCTACAGCTTTTGCACCCATCAATGATCGTTTAAAACAACACACTGACCAAACTGGTCGTGATGTTTCTACATTGGCACTGTTTATGGTGATTGTGGATGAAACCGATGAAAAAGCGATGGCGAAATGGCAAAGCTATAACGATGGGGCGGATATGGAGGCTATCCACTGGTTGCAGGATCAGGGAGATAAAGACAAATTTTCTGGAAAAGAAACCAACATCCGGCACATGGCTTCGAGCGTATCACCCGTCAATATCAATATGGGCACTTTGGTCGGTTCTTATGCAAAAGTCGCAGCCATGCTGGATGAAATTGCCGAGGTTAAAGGCACAGACGGCATTTTATTAACCTTTGATGATTTTGTAGAAGGTGTTCGTGATTTTGGTGAAAAAGTTCAACCCTTGATGAAAAGCCGTGTTAATGCGGACAGTAGCGTTCCAAGTTTAATCAAAACCATTGCGATGGAGAAAAGCGCATGAACAAAGATCAAATTATTCGAGCCGAGTTTACTCAAGCACATGCCCCTGTGTTGTTGGCAGAACCTGAATCGATTCAACTTGACCCAAAACAAACCGCATTAATTGTGGTTGATATGCAAAATGCCTATGCCAGTTTAGGTGGCTATCTTGATTTGGCTGGTTTTGATGTCTCGGCAACCAAACCTGTGATCGAGAATATCCAGAAAACCATTGATGCTGCCCACCAAGCAGGGATTCAGGTGATTTTCTTTAAAAATGGTTGGGATGATCAATACGTTCAGGCGGGTGGCGAGGGTTCACCGAATTATCACAAATCTAATGCCATAAAAACCATGAAAAAACGCCCAGAATTACAAGGGAAGCTACTCGCAAAAGGGGGATGGGACTATGAACTGGTGGATGCCTTGCAACCTACACATCAGGATATTGTGATTGAAAAGCCAAGATATAGTGGATTTTTTAATACCAATTTGGACAGTATGCTTCGTGCGAAAGGCATCCGTAATCTGATTTTTACAGGCATTGCGACCAATGTGTGTGTGGAATCAACACTCCGAGATGGCTTCTTTTTAGAGTACTTTGGCGTGCTGCTTGACGATGCGTGTTATCAGGCAGGGCCAGCGTCAGCACATGAGGCGACTTTATTTAATGTTAAAGCGTTTTTTGGTTGGGTGTCTGATACTCAAACCTTCGTTAAAACATTTACATCACCTACTTTAAAACAACAACTCGAAACAGCGATAACTGAATAAAGGAAAAAACATTATGCCAAAACAAGTTGTTATTCCAGAAGGAACTTCAAAGCCACTTGCACCGTATGTGCCTGCCACACTTGCGGATAATATTGTCTATGTTTCGGGAACACTTGCATTAGACGAAAATAATGATGTTGTTGCTGTTGGTGATGCTGCTGCCCAAACCCGTTATGTATTGGAAATCATTAAAAAAGTGATTGCAACGGCAGGTGGTACGATGGATGACGTGACCTTTAATTCTATTTTCATCAAAGACTGGGCAGATTATGCAGCGATTAATGCAGTCTATGCCGAATATTTTCCAGGGGATAAACCTGCACGGTACTGTATTCAGTGTGGTTTGGTCAAAGCCGATGCACTGATAGAAATTGCATCGGTTGCACATCTTGGCACTTGAGAAAATAGCAGGAGTTTGAATGATGTTGGTAGATAATGCCGAATACAAACATTCAAATTATCTGTATGATTTACAGGAGAAAACAATGAATACATTTGTACCGAAGTATAAGCCTGACCAAGCTGAATTAGAAACCAGTCGGATGCTCTTACAGGGCATTCAGACACAAATGGCTGAGAAAAAGCAGCAAACGAAGGCGGTAAAATCGTTGACTGAAACACAACAACAATTTCGTAATGCAATGAGTCATTTGGCAGCAGCAGTAAATGTGGTGACAACCGATGGCGTTGCAGGTCGGTCAGGGTTTACCGCATCTGCGGTATGCAGTGTGACAGATTCTCCTCCGACATTATTGGTGTGTTTAAATCGCAATGCTTCGGTTTACTCCGTTTTTCAGGAAAATCAGGTGTTATGTGTGAATACATTGGCACAGAACCATCAGCAACTTTCCAATGTTTTTGGTGGAAGAACACCCATGGAAGAACGTTTTGCACAAGGAAGTTGGCATCAATTATGCACAGGTTCTCCTGTGTTAAAGGATGCTGTTGTGGCATTTGATTGCCAGATTTGTCAAATCGTGAGTGTTGGCACACATGATATTTTGTGTTGCCAGATACTTGAAACACAAATGAATCATGGGACACAAGGCTTAATCTATTTTGACCGTGCTTATCATAATCTTACACGGCATCCATAAGTCAGATCGGCGCATGATCAGAGGGAATTTCAATGAAAGAAGAAGGTTGGTTTAGTGCGTGGAAACCGTATAAAGGAAATTTGGAAACAACACCTGTTGCCATGAATGAATATTTGCCACTTGGGCAAAGTATGGTTTTAGGGGCGCAGCATGCCTTTGCCATGTTCGGTGCAACGGTACTTGCGCCGTTACTCATGGGATTTGACCCTAGTCTGACCATGTTAATTACGGGTATTGGTACTATTTTATTTTTCCTGATCACAGGTGGGCGAGTGCCAAGTTATCTTGGTTCAAGCTTTGCATTTATTGGTGCAGTGGCAGCAGTCACAGGGTATAGCGGTGTTGGGTCGAACCTGAATCTCCCTGTTGCATTGGGTGGAATTATTGCCTGTGGTGTGGTTTATGCCATTGTTGGGCTGATTGTAATGAAATCAGGCACAGTATGGATTGAAAAACTATTACCGCCTATTGTGACGGGTTCTATTGTCATGATTATTGGGTTAAATCTTGCACCTGTGACCATTAAAGGCGTGTCATCAAATAGTTTTGATACATGGATGGCGTTGGTAACGGTACTGTGTATAGGTAGTATTGCGGTATTTACTCAGGGCATGCTGCGCCGTTTATTGCTTCTGGTTGGTCTGATTCTGTCTTATGTTGTGTATTTTGTTTTAGCCAATGTACTTGGTTTCGGTAAACCCATCCATTTTGAACCGATTGCAAATGCAGCATGGTTTGGGCTTCCGACATTGCATTCACCTGTATTTTCAACTAATGCGATTTTGCTGATTGCACCTGTTGCCGTTATTTTAATTGCTGAAAATTTAGGACATTTTAAAGCTGTTAGCGCCATGACAGGGAAAGATATTTCACCTTATATGGGGCGTGCATTTTTTGCCGATGGGCTTTGTACGACACTTTCTGCCATGGTCGGTGGAACAGGCATGACAACCTATGCAGAAAATATTGGTGTGATGGCTGCAACTAAAATTTATTCAACTATTGTGTTCGTCTTTGCTGGTGTATTTGCCATTTTATTGGGATTATCTCCTAAATTTGGCGCATTGATTAGTACCATTCCTGTTGCGATTTTAGGTGGTGCATCGATTGTGGTGTTTGGCTTGATCACCATCGCAGGGGCACGAATCTGGATGAATAATAAAATCGATTTTAGCCAAAATGGAAACATGTTGGTGGCAGCCGTTACCATTATTATGGGAACAGGAAACTATTCAATCCATCTTGGTGGTTTTGATTTAGGTGGGATAGGCACAGCAACTTTTGCCGCTATTTTATTGAATTTATTATTAAATCGTGAAAAAGTAAAACAAACCCAGCCGAAGCTAGAAGACTCTCAATTAATCTCGAAATAAAAATAAAAAGCCGATAAGGATATCGGCTTAAGCATCTGGATGATTAGATCTTTTCTAGTAACACGCCTGTTTCGACATGATGGGTATATGGGAACTGATCAAACAATGCAAAACGCTGAATACGATGTGTTTGGCTTAACATTTTTAAGTTGTCATGCAAGGTGTCAGGGTTGCATGAAATATAAATAATATGTTGAAAACCCTGTAAAAGTTTTAAGGTATCATCATCAATGCCTGCACGCGGTGGGTCAACAAAAACAGTTCCAAATGCGTATTCTTTTAAATCAATTTTGGCTTCTTGTAAGCGTCTAAACTCACGTTCGCCCTGATACGCCTGTGTAAACTCTTCTGCGGCCAAACGTGCAATTTGAATGTTCTTAATTTGATTTTTTTCGATATTCCACTCTGCGGCATACACAGAAGATTTGGCTAATTCAGTGGCTAAAACACGTGGAAATTTTTGTGCAAGCGGTAGGGTGAAATTTCCATTCCCACAGTACAGCTCAAGTAAATCGCCTGAACAGTTTGAGGCAACATCACAGGCCCATTGCAACATTTTTTGGCAAACCTGTGCATTCGGCTGGGTAAACCCGTTTTCAATTTGTTTGTAGTGGAATGTTTGACCATCTACTTGAAGTTGCTCAATTACAAAATCATCACTTAACACCAGTTTTTGACCACGGCTACGACCAATGAGCTTAATGTCGAGTGCTTCGGCAACCTGTTTGGCAAGCGCTTCCCAAGTGGCATCTAGTTTGCGGTGATAAATCATACTCACCAACATTTCGCCACTTAAACTGGACAAGAAATCAATTTCAAACAAACGATGATGCAATTCAGGATGCTGTTTTAATGCTTCAAGCAGTTTTGGCATTAATTGATTAATGCTTTGATCTGCAATTGGAAATTCATCCACACGCACCACTGTTTTTTGTTTTTCATCTGTGTTGCGTTCAAACATGGCATAGAACAGATCATTTTCTGTGTGCCAGATACGAAATTCAGCGCGCATACGAAAATGTTGTTCTGGCGAGTCAAACACCTCAAGTTCAGGTGGTTGATACTCAGAGAACTGTGCGCGAATACGTTCGACTTTGGCTTGCAGTTGTTGTTGATATGCTGATGTCATAGACCTAAAGATCACACAATGAAAAACAAAGGCGCAATGTTAGCAAACTCTATTGGATAAGCCTAGTATCGGCATTTGAAAGAGCCCCCTTAAATAAAAATTAAGGGGGAAGTGTGATTAGTCCGACATGGTCATCAGGCTGGCATTGCCACCTGCCGCAGCCGTATTCATACTAATGGCACGTTCAATCACCAGACGTTCTAGTGGGATAATCGTATTGCGATCATCAAGATGAGTAATACCCACAATTGCACCTTCGCGCTCGGTCATGGTGTGTTGAAGTTGTTGAAGCGATGCAATTGAACCATGATGTAACACGGCATCGTATTCGGCATGGGTGATATCATTCGTTAAGTGAATCGCAGATAAAATTTGTTCTGGAAGCGTGCTCTGATAACGCTGATAAAAGAAGTCATCCTGCTTTAAAACAGCCTGTGCATTTACAGCAAAAATTGCCAGTAATTGTTCGACTTGTTGAAGTTCATGCGTTGCAATTGAAAGCACACGCTGACGCGGTAAAATCACATATTGGTTACTTTCACCTGTTGGGCCTTGCAATTCATAGATTTGATCGACCATGAAAGGCTGAACTTTTTCGATATTAAAATTTGGGTAAGTTTGTTGTACCCATGTTTTGAAAAGTCTGAAGTTTTGCAAAGTTGTTTCGGGTTGTTCAAGCAGTGTCGATTTGACTGCAAAAGGTGTTTTTAGTGTTGCAGATGCACCTTGCTGTAAAAGACGATAAAGATAAAGCGGGCCACCTGCTTTTGGGCCAGTACCTGATAAGCCTTCACCCCCAAAAGGCTGAACCCCAACAACTGCACCGACAATGTTACGGTTAATATATAAGTTACCGACATGGGCAGACTCGATGACGGTGTGAATCGTTTCATCAATACGGGTATGTAGCCCCATAGTTAAGCCATAGCCTTTGGCATTAATTTGTTTCATTAACGCATCGAGTTCGCCATAAGCATAGGTGATGACATGCAGTACAGGGCCAAACACTTCACGTTCCAAGTCATCCAAATTTGGCAGTTCAATAAGCGTTGGGGGCACAAAATTTCCTGTGTTTAAAGTAGCTTGAGTCTGTGCCTGATCAAACATAAGTTGATGAACAGCATAGCCTTTTTTACTCATGTTTTCGATATGGCGCTGAATACTGTGTTGTGCCTCGGCATCGATGACAGGCCCAATATCGGTGTTGAGTTTGAGTGGATCTCCAACACGTAATTGTTGCATCGCACCTTTGAGCATGGTGAGCACAGCATCCGCACTGTCTTGCTGAACACATAAAATTCGCAGCGCAGAACAGCGTTGACCAGCACTGTCAAATGCAGAGTTGATCACATCGGCAACGACTTGCTCGGTCAGGGCAGAGGAGTCTACGATCATGGCATTTTGTCCGCCTGTTTCTGCAATGAGCGTAACTGGTTGACCATTTGGATTGAGGCGTTTAGAAACAGTACGTTGTAGAATTTTGGCAACTTCGGTTGAACCTGTGAACATGATGCCATGAATACGAACATCTTGACTAAGTTGTGCTCCAACCGTTTCGCCTTGCCCCGGCAAAAATTGTAGAGCAGCCGTTGGAATGCCTGCTTCATGTAATATTTGTACTGCCTGATACGCAATGAGAGGCGTTTGTTCAGCAGGTTTTGCAATGACACAATTCCCTGTGACAAGTGCTGCGGCAATTTGACCTGTAAAAATTGCTAAAGGGAAATTCCAAGGGCTAATACATAAAACTGTACCTAAGGCATTTAACTGTCCCTGTTGTGGGAAAAATTGTCCTTGTTTGGCATAGTAGCGAAGGAAATCAACAGCTTCTCGCACTTCTGCAATTGCATTGGCATACGTTTTGCCACTTTCTCTTGACAATAAAACCATCATTTCTAAAAGACGGGATTCAAGGATGTCTGCGGCAGACTCTAAATATTGGGCACGTAAGGCAATTGGGGTATGTTGCCATGTGTCTTGTTGCGCTCGAGCAAGTTGTAAGGCCTGTGCTGCATGTGCAGATGTTGCTTCGATGACATGACCGACAATATCCTGATGGTTTGCAGGATTAATCACCTCAAGGTGTGGGGAAACGGTTTCAGTATAAACCGGCTGAGCAATCAGACTTTGTGCATGCCATTGAAAATGCTGATATTCACTTGCAACTTGGTTCAACTGTTCAAGACACTGGTCATTTGCCAAGTCGAAACCTTGAGAATTGATTCGTTCCAAACTATATAAGTTTTTTGGATAGGGGATTGCTGCATGTTTTAAACCAATGGCTTGACCTTGTTGTTCTGCATCTAGCAAAGTTTGCATCGGAGATTGAATCAGATCCTCAATTTCAAGATGTTGGTCAGCAATGCGATTCACGAAGGATGTATTTGCGCCGTTTTCTAGCAGGCGGCGAACCAAATAGGCTAGCAAGGTTTCATGACTACCGACAGGGGCATAAATTCGACATGGAACGCCCAATTGCCCATCTTGTTTTTTACCGACCACTTGTTCATATAAAGGTTCACCCATGCCATGTAAACACTGAAATTCATATTGTCCCGCATAATAATTTTCAGGTTGTGCCATGTGGTAAATCGTTGCAAGACTTTGTGCATTGTGCGTGGCAAATTGTGGGTAGATTTGCTCAGGCGCTGCAAGTAACTTTTTCGCACAGGCAACATAAGACAAGTCGGTGTGGATTTTACGGGTATAAACAGGGTAGTCACTCATCCCGTCAATTTGCGCTTTCTTAATTTCACTATCCCAATACGCGCCTTTGACCAAACGAATCATGAGACGTCGTTGGCTGCGTTTTGCCAAATCAACCACATAGTCCGCCACAAAGAAACAGCGTTTTTGATAGGCTTGAATTACAAAGCCAATACCTTTCCATCCTGCCAAATCAGGCTCAAAACATAAGCGTTCAAGTAACTCTAAAGATAGTTCCAGACGGTCAGTTTCTTCGGCATCAATATTTAAACCAATATCATAATGTTTGGCTAAACGAGCTAACTCTAAAATTCGTGGATATAACTCGGCATGAACCCGATCATGCTGCGCGCGTTGATAACGTGGATGAATGGCAGAAAGTTTGATAGAAATGCCCGCACCTGAATAAACATCTTGCCCAACCGTGGACTGACCAATGGCATGAATCGCTGAAACATAATCATCCATATAACGCTGTGCGTCAGCGTCGGTAAATGCAGCTTCACCCAGCATATCGTAAGAATAGCGGAAACCTTTTTGCTCCAAATTTTTTGCATGGTGCAAGGCTTGTTGAATGGTTTCACCAGTGACGAACTGTTCACCCATCATCCGCATAGCAACATCAACTGCTTTACGGATAACACCACGGCCACTTTTTGCCAAAATTGAAGTCAAAATGCTAGAAAGGCTACGATGATTAGGCGTACCCATCAGTTTCCCTGTCAGCATTAATCCCCATGCTGCGGCATTGACAAAAATAAGGCTACTTTGTCCAACATGCTCTTTCCAGTTGCCTTGATTGATTTTGTCACGAATCAATAAATCGCGTGTTGCTGTATCTGGAATACGTAACAACGCCTCAGCCAAACACATTAATGCAATCCCTTCCTGAGAGGACAGCGAGAACTCTTGGAGTAGCCCTTGAACAATACCCGCTTTGCCTGTGCTGCCTTTGCGCTCACGTAAATGTTTAGATAACGCATAGGCAAGTGTATGAATTTGTTGTTCTTGCTGTTCAGATAAACGGGAAAATGCCAGTAATTCCTCAACTGCTTCCGTTTCAGGACGACGCCATGCCTGATTGATTTTCTGTAAGTCGCTATTTTTAGACTGAAAATCGGTAATCAGCTCTTTCGTATTTTGATTAGGTGTAGTAATAGTTTTTGTTTCTGTCATGGCGTTATCCTTAAAACGAGCACGTATTGCAGTATGGGTTTAATAAAAACTATAATTACAAAATAAATAGTGAATAACTCACTATAATATGGATATTATTTAGAGAATAACTCAGATGGCAGATAGTGTTTTTCAGCTTGATCGAATTGATCTTAAAATTTTAGATTTGCTGCAAAAAGATGGCAGGATTTCAAATATCAAACTTGCAGAGGCTGTTAATTTATCGCCTACAGCCGTGATTGCACGTGTGCAAAAGCTGACAAAAGAAGATTTCATATCGGGCTATCATGCACATTTGAACCCAGATAAACTCAATGCCAGTTTTTTGGTGTTTGTAGAAATTTTATTGGATAAAACCACGCCACATGTTTTAGATGATTTTATTGAAGCGGTGCAGCGCTATCCTGAAATTATTGAATGTCACATGACCAGTGGCGGTTTCGATTTTTTAGTTAAAATTCGCAGTAAAAATATGGAAGAATTTCGACGTATTTCAGGACAGGTTCTGTGGCAATTGCCAGGCATCAAAGAAACCCGAAGCTATCCTGTCATGCAGGTTGTCAAAGAAAATATGATTTTGAAACTCAATCCTAAACAAAAAAATTAGTCAAAAAAATGGGCTCATATAGAGCCCATCCTTTACAAAGAATTTACTGATCAAGATGGTAGCGTTGGTCTGCTTCTTCAAACCGTGCAACAACCTCAGTATTTGGTGTTTTATCGAGCAAACTCACCACAACAATACTAATTGCAGACAAAATAAATCCTGGAATAATTTCATATATGCCTGTTGATGCAAACATGTTTTTCCAGAGAATAACTGTGACTGCACCCAAAATCATACCTGTTACCGCGCCTTTGAGCGTCATGCGTTTCCAGAATAATGACAGGATAATCAGTGGGCCGAATGCAGCGCCGAAACCTGCCCATGCATATGCCACCAGACCGAGGACTTTACTTTCAGGGTTACTTGCCAGAAAAATTGCAAAGACTGAAATCGCAAGCACCATACCGCGTCCAATCCAAACCAGTTCTTTTTGGGTTGCATTTTTGCGCAGGAAGGCTTTATAGAAGTCTTCGGTTAAGGTACTTGAACACACCAGTAACTGACAGCTAAGGGTACTCATAACCGCAGATAAGATACCTGCCATGACAATACCCGCAATCCACGGATTAAATAGGATTTGGGTGAGTTCCATAAACACCAGTTCGGAGTTTTTGCTTACACCACCAGCCAGTTCTGGATGTGCCTGAAAGAATGCGATTCCAAAGAAACCCGCACCGACAGCACCCGATAGACATAAAATCATCCATGACATGCCAATACGACGTGCAGCAGGAATTGATTTTACCGAGTCGGCTGCCATGAAGCGAACTAAAATATGCGGTTGTCCAAAGTAACCCAAGCCCCATGCCATAGACGAGATGATCGCTACAATGGTGACATTTGACATCATGTCAAACGCGTGTGGACGTGCAGTCACAATGTATTGGGTAAATTGTTGTCCATCGCCAGTGACTGCCAAATAGGTAAATACAGGGGTTAAAAACAATGCGAATAGCATCATTGCTGCTTGGAAGGTATCTGTCCAGCTAATTGCAAGGAAGCCACCGATACACACATAACTAATGGTTGCAATTGCACTTAGCCAAAGTGCTGTGGTGTAGTCCATGTGAAAAATCGTTTCAAATAGACGCGCGCCTGCCACCATGCCTGATGCACAATAAATTGAAAAGAAAATCAAGATAATGAGTGCTGAGCAAATTCGTAAAATCCGCGATTGATCATCAAAACGGTTGGTAAAATAATCAGGTAAAGTCAAAGAGTTATTTTGTACTTCGGTGTGGACACGGAGTCGACCTGCAACCAGTAACCAGTTTAGCCATGCGCCAATGATCAGCCCAACGGCAATCCACGCTTCAGATAAGCCACTCAGATAGATTGCACCAGGCAGCCCCATCAATAGCCAGCCACTCATGTCCGATGCGCCTGCAGAGAGTGCAGTCACGAAACTTCCCAGACTACGCCCGCCAAGGATATAGTCTGAAAAATTAGAGGTTGCCCGATAGGCATATAGGCCAATACAGACCATAGCAGTGATGTACAGTACAAAAGTAATGACTGTAGGATTAGCGTAGTTCATACGAGAATGATCCTATTTTAACGCTTAACTTAAACGCTCCATGTTTAAATTGACGAAATCAAATGAAAGATGGCTATTCTAAAAGAGTTGACCCAATGTTACAAAATTAAAAAAACAAATTATGTTTTTGGAGGCGTTATTTTTGCTGTAATCGTTATATTTGAGCCAGCACAATACGCCCCCCAAGAGAGACTAGATAAGTTTAAAAATATAAAGCTATAAGCTGACTTTTAGAAAATCATGCAGTGCATTTCTGAATTTTAAGGGCTCAGAAACCAACGGAGTATGTCCAGATTGATGAAATTCGACCACCTTTGCCTGAGGGATGTGCTGCGCAATCATGTGTTGCCCCTGAGCAGGATACAGACGAGATTGCATTCCGATAAAAAACGTGGTTGGACAGGTGAGCTGAGTAATGGCAGGACGATAATCTTCTTGATGATTTAAATAAGTGTCGAGATACCACGCCAAATAATCAAGGCGTTGCAAAGGAAGTAGCGGTGATTGCAAAAATGGATATTCTTTTGCCAGTTTAAATAAAGCAGGAAAAAGCTGATTACTCCCTTGAAACTCAATCAATTCTTGCCATGTATGCACTAAAAAATAACGCTCACTATTAGACAGTTCATGCAAATAACGTGGATTTTTCGCATGGGTTAATAGTGCAGAAAGTTGATGAAGATATTGTCTAAACTGTTGATGTTGTTCTGCAAATAAACCATGTTCCCAAGTTGCATCTACTGCTATTTTAGGGCTTTGATCGATATGTAAATAGGTTTGAATATATTCGCTAAAGTCACCATATTGCATGCCATGCATGGCGGTTGTAGCCCCCATTGAGTAGGCAATTACAATACATTTTTCAATCTGTGCTTGTTTTAAGATTTGTTGTAAATCTGACCAATGGCTTTCAATCGCATGGATATCTTCAGGAATATCACAGTCTGCGGATAGACCAAACCCACGCCAGTCTGGAATAAAAAATTTAAATTTTTGTTGGAGGGGAAAAAGAAATGGAAGCCATTGCCAGCTTTTCATGCCTAGACCTGACAAAATCAGGACAGGTTGACCTTTGCCAATTTCTCGAACAAAAAGCGATTGTCCGTCAGACATGCGATAAAACGCCATTCATACTCCATAGTAGAACTAGAAAATAGTTTAAATAAAATGGTGGCTTTAGGCCAATATCCATTCGAATCTGATTTAAAGTGCCAATTGTAAAATTATTTTATGAAGAAACAAGTGATCGGTCACATCATTTGTTTGTTATGGTCATGAGATAGTGCAGTATGTATTTGAAATGATGAACTCATTTACTTTGTATTTTTTAATCAATATCTACTTCAAAAACATGATGAGATAGTCAGCAGATGCCTTTTTGAGGTGAAATTCGAGGGTTTCTAAATGTGAATGACTATTGAGATTATGTAAAAAGTTTCACAAAAGAATGATCTTCGACTATAACTTTATGAAATCAGTTGTATAAATAATAACGCAAGCATGATGCTAGCCGAGGAGTTGCAAATGTCAAATTATCCGCATTTATTTGAACCCTTAGATTTAGGTTTTACTACATTAAAAAATAGAGTCATTATGGGATCAATGCATGTGGGATTGGAAGAAGCACCACAAGGCTATGAACGGATGGCTGCCTTTTATGCAGAGAGAGCCAAAGGTGGCGTCGCGCTGATTGTCACAGGTGGAATTGCACCCAATGCCGCAGGTGTTACTTTTTTAGGTGGCTCGAAATTAGAAAATCGACAAGAAGCCGAGCATCATAAAATCATTACTCAGGCCGTGCATGATGCGGGCGGTAAAATTGCCATGCAGATTTTGCATACAGGACGTTATTCGTATCAGACCGATATTGTTGCGCCATCGCCAATTCAGGCACCAATTAACCCCGTAAAACCCCATGCGTTAACGAGTGCAGAGGTACAACAAACCATTGATGACTTTGTGAACTGTGCCAAATTGGCTCAATATGCAGGTTACGATGGTGTTGAAATTATGGGGTCAGAAGGATATCTGATCAATGAGTTTATTGCCTCCAGAACCAATCATCGAGAAGATGAATGGGGTGGCAGTTATCAAAATAGAATTCGTTTTCCTATTGAAATTGTTAAACAAGTTCGTCAGGCAGTCGGTGAAAATTTTATAATTATTTATCGGGTATCGATGCTGGATTTGGTTGAAGGCGGTTCGACACTTGCGGAAGTCATTCAACTGGCACAAGCCATAGAACAGGCAGGCGCAACAATTTTAAATACTGGCATTGGCTGGCATGAAGCGCGTATCCCAACCATTGCAACTCAAGTGCCTCGGGCGGCTTTTACGTGGGTGACACAGAAACTAAAAGGCTTGGTTAAGATTCCACTGGTGACGTCTAATCGGATTAATACACCAGAAATGGCGGAACATGTATTGGCAACAGGACATGCTGACATGATCTCTATGGCTCGCCCAATGTTGGCCGATCCTGAGTTTGTCCTAAAAGCTCAACAAGGCCGATCAGATGAAATTAACACCTGTATTGGCTGTAATCAGGCATGTTTAGATCATATTTTTGCCATGAAAACGGCTTCGTGCCTTGTAAATCCACGTGCTTGTCGTGAAACAGAACTGATTTTTAAAGAGGCCGTAGCAAAGAAAAAAATTGCAGTGGTGGGTGCAGGCCCCGCAGGGTTAAGTTTTGCTCTTCATGCGGCACAGCGTGGGCATCAGGTGGTTTTATATGAAGCAGCCTCCCAAATTGGTGGGCAATTTAATGTTGCCAAGTTGATTCCGGGTAAAGAAGAGTTCTATGAAACCTTACGCTATTTTCAGCGAAAAATTGAGCGATTATCCAACCAGATAGAATTAAAACTGAATCATAAAGTAAGTTTTGATGAACTGGTGCAACACGACTTTGATGACATTGTGGTTGCAACAGGTGTTAAGCCTCGACAACTGGATATAGAAGGGGCGGATCATCCAAATGTTGTGAATTATCTCGATGTTCTAAAACATAAAACCCCAATTGGATCACGTGTTGCGATTATTGGTGCGGGTGGTATCGGTTTTGATACTGCCGAGTTTCTAACACAAGAAGGAAGTAGTGCAAGTGTAGATCCTCAGAAATTTTATGATCAATGGGGGATTGATACCGAATATGCACGGGCGGGTGGATTAAAAACCTCTCATCCTGAAAAAAGTGCACGACAGGTCTATTTATTGCAGCGTAAAAATACGCCAGTTGGTGCAAATCTAGGGAAAACAACGGGATGGATTCATCGTACAGAGCTGAAAAATCGTCAGGTTAAGATGATGTCAGGAGTGGATTATCAAAAGATAGATGATCTTGGTTTACATATCACTGTCAATGGTCAGTCTATATGTTTAGAGGTCGATCATATCGTGGTGTGTGCAGGGCAAAATTCGTATACCGCCATGTATACGCAGCTTGTTGAACACGGAAAAAATGTGCATTTGATTGGGGGCGCCAAAGAAGCTGGCGAGCTTGATGCAAAACGTGCCATAAGCCAAGGGGCAGAGTTGGCAGCGATGATTTAAGGTTAAAATAGTGAGTCTATAAAAGAAGCATCCAGCATGAATGCTTCTTTTTTTGCATAAAAATTAATTTTTAAGCGCAGGTGTCGCAGCAGCAATGGCAGCAGCAACGGCATCATCTTCAGATAATTTCGCTGAAGATGATTTTTGGTGTGTTGGTGCATCTGTATTTGCAGCTTTGGTTTTGCTTGCTGTATCGGCTTTAGGTGCTGTGTCTTTTTCTGACGTTGGCGCAGTATTTTTCACTTTCTCTTTGGCCGCAGGCGCTGGCGTGTCAGTGTTGTCGTGATCAGTAGATGCTGGTGCATCATGAACTTCACGACGAATCTCAGTTGTTGTGTTATTGGTTTCCTGATGCTCAACTTCTACCTTGTGCGCAGGTGCAGGGGCAGCAACAGGAGCAGATTGTTCAGTTGGCGTCAGTGAGTGGAATTGTTCCGAAGCCACATTTTGATTTGATTGTTCAGATGGTGTTGCTTGTTGATCTTGAGCGTCAGATGCATGTTCTTTTTTAGAACATGCTGTCAAAACTAGACCCGCTACAATTACACCGCAGATAAGAAGCTTTTTATTCATTGTCGAAAAACATTTTAGATGGATTGAGGATGGTGTCTATTATAACAATAAAAATCAGATTAAAAATGTTCAGTTGTGTCACTAAATTTGCAATAAAATGATGTTAAAATAGTCGATTATTTATTGTTGGATGAATAGATGCGGATTGCCTTTGCTTTATAGGTGCATAGTAAAGTAAAATTATCCAGCATTGCATGCCGATTTAGGCTTGATTGTATGAGAAACCGAATGACCCATTTTATTTTCGTTACTGGTGGTGTTGTATCATCACTAGGTAAAGGTATTTCAGCTGCTTCAGTTGCTGCACTTTTAGAAGCCCGTGGTTTGAAAGTGACCATGGTCAAAATGGATCCATATATTAATGTCGATCCAGGTACAATGAGCCCATTCCAACATGGTGAAGTCTTTGTCACTGAAGATGGTGCCGAAACAGACTTGGATTTAGGGTATTACGAACGCTTCTTGCGTCTTGCAAAAATGACCAAACTCAACAACTTTACGAGTGGTCGTGTATATCAAGACGTATTAAATAAAGAACGTCGTGGTGACTATCTTGGTGGAACCGTTCAGGTTATTCCACATATTACCGACAACATTAAAGAACGTGTACTTCGTGCAGGCGAAGGTTATGACGTTGCGATTGTCGAAATTGGCGGAACAGTGGGTGATATTGAATCACTTCCATTTATGGAATCAGTACGCCAACTTTTAGTTGAACTTGGTCATAAACGTAGCATGTTAATGCATTTGACCTTGTTGCCGTATATCAAATCTGCTGGCGAATTAAAAACTAAACCAACACAACATTCTGTAAAAGAATTACTTTCTATCGGGATTCAGCCTGATATTTTAATCTGTCGTACAGAACACGATGTTGATGCAGATACAAAACGTAAAATCGCATTGTTTACTAACGTTGAAGCACGTGCGGTTGTTGTTTGCCAAGATGCGAAAACAATTTACGAAATTCCACGTAAATTCTATGAACAAAATGTTGATGATTTAATTTGCGAACGTTTTGGTTTTAATGATTTACCAGAAGCGGATTTGTCAGATTGGGATCAAGTGTGTGAAGCACTTTCAAATCCTGAATATACCGTTCGCGTTGCGATGGTGGGTAAATACGTAGAATTGCCAGATGCGTATAAATCTGTAAACGAAGCACTGGGTCATGCAGGTATTCAAAACCGCGTTAAAGTTCAAATTGACTATGTCGATGCAGAACAGCTTGAATCAATTGATGTTCATGAAACATTAAAAGATGCAGACGCAATTTTGGTTCCGGGTGGTTTTGGTGAACGTGGTACTGAAGGCAAAATGAAAGCAATTCAGTATGCCCGTGAAAATGAAATTCCATTCTTGGGAATTTGTTTGGGTATGCAGCTTGCTGTGATTGAATATGCGCGTCATGTGGCGGGTATTCCTGAAGCAACTTCGACAGAATTTAACCGCTCTACAAAATATCCATTGATTGGTTTGATTACTGAATGGTTAGATGAGCGTGGTGAATTACAACAGCGTAGTGTTGAGTCTGATTTAGGTGGAACGATGCGTTTAGGTGCACAAAAATCTGAATTGGTTGAAGGCACAAAAACACGTGAAATGTATGGTAAAGCTGAGATTACCGAACGCCATCGCCATCGCTATGAAATGAATGATCGTTTTATTGCACCAATTGAAGCAGCAGGAATGAAAATTTCTGGTTATTCAACAGCTCAACATTTGGTTGAAACAGTTGAAATCCCTGCGCATCCTTGGTTTATTGCGGTACAGTTCCATCCAGAATTTACAAGTTCACCACGTGATGGTCACCCATTATTTGCAGGCTTTATCGATGCTGCAAAAAAACAGTATCAAAAAGCAAAATAATGGCGAAACGCAATTTAGGATAGTTTAAATGTCACAATTAAAACCACAGGAAATTGTACGTTTAGGCGATATACAAATGGCAAATCATTTGCCATTTGTACTATTCGGCGGCATGAATGTACTTGAGTCAAAAGATTTAGCTTTTGAAATTGCAGAAAGTTATATCGAAATTTGTAAGCGTTTAGACATTCCTTATGTCTTTAAAGCAAGCTTTGATAAGGCAAACCGTTCTAGCCTTCACTCTTTTCGCGGACCAGGTCTGGAAAAAGGGGTAGAGTGGCTCGCTGAGATCAAGAAAAAACTGAATGTACCGATTATTACAGACGTACATGAGCCATACCAAGCGGCAACTGTTGCTGAGGTTGCAGATATTATTCAGCTTCCTGCTTTCCTTAGTCGTCAAACAGACTTGGTTGAAGCAATGGCGAAAACTGATGCCATTATCAATATTAAAAAAGCACAATTCCTTTCACCACGTGAAATGAGCCATATCCTGAATAAATGTCTTGAAGCAGGAAATGACAAACTTATTTTGTGTGAGCGTGGTTCAGCATTTGGTTACAATAACCTTGTGGTGGATATGCTTGGTTTTGACACCATGAAAGAAATGAATGTACCTGTCTTTTTTGATGTCACACACGCATTACAAACCCCAGGTGGACGTGCTGATTCGGCAGGTGGACGCCGTGCGCAAATCACAACATTGGCACGTGCTGGTATGGCAACAGGTTTAGCAGGTCTATTCCTTGAAGCACATCCAAACCCTGATGTAGCAAAATGTGATGGGCCGTGTGCATTACGTCTATCTCAACTAGAACCATTCTTGGCACAGATCAAAGAATTGGACACGTTGGTTAAAGGATTTAAACAATTAGACACACACTGATGCACAGAATAGCATCAGATTATTAATTAACAGAGGAATAGTTCATGAGCCAAATCGTTGACATTCGTGCGCGCGAAATTTTGGACTCTCGTGGTAACCCAACCATCGAAGCAGATGTCATTTTAGAGTCAGGTGTTGTTGGTCGTGCAAACGCACCATCGGGCGCTTCAACAGGTTCACGTGAAGCGCTTGAGTTGCGTGATGGTGACAAATCTCGTTATCTTGGCAAAGGTGTACGTAATGCTGTGCAAAACGTAAATCAGGATATTCGTGAATTGTTAAAAGGTCAGAATGTTTTTGAGCAAAAAGCGCTTGATGACAAAATGATTGCGCTTGATGCGACTGAAAACAAAGCGAAACTTGGCGCGAATGCAACTTTGGCTGTTTCTCTTGCTGCTGCACGTGCGGCTTCAATGGAACAAAAACTTCCTTTGTTCCAATACATTGCGAACTTACGTGGGCAAGAAACTTTGTCTATGCCTGTTCCAATGATGAATATTTTAAACGGTGGTGCACACGCAGATAACACTGTTGATATTCAGGAATTTATGATTGAGCCTGTTGGTTTTACTTCTTTTGCAGAAAGTTTACGTGCGGGCGCTGAAATTTTCCATGCTTTAAAATCTGTTTTGAAGAAACAAGGTTTAAACACGGCTGTTGGTGATGAAGGTGGTTTTGCACCAAACCTTCGTTCTAACGAAGAAGCAATCACGGTTATTTTACAAGCGATTGAGCAAACAGGTTATAAAGCTGGCTCAGACATTATGTTGGCTTTAGACTGTGCATCTTCAGAATTCTATCAAAATGGTCAGTACATTCTTGCAGGCGAAGGCAATAAGTCATTCACAAGCAATCAGTTTGCCGACTATTTGGCTGGACTTGTTAAACAATATCCGATTATTTCAATCGAAGACGGTTTAGATGAGTCTGACTGGGATGGCTGGAGCTATTTAACTTCAATTTTGGGTGACAAGATTCAATTGGTTGGTGATGATTTATTCGTAACCAATCCAAAAATCTTACAACGTGGTATTGATCAACACGTTGCAAACTCGATTTTGATTAAATATAACCAAATCGGAACATTGACTGAAACTCTAGATGCAATTTACCTGGCGAAAGCCAATGGTTATAGCACTGTAATTTCACATCGTTCAGGCGAAACTGAAGATTCAACGATTGCAGACCTAGCAGTAGGTACAGCAGCAGGACAAATCAAAACAGGTTCATTGTGCCGTTCTGACCGTGTTTCAAAATACAACCAATTGCTTCGTATTGAAGAATTAACACATGCAGTTTACCGTGGTAAAGCTGAATTTAAAGGCTTGAACTAATCTTTATGTTGACCTATTTGAAAGAAGTATTTGATTCTTTTTCAAGTCGTGTCATTTTGGGGCTTGCGATCATTTTGGTCGTAGGCTTCCAATATATGTTCTGGTATGGCGAGGGTGGTTATTATGACCATCAGCGTTTAATGCAACAGATCCAGCAACAAGATGACGTGAATAATGAATTAAAAGAGCGTAACCGTATTTTGGGTGCGGAAGTTTATGATTTGAAAAATGGTGCAGAAGCTATCGAAGAACATGCCCGTTTAGATTTAGGTTTAATTAAGCCTCATGAAACTTTTGTGCAAATGAGCACTATCAGTACACAATATCAATCTACTTATGTAGAACCGAATAATCAAAAAGATTTAAGTAATAATGAAGATGAAGACAGTCCTGACTTCCACTAAACTTTGGGCAATTATTCCCGCTGCTGGTTCAGGACGTCGTTTCTCTCAAACTGAATTAAAACAATATCAGACCATTCTCAATAAAACTGTGCTTGAGCATAGTGTTGCCCGACTCAATCAATTGCCTCTACAGGGTTATGTATTGGCGATTAGTCCTGATGATGATCTTGCAAAAAAATTAGCGCTTTCACACCCTGAAAGGACACATTTTTGTCATGGCGGGGTAGAGCGTGTAGATTCTGTTTTCAATGCCTTACAGTATCTGCTGTCAGTTGCCGATGAACAGGACTATGTATTGGTACATGATGCGGCACGTCCATGTGTTGCAAAAGAAAGCCTTGAAACATTGGTCGAATATGCGGTGATACATCAGACCAGTGCAATTTTAGCGACCCCTGTACGAGATACCTTAAAAAAAGTTGGTGGGCAAAAAGCAATTCAACACACGGTAGACCGTGAAGGTTTATGGCAGGCGCAGACCCCTCAAATTGCCCAAATTGGTGTATTAAAGCAAGCCATTGAACAGGCTTTGGCTGCACGGGCGACCATTACCGATGAAGCCAGTGCATTAGAGTTTATTGGACAATCTGTTGCTGTTGTGATGGGGCGTTCAGATAATATAAAAATTACTTACTCTGAAGATTTAACTTTGGCAAAGCTCATTTTGACTGCCCAGATGGCAGATTAACATTATCTTCATTCCATGCCTGATAGAAGTGATCTGGGCTGATCATACAGGTCATGGGTGTCAAAATGCTAATCGTAGAGTTGATATGTCCCCACAAAACGGTCGCAATATTTATGCGGCTGTGTTTGAAGTAACGAGACTGTTAAAATTGCTTTTTGGAAATTAAACGTATATTTGCAGGCAGTTTCATTGTTAATAATTTCATTTTTTTGATCTTGATTACGATAGGCTAAAAATGAAATCATTTGTTTTGCCTTGCTATTATTGGGATTACGATAAGCAGTGCCTTCGATTTTAATCCGATTTTGGTCTAGTTGATGAACTTGTAAATGGACTTGTGGCTGAGCAATTTGACCTTGTTGGTATTTAATAAAATGTTGTGTCAGACTTTGATTAAGTGAACCATAGGTGTTTAGGTCTTCGTTGCGGGCATCGAACTGTTGTGCGATACAGCGCTTGGTTTTGCATTGTTCAACGCGCTTTTGCCAGAGTAACTGGGTGTCCTGAATCAGTCGTGTTGGCGCATTGGTCGTCATGTTGGTTGTAAAAAGCAGTTGCTTGAGCTGTTTATGCAAGGTAAGCGTATCTGCTTGGCAAAGTAAATGCTGATGCGTTGTGTATGGACAATCGGGGGGACGTGCATGACTGGGTATGCAACATAGTAATATGCTAAGCCCGATAACAGACTGGCATGTTTTATTGAGATTGAGCTCAAACTTCAAAGACATGATCGCGTATACTTTTACAATATAATGCTAGCGTTACTATAGCGAATCCATCACGGCAAACACAAGATATTCAGTGTGATTTATAGAGAGATCAATGCATGGTTAAAATGAGAATTGGACAAGGAATGGATGTGCATGCCTTTGAAGAAGGCGATTTTGTGACTTTAGCGGGTGTCCGTATACCGCATAGTCATGGTTTAAAAGCACATTCAGACGGTGATGTTGTTCTACATGCCCTATGCGATGCACTACTCGGAGCGTTGGCTTTGGGTGATATTGGACAGCATTTTCCAGATACCGATCCTGATTTTAAAGGTGCAGATAGCCGTGAGTTGCTACGCCATGTTTATCAATTGATTTTAGCCCAAGGCTATTCATTAAATAATGCTGATATTACAGTTGCCTGTGAAAGACCAAAGCTTGCAAAATATAATCTTGAAATGCGCCAGAGTATTGCCAATGTATTGGCTGTAGAGGTCGATCAAATTAGCGTAAAAGCCACGACAACAGAAAAATTAGGGTTTACAGGTCGCCAAGAAGGGATTCTGGCGACAGCAACCGTTCTGTTAAGTTGTGATGCTTAAATAAATTGATTGGTTTGCATCAAGGATTGTTGTAGCTCTTGCGTTGCACGACGCCCTTGTAATTGCAATGCGACATTATGAATCAGTCCAGTCCATGTATCATTCGGTGTCCAGATTTGATGCATGAGATCTTGGGCTGATGGTAAATCGATATCCATATAATATTGACGATATAAATACATTAAGGCACTCACGCGATAATTTTTTGCGCAGTGCAGCCACACGGTATGTTCTTCTGTTAAGCAATTTAACATATCCAAAACCAACATGGCTTGTTCTGGGTCGGGTAGTTCCCAGTGAATTGGAAGCTGAATATAGTTCAGTCCAAGCTCAAGGCAAATTTTGTCCTCATTGGGGAGGGCATTGCTGGCATCGGTTAGCGCAATATTAATAATGGTATTAACACCATAAGCCTTAATTTGTTGAAGTTGTTTTGCCGTAGGCTGACCTGAAGTTAACAGGTGCTGATGAATAAATTGAAAGTTTAAGGTCTTGCTGAGCGCTTGTTCTAAAGTGTTCATAATACGACTTTTATAAAAAACGCCATCAAATGATGGCGTATAAAATATAAATTAACGGTGAGGTAATACATCCTGAAGAGCTTCATGCATTTCTAAAAGCACTTTTTCAGTTGTGTCCCAGTCTATACAACCATCAGTGACAGATTTACCGTACTCTAAATCACATAAATTTTCAGGAATATCCTGACGTCCACCCTTGAGATGACTTTCAACCATCAACCCAACAATAGACTTGTTTCCTTCTAAAATTTGTTCAGTGACATTTTTAAGTACAAGCGGTTGTAGGTATGGGTCTTTATTTGAATTGGCATGGCTTGCATCAATCATGATTTTGTTGCTGACTTTTGCTTTTGCCAATGCTTGTTCTGCTTCTGCAACAGAGGTTGCATCGTAGTTTGGTTTTCCGTTGCCACCACGAAGTACAACGTGTGCATACGGGTTACCACTGGTACGAATCACGGAAACTTGACCTTCATCGCTTAATCCAAGGAAGCTGTGTCCATGTTGAACTGCTTGCATGGCATTGGTTGCAACGGTTAAACCACCATCTGTACCATTTTTAAAGCCGACAGGAGAGGATAAACCTGATGACATTTCGCGGTGTGTTTGGCTTTCTGTGGTACGTGCGCCAATTGCAGACCAAGAAATCAAGTCTTGTAAATATTGTGGTGAGTTCGGGTCAAGTGCTTCAGTCGCACATGGCAAACCTTTTTCATTTAGTTCTAAAAGAAGTTTACGACCAAGGCGTAACCCTTTTTCAATGTTGAATGAATCATTCATGTCAGGGTCATTAATTAGACCTTTCCAACCAACTGTCGTACGTGGTTTTTCAAAATACACACGCATAACAATGTATAGAGTATCTTTTATTTTTTCACTTAATGCTTTTAGGCGGTCCGCATATTCATGTGCAGCTTTAGGATCGTGAATAGAACATGGTCCAATGACAACAAATAAACGTTTATCTTCCCCATCTAAAATTTTACGAATGGTTTCACGACCGGTAAGAACAGATTGATATGCATTTTCAGATAAAGGAAGCTCAGCTTTTAATTGTGCTGGCGTGACCAAAGGTTGAATGCTTTGAATATTGATGTCATCAATATCTGTAGAGGTAATAGAATGGGACTGTAAAGTATTCATTGCCGTCACTGATAAAAAAATACAATTGCTGGGTATAATCTGAATATAACATGCTTTCAGACGTGAAGGGATCATCTTAGCTAGAATTCATGCAATATGAAATCTTTATTAGACTAATGTCATTTCTTCGATGAATCCGCTGCATGTTGCGGTTGTACCAACATCGCTGTTTCGGATGTTGGCTTTGGTTTTTCTTTGGATGGATTCACAATGAAGTTGATCCCCAACAAGAAAAGGGTAATACCTAAAATTTTACGAATCATTTTTTCAGGCATTTTGGAGCTAATGAGTGTTCCGACAATAATGGATGGGATTGATCCAACCAATAAATAGGCCAATAAATGAAAATCTACATTTCCCGAACTCATATGCGCCATGCCTGCAACAAAGGTGAGAAGCACGGCATGGGCAACGTCTGATCCGATGATGCGAATCATTGGAAGGTTAGGGAAAAGTAAAATTAGCGCCATAACACCAAATGCACCCGCACCCACAGAAGACAGTGTCACAAAGATGCCCAGCACAATCCCCATGATGATGATATATGCCACACGTTTAGGGGTAAAAGACAGTGCTTCACCATCTGCATGTTGTTTGCGGAAACGGTTAAAGAACTTCTCGATGTGTACCCTGAAAATAATCGAAATCCCTGTAAGTGTGAGCATCGCCCCTAAAACAGTGGTTAAAACTTTTTTATATTCAGTCGATTGGCTGAGGTAATTTTCTAATACCCAGTGTGTCGCAAATGAGGCGGGTAGACTGCCAACAGCTAGCCATAACACAAGTGGCCAAACCACATTGAGTTTCTTTGCATGAACCAATGAGCCACAGAATTTAGAAATCGAGGCATAGATGAGGTCTGTTCCGATGGCGATATGCGGTTCTATCTTGAATAAGCTAATTAAAATGGGTGTCATTAATGAACCACCACCAACACCCGTGATTCCAACACAAAAACCGACAAGCATACCTGCAAGTATAAACTGGATCGCATCAAACATTTTTATATGCCATTATTCAAAATCATGCATATGTTATGGCTTTTTATGAAAAAATGTAGTCATAAAAAATGATTTACTTATTCAAAAATCGAAAAAGCAAATAACTCTTATTTACCTTTATTCGATGTTAATGGGTTCACTGACAAAATGAATAAAAATAAAATCGGACTGGCAAAGACCCAAAAACTAATGAACCCAATCGAAACGTGATATTGCTGACTTAATAGTACGGTCGCAAGAAGATAAAAGCCGCAGGCAAACAGACGACAAAGTTGTGGTCGATGACTAAGAAAATGGAGAGGGAGATAACTCCACTGCATTTTTTTCTTGTTGCTTGCGAGGTAACAACAAAAGAATGTTAAAAAAATGCAGATAAGGCTGATGATCATCATGGTATTTCTCTTTGTTGTTGTATTTTTTTGATCATTCGTTGTTTTGCATGTTCTTGAATGGGCTTAATTTTAAAATAAATAAAAACAGCAAGTGCTGCAAATCCCCAGACAAATAAGTCGAAGTTGAGGTAATACAGATAATCCTGCCAGTGGTGAATCCAGTGTTGTTGGAACAGCGTGAAGATATTAAGCAGAGGTAAACATACCGCTAAAACAATAAACACGGCCAATTGGCTCTGCCAAAGTATTTTTTTAGGCGTAAATAAAGCACATATCAAACTTAAGAACCATGCGATAAAGAAACAGGGAATTTCAAGGTTTATTTGATGGCTCAGCGTCCATAAACGGTTACTGTAAAAATATGCGAGTACAGCAATAGGCAACCCAACACAGGTATTGATATTAAGGCGGTCAACCATGTAATGGCCAAAATGAAATTGCTGTTGTTTATTTTGTAATTGTCTTTTTAGGCTCCACAACAACATGCCCGAGGCAATCATCAAACAGCCGAATAGCCCACTTAAAAATAAAGCAAAACGTAATATGGGTTGGGCAAATGGCGCCATGTGTAAGCCGTAGATGCCTGCATATAAAGAAGAAACAGCAGTATTACGGCGTGTATTTTGAATGATTTTTCCTGTTACTCCCGATAAAACCAGTTGCGGACTATTTAGGGTAATGCTGTGGTCTTGCTTTTGCTTAATGATAATTTGTGCAGCACGGGTATTGGGTTGTTTTACATTTACGGTGCTAATTTCAGGTTGTCCTGCCCATTGTTTATTTAAAATGGATTGAATTTGAGGAAATGTGAGCATGGCAGCAGATGGATTTGAACTGTCGGGATGCTGGGTTGGGGTTTCGGCAATTTCTTGGAAAAACTGCTGGGTATTTTCAGAGTAATTGTGTTTTAAGCCATAAGGGAGATATATGTAGAAAAAAATCGCAAGCCCTGTAAACGTAATGGTTAAGAAAAAGGGCAGTGCAATAACAGAGACCACATTATGAAAATCTAGCCATGAGCGTTGTGATTTAAAAGTACGCAATGTAAAAAAATCAGTAAAGATTTTTTTATGCGTGATGATGCCTGAAATGAGCGCAATTAGCATAAAAAAGGCGGCAAAACTGGTGATGATGCGTCCCCACATGACAGGAACCGCATAGAGCTGAAAGTGAAAATTATAAAAGAAATCACCGCCCTGAGTTGTTAAACTGACCTCCTGACCCGAACGATAATCTATGTTTTTAAAGACATAACGATGGTCTGCTGCCTGCCAGTAGATACGGTTAAAAGGTTGCTCTGTGCTTGCGACATTGATCTGCCAGTTTTGGGCATCAGGTGCATTTTTTTGTAAATAAGACCATGCTGATGCGAAAGCATGTTGTTGCGAAATGCTTGCTTGATGCCATTGAGGTTGCATCCATTGACTGATTTGACTTCGATAATAAGAAAGTGTTCCGAAGAGGAAAATGGTAAAGATTAACCAACCCAGAAGTAAGCCAGCCCATGAGTGTAACCATGCCATCGATTGGCGGATTGATTTATGCATGATTTAACCTATTGCTTGGTAAATGGCAAACAGGAATAAGCCGAATACAACACTATAAGTACTTAATTTTTTTAATGAAGGGATACAGAAACCAATGATAAAAAATGTAAGATAAAACAGAATCGCAATGATAGCGGCAAGGTAAACCGCATCTGCTTTTTGTAGCCAGTATTGCAAGGTAATGGACAAATTAACCGTAAGTAATGATGTACAAGCGTATCCGATGACGAGGATCAGAACTAAGCGATACAGTACTGCCAAGCGATAGGGAAACATAGCACTCACCTTTATAAAATATAAATGAAAATGATTATCAATATAATTAACTATTGTGAGTTTGGATGCAAGATGAAAAATGAGCATGAATTATTGAAATGAGGGGAGTGATAGATTGTGAATTTCTAGGGGCGCTATGTATTGGTGTTTGCGAACAAAGGCGAAAGACAGTTTATAAAATTGAATGTTGCAGGAGGAAATGAAAGTGTTGGGGGGAAGTTTTATGCACGGCTTTGCATAGGAGTAGGTTTCTTATTTGATTTAATTATTTTAACTCATGATGACTTGGCTATTTTAATAAATCATGGGATGGAGCATTTTAAAGTGAAAATAAAAAAGGCCTCCGTGTCAGAGGCCTAAAGGGTGATGATTCAAAACATGCTTTTAGAGTGCGACTCCGCCTGTTCCAAAAGCTTCACTATGAATATTTTGTTGTGGAATTCCACGTTGAAGTAGTGACTGATGTTGTTGCTTCATAAATGGCATTGGGCCACACAAGTAGTAATCAGCGTCTTTTGGCAACCATTGCTCATCAATCGAGCTTAGATCAAGACGACCTTGAACGTCATAATCTTGTCCAGCGACATCTTGAGCATTGACATGTTCATAGGCAACTAAAGTTTTTAGTTGGTCATTTTCCTGACGAAGTGCCTGAATGTGTGCTTTCATTGCATGAACAGGAGCGCCACGTACAGCATGGATAAAATGAACAGGTGGTTGTGTATCGCCTTGGGCTGATTGTTGCTCACCCAATAATTGATTAAGCATTGAAACCATTGGTGTGAGTCCAACACCCGCACTAATCAGAACATTGGTTCGTGCTGGATTAATCAGGAAGAAGTTACCTGTTGGTGCTGAAAGTTCAATTTCTGATTTTTCAGATAATTGATGTAGTGTATTTGACACATAACCCGGTTTTTGATCTTGTTCTTTTGGACCTTCACGTTTAACCGAGATACGGAAATAATCTTTTGATGGGCTATCAGACAATGAATATTGGCGTGGTTGTTTTAAGCCAAGTTCTGGTACAAATACACGTACACTCACGTATTGACCCGGTTGATACGTTGGAAGAGCGCCACCATCTTTAGGAACAAGATAGAAAGAGGTGATCTCATCACTTTCTTGTACTTTTTTATCAATGATGAATGTTCTCCAGCCTAACCAGCTGCCTTCGGTTTGTTCATGTTCGGTGTAAAGTGCTTTTTCTGCACCAATTAAAATATCAGCCAATTGACCATACGCCGCAGCCCATGCAGCGATCAGCTCACTTTCCATTGGAACATTTAAAACTTCACTAATCGAGTGGAGTAAATTTTCACCAACGATACTATAGTCTGGTGCTTGAATATTTAAGCTGACATGTTTATGGCTGATGAGTTCAATCGCAGAAGCCAAAACACTTGGGTTATCAATATTTTCCGCATAAGCCAAAACTGCACCCGCCAATGCTTTTGCCTGAGCACCACTACGCTGATGTCCTAAATTGAATGTTTCTTTTAATTCAGGATTATTGGTCAGCATACGGTTGTAGAAATATCCTGTTAAAGCAACGCCATTTTCACGAAGAACGGGAATAGTGGCTTTAATGAGTTCTTTTTGTTGCTGGCTTAACATGGCGACGCACTCTTTGGTTTTATAAGATATATTTAAAATACATCTTTATTAAAATAAACGTCAATAGTGATTCGTCGAATTATTAAAAAATATTTTTAAACTATTGTTTTTAAAATAAATAAAAGGGTGCATCTTGTAGCGGATCACCCCAGTATTTTTAGTATTTAAATCTGATTGAAATACTATAGTTTGCAGGAGCACCATAGTAGGCCTGTGAGTTTTGGAAGTTAAATAAGTATTTTTTATTGCCGATGTTATTGCCATTGAGCTGAACAGAAAAATGATCGTTGATGTCATAATTGGCCATTACATTCACCAATGCAAAATCGTTTTGTTGTATTCGTGTGTTGGCATCAGAATTATACTGGCTTACATGGTCTTGCCACTGTAATCCAACACCTAATTTAAGCGCTGGTATGCGTGGGATGTTATATGTCATCAATAGATTGAGCATCTGACTTGGGGTATAGGTTCGGGCATGACCGCCATTTTTCATATCTTTTAAACTAAAATTGGTGTAACCAAAAGATGCATTGAGGTGAGGTGTGAGTTGTCCCGCTAGGCTGGCTTCAATGCCTTGAGAACGTAAATTACTAATCTCGGTGATGCGGGTGATAATATCAGTAGATCTGAGTGGATAATTGTTTTCATCGGTTCTAAATATCGCCAGTGAACCTGTCAGTTTGTCATCTAACCATGTACTTTTAATACCGATTTCATAACTTTTACCGTCAATTGGATCTGCAATTCCTGTTGCTGTTTTTAATGTTTGCGGTCTAAAAATAGAGGTATAGCTTGCATAGGCCGTGTATTCAGGTGAAATGTTATAGGTGAGTCCGACATAAGGTGTTAATTTTGAAGTGTTATATTCGGCTTTGCTGCCATAATTATAGCCCTTGCTTTTAGCCTGAATATAATTGAGCCCAAGTAATAATTTGAGGTCATCGGTGATATGTAATCGTGTTGCGCCGTAAATCGATTGTACTTTTTGGTCAATATTTGAAGAATTATCCTGTGATGGCGTTGAATAGTCCCAAGTCGGTTGGTTGGGTGTCCAACTTGCTTGATCTGTCGTATAGGCATTTGGAAATATTCCAGGATAAGACGTTTCTTTGGTTTTAGCCGATGCCCAGCTATATCCGATCAGCGCTTCATGCTTTTGCCCAAATAAAGGAAATGTTCCCTGAAAATTTACATTTGCCTGTTTTTGCGTATACGTACCATCAAAGGCAGACGGCCAGAGTAAAATACCAGAGGTACTGTCATTGCCGTTTGGCAAACCATTAAGATAGAGAAGTTTGGATCGGGCTTTTGATTCTTTGTGATTCAGGATAAGTTTAGCTTTCCAATCTCCCCAGAGTTTTTGAGTAAGTTCTGCAAGGCTCGAATTTACCGTATTGTTCCAATACGTCCAGTCAGGGCTATAATTATAATTCCGAGGGTAACTTAGCTGCTGGCCTGCCTGATTTAATAAGGGTAGAGCACCCCAATTCACCCCATTCGACAATGTCTTTTCCTGACTTGTTCCTAGCGTTAACAGGGTGCTATCGGTTAAATCTGCATCTAAAATGGCGGCAAGAGCATTTTTTTCTTGTGAATAGTGGTCTAAATAAGAATTTCCTGTTTGTTCAAAACCAATAATCCGACCACGAACATGACCTTCTTGGGTTAAAGGGCCTGAAACATCTGCTTCATATCGCTGCGTATCCCACGAACCATAACTAACCGCTCCATTTGCCTGAAACTGTGGGGTGGGGCGTTTACGAATCATATTGATTGTCGCCGCAGGATCACCAAAAGCATTGATGAGCGCATCGGCACCTTTAATGGTTTCTACCCGATCATATAAAAACATATCGGGGTTGGTGTTTTGATAGTTAAAACCTTCTGTCGGGAAACCAATCCCATCAACCAGCACATTTGAAATTTCAAAACCACGTGCCATGTAGGTTGTGCGTTCAGTTTCCTGATTTGCAACATAGATCCCCGCTGTGTTTCGTAACGCATCACGTGTATTGGTGATATGAAAATCATCGAGTTGCTGTCGGGTTACTACATTGACAGTCTGGGGTGTTTCTTTGGTGTCGATATTAAGTTGTGTTGCACTCCTACTTTTTTTGATGATATAGGTATTTCGTGAGTCATTCGTTGCTTCAGACTCTGCAGTAACGGTAATGGTTGGTAAAATCGGATCATTGTTGTCTGTTGCATAGGCAAGGGGAATGCCCATCATGCTAAGAACAGTCGCTGAAAGCGTGGAGAAAGCGTAACGCATAGTAATTCCTTTTATTGAATACTAATAAAAATAATTATCATTATCTATTAAAATTAATTTTAGTCATCATATGATTTGATAGTTAAAACAGATAAAATAGTGGTGAAAATAATATTTAATCGATTAGTAGAATGTTATTTGTTTTTAAATAAGGTCAATATTTTTTTATAGTTGCGATTTAAAGCTTAAAAGTCATGGTTTGCTCTATTGAGCCAATGTCAAAGGTTAGTAGGGGGAGATTTGTGATTTAATCTTTAGGATTTATTCAAAGCAAAGTGTTTGGAAAGAAAGTTTGTTCAGGATGAATTCTGATTTATCATACAAGGCAAATGTATTCAGTCAGTACAGGATAAGCTTTTGCAAAATCGTAAATTAAAAATAGGTATAGTTGTTGGTGAAGTTTCAGGCGATACCTTGGGTGTTGAGTTAATGCAACGCTTTCGCGATTTGGGCATAGATGCTGAATTTGAGGGTATCGGTGGCCCGCAAATGATTGCGGCTGGGTTTCATAGCCTGTATCCGATGGAAACGTTGGCTGTAATGGGAATTGTTGAAGTTTTAAAAGATTTAAAACAATTGTTTGCGGTTCGAAATGGCCTGATTGAACGCTGGCAGAAAGCCCCTGTGGATGTGTTTATTGGGATTGATGCACCCGATTTTAACTTGAGAGTGTCTAAAAAAATAAAAGAACAACATTTGCCGATAAAAACTGTGCAATATGTGAGTCCTTCGGTGTGGGCATGGCGACAAAATCGGGTTTATGGCATTAAGCGTAGCATTGATTTGGTGATGTGTTTATTTCCTTTTGAGAAAGCCTTTTATCAAAAATATCAGGTTCCTGCGATTTTTGTCGGGCATCCATTGGCGAAACAATTGCCATTGCAACAACAAACACAACAGGCAAGGGCAGCGTTAAATTTAAATGCAGATGGAAAGTACATTGCATTGTTGCCAGGAAGTCGCCGTGGCGAGGTCGAACGTCTTGCCCCTTTGGTGTTTTCAGCAGGGCAAATTTTGGCACAAAAACATCCACAATATCAGTTTTTAGTCCCTGCAATTAATGAGCAACGTAAACAACAAATTTCTCATATTTTGCAAGGCTACCCACAGGAATTTCGGGATAGGGTTCAACTTTTGGAAAACCATTATACCGAGTCCAAAGTTGGGCGCATGGTGATGGAAGCCAGTGATATTGTGGCATTGGCTTCGGGAACAGCCACTTTAGAGGCTATGCTTTTGCACCGTCCAATGGTGACGTTTTATAAATTGCATTGGCTGACTTATCGTATTGCCAAATTATTGGTCAAAATTCCTTATTTTTCATTGCCGAATATTATTGCGGGTAAAAAAGTTATTGAAGAATTGGTACAAGATCAGGCAACACCCCAGCGTTTGGCTACGGAAATTGAAAAATTGATGGATGTAGAGCGCGCGCAGATTCAGGTGATGCAGCATTTATCGATGCATAAACAATTGATTTCAGGAGATACGCAAGACCCTGCGAAAGCAATTTTAGCATTGCTTGAGTCATCTCCTGAACATTCCCACTCTTGATGGGGATGTGGTTTATTCAGTACGAATAATAATTTGATAGCCTGTGTATTTACGGATATTGATTACACCCGTATCCATGATCAGATATTGCCCCTTAATGCCGTGTAGTTTTCCACGAATGGTTGGGGTTTTATCTAAATTATGTGATTTTATTTTTTCAGGATATTGCTCGACAGGGTAGATAAATTCACGCATATTTTCCTGATCTAGTAATTCGATACCTTCAGAAAACTGGAGGTTTTGACTGAATTCATCACGAATTTTCTGAATTTTGGGTGCAAATTCTTCTAAAAGTTGCTCACGAACATCCACCAGATTCAGTGGTTCAGCTTCGCCTTTGAGCAGTTTTCGCCAGTCGGTTTTATCTGCAACTTGTTCACCAAACATGGTTTCCAAATGCCCAGACAAACGCCGTGAACCGACTTTCATAATCGGTAACGCCTGTGTTGCACCTTGATCAAGCCAGCGTGTTGGCATTTGTCCTAAACGGGTAATGCCAACTTTAAGCGCGCTAGAGTTTGCCAGATAAACAATATGTGGCTGAAAACAAACACTTTGTGCAAAGCTTTCTTCACGACACGTACCAAGATGATAATGACAGGTTTCAGGTTTCATGATGCACATGTCACATGAAGCTTTGGTTTTAAAGCATTTAAAACAATGCCCTTGTGAATAGGATTTTGGGGTTTTTGCACCACACGAAACGCAATAGATTTGACCTGTCCATTCAATTTCAATTTCTTGACCTAAACTGAACGGCAATTCAACTTTTGATTCATCTAAAATAAATTGGTACTCAACATTTGCCTTTTGGGTATTGTGTTCAGTTACACTACTATTGGCTAAACTGGCATGCATTTTATGGCAGATGCCTTGTAATTCCATATAGAATTTCTCTCTTACAATTTTAAAGGTGTAGTTTTATGGCTGAACACAATGTCATTACTTCAATGCTAGACGATTTATGTCAGGAGCAGCCGATTCAAACTGCATTATGTATTGGTCAAGACCTTGCGCAATACGACTCAGCGCAAACCATTCAATGGCAACATTTTAACGTATCTGAACTGCTAAGTCTGCCTTTTACACAGCGTTATGATTTGGCAGTGGTTTTACTCGATTTACCAGAAATTGCGACATTATCAGAACAGCAAAAGTCCCAGTTTTTGGTGAAATTACGCGATTTATTGGCAAAACGCTTGGTGGTTGTTTGTTTGCAAGCAGATATGAAACTTATGAGAGCGTTAGGGTTTACACAAATGTTAGACCAGTCGCAGCCCGATGGTTCGGTGACGCTTTGGCAATTTAATATTTTAACCTACAAACATGTGCCAGACTGGTTTAACTCTAAGTTTTGGGCGAACCCTGAAAATTGGAATAAATTTAGATGGTAAAAGGTTGAAACGCTACGAAATAGAAACATTTCTGCTGATTTTTATATAAAAATTTTGCATATGCTGTAATGACAACAGATAGAGAGATTCAATATGTCCGATTTAGCAAAATTAGTCGAGCAACTTGCGACACAGGCACTTTCTGGTCAACAACAAAGCGGTCAAGGCGGATTAGGTGGTATTCTCGGTGGGGTATTGGGGCAATTGGGCGGACAATCCCAAGAATCAAATGCTGCTGGCGGCGGAATTTTAGGTTCTGTTTTGGGACAATTAACTGGGAACAGTGAAAACGGCAACCAGTCTTCACTTTTAGTGGCTGTCATTCCATTGGTATTAAACTGGATTCAGCAACAAGGTGGTTTAAGTTCTGCACTAGATCAATTACGTAGTGCAGGTTTAGCAGATCATGTTCAAAGCTGGATTGACCCGAACCAGACGAATCAGAACAATGTTGCGGTAGAACAAGTTCAATCTTTATTTAATGATCAAGACATTGAAAATGTTGCAGCACAAACGCAAAGTCAACCTCAGGATGTCTATGCAGCCATTACCAAGGTGATTCCTCAAGTGATTGATAGCTTAACACCAAAAGGCGAGCAGACCGATGGTGAGGCTGCAAATACGGATATTCAAAATGTTTTGAATCTTGCCTCGAACTTTTTTAAATAAGTGAAAAAATACCTGATCAATTGATCAGGTATTTTTTTGTTGCTGAGTGGTGGACGAAACACCACAGAAATTAAAGTGCAGCTTTAATTTTTTCTGCATTGGCTTTAATTTTTTCAACATCACCCATTTCTGCTGCGTGTTGACGCATTTTATGGATTGAGCTTGGAACTAAGTGAAAGTGTACATGCGGCACGGTTTGACCCGCAGCTTCACCTGAAAGCTGCATCAGAACAATCCCTTTTGCATCGAGTGCTGTTTCAATTGCTCGCGCAACTTTTTGTACAATTTGAATGGTATAAGCTGCATCCTCAGCAGGAAGGTCAAGCAATGTGATTGCTTTTGCTTTTGGAATGACCAAAGTATGACCTTCTGCCTGTGGCATGATGTCCATAAATGCAAGAACGCGATCATCCTCATATACTTTTATAGCAGGAATTTCACCGCGTAAAATTTTTGCAAAAATATTCTGATCATCGTATGCCATATTTAAATCCTTAAAATTAAACTTATTTACAGTTTAATTCTTTCTGACGAGCCTTGATTTGGTCAAGACGTTGTTGCTCTTTATCTGAAAATTTTGGTTTCGTTGTGAAGCAGTTTTGGTTGCCATATTTGGCTTTTGCTGCTGCATCACTAAAACAATAACCTTTTGCTGCATAGATGAGATTATAGTCATCTTCAAGTTTTTGGCACTCTGCTGATGCTGCAAAAGCAGTTGAAACGCCCATAAAACTGATGGTGCTTGCAAATATCATGGTTAGAAATTTTTTCATGTTTTCCCTCATGTGTAACATGATGTGTAAGTACACGGTTTCTAATATGGCTATTGTCTAGTGAAAATGCAATGTTTAAAACTTACTCAATTGTAATTTTACTCCACGATTCGTACATTTTTGCGACCGTTGAGAAGTCACTATTGTCTTCGGCAACGCCATTGGCTGCTTGAACTAAACTTTGTGAGAGGGCAATGACAGGCGCAGCAAGTTTGGCTTCACGCACTAAATCCAGTGCAATTCCTGTGTCTTTGGCAAGTAAAGGTAATGCAAAAGTCAGTGGGAAACGACGGTTAAAAACTCGGTTGGGTAAAATATTACTGGTCACGGTGCTCTGACCGCTTGAAGCATTAATACATTCAAAAGCTTCGGCTAAGTTTACACCATGTGCTTTTAAGGTAGTTGCACCTTCGCAAGCTGCGCATAGATGAACAGCCATGAGCATATTATTGACGGCTTTCACGGCAAAGCCTGCACCTGATTCACCTACATGTTTGATTAATTTACCTATAGCATTCATTGCGGGTAATGCACGTTCAAACGCTTGAGCATTTCCTCCGACCATGATGGTCAGTGTTGCATTTTCAGCACCGATGGTTTGACCACTGACAGGTGCATCCAGATAATCGATATGTTGTTGTTTAAGTTGAGCCGCCAGTTTCTTTGCGCTTTCAGGAACGCCACTGGTACAGTCAATCCAGATACTACCTTGTTTGAGTTCGACACTGGCAATCAGTTTTTCAACATCTGCACTGGTGGGTAAACAGGAAAAAATAAGGTCTGCCTGAACGGCTTCTTGTAAAGTAACAGCTTGTGTTCCATAGGTTTGAGCATGTTGCTGTGCTTTTTCGGCTGTTCTGTTCCAGACAAACACCTGCTGGAAATGTTTAGGTAAATGTGCTGCCATACGATAGCCCATAGCGCCTAAACCAAGAAAAGCGACAGAAAGCGAGTTCATAATAAAATTCCTTATTTCATCAAATTGTTCAGTGTTGATTTCTTCGCCAACTTGACACAGGACGATATCAAGATCAAGGCTTGCTTGTGCGAAAAAATATGATTGAAATTGATTTAAATTTGTTGATGTTATCGCCGTTTTAGTCGATCAGGTCATCCATAAATGAATGATCAACAAACCCTATGTGAGTAGAAAGCATTTATTGTGCCATCAGAAAAAAATTATTGGATAAATAACAAACATTCATTCATCTAAATGGAGATAAAAAATGATCTTATATTCTAGGTTTTGCGTTATTGTTATCATTATTTTTCATAAGCTTATCTTTATTTATGACAAGCTAAAGATGAATGCTATAAGTTGTTTAAGGATTAGACATTCATTGCAGCTTATCGCTTGACCTAAACGGTTGTAGACGCTCAAAATGTTGTCAATTCTTTGTTTACAAGATTTGAGACAATTATGAGCCAACAAGATGATACTCAATACCAATTAGATACATTGGCGGTACGTGCAGGGCATACCCGTACTTTTGAAGGTGAGCATGATGAACCTATTTTCCTCACTTCTTCGTTTGTTTACAAAAGTGCAGAAGAAGCAGCCAATAAATTTCAGGGCAAAGAACCTGGAAATATCTATTCACGTTTTACCAATCCAACCGTTGCCATGTTTGAAAAACGTCTTGCAGCCTTGGAAGGGGCAGAACGTGCGGTTGCGACAGGTTCAGGCATGGGCGCAATTTTAGCCGTTGCTATGGCTTATTTAAAAGCTGGCGACCATGTGATTTGTTCACGTGACGTATTTGGTTCAACTGTTGGTTTATTTGAGCGTTATATTGCAAAATTTGGTGTTGTAGTTGATTTTGTTGATTTAACTGATTTGGCAGCATGGAAAGCAGCATTACGTCCAGAAACCAAACTTTTATTTATCGAATCACCATCTAACCCACTTGCGGTAATTGCGGATATTCCTGCTTTGGCGGAAATTGCGCATAGTAACAATGCCTTGTTGGCAGTCGATAACACTTTATGTACCCCAGTTTTACAAAAACCATTACAACTTGGTGCAGATCTGGTGATCTATTCAGCAACCAAATATATTGATGGTCAAGGCCGTACTCTAGGTGGTGCTGTTGTTGGTGGGCATCAACTTTTAGAAGATGTGTTTGGTGTGGTTCGTACACTTGGCCCATCAATGAGCCCATTTAATGCGTGGGTTTTCTTAAAAGGTTTGGAAACTCTGCGTTTAAGAATGAATGCACATTCACAAAATGCGCAAGCTTTGGCTGAATGGTTAAGTGCACATGATAAAGTTGAGCAGGTTTATTATGCTGGCTTGCCAACACATGTGGGACATGAACTTGCGAAAAAACAACAGTCAGGTTTTGGCGGTATTGTATCGTTCGAAGTCAAAGGTGGGCGTGAAGCAGCTTGGAAAGTGATTGATAGTACCCAATTTATTTCAATTACAGGTAACTTGGGCGATGCAAAATCGACCATTACCCATCCAGCAACCACGACACATGGCAAATTATCACCAGAAGCGAAAGAAGCAGCGGGAATTCGTGAAGGATTAATTCGTGTTTCTGTTGGTCTGGAGGATATCCATGATATTATCGCAGACCTTTCACGCGGACTTGATCTGATTTAATTTTTGGAGATATGTAATGAACATTAATATGTTGATGCAGCAAGCACAGCGAATGCAAAAAGATATGGAAGCCAATATCAAAAAGGCAAAAGAACAGCTTGCACAAACAGAAGTTCATGCCGAAGCGGGCGGTGGTTTGGTTAAAGTGACAATGACTTGCCGTAATGTCGTAAAACGTATCGAGATTAGCCCTGACTTGTTACAAGACGAAGCAGATATGATTGAAGATTTGATTGCAGCAGCAATGAACGATGCTGCACGTCAGGCTGAAGCAATCACTGAAGAAAAAATGAAAGCTGCAAATGCAGGTACAGGATTACCTCCTGGTCTTTCAGGTTTATTCTAAGGAAAGCAATTGCGTGTTTAGTCAACGTTTTGAAGAACTTGTACAGGCATTGCGTGTTTTGCCGAGCGTTGGGCCAAAATCGGCTCAGCGCATGGCACTGCATTTGGTGATGAAAAATCGGGAAGGTGCTGTATTTTTAGCGCAGGCTTTGAATGAAGCGGCAAACTATATACATGCCTGTCAAATTTGTAACTCACTGACTGAAAATGATATTTGTGATATTTGTGCATCGCATGAACGAGATGAGCAACTACTATGTGTTGTTGAATCTCCCGCAGATGTGATGGCGATTGAGCAAAGCGGTAGTTTTAAAGGAAAATATCATGTATTAGGGGGGCATTTGTCACCACTAGATGGTATTGGCCCTGATGAAATTGGGATTCCTGCACTGATTGAGCGTTTGAGCCAAAATGTGATTCAGGAAGTCATTATTGCAACCAATGCAACGGTTGAAGGGCAGGCAACAGCACACTATTTGCTAGAGTCATGTAAACATTTACCCGTACGTATGACACGTATTGCGCAAGGCGTACCGCAAGGTGGAGAGCTTGAATACGTTGATAGCCACACCCTGAGTCAAGCAGTACATAATCGAATGCAATTAAAATAACGCATGATGGAACACATTGTGGGTTAAAAACAACCAGCTTGGCTTTTAAATATTAGAAAAATGTATTTAAAGATGTAAAAAAAGTTCTTTTTGATGGATAATTTATTCTTAACATCATTTATATAATTTTTTATTGCCGATGATTCGCAATCAAAATGTTCTCACAATGCATTTTGATGTTTTTTAGACTTTCTATTATATGAACAATGCATCGAGCATTTTATACAGACATGTATCAATTTATTCAAGATCAACACCAACTTAACTCCGTTTTGGAGATCATGAATCAGAGTGCAGTGTATGCACTAGATAGTGAGTTCATCAAAGTCGATACATTCTGGCCAAAACTCGGCGTGTTTCAAATTAATGTTTCAGATCAAGTTTATTTACTTGATGGTGTCAGTCTAAATTTAACGCCATTTTGGCAAAAAATTTGTTCCGCACAGCAAAATATTTTCCATGCGTGCAGTGAAGATATCGACTTAATTTATCATTATGCACAGGTGAATGAATTAAATAATGTATTTGATACACAAATTGCCATGTCATTTTTAGGGCATGGTTTACAAGTGAGTTATCAGAATGCATTAAAACATATTTTAAATATCGATATTGAAAAAGATCAGACCCGTTCTGACTGGTTAGCACGACCGTTAAATGACAAGCAACTTTGCTATGCCGCGAATGACGTAATTTATCTAAAGCAGTTGTCACACGAGTTACAGCATCAATTAAAACAAAAACAGTTGCTCAATTTTGTACTCGAAGATTGTACAAGTTTAACGCAAGAAATTGCGCAGGAAACACCGACGGAAGAGTTATATTTAGATGTCGGAAATTACCGACATTCACGTCGCCAACTGATGCAGTTACAACAGTTAGCTGTTTGGCGTGAACAATTAATTAAGGCGTTAAATGTCCCACGTAGTTTTATTTTAAAAAATGCAACCATGATTGATCTGGTTGAGAAAAACCCGAAAAATCATTTTCAATTGTCTAATATTAAACAGATTCGTCCCAATATTATTCGTGAATATGGCAAGACTATTTTAGATTTATTAAAGTTTTTGCCTGAAAAAGAAGAATGGCCGCTGAATATTTCACGTCCGATCAAACATGTCACACCAGAAATTGCCCAATGTGTAGAAGCGCATATTCATAGCGTTGCACAAGAACTCGATATTCCCAAAGATATTCTGGTACGCAAAAAATGGCTGAATGAATTGTATCATCATGTTGTTTTCCAAAAATATGATAAACCGTTCTCTCCATATTTAACGGGATGGAGATATGAATATATTACTCAGCCATTGCTTGAAATTTTACAACATGATGCCGCTAATTTGGCACAGCAGATGAAAGTACACAAATAATGGTGTATTTTCCTATACAATAGACATTGGCCGATCTGTTTAGAATCAAACAGACTGGCTATTTTGAGTTTTTTGAATCTGTTTTAAACCAAGAGTGCTGTTCTTATGCATTGTGATATTTACCGTTCTAGCAAAAAAGATGAAATGTATTTGTATGTGGCAACATCTACACAGGAAAATGCGGATCCTTTTGAAGTAGTTCCTGAGGCTGTCTTACAGGCATTTGGTAAAGCAACATTTGTGATGCATCTTGAACTCCATGAGCAACGTAAACTTGCACGAGCAAACGTATTGCATGTCATGGATTCATTACACACCAAAGGTTTCTTCTTACAAATGCCGCCAGAAGGGCTAATCAATCCAAATGCAGTCGAGCCAGAGGGACTTCGCGGTGCTTAATACAAATACAGGAATCTTGCAGCAATTTTTATCTGTACTGGATATTTTTCCAGAAGATACACTTGCTATAAGTGTTTATGTGATCGGGGCAATTGTTGTGTTATTGGCTTGGTATTTTATGACCAAGTCTTATCCAAAATTCTGTTTTGTTTCAACCTTAATCGCATTTGCCTGTATTGCTACACCAACAGTTTCTGAAGGAACAAATGCTTCCGTTGCACCTGCAATTTTCGGGTTGCTTTTTGGGGTACTGACACATGACAAGCAGTTAATTGAGGTGAATTTAGGCTCAATTTTGTTTGTCATGGGGCTAGGATGCGTGATGGGTTTCTGCTGGAGCAAGTGGAAAGGTTATCAGTCATTGAGCCATAAACGTAATATGCCGCTTTAAATGAGATAAATTTAGCATATTGAAGAACGGCTTTTGGAACAGCCTTATTGTCAATGTGTCAAAAAGAACGCCATGTTTTCATGGCGTTACCCGATATAAACTTGCATTTAAATCGATCAATCAGTTTCTTTGATGCTTCTTTCGTGTCGCCAACATAAAAATAAAAACAATTCAGAATAACTTGTACTTCAATGACTTTAAAAGTAATAGAAGGTATGACAAAGTATCTAACACGATAAAATAATTGAGAGATGGACATGCAACAATTAAAAGACATTGCTTTACCTGATGAATTTGGATTCTTTGGGAAATATGGTGGTCAATTCATTCCACCGCATTTAAAACAGGCAATGGATGAAATTAATGCAGCATACGAAGAAATCCGTACCACACCTGAATTTCAGCAAGAACTTGCAGAATTGTTTAAATATTATGTTGGGCGACCAAGTCCTTTGTTTTTTGCAAAACGATTGTCTGAACAACTCGGTGGTGCACAAATTTATTTAAAACGTGAAGATCTAAACCATACTGGCGCACATAAAATTAATCACTGTTTAGGCGAGGCATTGCTTGCAAAGTATATGGGCAAAACCAAAGTGATAGCTGAAACGGGTGCAGGGCAACATGGGGTCGCATTAGCAACAGCGTGTGCATTAGTAGGAATTCCTTGCGAAATTCATATGGGGCAAGTGGATATTGAAAAAGAACATCCTAATGTCGTCAAAATGAAAATTTTGGGCGCGAAACTGGTGTCGGTCACACGTGGTACAGCAACTTTAAAAGATGCGGTAGACAGTGCATTTGAAGAATATCTAAAAGACCCTGAACATTATATTTATGCCATTGGTTCTGTGGTTGGGCCTCATCCATTTCCGAAAATGGTTCGAGACTTTCAAACCATTATTGGCAATGAAATTAAACAACAAAGCTTGGAACAATTTCAAAAATTACCAGATTATGTAGTTGCTTGTGTCGGTGGCGGGTCAAATGCGATCGGCGCGTTCACTGCATTTTTACATGATGAAGCGGTTAAATTGGTTGGTGTAGAACCTGCGGGGCTGGGCTTAGAAACCGATAAACATTCAGCGACACTTACATTAGGCAAGCCAAGTCAAATTCATGGGATGGCATGTTACGTGTTGGAAGATGAACAAGGAAATCCTTTACCTGTTCACTCGATTGCTTCGGGGCTAGATTATCCTGGTGTTGGGCCACAGCACAGTTTCTTAAAAGATATCGGACGAGTAACGTATAGCACTGCGACAGACCAAGAATGTTTAGACGCTTTTATGCGTTTATCACGTGTAGAGGGAATAATTCCAGCTTTGGAAAGTTCGCACGCTGTCGCTTGGGCATTACGTGAAGCACCAAACTTATCTGTAGACACTAAAATTGTAGTGAATTTGTCAGGCCGTGGTGATAAAGACGCGGACTATGTTGCCAATAAGCTCGGACTTTAAAAAATAGAAACAAAAAAACAAGAGCACCGTGCTCTTGTTTTTTTTATTGGTTCTTGATTAGTTTGTAATATAGTGCTGTAACTGTTGAATCAGATCATGCTGATCTTTTATGGTTGCTTTTACCAGATCGCCGATAGCCACAAGACCAACCAACGCATCTTTTTCTAGCACAGGTAAATGACGTAAATGACGATCTGTCATTAGAGTAAGACATTCTTCGACTGTATTGTTTAAATGCACACTGATTACATTTGTGGTCATAATTTCACTCACAAGTGTATCTTCTGCGACAAGATTTTGCATAATGACTTTTCTTGCACAGTCCCGCTCTGAAAGAATCCCTACAATATGTTGGTCATGGGTGACAATCACTGCGCCAATATCTTTTGTGGCCATTAAACTTACTGCATCTACGATAGATGCATCGGGAGAGATTGTGTAAATAGAAGCATCTTTTTTTTGCTGAATTACCTGAGATACCGTAGTCATGATAAAGCGATCCTTGGTTGCTTATTGTTCTTGTCTTATCTAGATTGAAATGGATACAGGTGTTTTGCAAGTGAAAAAATGAAAAAAATCGTATGCTAAATTTCACAAAATTTAGGCATTAAAAAACGCCACTAAAGTGACGTTTTGTTAGGCTTTCATCGTGGCGACATTCTGCCAATACTGCGCTTTTAGGCTATCTCGTTCAACTCGGAAACCTTGGTAATAAAGTTCAGCTAAAAACATTGCTGCTTTACCATGTCCCGCGCGAGCGACGTTTTCTAAATCTGTTACAGCATCTGCAAAATTCATTTGCGATTGGATTGTATTTACAGCATTTGAATACACATGCTCTAAGTCTTGTTGAGAAAATTGTTGAATCATATAAGGCTCCTTATTTTAATTATGATTACAATGTCACTTCATCCGAAGTAAATATAAAATAACTGAATTACGTTTAAGTATTATTACAGTTTGATTTTGAAGTCAAACTAAAAATGGAGGTTTGACGGCATAATTCAAGTTAAATGTAGTTTACATGATTAAACAGTAATCACAAATGCTTTTTACTAATATATTTAGATATAAATATAACAAGGAGAAGACTCATGATAACACTTATTGATGGTTTTGAATTTGCGACGCCTTTAAACCCTGAAGACGTAAAAGCGTTGGCAAAATTTCACCGTAAACAATTGGGCGATGCCATTTATCATGAAGATCAGCATATTGGTAATATTGGGATTGAACATCGGATTAAAATAGCACAGTTCACGAGAGGGTTAGATGCCGATCAGCGAGCTGAGTTTTATAGAATTTACAATAAAGAGCTGCATCGATTAGCCATAGATGATCCAATTCATCCGTTACATGCCGAGCATGGTGTGAACATCTTTTTGCTTGTTGTGACTTTAGTAATTATTGCAATCATTTTATATTTTGCCTTTGTTCGTGACATCACATCTTAGCATTTGCTGTTATGAACCTAGATTCATGACTCTAGTGTTTTAAATGGAAAGGCGAAATAGAACTGAACTCAAATCCTTGTGAATTGAGATGGTTTGTCCGAGATGTTTTTTATTTTGTACTTTAAGCATGATCAACTATACTCTAGGGCTATAGAGGTTGATCATGTTTAAGTCGATAGATATTTTTAATTCGGTAAAGTCTAAATTTTCATTCGCATATTATGTGCATTACTTTGTTGTTTTTATTGTTGTGAGTGTGCTTTTTCTTGGGTATTTATTGCTCACTTCTCCCATCAAACCCAATCAATATCCAAAAATTCAGCGTCTTGCTTTAATGGGGCAATATCCTCAGACTCAAAATTTAGCAGAACAATTGTTAAGACAACCTCAGGTAAATAAACAGCAATATTTTCGTTTGATTCGTGCGTTTCAGTACGAGCAAAAAGCGATTAAGCAATATCCTGCACTAGATCCCGAACACCCATCACAATAAATATTTTATCAAGGGTAGATCAGCAGCAACCGAAAGCAATCTATGCTAAACTTTTATTTTAATGTGATGTTTTTTTTCGAAGGATTAGCATGCAACAGAACACACACGGGCAAACAAAATTCTTAATTGATGCGGAAATTGGTGATGATGATGTAACTTTGCCAAGTTTACCTGCTGTGGATGTGCCTATTGTTGAACAGAAAACAGAACATACAATCACTGCAACGGAAGTGCCTTTATCTGAAACTGAAGAAGACCAGCCTAAAAAAGGTTTCTTTGGGCGAATGAAAGAAGGGCTCACAAAAACTCGTAAAAGCTTTACCGATGGAATGGTCAACATTCTAATTGGTGGTAAAGAAATTGATGATGAATTGTTAGAAGAAGTAGAAGAACAACTTCTTATAGCAGATATTGGTGTTGAAGCAACCAAAACGATTATTGCGAACCTGACAGAACGTACTGCACGTGGCGACTTGATCTATTCACATGCTTTGTATAAAGCATTGCAAGAAGAATTGGTAGCCTTGCTTGCACCTCGTGTTAAACCTTTACATATCGATAGCAATAAAAACCCATACGTTATTTTAATGGTGGGGGTCAATGGTGTCGGTAAAACCACCACGATTGGCAAGTTAGCAAAACGTCTGCAAGGTGAAGGCAAAAAAGTCATGCTTGCTGCGGGCGATACATTCCGTGCTGCGGCAACTGAACAGCTACAAATCTGGGGTGAGCGTAATAATATTCCTGTTGTTGCACAAGGGCATGGTGCGGACAGTGCTTCAGTCATCTTTGATGCGTTTGAAAGTGCGCGTGCAAAAGGGATTGATGTTCTTATTGCAGATACAGCAGGGCGCTTACACAATAAAAGCAACTTGATGGAAGAGCTGAAAAAAGTTAAACGTGTCATGCAAAAAATTGATGCGACAGCACCACATGAAATCATGTTGGTTGTTGATGCTGGAACAGGACAAAATGCAATTAATCAGGTGCAAGAGTTCGATCAGGCTGTTGGTTTGACTGGGATTACCATTACCAAACTGGATGGTACTGCAAAAGGCGGTGTTTTGTTTAATATCGCAAGTCGTACCCATGTGCCGATTCGTTTTATTGGTGTGGGTGAAAAAATTGATGACCTGCGTCCATTCTCTGCAAAATCTTTCGTTGCAGCATTATTTGAAACAGATAAATAAAATGCACTGAAACTTGGCAATAATCTTTTGCAATGAATGTATTTTTTGTGATTACAATCATGTGAAATTTTTATTGAGAAGAATGAAATTTCATTTTGTACGATTTAAAAGACGTGTATAGCAAATGAGATGAATGTTGAGTTAATCCTAATTTAGCGTGTCAAGCATCCCTGATTTTTAACAGTATATTGTTATAAATCAGGGATGTTTTTTATTGCTATCGTGCTATTGTCAAATATGTTATTAGAATTTATTCTAAAAATAGAACACTGTGTTAAGTGAAACACACTTTGTATTTTTTTTATAAAAAAATAAACTAAGTTCTGCTTAAAACCGAAAGATTCAAAATAGAAGTAAGGAGTTTGCCATGTCATTTATTGATCAAATTGAAAAACGTCGCACCATCTATGCCCTTGGTAATCAAGTAAAACAATCGAACCAAGAGATTGATGAGATCATTAAAAAAGCGATTCGTTTGAGCCCATCTGCATTTAATTCTCAATCTTCTCGTGCAGTCATTTTATTTGATCAATCACATCAAAAATTCTGGAATATTGTATTAGAAACATTACGTAAAATTGTTCCAAAAGCAGCTTTTGAAGGAACTGCGGCTAAAATTGCAAGTTTTGCAGCAGGCAAAGGAACAGTTTTATTTTATGAAGATCAAGATGTTGTAAAAGGTCTACAAGAACAATTTGCTTTATATGCAGATAACTTCCCAATCTGGTCAGAACATGCTTCTGCAATTGCTCAGTTTGCGGCATGGACAACATTGTCTGAAGAAGGCATTGGTGCATCATTACAGCACTATAATCCAATCGTAGATGAAGAAGTTGCGCAAATTTTTGGTTTGCCAGCAAGCTGGAAACTTCGTGCTCAACTGGTATTTGGTTCAATTGAAGCAGAGGCTTCAGAAAAAGCATTTATCGAAGATGATCAACGCTTTAAAACTTTCAACTAATTTTGTTTGAGTTGAAGTGAAAAAAACCAGCAGTGATTGCTGGTTTTTTTATGATGCATTTTATTAGGACAGCCAAATATAATAGCCTAAAGCCATTAAGGGCCATGAAATCAATGGGCTAAATAACCATTTCCATAGCCAAAACTGAGGCATGAAACCAATACCATAAATAAATCCACCAGAAATCCCTAGCATGACTAACATCAGTAGCGGATGGCTGTAATGACCATTTGCATCAAGCATTAGTGATGGATAAATCATGAGTATTGCAGCAAGTGGCAATGCCAACGTAAATGAGATGATCATAATGAAGATCCGCATTGCCCCTTTAGATGGAGGTGGTGTTGTCATTACATCTGCCATTGTTTATTCCTCATCAAGGTTTTGGTGGTGTTCAATATACAAGGCACTGAGTACACCTGCAAAACACGCCATTAAAATTCCGAGAATCCAAGCAAAATACCACATCTTTTATCCTCCTTTTTAGTACAAGCTATGTGAGTGAGTTTCAATATGTTTGTTGGTGATAACACCCCACATTTTGTAGTAGCACCAAGTGGTGTAGCACAAAATGGTTGGCACAAATATGCAGGCTGCAACAGTCATCACGCCTAATGTTTTATGGCTAGAAACTGCATCCCACATTGTTAAGCTTGAGGTTGGGTCAATGCTTGATGGGAGCAAGAATGGAAATAATGCAAAACCAGCGGTCAGAATTGCGCCAATAATACTCAAACTTGTCCCCATAAAACTAAATCCAGCTTTATTTGAACGACCACCAAGTACGGTAATTAAGCCACCTAAAATGCCGATAACAGGTGCAATCATGGTAATTGGATAAGCTGAGTAGTTATGCATCCAGCCCGGATTTGCATTGGTTACAACATGTTTAGTTAATGGGTTGATTGCTGCATTTGTATTAACAGGGGTTGCCAAGCTATAACCTGGCATTTGTCCAAAGTACAACCATGCACCTGCCACAATGAAACAGATCAGGAAGACAAGTCCCATAATCTGTGTCGCTTTTGCTGAGCGTTGACGTAGAACACCATCGGTACGAAGCATTAACCATGCACCACCATGAGCTGAAAGCATTGATAAGCTTACAACACCACACACCAAGGCAAATGGGTTGAGCAATGCAAAAAAGCTGCCTGTGTATTGCGAGCGCAGTGTGTCGTCAAACTGAAATGGAATGCCTTGAAATAAGTTACCAAATGCAACACCAAAGACAAGTGCAGGTACAGCACCACCAATACAGAGTCCCCAGTCCCAAGATGTACGCCATTTGGTATTTTCTAGTTTGGAGCGATAGTCAAAACCAACAGGACGAAGAAAGAGGGCAAACAGTACCAATAAGAGTGCCCAGTACATGCCTGAGAATGCAACAGCGTAAACCATTGGCCATGCCGCGAACAACGCACCTCCTGCGGTAATAAACCAGACTTGGTTGCCATCCCAGTGAGGGGCAATGGTATTAATTGCAGCACGACGTTCGTTATCTGTTTTTCCAACGAACGGCATGATTGCCATAGATCCCATATCAAAACCATCGGTGAGTGCAAAGCCAATGAGCAGTACGCCAACCAAGACCCACCAAATAATTTTTAATAATTCATATTCGATCATGATTGAGCCTCCCCAACAGAAGAATCATGGTGATGTACTGTGTTTTTTTCGAAATGATATTTACCTGTATGCAGCGAGCTTGGGCCAAGACGAGCGAATTTAATCATCAAATACATTTCGATAATTAATAAGACTGTATAGAACGCGACCAGTGCAAAGATAGAGCCACCTAAATCGGCTGTACTTAAGCTTGAAGCAGATAAGTGGGTTGGCAAAACTTCACCAATGGTCCAAGGTTGACGACCACCTTCAGCCACATACCAGCCTGTTTGTGCAGCAATCCACGGTAAAGGTAGTGCATAAAGTGCAAAACGTAATAACCATGGTTTGTCTTCAGCATTGCGTTTTGCAACCGACCAAGCCGCTAAAACAAAAAGTAACAGCATGAGAACACCCGCAGCAACCATTGCGCGAAAGCTTAGGAACAAGGCTTTTACATTTGGAATACTGTCTTTTACCGCAGACTGAATTTGCTCATTCGATGCATTTGTAACATCGTTTGTATATTTTTTAAGAAGTAGTCCGTAGCCTAAGTCTTTTTGTGTATCTTTAAATGCAGCAAGCAGTTCAGGTGTACGATCACCTGCACGAAGTTTCTCAAGTTGACTATACGCAATCATACCATTGCGGATACGACCTTCATGTTCTTTCATTAGGTCTTTGATGCCTGTAACTTGACCATCGGTAGAACGTGTTGCAATTAAACCTAAAACATAAGGAATTTTAATCGCATAGTCAGTACGCATTTCCTGCTGGTTTGGAATACCAAATAAGGTAAAACTTGCTGGCGCTGGTTCTGTATTCCATTCGGCTTCAATGGCTGCCAATTTGGTTTTTTGTACATCGCCAATTTCATAACCAGATTCATCACCCAGTAAGATCACAGAAAGTGTAGAGGCAAGACCAAAAATAGCTGCAATGGCAAAAGAACGACGTGCAAAAGGAACATCTTGTTTTTTAAGCAAATAGTAGCTTGAAATTGCAAGAACAAAGATTGCACCTGTTACATAACCTGCCGAAACGGTATGTACAAATTTAACCTGTGCAACAGGGTTGAAAATGAGTGCACCAAAATCAGTCAATTCCATACGCATGGTTTCAAAGTTAAATGCAGCACCAACAGGGTTTTGCATCCAGCCATTTGCAACCAGAATCCATAAGGCAGACATGTTAGAGCCAATAGCAACTAACCACGTCACGGCCAAGTGTTGACCTCTAGATAGGCGTTCCCAGCCAAAAAAGAATAAACCGACAAAGGTAGACTCAAGGAAGAAAGCCATCAGTCCTTCAATGGCTAGTGGAGCACCAAAAATATCACCTACATAATGTGAGTAATATGCCCAGTTTGTACCGAACTGGAACTCCATAGTCAGACCAGTCGTTACCCCAAGTGCAAAGTTAATACCGAATAATTTGCCCCAGAATTTGGTCATGTCTTTATAGATTTCTTTGCCAGAAATAACATAAGTTGTTTCCATGATGGCAAGAAGAAATGCGAGACCGAGAGTTAAAGGCACAAATAAAAAGTGATACATCGCTGTCATTGCAAATTGCAACCGCGAAAGATCGACCACGCTTTCAGAAATCATCAACGTGTCTCCTTAGTTTCAGATGGATTACCCGAAATATGTTGGGCAGTTTGATTGTCAAAATCTTTGGGAATCGTAGGGGAATTAAACCAGATAGATTTAATAAGCATGAGAATGGCAACTTTAATTACAAGAATAACTGCAATTTCTTTTACCAGTTTACGATCAGGGTTTTTATTTTCTAAGCCCATTTTAAAATAAGCCTATAAGATTTACTTGATTTATTATTGAACAAAAAATAAAAAAAATAAATAACAAATAGATAAAAATATAACAATTAATTTTTATATTAAAAACATTAACTTATATTGTTTTTGTGAAAAATAAGATCATTTTTTATTCTAATTAAAGCATAGTTAATTACTCGGAATTTACATAATAAAATATAACTAAATTGGTAGGATTAAATAAAAAAGTAAATCAGAATAGTAGGTTTTTTTATTGTTTTTTAGATAAAAATTATAAGAGATA
>NZ_JBCNKN010000006.1:0-198564 GCF_039596015.1 Acinetobacter sp.
ACACGATCAACGGCAACCAGCTTTTCAACAAGACCTTCGTTTTGTTCAACTTTAGCCATGATTAGAACTCCAAGCCGTTTTCACGAGCAGCATCAGCCAAGGCTTTGATACGACCATGATATTTAAAACCAGAACGGTCAAATGCAACTTTAGTAACACCAGCTGCTTTTGCACGCTCAGCGATTAAAGCACCAACTTTAGTCGCTGCTTCTACGTTTCCAGTAGTACCACTACGCAAAGATGCATCCAAAGTTGAAGCTTGCGCTAAAACTTTGCCACCATCTGCAGAAATAACTTGAGCATAGATGTGACGCGGAGTGCGGTTTACACACAAACGAGTCGCACCCAATGCACGAATGTGCAAGCGTGTGCTTTTCGCACGACGCAAACGGGATTGTTTCTTTTCGTTCATAAGAACCTCGCGCCTTATTTCTTCTTAGCTTCTTTACGAAGAACAACTTCATCCGAATAACGAACACCTTTACCTTTATATGGTTCAGGAGCACGGTAAGAACGGATATTTGCAGCCACTTGACCCAACAACTGTTTATTAGCAGATTTCAATACGATCTCTGTTGCAGTTGGAGTTTCAGCAGTTACACCTTCAGGCAATGCGTAGTCGATTGGATGCGAGAAACCGAGGTTTAAATTAACCACATTTCCTTTAACCGCAGCTTTATAACCAACACCGATAAGTTGTAACTTACGTTCAAAGCCTTCGTTAACACCTTTTACAAGGTTATTTAATACAGCGCGAGCAGTACCAGCTTGCATCCAAGCGTCTTTAGACTCTTGAACTGGAGCTAGATGAAGTTTACCTTCTTCCTGTTTTAGCTCGACCAGCGCATGCAGGTTGAAAGACAAAGTACCTTTATTGCCTTTCACTTCGACCTGCCGGCCGTTCTGAGTAACTGTAACACCAGCGGGTACAGTTACTGGGGCTTTAGCCACACGAGACATGAGGAATCACCTATTAAGAAACAAAAGCAATAACTTCACCACCAACGCCTGCAGCACGTGCAGCGCGATCAGTCATGATGCCTTTGCTTGTAGAAACAATTGCAATACCTAAACCTTGCTTAACGCTAGGTAGTTTATCTTTACCGCGATATTGGCGAAGGCCTGGACGGCTTACGCGTTTCACAGTTTCAATAACTGGTTTGCCTTCAAAATATTTTAAAGTTAAAGTCAAAGTCGCTTTAGCTTCTTCTTGAGAAACCTCAACGCCAGAGATATAACCTTCTTGCTCTAATACGTTTGCAATCGCAACCTTTAATTTAGAGCTTGGCATAGCTACAGTAGCTTTTTTAGCCATTTGTGCGTTACGAACACGTGTTAGCATGTCGGCAACGGTATCTTGCATACTCATTTAGTCGCTCCTTACCAGCTTGCCTTAACAACGCCTGGTACATCACCTTGCATCACAGTATCACGTAATTTGTTACGGCTTAGACCGAACTTACGGAAGAAACCATGAGGACGACCAGTCAAACCACAACGGTTACGAAGACGTACAGGAGATGCATTACGTGGCAATGCTTGTAACTTCATCATCGCATCAAAACGCTCTTCATCGCTTGCATTTACATTTGCAATAATTGCTTTTAATTCAGCACGTTTTGCAGCAAATTTAGCAACGGTTTTTTCGCGTTTAGCTTCGCGATTAATCATACTTTTCTTAGCCATATCGACCTCTTATTTGAACGGGAAGCCGAATGCACGCATAAGCGCACGGCCTTCGTCATCGGTACGAGCAGTAGTAGTAACAGTAATGTCCATACCACGAATACGATCAATCTTGTCAAAATCGATTTCAGGGAACATGATTTGTTCCTTCAAACCCATCGAGTAGTTACCACGACCATCGAATGATTTCGCTGAGAAACCACGGAAGTCACGGATACGAGGGATCGCGATTGAAATCAAACGGTCCAAGAATTCGTACATGCGTTCGCCACGTAAAGTCACTTTGCAACCAATTGGCCAACCATCACGGATTTTAAAACCAGCGATAGACTTACGTGCAAGAGTAAGCACTGGTTTTTGACCAGCGATTGCTTGCATGTCTGAAAGTGCGCCATCTAACAACTTTTTGTCAGCTGATGCAGCGCCCACACCCATATTCAGAGTGATTTTTGTAATGCGAGGAATTTCCATCACATTCCCAAGACCAAGTTCTTCTTTCAACTTAGCCTTGATTTCGTCGTTGTAACGTGTTTTAAGTCTGGCCATTGCCTTTTTCAACCTATTACTTCGCTACCGCCACTGCTTCACCATTTGACTTATAAACACGAGTTTTCGCGCCATTTTCGTCAAGTTGGTAACCAATACGGTCAGCCTTTTGGGTTGTAGCATTTAAAATTGCCACGTTTGAGATATGAAGCGAAGCTTCTTGAGTAACAATACCGCCTTCAGCGCCAGTTACACGATTCGGCTTTTGATGCTTCTTCACTAAGTTAAGGCCTTCAACCTTAACACGGTCTTCAGAAACAGACAAAACAGTACCCTGTTTGCCTTTTTCTTTACCTGCGATCACAATTACTTGATCGCCCTTTTTAATCTTAGCCATGATTGCCTCTTATAGAACTTCAGGAGCCAATGAAATGATTTTCATGAACTGTTCAGTACGAAGTTCACGAGTCACTGGTCCGAAAATACGAGTGGCAATCGGAGCTTTATTGTTGTTTAACAATACAGCAGCATTATCATCAAAACGGATCACAGAACCGTCTGGACGACGAATACCAAACTTAGTACGCACCACAACTGCATTCATCACGTCACCTTTTTTAACACGGCCACGTGGAATTGCTTCTTTTACAGTAACTTTAATAATGTCGCCAACAGAAGCATAACGACGATGTGAACCACCTAGTACTTTAATACATTGTACGCGGCGTGCACCACTGTTGTCTGCTACGTCGAGCATCGTTTCGGTTTGAATCATTGCCCTACTCCAAAACCGAGCATCACCGGTCACAATTTCAAAGGCACAAAGAATACCCGAAATAGTCCGATGATGCAACAAGAACGTCTATTTACTCAGCAGCTGCTTCAACTACTTCAACCAAAGTCCAAGCTTTAGTTTTAGAAATTGGGCGGCTTTCTTTGATGGTTACGATATCGCCAGTTTTAGCAACATTGTTCTCATCATGAGCGTGTAGTTTAGTTGAACGGCGGATTGATTTGCCGTACAACGGGTGTTGAACGCGGCGTTCGATAAGAACAACAATAGACTTGTCCATTTTGTCGCTTACGACTTTGCCGGTTAACGTGCGGACTGTTTTTTCACTCATTGTCCGTTCCCCTGTTTTTCGGTAAGGAGTGTCTTGATACGAGCAATTGCCTTGCGAGCAATTTGCACTTCGTGCGATTTACCCAACTGACCAGTTGCTTTTGCCATACGAAGACGGAATTGGTTAAGCTGTTGCTCATCAAGCAAAGCTTTCAACTCTTCTACCGACTTTTCACGTAGATCTTTAGTTTTCATTACATTACCGTCCGAGTCACGATAGTGGTTTTAAACGGAAGTTTAGCAGCAGCTAAAGCAAATGCTTCACGCGCTAATTCTTCGTTCACACCTTCAATTTCGTACAGGATCTTACCTGGCTTGATCTCGCAAACCCAGTATTCCACATTACCTTTACCGTTACCCATACGTACTTCTAATGGTTTTTCGGTAATTGGTTTGTCAGGGAACACGCGAATGAAGATTTTACCACCACGTTTGATACGACGGCTAATGGTACGACGCGCAGCTTCGATCTGACGTGCAGTCATACGACCACGTTCAGTCGCTTTAATTGCGATCGAACCAAATGATACTGTACTACCACGGTGCGCTAGACCAGTATTACGGCCTTTTTGCACCTTACGGAATTTGGTACGTTTAGGTTGCAACATGGATTATTCTCCCTTGTCAGCAGCACGGTCTGAACGACGACCACGACGCTCTTGACCTTCACCACGACCACGACCGCGTTTAGCTGGACGCTCTTCAGCAGGAGCTGGGTTCATGACTTGTTTCATGCCGCCCAAGATCTCACCACGGAAAATCCAAACTTTAACACCAATCGTACCGTAAGTTGTTTCTGCGCGCATTGTAGCGTAGTCGATGTCAGCACGAAGTGTATGCAAAGGTACACGACCTTCACGATACCACTCTGTACGAGCGATCTCTGCACCGCCTAAACGACCAGAAACTTCAACTTTGATACCTTTAGCACCAGCACGCATTGTGTTTTGTACCGCACGTTTCATAGCACGACGGAACATTACACGTTTTTCTAATTGAGAAGCGATTGCTTCTGCAACTAAACGCGCATCCAAGTCAGGACGATCAATTTCATTGATGCTTACTTGCGCTGGAACACCCATGATGTTGGTAAGTTCGCGCTGTAATTTTTCAATATCTTCGCCTTTTTTACCGATCACGATACCAGGACGAGCAGTGCTAATAGTTACTTTAGCAGCACCTGTTGGACGTTCGATAAGAATATTACTTACCATCGCGTTCTTAAGTTTTTTAGTTAAAAACTCACGAACTTGAAGATCTTTAAGTAAGTATTCAGCGTATTGTTTCGGATTCGCATACCAGTTAGCGTTATGACGTTTCACAACACCTAGGCGGATACCGATTGGATGAACCTTCTGACCCATATCAAACCCCTACCTTAACGGTGATGTGACAAGTACGCTTAGTAATACGATCTGCACGGCCTTTAGCACGTGGCATGATACGTTTAAGGCTGATGCCTTCATCAACGTAAATCGTAGATACTTTAAGATCGTCAACATCTAAACTGTTGTTATGTTCAGCGTTTGCAATCGCAGATTCCAATGCTTTTTTCACTAGAACAGCAGCTTTTTTATTGCTGAAGTTCAAAATGTTAAGCGCGTGAGCAACAGATTTGCCACGAATTAGATCCGCAACCAAACGTGCTTTTTGTGCCGAGATAGCGGCACCGCGTAATTTAGCAGTTACTTCCATCAGGACACCTATTAACGTTTAGATTTCTTGTCAACACCGTGACCACGATAGGTACGAGTTGGCGCGAATTCACCGAGTTTATGACCAACCATATGCTCAGAAATAATTACTGGAACATGGTTACGACCATTGTGAACAGAAATTGTTAAACCAACAAAATCTGGAAGGATCATCGAACGACGAGACCATGTTTTGATCGGCTTACGGTTGTTAGCAGCAATAGCAGCTTCAACTTTAGCGAACAAATGCGCGTCGACGAATGGACCTTTTTTTAATGAACGAGGCATTAGTCAGATTCCTTTACTTGACGCGACGGTCGCGAATAATCATCTTAGTCGTACGCTTGTTGGTACGTGTCTTGTACCCTTTAGCTTTTTGACCCCATGGGCTCACAGGTTGAATACCCTTGTTACGCCCTTCACCACCACCATGTGGGTGATCAATCGGGTTCATTGCCATACCACGTACGGTAGGACGAACACCACGCCAGCGTGCTGCACCAGCTTTACCTAATGAGCGAAGGTTGTTTTCTTGGTTAGAAACTTCACCAATTACGGCACGGCATTCAACATGAACTTTACGCATTTCGCCTGAACGAAGACGGATAATTGCGTAAGAACCATCACGACCTAGCAACTGAACTGAAGTACCAGCAGAACGCGCTAATTGCGCACCTTTACCGATTTTAAGTTCAACGTTATGAAGTGTAGAACCGATTGGCATGTTGCGAAGTGGCAAGCAGTTACCTGGACGAATTGGAGCATCGTTACCAGATTGTACTTTATCACCAGCACGCAAACCTTTAGGCGCAATGATATAACGACGTTCACCGTCAGCATACTTCAACAATGCGATGTGTGCAGTACGGTTTGGATCGTATTCGATACGTTCAACAACAGCAGGGATGCCATCTTTGTTACGTTTAAAGTCAACGATACGATAGTGTTGCTTATGACCACCACCAACGTGACGAGTCGTAATGTGACCATTGTTATTACGGCCACCAGTACGTTTTTTAGCTTCTACCAACGCTGCAAAAGGCTTACCTTTGTGAAGGTGGTCATGAACCACTTTTTCAACAAAGCGACGTCCAGGAGACGTTGGCTTACATTTTTGAATCGGCATAAATTTCGTCCTTATTCCGCTGCGCTTTCAGCGGTATCGCCCAAGTCAGCCATCTCAACATCTTGGCCAGCTTTCAGGGTGACGTATGCTTTTTTAACATCAGAACGACGTCCTAATGTACGACCAAAGCGCTTAGTCTTACCTTTAGTGATTGTTGTGTTTACTTTCACAACTTCAACACCGAAGAGTTGTTCAACTGCTTTTTTAACTTCAAGTTTAGTTGCATTGATGTCAACTTTAAAAACTTGAACGTTTGCAGTTTCACCTAAAACTTGTGCTTTTTCTGAGAATACTGGTCCACGTAGGACTTGATAGATACGTTCGTTGTTCATCCGAGTTCTACCTCAATTTTCTTAGCAGCAGCTACAGACATTACAACTTTATCGAACGCGATCAAGCTTACTGGATCGATTGCAGTTGCATCAACCACATCAACGTGCGGAAGGTTACGTGCTGCAAGATATAAGTTCTCATCAACTGCATCAGTTACGATCAATGCACGAGCAGCATTCAAACCGTTAAGTGTAGCAAGCAATTCTTTAGTTTTTGGAGCAGAAACTTGAATTTCTTCAACCAATACTAAACGTTCTTGGCGAACAAGTTCAGCTAAGATACATTGCATTGCACCACGGTACATTTTACGGTTAACTTTTTGAGACCAGTCTTGTGGACGAGCTGCAAAAGTTTTACCACCGCCAACCCAAATTGGGCTACGAATAGAACCAGCACGAGCACGGCCAGTACCTTTTTGACGGAATGGTTTTTTACCACCACCAGATACATCAGCACGTGATTTTTGCGCACGAGAACCTTGACGACCACCTGCTAAATAAGCAGTTACTACTTGGTGTACAAGTGCTTCGTTGAATTCACGTCCGAAAGCAACTTCAGACAATTCAATAGCAGAGCCGGAAACAGTTTTTAAATTCACGTTATTTCCCCTCAAGCCTTGATTGTAGGACGAACGATTACGTCGCCACCAGTTGCACCAGGAATCGCACCTTTAACAACAAGAACTGAACGTTCTGCGTCGATAGATACAACTTCAAGACCTTGTACTGTTACGCGTTCATCACCTAAGTGACCAGCCATTTTTTTGCCTTTGAACACGCGACCAGGAGTCTGGTTTTGACCTGTAGAACCTAATACACGGTGAGATACAGAGTTACCATGAGTTGCGTCTTGCGTACGGAAGTTCCAACGCTTAACACCACCTTGGAAACCTTTACCTTTTGACTGACCAGTTACGTCAACAACTTGACCAACTGTAAACAAGTCAACACCGATAGTTCCACCGACTTCACGACCTTCAAGCTCAGCTTCTGCAACGCGGAATTCTTGAACTAAACGACCAGCAGCAACACCCGCTTTCGCGAAGTGACCTTTTTGAGCGTTAGTTACGCGAGATTCGCGACGTTCACCAGTAGTGATTTGAATCGCTTGATAACCATCAGTTTCAAGCGTTTTGATTTGAGTGATACGGTTTGGATCAACCTCAATCACTGTAACAGGCACAGAAACACCAGCATCTGTAAAGATACGTGTCATACCGCACTTGCGACCGACTAAACCAATAGCCATGTGCATAAACCTCTAAAAAAGCGGCCTAATTAACTTGAGAGTGTTAATTAACCGAAAGCCTTAACCCAATGCGATCTGAACATCAACACCAGCTGCAAGATCTAATTTCATCAATGCATCAACAGTTTTATCTGTAGGTTGAACGATATCGATCAAACGTTTGTAAGTACGAATCTCGTATTGGTCACGAGCGTCTTTATTTACGTGTGGTGATGTTAAAACGTTAAAACGTTCGATGCGAGTTGGCATCGGGATTGGACCGCATACTTGTGCGCCAGTACGTTTTGCTGTTTCTACGATTTCTTGAGCTGATTGATCAATTAAACGATGATCAAAAGACTTCAAACGGATACGAATTCTCTGGTTAGACATACCAGTTAACTCCAAGCCAAATATATAAAGAATCACCCATGACGCATCTCACCTATTTAATAGCAAGTGTCAAGGGCAGTGAAAATCACCAAGGTCGTGATCGATGCCACGACTGTAACGATTAATTACTCAATTTTTCAGAGTAACTTCTCTCTTATTGAGAGGTCGCTCATTATAAACATTGTTTAATGATTATGCAAATATCTTTTCTCTTTTTGTCATTATTTCATCAATTTTTATTGATCCTCTTTCTTAATTGTTTATTTAACCTCAGAAATTAGTTTATCAATATATCACTCTGCCATAGATCGGCTATTTTACTTTCAGCAAGTGACTCAAACTCTTAAGACATACTCTATCGCACGGTTCAAAATATCATTGCCCTGTAAAAATTTTTGTAATACCGACTGTTTTAAGTGATCAATACGATGGATTTTTTCGCCATCAAATAAAGCCAATTCTTCATCATTATCTAGAAACAATTGTAAAACTTCAGGCGTTATTTCTGGATGAAACTGAAATCCCAGCACATTATTTCCAATTTGATAAATTTGGTTACGGCAGACTTTATTTTCGGCAAGATGAATAGCACCTTTGGGAATATCAAATGATTCGCGGTGCCACTGCAATACATCAAATTGTTCGGGAAGTTCAAAACAACTTGAAGGTACATTATTGATACGATAGACCGTTGTCCACCCAAGTTCTTCCTGATGATTACAACTCACTGCCGCACCCAATGCATTAGCAATCAATTGTCCACCCAAACATAATCCAATGACTGGTTTTCCTGTTGCCAAATAACGACGTAACCAACGCTTTTCTATTTTTAACCACGGATAATTGGCTTCATCATTAACACTCATGGTTCCACCCATGATGATGAGCAAATCGACATCTTCCACTTGGGGTAATGCTTCTATTTCCAAGGCTGTTTCGGAAGGTAACGCAAAAAATTCTGTAGCGGTGATTTTTGCGTGATGTTGCTTTAAAAATTCATAGCAGCTACCAAAACCCTCTCCTGCGATATGCTGAAAATAATGAACATTTAAATGGGGCTTCATATATTGTTATCCTATTCTCGCCAGCATGTGTGTTTTATATTTAGCAAGAATGAAGCCAACTTTTTATAAAATAACATGTCTTTGACATTTTTCTATAATCCGCTACTTTCTACAGTAGATTGCCTATTTTTAATTCATTTCTGTCCCATCTGAGTGCTTTTATATGAAAAAATCCCTTCAAACTGAACGTATTCATGCACCAAGATTAGCCCCTCAATATATTTCAACGATCCAGCCTCCTCTTTATCGGGCATCCACAATCTTTTTTCAGAACACTCAGCAAATTTTTGATCGAAAGTGGAGCGACCCTTATGACTATAGTTATGGCACGCACGGGACACCGACCACCTATACATTAGCAGACAACATTGCCCAAATTGAACATGGTCAATTTTGCTTATTAGCGCCTAGTGGCTTATCTGCAATTCAGTTGGTCAATGCCGCCTTCTTAGAAACTGGAGACGAGGTTTGGATTCCTGACAACATTTATGGCCCTAATCTTGAATATCTAAACCATTTACAACAAGCCTTTAATATTAAAGTGAGTATCTACAACCCTTTAGAAGTTGATAGTTTTCAGCCCTCACCTCGAACCAAACTGTTATGGATGGAAGCGGCAGGTTCTGTCACTTTAGAATTTCCAAATTTGATTGGATTGCTCCAAAAGGCCAGACAACATCAGGTTTTAACTGTACTGGATAATACATGGGGCGCAGGACTTGCTTTTAATCCTTTCGATTTTTCAGAACAACATTTAGCCGTTGATATTAGCGTACATGCCTTAACCAAATACCCAAGTGGCGGTGGCGATATTTTGATGGGTAGCGTGGTCACCAAAGATCATAACTTACATCTAAAATTACTCAAAATGCATGCATTACAAGGGCTTTCTATTTCTGGGGATGATGCTGCACAGATCATTCGCAGCTTACCTCATATGCAACTTCGATATGAGCAGCAATCCAAATCCGCAATTCAAATCATGCAATGGTTGAAACAACAGCCTCAGTTTGCACAGGTTTTACATCCAGCCGATGAAATGTCACCAGGACATCAATATTGGCAAGAAATTTGTACTTCTCGACAAAGCTCAGGATTGGTCAGCGTTGTTTTTAACAAAAAGTATAATTTTCAGGCAATTTGCCGCTTTTGTGATCAGCTTCGCTTGTTTAAACTAGGATTTAGTTGGGGTGGCCCAATCAGTCTTGCCATGCTTTATGATCTAAAACGTATGCGCAGTTTGGAAACACCACACCTTGCTGAAGGCTATGTTGTTCGTTTCTGTATTGGACTCGAAACAGCAGATGACTTAATTCAGGATATTCATAATGCGTTAAAACAACTCGAATAAAGACAAGGATAGAAAATGGGAACACCAATTATTGTGGCTAAAAATAGTCAGGATATACAAAAAGAAATCGTTCTACATTCTGAGTTTGTCAATCGACATGGTTTGATTGCAGGCGCAACAGGAACAGGTAAAACGGTTACACTCAAAGTGTTGGCTGAGCATTTTTCAAAAATTGGAGTTCCTGTCTTTTTAGCCGATGCAAAAGGCGATGTTTCAAGCATTGCCAAAGCAGGTGGGACATCTGAAAAATTTGCAGCACGACTAAAAATGCTCGGTCTAGATTCAATTGATTTCCAAGCTTTTCCTGTCATTTTCTGGGATGTTTTTGGTGAACAAGGCCACCCTATCCGATCCACCATTTCAGAAATTGGGCCTTTATTATTGGCGCAAATGCTCAATTTAAACGACACACAAGAAGGTGTGCTTTCAGCCGTGTTCCGAATTGCGGATGATCAAGGACTGTTGCTGATAGACTTTAAAGATTTAAAAGCCATGCTGACGTATGTCAGTGAAAATACCAGTCAGTTTAAAGCCGAATATGGCAACCTTTCACCTGCAAGTTTAGGGGCTATTCAACGGAATTTACTCGCTTTAGCGGATCAGGGCGGTGATTTATTTTTCGGTGAACCCAGTTTAAATATTCTGGACTTCATTCAAACCAACAGCGAAGGACAAGGCTACATCAACCTGCTTGCTGCTGATAAATTAATGAACACACCGAAACTATATGCAACATTTTTACTTTGGATGCTCTCTGAGCTATTTGAACAACTTCCCGAAGTCGGCGATTTAGACAAACCTAAACTCGTCTTTTTCTTTGATGAGGCACATCTGTTATTTGACAATGCCAGCGATGCCTTACAAGAAAAAATCCAACAGGTAGTTCGTCTGATCCGTTCCAAAGGCGTCGGGATTTATTTTATTACCCAAAGTCCACTGGATATTCCAGAAAAAGTTTTAGGACAACTTGGGAATCGGGTACAACATGCTTTACGTGCATTTACCCCTAAAGACCAGAAAGCAGTCAAAGTTGCAGCAGATACTTTCCGAGCCAATCCTGACTTTAATGTGAGTGAAGTCATTACGCAACTTGCCGTTGGTGAAGCATTAATTAGCTTTTTAGATCCACAAGGCACACCTCAAATTGTAGAACGTGGCTGGATTATGCCGCCTGCATCATCCTTCACCCCAATCACAACAGAAGAACGCCACATCCTCATCCAACATAGCATTATTGCTGGTATTTATGAAAAAGTACTTGATCGGGATAGTGCATATGAAATGCTACAACGCAAAGTCGCCGAGAATGTCCAACAGCAACAAGCTCAAGTAGAGGCAGCACAACAAGCCAAAGAGCAGGAACGCTTGGCAAAGGAACAGCAAAAAGCAGCAGAAAAAGCCCAACGAGATAAAGAAAAACTCACACAGGATATTTTAGGAACTTTTGCAAAAAGTGCAGCCCGAACATTGGGTGGCCCAACAGGTCAAAAATTAATTCGAGGATTGCTCGGTTCTTTTTTTGGTAATCGTTAGAACTTTCCACAGACTCAAACCATATCCTTCATCTCGAAGGATTCGACTCGCATATTGATGGTTCAATATGGATTTAAACAACCTAATGCACAAATAAGTTGTGATCGTAGATGGGTAAATAGGACTTAAATACTGTGCCTTATCCACTAAAATAAAGCAACAAAGGAGAAATGTCTTGGCATATTAATCCATAATAGTGAATGTCATTTTTAAAAAAGACGAAACTAAATGATGTTCGCCAAAGTGACAGCGCATCATTTAGTTTCGTCTTTTATGCTATTTCGCGCTAATATAAAAACATCTTCATCTACATGCTTTCATATGCAATTAAATAAGTTCACCGATTATGGACTCAGAATTTTAATGACGGTTGCTCATGATCGGGAAATGCCCTATACCATTGCTGAATTGGCCAAACAATTACACGTGTCCGAAAATCATTTGGTTAAGATCGTGCATTTTATGGCAAAGCAGAATTGGCTCATTACCACTCGTGGTAAAGGAGGCGGCATTCGCTTTAATCCTCAAGTCATGCAGGCACATCTAGGCGATGTAGTCCGTATTCTTCAAGGTGAAGTTGATATTGTCGAGTGCCATAACCCACCCTGCGTGCTTCGTGTCCAATGCGGTTTAAAAGGTATTTTAAATCAGGCTGTGAATACCTTTTATTTACAGTTGAATCAGTACAAAATTGCAGATGTACTCCAGCTGAATCCACAGACTTCCCCAAATAAAAATGCCATTCCACTTTTAAACCTTTCAAGCTAAATTCGCACCATTTGGTTTGTTGCTTTATACTATGAATGAAATTTAAAGTTAGTGTGAATTCTATCCTATGCATCGCTATGCAAAATCAAAAGACACCAAAGCCAAATTAGCCCCAAAAACCAAGATCAGCTATGAAAAAAAGACTGATCCTGCTGTAACACAATATGCGGTACAGAGTCTAAACTGGCTACGTCAGGCTGAGTTTTTGATGAGTGCGCCAAAGCTTGCATTATGTGTAGAAGACACAGGTTATGAAATTGCATTTGCAGGGCGTTCAAACGCTGGAAAATCAAGTGCGATCAACGCTTTGACCAATCAGAAGCAACTGGCACGTGCCTCTAAAAAACCGGGCCGTACCCAAATGATTAACTTCTTTAGTTTGGGTAATCCTAATCAACGTCTGGTGGATTTACCGGGTTATGGCTATGCTGCCGTACCTGAAGAAATGAAACGTGTCTGGCAAAAAGAATTAGAAAACTATCTGATTCATCGTCAAAGCCTACAAGGTTTGGTTTTGCTGATGGATATTCGCCATCCCCTACAACATTTTGACTTAATGATGCTGGAATGGGCGCATTCACGTAAACTTTTCGTGCACATTTTGCTGACCAAAGCTGACAAACTGAATCGTGGCCCTGCCAATCAGGCTTTACTTGATGTGAAACAAGCATTGAAAAAAATGAAGTTACAATTTTCAATCCAACTGTTTTCTTCATTAAATAAACAAGGCTTAGAAGAACTTGCGTCTGTCATGGCAGGTCGTTTGCACTACATGCTCGATGATGCCAATCAGGTCATTAGCGCACATGATATTCCAGAAGCATCGGAAGCTGATGACGTTGAGACTGACGTAGATGCAGAATAAAAAGGTATAAAAAAAGGCATGTTCAACATGCCTTTTTCAATTTATTTTGCTGTGTTATTGAAATACAACTGTTTTATTTCCATGTACAATCACACGGTCTTCTAAATGCCATTTTACTGCTCGCGCTAAAACATTACGCTCGACATCTTCACCAAGTTCACGTAACTGTTCAACATTGTAGTCATGGCTCACACGCTCAACATCTTGTTCAATAATTGGCCCTTGGTCTAGTTCAGCAGTCACATAATGCGCTGTAGCACCAATCAATTTTACACCTTTTTCATATGCCTGTTTATAAGGGTTTGCACCGACAAAGGCTGGCAGGAATGAGTGATGAATATTAATAATTTTCATCGGCCATTTTTCAACAAATTCTTCACTTAAAATTTGCATATAACGCGCGAGAACTAGCAAATCATTGCCTTGCATGATTTCATCAATTTGTGCATAGGCTTCTGCTTTATTATCTTTCGTAACTTTCACTACCGTAAAAGGAATGCCAAAGTTTTCAACCGATTCACGCAAGTCTTCATGGTTAGACACAACATGGGTAATTTCACATGGCAATGAACCACGTGCATGACGCCATAAGAGTTCAAGCAAGGCGTGGTCAACTTTTGAAACAAGAATCCCTATCTTTTTAACATCACCCACAAATGCCAAACGCCATTCCATTTCATAGCGCTGCGCAACATTATGGTCAAAGGTTTGAATTAAGGTATCTTTGCGAGATTGCAAATGCTCAAGCTCAAATTCAACACGCATGAAATAGCGCCCGCCCTGAGCTTCCGTAGCATATTGATCAAGCGCAGTAATATTTGCACCTTGATGATACAGAAAACTTGATACGGCTTGCACAATACCTGGCTTGTCTTCACAAGTAATCAATAAACGTGCAGTATTGGCGGTAGTCATATTCATGTGGTTTTATATCACTCGTCATTTAAAAATTTGCGAAATATTCTACCGCCTTTTTATTTGAAGCACACTTATTTTCTCTCTTCAACCTCATCAGTTGTTGTCATCTGAAAATAATGTCGTGTGATGAATATTGGCTAACAATGTTTCATAGGCCGCCCGACTCTCTCCCATTAAATAAGGCCCTTCTAAAAAAATCAGCTGACGTAAGGCTTGTAAACGCCATTTTTCATCCAAATGATTTTGGTCATCCAAACGTCCAGACATAAATAAAAAGTTTGTCCAGTTGGTCAAGACAATCCAGATATTAATAATTAAGGCTTCAATTTCACTGGCATTGAGCTTCATTAAACCTGCATCGACAAAAGCCTGATAAATTTTTTGAACCTGTTGCATGACTTGTTGAGAAAAATCTGCATACAAAACTTTAAAGTCTTGATCATTTTCAACCAAATGAAAAATATCACGATGAATAAAACGATAACGCCAAAGCTGGCTACTCATCACATGAAAATAATGAATCTTGTCATTTGGATTAACCATCCGCCCTTCTGGCAAAGCCAACATATTTAGGGTTTCATGCTGATACTGCTCGGTAAGCGCCTTAATAATTTCTTGTTTATTGGAAAAATGATAATATAAATTCCCAGGACTCATATTTAATGTCGCAGCAATATGATTGGTGGTTACAGCTCTTTCACTTTTTTCATTAAATAAATGCAAACTGACATCCAAAATTCGCTGCTTCGTCTTTATCGCTTTCGCCTGTGACATCTGATTTTCCTCAAGCTTTTCAATCAGGATTAGAGCAAAAACTCTAAATAAATATTAAATCATTCATTTTTCAAGGTAAAGGTCTTTATCTCTATTTTAGCAATTATGCTGGATTGACCGCTAAAATGGCCTGAACACTGCAACAATATACGGTTAATTCACTACCAAAATTAGGGCTTGTTGACCTTGCTGTGCTTACCCAACTTTCGCTACATACTGATCCTTTATCTTCAAATCCTTATTTACACTGTCCAACTGCGGTGAAATATTATAAAATGAACAGACCTTCATCGGACGTTGAACTCATGTAACTGCATCATTTTCAATCTATATTTGATCGATTTTGGACGCGCCAAATGCCGTCATCAACACATAAGTAAACTTAGATAAAACGTTTTACCAAAGTGTTGTTCTGAAATGATCAAGGCATGAGCTATCACACGATTTGAAGTGACGTTTTATGTAAATTCGCTTGTCTTTTAATCGTATTTTTGGTATAAAACGCCCCTTGAATAAATTCAATCTGTTTGTATTATGACTGGCCACAGGTTTGCTGTTGGCTAAATCAATGGAGTTCCACCATGTCTAAGGTTTGCCAAGTTACCGGCAAGCGTCCAGTCGTTGGTAACAACGTCTCACACGCAAACAACAAAACTAAACGCCGGTTCGAGCCGAACCTGCATCATCACCGTTTTTGGTTAGAAAGCGAAAAGCGTTTTGTACGTCTTCGTTTAACCACTAAAGGTATGCGTATCATCGACAAATTGGGCATTGAAAAGGTTGTAGCTGATCTTCGTGCTCAAGGCCAAAAGATCTAAGGAGTCTTTGCAATGCGTGACAAAATTCGCCTAGTTTCTTCAGCTGGTACTGGTTATTTCTATACCACAACTAAGAACAAACGTACTATGCCGGAAAAAATGGAAATCAAAAAATTTGATCCAAAAATCCGTCAACACGTAATTTTCAAAGAAGCTAAAATCAAATAATTTTAGTTTCCAAAAAGCGACTCCATTCGGGGTCGTTTTTTTTGCCTTTTTTTTATACTTATTGTTAAGATCATCATTTACTACACTTAATTTTCCTGACACTGAACTTCTGCCTAATTAAGGAATGCCTACGTGCCACATAATGTTGACCTCATTGTTCTTTTAGCTGTTGGATTTGGGATAGCATTATTTTTTGGCTATATTGCTGCTCGCTTACGCCTCCCTCCTCTGGTTGGTTATTTAATTGCTGGCATTATCATTAGCCCCAATACACCTGGTATTGTTGCAGATATGCAACTGGCCAATCAACTTGCTGAACTTGGGGTGATGTTCCTGATGTTTGGCGTTGGGATGCACTTTTCCTTAAATGATTTATTACAAGTTCGACGGATTGCAGTACCCGGAGCAATTTTACAAATTGCAGCCGCAACTTTACTGGGGTTAAGTGTCGCGATATTTTGGGGATGGTCTTTTGGATCGGCACTGGTTTTTGGTCTAAGCCTATCCTGCGCAAGTACCGTTGTGCTATTAAAAGCCTTAGGTGACCGTGGGTTACTCGACTCGGTGAACGGTAAAATTGCTGTTGGTTGGCTTTTGGTTGAAGATCTGGTCATGGTTTTAGGCTTAGTCATCCTCCCAGCAACGGCTGTCTTGCTTGGTGGAAAAGTGCCAGAACATGGTCATGCAGCACCCGTTAATCTTTGGCTCACACTAGGACTCACTTTACTTAAAGTAGTCGGCTTCATTGCCTTTATGCTGATTATTGGAAAACGTCTGGTTCCTTTAATTATGCAGTTTGTTGCACGTTTAGGGTCACGAGAACTCTTTACACTTACGGTTGTCGCCTGTGCTGTTTCAATTGCTTATGGTTCGTATGCAATTTTTGGCGTTTCGATGGCACTCGGAGCCTTTTTTGCAGGCATGGTCGTCAAAGAGTCAGACTTTAGCCATCGGGCTGAAGAAGAAACTTTGCCTTTACGTGAAGTCTTTTCAATCTTATTTTTTGTTTCGGTTGGGATGCTCTTTGACCCGCGCATTTTGGTTGAGCAACCTTGGCATATTCTTGCAGTTGTTGCCATCATTATGCTTGGTAAAACACTGGCTGCAATGGCGCTGGTTTTGTTCTTCCGCTACCCAATCAATACAGCGCTGACGGTTGGTGCTAGTCTGGCACAAATTGGAGAATTTTCTTTCATTTTAGCCACACTTGGAATCTCTTTAGGACTCCTTACCACAGAGGCACAAAACCTCATTTTGGCGGGTGCCTTATTTTCAATTACCCTGAACTCTTTTGTATTTTCAGCGATTGAACCTGTCCAACGCTGGATTCGTGAACGCTCTCATTTAGCACGGTTACTTGAACGTAGCGGTGACCCTCTCGCTATGCTGCCTGATGAAGTCGATCAGGATTATTTACGTGATCAGGTCGTGATGGTGGGATATGGTGAAGTTGGCCGAAGAATTACCACTTCACTCATGACACAAAATATTAAAGTCGTGATTGCCGAAGAAAACCGTGAAATTGTAGAAAATTTACGTGAAAAAGGCATTGCAGCGGTCAGTGGTTTTGCAACAGAACCAAGTGTTCTGATTCAGGCACATATCATGCATGCACGGATGTTAATTTTATCGCCAATGGATATTTTAGACATTCATCGTATTGTCGACATCGCAACGCAGTTAAATCCGAAGGTGCAGGTTCTCGTTTGTGCCGAAAGTAAAGAAGAGGCGGAAGTGATTCGTGCAGAAAATATTGGTGAGGTCTTTTATGCCAAAGAAGAGATGGCTAAAAATATGAGCCAACATATTTTAAATCAAATCGAATTGGCACATCAGCCTTCACATTAACAAAAAAAACGTACATTACTGTACGTTTCCTAAATTAGCTAAAGTATTGAGGTTGCTCATCAACGACTTCGGCATGCCATTCATGTGCTTGTTTTTCTAACAAACCAAGCAGTGCAGCCTGAACCATTTGTTGGGCAACCAATGCTGTATTTTCACCAAGCAATGTACGAACTTCTTCATTAAACTGAATGGTGACCAAAGGTGCTTTTGTAGAAGCCGCATTTCGTAGAGCCAAGTCCCCATTTTCAAGTTGCACCAGTTCAAGGGTTGCCTCTTGGCTTCCGAATAACTCTTTTAACTGCTGTATAGACATAAGACCTCCACAGATGACAAGCACAAAATGCTTATATTTAGATTATCTTATATCGGTATTTCAATGCAAAATTTCAAGCAATGTTTTGTATCTGGTCTTAAAACTCTACCATTTCATTACGAAAGCCATCAATCAACTGGCTCAATTCACGATGCCATTCTCTCAAAATTTTAACATCGGGCAACCATGACTGAGGCCCTTGTGTCACTTTAATAATCAGGTTTGAAGAGGTTTCCTGCTCTGGTGTCGAGGCTGCTGGTTCAGGTGCATATTGACACATACGATAGGCATGTTTGAGTTCAGCAATAAAACCATCTTTTGCCAGTTGTTGCATGACCACCACTTCAGGTGAAACTTGCCCTTTATTCGCCATATGTTCTTCAATGGATTTAAAGGTAGGTTGAAAGTCAGTCAGGCGGTAGTAACGAACCAATTCTTGTAAAAATGCCAATATCGCACCATGCAAATGAAAGACTGCTGCCTCACGATATGCTTGCGCTTGTTGAACATGTTCGATTTGTTCTGCTTGCAGGCATGCCAAACGTGCAAAATACAATTTTTGGTTTGTACGATCAGCATGATAACGCGCAACACGAGACATATCTTTTCCCTAATATTCAGTTTTCCACTACGTTAAGATTAAACTTTATTGGATATTCTGCACAACAATATTTCGTCATAATCCATTTCAATTTAATCTATTTTGCATTTTGCCATTATTTTATGGTCTGTGAATGAGACAAATATTACCAATCTCTCAAATCCAATATTCAAGCACACGATTTTTCTTTCTTTTAATAGCGCTCTTCCATCTTATAAAATCATCAAACCATGTAAGTAATAAGTATCTCTCAAATAAATCCATCACATAAAAAAAGGGAGAAAATACTCCCAATCTTATGAATATACTGCTTATTCTGCTGCTTTCACGCGGATTCCTATACCTTTGACTTTCAATGTATTTAAGCCTTTAATTGCCTTAATTGCTTCGCGTGGATTAGTCATTTCAACAAAACCAAAACCTTTTGATTTACCAGTGTCCTGATCCATCACAACCACACAAGATTCAACTGCACCGTATGGTTTAAACAGTTCTGTAAGTTCAGCTTCATTGATTGAACGCTCGAGATTGCGAACTAAAATTTTCATGTATAACCCTTTATATAAATATAGTGAATTGGATGATGATATTGCATCATCGAATACTTAATCAAAATCTAAACCAAATGTAATGCGGACAGGTGCTTTTTTCTGGGCAAAGCCTGTCTGTGATGTCATCGGCACACGTTTGTGCATTTCAACATCGACCAAAGGTGCAGGTAAATTATTGAAGAAATAACTGCTAATTTTACGCCCTAGCTCATCGGTTTGGTCATATGCCCAACTATTTAAGTCCTGCTTGGTTAAAATTAATTCGTTTTTTGCCCGTGTTAATGCCACATAAAGCACTCGTCGTTCTTCTTCTACGGCATCAAAGTCGCCTTGTGCCCGTGCGTGTGGGTACTGGTTTACGGTAAGGTGCGGGACATAACAGACCTGTTGTTCTGTTCCTTTTGCAGAATGAACGGTAATCAGCGTAACCACATCCTGATCTTTGGCTCGTTCAACTTCTGAAATTGAAATTGGTTCAAGAACATATTCTTCGAGAAATTCGCCCAAGCCACCATGCTTTTGTGCCAGTTGTTTCACCAAATCAAAATCTTTCACGCGACGCGTCCAATCTTGATTTTGATAATTTTGCGCCAATTGTTCAGTTAAAGCATCTATCGCCAAGCCAATACAGGCTTGCACTTCATGTTGTAACACCGAAAGTTGTTTTAAAATGAGAATGGCTTTGGAAGAAACTTTGCCATGTCTTTCTAGGCGCTCGCAACGTGCATCTAAATTTTCCAAACCTGTGAGTTCTGCGGTTAAACGACTTGCACCGACATCACCAACCCCATTCCACAAGGTTAAAAACCGCATCCATGCAAGATCATCTTGAGGGTTAGATGAAATCCGTAATAGGCTGAGTAAGTCTTTGACATGGGCAGACTCAAGCAACTTCGTGCCACCAATAAACCGATATGGAATGGTACTTTTAATAAAAGCACTTTCTAGATGCCGTGCAGCATAAGAAGAACGCACCAAAACCATGTGTGCGTTCCATGCAACATCCTGCTGATGACGTTGTTGTAAATCTTGTGCAATCCAGTTGGCTTCTTCAAACTCGTTCGGGAAAATACGCAGTTTAGGTTTTAGTCCCATTCCCCGATATGCGATTAGTTGCTTATCATAGTCAATGGGGCTGCTGCGTAATAACCAGTTCGATAAATCCAGAATTTCCTGCGTAGAGCGATAGTTTTCTTGTAACGTCAAAACTTGGGCATCGGGCACTCGGCTTTTAAAGTGATGGATATTTTCAAAATCTGCCCCGCGAAAACCATAAATCGACTGGGCATCATCCCCCACACAAAACAACGAAACTCGCCCAAGCAAAGGTTCAAGTAACGACCATTGTAAAGGATTGGTGTCCTGCATTTCATCCACTAACATTACCGAACATAGACGACTGACCCAATCGACCAGCTCAGGTGACTGCTGTAAATGTCCAGCAACAGTTGCCAGAATATCGTCATAGTCGAGATAATTTCGCTCCCGCTTTCGCTGTTCATACTGACGCATAATCTCTGCAATTTCAGCTTTATATTGCAAAGCTTCAGGCAAAAGCTGAATCAGGGCATCTGAAAGTTTGGCTTGTGTATTTCGAGCAAATGAATATAGATCGCACAGTTGCGCTGCTTTGGGCAAAATACTGTCACGGCCTTTTCCCCGAAGTAGTCGAAATATCATCAACTGATCATCTCGATCAATAATACTAAATTGTGTTAGTCCAAATGCCTGAGGATTTCGACGTAGCAAATACATACAAAAAGTATGAAAGGTCGATGCACGCAAACCGTGTGCTGTTGCCCCTAAATATTGCTCCACACGGGTCACAATTTCACTGGCAGCCCGACGTGTAAAGGTTAAAATCTGAATCTGATTGGCCGCAATACCTTGATCAATAAGATACGCTGCCCGTGCCACAATGGTTTTGGTCTTGCCACACCCTGCCCCAGCCAAAACCAGACAGTTTTGTGCTGTGGTTGTTGCTGCCTGCTTCTGCTGAGGATTTAATTCAGAAATTAGGGTATCAAGACTCATGCCAATATCATTGTGTCATCAAAGATTGCTAGTTTAACAAACTCATCTCAGCATTGCTGAACACTTCGTTATACATCTGTCGAACTTGGTGGAATCTTGTTAATTGCGGCTGCCAAGCTTAAATAGTTAATGCCCTGAAATAACAAATCGATTGCCAAGAACATACCTAATACCCAAAAAGGCGCATCTGGTGTGGTTAAAATCATGATCCCGACCAATAGGGTTAAAAAACCTGACAATAATGTCCAGCCCCAACCCTGAAACGCACGTAATAACACTGCATTTAAAATGCGGATGCCACCAGCAATAATCAGAAATATCGCCAATAAACTGGTTAAAACAATCGCCGTTGTCACTGGGGTATGAAAAGCATAATACCCCGCGATAAAATAAAATAATGCAAACAACACCCACAGCCAGCGCACAGAACCCTCGAAAAATTTAAAGGCTGCAAACAGATGCAAAAGCCCGCCAAGCATCATGAGTGAACCAAAGATTATTACAACGGATAAGGTTGCAAAGGGCAAAGACGCAAATAGACCGAAAGCAAACAGGATCAGTAAAATGCCAAAAAGCACATACCATTTACGTTGATGATGGAGTTGATGTCGGACTAAATCATTGCCTACTGTAATCATTTTTTATCTCTTATTATCGAATATCTGTTATCAGTATGCGCTTTTACCCTACTTACAATGTATAAAAATTGCTGAAAGTTATCCACTTTAGACAGTCCAATTGTGGATAACTTTCAAGTTACCCACACTATTTTAACCATCCGATTTCAATCGCAGTCGGTTCATTGACCACCACTTGGGTCAAAGAATCTGCCATTTTGCTTTTCTGTTCAGACAATGCGATATGCCCCGCCATAATTTCTGCCCGATGCTGTGGAAACCGTGGTTGTTGCTGCGGGTCTGCATAACCAATTGGGTAAATTGGCTGGCTGGTCGTCAAATCATATTTATCTGTTGCACCAAATGTATGTAATAGCTCATGCGTCAAAACAATATTGTTTTGTTGTGCCTGTTTGGATGATGCAAAAAGATTGACTGAACCAATACGTCCTTTTTCCAACGCTGTTGAATGAACTAAAGTATTGATATATTGAGGATCATAATAATTTAAATATAAAGTTGCTGTTGCCACTTGATCATTGGATTGATGCTGTCGCCATGCGTAAAAACGGAATTTCAAGCTCCATAACATAGTCTGCAAAAGGCTAGCATGTTCAGGAACAATAGGCGGTAAAACCTGTAATTGTCGCCCCAGATTTAAATAAAAATAAGTCGGCTGATGTCGATACTTTTGTGCTTCCTGCTGCAAAAACTGCTGTACCTCGGCAAAGTCTGAGGCCTTCAGTTGCTGAATATATTGTGCCGTTTCCTGACGTCTGTCAGCATTAATCGGATGTAAAAGCACAAAAATAGGCTGGTTCCAGTTCTGATTTTGATCTCGCCACGCATTGATTGCGACAATCAGTAAAATAATCAGAAGACAGAGAATTCGGATGTTTTTCCAGAAATTTTTATTTTGGTTCATTCTGTTTTAATTCGCTTTGTTCTTAATTTTTTTCAAATACATTTGGCTTCCTTCTATTTTTGTCTCAAATAAATTTAGCATTTTAATCAGTCCAGACAGCTTGGCTCGCCCATAGTTACGAGCGTCAAAATCTGGTTTTATTGCTGTAAGATAAGACCCCACAACCGATAAATTTGCCCAACCACTTTCATCAGAATTATCTTTAACCGCTTTATAAATGAGATTTAACGTTGCCCGATCTATTTGAAATTGTTTTCCGTTATCCTGTTTATCCTCTGTATCATTTTTGATTAACTCCTTATTTTCTTTGGTTTTTACAAGTGGCATTTGTTTTGTTTCATCTTTTTCTTCTGCTTCAAGGTTTTCAACATAAATAAATTTATCACAGGCTTTTACAAATGCCTCGGGAGTTTTATTGCGACCAAAACCATATACAGTTAAACCACTTTCTCTAATTCTTGAAGCAAGAGGAGTAAAATCGCTATCACTTGATACGATACAAAACCCATCTAGAGCATTACTATAGAGTAAATCCATCGCATCAATAATCAAAATCATGTCTGTGGCATCTTTACCTTTGGTATAAGCAAATTGCTGCACAGGTGTAATGGCATGGGGTAATAAAATGTCGCGCCAATTTTTTAGCGTTTCATTGCTCCAGTCGCCATAGACTCGCTTAACACTGGCAATTCCATATTTTGCAACCTCTTCAAGCACAGAAGATATTGAGTTTAAAGAAGAATTATCTGCATCAATTAATATTGCTAATTTTTTTGGTTTAATTTCCATTGTTACCCCCTTAATGTCATTAATTTTTTTTAAATATTATAAATAGATTAGGGCGAATCATATTCGCCCTAATCTGATCAATCAATTATCTTGATATTACACCAATAATTTTTATTCTAGCCTTCAACCCATTTACCATCTTGGTAAACTTGACTCCATTTGGTCTGTTTACCTTCTGGCGTTTCTGAACCGACGTACTGTGCTTGGTTCTTACGGCTAAATTTAACGACTGTTGGGTTCCCTTCTGGGTCAACATCAGGCGCTTGCAATAAGAACTGATACTTTTCATCTAACTGATCGGCAACACTGCGCAGTTCGGCAACCTTAGGCGCACGAGTTTCACGAATCTTTGGAAACTTACTTGCAGCCAAGAACAAACCTGCTGCCCCATCACGTAACACAAAGAAATCATCATGTTTGGTCGAGCGTAAATGTTCCATTTTAATCGGATCAACACGCGGCGGCGCAGGCTGCCCATTTTTCAAAACTTTACGGGTGTTATCACAACTGCTGCATGCAAAGTATGGCCCAAAACGACCTGTCTTCAACTGCATCTCACCGCCACATTTGTCGCAAGGAATCGTCGGCCCATCATAGCCTTTGATTTTAAATTCACCCTCTTCGACTTCATAGCCATCACAGTCAGGGTTATTCCCACAAATATGAAGTTTACGATGACCATCCAATACATAGCTGTCCATCGCCGTGCCGCATTTTGGACAACGATGTTTCGACATTAGGTCGGCTGTTTCTGCACCATCATCGTCAGAGAACATTGCCAACGACTCAACAGGAGTCAGATTCAGCGTACCTTTACAACGTTCTTTAGGTGGCAGGTTATAACCCGAGCAACCTAAGAATACCCCTGTTGTACCTGTACGAATTTGCATTGGACGGCTACATTCAGGGCAATGTACATCAGGCACTTCAATCGGCTGATTACGGCGCATGCCTGTTTCACCCTGTGCGGTGTTCAAGCGTTTTTTGAAATCGCCATAGAAATTATCAAGCAGGTTTTTCCAGTTTTCTTCACCTGTTGCCACTTGGTCAAGCTGACCTTCGAGGTTTGCAGTGAACGCATAGTTCATCAAGTTGTTAAAACTTTCATCCAGACGGTCTGTGACAATCTCACCCATCTTTTCGGCAAACAGACGACGGTTTTCCAGTTTAACGTAGCCACGTTCCTGAATCGTTGAAATAATGGCAGCATACGTCGACGGACGACCAATCCCACGTTTTTCAAGTTCCTTAACCAATGATGCTTCGGTAAAACGTGCAGGTGGTTTGGTAAAGTGCTGACTTGGGTCTAACTTTTCAAGTTTAAGCGTCTCGCCCACTTTTACTGCAGGCAGTAACACATCATCATCCGATTTATTTGCACCACGGACTTTGGTAAATCCATCAAATACCAATGTTCGCCCTTTGGCTTTTAATTCGACATCGCCCGCAAGCACGCTTAATGTAGAAGATAAATATTCTGCTGGTGTCATTTGACATGCTACAAACTGACGCCAAATGAGGTCATACAAACGCTGTGCGTCTCGCTCTACCCCAACCAGTTGATCCCCAGCCAATGCCACATTCGATGGACGAATGGCTTCGTGGGCTTCTTGTGCACCAGCTTTATTACCATAACGATTTGGCTGTGCAGGCAAATATTTTGCACCATATTGGCTTTCAATATGGGTACGTACCATATTCACCGCGTCATCGCTCAAAAAGGTCGAGTCTGTACGCATGTAGGTAATAAAACCTGCTTCATACAAACGCTGCGCCAACATCATGGTTTTTTTCACAGAAAAACCTAAACGCGTGCTGGCAGCCTGTTGTAACGTCGAAGTGATATAAGGCGCACTCGGATTAACTTTGGTTGGTTTATCTTCGCGTTGATTAACTTTAAACTCAGCTGCCTTGAGTACATCAAGCACAGCATCTGTTTCTGCTTTATTTTTGAGTTTAAGCGTCTTACCCGCTTGCTTCACTGCCTCAAGACGAATTTGATCTTTCTTCGACTGAGTGTCTGCAAAAATTTGCCAGTATTCTTCTGGAATAAAAGCACGAATTTCACGCTCACGTTCAACGACCAGTTTTACCGCAACCGACTGAACACGTCCCGCTGAAAGACCACGAGCAATTTTTTCCCATAACAATGGCGAAATCATAAACCCAACCACACGGTCTAGGAAACGACGTGCCTGTTGTGCATTGACACGGTCAATATCTAAACGTGTTGGATGCTTAAATGCTTCCTGAATGGCATTTTTAGTAATTTCGTTAAACACCACACGGCGATAACGGCTTTCATCACCACCAATGACTTCACGTAAATGCCATGCAATCGCTTCCCCTTCACGGTCCAAGTCCGTTGCGAGATAAATTTCATCGACCTGAGACGCTAACTTCTTTAATTCAGCAACCACATGTTCTTTGCCTGGAAGCACTTCATAGTGCGCATCCCAACCGTGTTCAGGGTCAACGCCCATACGGTTCACCAACGCCTGCTGTGCTTTTTGTTGTTTTTGTTCTTCAGTCAACTTGGCACGTGTTGTCGTGGTTTTCTTTTCTGTCGATTTATTTCCACCGCTTGTTGGCAAGTCACGTACATGCCCCACAGAGGATTTTACGATATATTCATTGCCCAAATATTTATTGATGGTTTTCGCTTTAGCAGGTGACTCCACAATCACAAGCGCGCGTTTATTCGCAACACCTGTTGCTTTTTCTGTAGTCGTTTTTGAGCTAGACCGAGGAGCATTCGCCATGATGGTATTCGTTTCCTATCTAAAATTTTAAAGCTGTGCTAGAGATGTAAGGTATGTTTTCATTTCTTCAAGTTGGGTCGCATGAAGATCTTCATGTTCATCCCAATACACACCTACACAGTTTGCCTGCATATCAATAGCATAAATCCCCTTTAATGCAATGGGATAATCTTTAAATTTTTCATCTCCCTGCACCAATTCCAATTTATTGTCTTTAATTCGAGCACGCATCAGAGCTAATCTTGCGTCGGGTAAAAGGACACTGTAATACGCCACCATACTGGCGCGGGTTTCAGTGGCCTTCGGAATTTGAGTCCATTCGGGTGCTGCAATCAAACGTGGGTGTAAGCCTATTTTCCGTGCTTTATCCCGCAGGATTCCCAACGCCTTTTCACGTGGATTGACTCTTAGGCCCAAAATTGAACCGAGTACAAACACAATAATGATAACGGCAACCCAAATTCCCATATGTTCCATAACTTCACCCTAAATCTCTTTTATTAGATTTGCATAAGCTGCGATAAAAACGCAAGTTATCGTATGAAATTAATGTAGAGACAATTCATGACTAAAAATCAAACGAACACCGTCCCAATGAATATAGCCTTGATCTAACAGACTTTTTAATAGAATTTGCACATCTGCTTCGGGGAAAAGTTCGACCAGCATATCGCGTAATTCAAATAAGTTTTTCGGTCTTTCTTGCTTTAATTCAGCCAAATGCTGTGTGATTTTCAAACAAATTGGTTCTAAAACCTCAGGTTGTACTGCATTTATGACAGTACCTTTTTGCTGCAAAACTTTCATTAAACCGTTCAGATCGGTCAATACCACTTGAGGTGCAGCATCACCTTCGCCAAATGTCGGCAAAACTGACTGTAACATCTGCTGAATCATGGCAACAGGAGGCTCAAGTTCAAGCTGTAAATTGACCCAGTGTTTCAAAATCTTTTTGCGATAACTGACCTGATCATCCAGACATTTAATAATTTTTAAATTGCTTAACATTCCCACTAAAGCGGGCGTTGCTTCAAGCGGAATTTGCAGGGTATTGACCAATGAATTTTTTAAGGCATCCAAATGCGTTGGTTTACCTTCCATTTTATCCAAAGCATGGCAGTAGCGTTTGATCAATAACAATTGTGGATTTTGCAGAAACGCCTCTGGGCTTGGCATCTTATATGCTTTTAATTCTGGACGTTGTGATGTTGTTGCAACCTTTGCCAGCTCTGTTCGTTGGCAATCAATCTGGCAGGCCAAAAGAACCTGTTGGATATCTAAAAAGGTGTCTTCATCTGCGACAATCAAAAGTTCTTGCTGAGGGCTTAATTGCGCCAAAAGTTGCCCCGCCAAGACGGTATTTTCCTGTTGCGCATGTTCTAGCACAGGAAGCGATAATACCTGTAGGCGACCTTGCTGTATCCATTCAGCGACTGCTGTCAGGTCTGACAGCGCCAGCTTGCAGTCATTCTGCCGATGAAAGATATAAACAGTCGAATGTTGTTCAAATAACTGTTTGAATTGTGCTGTAGAGAGTGGGATATAGGCTAAATCAATTAAAACGACTGTTTTTTTCATAACACACGATTTCTAAATAACAAAATAACCAGCCCTAAGCATTAATAATGCGGTGGTCGATTGGTTAACGGATCGAACGGAGCAATGCCTTCAGATAAATCGGCAGCATCCACACGTTGATAAAGAAACTGCATTTGTCTTCTTAAATCTGCAATTTCTTGCCCCTGTACAGCGATTTGCTGATTTAATTGTTCAACTAAATCGTCTAAAAATGCAATTCGCACTTGCAAATCTTCAATGGGTGCGGAAAATGACGTTTGATCATTTTGGTCAACAGATTTAGTCATTTTACTCTCCTCACTTGAGATTTTAGGAAACTCTATGGCCTATATTACTTTAAGGGATGTCCAGCTTGCCTTTGGTGGACCTGCCCTCCTTGACGGCGCGAACTTCACACTAGATCGTGGCGAACGGGTCTGTTTAATTGGGCGTAATGGTGAAGGCAAATCTACCCTGCTTAAACTGATTGAAGGAAGCCTATTGCCTGATCGGGGTGAAGTTTCAATTCAAAACGGACTCAGCATTTCCATGTTGGCACAAGATGTACCCATGGACTCAGGTAAAGTCGCAGACATTGTAGCAGAAGGTGCAGGAGAAGTAGCACAAGTCCTCAAAGAATATCATATTGCAAGCGATGCCTGTGTTCTGGGCGATATGAATGCCTGTGAACAAATGGGTGACTTACAGCACAAACTTGATCAACTTGATGGTTGGTCACTTGAAAATAAAGTGAATACCATTTTGGGTAAAATGGGACTCGACCCAAATGCTGACCTTGCCGATTTATCTGGTGGACGTAAACGTCGTGTGCTCTTGGCACGTGCCTTGTTGAATCAACCTGACATTTTATTACTCGACGAACCAACCAACCACCTTGACGTCGAAAGTATTGAATGGCTTGAAAAATTCTTACTCGAACAAAACAACTTAACCTTGCTGTTTATTTCGCATGACCGCGCCTTTGTTGATCGCTTGGCGACTCGTATTGTTGAACTTGACCGAGGAGTTTTGCGTAGTTTTGAAGGAAACTATTCACGCTATTTAGATTTAAAAGCGCAACAACTTGAAGCCGAAGAAAAACAAAATGCCTTGTTTGAAAAGAAACTGGCTGAAGAAGAAGCATGGATTCGCCAAGGCATTAAAGCACGTCGTACCCGTAACGAAGGACGTGTCCGTGCCTTAAAAACTTTGCGTGAAGAATCAAAAGCACGTCGTTTCCAACAAGGCAAAGTCAATATGGGCGTTCAGGAAGCACAGCGTTCAGGCAAACTGGTGTTTGACATCGAACGCTTGGGCGTGGCTTATAATGATATTCCGTTAATCCGAGACTTCTCAGCCATTGTAATGCGTGGTGACCGTATCGGATTGGTTGGTGACAACGGTGTCGGAAAAACCACACTCATCAAAGCCATTTTGGGTGAAATTGAACACACTGGCTCAGTCAAAATCGGTACACAACTAGAGGTTGCTTACTTCGATCAATTGCGTAATCAGCTTGAACTTGAAAAATCAGTGATGGCGAACGTCTCTGAAGGTTCAGATTTTGTCGATGTAAATGGTCAGCGCCGTCATATTTATAGCTACCTGCAAGACTTCCTATTTTCTCCAGAACGCGCCCGTACGCCTGTCAAAGCCTTGTCGGGTGGTGAACGCAACCGTGTTTTACTTGCCAAGTTATTGCTTAAACCATCCAACCTCATTGTGATGGATGAACCAACCAATGACTTAGACATGGTCACACTTGAGCTTTTAGAAGAAATGCTGGCCGAATATAAAGGCACATTGCTTTTGATCAGCCATGACCGTGCCTTTATGGATAACGTCGTAACCTCTACATGGGTATTCGATGGTAAAGGTCATATTGAAGAATATATCGGTGGCTATCAGGATTACTTACAACAACGTCCAGATCAAACCGTTGTTGATCAAAAAAGTGATGTCAAAAAAGCCCAAGCAAAAGCCGATGCTGCCACTGCACCTGCTGTAAAAAAAGTTAAACTTAGCTATAAAGATCAGCGTGAACTTGAACAATTACCTGCTGAAATTGAAAAGTTAGAAGCTGAACAAAACAAACTTTCAGAAAAATTAGCAGATGGTTCATGGTTTATCACTGATGCCGATGCTGCAACCCAAGCCAGTCAACGTCTTTCAGAAATTGAAGAGTTACTTCTAGAAAAACTAGAGCGTTGGGACACGCTTGAAAATATGAGTAACAGCAATTCGTAATTGCGCAAAAAACCACGCCTCGGCGTGGTTTTTTATATCGTTTGAAATGAACTCAACGAAATTTCTTATGATTTTCTTTTTTGATTGCATCAATCGCGGGAATCGCTTGCACTTGTGCTTGCTGTAACTTGCCTTCTTTCACCAAAGTAAGCGTTTGATTCAGCTCTAAAACCAGGTGATCTAACCCTTTACGGTAGCCTTGGACTTGAGGGCTATTTTCAGGTTGATCAACCAACTTTTTCGGGGTAGATTTTTTCGCATCCAATGCTGCCTGCTGCATTGTCGTCAAAGCCATAACCGCTTCTTGTTGACTGTTGGTTTTCTTAAATGTTCGATAATTTTTTTCTAATACTTTCATGTCTTGCTCCAAATCTGCTGCAAAACTCGATTGCATGACCAGACCCAAAGCAAAAACACTTGCGATTGCGAACTTGATTTTCAAAATACCTCTCCTTGCATCAACATGAGGGACTGTAGTCTTAACCACAAATTTAATGGCCAAGACACATAAACTGAGATAGACAGACAACCCATTATCCTGTGTCTAACTTAAGCTGATCTTTGAATTAAATCGAGCCTAAATTTACATTTTTTGCATAAACAAAATCAAAAAGCCTTATTCACCTATTGTTCTTTGAGCTGGGGGTTAAAAACCCGCTGTCCTGAGGCAGGAAATTTTTCTAATCTATTTACTGGACGCACAGGTCGTTTAACCAATTCACCACCACAATTTGGACAAATATAATTTAAAATCTGCTCACTACAGATTCGACAAAATGTACATTCAAACGAACAAATCAAAGCATCTGTATCAGGTGCTAAATCTGCATCACAACATTCACAGTTTGGACGCAATTCAAGCATGATATTTATCCTTATTTTTTAAAATTACTATAAACAAACAGGTATTGATCAACATAAATATTAATCAACACTCTTTTTTATTTTTTAATTTATCAATTCATCAGATTTGAATAAATTTTAGTACAGAATTTATGCTATATCTATCTACATCATCCTATTCGGGTATTTTCTCATGTTAAATCTTTCTCAAGTTTTAGCATTCGGCTTAATTTGTCTGGCAATGGTTCTCACGCCTGGCCCAAATATGATTTACCTAATTTCACGCTCAATTTGTCAAGGGAAAATGGCAGGTTTTATTTCTTTGGGCGGTGTTGCTGTTGGTTTTATCTTTTATATGCTCTGTGCTTCTTTTGGGATTACAGCATTAATTGTTGCCGTTCCATACGCTTATGACAGCATTCGCATAGCAGGCGCGATTTATTTACTTTGGTTGGCATGGAAAGCGTTACGTCCCAATGCTGCACCAATCTTTAATGTCAAAAATTTAACCGTAGATTCTCCCTTTAAATTATTTGTGATGGGTTTTCTGACCAACTTACTTAACCCCAAAATCGCCATTATGTATTTGTCTTTGCTGCCACAATTTATTCATCCACAACAAGGCAGCGTCTTACTACAATCCATTGAACTAGGCATCATTCAAATTATTGTGAGCGTTTCTGTCAATGCACTGATTGTACTTTCTGCAGGGAGTATTGCACTGTTTTTACAGAAAAAACCTTTTTGGGCAAACATTCAACGCTGGTTTATGGGTACAGTTCTTGCAGGATTAGCAATCCGTATTCTTTTAGAACATAAACGCTAGACAAATCTAACATTAAGGTCGTTTCTTTAAGTAATTTTTGGAACGACATTCTTCTTCATCTTTTTGATTATTTTAATAATTTGAATATTTCTACTGTTATAAACACCACAAGAGATGACAATTCCAATAAAACTTCATGCTACACTGCATCAAAAATTGCTTCTGTCTATAATCGGTCTATGAGTAAACAGCAACATCCTATTCCTGGAAAATTTGAATGGTCATTTCTGCTTCCCCAATATTGGGGTGCATGGCTTTCAATTGTTTTTTTGATGCTACTTGCTATTTTACCTTGGACAATTCAACGCTTTGTAGCACATCTATTCGCAAATCTTGCATGGAAATTACTAAAATCTCGACGTAAAACAACGATGCGGAATCTGGAAGTTTGTTTTCCCGAATGGTCTGCTCAAGAAGTTGAAACTCAAGCTAAACAAGTGTTTGTCGACATGATGTTAGGGACATTTGAAACGCTAAATGCGTGGTACTGCCCAACGTGGTTTAAAAACCGTGTCACGATTGAGGGGCTTGAACACATCACTCAAGCTCAGGCAAAAGGTCAAGGCGTGCTTTTACTCGGCACACACAGCACGTTATTAGATGCAGGTGGCTATATTTGCTCAAAATATTTTGACCCAGATGTGGTGTACCGTCCGCAAAACAACCCTTTATTAGACATGTTGATCTATCGTTGTCGTGCCACAATTTATAAAGCACAAATCGACCATGATGATATGCGTGGATTAATTCGGCACTTAAAAAATGGGGATGCCATCTGGTATAGCCCAGACCAAGATTTTGGTTTGAAACAAGGCGTTATGGCTCCTTTTTTTGGCGTCCCTGCTGCGACCGTTACTGCACATCGTCGCTTACTAAAAATTTCAAAAGCGGCGGCTGTCCCGCTGTATTTTTATCGGCATGGTGATGAAGCCGACCCTCGCTACCATATTCTCATTGAACCCGCTTTAGATCACTTCCCTTCTGAAAATGAAGTCGAAGATGCAACTCGGGTGAATAAAATCATTGAGCAACAACTCAGAATCGCACCTGCGCAATATATGTGGTTTCACCGTCGTTTTAAAACACGCCCTGAAGGCTACGACAAAATTTATTAAGATTAGGAAATACGCATGAAAGTAATGCAATTGCTTCCCGAACTAAACAGTGGCGGTGTTGAACGAGGAACACTTGAAATTGCACGAGCCTTGGTTGCTCAAGGTCATCAATCTGTGGTGGTTTCCAATGGTGGGCGCTTAGTGCCAGATCTTGAAGCTGAAGGCACTTTACATATTCCGCTTGCCATCCATAAAAAATCATTATCGAGTTTGCTACAGATTTTTTCTTTGCGGAAAATCATTGAACAGCAACGTCCAGATATTCTCCATGTTCGCTCACGGGTTCCTGCATGGTTAACGCACCTTGCCTTAAAAGGAATTTCTGCTGCCAAACGTCCGCATTTAATCAGCACTGTTCATGGTTTTTATTCCGTTAACCGTTACAGCGCCATTATGACCAAAGCAGAAAAAGTAATTGCGGTATCTGACAGTGTGGTGGCATATATTCAGGAAAATTATCCTGAATGCCCGCCCGAAGATATTGTGCGGATTTACCGTGGTATCGACCCGAAAGCATTTCCGCATGGCTATCAACCTTCAGCACAATGGTTAAATCGTATTTTTGCCGATTATCCTCAACTTGAGGATAAATTTATTTTGTGTTTACCGGGGCGTATTACCCGCTTAAAAGGTCATGAAACCCTGATTGCACTTATGCAGCAGTTAAAGAACCATCCTCATGTACATGCCGTTGTCGTGGGCGGTGCGGATGCCAAAAAGCAGGCTTATCTGGATGAACTCGAACAGAGCATTCAAAAAGAACAACTCACACAGCAGATTACGTTTGTTGGTCATCGTTCAGATATTCGTGAATGGTTAGCCTTTAGCGATGTAGTACTCTCACTTTCAAATCAGGCTGAAACCTTTGGACGTACTGCACTAGAGGCACTTTCTGTTGGAACGCCTGTGATTGGTTGGAAACGTGGCGGTGTTGCTGAAATCTTATCGCAACTCTATCCTCAAGGGCTGATTGAAGTTGATGACCAGCAGCAATTATTAACCACGGTACAACGCCATATTGAACAGCCGCAACCTGTTGCACCTGTAACCCAGTTTAGCTTACAAGAGATGTGTCAGCAGACATTGGCACTTTATACGTCGATATTAAAATAAGCATCAAATTAAAACCCGAGATCAGCGTCCTGCCAAACTCGGGTTCAATTGAGGTTGTGCTTTCTACAGAATATTTTTTATTATTTTCTTCTCTTTTACGTCCTGTTAACATCCGTTCCATGATGCTGATCCATCGGCATTTACGCTATCCATAATGGGACTGTCCTTTCCCTGCTCCTTGCGCCGATGTAGACATCATAAAATCTGCAATACATTTTCAAAATAGGTATTTTGCCTGAATCAATGTAAGCATTTTCTTACATCAATCTATTCAAACCTCAAATTTGATGATCTAGCCAATTCATAGATTCAACTCGAATTCCACATAAAATTGTCATGTACGCTTCAACCTGAAATGTTTCATTACACTAGGTGCTATTGATATTTGATTTCCCCCCAAACTTATCGTCTAAAATAACTAAAATAGGCCGAAACAAAGTTTGAGCTATCCACTGAAAAATATCAGTAAACCCTGCAAATTCTCTTTTCTTGGCTTTATCACTTTTGTGTGTATGGAAAACAAGATATTTCACTCAATTATTTGAGTGTTTAGCTGCTGTAGCTCTTGCAGTTCAGACTACTTTTGATACACTCAAAAACCTTTATTTTTTTATCACAATACCGAGGCACAATGACATGAAAGTAGGTCTGGTCGGTTGGCGTGGGATGGTGGGTTCCGTCCTTATGCAGCGTATGGTTGAAGAGAATGATTTTGCTCATTTTGAGCCATTCTATTTCTCTACCAGTAACGCAGGTGGAGAAGCACCTGCATTTGGTGGAAAAACTGCCCCAGCACTTATGGATGCAACAGACATTAAGAGTCTGAAGCAAATGGATGTCATTATTACCTGCCAAGGTGGTGACTACACGTCTGAAGTTTTCCCTCAGCTAAAAGCAACTGGCTGGAATGGCTACTGGATTGACGCCGCGTCAACATTGCGTATGGCGGATGATGCCGTGATCGTACTTGATCCTGTCAATTTGAATGTCATTCAGGATTCATTAGCCAAAGGCGGTAAAACATTCGTTGGTGGAAACTGTACTGTTTCTCTCATGTTGATGGGTTTAGGTTCGCTTTTCCAAAACAACTTAGTTGAATGGATGAGTGCCATGACTTATCAGGCAGCCTCTGGTGCTGGTGCGCAAAACATGCGTGAACTCATCACAGGTATGGGTTATTTATATAACAATACCAAAACATTGTTAGATGATCCTAAATCTGCAATTTTGGATATTGACCGTCAAGTTGCCGAATTACAACGTGGCGAAGGTTTCCCTCAAGCAAACTTTGGTGTGCCTTTAGCAGGTTCCCTCATTCCATATATCGACAAACAGCTTGAAAATGGCCAGTCAAAAGAAGAATGGAAAGGTCAGGCTGAAACCAACAAAATTTTAGGCAACAGTCAGATTATTCCAATCGATGGTCACTGTGTGCGTATCGGTGCAATGCGTTGTCACTCTCAAGCTTTAACAATCAAACTGAAAAAAGATGTTCCATTGGACGAAATTGAAGATATGATTCGTCACTCAAACCAATGGGCAAAAGTGGTTCCAAATACACGTGAAGCGTCTATGACGGATCTAACACCTGTTGCAGTTACTGGGACTTTATCGGTACCTGTAGGCCGTCTACGTAAACTTAACATGGGTAAAGAATACTTAGGTGCTTTTACTGTCGGTGACCAACTTCTTTGGGGTGCTGCTGAACCTTTACGTCGTATGCTTCGTATTTTAATTGAATACAAAACTGCATAAACGCATTGCCTAAAATAGTAAAGCCAATCTTTTGATTGGCTTTATTTTATCGTTCATAAATTTACAATCGGCCTTCATACAGCTACATTATAGCCAACCCTGTCGGCTGCTCTATTTAGTAGATAAAATGACCAAATACAATAAACTTTCTTCCCTTATTTTATTTAGCCTGGTTTCTCAGTTGGGGCATACTTTAAGTTTCGATAGTGCCAATGTCCAGTCGGGTCAAGGACAGCTATTGTATGTGGAAATTCCCTACCACAATGCTAATAATAATCAGGGCTTGCAAGTTAATCTAGCGTCAGGTGAAGATTTAATGCAGGTCGGTGTTACACCAACCTCAGACAATAATTTAAATATTTTTGTACGTCGGACCAGTGCCAACAGTGGTGTCATTGTCGTTACATCAGATCGCCCTATTACGACAAACCAAATTAATGTTGCACTCAAAGTTCAGGATGGGGATGGAACGTATATCCAGCAAGTTAAAAAAGCCTTACCTGCTCAGATACCAAAAACAACAGTCGCAACGTCGACCAAAGAAAAATCCCTGGTTCCACAAGTGGTCACTGAAAAAGATATTGCGCTGAACTTGCCTACCAGTACGCTTTACAACACAGCAAAACCAGCGATAAGTACCTCAGTAGTTTCAGCATCTAGCAGTATCACATCGGCAGATCAGCCATTGGCTATTCAGGTTTCTCCACCGCCAGCATTAAAACCAGTACAACCACCTAAAACGAGTGTGGCAACGGCAGTTAGTCAAAAAACTGAAATACAAATTGCGCATAGTGCTCCATCTGCCCAACAAACCACTGCCCCTATGAACAGTGTTTCAGCTGCTCGAACGACTTCTCCTTCAAAAGGTGAACCACAAAAAGAACATACCGCTAAGGCTCAACCAAAAATAAAACAGCCATCCAAAACACAGCCAGCAGTAGCAGACACAGCAACACGCTATACCGTGCAACATCAAGATTCTTTATGGGCAATTGCCTCTCGTATTGCGGCTGAAACACACCAGCCTATACCCACGGTGATGAAAGAAATTAAAATGCTCAATGAGCATGCGTTTATTGCGGGAAATATTAATCGTCTTAAACAGGGTGCTTCACTTAACTTAAATGTAAATCAAAAACCAAGTCAGGCAAAAACCATCCCGCATCAGACACCTTCGACCACAGCCAAAACAAAATATCGTTTAGATCAGGCAGAAATGAGTCTGATTGCGGATAATCCACATCAAATTTCGTCGGATGTGACGCAGCAGGCAAAACAACATCCTGTTTCAAATGCCTTGTCAGGTAAATTACACACAACCCGACAGCAAACCCTTGCTTTACAAAAACAAGTGTCACAACTGGACTTTGCTTTACAGCAAAAAGATCATAAACTCCAATTATTAAATGCACGTTTGGCACAGTTGCAGCAACAGCTACAACAACGTCAGGCAGCAAAAAAGCAACAACATCATTAAAGAGATACTACGCTTAAAACAGCCTACTCTCGATGTAAGGATAACAAAATGTTGATATACATTATTCCGTTTGTGCTTTTACTTGTTATCGCTATTGTGTTGAAGAAACGAGCGTCAAATCAACAAAATAACGACACAAAAAAAGCACAACCGCTTAAGGGGAACCAGAAGGCGAAACTCGCTAAGGGGAAAGAGGTTTCGCATTCGACGGTAACTGCAACAACTGAAGTTGCTGAGCCACCTGCTAACCAAAAAGCTGAAGTAAATCCCGAATTCCGTCGTCGTATCGAAACGCTCATTCAGGAACAAAACTTTGGAACTGCGGAAGCATTACTCAATCAGGAACTCAACCAGAATAAAGACCAGCATGATCTTTATTTACTTTTGCTTGATATTCATCTAAAACAACAAGACGATTTCGGTGTTACTCAGCTCTTAAATCATCTCAGATCACTGGGCCTTTTTGATTTAGTCCGCTTGGCTGAACAAAAATGTGCACTTGAAAAAGTCAAATCTGAAACCGTTCAGCATACGCCTGTTCAACTGCAAGAATCTGTCGAGACTACTCATCAGGTAAAACCGAATACAGACACACTGTCCAATGTTCAAAATGTAAAGACAGCATCAAGTATAGACTTCCCTTCTGTCACGGATTCAAGCTCTTCTAAAATTGAAAATCTCAATTCTGAGCCAAACGTCAAATCAGATGTGAAACCAGACGTTGCACCCATAGATTTTGACTTCAATTTTTCTGATCTAGCCAAAACTGAAGCTGAAACCAAACCAACACCTGAACCTGAAAAAGCGGCTGCACCTCTAGACTTTAAACTCAGCCTTGAGCCACAGAGTGTAGAAACCAAAGGGGCTCATAACAACACTCCTCAAGCAACAATTGCACCTGCTTTGGAGTTTGATTTAGCTACACCCGACCTTCAAATAGAAACGGACAGCAAAGAAACTAAAACGAGTCAGATTCAACAAGACGCTCCAACGGAAGTTAATCATTCAGATTTTAAATTTGACTTTAAAACTACTGAACCTTCTTCATTGACAGCAGATGCTGAACCTGTTCAACTGCAACCAGAAGCTTCTGTAGAACAAGCATCTACGTTTACATTTGATCTTCCTGTAGCTGATGTTGCACCTGCGGCGGAAATTGCTCCTGAGCCAATTGCAGTCGAAACACCTGTAGTCTTTGAAACAGCAACACCTGTCATGACTGAAACGGTTGTGGCACCTGTTATTTCAGACCCAATTCTGTTGCAGTTTCCAGAACTGACTCAAATGAAGGAAACCGAGCTAGATTTACGTCTGGCAGAACAATATATCAAGTTAGGTGCATTTGATGCCGCACGTCATTTACTCACGGCTCAAACCAAATTTGATCCAGAAGAGTCTGATCAGGCAAAAAAATTGCTAAATCAAATAGCTTCTTAAAGCACTTCGTTCTACCATAAGCAGTCAAGTTTGGCTGCTTTTTTTATTTATGAAAAATATCGCTTTAATCTATATGGGTGGAACATTTGGTTGTGTCGGCGAACCATTAAGCCCGATGCCTGATCATGAGTTTCTGCCACGCTTACAGAGCTTTCTACCCACAAATATCCAAACACAATGTTTTGCAGCACCTGTGATCAAAGACAGTAGTGCCTATACAGCGACAGACTGGCTAACGCTTGTGCAGTTTATTCAAAACTTACAACAACAATTTCAATATTTTGTCGTGATTCATGGTACAGATACCTTAAGTTATGCCAGTGCAGTTTTGGCACGTTTTTTAGGTCAATCTAGCCATGTCATTTTAACAGGCAGCCAATTTCCATTACTCAATGTTGAAGGCACAAACATCCGTACCGAAACTGATGCCAAAGATAATTTGTGGTTCTCGCTTGAGCAGGTGACTCAGGTTCCTGCGGGCATTTATTTGGCATTTTGTGGGCAACTTTTTCACGGACGTACCGCATTAAAGGCTCATACAACAAATCTAGATGCCTTTCAGGGAACGCCTGCTGATCAAACTGTTACAATCACCCAAGAGTCAACACAAATCCAAGCACATGATATTGAAAAAGCCAAAAACTTCAATATCATGAGTTTAATGATGCAGCCAATCCAGCTGCAATGGTTACAGCAAAATCTACACATCCTTTTACAACAGCCACCTGAATTTTTAGTGTTGCAAGGTTTTGGGACAGGAAATTTAGTCACCAATGCTGAAATTATTGATCTGATTAAACAGTTTTCAGCACGCAACTGCCTACCGATTCTAAGTACACAAGTTTCTTTCGGTGGAATCGACCAACGCTATGCAGTCAGTGCATGGGTCAAAGATGCCCAAATTATTGTGACCGATACTTTAGGCCATGCCGATCTGTATGCCAAAGCATTACAGCTTTATTTAAAATATGACCATGCTGAACAATGGTTCAGTCACTGGCAAGACGTATAAATTTAAGGACACTTTATGCAACGATATGCTATCGGGATTGAATTTTGTGGAACTCGATTTAAAGGGTGGCAAACCCAACAGGCAGGTGTCCGCAGCATTCAAGAAACTTTAGAAACTGTTCTGAGCAAAATTGCTGACGAACCGATTATCGTACATGGTGCAGGTCGTACCGATGCGGGTGTTCATGCCACCAATATGGTTGCTCATTTTGATACCAACGCCATTCGCCCTGAACGTGGGTGGTTGATGGGGGCAAACAGTCAACTCACCAAAGATATTGCACTGAAGTGGATTCAGCCTGTAGACAATGACTTTCATGCACGCTTTAAAGCCATTGCAAGACGCTATCGCTATGTGATTTATCATGCACCAATGCGCCCTGCGCTTCTCTACAAACAAGTGACACATGCCTACTATCCGCTAAACATAGCGAAAATGATACAGGCTGCCAAAAAGTTTGAAGGAACGCATAACTTTGAAAGTTTCCGTGCTGCTGCTTGTCAATCTAATCAACCCGTGCGTCATGTCAAACATTGTCGCTTAACTGCACATGGCCCTTTTTTGGTTCTCGATATTCAAGCCGATGGTTTCTTGCATCACATGGTGCGTAATATTGTTGGATGTTTACTGGAAATTGGACAAGAACAATACGATATTGACCATATCGATACGATTTTTGCAGCCGAAGACCGTAAAGCCGCAGGTGTGACCGCACCCGCAGATGGTTTATATTTTATTCAGGCGTATTATCCTGAACAATTTCAGAAACAGCTACCACAGGTTGATTTAGGCCCTCAATGGCTCAACTGGCCTGAATAAGGCTCATCGCCACAAGTTCCTTATATATCAAACTACAATGAAGAAATGAGGCGAAATAACGCCTCTCCTTCATCTTAAACATGCTGCTTGCGTTTACGGTATTCTACAGGCGTTTCATTCGTCCAGCGTTTAAATGCCCGATAGAACGTACTTGGTTCAGAGAAACCTGTCAGATAGACGATACGCTCGATACTTTCATGGGTATTTGATAACAGTTTTTTGGCTAAACGACAACGATAGTCGGACAAGATATGCTGAAAACTGGTCTGAGCATCGCTAAGCTGCGAACGTAAGCGCCTTGGCGTGATGTTTAACTGTGCTGCTACCGTTTCCAGTGTTGTTTCACCTTGTTCTAAAGTTGCACCTATGGCACGGCGTACATCACCAATCAAATCGTAACGCTCTAATTCTTGCAATTTTTCTAATGCCAATTGCTCATGTAGATGCAATAAATCAGGATCTGCCTGCCATAAAGGATGATCCAAAATACTGGCATCGAAATATAAACGGGTTTCTTTTTGCCCCAAACTCACAGGACACTCATACACCCGAAAATATTCATCTGCCACCGCCCCTTCATCAAAATCAAAATCGATAAAGATGGGTTGAAATGCACCTTCAGTTAAAAATTTAAAAAAACGTAAAATGCCAGAAATAGCACACTCAGAAAAGTGCCGATTTACCAACGTATTGGGATGCGCCTGAGCACCATTGGCCAGATAACAACGCCCATCTTCAATTACCAATCGGGCATGAAATGCATCACTAATCAGCCTTTGATAAGCCAATGCACGTTTTAACCCATCTCCAAAATTTTCACTACTTAAAAACAAATGCTCAATCACCTGCCCGCGATACAAAGGCAAGTGTTCGCCAAGATGCAACCCAATATCAGGATCGGCACTGACATCTACTGCGGCTGTCCAAAATGCTTGTTGTGCGCTTAATGGGGTACGTTCATTGAGTTGTAACTGATTTAAAGCAACGCCTGCTTTTTTCAATATTTTTTCTGTCGATAATCCAGCCCGTCGCATCGCTTGATAGCCCAGACGTAAAATAACTGAAGCATCTGTTAGCTGACCCACAAATTATTCATCCTTGTATGTTCTTCATTTTTTAATTAAAAGTGAATTTTTAGATTAATCATGATTAGCCAAACTGACAACGAAAATTCGGTAACTTTTGTGATAAAAGTTTAAACCTAACGTTCATTTTATGACGTTTAACCTTCGACAAATGCCTATGCCGACTTGTTTTTTTCAGGGCTTTGTATATAATTTGCACCTTCTCATTTTTATTCATCAGGTAGGCTATGGCCAATAAAGAAGAACTAATCGAGTTCGAAGGCGTTGTCACCGAAACGCTTCCTAATACAATGTTCCGTGTACGTCTTGAAAATGGTCACGAAGTCATCGCTCACATTTCAGGTAAAATGCGTAAACACTATATCCGTATTTTGACTGGCGATAGCGTTAAGGTTGAAATGACACCTTATGACTTGACCAAAGGTCGTATTACTTACCGTGCACGTTAAGTATTAGAAGCAAAAAAGCCACAAAACGTGGCTTTTTTAATATCTGGTCATCTACTCATATTTAATCCAAAGTAGACGTTTTACATCCGATTGTTTTGCATTCACGAATCCTCTCTTGAATCCAATGATTCCTTTGTTGCGTATGTTCTAGTCGACATGCCACATCCACCGTTGAACCATTGGTACAGTTCTCATCTCGATCTCTAATCCACGCCAATTGTGAGCGTTTCAAAATCGCTTTTTGTTGTGTATTCAATTGTCCACGTAACAATTGGTAGTTTTTATTCAGTTCATTATCAGCACTGGCATACAGCTTATTGGTGCAATAAATATCATCAAAAGTATTACGTGTTTGATTACAGTTATCTGCCATTGCCCAAGAAGAAAATGCCAAACAACAACTTGCAAAGAGTATTTTTTTCATTTTAGGTACTTATAATAAAAAATCACACCCTAAAATTAATTTAAGGTGTGATTCAAGTCAAATCTTTTAATTTTACAATTAAGCGCCTAATGCGTTTACAACCGCCTCGCCCATTGCTTTTGTGCCAACTTTGGTTTTGCCTTCTGACATAATATCAGCAGTACGTAAACCTTGATCAAGTACTTGACCTACAGCATCTTCAATGGCTTTTGCTGCTGCTTCTTCACGGAAGGTATAGCGTAACATCATGGCAACAGAAAGAATGGTCGCTAACGGATTGGCTACATTTTGCCCTGCAATATCAGGCGCAGAACCATGACAAGGCTCATACATGCCTTTGCCTTGTTCATCTAATGATGCCGATGGCAACATACCAATTGAACCTGTCAACATCGCAGCTTCATCAGATAAAATGTCACCGAACAGGTTACCTGTAACAATCACGTCAAACTGTTTAGGCGCACGTACAAGTTGCATTGCGGCATTGTCGACATACATATGTGAAAGCTGGATATTTGAATATTCCGCTTCTTTTAATGCAGTCACTGTTTGCTTCCAAAGCTCAGTCACTTCAAGTACGTTGGCTTTATCCACCGAACAGACTTTTCCACCACGTAAACCTGCTAATTCAAAAGCAACCTTGGCAATACGTTTGATCTCGCTTTCGCTATATACATCGGTGTTATAACCTTGTTTTTCGCCATTTTCGAGTTCACGAATCCCGCGTGGCTGACCAAAGTAAATCCCGCCCGTCAATTCACGCACGATTAAAATATCTAAGCCAGCCACAATTTCAGGCTTCAAGCTAGAAGCATCAGCCAATTGTGGATATAAAATTGCAGGACGCAAATTTGCAAATAAATTCAGTTCACTACGGATTTTAAGCAAACCACGTTCTGGGCGAATTGAACGCTCAATCGTATCCCATTTTGGCCCGCCAACAGCACCCAATAAAATCGCATCGGCTTTTTTTGCTTGTTCTGATGTAACCGCTGGGTAAGGTTCGCCATGTGCATCAATTGCAGCGCCCCCTAATAAACCATGTTCCCATGTTAATCCTAGCTGATATTGCTCGTTAACAGCGGCTAATACTGTTTCTGCAGCTGCTACGATTTCTGGGCCAATACCATCACCCGCTAAAATTAAAATTTGCTTAGACATAATTTTTTCCACGATAATTTTAGATCATCTGATCTATTGTTTACACTGGATTAGCTGCGACGTTCTACGAATTCACCCAATCCAGTTAATGCATTGTAAGGTTTACAGAAACGACGTATAGGATGTTGATTTTCAAGCAAAACCACACATAAAGGGTCTGGTGCAGACACATTTAATAAACTGCCAGAATTCGATTTTGTCCGATTGCGATACATTTTAAATGTATAGCTCCGATTTTCCCGAAAATTATGAATAACGCTAATTGTCTCGGCACGGTCTTTTGAAATCGGATAAAAACGAATCACAACCTCATGTTGTTGATCTGGTACAGTTAAATAAAGTGCATTAGCATAACCCGTTGTTTTTGCATTCAATCGTACATAGCCCTTTTTGATTGCCTGATGACTGACTAAATGAGTCGTATCATCCACGATTGGCGTATTATCAAAACGCTCAAACTCGCAATCGGCTGTGCCATCACAATAAATTTTGACACTTGCCGCTTTTTGATCAGGTGCAATGTATTTTATGGCAATCGTATCAACTGCTTGCTGTGTATGCTGACATGCACTGAGCAAAATGGCACACATCCCCAATAAAACATTTCGACCGATTTTTTTTTGCATATGAACAGCCCAACCTTATGCATCATTGCAGATTGAATTCACCATGAATAACCTGACATGTTAGCAATAGTTAGGCGATCACGCTATGTTCCGCTCAAATTCTCTTGACAGGTTTTAAAGTTCCTGAAAAACCCAAGGTCGGCTTTTTTGCGTTTTCGTTTCATATTCACGAATTAAATCAGCATCTTGAAGCGTTAAACCAATATCATCTAAACCATTTAACAAACAATGTTTACGAAATGGATCAACTTCAAATTTAAATACCGTGCCTGCTGGTGTTCTCACTTCTTGAGCAGCCAAATCAACGGTTAATTGATAACCTTCTGTTGCCGCACATTCCTTGAACAATTGTTCCACTTCAGCTTCAGTCAAAATGACAGGCAACATGCCGTTTTTAAAACTGTTGTTGAAAAAGATATCAGCATAACTTGAAGCGATGACTGTACGAAATCCGTATTCATTTAATGCCCAAGGTGCATGTTCACGGCTTGAACCACAACCGAAATTTGAACGGGTCAATAAAATGGTTGAACCTTGATAACGAGGTTGGTTTAAAACGAAGCCTGGATTTTGGGGACGCTTCGCAATGTCCTGTCCCAAATAGCCTTCATCTAAATAACGTAATTCATCAAATAAGTTGTCGCCAAAGCCAGTGCGCTTAATTGACTTTAAAAACTGTTTTGGAATGATTAAATCGGTATCGACATTGGCACGGTCTAATGGTGCAACAATACCTTGTTCAACTGTATATTTTTTCATGGTCTTGCCCCTTAGAATGTACGCACATCAACAAAATGACCTGCTATCGCTGCTGCTGCTGCCATTGCTGGACTCACCAAATGTGTACGTCCGCCATTGCCCTGACGACCTTCAAAGTTACGGTTTGAAGTCGATGCACAATGCTCGCCTGACTGTAATTTGTCAGCGTTCATCGCCAAACACATTGAACAACCTGGTTCACGCCACTCAAAACCAGCATCTAAAAAGACTTGATCTAATCCTTCTTTTTCGGCTTGTTCTTTGACTAAACCTGAACCTGGCACAATCATCGCCTGTTTGATGCTAGATGCAACTTTACGACCTTTCACCACTTCTGCTGCAGCACGAATATCTTCAATACGAGAGTTGGTACAAGAACCGATAAAGACACGGTCAATCTGAATATCTGCCAATGCCTGACCAGCCGTTAAGCCCATATATTGATAAGCACGTGTCCAGTCGTTACGTTGTACGTCATCTTTGGCTTGTTCTAAGGTAGGGACAGCTTGTGACACAGAAACCACCATCTCAGGAGAAGTTCCCCAAGACACTTGTGGTTCAATCTCTTCACCTTTTAACACAACAACAGTATCAAACTGTGCGTCATCGTCTGAATGCAAGGTATTCCAGTAAGCAACTGCCGCATCCCAATCAGCATCTTTAGGTGCATAAGGTCGACCTTTTACATAGTCAATGGTTTGCTCATCAACAGCAACCAAGCCGACACGTGCGCCTGCTTCAATTGCCATGTTACAAACCGTCATACGCCCTTCAATCGACATATCACGGAATACCTGACCACCAAATTCAATCGCATGACCTGTACCGCCAGCCGTACCGATTTTTCCGATAATCGCTAACACCACGTCTTTTGGCGTTACGCCTTTACCCAAAGTGCCATCGACACGCACCAACATGTTTTTCATTTTCTTTTGCACAAGACACTGGGTTGCCAAAACATGTTCGACTTCTGACGTACCAATCCCGTGTGCCAAACACCCAAAAGCACCATGTGTTGCTGTATGTGAGTCACCACACACCACCGTCATACCTGGCAAAGTCAAACCTTGTTCAGGGCCAACCACATGCACAATCCCCTGCCGTTTGTCGTTAATGCCAAACTCAACAATGTTAAAGGTTTTACAGTTGTCATCTAAAGTTTGAACTTGAATACGAGAAGTCGTGTCTTCAATGCCGGCAATACCCTGTTCACGTTCTTTTTTAGACGTTGGCACGTTATGGTCAGGCGTTGCCACATTGGCACTTAAACGCCACGGTTGACGTCCTGCCAGTTGCAAACCTTCAAATGCTTGAGGACTGGTTACTTCGTGCAATAACTGACGGTCAATATAAATTAAGCTTGAACCATCATCACGTTGTTTCACCAAGTGATCGTCCCATAATTTGTCATATAAAGTTTTGCCTGCCATGTCGACGTGCTCCATTGGACTGGGTATTTAATAATTTAAATGATTATAACCTGCTTTAAATATAAAACTAATTTATCATTTTTATGAATTATAAAACTTTTAGGAATGATTTATTCGTTAAATTTGACGCAATCTTGCCATATTTACAAGATCACGGCATAATATCAATATAATGCAAACAAAATCACAATTATTATCATGATTAGCAAACTATATTACATTTTACTAACAGGACTCTCTCTGGTTTTTTTCGAGGTTTTACTCAGTCTTTCACTTGTTTTGATGAATCCCTTTCCCTCGACTCATCATTTTTACTGGGTGTCACCTAACACAGATGTTGAATCTACATTCGACCCTTCTAATGAGGGAAATTCTAAAAATTTATATCATGCTGCAATCCCGACGCTTAAACAGGGGTTAAAGCAGTCACATAACCAGATCCGTTGCTCTAACAATAACCCTTAATCTTTAAAATTAATATTTCAGGAAAGATTCCTAAAGTAAAATCAGGTATCTTATTGATGCCACAATATTCCTAGAGCATTCCCATGAATCTTGCCGCTTTTGAAGCATTTATTAAAGTTATGGAAACAGGTTCAATTTCTCTGGCTGCTGATCAACTCTTCATTACCCAACCTGCGGTCACAAAACGGATTCATAGCCTAGAAGAATATTTTGGTGTTACGTTATTTGAATCTGCGGGACGTGGCATTCAACCCACACATACTGCACATATCCTGTTACCCAAAATAAAAACATGGATCAATGAACTCGGAGACATGCACCACACCTTAAGCCATCAACAACGAAAAGTTCAGGGTCGGCTTAAAATCGGAACCAGTCACCACTTAGGTTTGCACTATCTGCCACGCTATTTAAAACAATATGTGCAACGCTATCCCGATGTCGTTTTAGATGTACATTTCGTGGACTCAGAACAAGCACACGAACAAGTGCTGGCGGGCGATCTGGAACTTGCTTTTCTCACCCTCCCGCCTGTAGGGGATGACCGACTGGAGTATCAAAAAATCTGGATAGATCCACTGGTGTTTGTGGTTGCGCCATTTCATACCCTAACGCAACAGGAAAACCTGCAACTTGAAGATCTGATGCACTACCCAAGTCTATTGCCCTCAGCAAAAACCTATACCAGTCAGATTACCCTTGCTGAATTTGAGAAACAGGGACTAAAACCCAAAGTCAGCATGAGCAATAACCCGCTAGAATCGATTCGCATGTTAGTTTCGATTGGACTGGGTTGGTCCGTTTTACCTAAAACATTGGTCAATCAAGACTTACAAGTGTTAAACCTTGACTTACAGTTACAGCGCGAACTTGGTATGGTGTGGCATCCTGCACGAACCCAGTCGAGAGCGATGCAAGAACTCATTAAAATGATGCAGATTGAAAATTAACAGCACCTCTTTTGATACACCTATCCATTAAAAAAAGCAGCCATTCTGAGATAAAGCATGGTGCTGATCTCTAATTTAACTGATACGATTACGACTGACTTTTTGTTTTATCATCAAAACTATTTTTAACATCTAACTTTAAAAAATGCCATGAGTCATAAATTTCCAAGAATAGTCAAACTCAGTTTATACGGATTCATCAGCCTGTCGATTTTACTGCTCTTAGCGGTCTTTATTTTGGTCAAGCCAATGCGGGTTGTTTTTGCACATCACATTCCCTCATTACAGTGTACGGGTTTTGTTTGTGTTGATAATCCTCAAAAGCAACCACTCGCCCAAACCCTTTACGATCAGGCAGTCAAACAAACACAAGATAAAGTGGGTGCGTTTCATCAGCAACCCACCATGGTTTTTTGTTCTACCGCACAATGTGCACATCTGTTTGGGATGGAAAAAGCAGCAGCGAAAGCAGTTGGCGATTTAGGGCTACTTGTTGCGCCTCGTGGCTGGAAAAGTTTTTATATTCGCCACGAACTCATTCACCACCGACAAGCAGAAGAATGGGGAAATATCGCGATGTTTACCAAACCCAAATGGCTTGTCGAAGGCATGGCATACCGTTTAAGCGATGACCCACGCCCTACGCTGTCTCAACCTTTTCAGCAATGGCGCGCACAATTTAAACTGTGGCATAAACAACATCCAAACGCAGACATTTGGTATACCACACAGCAAGTCCGATAACTTCCGCCGAGCTTCTGACCGTCATTCGAGCATATCAGAAGCTTTTTAACCGAATTAAATCGACCAGTCCTGAATTGCCCAACCTTGTTGTTTAGCAAGGCTTTCCAATCGTTCATCAGGATTCACCGCAATGGCGTGGTCGGCATATTCCAATAAAAAACGATCATTGATTGAGTCTGAATATGCCCATGACTCACTCACATTGCGCCCCGCCAACCATTGCTCAAGACGTACCAGTTTTCCTTGCTGATAACACGGTAATCCCACCACTTTACCCGTATAAACACCGTCTTTCACTTCGGCATTGGTGGCAATAATTTCACTAATACCAAATTCTTTAAAAATAGGTGCCGTAATAAAATCACTGGTTGCTGTAATCCCGACTAATGTGTGTCCAAGCTGTTGATGATGTTGAATAGCTTTAAAACCTTCAGGACGCATTTGCGGGCGAATAATTTTCTGCATGAACAGGTCATGTAATTGTTTTAATCGCTCATTTGAGTTTTGCGTTAAAAACTCGAAAACAAATTCATTATAGGCAATCGGGTCGAGTTGCCCTGCCTTGTAATCTTCATAAAACTGGTCATTAATCTGACGATGTCGAACAGGATCAACCAGCCCTTCACTTACTAAAAATTCACCCCACGAATGGTCTGAATCGGTATTTAACAGGGTGTGATCTAGATCAAATAAAGCCAATTTCATGAAAATTCTCGTTCAAACTGAAAATAAAGAAAAAAAATGTAAATCTGTTCCCGCTAATGGCAAGAAATTCGTTAAGATCATAGCAATTTTTAACAATATTCTTAGCTCTTTTTTTGTGTCGGATAAACAAAATTTATTATCCCCAAAATCAAAGACAAAAAGATCAACAAGTTTAGGTAGCCAAATGATCGACTCTGAAGGTTTCCGACCCAATGTCGGGATCATTTTGGCAAACGATGATGGACAAGTTTTATGGGCAAAACGCATTGGTCACAATGCTTGGCAGTTTCCACAAGGAGGAATCCAGTACGGCGAAACTCCTGAGCAGGCACTATTCCGAGAACTTCGTGAAGAAGTTGGCTTGTTGCCTGAACATGTCCAGATTATTGCGCAAACCACAGGTTGGCTGCGCTATCGTTTGCCAAGCCGATACATTCGTGCAGGTAGTGAACCTGTATGTATTGGACAAAAGCAAAAATGGTTTTTACTCAAATTGATGGCTTCAACGAAGTATATTCAGCTTGATTTGTCTGATCCACCCGAATTTGACCAATGGCAATGGGTGAGTTACTGGTATCCACTCGGGCAAGTCGTCAATTTCAAACGGGATGTTTACCGTAGAGCAATGGCAGAATTATGTCCCCATATGCCATCTTAAAAACTTTCTAAAAAAAGAAGTTTTTAGTGAATGATTTTCTGGTGTGGGACTGATATAACTAAGACTTGAAAATATAAATAAAATGCTTGGGAGTATGCATTTATGTCGAACATGCAATTAGACACCCTCAGACGGATTGTTCAGGAAATCAATGCGTCTGTGAGTCTGCATGAATCTTTAGACATCATGGTCAATCAGGTTTCTGAGGCGATGGATGTAGATGTATGTTCGATTTATTTACTAGATGAACGTAACCAACGCTATATCTTAATGGCAACCAAAGGGCTAAACCCTGAGTCTGTCGGCACGGTATCCCTGCAAATTGGTGAAGGGTTGGTCGGTTTAGTCGGTCAACGTGAAGAAATTGTTAACCTTGACAATGCCGCACAGCATGAACGCTATGCCTATTTCCCCGAAACAGGCGAGGAAGTTTACAACTCTTTCCTTGGCGTACCTGTCATGTACCGACGCAAAGTAATGGGCGTTCTGGTGGTTCAAAAACGTGAACCTCAGGACTTTAGCGAAGCTGCCGAATCATTTTTAGTCACGTTATGCGCCCAACTTTCAGGCGTGATTGCCCATGCACATGCGGTTGGCAATATCGAAGTGTTTCGTAAACCTAACAGTTTATCTAACTATAAAACCTATCAAGGGGTTGCAGGTTCTGGCGGCATTGCGCTCGGACGTGCTGTGGTTTTATATCCTCCTGCTGACTTAAATGCCGTTCCTGACCGTGACGCGGACGATATTAGCGAAGAACTTGAACTACTCGATCACGCCATCAAAAGTGTGCGAGAAGAAATTCAGTCTTTAGATGAAAAAATGCAAGACTCGCTGATGTCTGAGGAACGTGCATTATTTAGTGTTTTCCTGCGAATGCTTGATGAAAATGCACTACCCGCTGAAATCAAAGAGATCATTCGAGAAGGTCACTGGGCACAAGGGGCTGTCCGTCGTGTTTTAGATAAACACATCGCCTTGTTCGCACAAATGGAAGATGACTATTTACGTGAACGTGTTTCTGACCTAAAAGATCTAGGACGGCGCATTTTAGCTTCACTACAAGAAGCAGACTCGGGACACCGCGAACTTAGCTCGGACAGTATTCTGATTGGTGAAGAAATCAGTACTGCGGCATTGGTCGAACTTCCTGTCGACAAAATTGCAGCGATTGTCACCACCGAAGGTGCAGCCAATTCTCACATGGTGATTGTGGCACGTGCTTTAGGTATACCGACAGTCGTTGGTGTAACGGAGCTACCGATCAATACACTAGATGATGTGGACATGATTATCGATGCCTATCAAGGGCGTGTCATGATTCATCCCCCTCGTCGCCTGCGCCAACGCTACAAGGAAATCCAAAAAGAAGAAGAGCAAATCGCAAAAGACCTGAAACAGTATGAAACCAAGGATTCCATCACTCCTGATGGCGTAACCGTAAAACTGTTTGTCAATACGGGTCTAATGATTGACGTGGTGCGTGGTGTACAACGTGGTGCAAAAGGTGTCGGGCTATATCGGAGTGAAATTCCGTTTATGCTGCGTGACCGTTTCCCAGGTGAAGAAGAACAACGTGCCATTTATCGTCAACAGCTCAGCCACTTTGCCAACAAGCCTGTTACCATGCGTACACTCGATATTGGTGCAGATAAAGACTTGCCTTATTTTAGCATCGAAGAAGAAAACTCTGCTTTGGGCTGGCGAGGTTTGCGTTTTACGCTAGATCACCCTGAAATTTTCTCTTCTCAAATTCGTGCTATGCTTAAAGCTAGCATTGGTTTAAACAACTTACACATTTTGTTGCCAATGGTGACCAGTGTCAGTGAAGTTGAAGAAGTACTTTACCTGCTTGAACGTGACTGGGTTGCAGTGCAAGAAGAAGAACAGGTCAAAATCAACAAACCTAAAATCGGGATTATGGTTGAAGTCCCAAGTGTACTGTTGCAAATTGATGAATTTGCACCGTTGGTTGATTTCTTCTCGGTTGGTTCAAACGATCTTATTCAATATTTGCTCGCAGTTGACCGAAATAACCCTCGGGTTTCAAGTGTTTATTCGCATTTTCATCCATCTGTGTTACGTGCGTTACAAACACTGGTCAAAGACTGTCATCGCAATGAACGACCAATCAGTATTTGTGGTGAAATGGCAGGCGATCCACTGTCTGCAATTTTACTGATGGCAATGGGTTTTAATACCCTATCGATGAGTTCGAGTAATATTTTGCGGGTGCGTAAAGCAATTTGTCTAACCCCAATGAGCGATGCTCAGGCCTTATTAGAACATGTGGTGAAGTTAAATAACCCGTTACTGGTCAAAAGCTGGTTAGAATATTATTTTAAAAATCATGGTTTAGGCGATATGGTGAAAAGTAATCGTATTGTCACTGCTTAAGGTTTTTACACCCACAACATCCCCATAAAAAAAGAGCGATCTTCGCAAGAATATCGCTCTTTTTTGTGCTTGGTTGCACCACGCTTTTCAGCCTTTTTCCGATCTACAAAAACATGGCTGCGTTGAAAATCGTACATATGTTTTGCGACCAAGTTATTAATTACAGGCATTTCGCGCTGTTGTTTATTCTTTTTCATCAAACACCTCAGATGAATTATTCATTCACACATTCAACACGTTCAAATTTGAAGATCACTTCAACATGCACATGTTGCACTACTACATAACTATACTGAAAAATGCCACTGACGAATACGTGTTTTTCAGTGCAGTTATGCTATACAGTTTCATGTGAAACATGAATGAGGGAGTTTAAAAAAATTACAATTGAAAAAAACAATTCAAAATAATGAATTAATCAATTTGACTAATAATAGAGCAAATTCTATGCTCTGAAAGTACGAAATATAGATCGTTTGATCATCACCATATCGTACTACAGGGGGAAGTTTCATGATTGCAGCATCCATTCTACTCATGCTATCGCCAGTGAATTATTCAGATATAAATACAAGCTATTAGGAGAACAACACCATGACAGATCAAGCAAAATGCCCCTTTTCAGGGAAAAAAGTTGAACACACAGCAGGTGAAGGCACAACGAACCAAAATTGGTGGCCAAACCGCTTAAGAGTGGATTTACTCAGCCAACACTCTTCAAAAACAACACCTATGGATGCAGATTTTGACTATAAAGCAGCCTTTAACAGCCTAGATCTAAATGCCATCAAACAAGATTTACACCACTTAATGACCGACTCGCAAGACTGGTGGCCTGCCGACTTTGGTCACTATGGGCCATTGTTTATTCGTATGGCATGGCACAGCGCAGGAACGTACCGCATTGGCGATGGTCGTGGCGGTGCAGGTCGTGGGCAGCAACGCTTTGCACCCCTCAATAGCTGGCCTGATAACGTAAGTCTAGACAAAGCCCGCCGTTTGTTATGGCCAGTGAAACAAAAATATGGTCGCAACATTTCATGGGCTGACTTAATGATTTTGGCGGGTAATGTTGCCCTTGAATCTATGGGCTTTAAAACCTTTGGTTTCGCAGGCGGACGTGAAGATGTCTGGGAACCAGATCAGGATGTTTATTGGGGTTCTGAAACCACATGGTTAGGCAGCGACAAACGTATCTCAGGAGATCGTAACCTAGAAAACCCATTAGCGGCAACCCACATGGGACTGATTTATGTCAACCCTGAAGGGCCAGAAGGCGTGCCTGACCCAATTGCTGCTGCAAAAGATATTCGTGAAACTTTTGCCCGTATGGCAATGGATGACGAAGAAACCGTTGCGCTGATTGCTGGCGGTCATACTTTTGGTAAAACACATGGTGCAGCCCCTGCCGAACATGTCGGTGCAGAACCTGAGGCCGCAGCACTTGAACAACAAGGCTTAGGTTGGGCAAACCGTTATGGCAGCGGCAACGCGGGAGATACCATTACCAGTGGCTTAGAAGTGACTTGGACATCAACTCCGACCAAGTGGAGCAATAACTTCTTTTGGAATCTGTTTGGATATGAATGGGAGTTAACCAAAAGCCCCGCAGGCGCACACCAATGGAAACCAAAACATGGTGCAGGAGAAGGCTCAGTGCCTGATGCACATGACCCATCCAAACGTCATGCACCTGCCATGCTCACCACAGATTTAGCATTACGTTTCGACCCTGTATATGAAAAAATTGCACGTCGTTTCTATGAAAACCCAGATGAATTTGCCGAAGTCTTTTCACGTGCATGGTTTAAATTGACCCATCGTGATATGGGGCCACGCTCTCGCTATCTTGGTGCAGAGGTTCCTGCTGAAGAACTCATTTGGCAAGACCCAATTCCAGCTGTTACCCATCCGTTGGTTGAAACACAAGATATTGCCCAGCTCAAACAACAGGTTTTGAATGCAGATTTATCTATTTCTGAACTGGTTGCAACGGCTTGGGCATCGGCTTCGACCTTCCGTGGTTCAGACAAACGTGGAGGTGCAAATGGCGCACGTATCCGTCTGGCTCCGCAAAAAGACTGGGCTGTCAATCAACCTGAACAGCTCAATAAAGTCCTCAGCAAGCTTGAGCAAATTCAACAGCAATTTAATGCTCAGGCAACCGATAAACAAATTTCATTGGCAGATTTAATTATCCTTGCGGGCAACGCGGCTGTTGAACAAGCCGCAAAAGCAGCCGGATTCGACGTTGAAGTCCCTTTCCATGCTGGACGCACAGATGCAACACAGGAACAAACCGATGTTGAATCCTTTGCAGCACTCGAACCGATTGCAGATGGTTTCCGTAACTATGAAAAAGCAACGTATCCAGTGCCAGCAGAAGCCTTGCTCATTGACCGTGCGCAATTGCTTACCCTCACTGCACCTGAATTAACGGTGTTAATTGGTGGTTTACGTGTGCTTGATATTAATTACGAGCATACACAACATGGCGTCTTTACCCTGCGCAAAGGCGTACTTAGTAATGACTTCTTTGTAAACTTACTGGATATGGGTACACAGTGGAAAGCCGCCAGCCCTGAACGTACTTTATTTGAAGGCTATAGCCGAGATACTGGCGTACTCAAATGGACTGCAACACGTGTCGACCTGATTTTTGGTTCTAACTCTATCTTACGCTCACTTGCAGAAGTTTATGCCAGTGCCGATGCGCAAGAAAAATTTGTTAAAGACTTTGTCGCTGTCTGGGCAAAAGTCACCGAGCTTGATCGTTTCGATCTTCAATCATAAAACCAAGTCATTCAAAATGGGCTGCTCGTTTGAGCGGCCCATTTTCATTTTAAACCGTCAATTTATGCCCTTCACGAATACAATAAAATGGATTCATTAACTTAGAAGAATGCTTCATTGCCTCATCCAAAGCCTGCTCAGGCTCTTCTCGCCCCTCATCGGTCAACTGAAATGTCCGATAATGAATGGCAATGGAACGCTGTGCATGCAAATCCATATGTGCCCGAAACGCTTCTTGAGGATTCATATGCAGATATTTCATTAAATTACGTGGCTCATACGCCCCAATCGGCAACAATGCAAATCGGGGTGCACCAAACCGCGCATGAATATCTTTAAAATGACTGGAATAACCCGTATCCCCTGCAAAAAAGCCATATTGCGCCCCTTGTCGCAAACAAAAGCTTCCCCACAATGCAATATTTTGATCTCTTAACCCTCGACCTGAACCATGCTGGGCAGGCGTATAAATGATCTCAAAACCATGCAATTCCGCTGATTGCCACCAGTCAAGTTCAATCGTTTTCCATGCTTTGGGTAAATAAGCCGCATTGCCTAATCCTGTATAAATAGGCATCCCAAATTGTTTATGCAGCCATTTCAGACTCGCTATATCCATATGGTCATAATGGTTATGACTCAATAAAACTGCATGGATCTGAGGAAGTTGTTCCAAGGCAATACCCGCAGGACAAACACGCTGAGGCCCTGTTCCCTGTTTCGGGCCTGCATACTCCGCCCAGACAGGATCTGTTAAAAAATTAAATGGCCCTATTTGAATTAATACGGTTGCATGACCAATAAACCAGATTTTCCAGTCATTTAAGTCAGCACTGGGGCGATTTTGTGGAATCTCATGCGCCACAGCCAGATAACGTTCAAAGGTTTGTTTACGGTCAATTTGCCAAGTAGAGCTTCGACGTTTCAATACCCATTTCAACAAATTCCATGTAGAACCTTGTGGTTTTCTGGATGACGTATTATGGAAGCGCCCCTCACTAAATTGTGGTGAATACACAAAATTAGACTTCGGTTGAGCAAGAACATGAGCCCAACAATTTTTTGTGGGTAACTCATAATGTAATGTTGTTTTATTCTGATCCATATACAAAAATAATATCGTCGGTTTTATGTCAAGGTTCTTACAGTTACGTGACCAAACAATGTCATGATGAAAACTTCCGCAACAATCATGCCATGCTGTACACCCAATCAATACGCCCTGCCAATATGACGAAAAAAAAGCAGAAAAGCATCCTTGATTAAGTAATTTTTTTTAAATTGTGTTTCTTTTCAACTTTATGTGGCTTTTTGCGCCATGTTAGTGCATAGTTTAAGTCATACTGATATTTTATAAAGATAAGCTTTTGTTGGATCGGTTTAATGGAACTACGCCACCTACGATATTTTATAACCGTTGCAGAAGAGCTAAATTTTAGCAAAGCTGCACTTAAACTTTACACAGCACAACCTTCATTAAGTCAACAAATCAAAGACTTAGAAGAAGAGATTGGGGTTAAACTTCTAAACAGAACCAAACGCAAAGTTGAACTCACCGAAGAAGGCGCCGTCTTTTTGGAACAAGCTCGCCTGACCCTCATGCAGGCAGAAAAGGCCGTTCAACTTGCACGTCAAGTGCATTTCAAAAAGCAACAAGCACTTCGCATTGGCTTTATTACAACAGCCGAAGTCCGTGTTTTCCCTAAAGTTTTACCAAAACTACGCATTCAGACACCCGATATTCATGTTGAACTAGAGCAACTTCACGAGCAGGAACAACATAAAGCCTTAAAACGCGGTGACTTTGACATTATCTTTTCACGTGAAAATTTAAATGATGATGACGAACTGACCAGCCATGTTGTGCTTCAAGACTCTCTGGCCATCATGTTGGCACACAATCACCCACTTGCAGCATTGCAACGGATACCGTTAGAGCAGCTTCAACATCAAGATTTTATTATGCTCAATGCGCCTTCTTTTGCGATTATGAATCATACGATTTCACAATTTTTGCAAGCGCATAACCTCACGCTCAACATCCATAAAAAAACGGAAAATCTAGTCAAAACCATTACCGCCATTGAGGAAGGTGAAGGTTGCGCTATTTTGCCACAATACCTTGATCCCTTTATTAAACTTGACCATATTGCCGTGCGTCAGCTCGAATGCGACCTGCCAACACTCGACCTTTATGTGAGTTATCGTAAATACAACAACAATACTGCTGTTGAAAAATTCCTGTCGGTTTTGGCACAGCAATTTGACTTGCACATTCAATAAAACAATGGGTTAAATCAACATTTAACCCATTGTTATCCTTCGTCTACTTCAGGAAAAAACATTGACGTCAGCATGAAAAATGACGGCGTTTTTCCTGAATGACACTATTTTTTATTCATCACCAAAAAGCTGAGTCACCTTTTGATAGGTTGGTCTCTGCTGTATATGTGCTAAATAATTTGCTATGACTGGATCAGACTGCAAAGTACCAATTTTTAATTGCCAAAGAAGTATTGCCGCAACCAAAATATCGGCTGTTGTAAATTGCTCACCACATAAATAAGGGTTTGCCGCTTCTATTCCCTGAATCAGCGCACGATGTGCGTCCTGATGATCACCATAACCAACAAACATTTTTTGGTCTGGCTGAATGTTGATTCCACGCATTTGATCGACTGATAATGCTTCCCAAGGCCCTGACATAAAAAACAACCAACGATAATAGACCCCACGTTGTGGATCATTCAGTGCAGGTGCAAATCCTTTATCTGCAAATTTATCGGTTAAATAAGCACAAATCGCACCTAACTCATAGATCACGACACCGTCATCCACAAGCGTTGGGACTTTACCAAACGGGTTTAGTGTTAAATATTCAGGTGTTTTCATGTCGGTATGATACGCAAGCTCAATACGTTCATATTCAACCCCGAGTTCTAATAACAACCACTCTACAACGACACCGCGCGATTTTTGATTTGTATATAGTTTAAGACTCATTTTTATGTTTCCTAGTTGATGTTATATCTCTACTGTAGATGAGGTGATTGTCAGTTTTTGTCAGTAGTCTGTGATTCTTTTTCCCACCATTGTTGAAAGAGTTGTTGCTTAAAAGATGGATATAATTCCTGACTTAAACTTAACTGCTGAATACGATCTATTCTAAAATGTCGAAAATCTTGTCTTAACTCACACCATGCTGCCAACACAATCTTGTCATTAAAATATCCCATGGCAAACGGCCATACAGTTCTGACACTCTTTTTCCCTTGTCCATCGATATAAGACACAGCAATTTTAACCTGTTGCCGAATTGCGATACGGATTTGTTCTAAGATTTGCATATCGACAGGCAACCAGACATTAAATGCCCTTAACGTGGTTTGTTCCATAAAATGTTGTCGATGTTTGGGCAATACTGCATCTAATTTGGCTAATACCGCATTGGATGCCGATTGTAACGACAGATCAGGCACACTCTTTAACCAGTGTAAAGCCAGAAAAATAGCCTCAATTTCTGTTTCATCCAAAGTCATGGGAGGCAGTAAAAAGTCTTCTTTAAGTTGAAAACCCAACCCCGCTGCGGCTTCTATGTGTACGCCTTGCCCTCTGAGGGTTTCAATATCCCGATAAACGCTACGCACACTAATCTGTAGGCGTTCAGCCAAAGCTTGTCCCGTTACAGGATGGCGATATTCTCTTAAAAGCTGCAAAAGATTTAGCAAACGGATGGAACGGCTCATGATTTCCCTATTGTTATTATGCAAGATGAAGAAATCTTGCTTCCTTCATCTTCAATGAAACCACTTCAACGTGATGAATACCTTAGGGCTTTAAAAACATCGCCCCAAATATTCAAAATTTACCGATATTTTTGGTGCATCACAATCCATGGCCTGCCATAAAATATTTAACAGACAGATCTCTCAAAAGATCAATCAATCCTAGGCGAAAGCTGTTAAATAATCATGCAAAACAGGAACATTTTCTGCAATCATCAAGGGCTGATATTGCTGCAACACATCAACCGAATGTACACCATAACTGACCCCCACACGCGGCATGGCAATGTTTTTTGCCATTTCTAAGTCATAGCTGGTATCTCCAACCATGATCGCCTGCTCAGGTGCGACACCTGTAAAGGATAAAATTTCCTGCAACATTTGTGGATGCGGCTTCGATTTTGTTTCACTCGCAGCGCGGGTAATATCAAATAGGTTTTGACTATTGGTTTTCGCCAAAACACGGTCTAAACCACGACGGCTTTTTCCTGTTGCAACGGCCAGTTTAAAACCACGCTGTTTTAAATCATCCAGCATTTCAGCAACACCATGAAACCACTGGTCTTGTTGAGAGTTCTCGACATAATGGCTGGCATAATGCTCTAAAATAGACGGATGTAATTCAGGCACTTTCGGAAACAAGATCTGCATGACTTCTGGTAAACCTAAACCAATGATGCTTTTGGCTGCATCATCAGTTAATGGCTGATCAAATTGCTGTGCTGCATATAACAGGCTTTCTACAATTTGCCCAACAGAGTCAAATAATGTGCCATCCCAATCAAAAATAACTAGTTTTGGCTGATCTGGCATCATTTACCAAGCTCGACTAACAACTGTTGCATATCTTCAGGAAGTGCCGCTTCAATCGGTGCATATCCAGGAATATCTAAACGCATAGCATGTAAACACAAACGACGAGCTTCTGGCCCTGCATACGGGGTATTGTGTCCGTATTTGTCATCTCCTAATAAAGGATGACCAATACTTTGCCCATGCACACGGATCTGATGGGTACGTCCAGACAATGGCGAAGCATAAACCAAAGTTGCCAGTTTAAAGCGCTTCGCAACTTTCCATTCGGTTTGACTCGGCTTACCTTCTTTTGACACACGCACACGACGCTCGCCATTGGACAATTCGTAGCGTAATAAAGGCGCATCAATCAATTGCTGATCTAAACTCACCTGACCTTTTACAATGGCTGCATAGGTTTTACGAATTTTGTGCTCACGCAATAAATCTTGCAGATGTTTTAAGGTACTGCGCTTTTTGCTGATCATCACCAAACCCGAGGTATCTCGGTCAATTCGATGGATCAACTCTAAATATTTTTTGCCCGTTGCAATGCGTAAAGCCTCAATCAGACCATAAGCAACGCCACTACCACCATGCACCGCAATGCCTGAAGGTTTATTCACCACCAATAAACCTTCATCTTCATAGACAACGCGGCTCAGCAGGCCTTGAGCAACTTTATCGCTAACAGGTATAGCACTTTCATCTTTTTGTTCGTAACGAATAGGCGCAACACGAACCTGATCACCAATATCCAGACGTGTTTCAGCTTTAATCCGTTTTTTATTTACACGAACTTGCCCCTCTCGAATCAAACGATAAATCCGACTTTTCGGCACACCTTTTAACCGACTAAACAGAAAATTATCTATTCGTTGTCCTGCCTGATGTTCATCTACATCAAACCATGTGACACTTTGCCATTGCTGGTTGCTATTCATACAACTTGTTAAACCTTAAATTTGAATGATTTGGACAAATTTTAATCATTTAGTCCTGTTTTTTCACAATAAACTTCTGTTTAGCCCATAGGCAGATGCCATAAGGTTTGATATAGTCAGCGCACGGATACCACCGTAAGTGAGCAAATTATCAGCCAATTCAAAATCATGAATGGTACAAATGACAATTCCTCACCGCAAGCTCGGAAAGGTCCCAAAAGAATATGCCGACGCCGAAGGCTTATTATATCGGCAAATTTGTAAGCTGTTGTGTAAATTTGCACTTTTGCATACAAAACAGCTTACCCCAAAAAGATGTTGCCAGTTTAGGCTGGCTATTAAATGTAAACTGAAACACATCGAACAAGTCTTTCCTGATGACCCCCTTCGGGCAGAAGCACAAAGATGTATTGGAACTGTAGCATTTAGGCATCGATACGATGAACATTCCGTATCGGACTTTTTTCAAAGGACTGCTGCACAGGACTCATAAACCAATACACTGCTCTCTCCCCTAGACCCTCAGGTGACGTTTGTCGGGTAAGGATTAAAGCGTTTTTGCAAGTTTGATCAAGTATCCAAGAACCAGCGTTTACGCTGGAAAGTAGATAAAATATGCCGCAAAACGCATATTGCATTGTTCCTGTCTTACTTGAAATTTGCAGCGTAATAATAGACTTGTCGTTGTGCTTCAACGATTAGGTATTACACCCATGAAACGTATGTTGATTAATGCGACACATGCTGAAGAAGTTCGTGTTGCACTTATCACTGGTCATCGCCTTTACGACTTTGACCTTGAAAACCGCACTCGTGAACAAAAAAAATCCAATATCTATAAAGGTCATGTCACTCGCGTAGAGCCTTCCTTAGAAGCCGTTTTTGTTGAGTACGGCGCACAACGCCAAGGCTTTTTATCTATGCGTGAAATCGCGCGTAGCTATTTCAATGCAGATCCCCGCGATACAACCAATATCCGTGAACTGATTAGCGAAGGTACAGAACTGCTTGTTCAGGTTGAAAAAGAAGAACGTGGCAATAAAGGCGCGGCGCTTTCAACGTATATCTCACTCGCAGGCCGTTATTTAGTTCTTATGCCAAACAACCCGAAAGGGGGTGGTATTAGCCGTCAGATTTCAGGTTCAGTACGTGAAGAACTCAAAGAAATGTTGGCGTCTTTAAATATCCCACGTGGCATGAGCGTGATTGTTCGTACCGCAGGCATCGGACGCAGCCAAGAAGAACTTCAACTTGACTTGCAACACTTGCTTGACCTTTGGGCACAAATTCAAAATACAGCCAGCTCTGGTCCATCACCAATGCTCGTGCATCAAGAAGCAGGTGTTGTAACACGTGCTATCCGTGATTATTTACGTGATGATGTGGCTGAAATTTTAATTGATAGCGAACAGGCGTTTAACGAAGCATATAATTTCGTTAAAGCAGTTATGCCAAATCAAATCGACAAGCTCAAAACCTATACCTTAAACGAGCCTTTATTTGCGCATTTCGGTATCGAAAGTCAAATCCAAACTGCTTATGAGCGTGAAGTAAAACTTCCATCTGGCGGTTCAATCGTGATTGACCAAACCGAAGCATTGGTGTCTATCGATATCAACTCTGCAAAATCAACTCGTGGTCACGATGTTGAAGAAACAGCACTCAACACCAACCTTGAAGCAGCAGAAGAAATTGCACGCCAATTACGTTTACGTGATATTGGCGGTCTGGTTGTTATCGACTTCATTGATATGACCAAAGAACGCAACCAGCGCATGGTTGAAGCCAAACTTCGTGAAGCCACTCAGAGTGACCGTGCCCGTATTCAATTCGGCCAATTGTCTCGTTTTGGCCTAATGGAAATGAGCCGTCAGCGTTTACGTCCGTCTCTTGAAGAAGCAACGGGTTATGTTTGCCCACGCTGTCATGGCACAGGCATGGTACGTGACTTACGTTCATTGTCATTGTCGATTATGCGTAAGGTTGAAGAAATTGCATTACGTGAACGTCACGGTGAAGTGCAAGTTGAAGTACCTGTTGAAATTGCAGCATTCTTGTTGAATGAAAAGCGTCATAGCCTTGTGTATCTTGAACAAACATCAAATGTTCGCATCACAGTACTGCCTCATCCACATTTAGAAACACCACATTACGAAATTCAATACAACCCTGAAGGATTTGCCCCAACAAGCTACGAACGTACAGAAGCAACTCGTTCAAGCGAAAAAGAATTGGGTTATGAATCTTCTGAGTGGCACCTTGAAGATCAGGAAACGCCTGCTCAACCTGCTGCAACAGACAACCGCAATAAAAAAGCAGCTGTTGCAGAAAAAGTAGTTCAGACAACTGCACCAGCAGCTGTCGCTAAGCCGATGGCTTCAACAAGCCCATGTGCATGGCTTGAGAACCTGTTCGTTCAAAAACAAGCACATACCATTGATCAATCACGTAGCGCAAACAATGCCGCGGCTGCTATTGAACAAATGGTAAACAATGGTGCAGTCAGCCGTGGACAATTTGGTCAAGTCCGAACCCCTGCTGTTGCTCAAACGCAAGTGGTTGAAGCAGCGCCTACCCAAAACAATAACGCTAATAATGCGTATCTTTCACCTTCATCTGTTGCAGTAAAACAAGACAAACGTGAAGAGAAAGAAGATAAAACTCACCGCCAAAATAAAAAGCGTAATAACAAGCAGCAACAACCTAAAGAAGCTCGTGAAGTTCAACCTGAACAGAACCATCAGGTACACGAAGAAGTTGTGCAGTTATCACGTCAGGAAATGCGCGAGTTAAAACGTCAACAAAAACGTCAGCAGCAAGAACCGCACCATACTGAACAAGCACATGTTCAGGAAGAAACAACTGCTGTTCCACGTCGTGACCGTAACCAACAACGTCCTCAACGACCAAACCGCCATCGTGATGCAACTGTACTTCAAAATAACAATGAAGAAACAGCGGTAACACCAACACAACCTCAAGCACCTGTCCATGCGCCAGTAGCTCAAGCCCCAGCGGTTAAGGTTGAATTGGTTGATGCGCCACGCAACACCGAAATGGCAACAGCTTTGGTTGTGAATGCAGACCGTGCAACACGTGAAATTGTTGCAATTACACCATCACAACGTGTTGAACAACGCGTAACTGAAACTGTAACTGCTGATGAAAGTGTTGTTGTAGCGCCTGTCGTTGAAAAAGTTGCAGAAGACACACCTAAAAAAGCTGAAACGGCAGCCAAAACTGAAGTTGCTCATGCTCAGGAAAAATCTGCACCAAAACGTGCAGCAAATGATCCTCGTATGCGTCGTCGTCAGCAAAAGCATGCGGCACAGCGTACTAATACTGCTCAAATCCGCCCAAGTCAGATTCCTGCTTTGGCATCATATACAATAGGCAGCTTAATTCGTCATGTGTATGGCGAAGACTGCTCCGTACTGGTTGAGCAATTTGGTTTAGTACAAACATTTAATCGTGCATTGGTCAAATTTACTGAACAATACGCAGATGAAATGACAACGACCCAAACTGGTCAATCAGAAGCGGAAAAAGCACCTGTAACACGGGATGCAGTTGTGCCAACCAAAGATACTGTTGAAGCAGAACCTGCTCCAGTACTACCGTTGACACCACCGCAAGAACCGAAAGTACGTGTTGCCAACGACCCTCGTGAACGTCGTCGTCTAGCAAAACTTGCGGCTGAACAAGCACAAGAGCAGGCGAAAGCACAGCACCTTAAAGAAGAGGCTGAGCAACGTATCCAACCTCAGGAAGCTGTTGCAGAAGTCACATCAACAACAGAAGTGATTGAAGCAGAAGCACCTGTGCAAGTTGTTGAGGTAACGGCTGAACAGGCTCAACCGACTCAAGCTGAATTGGCGATTGAAACAGCCTCTTCAGAGCAACCTGCTGTTGAGGAAACACAACTTGTTTCAGAACAAGCTGTTGAAACACCTGAGCCGATTGTAGAAGCGGTTGTAGAAACGACGATTGATGTTGAATCAAATGAAGATGAAGCCGAAACGGTTGATTCAGAGATTGAACCAGCAAAAACAAAAGCGTCGAAAGTAAAAGCCAGTGCAGAAAAATCGATTCGCCCGCGTCGTCCACGTGGTCGTCCACCTAAAAAAGCAGTCACTACACCGACTGAGTAATCAATAGGTGAAAAAAACCGCTTTAGCCCCGTGCTTAAGCGGTTTTTTATTGCGCCCAATTTAGAACTACACCAAAAGCTGACGCCATCTACAACCGTGAATATGCTTTTGCTATCCAGCAACTCTTCCCTCTCTAAATGAATCATGACTTCGACTTTCTAACTCAAAACAACCTAAGTTCTCATAACATTTAACTTTTTAATTAGCGTCATATTTTATTCAATCTTACTTAATTGCCTATCCAGATTCTTCTCGGTTTAACCACGAAACCTCATTATTTTGTCTAAAAAACCAGAGTTTTTGCATTTTTTTTAGGCTAAAAGCCAAATTTTGCATTTTTTATATACAGTTAATGCATTGTTTTTAAATTTTCTCTTGTCATTATTCAATATCTTGCTACAATACGCACCATCAAGACGATATGGGTCGTTAGCTCAGCTGGTAGAGCAGCGGACTTTTAATCCGTTGGTCCCGCGTTCGAATCGCGGACGACCCACCATATATTGATTTGATCCCGATGGGTCGTTAGCTCAGCTGGTAGAGCAGCGGACTTTTAATCCGTTGGTCCCGCGTTCGAATCGCGGACGACCCACCAAGATTCTAAAAAATCCTCTCTTTTTGAGAGGATTTTTTTTGCCTACTATTTTCTCTTTCAAATTTGCTACATTGTGAACAGATCTATTCTTTAAATTAGAAATCCGACCCTTTACATAATTTAACGTTTTTCTGATGCTTTGGTCTTTAAAGTCAGCGTTCTTTCCCCCAAATTATTAATCAGATCTTGTATCGTCTTAAATACTTACATTTTTTAGGAGATCTATATGTCCCAATCTGGTTTATATCGTTCTACTCGCCAACATATGATTGCAGGTGTGATGGGAGGTATTGCCGAACGTTTTGGGTGGAATGCCAATCTTTTGCGCATTATTTTCGTTTTTGTTTCAGTAATGAGTGCAGCCTTTCCTGGCATTTTAGTTTATTTAATTTTATGGATGGTGATGCCTAAAAACCAAGCTCAGCTCCATCACCCTCAACAACAAAGTTATACTTCACAAAACATCAAAACAGTTCACGAAGAAAAACCACTCTAATTTGTTTTCATACATTCGTGATCATAGGATTTATGATCACGATGTCTGGTCTTTTAATTTATTTATATAGCCCTAATTTCTTAAAATATGCACTTGTTGCTGTAAAGCAGCAATCATATCTGCACGACTAATGATGCCGACTAATTTTTGTTGCTCAACAATAGGGATGTAATTAAACGATTTTTCCACAAAATAAGGTGTCAAATCTTCAATCGGTTGCGTTGCTTGTACCGTTACCACTTTACGATTCATAATTTGTTTAACCAGATGCTCCCACGGCGCACGCGGCTCAGCAATTCGCTTAAACCATTCCACGACTTCATAAAGTGCCAGTGTTCCAACCAAATGAGATTCTTCATTGACTACAGGCAGACTCATTAAATTCATTTCTTTAAATTTAAGTAAAGCTTCTTCAATTTCATCATTTTCATGTAAGGTAATCACGTCCTTACTCATAATGTCACGACAAACATAATCATGCGGTTCGCGTTGCTGCGCATGTTGTTGTGCTTCCAAAATGATTTTTTCCAATTGATATTGGCTAATGTCTAGCAATTCAGTCTGATGATCTAAAACATCCTGAATATCTTGCGGTTGAATGGTGACTTTTTGAGTCGGTGTTGGGTCTGTTGAACGCACATTGAGATGCAGTTTTTGTGGATATTGGCGACCCATAAGTCGGTTAAACACAATCGCCATCATTAACAGCAAAACTGAGTTTAAAAAAACAGGATAAAAAATAAATTTAAATCCTAAATGATGAATTGCATCTCCCCCCAGAACAGCCGTCATGGCTACCGCACCACCCGGTGGATGTAAGGAATCTGTACTCATCATCACAAAAATAGCACAGGCTGCCGCCAAGCTTAATGCAATGGTCGTATCTGGAATATATTTAGCACAAAGAACACCAATCAAGGCAGCCAACGCATTGCCCACAACCACATTCCACGGTTGGGCTAACGGACTAGAGGGAACGGCAAATAGTAATACCGAAGATGCCCCCATGGGTGCGATATACCATGCATTTAATCCACCAAGCAACCACCAACTCATCCATGAGGAAATTGCTAAACCAAGTAATGCTCCTAAGGCACATAGCCCTCTTTCTTTTATGGGTAAAAGTTTAAAATGAGGTTTAAATTGTGCCAGTTTTAAATACATCTTCCTCACATCCATTTGTTTTTAGACAGAATCATTATAAAAATTAAATCTTAAAGATATATTTATTTTATATCTTATATAATCCAATACTTTTATTTTAATTGAGATCTCCAAATTTAGAATCAGATATTTCATAACAAATTGAGGATTATCTTAAAATAAGCCGAGTCTTTTTATTCTCAAGCTCCAGACCAATCACCTCCCATCCTCAAGAAATCTCCAACTTAAACCTTTGCCACTCCCCTGTAAAATCCTTATACTTATGGACAATTTTTCTCATAATTTCGTGGATGCTACATGAGTCGCGCCATCTCGCATATTGATACTTTTCAGGGCTTAATTCTTGCCCTACAAAACTACTGGGCCGAACAAGGCTGTGTTGTACTGCAACCTTATGATATGGAAATGGGCGCAGGGACATTCCACACTGCAACTTTCTTACGTGCTCTAGGGCCTGAAAAATGGAATGCGGCATACGTTCAACCGTCACGTCGTCCTAAAGATGGCCGCTATGGTGAAAACCCAAACCGTTTGCAACATTATTACCAGTTCCAAGTGGTATTGAAGCCAAACCCAGACAACATTCAACAGCTTTATCTCGACTCTTTAAAAGCAATCGGGATTGATACGCTTACTCACGACATTCGTTTCGTAGAAGACAACTGGGAATCTCCAACGCTTGGCGCATGGGGCTTAGGTTGGGAAGTTTGGCTTAATGGTATGGAAGTCACTCAGTTCACTTACTTCCAACAAGTGGGTGGTATCGAATGTTATCCAGTAACAGGCGAAATCACTTACGGTTTAGAACGTCTTGCGATGTACCTTCAAGGTGTGGACTCAGTTTATGACCTCGTTTGGACCAAAGGCCAATTTGGTACTGTGACTTATGGTGATGTATTCCATCAAAATGAAGTTGAGCAATCAACTTATAACTTTGAATACGCTCCAGTTGAAAAACTATTTGAATTATTCGATTTTTACGAATCAGAAGCCAACCGCTTAATTGAAGCAAAACTTCCGCTTCCTGCTTATGAGCAAGTGGTTAAAGCATCTCATACCTTTAACTTGCTTGATGCACGTGGCGCAATTTCTGTAACTGAGCGTCAACGCTACATTTTACGTGTGCGTACTTTGGCGCGTGCGATTGCACAAAGTTATGTTCAAGCGCGTGCAGAACTTGGCTTCCCAATGGCAGAACCACACTTACGTGATGAAGTATTGGCACAGTTAAAAGCACAAGCTGAAAGTGAAGCAGCAAAGGCGGAGAAAAACTAATGAGCAAACATACTGTTTTATTCGAACTTGGCTGTGAAGAGCTTCCACCAAAAAGCTTAAAAACGTTACGTGATGCTTTAAAAGCAGAAACGGTAAAAGGTTTAAAAGATGCAGGCTTAAACTTCGCATCAGTTGAAGCTTATGCGGCTCCACGTCGTTTAGCGCTTAAAATTGTCGATGTGGATGCTGCGCAAGCGGACACACAAAAACGCTTTGATGGCCCTGCTGTTCAAGCAGCTTACGATGCAGAAGGCAAAGCAACTAAAGCACTCGAAGGCTTTATGCGTGGTCAAGGCATTACGGTTGATCAGCTTTCTACTTTCCAAGCAGGTAAAGTTGAAAAAGTTTGCTATTTTAAAGATGTAAAAGGTCAAAGTCTTGACGCTTTACTTCCACAGATTTTGCAAACTGCGCTAGACAACTTACCAATTGCGAAACGTATGCGTTCTGCCACTAGCCGTACCGAATTTGTACGTCCAGTGAAATGGGTTGTTTTACTTAAAGATGATCAAGTGGTTGAAGCAACGATTCAAGACCACAAAGCCGGTAATGTGACGTATGGTCACCGTTTCCATGCCCCTGAAGCTGTGACTTTAGCGCATGCAAATGACTATTTAGCTGCTTTAGAAAAAGCTTACGTTGTTGCGAACTTTGAAAAACGTCAAGCAACCATTCAAGAACAAGTGAAAAAGTTGGCTGATGAAGTAAATGCAACTGCGATTGTGCCAAGTAGCTTACTTGACGAAGTGACTGCACTCGTGGAATGGCCTGTTGCACTCCGTGCAAGCTTCGAAGAACGCTTCCTTGCGGTTCCTCAAGAAGCACTGATTACCACCATGCAAGACAACCAGAAGTACTTCTGCTTGATCAATGCGGAAGGTAAATTACAGCCTTACTTCATTACTGTTTCAAACATTGAGTCTAAAGATCCGATTCAAATTATTGAAGGTAATGAAAAAGTTGTTCGTCCTCGTTTATCTGATGCCGAATTCTTCTTCTTACAAGACCAAAAGCAACCGCTTGCATCTCGTAAAGAAAAACTAGCAAACATGGTATTCCAAGCACAACTCGGTACGCTTTGGGATAAATCAACACGTATTGCAAAACTTGCTGTTGCATTATCTGCAATCACTGGCGCAAACCCAGCCGATGCTGAAAAAGCGGCATTACTTGCTAAATGCGACTTAACTTCAGAGCTTGTTGGTGAGTTCCCAGAACTTCAAGGTATTGCGGGTACTTACTACGCACGTATTGAAGGTGAAAACACTGAAGTTTCTGAAGCTTTAGGCGAGCAATATTTACCAAAATTTGCGGGTGATGTTTTACCAAAAACAAAAACTGGTACAACGATTGCTCTTGCTGACCGTTTAGATACCCTAGTTGGTATTTTCGGTATTGGACAAGCGCCTACAGGTTCTAAAGACCCGTTTGCGCTTCGCCGTTCAGCAATTGGTATCTTACGTTTAATCATTGAAAATGAATTAGACGTAACCATTGAAGAGTTAGTAAATCTTGCACTTCAAGGTTATGGCGATATCGTTAAAGATCACGACAAAACTCGCGCTGATGCTGTTGCATTCTTGGAAGGTCGTTACCGTGCCAAGTATGAAGACCAAGGCGTTGCAGTTGACGTACTTCAAGCCGTTCAAGCACTTGCACCAAAATCTCCACTCGATTTTGACAAGCGTGTGAATGCAGTTAATCACTTCCGCACACTACCTGAAGCTGCTGCACTTGCTGCTGCAAATAAACGTGTTGCAAACATTCTTGCGAAAGAAGCGGCACCAGAAGGTTCTATCGTTGAAGCAAGCTTGGTTGAAGACGCTGAAAAAGCATTATTTGCTGAGCTTCAAGCAGTGACTCCAGTTGTTGAGCCATTACTTGCAGCAAAAGACTACACTGCTGCCCTATCTAAGCTTGCAGCACTTCGCGCACCGATTGATGCATTCTTTGATGGCGTAATGGTAATGGCAGATGATGCTGACCTGAAGGCAAACCGTTTACGTTTATTGGCTCAGTTGCGTCACTTGTTTACTGCTGTGGCTGATGTGAGTGTATTACAGGGGTAATTAGCTCATTATTAAATAAAGGGATCTTTTATAGATCCCTTTATTTATTTTTTAAATTAAACAAAGTCTTTAATCTCCTCTAAACTTTTCGATGGCTCAAACCACATAAAATCATAATCAGCTACATCATGAAGAAAAAACGGATCATTTTTCATGATATCTTGTGCTTCTTCAACTGAATCCGTTAAAACTAAAATCACCCCACCTACACGGTTTTCTCGACGTCCCGAAGCTAGAAATTTCTTTTGCACATAATATTGGTCTAAAAATGCAATATGATCTTTTAACACTGCATCGACTTCGGTTAATGGTTTTTTATAAGTTAAGGTGACAACGATCATTTTTTATCTCTTATTCATCACGTGATTTTAAACTTGCACAAAAACAAAATTGACGTCAATTCATCAATTTATATTTTCTTTAAACATCCTACGCCTCGAAAACCAATTCATCAACACGATGCTGCCAATAATCAATATCCCACCCAATAAAACCACCCATGATGGTCTTTCACTTAGAAACAAAACTGCCAGACTCATCGCGACCATCGGCGAACAATATAAAAAATTTGACGCAATCGTTAACGGCATATTTTTAAGTACATTGCCCCACAGCACATACGCCAAAGCACTTGGAAAAATCCCCAACAAAAAGACAGACATATTCGCCTGCCAAGTAGCATGTAAAATGTCATCAGACAAATGGGCATTGTAGAACAATAAAGGAATGCTACCGAACCAAATGACATAACACATCATGCTCAAAGCATCATAATTTAAGTTAAATTTTTGATATAAATTAAAATAAATCGCCCAAGCAATAGCCGCCAGAACAATCAAAAGGCTATAGGCACTCGGCATCCCCAAACCGTGATCTCCACTCACCACCAGAACCGCACCGCAAAGCCCCAATAAAATACACATCCATTGTTGAGCTAAAATTCGTTGCTTAAAAAACAAAGCTGAAAGAAGCAAAGTAAATAGCGGAATGGACTGGCTTAAAATACTCGATGCAACCGCACTAACATGCTGTTGTCCTATATTTAAAAACAAATGATGTAAAGTCACGGAAAATAAACCCAACACACAAAGTGCAGGAATATCTTTTCGTTTTAGCGGCTGAATTCCTTTTTTCATGACCAAAAGCAGCAAGAAAACCGATGCAATTAAAAAGCGCAGCAAGGCAATATGCTGTGGTGTATATGAATGTAATGCGCTATGTATGCCAATCGGTGAGTAGCCCCAGCACAATACAGTCATTGCAATATAAACATAAAGTTTGGTCGGTTGTGGCTGTACTTGAACAGCAGATATTGTGGTCATCAGGTTCTACATCGTATTCAATTCCCTTTCAGAATAATCGGCTAGAACAATGAAAAAAATTAACTTATATTGATCTAATAATTCTGTTTGAGTGAATGATGATGGAGATTCATCAACTGAGAATGTTTCAAAGCATTGTTGAATGCGGCAGTATGGTGCAGGCAGCGCAACAGTTACATTGTGTACCATCAAATGTCACAACGCGAATTAAACAACTCGAACAGGAACTTGGAACCGAGCTATTTCATCGTGAAGGGAAACGCCTGCAACTCACCGCATCGGGGGAAATTTTTTTAGGCTATTGCCATAAAATTTTAGCACTCTGCGATGAAGCAAAACAAAGTGTTCACCCCGATGCACCGCCTTCTGGGCCGTTAAAAATCGGGGCGATTGAATCTTCCGCAACCACTCGTCTACCGCATTTACTGGCAAAATTTCATCAGCTTTACCCAGATGTTTCGGTTCAGATTATTACAGGTACATGGAAACAACTGTTACTTGATGTCAGTCAACATAAACTCGATGGTGCTATTGTGGCGGGAAATATCGAATTTCCTCTTCTCAATAAACTCAATATTTATCAAGAGGACATGGTACTGATTGCTCCGCCTTCTTTTGACGAAATTCGGTGTCAGGAAGATCTGATTGGCAAAGAAATTTTTATGTGGACTGAAGGCTGTCCTTATCGTGCAGCACTTGAAGCATGGTTAAAACTCAAGAATATCTCGCTGCCAATCACCAGCATTACCAGTTATACCACCATTATTGGTTGCGTCAGTGCAGGCTCTGGGGTGTCTTTAGTGCCCAAAAGTATTTATGAACAATATAGACATTATGCTCATTTTAAAGGTTATGCATTTAAGCAATTGAGTTCTATGCAAAATATCTTTTTCTGGCATCAAAATATTCATCATCACAAAGCAAGGGATGCTTTTTTAAACCTGATTCAATCTGAATTTGCTCCATCTCTTGCATAGAAATGTGATCAGATGATTTTGATCGTTGCGAAATCGTATTAATTTCTTCTTTTTTATGCCTGAGTGTTATGGAAGGCTCTACAATAAAACCATGTTTTATCGTTAGGGATTTTGGCAAACATATGAAGATTTGGCCTTTGATGCTGATTACAACCATCACACTTTCAAACACAGCGTTGTTTGCAAAAGTCGTAGATCAACAAGGTGTCCGCACCATTCAGTCCGAAGAAAAAACCCAGCTTCCAGATAACCCAAGTTTAGGGCGTGTTTTACTCTATAGAACAGGGAAAACCATTGAACGGATTGGCAATGCAACCCAACGTGGGGCCAATAAAGCATCGAATAAAATTTCGCAAAAATGGAACAATACCCAGCAGTACCGAACCGAAGCTGGTCAATCGATTCAACAAAAAACTACCGAAATTAAAGATGTGACTTCTGAAAAATGGCAAGAAACCAAAGAGGTCGTCACGGGTCAGCGTCCTGCGGGAACACAAGTCCCTATTGAACAAGGTAGTCTAAGCCAATAAACAGACCTAGACACCAGACAACCTGTGACTAAGCCACTTGGCGAATAGGCTGCCCTGAAAGAAAAGCCGCAGCATTTTCGGCAAGTTGTTGCACAATGCGCTGACGTGCCTGTGAACTGCCCCATGCTGAATGTGGAGTGATAATGAGGTTTGGTAGGTTCTGGTCGAGTAAAATATTGCCTTGTTTGGGCGGTTCGACTGTAAGAACATCGGTTGCTGCACCTGCAATTTTACCCTGTTGTAGCGCCTCTGCCAGTGCCTGTTCATTCACAACGCCGCCTCGTGCCGTATTAATTAAAAATGCACTAGATTTCATACGTGCCAATTCAGCTTCCCCAATTAAGTTTCGGGTGTGTTCTGTCAGTGGACAATGTAGCGTTAAAATATCGACTTGGGGCAGTAAAACATCCAATGCGAGACGTTCTGCATGTACTGGGCGATGAGGTAAATTGCCTACCACTACCTTCATACCTAAAGCTGTTGCCAAACGCGCAACTCCTTTGCCTAATTCGCCATAACCTAAAATACCTAATGTCTTGCCTGACAATTCAACAATTGGATAATCGAGAAAACAAAACTGTTCTGACGTTTGCCAACGCCCCTGCTGTACAGCGTTATGATAACGAATTAAATTGGTCGCCAAAGCAAACATCAGTGCAATGGCATGTTGTGCCACCGAGGTTGTACCGTAGCCCTGACAGTTACTCACCACAATTCCCTTTGCCTGTGCTGTAGCAAGATTGACATTATTCACCCCCGTCGCTGAAACCAAAATCAATTTAAGCTTTGGCAATTGGGCAAGGATTTCGGCAGTTAAATAGACTTTATTGACAATCGCAATATCTGCATCAATGAGACGTTCCACAACCTGTTCAGGTGCTGTCGCAGCATAAAGTTCCAGTTCAGGCAAAACTGACTTTAATGGGCTAAAATCTAAATCGTGTTGATCTAAAGCGGAATAATCCAGAAATACAGCTTTGAGTGTCATGTGCCTTCTCCTTGATGATGAATCTGTCAGCCCATTCACCATACACGCTTTTTTCGACACATTTAAAGAAAAAAAGCAGAAGGTGTTGAATCTTCTGCTTTTCGTCTGTTTATCCATTAGACAAGTTTGAACTTTTCTTCGTCTTGCACAGGTGGATCAACGAAATAACACATGCCCAAGTCATCACTGCGTAAGTTTTGTTGTTTATAACTCAACACATAAAATTCGGGATATTTTTTCAGCACAATTGGACTCATATCTGACGATAAAGCATCATCTTCTTTCACCAGTTTCATCACATTGCGGTCATTCATCGCCACAAGATAGCGTTCGCCATTGAGTTCAATTTTGACAATACAGGTGGCTTTAGTCATCAATGGAATCAGATATTTATGATTCAGTTGAATCGCATCGAGTGGGTAACTTTCAATTTTATTGCTAATGATGTTGAATACCAGAAAATGCCCATAATGATCTTGCAATTGACTACGGGTATTTTCTACTGGTAAGTTGACCTTAATCCCCAGTTTTTGCAAATCCTGCTCAGTGACTTGGCGTTTACTGAGCATAATCCGCGTGATCATTTGCTTTAAACTGGCGTCAAAATATTGATCGTCCAGTTGCATGTGATTGCTGCGCAAAATACGCCCCAATGCAGCACTATGTCGTGTCAACAAGTTACGAACCACTGTGCGGTAATAAAACTTGCTGTTCTTTTTCACGCGGCGCATTTCTTGGTAAAAATAGTTTTTATCCCAAGGGTGGCGAATAAAGTCGTTTAATAAACTCGAACTTGCCAAAACAGACAGCGCGTCATGTCCTGTAAATGGCAAATGCAGTGTATACACACTTGCCAACTGTTGTTTAATTTTTAAATAATGCTCACGGTCTTCGGCATAGTACGGATCGTAAACAATAATGTATTCACTTTCTGGTGAAACATCCTCAGGACAAATCTGCATGTCACGATGTAATGCCACATCAAAAAATTCGGCATAACGGCGGTCATCCACCTGTTGAGGATCGATGCTGTATTGAGGAACGAAAGCGATAATCCTGTTCATCTTTAGCAGTTTCGAATACTTGATTGCCGCATAACCGCCCATAGAACCGCCATAGCCAATCACTGTATCGAACTGGTCTAAAATAGGCTGCACATGTTGCATCATGTTTTGCATACTACTGACTGGAAACCATGACTTTTGCTTTGGCATAATACCAATAACATTGTAGTCATATTTCGCTAATGATTTCTCGGCATTAATGCTCAACCCTTTGGCACGGGTAATGAGATCGCCAAACGAAAAAATCAATTCTTTCGAATTTCCTTTCAGAAAAATAACTCTGATTTGTTCGTCTTCAAAAATAATTTGTTTATCCATTACCGTACCGAAACATCAAGATGGGTGAACTTGCGAGTAACAACTCACATTAAACTGAAAATTTGCAAAACGCTCTATTTTATAAAGCCTGTTCAGATTAAACAGGGCAAAAGATGACACATTTGTATGATCTTATTTAAGATCGCTATTGTTCATTAAAGTGATGCCTAAGTCTATGCTTCGTCCCCACTATTTCTAACGACAGAACATTCTTTTTTTTATTTTTGATATGCCTTTTTATGTCTGAAAATCTCAATCAAAAGCCGTCGTTACAACATCTGAGCAAGTCCGACAATGCCAAAGATGACCTTAATAGATCACGATAAATGTATTTTAGCTCAAAATCTTAATCAAATTGTCACATTGCTTGGATTGAATGTTAGCATTAATTTTGTCCGTATTAGGATTTGGGGTATGTATTATATAAAAACAGCAAGTGGTACTGATGCCTTACAACAACGTGATAGGCAATTGTCTGCCAAACAGCGTCAACTTCTTTTTCTGATCGGAACCACAGATTTTGAAAAGCTGCCACTTTCGCAGCAACAACGCCTATCGACACCTGAACTGGTTCAGAGTTTAATGGACCTCGGCTTTATAACAACACTCAATACCCAAACAACGCCCATTACACCAGAACCAAAGGCAATGCCGACCACAGAAAAGGCACTGTTTTCAAACAGCACATTAACGACTTCTGTACCCAATGAATCTGCACCCATTGAATCAAAAACAAATACAACAGCGTTCATGGAGCAACAACCAAATCAGCCCTCCGTTGAACAAAGTACAACACCATCTCCATCGATTAAATCTGAACCTGCCGTGTTTGATCAACCCAACACTGAACTTTTAAAATTAACCTTGTCAGATATGCAAGAGATGATGGTGGATACTTTACAGCGCCACGGAGGCTTGCTTGCCAAAAATCTGGTTCAACAAATTAAACAGTGCGCTACCGTGCATGAACTGAAAAAATGTCAAATGGCATGGGTCACGCTGCTTCAGGAAACACGATTACCTGCACAGCAACTCCAGCAACACATGAAGCAATTACAATTATTTTATCAACATCATACACAGTTGAATCCAAGTTAAAACTCACTTAGAGTAAAGCGATATTCATCAAATTTTGAGTGACATCATGCGGTCATCTTGGGGTACATTTGCCATGCTGTTGTGCTGTGGTCTACCATTAACTGCATGTATTATTGTCCCTGAAAGCACTCGTCAGGTCGAATCTACAACACGGGTCTATGTCAATGACCGTGCACGTGATACACAGGTAGAAATCAGCCGTCCGCAAGTCATTATTGTACAACCCCAATTCTACCCTTACCCAATGCCACGACCACCACGCTCAAATTGCCATATACAGTCCAATGGGTTATCTATGCCTCCTTTTCCTGTAGTTTGTGACTAAAAGTGCTTGCATCGGTGATTTGTACAGTCAGCTAAAATAACGTAAACAATGCTGAACATGACCACATCTGTTTTTTAAAAAAATTTTGAGATTAAAGCTATCAATACGGCAAAAAAATGCTTTTCACCAAAGCTGATTTAAAAAATTTGTATAAAAAATGCGACTTCTGTGCCTTCGCTTTCAACATTCTTTTAAAATGAAAACAATAACTTCAAGGAATGATTCACCATGCCAGACTTACATCCAACCGCGGCAAAGGGTTTTGGTACTGCCGCGGAACTTTATCAACAAACCCGCCCAAGTTATCCACAGGAGATCATTTCTTGGCTTAGAAATGATCTAAATTTAGGCACTCACGCCAAAGTCGTTGACCTTGCCGCAGGAACAGGAAAGTTTACAAGCTATATCAAACAGGTCACATCAGACATTATTGCCATCGAACCCGTTGAACAAATGCGGCAACAATTTTTGGCGATTCACCCAGACATTGCCATTCAAACTGCCTATAGCCATCAACTTCCGCTTGAAACAGCAAGCTACGATGCAGTGCTGTGCGCACAGGCTTTTCACTGGTTTTCAAATGCTGAAACCTTACAAGAAGTTCATCGTGTTCTTAAACTAGAAGGACATTTTGGTCTCATCTGGAATCAACGTGATACATCAACAGATTGGGTACAGGCAATTGCGGAACTGATTGCTCCTTTTGAAAAGGATACACCGCGTTACCATAGCGGACAGTGGAAGCATGCCTTTCAACAGCAAAACTGGTTTAAGCTCGACAGCGAACATCACTTTATCCATCCCCATATCGGCACAGTTGAACAGGTGGTGAGTAAACGTATTTTGTCCAGTAGCTTTATTGCAGCATTACCAACCGAACAGCAGCAACAGCTCAAACTTCAAATCGAAGACATCGTATTCCATGCTGTCGGCAAACAACCACAAGATGAAATCGCATTCCCTTATGTTACTTATGCATATGATTTTGTTCGTTTATAAATTTTAAAATTAGCCCCAGAGAAAATTACCCCATGCGTTACCCTTTTATTGTTTGCACACTGCTGAGTAGTTTACTTCTTGTGACGGGCTGTCAGAAAAAGACCAGCCCAGAACCCCACCAGACTGCATCTGAACCGTTATCCACTCGTCCAAGCAGCGTGCAAGTCTTTGCAGCAACACCGCAGGATGCTGAAGATATTGCCCAATTTGAAAAGTTTAACCAAGACTTTCACAATATGTCTCAGGAAATGCGTGATGAACTACAACAGTTAAAGCAGCAAGGTCAGTTAACTCCTGAATTTCTTGCACAACGCAGACATGACCGTATTTTGTCTGCATTAAACATGCTAAAAGACATGGAGTTAAAAACGCAACAAGGACACTATATTCAAGGGCTAATGTATAGTTATTGGGAAGAAAGACTTAAACAATCAACGAATTCAACAAATGCCGCAACATCTGAGCCACAGCCAACAACAGCACATCTCATGACGCAAGCGGAACAACAGCTCGACTACTGGAAAAGCCAGCAGCCTCAACCTTAAAATTTTATCGTCATCAAAAAAATACCCATGAAAATAATTCATGGGTATTTGTGCATTATAAATCAGCGCTACCAACCAATTGAATCGAGTCGACCCTGAACAACTTACATGCGCCATCGCCAATGTTATAGTCATTCAAAGCAGACCGCCAAACGAGGTTTTTATCTTTTACCTCAACCAAATCACCTTTAAGACGAACCAAATCGCCACGTTTCACTTGTTTGATCTGCTGAGCAATCTGCGGATTGGCGGGAATAATGTGCATATTCGACACCATATCAATCGCTTCTCGTGGCGACACAGGTATGGTTTTCATTTTCCAGTTTAAGAACCGATCATACTGACGAACATCAATTTGACGGGCAATACTTGGGTTGGCAAACATTCCCCAACTAACAGCATAATCTATCGGAGAAAATTTGGCCTGTTCATCATTGGTATAGATTTTTGAACCTAAAATCCGAAATTCGCCCTGATAAGGTTTCAGTACAGAAATCGATTGCCCCTTCACTTCTGGCGCGAATCCATTGGCAATATTATATTCGGCTGAGCTGTTGTTTGAAGCAAAGGTTGCCACCGCGAATAGACTCAATACAACGCCACAGACAATACGACGAGCCTTATGCATTTTTTACAATCTCACTTCAATTCTTACCTTTAAATTTTAGAATTTTTCTGACAGAAAAGATTCAATGAAGCGTAACAACGCCCACAGGAACTGTTATATTTTTGTACTATTCCGATGCTTCATCCCAGTTGATGCGAATCGTTTCAAAACGTACCCGCCCCTGCTGAATCGCTTGGGCAATGGCTTGTTGGCCTTTAGTTAAACGTGCTTGTCCACTTTTAATATCAATAAGAACAATCTCTAAATCCTGTGCTTTTCCTGAACCATCACGAAATTCGCTGTAGCCGTTAAAAACCACATAATCGACAGGGTCACCCAAAAACTTGGCATCACTTGGTAAATAATTAAACCCAGGTAAAACAGGGGCAAATTGCTCCGCCATTTTTCCTTTCAGAACAGCGCGACTGGTATTGACACTACGGCGCTGGGCATCTTGCAATGCTTGCTGCTGTTCCATTTTAAGTTGGGTAATCTGTTGCTCATATTCGGCCTTAATTTTGCCATTACGCAAATTGGATAATAAAACCGTAGCAATAAAAGCACCAATCATGCCACCAATCAGCATTGCAACCCATATTGACATCTGAATTCCTGTCTCTTTTAAATGATGGCATTTAAACAAGCTTAGCCGTTTTTGTCATGTTACAAAACATTTAAAAGTGCTAAAGTAATTGCCATGCTCCTCTTGTTAAAAAATATTCGCCATGAAAACGATTTTAATTGCAAACCAAAAAGGTGGTTGTGGAAAAACTAATACCGCGATTACTTTAGCAACAGCACTTACAACGAAAGGATATCGTGTAGCACTTGCAGACGCAGATAATCAAAAATCATCTTTGCAATGGTTAAAACAACGTCCTGAAACAGCAGCCCAAATTCAAAGCCTAGACTGGCGTAATGAAAAATCGATTGGTGAAGTCCCTAAAAATATTGAGTATCTAATTATTGATGCGCCGGGTGCATTATCTGGAGAACATGCCGAGCAATTAATTAGCGAAAGCCATGCCATTATTACCCCATTACAACCTTCTTTTTTTGATATTGACAGTACACGTCGTTTTTTAAAACATTTACAAGATATTAAACGAATCCGTAAAGGAAAAGTTGAGATTTTCTTACTAGCAAACCGTGTTAAAGCCAACAGTGCAAGTGCCAAAAATATTCAGGACTTTTTTAATAAAATTGAACACGAACCAACTGCATGGATTTTAGAACGAAGTGCTTATGGACAACTTGCAGCACAGGGTCTTAGTATTTTTGATAAAACCCAGAAAAACTATGTCATGATCCAAAAACAATGGCAACCATTACTCAATGCCATTATTAACGATCCGACAGAATGGTTTTAATCATTTATCCCAATATAAACATGGTTTAAAATATAAAAACCTGAATAAATGTGAAGACTTGTACATTCGTTTGCCTTCACATTTTTTTCAGTTAAGATGAATCGGAGAATTATACTTTTAGATTTGAGGACGGACGTGCAAAAATCTGCTCCGATTGAACTTCACCGTATTTTATTGTTTGGCCTGTTTTTTATTTTATTATATTTAAGTTTTAGCGTACTTAAATATTTTATTATCCCTGTTGTGTGGGCCATGATTATCACTTATATGACATGGCCGATTTATCAGTGGATTTTGGCGAAAACGGGCGAACAACGTACGAATTTAGCGGCAATGCTAATGCTGAGCCTAATTACACTCATCATTGGCGTGCCGTTTATTTTAGCAGTAATGATTTTACAAAATGAAGGACAGCACCTTTATATACAGCTACAACAACAACTTTTTTCTGGGCATTTAACTGTTCCAGATTTTATTTTACAGCTTCCGATTATTGGTCAGGATATTCAACGTATTCTAAATGAAGTTAATAATAATCCGCAGGTATTAACACAGAATATTACCGGCTGGATTCAATCTCATCTCAATTATGGTCGTTTTGTTTTAAGTGAAATTAGCCGTAATTTCGTCAAATTCTTTCTGGTTTTGTTTTCATTATTTTTCTTTTATCGAGATGGCTCAACCATTTTAAATCAGGTGCGTACAGCACTTGAAAAAGTCATTGGCCCGAGAATAAACCATTATCTAAAAACAATTTCCGAAACAACCCGAGCCGTTGTTTATGGTTTTGGTTTAACTGCTATCGCACAGGCTTTACTGGCAGGCCTAAGCTATTTTGTTGCCGATGTGCCAAATCCAATGATGCTAACCATCATCACCTTTATGCTGGCATTAATTCCTTTTGGGACGCCTATTTCTTATTGCGCAGTTTCTTTGTGGTTATTCTCACAAGGTCAGATTATGGGTGCAGTCGGTGTGCTTGCATGGGGTGTTTGTATTGTCAGTACCTCGGATAATATCATCCGTCCTATGGTCATTTCGGGCGCAACACAAATTCCGTTTCTGATTATTATGTTTGGTGTGCTCGGTGGTATTGCCAGCTTTGGTTTGGTTGGTTTATTTATTGGCCCAGTAATTTTAGCCATCCTTCTTGCAATCTGGCGTGAATGGATTCAAGAAGTAAGAAAAATACCCGACTCTCAATCCTCCTAATTCATCTTCCCAAAATGTTATCTTCTCGATTTTAAAATGAAGATAACATTTCTCCCTTTTTGTAAAAAAACTTGCAAAAAGCCGTTTTTCATTAGATCTTTAAATTTCAAAACCAAAGCATCAACCGACATAATTTGTAAAATATCCAAAACTTAAATCAATCATTATTTATGGAAATCAAAATCAAGATTTGATGGTTTTACCATTCATTTGCTGTCCACCGCCATTGGCACTCAGCAATTTCATCAGGAACGATAGAATGAAGCATTTTTCTCTTATTACGACACTGTGCATCCTCTTTCCAATCGCTTTAACAGGATGTGCCAGCTTATCTTCTCCAGAACATGTACAAAAAGTAAGTCTTTATGCGGTATCTGACCAAGGCATACAACAAAAACTAGGCAGTGTGACACTGGAAGATAGCCCTCAAGGTCTAATTCTCAAAACCCATCTTTCAGATATTCCGTCTGGTCCACATGGCTTCCATATCCATGAAAATGCCAACTGTGGACCTCTGGGCGCAAATGGAAAAACAGGCGCAGCCCTCGCGGCAGGCGGACATTTTAACCCTGAAAACGTGGCACATCACGGCAGTCCACTGAATGGACATTTAGGCGATTTACCCGTACTGATTGCAGATGACAACGGTGATGCAAATCGAACACTCATTGCTCCACGTTTGAAACTCAGTGACATACACCAACATGCCATTGTGATTCATGCTAGTGGCGATAATTATGCCGATATACCCAAACCACTCGGTGGTGGTGGCAACCGAATCGCCTGCGGTATTATCCAATAAATCAGTCGTGTGGATATCCAAAAAGATATCCACAGTTTTGTCTAAATAATCTACATTTTGAATGTTTCTAAAAGTAAGAATAAGAATTGACAGCTGATGTAAAAGCAGTCAGTCTTTAAAAATTATCTACTTTCATAAAAATAAATCGTGAGCAATCTCTTTGCATTTTTAAAGCAATATCAATCCAATGCTTTAGTGATCTATTGCCTGCAAATGTTTATTGTTCTTTTTGGAACAACACTCGGTTTATTTTATACAGGCTTTCATCAACTCATTGCACCCATTACTCTTGGGGCTATAGCGGCATCATTAACCGACTTTGATGATCGACTCAGTATTCGTTTACGCAACTTTGTCTATGTTGCTGTTTTATTCTTTGCCACCAGTACCATTTTAGAATTTCTGGCACCTTATAAGTTTTTATTTATTGCTTACCTGTCTTTATCAAGTGTTCTGCTGGTTTTATTGGGCGCATTGGGGCAACGCTACGCGACCATTTCATTTGGCACAATTTTACTTTCCATCTACACCATGTTTGGGTTAGGTGAATATACGACATGGTCTTTTCAACCGCTATGTTTTGTCGCAGGTGCGCTCTGGTATAGCCTCACTTCAATTTTGTTTTATCTGCTCAAACCGACCCTTGCTGTACAAGATAACCTGTCACAAACCTTTCTAAGTATTGCCCAACTTCTTAAAAATAAAGCCCAACTGTTTGACCCCGACAACAGCATCCATGCCGAAAAATTATTGTTTGAGCTATCCTTCAAAAATGGAGCTGTTGTTCAATTGCTCAACACCAGTAAAGCATCGCTACTCACACGTTTAAAGGCTTCTCGTGCCAATAAACACACCATTTACTGGCTGCATCTTTATTTTTTAGCACAGGATATTCACGAAAAAGCGCTCTCCAACTATTTACATTATGAACGGCTCCAGCAAAATTTTAGTCGTAGTGATCTTATTTTTCGTATCCAGAAAAATGTCAAATTCCTTGCACGTGCCTGTCAGGATCTATCTGCCTGTATTTTACAACGCCAACCCTATCAACCCCGTGAAGAAGATGCGTTTGCGCTGACGCAACTAGAAAGTTCCATGCAGGACTGGATTGCACAAAACCCAGATAATCTGGAAGTACGAAATTTGCAGCTCATTGTCAAAAGCTTGCAAAACTTTCACGAACAATTAGCAGGGCTAAATACTGTTCAGCAACAATCCCCGACCTTCGTTGCAAAAGGCAATGATAATTTTAATTTGCTCGATGACGACGTACAGGACTGGCATGATCTTATTTTAAAATTTCGGGCACATCTGACACCACAGTCGGCACTTTTTCGTCATGCCATCCGCATTGCGGTGATCTTTATTGCGGGTTATGCCGTTTCACTATTGCCCTTTTCTCGCAATGGTTACTGGATTTTGCTCACAGGGTTGTTTGTGTGCCAAGTCAGTTATTTTGCCACCAAAAGCCGCCTGAAAATGCGAACTTTAGGGACATTACTCGGGGTCGTGCTTGGCATTCCAATTCTATATTTTGTCCCAAGCATTGAAGGTCAACTGATGTTGACAGTGATCTGCGGGGTTTATTTTTATTATCTCCGTGTCAAAAAATATTCCATCGCAACCCTGATGGCAACCTTGATGGTTTTGCTGATTTTTAATATGAAAGGTGCAGGTTATACCATCATTTTACCGAGGATTATCGATACATTATTGGGCTGTGGGATTGCATGGCTTGCAGTCAGTTTTATTTGGCCAGACTGGAATTTTCGGAATATCTCCAACAACATTCGCAACAATACTCAGGCAACGCTGAATTACTTCAATGAAGTGGTTCAACAATATCAACAGGGCAAAAATAACAGCATGGCTTATCGGCTTGCTCGACGTATGGCACACAACAAACAGACTGAACTTGCCAGCATGATTTCAAGCTTGAGTACAGAACCACATCCGAACTCAGACCTCATTCATACTGCTTTTCGTTATCTGGTCTATAGCCATAGTCAATTGAGCTATATTTCGGCTTTAGGAAGCCATCGGGAAATTGTTGCCGACCAACAGGTCGTGTCGCTTATGGTCTGGTGTCAATACACCCTCGATCAAGTGTTACTACAACAACAGCCATTACCGCAGCAAGACATTGAACACCAGCTAGATGAAATGCAACGCCTCAGCCGCCAAGAAAATTTATCCGCCAATAATTTATTGATTTTAAAACAAATGAGCCTTCTACTGGAAACCTTACCAGAGCTACTTCAGTTAAAAAACACCTTGCTTAAACAGGAAATCAAATAGGGAAATCATATGTCACATGCACGGGAGCATTCTCATCCACTCGTTTACATGATTATTGCCAGTGCTTTTATCCTGGCAATATCACTGGGCATTCGGCATGGTTTTGCCCTCTATATGATGCCAATGAGTGAGCAGTTTCACTGGAATCATCAAGTTTTTAGCTTAGCCATTGCCATGCAAAACCTGATTTGGGGATTTGCACAACCCTTTAGTGGCGCATTGGCAGATAAATATGGCAGTCGTATTGTAGTTGCCGTGGGTGGGCTTTTATATACGCTCGGTCTGGTGGTTATGGCTGTCAGTTCTACAGGACTGTTATTAAATTTAAGTCTGGGACTTATCTTGGGATTCGCACTATCAGCGACCTCTTTTTCAACCTTACTGTCTGCGATTGGACGTGCTGCACCACCAGAGAAACGCAGCATGGCAATGGGGATTGCCAGTGCCGCAGGTTCGTTGGGGCAATTCATTATGTTGCCATCAACGCTACTGCTGATTGAACATTGGGGATGGTCATCTGCATTATTTATCAGTGCTATTTTGAGTATTCTCATTCTCCCTTTGGCCTATTGGATTAAAAGCAATAAAATCCCAACGACCAAAGCCACATCATCCACGATTCCCCAACTGGGCTTTAAACAGATTTTACAGATTGCCCGCCACTATCGCCCGTTCTGGTGGCTATCGCTCGGCTTCTTCGTGTGTGGTTTTCAGGTGGTCTTTTTGGGCATACATTTACCGGGTTATTTGATTGATCATGGTTTTGATGTAAAAACAGGCACCATCTTTTTAGCTCTCGTTGGGTTATTTAATATTTTTGGAACATACGGCGCGGGTTGGTTAGGTGACCGTTATTCCAAACCAAAACTCTTAATGGCTCTGTATGGTTTGCGCGGTATTGCGATTGTTCTATTTCTCATCTGCCCATTGAGTACCTTTAGTGTCTATGTATTTGGGATGGTGATGGGGCTGTTATGGCTGTCAACTGTTCCACTAACAAACGGTTTAGTTGCGCAAATGTTTGGGGTGCAATACCTGTCAATGCTCAGTGGTATTGTTTTTCTCACCCATCAAGTTGGTTCTTTTCTCGGTGGATGGCTTGGCGGACTCAATCATGACTTAACTGGCAATTATAATTTTATTTGGATTTTTTCTATTTTTCTGAGTATGGTAGGTGTATTGGTGAACTTCTTTGTCAAAGAGGAGTCAGCGTTACATGAAAAAAACTAATTCAATGATGACACCCATCATATTGATCTTCACTTTCGGGCTATTGTTACTGGCGATTGCTTTGTGGCAAAAAACACCTGATTTATTTCAACATATTACACATATATTTTGTGCTTATTAATCCCACAAAAAAGCGCATTTAAATATGCGCTTTAGCGTTCAATCCTCAATCTTAGAAATCAAATCATTTCCCAAGTTGGTTCATCTTTTTGTGTCAGATGACATAGGGAAAACCACCTTAAAATTGATGATTTTCCTTACGGCGTTGCATTTCCTGTTTCAGGATTGCACGTGGCTTCAAAAACCATAGCCCAATTAAAACAAAACACGATAAGCCAAATGCAAGTACATGAAACTGCACATAAAGCGCACGCACCACTTCAATAATCACAAAAAAACTGAGCATCAGCAGCATCGATACACCTGCTGCAACCGTCCCTTTTGAAATTTCAGAGGACATGAGTGCAAAACGATACATGACCGAAAAACCAATGCCCTCACCAAAACTAATCAAGGTCATTCCCACCAATAGACACACCGAAAGATAGTGCTGCCAGAACACACCGAACATCAAAATCAGGGTTCCAAGCAACATGATCGGCAACCCCATAAAAATGGTTTTTCCCAAAGGGTAACGGTCAATCATTTTAATTAATGCCACATTGCCCAAAATCAGCCCGATAAAAACAGGAAACTGCGCCAAACCATATTGCACACTGCTAAATTTCAGCTCCTCAACCAACATCACAGGGGAAAGTGCAATCCAGAGCATCAATGGCAAATTGACCAATGGCAATGCCAGACTTAAACCCAGAAATTTTTTATCGGTATAGAGGGTTTTAAAATCATCGAATAAGTAAATAAATGGCTGACGCGTTACACTTCTTTGCTGTTGAGGCATTTTGGCTTTTAAACCAAACCAGCTCAAAAATGCCAAACACGCAATAGCAACAAAGCCCCAATGCCAAGACACATAATCGATCAGGAATGCACCCAAAACTGGCCCAAGTAACGGTGCAAGTAATGACATATTTGCCATTAAGGCCATGACTTTAATGGCATCTCGCTCTTCAAATGTTTCCTGAATGGCGGCATAACCAACCGCCGAAATCACGGTTAAACCAATGCCCTGTAATAATCGAAGCATTAAAAATTGCGTTATATTTTGCGTCAATAATGTCAACAAGCAACTCAATGCAAAGAACAGAACCCCAGCCAATAAAACCCGCTTGCGCCCCAAACGGTCAGACAAAGGCCCCAACAACCAAGCAAGGCAAGCACCGCCCAGTAAATAAAACGACATTGAGGATGGTGCCCATGTTGCACTCACCCCAAAGTCCTGTGTAATCCGCAGCATGGCGGGCTGAATCAAATCGTTGCCGATATAAACTGCAAACTCAAAGAGTACCAGTGCCAGCGGAAACATGAAGGTTGAACGGTTTAACGTCGTGGTTTGAATATTTTTCATGAGTTCTACACGTCTAAATAGCAGGCATCCTGTCTGAACACCACATATTTAAAAACAATAATGTCGTAACCAAGATGACAAGGTCTAAATAATTTTTAACTTCAATTTTGATATGCAGTGAGCGTGCATATTTAGAATGTGAAACACCGTATTCACAAGGTGTCTAAAAGATGTGAAAAATTAGATCATATAAATAAATGAAATCTTACCTTTTGGCAAAATCACGAGAACACATTAACATTTTTAAAATTGTTCAGCAATGACATGACAGGAGATGGATAAGATACTCAAATTCCGTTTACAGGCATCATCCGCGCTTGGGTATAAACTCAAAGTTATCCACATTTTTCCTATTGTTTCAGCATTGCACCCTATCATTGTTGATTTTTAAGCAACAATATTTTGTCCATTCAAGCATTTTTTAAACAATATATCTTTCGTATATTAGCCCCAGTTCAATTTTAATCGATTTATCATGAGTAACATTCTAATTATTAATGGTGCTAAACAGTTTGCACATTCCAACGGTCAATTAAATGACGCACTCACGGACTTTGCCGAAACGCATTTACACAGTCTAGGCCATACTGTTCAAATTACCCGTGCCGACCAAGCATACGAAGCGGCGCAGGAAGTGGAAAAATTTCTATGGGCCGATGTCATCATTTACCAAATGCCGGGTTGGTGGATGGGGGCCCCGTGGACAGTGAAAAAATATATTGATGATATTTTTACTTTGGGGCATGGCAGCCTATATGCAAACGATGGACGTAGCCGTTCCGATGCTTCAAAAAAATATGGTTCAGGTGGCCTGATTCAGGGCAAAAAATACATGTTATCTTTAACATGGAATGCGCCCATTGAAGCATTTAATGAACCAGATCAGTTCTTTGAAGGTGTTGGTGTTGATGGCGTTTACTTGCCATTTCATAAAGCCAATCAGTTTTTGGGGATGCAGCCGCTAGATACCTTTATTGTTAACGATGTCATTAAAATGCCCGATGTACCACGTTATATTGATGAATATCGTAGCCATTTGAATACATTATTCACGCAACACTAAGGAACATATCACATGCTCACCATCATTGCCGATATTCAGGTTCACGCTGCAAAAAACCGCCAACTCGTTCTGGATGCTTTAGCCCTGATCCGCCCCGTGGTATTAGCCGAGGCAGGTTGTCATGGTTATGAACCTTTAGTGGATCACAACACTTCAGCGCCCTTTCAAACCGTAGATCCAAATAGCATTTTAATGCTTGAAAAATGGCAAACGGTTGAACATCTTAAAGCGCATTTATCTACACCGCATATGTTGGCTTACCAAGAGCAAGTAAAAGATTATGTCCGTGATGTAAAAATTCGAATTTTAGAAACAGGCATTTAAATTCAACAAGAAGATGATCCTTCATCTTCTTGTTTCACGACCATAATTTAAGCCATCATTTTTTTCAAAAAAATCTAGAATGAAATTTTCGCCATCCCATTATCTAATATTTCCAATCCTGTTAAATTTGGCACTGAATATATTCTAAAACCTTATAAACATTAAGGGCACAATTGGCTCTGGAAACCGTTGCTCTTCTCCGCTCGGACACATTGATAGCTCTGCTGTTTATTCTGTAATTGCCATTTTTCTTGGTCTAATTTAAATGAATATTCAGTCCGAACCGCAGAAACCGAATCATCCATCAAACCTGTTTGAGTGACCGTAATTTTGGCAGCTGTTGGTGACTCGATCCGATCAAAAACTTGTTCGATGGAAGTATTCAAATATTCTCCGCGAATCTCAGGCTGGGCTTTTAAAACCTGCTGAAGTGGGCTTTCGTGGGTATTTGATGACACTGACGTATGCGTGGTGGCACAGCCAGTCATAAGGCCTAAAAATAATCCTGATAGTATGAGTAAACGTAACATTATTTTATATCTATATATTAAAAATTAAGGTGTAGCACTTATCATGCTACACCTTTAAAGATTACACTGTAGAAACTATGTAGTTTCTAAACTTGTATGTCTTTTATAAATCAAATAATTTCCCTGGATTCATAATCCCATTCGGGTCAAAAACTTTCTTCAAAGCTTTCATATATTCAATTTCTTCTGGCGAACGTGAATACTCTAAATATGGTTTTTTGGTCATTCCCACACCATGCTCGGCAGAAATTGAACCATCATATTTTTTCACGGTATCAAACACATATTTATTCACCACCTGACATTTGGCAAAGAATTCGTCTTTGCTTAAATCAGTAGGTTTTAAAATATTTAAATGCAAGTTGCCATCGCCAATATGACCGAACCAGCAGATTTCAAAGTCAGGATAGTTTTCCTGAACAATCTGATCAATTTCGGCAATAAAAGCAGGAACATGCGTAATCAAGACTGAAATATCATTTTTATATGGAGTAAATGGTGCAATTGACTCGGAAATGTCTTCACGCAAACGCCATAAATTATGTAGCTGCTCAAGGCTTTGGCTCATCACGCCATCAAGAATCCAACCTTGTTCCATGCAATGCTCAAAAATTTCCATTGCCTTGTCCATAATTGGCTCATACGGCGCTTCAAATTCAAGCAATACATAAAATGGGCATTCTGTTTCAAATGGGCGTTGTACATGACCATTGGCAAGTACTTTTTGCATCGCCAATTCGCCAAAAAATTCAAATGCAGTTAAATCAATTTTACTTTGGAAAGCATGTAAAATTGGCATAATGGCTTCAAAATCAGGGACACCCAAAACCATCACTTGTAAATCATGCGGTTGGCGTTCTAGTTTGATTTCAGCTTCGGTGACTAACCCAAGTGTACCCTCACCACCAATAAAGAGATGCTGCATGGCATAGCCTGTTGCATTTTTAATCATCCCTTTGTTTAAACGGATGACATCGCCTTTACCTGTCACGACAGTTAAACCGAGTACCCAATTGCGCGTCATGCCATATTTAATGACTTTAATGCCGCCTGCATTGGTACCGATGTTTCCACCAATTTGTGATGATCCTGCCGATGCAAAATCAACAGGATAATACATGCCCTGTTCTTCTGCATAATCTTGCAACTGTTCTGTGACCACACCCGCTTGTACACGTACCATTCGATCTGCTGGGAAAAATTCCAGAATCTGGTTCATTTTGTCCATGCTCACCACAATTTCACCGTTGGCAGCGACTGCGCCTGCCGACAATCCTGTACGACCGCCTGATGGTGTAATGGCAACATTAAATTGATTCGCCAGTTTGACAATCTGTTGCACCTGTTCAGTGCTCGATGGGAAAACAATTACCGATGGGTTCGGATCAAAATGTTTTGTATGATCTTTTCCCCAATTTTCGAGACTATCAGCATCGGTTTTAATTCGGTTTTCACCCACAATTGCTGTGAGTTGGGTCAGTAAATCAGGTGTTAAAGCGACTGGAACATTCATCGTTTGCAGACCTAGCAAGAAGTAAACTATGGTGGGACGGTGTTCATATGAACGAATATATTCTACATGTAACCGTACAAGCGATAAAGTTCAGAATAGAGATACTGTCACTGCAAAACATATTTAACGCCAATTGAGTGCTAATTATAAAGTTTTAATCGAAAGATCAGATTTAAATGACAGATCAATCATATTTTAAACGACTCAACAGGCCATAAACAGAAGTGATTAGATATAGATAAAATTGCCATAAGGCGATGGTATAAACGAAATATCTATCACACCGCCCATTATGTTATTATACCGCCACCAAATTTGGCCTTTGTAGCGGAGCCGTAATGAGCCAACATCTTTCTCTACCTAAAGATAAAATTCGTTTCTTATTGTTAGAAGGCGTACATCAAAACGCAATTGACACGTTAAACGCTGCTGGTTACACCAATATCGACTATCACAAGACTGCTCTTGAAGGCGAAGCACTAAAAGAAGCAATCAAGGATGCTCACTTTGTTGGGATTCGTTCACGTACACAATTAACCGAAGAAATCTTTGAAGCAGCACCAAAATTAATTGCTGTCGGTTGTTTCTGTATCGGAACCAACCAGGTGGATCTAAAAGCAGCAATGAGTCACGGGATTCCTGTATTCAATGCGCCATATTCAAATACTCGTTCGGTTGCTGAACTTGTACTTGCTGAAGCAATTTTATTACTACGTCGTGTACCAGAAAAATCAAAAACAACGCATGCAGGCGGTTGGCAAAAAGCAGCTGTTGGTTCGTTTGAAACGCGTGGTAAAACTTTAGGTATTGTGGGTTATGGCTCGATTGGCTCGCAACTTTCTGTGCTTGCAGAAAGCTTGGGGATGCATGTCATTTATTATGATGTCGTGACAAAACTTCCAATGGGGAACGCACGTCAGGTCGGTAGCCTTGATGAACTTCTAGAAACTGCTGATGTTGTCACATTACATGTTCCTGATGTTCCGTCTACACGTAACTTCTTCACTAAAGACCAGTTTGCAAAAATGAAAGAAGGCTCTATTTTCATCAATGCTGCACGTGGTACATGTGTTGTAATTGAAGATTTAGCGGCTGCAATTACATCTGGTCATATTGCTGGTGCTGCGGTTGATGTATTCCCGAAAGAACCTAAAGCCAATGGTGAAGAATTCCAATCACCATTACGTGGTTTAGACAACGTGATCTTAACCCCTCACGTGGGTGGTTCAACGATGGAAGCGCAAGCAAACATCGGTTTAGAAGTTGCAGAGAAATTTGTAGCGTATTCTGACAAAGGTATGACACTTTCTGCGGTGAACTTCCCAGAAATCGCATTGCCAATGACTGAAGGTAAACACCGTTTATTGCACATCCACAAAAACATTCCAGGTGTGTTATCTAAAATTAACAACCTGTTTGCAGAACAAAATATCAACATCTCTGGTCAAACTTTAATGACCAAAGGCGATGTTGGTTACTTGGTGATGGACGTTGATGCTTCAGCGTCTCAAGAAGCACTAGATACTCTTCATAATGTTGAAGGTACTATCCGCGTGCGTGTATTGTTCTAAGTCAGTCAATACAAACCAAAAGCCACAACAGCATCTGTTGTGGCTTTTTTATTTATCAGGCATGCTGAGAACAATTTGATAATATCTCTCAATCATGCTTAAGAAAAATACCACCTTACAATCCTTATGCTTATTATTGCTTGCCATGATCAGTGTGCAAAGTAGTGCTTCACTTGCCAAAAGTCTGTTTGCCTTATTTCCTGTTCTCAGTGTTTCTGCTTTACGTCTTTTTTTGGGTTTTAGTTTACTGGCACTTTTTTTTAAAATCTGGACAGTCCATGTCCATAAAATTCGCTGGAAAACCATTATCAGTTATGGTGCTGCCCTTGCAGGCATGAATGCACTCTTTTATTTAGCATTACAACGTCTACCCTTAGGCATTACCGTTTCATTCGAGTTTGTCGGCCCACTCAGCGTTGCATTGTTTCATGCCAAAACCCGCTTCGATTTTGTTTGGGTAATTCTCGCCATTTTCGGTTTGGTTTTGATGTTTCCCTTTCAAGATCTGCATCGTTCCCTCGACTTTATGGGTGTCGCACTCGCATTGGGCGCTGGTGCGTGTTGGGCAATTTATATTTTATCGGGTCAAAAAAGTTCAGGTATTTCAGGACAGCATACCGTCTGTTTAGGAATGATGATTGGTTCATGTATTTTAATGCCGATTGCACTTGCCACAGGAATGCCAAACCAAGTATTAAGCATTCCTTATCTGTTCTATTTTCTACTTTTGGCCATCCTCGCCAGTGCTTTACCTTTTTCCCTCGAGATGGTTGCACTACGCCATCTATCCCCATTGTCATTTGGAACGCTCATGAGCCTTGAGCCAGTATTGGCTGCATTTTCAGGGATTATTTTCTTATCTGAACATCTGCTTTGGACACAATGGCTGGCTTTGGTGATGATCATGATTGCCTCTCTCGGCTGTACTTACACAACACACCAAGCCAAACAACGTATCGAAAGACAACTACAGGAAAATCAAACATCCTGATGCAAATGCAGGATGTTTTAAATATGATATGGATGAGATTAATATTCCCTTCTATAAAAAATAAAATGATTTAAACTTTAACTTCAAAAACCATCATTTAGATGTCACTAGATTTTTATATCAACAAAAATAGTGACATGCCCATACATGAACTCAAGTTGTAAACATCTGATAACTAATACGGCAGATCAAGATACTGACCAATACCAAAAAGATTTTACGAATAAAACCACTGCCATATTTTAATGCCGTTCTAACACCGACAACAGAACCAATCACATTGGCAACCGCCATCATCAAACCTACACCAAGCCACACATGTCCAGTAGGAATTAGAAAACTCAGCGCTGCAAAATTGGTCATAAAATTACCAATTTTTGACAATGCAGAGGCATGTAAAAAATCGACACCTAAGAAACGGATAAAAAAGAAAATAAAGAAACTACCTGTTCCCGGCCCAAAAATACCATCATAGAAACCAATCGCAAGGCTACCAATTGCCGCCAGAATCAGAACTTTAGGCGTAATCTTCAATTCATAATGAACTTGCCCAAAATCCTTTTTCATGAGGGTATAAATGGCAATCACAATCAACATGACCAATACAAAAGGTCTTAAAATAGATTGTGGAATCATCGACAGACATGCTGCACCTGCAAAAGCACTGATCAAGGCACAAACGGCTATCACCGCCAAAAGTTTCCACTGCAACTTTACTTTACGTGCGAAACTATAAGCCGCTGAAGCTGTCCCGCAAATAGAGGACATTTTATTGGTGCCAATCACTGTTGCCGTCGACATACTTGGAAAAGTACTCATAATCCCGGGGATTTGAATCAACCCTCCGCCCCCAACGGCTGCATCTATCGCCCCTGCTGTGAATGCAAAACCAATTAAGCTGAGCGCTGTCAGAACACTTATATCCATATCTGTATCACTTGTCTAAATGAAGAATCCGTTTGGGAACCAAACGCTTTTTATCGGTAATTTCTGCCAAACCTAGGCAAAGATCTGCATCAAATACCAATACTTGCTCAGCTGCGGCATGTTCAATGTTGCTTTCCATGCCGTTGCAAAAATATGATTTACGCCCTTCTGGCACCTGCACTTGCGGGAAATGTTCGACAGGCGCATAGGCAGGCAAGAGTAAAGCCTCACGTTCGGCTTCAGTTAAACGCTCGAGATATTCGATGGTATATTCAGGAATTAAATCGAAGTGTCCTGTAGCCGTCCGATGCAAGCTTGCCAAATGCGCACCACAACCGAGTGCCTCACCAATATCTTCACCTAACACACGAATATACGTTCCTTTTGAACAGGTCACGTCAAGTGTGAGGGTATTTTGGGTAAAGTCCAATAATTCAAGCTGATAAATAGTGATTGAACGTGCTTCACGCTCGACTTCAATGCCCTGACGTGCCAGCTCATACAAAGGTTTCCCTTGTTTTTTCAAGGCTGAATACATCGGTGGAATCTGTTGCAGATCACCACGGAATTGTTCTAAAACCTGTTCAATTTTTTCAAGCGTCAATTCAGGAATATCACGTTGTTTTAAGATCTCACCTTCAACATCACCTGTTGCGGTGGTAATTCCTAGACGAACCGTGGTTTGATAGCGTTTGACCGAATCTAATAAATAGTGTGAAAACTTGGTCGCCTCTCCCAAACAAATCGGGAGTAAGCCTGTGGCAAGCGGGTCTAATGCCCCTGTATGTCCTGCTTTTTCAGCACGAAATAACCAGCGTACCTTTTGCAATGCTGCATTGGAGCTAATATCCAAAGGCTTATTTAGTAAAAAAACACCACTGATTGGACGACGGGAAATTTTTTGTTTAGCGGCAGACATACATATGCTTTCATATCAACGACAGCCTATCTTAGCAAAATATAAACAAAATGACAAATTATGAACATTTTGTTCAGATAAGAATAAAATATTTAGAATGAATCTAGAAAAGCAGACTAACAAATTGTTTTTTATCATTATTTAAAATATAAAAAATGCGCCTAATGGCGCATTTTTTTCTCGTAGGGCGAAATTACGCTTTACGAGCAGGTAATTTTTCACGAATACGTGCAGCTTTACCAGACAAGTCACGTAGGTAGTAAAGTTTAGCACGACGTACATCACCACGACGTTTAACTTCAATTTTAGCAACGATTGGAGAGTGAGTTTGGAATACACGCTCAACACCAACACCGCTAGAAATTTTACGAACAGTGAATGCAGAGTTCAAACCACGGTTTTTCTTCGCAATAACAACACCTTCAAATGCTTGAAGACGTTCACGATCACCCTCTTTTACTTTTACTTGAACAACAACTGTGTCGCCCGGAGCAAATGTAGGAAGGTCAGATTTTAATTGCGCATTTTCAACAGCTTGAACTAAAGGATGCTTACCACTCATTGTGGGATACTCCATAATTGCGGGGATCAGAGAGGTCTGAACGACCGCTGGGGATAGAGGCTAAATCGCGTATCAACCCGTTTATCTTTCTCTTTACATAAAATGTAAAGAGCCTACATAGTCTTAAATCTATTCAATGATAGGTTTAAGGATCTCATCTTTTAACCATTTTTTTTGCTGCTTACTTAACTCCACCTGTTCAACCAACTCAGGTCGACGCTCAAGTGTTCGTTGGTAACGCTGCAAAAAACGCCATTTTTCAATATTGGCATGATGTCCCGATTTTAACACTTCAGGCACATCTAACCCTTCAAAATGGTCAGGTTTAGTATATTGTGGACAATCTAACAGACCATCGACAAAAGAATCTTGCACTGCAGATTGTTCATCAGACATCACATTCGGCAAACGTCGAATAATGCTATCGAGTAACACCATTGCAGGAAGTTCTCCACCCGACAAAACGTAATCCCCAATTGACCATTCCTGATCAACATAATGTTGGATCAAACGCTCATCAACGCCTTCATAACGCCCACACAATACAATCAAACCATCATATTCAACGAATTGTTGTACTGCCTGTTCATTTAAGGTTTTGCCTTGCGGTGACATATACACCACTGGCACATGAACACATCCTGCTTGCACTGCAAGCTGTTTGGCATGAGTAATTGCTTTTGCCAAAGGCTCAGCCATCATCACCATACCTGGGCCCCCACCAAATGGACGTTCATCCACCCGTTTGTAGTTACCCTCAGCAAAATCTCGTGGATTAATACAAGTGACTTGTACAATGTCACGCTTTGCTGCACGCCCGCTAATCCCGTAAGCTGTAATCGCTTCAAACATTTCAGGAAAAAGCGTTATGACTGCAAAAAACATCGCAGACTCCTCTATTTCCTGCTGCGCTAATTCAATCAAGAATTAGTAATCTACGCCCCAGTTGACGTAAATACGACCAGCTTCAAGATCAACACGTTGCACCACATCTTTATGCCATGGAATCATGCGTTCTTCAGAGTCAATGCTGTCTGGTGTGGCATGAACCACCATGACATCATTTGCCCCTGTTTCAAATAACTCATGAATTTTTCCAAGATTAACTTCCTGTTCATTTTCATCCAGACCTAACACGGTTAAGCCTTTCAAATCTGACCAGTAATACTCATCCATTTCAGGTTGAGGAAGCTGACTCTTTGAAATCCAGATATTGGCACCAACCAAGCCATCTGCCGCAGTGCGATCACTCACACCCTTTAAAGCAGCAACCAAGCCTTTGCCATGTGGCTTCCAACGTTTCACATCGACGGTTTGCCATCCAGCCTTGGTTTCAATGTACCAAGGTAGATAGTCAAACACATTGCTCATAGGCTCTGTATTAGAGTAAACCCACAGCCACCCATTCAAGCCATAAGCTGAACGTAACTGTCCAATCTGGATACGATCTTCGGGAACATTCTGTGTTGGGGTCATGGGCATTCTCTACAACAGAAATTATGCAGCAGAAGCAGCTTTTTTAGCTTGAGCAGCTAAAGAAGCAACACGTTCAGAAGGTTGAGCACCTTGTGCAACCCAGTGAGCGAAACGGTCAGCATCTAAACGAAGTTTTTCAGCTTGACCTTGTGCAGTTGGGTTAAAGAAACCAAGACGTTCGATGAAACGACCATCACGTGCATTGCGGCTATCAGTCACAACGATTTGATAGAATGGACGTTTTTTTGCACCACCGCGCGCTAAACGAATAACAACCATGATAAAAGCCTTATAATTCTTACGGATTATCCCTGCGCCGACCATCGGCAACACTTCAAACCCCTTTCATAGAGGGCGATATTTTACGTGATATTCACCCTGAATGAAAGATTATTTTTTGAGTTATCCGCAGTTTTGAATTTAAGACTTAGTTTCCATCCCAAGTTGAACTACTTGAGAGCGCACAGGTTGCTACACCTTTCACCCAATATTTCTGTCCATCCTGATTTAAGCAAACTACACCATTGCCATTTTGTACGGTTGCTGCTACAGGTGTTGCGGTTAGGGTATAGCCTTGGTTGTCTGTATCTACAGCCAATACAACTGTATAAAAAGCAGTTCCCGATGAAGGGTAATTTGCATTCCCACCTACACCAACGAGCGTTGCGCCACTATAGCTATTATTAACGAGTTTATAGCTTTGCATTCTACCCGCCACGCGCATTAGTTCTGTTTGTACATCTGCCCGATTAGTGCGGATTTTATACTGGGTATAAGACGGATAAGCAATTGCTGCCAAAATGGCAATAATTGCAACCACAATCATGAGTTCGATGAGGGTAAAGCCGCGTTGTTTTATATTCATTACCAAGTCTCCGAACCACTCGTACCACAATCTGAATAGCCATCAAATGATGTTTTATTTTTACAGCGTATCCCTGTGCTGGTTAAAAGGAAATTATAGTTTTTAGCATCTGAAGTTGTTGCCTTTATAGCCCAACCCTGTCCAACGGCACCACTAGCATTTAGTGCAACACCAGTCGTTGCATCCACAATACTCACCGTATAGGGATATGAAGAAGTGGATGCGACGGTTGTGGAGGTCGTAGAAAAACCCATATAGTTAAAATTACGTGCCTTATAACGCTCAAGCAACATCGCCAAACGTTGCATTTCTTGCTCTGCTTGGTCAGCACGTGAACGTCGGGCATATTCCTGATAACTTGGGATTGCAATTGCTGCAAAAATGGCAACAATCACAACAACAATCATAAGTTCAATGAGTGTGAATCCATGAGTATTTTTCATATCACCGACCCTATTGTGATTCATACCATCTCAATTGCTTTAATCCCTGAGTTGTAGGTGTGCCATTAACTGAGGATGATGGATTCGCTGCATTACCAGCAGATGTTGTTAAATATGTTATTCCATTCACGGTTTGCATACTCAAGCTTGCACCTAAAATCCCTGCACCTAGTTTTGTTGACGACACACTCGATGCTGTTCCACTCGCAAACGAACATTTTCCTGTCGGTAGACAGAAACGGAATACATAAGAATCTCCCTGCACACCCGAATTACATGCGCCCGTAATACCTGTTCCGTTTCGATAATACGTGTTTACATAAAGTAAGTTACCTACAGCATATAAGCCATTCATGGCTTTATAATCACCTGCTGTTGATGAGAAATTATAGTACCAGCCTCCATTATATGTGCCAGTAGTATTGGTACGTGCAATTCCATTCGTACCATTAAATGCCTGCAAAGTAACATCTGTTGTATTTAAAGGATGATCCGTTGTAATGCTGTATAAATCTGTTCTTGCCACATCGTTATCATAAATCACATACACAGCATCGTTCGCACTCTGTGTATTATTTGCCAAAGGTGAACTTCTATTCCCTGATGCAATGGAAACCGCAACAAATTTATTACCTGTAGCATCACTATGCACAGTAATACTTGGCATTTCATAAAAACGCGGACTTAAACCATTTGTTACATGCTGGTTGGTTAAACGTACAACACGCGCATCAATTTGTTGTGTTGCTGTTGCTGTTGCATTATTCAAGTCAATTCGGAAAACCTGCCCACCCAAATCACCAAAATATAAGCTATCAGCATAGCCATCTCCATCTCGGTCAATTGCATTGATTTGACCCACAACGCTATATTGAAGATTGCTGTTAGAAGTTACTGCTTGTGCCCCTTTTGTATCCGTTGCACTTGTTGCATTTGCACTGGCCCACCATAATAAATTACCATTCTCAGCATCAAACATATAAATGCCTGCGCCTTGTTTATTGGTCTGATTATAGGCAGAATTTTCATAACCAGTATCATAACCACCACCCACAATCATTACCAGTTTAGACTGCCCACCAAATTTTACACGAGCAATGGTTGGTTTAGACCAGCTCTGCCCCATAAAACTAAGTGCTGTGACGTTCGATGTTGTTCCTGATGCATTTATAATATTTGAACTTGCTGGGTTAATGTGGAACTTCAAACTAGGATTGGTAATGTCTGAGAGATCTAGCGCGTAATAGCTGCGCCCCCCCATTCGTAGTCCACCATAAATAAACTGCTTGCCTTGAATGGTGTTCGTACTATTACTACGGTCAGAAGCCCCTACAGTTAATGAACCATCAGTATTTGCAACGTACTGAGTATAAGCAGCCCAAGGTGCATCTATTCCATAAAATAAACTACCATTTGTAGATGATACATTTCTAAAGGCTTCTTTTTGATTTTCCATCATCTCATTCGGCACAAAAGAAAATACTTCTTTCCCGCCTGGGTAAGTGTACCCTGTCGTTCCTTTTTTCGCCTCATCACCCACTTGAACAACATGCAAAATGCCTTGAGTTGTACCAAACAATAAATAATCATCTCTGTTTGTGGTACTAACACTACCATTGCTGTATGTCACTGTACCCGATTGGGTTAATAACAATGGTGATGAATGCATAGTACTACCTAGTTGGCGTAATTCAGTTGCATTCACCAATGTACTCGTACTAATGTTTGAGGTTGTTGGATCAATGTCATACCCCAATACATTCAACCAATACCCTTTATTCGGATCGTTATTAAAACTTCCTGAAGCCTTCAACAAAGCATCTAAATTAACTTGAGCCAGAGTTGAAGATTCTTGGGCTGTTGACCCAGAAATCGTTCGGTTTGTATAAATAACCCGTTGCGATGTTCTAATATTATCGCTATTTGTCGCTGTACTTAATAATGGTAGTTGGCCTTTTACGCCATCAGACCAATACCCTGTTGCATTGGTATTTAAAATCCCACTATTTAATAAATTTGCATTATTTGAACCTGCCAAAACACCATTTAGAATTTGGTATTTATTTATATTACCTAACCATAGTTGATAGGCTTTTTCTGGTGTTGGCGAAATTGTTGCATAGTAACCAAAAGGTTGTATCATCGTTGGATTTAATGCATCAGTTGGAATGGTTGGGGAGCCCGTATTAATCGGATCAATAGAAACTGAAACTTTTTTTACAAAGTTAATAATACTATTGGCAATATCATTCGAGTTTTCCGCATAGTAAATCCCGCCATTCCCATATTGACTACTTCCCCATAAGCAAGCATTTTTTGCATCAGGATTATTAATTGAACTACAAACCGTTGCATCTGTACTACCACTCGCTCCAGCAAGTGCTGAAAATGATGAACCAAAACCGACAACAGCTGTCTTAATAGATTTTCCAAGTGGATTATTATTTGAATTTAATATCTGGGCATATTTTCCAATATATTCCCATCCACCAGTCTCACCACTAAATAAATTAGATTGTAATGTTGGTGAAACCAAACCACCTGTTGGCTTTGAACTAATTGAATAACTAGGAGTTAAAGACGTATTCATAATGGTTTGTGCCATATTATCTTTAGTCGAGTTTGGTGCTCCATCTGTTAGGAAGTAAATACCATTCCCATCACACGTATTATTTGAACCACCTGCAATATAAGTGCTTGAACCATTGGTTTTTTTCGAATCTGCTGCAGAATAGGCAAAACCACCGATTAGATTATCATTTGTTCCTGCAACTAAAAAAGGATTGGTACGATAAGATACGATACCTATCGTTCCACCAGCATATCCAGGCCAAACCGTCCCAACAATAGGTTCAATATCCATAGGTTCATTATTGACCTTCATCCAACCGCCATAACGCCATCCTTCTGGTAATTTAGAAAAAGTTTCCCATCCAGAAGCCATCGGTCCTACAGCATTTTTAAATGCCGATTGAGATGTCACCTGTATCCATCCACCATTTCCGTCAGGTCTATAAATACCGTTATTCACAGTTCCTGTAGTGACAGTTTGATTCGAAGAATCATATCCAGGCCAATTATTTACACATTGTTTTACAGTTGCACCTAAAGCTCCAGTTGTACCAGATCCAACAGCAACACAAATAAAATATGACTGATTAGTACCATTTTGCATCACCATGTAACCATCATAAATAGTTGAAACTTTTCCACTATTTACGCCACCACTCCCTGTCCCAGTCCCCATCATATATGCACCAGCTTCAGCATAAGCATGTGCCGTCGGTGTTCCACTAGATGCCTTGGTTACATCTGGATAGTTATTACTTGATAAATTTAAATTAGCATTTGCTGTACCATCTTCATTCGTGGTTGTATCTAAAGACTTAATTGAGGCAATTGTCTGAGCTAATCGGACACGCTGTGTTGATGTTAATGCACCATTAGGCACTAAAACTCGACCTGAGTGGCCATCAGTTAATGTATTGGTTGCTGTCCCAATCGTAAGTTCTGTTTTAGATGAAAACTGACCTAACCCTATAATCGTGTCATTACTTAACTTATCACTTGCCAATAAAGGTAAAATGGCATCTTTTAAACGAGATAAACGATCATATTGTGTTATTGTTCCGTTTGTACAGCCTCGTACATAATAGGGAATCACTGTCCCCCCAATAGTTACACTTTTATAAATAGACGTTTTACCATTGGTCGGGCTAGAAGGATTTGTATCTTTTAAGTTATATGCCCATTCATAAATATTAGATGTTGATCCACGTCCACTATAATATTCAGGAACAGCAGTATGTGCACATAAAGATGAATCAACATCTCCCGGACTACCGTAGGCATTGGTTTTTGGTAAAACCAGAGAACTAATTCCCATACTTCCCGATGTATCAAGCATTAAAAAAATGGAGGTCTTACCCGCATTTGCTGTTTTATAAATTTCAATATCACTAGCGTCAGCAAGCGGAATTCCATTACACACAACAAATGTAAAGATTGCTGAAATTGCCGATGACAAAACTTTTTTGCGATGTTTTAACATACGCATCACCCCATATTTAATTGAACAGTCATCAAGCAACTGATGTAATAGATGTTCCGACGGTATAATCTGCACGTTGGATATTGTAAGGAACGCCTAGTCCTTTAAAGCAGCTTGCTACGTTTGAAGATGATTGTTTAAAACAATTTTGAATATCTGTACTTGAGGCATTCACTATGCTCGGTAGAACAGAAATAACTGTGACCGAAATATTCAAGGATGAAAATTGGTCAGATCCTCCGCCCAAACTGGTACCCTGAGAGACTGAAGCAAAAGGGACTGCCGTTGCTGATGTGGTTGTCTGATTTTTTCGAATATACACTTGTGACAGAACAGCTGAACGAGCAGTCGAAAAAGCAGTCGTGGTACAATAGCCAGCTGTTCCGATCTTACCCGTTGAACCATCTGCACCTATTGCACTGGCATTTGCCAATGAATAAAAACTTGCTGAACCTTTATAACAAAAAGCAAGTTCATCCGAGGCATGATCTGCTGAATAAAAATATCCAAACATACCATCTGTATATAATTGGCGCTTAATCTGGTTTGGATCTTCTAAAGCAAATAGTGCAGCATCCGAATTTTGTATTAACAACTGCTGTGCTTGGCTATTGGTTGAAATATTTAAAGAAATTAACCCCTGTTTAACAGCATACGTTCCAACAACAGTGATCATTAAAAGAATCATCAAAATAATAATTAGTGTTGCGCCCTTTTGAGCATGTTGTTTTATCATTGACGTGCTCCCAAGGCATTACGAATAGCAACAGTTTGAGTAATCACTTGTCGCAGGTATTTCGCACTTAGACCTTTGGTCGTATTATTTAATGACACACCTGTTTGGTCTAGCACATTAAATTGTTGATTATTATTTGCAAAAGAACTAGCATCAATGGCCTGTGCTGAACGTGCTAATATACCTAAACGAACACCGACAATATCGCCCGTTGACGCTGCTGGGCTGGCAATATTGTAATATTGATCAATTGGAACCTCTTCTAAATTACCAGAAGAATCTCTCACAATAAGTAAGATTCTTAAGTAATCAACTCGTTTCATGATCAGAGCACCACTTGTGACTGAACTATCCCAAGTGATAGCCGCGCCCGTTGAGCGACCAGCAGCACAAGCCAAGCCCAATGCTGTATCCGCAGTTTCATTTTGTGTTGAATAATTACTATCTTTTCTTAGAAAAAAACGTTCTATAACATAGGTGCTCGTTGATGTAATCTGTTGCCCTTCACAGTCAAACCCACCCGTTTCTTGCGGCAAATATTGAATTAATAGTTGATCGCTTGCCTGTGTTGTATTTGAAGACCCATAGGCATTTCTTGTGACATATGCAGCATTAATACCAGCGAGGTTTGTTGTGTTAAGAACAATCCCCCCCCCACTTAATGCTGATGTCATATCTGTACTACTTGCATTCAAATTTGCCATTCGAATATCTTTTGCAATGTAACTTAAACCAAAATTGGCATTATCTTGAATATCTGCGCCACCTTGCTGCAATGAGTAACTTTGTTGAGCTGAAAGGAAAAGCATCGTACCTGCTGCAATAATAATTAATCCTAGAGCCAACGAAACCATCAGTTCAATAAGTGTAAAGCCTTGTTGTTTTCGCATTAGCTTAACTCCTGCACGGTATAAGCCTCTAAAACAACACATTTAGAATCATCTACATAACTGAAACTTTTTGTGGTCGATGAACTTGTCGTACACGCAGTTTGGTCTGTCGTTGTTGTCGTATTTGTTGGCTGTGTTTTTCCCCATGAAACATAAATACAAGAACGCTTATTTGCTGTTTCAGGACAATCGTTCATTGTTACCTGCATACCTGCATTCTGTGCAACCTGATACGTTGCATAACTATCAAACTGAGCTTTTTCTGCTGGTGTACAAAAACTGCTATAACACTTCGTTTGTAAAGTGGCAGAAGTATTCTGAACTGCTGTCGTATTTTGTAAAGAAGTTCTATAAATCGCTAAGGCCGCTGCACTGTTATTAATTTTTATCTTTTCAGCAAGATCTCGTGCAATGTTCGTTGCCTGAATACGATTAAACCCTTCTGATGTTGCCTCAACTGCCCGTAATTGCAATCCAACAAAACCTAATACGCCAAGTGCGAGTAATAATAATGCGACCAAAACCTCCATCATCCCCACGCCTTTTTGAGCACGTTTCAAGTTCATGAGCAAGCTCCTGCCTGATTATCAAGAAGTGAAATTGTTCCCATCTTAGACAAAACTAAAATTTCACTTTCGGCAAGCTGCGTATTGCATATTTGCAATTGGGTATCACTATTTATGGATGACACAGTCCCATTTGTATTAAAGGCAATTGATGTGAGGCTACTGCCATTTGGAAAAATAAGCTGATTACCCGAAATAGGTGACCAATTTAATTGAGTAGCACTATTACTATTAGATGAGTTCAGTCTCACAGAAGTATTTGTTCTCAATAACACCGCCTGACTACGCGCTGTAGTCAATAAGTCTTTAAGTTCATGTGTTGTCGAATTTAATTGTTGTCTGGCAATCATATTTCTAAAAGAAGGCGCTGCCATAGTCGCAATAATCGCCAAAACAGCGATCGTGACCATCAGCTCAACTAATGTAAACCCCCGCATTAATCGCATTCTTTTGCCCTCTTTTTATCTGTTAAAATTATACAACCCACCGTCACAATAACGATACAATACAGATAGAAGGCATAAAAAAACGGATAACCATGTTATCCGTCTAAATTTCTAAATACTTGTTTAGGCTTGTGTTACATGTATTCTTAACTCTTTTGGCAAACTAAACGTAATATTTTCCTCACGACCATCTAACTCTTTAGGAACTTGAGCGCCCCAATCCTGTAGTCGCTGAATGACTTGTTTAATCAAAATTTCAGGTGCTGACGCCCCTGCCGTCACCCCAATTTTACTCTGTGGCTGAAACCATTCTGATTGTAACTGGTCGGCATTATCAACCAAATATGCATGTTTCCCCATACGTTCTGCTAATTCACGTAACCGATTTGAATTGGATGAATTCGGTGAGCCCACCACCAACACAACATCACATTGGATGGCTAAATCACGCACCGCATCCTGACGGTTTTGAGTCGCATAGCAGATATCATCTTTACGCGGCCCCTGAATTTGAGGATATTTCGCACGTAGCGCATCAATTACTTTGGCAGTGTCATCAATCGACAATGTCGTTTGTGTCACAAACGCGACTTTTTCAGGGTGTTTAACTTCTAGTGCCGCAACGTCTGCTTCATCTTCAACCAGATAAATTGCACCGCCATTGGTTTGGTCATATTGCCCCATTGTTCCTTCAACTTCAGGGTGCCCATGATGCCCAATCAAAATAGCTTCTGTACCTTCACGTGCATAACGTGTAACTTCAATATGCACTTTAGTGACTAAAGGACAAGTAGCATCAAATACTTTCAGACCACGACGTGCGGCTTCTTGCTGAACCGCTTTAGAAACGCCATGTGCACTAAAAATTACAATATTGTCATCTGGGACTTCATCCAGTTCATCAACAAAAATTGCACCTCTTTGTCGTAAATCATCAACAACAAATTTGTTGTGTACTACTTCATGGCGTACATAAATAGGGGGCTGGAAGCATTCAAGCGCACGATTGACGATTGCAATTGCCCGATCTACGCCTGCACAAAAACCACGGGGATTAGCCAATACAATTTCCATAATGTCCTCAATTTCGCACTTGAAAGCAATTTATCTGAAATTCTTGCATCTTCGTGATACAAAGTATTCAGTTTAACGGCACTCTACTCTAAAATAGAGAAGATATTTTATCATATCAGGAAAAATATCATGTCGGGTCTATTGTTTGTCGTTTCTGCTGCATCGGGAACAGGCAAAACATCGTTAGTGAAAGCCCTTCTTGAACGTGTGACCAATTTACACGTTTCAGTTTCTCATACTACACGTGGCCAACGTCCAGGCGAACTCGACGGGGTTCATTATCACTTTACGAGCAAAGAGACTTTTCTTGAGCAAGTCAAGCAAGGTGGCTTTATTGAATATGCTGAAGTCTTTGGCAACTATTACGGCACGTCTCAAGCCACAGTAAAACAACAACTTGCAAAAGGTCATGACGTTTTACTGGAAATTGACTGGCAAGGGGCTGAGCAGGTTCGTAAACTCTTCCCTGAATCTGTTCAAATTTTTATTCTTCCACCAAGTCAGTTCGACTTACGTCAACGACTTTCCAACCGTGGTACAGATGCTGTTGAAGTCATCGAGCACCGCCTAAGCTGCGCAGTTGCAGATATGCAGCAATACCTTAATTTTGACTATGTCATCATTAATGATGATTTTAATAAAGCGTTACATGATCTGGATTCGGTGGTTAATGCCAATCGTTTACGAACTGAGCAGCAAGCCAGACGTCATCAGGCATTAATTGCTCAATTGTTAAAACCTGAAAGTTGATTAAAACTTGAGTCTGTCTGCAAAGCATTCTATACTTCGCAGTCTAGTTAAATTTAACTGATAAGAGATTTGTTATGGCACGCGTAACTGTTGAAGATTGTTTAGACCATGTAGATAACCGTTTTGAATTGGTTCTTGTGGCAGGTAAACGTGCGCGCCAATTAGCCCGTCAGGGGATTGAACCAACTGTAGAATGGGATGATGACAAACCTACAGTGGTTGCGTTACGTGAAATTGCTGCTGGTCATGTGAGCAAAGATATTTTGAAACAGCGTGATCAAGATTACCAAGCTTCTAGTCTTGATCTTGCACTTTCAGCAAACAGCTTAAACTTAGAAGGTTTTACTTTCTAAATTTAAGTCGTTTGTCTAAAAAGCCTAGTTTTCCTAACTAGGCTTTTTTCTTTTTGCCCTGCTTTTAGTCAAAATTGACTCAAACAATCAACTTTATTGAAAATTTCTTGGCTTTTTTGTCATAGAAAAATTGACAAGATCGACATAATGTTTTTCATTAGAGAACTCAGGTATATTTTGTAATTCAGCATAAAGGTGGCCTATGCCAGGTGAAGACGTCAGCCAAGCCAAGCAACAACTTAAACTCATTATCGACGAATACTTACAACCCAGTGTCGTTGAACAAGTACTTGCGGCTTGTGATTTTGCTGACCTCGCACATAGTGGCGTAACCCGTAAAAGCGGTGAACCCTATGTACTACACCCCATTGCGGTCAGTTGTATTCTCGCGCGAATGCGTCTAGATGCCGAAACCCTGATGGCTGCACTTTTACATGATGTCATTGAAGATACCGAGTTTACCAAAGAAGAAATCACACAAAAATTTAGTAAAACTGTTGCCGAACTTGTGGATGGCGTCACCAAACTGACCCATTCCAGCGACAAGCAAGTCAACAAGGCAGCCTCTTTTCGTAAAATTTTACAAGCCACGCTGCAAGACCCACGGGTTATTATCATCAAGCTTGCAGACCGTTATCATAATATGACGACTTTAGATGCCTTACGTCCCGATAAGCGGGCGCGTATTGCACAAGAGACTTTTGATATTTTTGTGCCGATGGCTCGTATCGTGGGCATGAATGAAATGGCGGATAATCTGGAATATCTGTGTTATCAAAACCTTGACCTAGATATGTTTAACCAGATTCAGGGGGCATTGCAAGAAACACGTCCAAAACGCTGCGAATATCAGCAGACTTGGGAAAAAAACTTAACTCATTTACTTCAGCAATATCTCATTACTGGACGCATTAAAAAGAAAAATAATAATATCGAACTCATTCGCCGCTTCATTAAAAACCGCATCGATTTACATGATCTGACCCGAAGCCATTCTTTTGAAATTATTTTAAATAGCATTGCCGACTGTGACCGTCTGGTCGATATTCTAAAAGAAAGTTTTACCGTTATTTCATATGAAGACCATATCCGCCGACCTTTGCCTGGGGGAAATCAGTCTTTAAAAATGATTTTAAAAGGCGAGCAGACCTTTTTGTCTCTCACCATCCAAACCGAATTAATGCGCAAAGCCGCGCGTTTTGGCGTGGTTTTAGGTGAAAATGCACCTCAAGCATGCCGTTCTGCCATTCAGGCATCCATGAAAAATCTCAATACGCTCATGGACGGCGAATGTGCGAAAACCACATTTAATGATTTACTCGATTATCTTCATCAAGAAAAGATCTGGGTATATACCCCACATGGTCAACTCCATGAATTACCACAAGGCGCAACGGTAGTTGACTTTGCTTATGCTGCCAGTTTATTTCTTGGTAACCATGCCATCGGGGCGAAAATAGATGGTGAGACCAAACCACTTTCCACACCTTTAAGCAATGGACAAGTGATTGAAATTTTAACAGATGTCTTAGCCACCCCAAATCCAGACTGGCTCAGCTTTATTAATACCCAAAAAGCACGCCGAGCCATTCAAAATATGCTTCGTGAACAGGATATTGATGAGCAACGCATGGTTGGCGAGCAAGCATTAGACCGTGCTTTGAAATTATTTAATATCTCAAGCCGCGAACTTTCTGCTGACGATTGGCACAATATTCTGGAATGGCGCCATGTCGAAACCAAAAATGACCTTTTTGAGCAAATTGCCACGGGGGACTTACTTCCTCAACTGGTTGCAAATCATTTATTCGTTTTAGAAAGTAATGTCAAAGAACTGTCATCCTCACATCGTTTAATTCAAGGAACCGACGGTATCGATGTCAAATATGGTCGATGCTGTAACCCTCTGCTTGGCGATTCAATTCAGGGACATCTTTCACGTCGTGGTTTAATTGTGCATCGGGCACGCTGTCATAACTTACTTCATGAACAGCATCTACATCCTGAAAATATCATGCTGCTTCAGTGGAACACAGAAGGCACTGAAGATGTGAGTTTTACCGCATATTTATCCATTGATATGGATTTAAACGATGAACAAATTTCTCAACTGATCTATCAATGTCGTAAGGCAAAAACAGGGGTTGAGATGGTGCATGTGCAGGACAATAAAACCTACGTCAATGTCGTAGTCAATAACCGCTTACAAGTTGCCGAGATCATCCGTGAATTACGTATGTTGTTTGGCTTCCCACGTATTTTACGCCTCGATACGCCAATTACTATCAATGAACCAAGTAAAGTGGTTTAACTTGAATAAATTGATCACCTTAAATCAATTTGTGTTATATATAGCATGTGTTGATATTTCATTCATGACCTGTACTATCGAGCCAAATCGCCAAAATTAGGGTCTGTAATGAATCGTTTTCGAGTTTTATAACGCGATTTAAAGATATTTCCGTCATCATTCAGAACTTGGCTATTTTGGCAATGCCTCATGAACGATGGCTGTTTTAGCGGTACTAAATTTTAGCATTTTTGCCTCGAAATACTTAAAAACCCTGCACTGTACAAGCTCAGGTTGTCGGCATCTATGAAATATCAATAGACCCTAAAAACCTTCAAATATATAGGCATAAAAATGGTGGTAAGATATTCTTATTGCCTGTTTAAGTTTGTTTATTTATTTTGGAATAATACATTTAAAGGAGTTTGCTCATGTCACGCCAAGTTATTCATACTGAAAATGCACCTGCTGCAATTGGGACATATTCACAGGCGATTCTTGCGGGTAATACATTATATCTTTCTGGGCAAATTGGTCTGGATCCGTATAGCATGGAATTGGTTGACGGCATTGAGGCTCAAATCCGCCGCGTTTTTGATAACGTCAAAGCAGTATGTGAAGCTGCGGGTGGTTCACTTGCCAATATTGTAAAACTCAATATTTTCCTGACTGACCTTTCTCACTTCCAATTGGTCAACCAGATTATGGGCGAATACTTTGCTCAACCCTACCCTGCGCGTGCTGCACTTGGTGTTGCAAGTTTACCGAAAGGGGCTTTAGTTGAAATGGATGGTATCGTGGTAATTTGATTTCATTCATGTTTTTAAAACCACCGATAAGGTGGTTTTTTTTCATTCAAAATCCCAATGAAAAGATTCTCTTTTTTAAAATGATTTTAATTGACAAACGATAACAATTATCAATAATATCAACCATCGTATTTATTTTTCTCTGTAGGTGTGCAAATGTATGTTTGCTTATGTCGTGGTATAACAGACCAAGATATCAAAGATGCGATTGCAAATGGTGCTGAAAGCTTTCGTGAAGTCCGTGATCTACTCGATCTAGGAACCTGCTGTGGGCGCTGTGCGCCTGAAGCGCGTAGCATTATTAATGAAGAACTTGCAGAAATTGCAGCGCGGATTTCTGTTGCTGCATAACCTAAAAAAAATCCATAATAAAAATATGTATTTCTCCTTAAATCTCTGATTTTTCCCAAGCTTATTTTTCCTCCCCGCCAATGACTCAAGGCGGGTTTATTTTTTATAATCAGATATATAGAAAACTGTATGTGATTGTGATTTTCATTTGCTGTTCAATAAATCGCTCGCAGATGAAAGATGAATTCGCTAAGATGAATACTTAAATTGTTAGTAGATTTTATTTCGGTGGAGAAATTACCATGAAAGGCAATCGCGAGGTTATTCATCAACTTAATCAAGTGCTGTATCACCATCTCACCGCAATTAATCAATATTTCCTACATTCACGCATGTTTAATGACTGGGGAATCGAAAAACTTGGCTCGGTTGAATACAAAGAATCCATTCGCCAAATGAAACATGCCGACAAAATTATCGAACGGATTTTATTTTTAGAAGGCCTTCCTAATTTACAACACTTAGGAAAATTGTATATTGGTCAACATACGCTTGAAGTGTTGAATTGTGATATCCGTAAGGTGAAAGAAAATATCGAAGCACTAAAAGCAGCCGTGGTTCTTTCTGAACAAAATCAGGATTATGTTTCTCGTGATCTGGTTCAAGAAATTTTAGAATCTGAAGAAGAATATTGGGATTGGACGACAACACAAATTGATCTGGTCGAAAGTATTGGTATTGAAAATTATATTCAAAGCAAAGTCTCCGAATAACGCCCCTGCATAAAAAAAGCAGTTCGATGTGAACTGCTTTTTTTGTTTCAATGATGCTGCATGACCGATTGTGAAGGAATCCCATCAAGCTGATGTCCATCTTGGTCTTTAGGTTCAAGCAGTTCACTGGCAGGATGATCAATTTGGTATAACCCATGAATCAGTTTTAACTGATGTTTGGCTTCATCAAACTGTCCATTGTATGCCAACAATTGGGCGTATTTGTACAAGTCATAATGTGTTGGCGTAATCACTACCGCACGATGGTAGTCCGCTAATTGCTCTTCAGAGAGTTTGGTAAAACGGTTTAAATAATACCAATCTGCACGGTGCTGAAATTGATCTAACAAATAAACTTGCGATGTCTGTTGCACAGGCTGTCCTTGGTCTGAATGTTTATGTGCTGCATTCATCACATCAATCGAATCAAGATAATCTCGCCAGATAAAACCATACATTAAAATGCCAAGGACAAGAATGGTCGTGGTGATTGAAGATTTGATTTCAACACTTGCCAGATTCTGTTTTTCTGACTGTACCAACCCCAACAAGAAACCCATTGGCAACAAAAAGTAGGCATAGTTTTGAGGGAACTCGAACATCGCATGAATCAGGACACAGCCCACTGCCGCAAGTGCTACAACGGATTCGATACTGCCACGCTGTTTGCAAAGCTGATATAACCACCAAAGTGCATAGGCAATAATCGCTGTTCCTAAAACAACACCATTCCACACCAACATTTCTAAAATCAGGTTATGTGCACTGTTGGTTCGCTCATTGTGCGCTAAGAAGTCTGCACCGGCCAATTGTGCAATACTGGTTTGATTCCAACCATACCCGACCCATGGGTGTTGCTGAATCGCATAAACCATCTGCATCCAGATATTAAAACGAGAATGACTTGAACTTGCCCGCTCAATCACATCCCCCATTTCTGAATGCGATAGCCCCCATTGCACCAATAAAGCATTGAAAATTGGAACCAACAACAAACAGGCGATATACCCCATCACCCAACCAGCCAAATGCGGCAATTTAAAGCGTTCTAGGCGATTTTTATTCCAGATGAAATACAGACTCAGCACCACACAGGCAACCCACGGTGTGCGTGACTGGCTCAATGCAATGGTGAACACGAGTAACGCTGCACCCAGCCCAATACACCATGTTGGTAAAGTCCGTTTTTCAAATAAATACAGACAGCCCATAAGGCTCATCATCAAAAAAGTCGCCATATTATTCGGCTGTGCAAAGTTTGCATAAGGGCGATTTCCCCTCAACTGCATGATGATTTCTTTTACACTACTGTCCAAATGCAACCATTGCAGAAATGCAATTCCGACACAAATCAATCCGACAACAAACGTCAATACACAAAAACCAGACATGATTTTTTGCCGTTGTTGCGGATCTTGGCTTAAGTTAAAGCCAACAGTGACCATACTCAAAAATGCAAACAAATATAAAAAGGATAAAAGTGCTTTATTAAAATAAAGCTCAATCCCGAATGCGAATTGCAAAAATGGAATCAGTGAAATCAGAAGCAATGGAAATTGCTGTTTTGCCAACAACAGAGGTTTATCAATGTACATTCCAGCAAGACACAATGCCGCAGCATATGCCAATAACTCACTAGAGAACGTCAACCACGGCGTATAATGGTAAGGTGACAACCATGACAGCCCCAACAAAACAGCAGCAATGAGCAAAAGAAATCTTTGCATAAGACAAAGCACAGGCACAAAATAAAGCGCATAGTATAGAGGATGAAACTAAAATCATCATTGAGTTTTCTTTGGTTATGGTTACGGGACTCATACGAATCCACTTTGACAAAGTCCCCTAAAATCGCTAAAAAATAGAAATATCATGATGATAACGTCTGCTAAAAACACATTATTTTTTGGATTTTATTCAGTATCTTACTCAGTTAGAGCCAGCCAAAAATGAAAATTTTAGCCAATTTTACTTTGAATGTTAGACATAATAAATTCAGGACATGTTTATGAACACGACAACAACAGATTCTAGCCTACATTCAGATCATCAAATGCAAGAAATTCCTCTACGCTCTGCAGAAATTGGGCATGGAACTACGATTAAACGCGCATTGCCCTCCCGACAAAAACGGATGGTTGGTGCATGGTGCTTCCTTGACCATGCGGGGCCTGTAAATTTTGAAAAAGGTCAGGGACTGAATGTTGGCCCACATCCACATATCGGATTACAAACATTCACATGGATGATTGAAGGGACATTGATGCACCATGACAGCATTGGTTCTGCACAGTTGATTCGACCAAAGCAAGTCAACCTGATGACCGCAGGTCATGGCATCTCGCATACAGAAGTTGCCCCTTCCGAAGAAACCAAGTTACATGCGGCACAGCTCTGGATTGCACTTCCCGATCATTTGCTCAATATGCCACCAAAATTTCAACATTATCCAGAGTTACCAACACACACTCAGGACAACCTTGAATTTACCATTTTAGTTGGTGACTTCTTCGGAAAACATGCCCCTGTTGAAGTCTATACCCCTCTATTGGGTGTCGATATTGCTGCAACCACAGCAGCAAAAACACATCTTCGTTTAAACCCGAGTTTTGAACACGCTGTATTACTGCTTGAAGGCTCTGCCAAAATTAATGATCATGTTTTGCACATGGACAATATGTTTGTATTGCCTCAAGGGTTTACCGAATTAGATATGGAACTGGCAGAAAATAGCCGCATTCTTCTGATTGGTGGTGAACCTTTTGAAACGCCTGTTTTACTTTGGTGGAATCTGGTGGGTCGAACCGAAGATGAACTCAGACAAGCCAATCAAGATTGGTTAAACCAGCATGCACGTTTTGGGACAATCCCAAGTTATACAGGTGCGCGACTTGAAGCACCGCCATTTCCTGCACACATAAAGGGAGCAGCATCATGATCATTGGTCGCAGTCATATCGTTCCAGAATCAACACAATGGAAATGTCTTATTACCGCAGGTCAGAGCCACAGCATTATTACCGATGAACCCGCGCATTTAGAAGGACAAGACCAAGGCGCAGCACCTTACGATTTACTCTGCTCTGCACTTGTTTCTTGTACCATGATTACTTTACGCATGTACGCCAAACACAAAGGCATTGAACTGGGGCATTTTTCAGTAGACGCTGAATTTCAGGTTGACCATGACAAACAAGAATCCATCCAGCGTCATTTGCATTTTGACACGCCATTGTCTGATGAACTCAAACAAAAATTGTTAGCGATCTGCCAAAAAACACCTGTCACAAAAACCCTGTTACGCAGTGTCGATATCCAGACCAGTGTTGTCGAATAATCAAAAAAAGCGAGAATAAAATGAAACTCCAACTCATCGTCGGTAGTGTCCGTGAAGGACGAACCGCAATTAAAATCGCTACATGGGCAAAACAATATTTAGATCAACTGGGGTATGATCAACTTGACACCGAAATTGTTGATTTAAAGGTCTGGGATTTACCTTTCTTTGCAGGCGCACACCCACCTGCTTCAGGTATTTATGACCAACCTAAGCAGCAACAATGGGCAAATAAAATTGCCGAAGCCGATGCTTTTTTATTGATTAGTCCAGAATACAACCATGGCTACACGCCCGTGTTAAAAAATGCACTGGACTATTTAGGCAAGGAATGGCAAAGCAAACCTGTGGGTTTTATCAGCTATGGTTCTGTTCAAGGTGCAAACTCCGTCAATCAACTCAGACAGGTTTGTGTTACGCTTGGCATGATCGACAGCAATGCTGTGGTCGGGATTCGAGATATTTTCAGCCGCAACAAAGACGATACTTTCCAAGGCAACGAATTTGATGAAAAGGCACTCAAGAGCAGTGTCGAAAAACTATTTCGTTATTCGAATCGTTAAGTATTGATTTCCTTTGTGCTTTACATAACAAAATAGAGTTTCCTTTTATGAGTAAAAAATTACGCTTATTTATTGCAGGTTTACCTGTTATTTTTACCGCTTGTCAGTACACGCCTTCTGCAACAACAACACCTAACTCGCCTGTTGTTGCATCACAATTAACTTCATATTCATGGCAATATCAACCACCAAACCAGACCGACAGTGTACGTGTCAGCTTTGAACCTCAAGGTGCTCTTTACATCCAAACGCCTTGTAACAACCAGTCTGGTGCGTGGAAATTACAAGATTCAAAGCAAATCACCACCACCGATCTCGCATCTACCATGAAGGCGTGTTCGCCTGAGAAAATGCAACTTGAACGATGGTCAGCGCAGCTTTTGAGTAAACAACAGTTGCAATACCAAATTTCAGGCAATACAGAAATGCCTGTACTGACCTTGACCAATCAGCAAGGGCAACAGTACCAATTTACAGGTACATTAAAGCCAGAGGTCAAATATCAAGGACAGGCAGAAACTGTCTTCTTTGAAGTTGCACCCCAAACAGAAGCCTGTAATGGTCAACAACAATGCTTACGTGTTAAAGAAATCCGTTATGATACAAACGGGTTAAAACAACCCTCTCAAGGTCAATGGCACACGCTGAACCAGCCAATTGAAGGCTATCAGCATGATCCAAAAGTTTCAAAAATTATTCGTGTGAAACAATATAAAACGGTTCAAGGCAATGATGTCTTTTTATATGACATGACTGTAGAACAACGTCTGATCACACCTTAATCAGACCCATAAAAAAAGCCTCTACAGTTTTGCTATAGAGGCTTTTTTGAATCAGGCTTAATTAATTCATTTCGCCAAATTCACCGCTTTGGAAATCTTGAAATGCCTGCATAATTTCCTGTTGGGTATTCATGACAAATGGTCCATAACCTTGAATTGGCTCATTCAATGGCTCTCCTGTCAGAACCACGAACTGACTGTCAGCCTCGGCACGAAGCGAAAAGGCCTGATCATCATTTCGATCAAACAAGACAATAGAGTTTGGTTGCACAGCTTGGTCACCATTCACCTGAATTGAACCCGACAACACAATCACTAAAGTGGTATGCCCTTTAGGCGCTGTAAACTCGTGCTGTTTTCCTTCACGAAGTACACCATCCCAAACATTGATGGGCGTAAATGTCGTTGCAGCACCTGTAGATTTCGCAAACTCACCTGCAATGACACGCACCTGACTTCCAGCATCATCCAATGTAACCACAGGGATTTCCTCTGCTGTAATTGCCTGATATTTACCTGGTGTCATTTTATCTTTGGCTGGCAAATTTACCCAAAGTTGCACCATTTCCAGATGTCCGCCTTGCTCAGAAAATGCCTGAGAATGAAATTCTTCATGTAACAAGCCTGCACCTGCGGTCATCCACTGTACATCACCAGTTTTAATGGTTCCGCCACCACCACGAGAGTCTTTATGAGACACTTCGCCCTGATACGCAATCGTAACCGTTTCAAAACCACGGTGTGGATGAGAACCAACACCACGTGGCGTCTTTGAAGGACTAAAATATTCAGGCGCAGCATAATCCAATAATAAAAAAGGGCTTAAGGTCTGTCCCAATTGATCATAAGAAAATAGGGTTCGCACATGAAAGCCATCACCAACCCAATGCCGTTGCTGCGTATGATATATTCCGACTACTTTTTTCATGACCCGAACTCCTATATTCATTTTGTATACAACATAGTGTCATTATAGGGTTTAACATTTCTTATCTAAACAATATAAATACAACATTACATATTAAAAACAGAACACTTTACCCACTGTTATTGTTAAATTTTTTCTAAAAAGTACAGTCTTATATTTCATTTATCGAGATAAAGCCATCAGGTAAGTCGCAAAAACGATAGCGTTTCTTGAAACGACTGTTTTAAGATATAAGCCTTTCCAATTGTTTCTTTAAAGCCAATGTCGAAACTTGCCGCATTAGATCATTTATTACAACGCTATAAAGCCCTCAATTATCATCAAGACCCTGTTTTATTCCAACGATTACAGGACGTTCAACACTGGCAAAAAGCCCGCCTTAAAGATTCACATCAGACATTGTTTGCCAAAAAAAATAATCAATTGATGGCACAGTATTTTGTAAATCGGCTCTATGGCGGCCCAGATTTTGATATTTTGGCACAGCAAATCGAACGCCTGCTCAAATATGCACATAAGGCAGAGCCCCTTATTCCTGAACACGCTATTAAAACAGGCACACACGGAATTGAACTGTCAATTTTAGCAGTAGAACTAGATGAACAAGTCGCACAACAACTCATTCGTAATTATCCGATAGATCAGGCACTGACTGACGAGATGATGCGTCAAACCTATATCGACCTCCAACAAGCCGATGCTCGTTTGAAACAATTGGCCATGGCCGATGAATTTGGATATTACCTTGATCAGCATTTACGTTCTTTTATTGTCCAGACGGCATTCAAAATGTGTAAGTCTGTAGCATACAAACATCAGTTTCAGGAAATGTATGATTTTATGCACGAAGGTTTTGCTGCACTGAAACCTTTAAAATCAGCCGAAGATTTTGTCAAAACCTTTAGTCAGCAAGAACGACAAGTCATTGAAAAAGTTCATAATGGACATCTAAACCCATTTCGTTTTGCTGAACAATAACCGATAAAAATCCACAAAATTCGGTTTTTTCTGTATATTATCGCTAACCAATGTCAAATGATAAAACATCTTCATTTGACATCATTGAATAAATTGCAACTGGTGATAAGGAGAGACTCATGTCAAATGAACAACAAACACCAAATACCGTGAATGAGTCGACACAAGCTTCCACAAAAGTCAGCCCTTTCCTAACTTCGCCATTACCTGAAGGGATCCCGCAAGGACAACAACAAACACTGGATCAACAGCAAACTGCTGCAAGCAACGCCAGTGTTCCAAAATATAATTTACCACGTGGTGCAGGCAAAACAGGTAATGTCGGTGAAACCACACACTTCGGTTATGAAACGGTAAAATCTGAAGATAAAGCGCAAAAAGTTGCCGAAGTATTCCATTCGGTTGCCAGCAAATACGACATCATGAATGACTTAATGTCGTTTGGGATTCACCGTTTATGGAAACGCTTTGCCATTAATATGTCTGGCGTTCGCCGTGGACAGCACGTTTTAGACATTGCAGGGGGTACAGGCGACCTTGCAAAAGTCTTTAGTCGTGAAGTTGGCCCACAAGGTCATGTGGTACTGTCAGATATTAACGAATCGATGCTTAATGTGGGGCGCGACCGTTTGCTCGATGCAGGCTGTACCAATGTCGATTTTGTTTTAGCCAATGCTGAAACCCTTGAACCGTTTGCAGACAACAGTTTTGATTTATTAACCATTAGTTTTGGTTTACGTAATGTCACCGACAAAGACGCTGCATTAGAAGCCATGTATCGTGTTTTAAAACCAGGTGGTCGTTTACTGATTCTTGAATTTTCAAAACCTGTTTTTGAACCGTTCTCAAAACTTTACGATTTATATTCATTTACCGCATTGCCAATTATGGGCAAATTGGTTGCAAATGACTCTGAAAGTTATAAATACCTTGCAGAATCGATTCGTATGCACCCAGACCAACGCACCCTCAAAGGCATGATGGAAAAAGCGGGCTTCCAAAATTGTGACTATCACAATTTAACAGGCGGAATTGTTGCCGTTCACCGTGGTTTTAAACTTTAAAAAGGCACTGTCATGTGGTCGATTCTTGCTTTAGGCGCAGCAGAACGCCTCATCAATCAAACGATTGATCTCGATGCCATTACCCGCCAGCAACTGAACCAGTTACAAGGTCAGTTGCTGCGTGTCTGCATCGATACTCCCCAGTTGAGTGTCGATGTTTTCTTTGACCATGAACGCATTCGACTAGAACCGACTGCAACAGGTCAGCCTGAATGCCCATCCATTTTTGAGCAACGTCCTTTTGATGCTGCTCATCACCTGACGCAAGCCACCACGACATTGCATGTAAAAACTTTGGTTGAACTTGCAAAGCTCATGTCTGCTCAGGAAATTGGTAATGTTCCTCTTGAAGGTGACTATCGTCTGCTACAAAAAATCCAGCAGATTGTGCAGCAAGCTGAACCCGATTTAGCTGCGCATCTTTCTCCGTGGATTGGAAGCAGTGTGGCACATGAAGTTGGAAAAATTCAGCAATTGCCACATCTACTCAAACGCTCTATTCAAAGTAAGTTCTTTTTTGTTGAAGATGCGCTCAAGGAAGACAGCAAACTCCTTGCACCACGTTGGCAAATGGATCAACTACAGCAAAATACACGTCAGTTCCAACAGAACCTTGACCGTATCGATGCGCAAATTCAAGCTTTACAACAACAAATCTCTCCCGATCAAAACTAGGTGACTGTTTACAATGATTCCGCACATTTCCCGTTTACTCGAACTTTGGCGTATTGCTGCGCACTATAGACTCGACACGTTGGTCGCTGCGGAAGATGTCCCTCTTAAAGCCAGACCTCTGCTTAAACTCATTCACTTGCACCCTGCGGCATGGTCAAGTAAAGAGCGCAAGAATCCGCTAAAACTCAAAGAAGCGTTAGAGGAAATGGGGCCTCTGGCGATTAAAATGGGGCAATTACTGTCTACTCGTCGGGATTTGATTCCACCTGAAATTTTAGAACAACTCACGCTGTTGCAAGACCGTGTCAAACCTTTCGACAACGATGTGGCAAAGATGAGGATTCAACAATCCCTCAAAGCTGACATCAACAGTTTGTTCTTGCGTTTTGATGATCAGCCTTTGGCTGCCGCATCCATCGCACAAGTCCATACGGCAGCATTGCACGATGGTCGTGAAGTCATTGTAAAAGTGACCCGCCCCAATATTCGGGTACAGATTATTCAAGACTTTGAAATTTTAGCGTGGCTTGGCAATACTTTAGAAAACCGTATCGAAGCTGCCCGCGCCTTACATCTTTCTGAAATTATTCAGGATTATCGCCAGATTATTCTCAATGAGCTGGATTTAATGCTTGAGGCCGAAAACACACGTCGCATGCGCCATAATTTCACTGGTTCAAGCATGATGTATGTACCTGATGTCTATATGGACAGTCAGGATGTGATGGTGGCAGAACGGATTACAGGTGTGCCCATTTCAGATACGGCCACCTTTGACCGTTTGGGCATGAACCGTGCTGAGCTGGCAGAAAAAGGGCTGACCATCTTTTTTACACAGGTGTTCCGCGACAACTTTTTCCATGCAGATATGCATCCGGGCAATGTGTTTGTCGAAACCATCAACCCGAGCCAACCCCGCTACATTGCACTTGACTGTGCCATCATGGGTGAGTTGTCTAAACAAGACCAGATGACCGTTGCACGTATGTTATTGGCGGTGATGAACAGCAATTTCATGCAACTGATTCAGATTGTGCATCAGGCAGGTTGGATTCCACCGGGAACAGATCAGGATGCTCTCGCCCGTGAAATGCGTCGTACCGTTGGCCCAATGGTTTCTAAACCGATGGATCAATTGGACTTTGCTGGTATTTTAATTCAAGTGATGGACATTGCCCGTCGTTTCCGTCTGGAAATTCCACCACAGTTAATGCTATTGCTCAAAACACTGGTACATGTTGAAGGCTTGGGGACAGACCTCTATCCACAACTGGATATCTGGAAACTGGCAAAACCGATTTTGACCGAGTGGGTCAAATCGAACATGGATCCTGTTAAAAATATCAAAGAACTGGGGCAAAAAATTCCAGACTTGTTACTTGGCGCACAGGACTTCCCAAGTTTATTGGTCGACAGTTTAAATGGTTTAAAAAATCAATCTGCATGGCAAGACAAGCAATTACGTGAATTACAACATTTGCGCCTTGCAATGCAGCATCAACAAAAACGCAGTTGGATTTTTGGCAGTGTAATGGCTATTTTATTAAGTATCGCTATTATTTCGCCTTGGTTTGTCGCCATTCCACTGATTATCGTTGCCAGTTTCATTGCCCTATGGCGCATTGCTAAATAAGTCCACTGAGGCACATCTTTGAAGGATGTGCCTTGTTATGATTGATTATGCTCTAAAATCATATTGCTTTTAAACCATCGTAAAATCAAAGTTAAAAATAGTCTTAACAATAAAAAAGAGTATTTTTAGCATTGTTCCAACCTAGACTTTGGTTACAATCATATTTCGGCTGATCACCTGTACCAAACAAACATGACCTATATTCTACAAAAGCATCCACCTGCCCTCACCTTAAAAGTAGGTCATCTTGCAAGACAGCTCATTCAAGAACAGGGATTACAACCCGCACAAGTCGATATTCTGCCGGGTGCAGCAGGTGGGCCAAAAGGCATCGGAATTCAGGGGCTTGATCAAGCGATTTTCGCCGACTTTCTACCACGCCACAAACAAAAACGTACACTCATTGGCGCATCTATTGGAAGCTGGCGTTTTGCAAGTCTAATGGCTTTGGGAGCGAAAAAAGGCACCGAACACCTTGCCGAGCTTTATACGCATCTGTCTTTTCATTCAAAAATGTCACGTCAGGATGTCGGTCAGGTGTGTCAGGAGATGCTGTCGAACATTACTCAAGGCAAAGAACAACAACTCATTCAACATCCCGATTATCACTTAACCGTTTTGTCTGTTAAGGCACAACATATTTTCCAAAGCGACCAAAGCCTTGCCCTACTCGCCTCTGTTGCGGGAATTATTGGAACAAACACCATTGCCCGTAAACATGGACGGCTTTTCATGCAACGGGTGATTAGCCAGTCAGAACATGGTACTCAATTTAAAATTGAACAAGATCACTTCCAGACCCTTTATCAAACCCTCACCACAGAAAACGTCCATGCGTGGCTTTTAGCGTCTGCGTCTATTCCGGGGGTTATGCCTGCAATTCGCAATATTCCACAGGCACCTCAAGGAAGTTATCGGGATGGTGGGTTAATTGACTATCACCTTGATTTTCCTTTTAACAGTCAGGGCATCGTTCTTTACCCCCATTTCACTGACCAGATTATTCCGGGTTGGTTCGACAAAATGCTGAAATGGCGTAAAGCCAACTCAGAACATCATGCACGTACCTTGCTAATTTCACCCTCGGACAGCTATTTGCAGTCTCTACCATTAGGGCGTTTGCCAGACCGCAAAGACTTTACCTTAAAAGGCTTAGATCAGAAAAAACGGATTCAACTCTGGCAGCAAAGTATTGCCGAAAGTCAGCGCTTGGGAGACGAGTTTTTAGAACTGGTGGAAAAGCAGAATTTTGCTACGGTGATAAGAGATTTATAAAACCTTATTTTAAGTTTTTAAAGGGATTTTCTTATGAAAATTAGTCATCTTGATCATTTGGTTTTAACAGTCAAAAGTATTGTAGCATCATGTCAATTTTATCAGTCTGTGCTCGGCTTTGAGGTGATCACGTTCCAAAACAATCGCAAGGCACTCAAATTCGGACATCAAAATTTGAATTGAGATCTCAAATTATATTGAGTCCGAATCGTGAATGAATAAAAAGCATAAAAGAAATTTCCGCATCGCTCAGCTTTGCCGTACACTATACCCTGCTTATTTTAAGCGCCTATTTTCCACACAAAACATTTGGTGATTTCCATGAACAATCTGCAATGGCTCGATGAAGTAAAATTTAACGAACAAGGTTTAGTCCCTGCGATTGCACAGCATCATCAAACTGGTCGTGTGTTAATGGTGGCATGGATGAACCGTGAAGCATTACAACAAACCGCAGAGAAAAAACAAGCGGTGTATTATTCACGTTCACGCCAAAAATTGTGGCATAAAGGTGAAGAATCTGGACATTTTCAAACCGTTTATGAAATTCGTTTAGACTGCGATGCCGATGTGATTGTGCTACAAATTGAACAACACGGTGGGATTGCCTGCCATACAGGACGTGAGTCTTGTTTTTATCGTAAATTGACTGAAAACGGCTGGGAAATTGTCGATGCCCAAATCAAAGACCCTGCTCAAATTTACGGAAAAACAGCAGCATCAACCAACCCACATACCTTGGCAATGAATGCTTCAGATGCTCAAGCAGAACAGATTGAAGTGTTGGATTATTTGGGCAAAATGATGACAGAGCGTAAACTGGCAGATCCTGAAAGCTCTTATGTCGCCAAGCTGTATCATAAAGGTTTAAATAAAATTTTAGAAAAAGTCGGTGAAGAAAGCATTGAAACAGTCATTGCAGCCAAAGACTTTGCACAACATGGCAGCGAAGACCATAAAAATGACTTAGTTTATGAAGTTGCCGATTTGTGGTTCCATACCATTGTCATGCTCGGTTATTTTGACCTTGATGTACAACTGGTACTCAATGAGTTAGCGCGTCGCCAAGGTCTATCGGGTTTGGTTGAAAAAGCCAATCGCCAAGCGCACTAAGCCGTCTCTATGCAAAAGCCACAACTCAACGCCACTTATGAGCAATCCATTGCCATCGACAATGCCCGTTTAGGACAGTCTTTTAAAGTTGTGGCATATGCAGGCACAGGGAAAACCACTACCCTGCAAATGATTAGTAACGCCATGCCCGAACGGCGTGGGATGTATCTTGCATTTAACAAAGCCATTGCCAGCGAAGCCCAACAAAAATTCCACCGCAATGTCGATAGCCGAACTTTTCACTCACTGGCCTATCGAAGTGTTCCACGTGAAATCACCGATAAACTTCGCCTGCCTCGCCTAAGCCCAAGTTTTGTGGCAAAGGAATATCGCCTCGAACCAATTACGCTACGTCGTTTAATGGGTGGGCGCTATGAGCAATATGTGCTCATGCCGAGTCGTTTAGCCAGTATCGTGGTCAATGCTGTGGGATACTTTTGCTCGACCAATTCACAATACCCTGCGCCTCGGCATATTCAGGCACCGAGTTGGCTACATGCCGATGATATTGCCGCACTGCAACAACATCTTTACCCTGCGCTGGAACGGCGTTGGTTAGACTCAATCAACCCGCAGCATCAGGCTGGTATTGGGCACGATATTTACCTAAAACTTTGGGCATTGTCCGAACCGTACATCCCTGCCGACTATGTGTTATTTGATGAAGCTCAAGATGCTGACCCACTGATGCTAGGTATTTTACTCAAACAACAAAATACCCAAGTGATTTATGTTGGCGATGCACATCAACAAATTTACGCATGGCGTGGTGCAATCAATGCCATGCAAAAACTGCCGCTTCCTGAGTCACGTTTAACCACATCCTTCCGTTTTGGCGATGAAATTGCCGATGTTGCCAATGCCCTATTGGGTGGGCTCAATGAAACTGTGCCTTTACATGGCAATCCCAACCAAAAATCGAGTGTTTACAACAAACCTCACACCAAAAAACGCGATGCGATTTTATGTCGTACCAATGCCCGTGCGATGGAACTTTTGCTTGCAGGTTTGGTCAATGGCGACAAAGTCAGCTTACAAGCCGACCACGGAAAAATCAGTAAATTTATTGATGCCGCAACCATCTTAAAACAAGGCAAACGTGTCACCGATGTGCCTGAACTGGCATGGTTTAATTCTTGGCATGACGTGCATGAATACTGTGAAACACACGAAGGTAGCGACATTAAACCGTTGGTGAAATTAGTCGATGACCACGGTACCAGTCCACTAAAAAAAGCACTCGAAAAAATCACCCCGATTATAGACGCAGACTATGTCATTTCCACAGCACATAAAGCCAAAGGTTTAGAATGGGAACGTGTGCATTTAGAAGATGACTACCAGTTCAAACTCAATCAACACGACTATAAAATTAGTGATGAAGAATTACGCTTGCTGTATGTGGCGGCAACACGCGCCAAAACCAGTCTGAATATTCACCATATTTACGATTTGGTTCAACGACTTAAAGTCAAAATGCCTGCTTCGCTACGCAAACGCAGTCAGCCTGCCACGACACCCGAAAAAAATACCGTCTGAGTTATTTTGAATAAGAGTAGTAAGAATAAAGTATTCACCCAACTTTATTTTGATTCATAAATTACAATTCAATAATCTTGCTACACAATGTAAAAATTCTAGCGGTATCTAATACTTATTGTATAATCAAAGCTAAATACAATGTTATTACACCCGTTCTATTTCTGTCATTTTATACGTATAAAATGAACATCGGCTTTTAAAATTTGAATCTTGGATTGCTCTTTGACATCCTGTAAATTTTAAAAGAAATATAAAACTTAGGGCTCTCCCTAACTCAACTCAGGATACACGTGTGTTAGCAATTATCATACTGTTACCTCTGCTTTTGGGTACTGGCTTAATTGCATGCTTATGGCATGCATCGCGCAAACTTAACCTCGGGATTGCTGTCAGTATTAGTTTAACTTGCTTAGGTATTTTACTTAGTCAGTCGCCACAAATTTTAGCAGGACAAACCCTGCTGCAAACATGGGCGTGGATGCCACAAATCGGCATTGATCTTAGCTTTCGACTCGATGCCTTAGGCTGGCTGTTTGGCATCCTGATTAGCGGGATTGGAACGCTGATTTTTATTTATGCCTATTTTTATTTAAGTGAAAAAAACTCACTGAGTAAACTGTATATCTTATTACTGATATTCATGTCTGCCATGTTGGGCATTGCGCTGTCCAACAACTTGATGCTGCTGTTGACCTTTTGGGAACTTACCAGTATTTCGTCATTTTTACTGGTCGCCTATTGGGATCGTTACGATGCCGCACAGCGCGGTTCACGCATGGCACTAACTATTACAGGTATGGGCGGCTTAAGCCTGCTGGGTGGTTTTTTACTCTTGGGACATCTGGCAGGTAGTTACCAGATTGACCAAATCCTGATTTTCGGTTCAGACCTACAACAACAACCGCTTTTTACAGCAGCAATGCTGATGATTTTATTAGGTGCATTTACCAAAAGCGCCCAGTTTCCTTTTCACTTTTGGCTGCCTAATGCCATGGCTGCACCAACCCCTGTGTCCGCCTATCTGCATTCTGCGACCATGGTCAAAGCGGGTATTTTTCTGATTGCCCGACTACTACCTATTTTTGCAGGGGTCGCACTGTTTCATCAACTGGTGACCACCATTGGTTTAATTACCTTATGTCTTGGCGCTTTTTTTGCCATTTTTAAAGAAGATTTGAAAGGGCTGCTCGCCTATTCGACCATTAGCCATCTGGGTTTAATTATGGCTTTGCTCGGACTCGGTTCACCACTGGCCGTTGCAGCAGCTATTTTCCACATCATGAACCATGCCACCTTTAAGGCTGCATTGTTTATGATTGCGGGAATTATTGACCATGAAACCGAAACCCGCAGCTTAAAAAAATTAAAAGGAGTTTGGCAATTACTGCCTTTTACAGGCACGTTGACCATGATCACGGCAGCGGCAATGGCAGGTGTCCCACTCACCAACGGGTTTATTTCCAAAGAAATGTTCTTTACCCAACTGTTGCAAAACCTGTCAGGATATTCGCTTATTTTCGGGATTTTGGTGGCAACAGTTTCAGGCATGTTTGCTGTCGCTTATTCGGTACGTCTCGTGCATGGTGTATTTTTTGATGGTGCTGTTGGAGAACAAATTCCCAATCAGCATGCCCATGAACCACCTTTAGGCATGCGACTGCCCGCAACACTGCTTGCTGTTTTATGTATTGCGGTCGGTTTATTTCCTGCATTTTTTGCAGGAGATATCGTCAATACAGTGACCATTGCCAGTACACAACAATTTGGCTTTTTAGGTGAACATCTTGCCATTTGGCACGGCTTTAATTTGCCATTGATGATGAGCATCGCTGCATTGGTCGGTGGATTAAGTCTGTATTTTGTACTGGCACGAGATGGGCTGATTCGCCACATCGACCTAGATCGTCTATTGGGTCGTTTTCAAGGAAAATTCATCTTTGAAAACAGCTTACAACAATTGGTTCTTTTCAGCCGTAAACTCAAACTGACAACTGAAACAGGTAAATTACAAAACTACCTGTTATGGATGATCGGTTTCACCTTATTGCTCAGTGCGACACCCTTTCTCTTCGCTCCATCCATTGGTGCAGGTACACGCATTCCAACCCATGCCTCATGGATTGCCATTGTACTGTGGCTGGTACTCTTTTGTGCCTGCTGGATGATGCTCTGGTTCCATCACGAACGGATTAAAGCCGTCCTGATTAGCGGTGCAATCGGTCTGGTGGTATCAATTGTTTTTGTGGCACTTTCCGCACCAGATTTGGCACTCACCCAAATCACCGTTGATGTTGTCACGACAGTATTACTCTTGATGAGCCTGTCGCTCCTTCCCCAGCTTACGCCTTATGAATCCACCGTTACCCAACGCTGGCGAGATGCTGTGATTGCCATTGCCGCAGGCGGTGGAATTGGGTGGATCAGTTGGTTAATGCTGACACGAGAACATCATTCCATTTCATGGTTCTTTGTCCAGCAATCGCTACCGCTAGGGGGTGGCTCCAATATTGTGAATGTAATTTTGGTCGACTTCCGTGGTTTCGATACCTTTGGGGAAATTACCGTTTTGGGTATTGCCGCCATTGGTACGCTATGCCTGATGGATGGCATGCGAATTCACGGAGCAGCCATGACCCGTGGTCTGACCTACCGCTTTAACCCATCACCACTTTTGGTACGCGCCACAGCGTCTTGGGCACTTCCTATAGCACTGGTGGTGAGTCTGTATATTTTCATGCGTGGACATAACTATCCGGGTGGTGGATTTATTGCAGGTTTGATTACCGCAATGGCACTGATCATGCAATATATTGCACTCGGACAAGACTATACAGAACAACTGCTCAAAGCAAAATCAGGACGTTTATATGAAATCTGGATTGGTTCTGGGCTAAGCATTGCAGGTCTAACCGGCATTTTGGCATGGTTCTGGAGTCGACCATTCCTCACCAGCGCCCATGTTTATGTCTATTTCCCTATTCTTGGGAAACTTCATCTTGCCTCTGCTGCCCTCTTTGATCTCGGGGTTTATTTCACCGTGGTCGGCGCAACCATGCTGATGATTTCAGTTTTGGGTGACTCACGCCACTCCACCATGTCTGGCCCTGTACCGAAGGAGTAACAGATGATTAGTTTAGAATTACTCATTGCCTCAGGCATTGGCTTACTGGTTGCCAGTGGTGTTTATCTTTTACTTCGTGCCCGAACTTTTCCTGTGGTTCTTGGTCTTGCCATGATTGGCTATGCAGTCAACCTGTTTTTATTCTCGACAGGCAGCATCAAACTCAATGCACCTGCCATTTTGACTGAAGCGACACATATTACCGACCCACTGCCACAAGCGTTGGTGCTCACTGCCATCGTGATTGGTTTTGCTACCACTGCCTTTATTGTACAACTGGCACTACGCAGTCGTTATGAGTCTGGTTCAGACCATGTCGATTCCAAAGAAATTGCAGAACTTGCCGATGATCCAACAGAGGATAAAGCCCAATGAGCGTATTGTTAAATTTCTGGCAACAACATACGCCCATTTTCAGTATTTTAATTCCTGCATTTACCGGTTTTTTCTTGCTTCTTTTAGGAAATCCCGGCAAAGATGTTTTACATCATGACTGGCGACAGCCTTGGCGACGCAGTATTAGTCTACTGGCAACGATACTCGGATTATGTACGGCCATCACCTATTTAAATCAGGCCAGTCAGGGCACCATCAGTGTTTATCAACTTAGCCAATGGACTGCACCTTTTGGAATTGTACTGGTTTTAGATCGGCTTTCTGCCTTTATGCTGGTACTCACCTACCTTTTGGCATTGCCACTTCTTTGGTACTCAAGTAAAGACTGGGACTTACGTGGACGCTATTTCCATGCTTTATTTCAATTTTTATTGATGGGTCTGTGTGGAGCATTCTTAACAGGCGACTTATTCAACCTATTTGTCTTTTTTGAAATTTTGCTGATGTCGTCCTATGTCCTACTCATCTATGGACAAGGCAAAGCCCGTTTTCAAATTGGTGTCCATTACGTCACCATCAATCTGTTGGCAAGTGGCTTTTTCTTGATGGGTTTAGGACTGATTTACACCAGTGTTGGCAGTTTGAATATGGTAGATGTTGCACGTTTATTTCCAACCCTAAGCGCAGACCAACGCCAACTTGCAACCTTGGGCAGCTACCTTCTCTTTACTGTATTTGCAATTAAAGCGGCACTGTTACCACTCGGCTTTTGGCTCCCAAAAACCTATGCGATTGCCAGCACCCCTGTCGCAGCTATTTTTACCATCATGACCAAAGTCGGCCTATATGCCATTCTTCGGGTCAATTCCGTGGTGTTTTTTCAGCATGATGATCATTTCTTGTTTAACGTCTTGCTCATCCTCGGCCTATTGTCATCACTATATGGTGTTATTGGCGCTTTAGGAGCAATTCGCTTACGGCGCTTCGTCGGTTTCATGATTTTATCTTCGCTGGGTACCATCGGCATTGCATTGGGTTTACACCAACCACAAGCATGGACAGGCGCGTTATATTATCTGTTTCATAGCACCCTGATTGGTGCAGTCTGTTACTTGCTATGTGGCTGGATCACTTCACAACGTGGTGAATTTAAAGACCATTTAAAAATTTCACCACGCATGAAACAACACACTTTACTGGCATTGTGCTTCTTTGTAAGTGCGCTGATTATGGCAGGCTTACCGCCTTTTAGTGGCTTTATTGGCAAAGTCCTGATCCTGCAAGCCAGTCTACAACACGCTTATTCATTATGGATTATTGGCGTTGTACTCTGTGTCAGTTTGCTTAGCATTCTGGCTTTTGTCCGCGCAGGGATGATTTTATTCTGGCAAGCCAGTGACCCAACGGAACGAACAGAGAGTGAAGAATATCAGCACTATCTGGCACTCCCCAACCGTGCACCTGCACGTAACGACCTCGCAGTCTATGGGTTATTAACCTGTCTAATCGCCTTTGTGGTTTTCGCATCTCCAATACAGCGCTACTTAAATGCAACGGCCTTACAACTTGCAGATCAAAAGCTTTATCAGCAGCATATTCTAAAAACCGATGCCAATGGAAATTACATTAGCACCGAACCTTTTGAGAGCAGTTATATTCCCGAAACCAAATACAGTGGTGAAAACCTAGACCCAAATGCAAATTTGATTCCTTATTTAATTGCGCCAGCAACCCTGCATGGACCACATATTTCCGAATACAAATGGCGGCAAATCCATGAACAGCAACAACTACTTCAAACACAGCAGCAAGCACCTGCCAATACTGACCCACACTTAAAACTCAGTGCTGTGGAGGGAGAATAAATGTCAAAACTCAACCCAATGACACGCCTACTTCCACACCCTTTCGTTTCGGTTGTGGTGGGACTCTGTTGGCTCATGTTATCGCATAGTTTAGACGCTAGTGATCTGCTCATTGCCGTAATTTTGGCTTTCCTTATTCCCAAAGTCCTAAGCCAATTTATTACACCAACGCCACATATTCACTGGCTGAGTGCGTTACGTCTATTTTTTGTGGTGCTGTGGGATATTATCGTATCGAATTTTATTGTGGCAAAACTGGTGCTTGGTCCACAAAAGAACTTACATCCACAATGGTTTCGTGTGCCATTAGAAACACAACACGAGCAAGTCAATTCATTATTGGCAATGATTATTACCACTACGCCAGGCACAGTCAGTGCTGGAATTGATCAGGAACGACGGGATATTTTGGTACATGCGCTAAATACGCAAAATCCCGAAGCAGATATTCAACTGATTAAGCAACGCTACGAAGCACCCCTCATTAAAATTTTCCATGTGAATGCGGAGGATGAACAATGATCATTTTGCCTTATGTTCTCGGTATCTGCTTAATGGCTATTTGTATTTCAATGTTTCTATGCCTCATCCGTCTGGTGTTTGGTCCATCCATTGTTGACCGACTGTTAGCACTTGATACTCTGTTTTTAAATAGCACCTGTTTGATCATCATCTTAGGCATTTACTGGACATCTATCCAGCTCTTTGAAGGTGCGTTGCTGATTACCATGCTTGGCTTTATTTCAACGATGGCACTGGCTCGCTACTTTACCACTGGGCACGTGATCGACTAGAACAAGGAGAAACCGATGCAACAACAACTGATTATGGAACTGCTGGTGTCTTTTTTTCTACTGGTCGGTAGTTTCTTTATGCTGGTTGGCGGGATTGGGATGGTTCGTTTACCCGACTTATTTACTCGCCTCCACGCTCCGACCAAATCAAGCACTTTGGGTTTAGGAAGTTTTATCATTGCTGCCATGATTTATTGGGCTTTTCATGGACGATACGGCTTTCCCGAACTGCTCATTACATTACTCGCTTTTATTACTGCACCGGTATCGGCAAACTTAATGGCACAGGCAGCACTACATTTAAAACTTCGCTCATTAAGTGGGGATGTTCCAGAGTCAATTGAACGCCCTCTGCCGTGGAATCGATATGTCAGCCGTGATTATCACGATGCAAAACAGCGCCTTTCTCAACAAAGAAATCGCCCCAATCCACCACAAAAATAAAAAGACTTGTGCTGTAATTTCAACAGCACAAGCCTGAATTACACGACAAAGAAACATTGGTTCTATCTTTTATTAATTGGTCAACCAATCCAAACATCCAATCCAAGTCCACCCGAGCAGCCTGAATTAAACTTTCCACGCCTTAAACCGTTGTCGCGAAAAATAATGTTCCACATGAAACATATATCGTTTGTTATATTTATTAGGGGGATCTATTTCAAATATCATCATTAAATTGACATATGACTTTCTCACCCAAAAACATTCACCTCACATTAAAAATACATATGCAGTAAGTGATAAGTTTATCCATAAAAAAAGCCACCCGTAGGTGGCTTCTTCTCTTTATACATTACTCGTCATTCTTTTGCTCAGGCAAGTCTTTCACTGCCTCAGCGATAAGCCCGAACATGTAGTTACCATAAGCATTGGTTTTGTCATAATGGAAACGTAAACGTGGTGTTATACGTGTCTTAATACGACGACTCAATTCGTGACGCAAGAAACCTGAAGCCTTATTTAATACATCTAAGGTTTCTTTATTTGCAGTCTCACTTTGCTCATCACCAAGTTCACGGCCCATAACTGTCACGTAAACTTCAGCGTATCCCATGTCTGCACTGACTTTCACGGCTGAGATGGTCACTAAACCACCTAAGCGTGGATCTTTCAGCTCCTGACGGATGAGTTCAGACAACTCGCGCTGTACTGAATCCGCCATACGCTTCAGACGTTGACTACCCGCCATTAAAGACTCCGTTTCACAATTTGTACATCGTACACTTCAATTTTGTCGAGTGCTTTGATGTCATTATACCCTTTCACGGCAAGACCACATTCCATACCTGCACGAACTTCGTCTACCACGTCTTTATAACGACGTAATGATTCAAGTTCACCTTGGAACACAACAACGTCATCACGTAATACACGAATTGGCTTGTTACGGTGGATCACACCTTCCATAACCATACAGCCCGCAGCCGCACCGAACTTACTAGAACGGAACACTTCACGTACTTGCGCTACACCCAGAATCGTTTCACGATGTTCTGGTGCAAGTTTACCGCTCATAGCATCTTTCACATCATCAATTAATTCATAAATGATGCTGTAGTAACGAATATCGATACCATCTTGGTCTGCTTTTTGACGAGCAGTTGTATCGGCACGGACGTTAAAGCCAAGCAATACCGCTTCAGAAGATTCAGCCAATGTCACGTCAGATTCAGTGATTGCACCAACACCCGAACTAATGATACGAACTTTTACTTCATCAGTAGACAATTCATACAATGCTGTGTTCAATGCTTCTAAAGTACCACGTACATCTGTTTTCAAGACCACGTTGACTGTAGGCACATCCTTTTTGCCCATAGATGCCATGATGTTCTCAAGACGCATTGCACTTTGACGATCAATACGTTTTTGACGTTCACGGTCTGCACGTGCATCAGCAACTTCACGGGCTTTTTTCTCATCATTTACAACAAGAACTTCATCACCCGCCATTGGCGCTTCTGGTAAACCTAAAATCTCTACAGGAATAGAAGGTCCTGCTGATTTGATTGGTTGACCATTTTCATCATTCATCGCACGAACACGACCATAAGATGAACCTGCAAGAACCAAGTCACCTACATTCAATGTACCGTTTTGAACCAGAATCGATGTCACCGCACCGCGACCTTTGTCAACACGAGCTTCAATTACCACACCTTGTGCAGCACCTTCGCTAGACGCTTGAAGTTCCATCATTTCCGCTTGAATCAGGATTAAATCCAGTAATTCATCGATACCTTGACCTGAATGTGCAGAAACTTTAGCAACTGGAACATCACCACCCCATTCTTCTGGAACGATTTGTTTTGCTGTTAATTCGTTTAATACACGATCTGGCTCAGCAGATTCTTTATCCATCTTGTTAATTGCAACAATGATTGGCGTACCTGCTGCACGTGCATGGTCAATTGCTTCTGCTGTTTGTGGCATTACACCATCGTCAGCCGCAACAACCAATACCACGATATCCGTTGCTTTCGCACCACGTGCGCGCATAGATGTAAACGCAGCATGTCCCGGAGTATCTAGGAAAGTGATAATGCCTTTTTCAGTTTCAACATGGTAAGCACCGATGTGCTGTGTAATCCCACCAGCTTCACCCGCAGCCACTTTTGAACGACGAATGTAGTCAAGCAATGATGTTTTACCATGGTCAACGTGACCCATGATGGTTACAACAGGAGGACGTGTTGATAATTCACCACGCTCTTGTTCAGCCGCTTCAAGTAAGTTGTCTTCTGCTTGAGTATCAGAAACAAGAACTGGGTTATGCCCCATTTCTTCAACCACTAATACTGCTGTATCTTGGTCAATGGCTTGGTTTTGCGTTACAAGCTCACCCATTTTCATGAGTGATTTAATAACTTCACGTACTTTAACCGCCATTTTTTGTGCAAGATCGGCAACCACAATGGTTGAACCAATTTCAACATCATATACTTGTTTTTTAACAGGTTTTTCAAAACCATGTTTGTTAGCTTGGCTAGTTTTTAGACCACGTTTATGATGGTTTTGGTTGAAGTTTTGCTCTTCTTGACCACGACGTCCGCCTTTTTTCTGGCTACGAGGGTCTTTTGTACCACCACCACGTTTAATTTCACGGTCTTCCTTGTTAAAGGAATCTTCGTAAGCCTGTCCAACAAGACCTGCCGCCAAAGGTGAATCGTCAATCACACGAATCGTTGCACCGCTTTCGTCATTTGAATATTTAGATGCCATTTTACGCATCTGTTCAAGTGTACGTTGTTGCGCTTCTTCTGCTGCCTTGCGACGCGCTGCTTCTTCAGTTGCTTTTAACTGAGCAGTTTGTGCTTCACGTGCTTTTTTCTGTTCTAATGTTTCAACAGGTTTAATTGGCTTAACGGTACCGCCACCTTTGCGTTTTACCACAACCGCAGCTTTAGGGGACTCAACCGCTTTTTCTTTTTTCTGAGCAGCACGCATAGCATCTAATGTTGCTTTCGCTTTGTTTTCAGATGCTTGACGAGATTGCTCGTCTGTACGTGATTTTACATCTACATCAACACGTGTTTTTGCTTCAGCCTCTGCTTTCGCTTTTGCTTCAGCTTTAATTTGTTCTGGATCTGGTTTGGTAAAAGTATGCTTTTTGCGTACTTCTACATTAATAGTTTTTGCTTTACCTGAGGTACTTGCAACTTTTGCTGTACTGGTTGTTTTACGTTTCAACGTGATTTTTCCTGCATTGCCGCCGTCTTGACCATGAACCTTCTTCAAATGGCCGACCAAAGCATCTTGCTGTTCTGTAGTAATCATATCATCGGCGTGACGCTGAGGAAGTCCAGCATCGCGAACTTGCTCTAGAAGCTTCTCGACGGGACGCCCAACCGTTTCTGCCAATTCTTTAATCGACTTATCCGTCATGTTTACCTCCTAGTTAAACCATGATTCGCGCGCTTTCATAATCAATTGACCCGCAGTTTCTGTATTCAAGCCTTCGATATCTTCAATATCGTCAGTTGCCTGATCTGCCAAATCGTCAATTGTCACCACGCCGCGGCTGGCAAGTGCATACGCAAGTTCACGCGTCATGCCTTCCATATTTAATAATTCTTCGCTTGGCTCTTGTACATTTTCCTGTTGCTTCAACGCATCAGCCAGAGCCACTTCTTTGGCACGACCTTGTAGCATTTCAACGGTTTGAGCATCCAATTCAATTTCATTGAATGTTTCAGCAGGAACGTAAGCGATTTCTTCAAGTGAAGTAAAGCCCATTTCCACAAGTGCCATTGCTAAGTCTTCATCAATATCCAAACGTGTTACAAACATGTCCAGATATTGTTGTGCTTCATTTTGTTGACGAGCACGATACTCTTCTTCAAGCATCATATCTAGCTTAAAGCCAGTTAATTCAGATGCCAAACGTACATTTTGCCCTTGAGAACCAATTGCACGCGCTAACTGATCACTGGTTGCAAAAATAATATCTGCTGTTTTTGCGTCTTCATCAATCACGATACCCGATACATCTGCAGGCTCTAAAGCACTTGCGATATATTGAGCTGGATCATCAGACCACACCACGACATCAATACGCTCACCATTGAGTTCTGATTGAACAGCTTGAATACGTGTCCCACGCATCCCGATACACGCCCCAACAGGGTCAATACGGTGGTCGTTGGTTTTCACTGCAATTTTAGCACGAACGCCTGGATGACGTGCGGCTGCTTTAATTTCGATGATTTCTTCAGCGATTTCTGGGATTTCTTTTTTCATTAAAGCAATCAGCATTTCAGGTTTCGCACGTGACAATAATAATTGCGCACCACGACCTTCACGATTTACTTCAAATAAAATTGCATTCATACGTTGTTTTGGACGTAACAATTCTTTTGGAATCATTTCATCACGCGACAAATATGCTTCTGCATTGTCACCTAAGTCGATAATAAAACCATCTTTGGTTTGTTTTTTCACTTCACCGTAAACTAACTCACCAACTTTAGATGCATACGCATCAGCAATAAGCGCACGTTCAGCTTCACGGATTTTTTGCACAATTACTTGTTTGGCAATTTGTGCTGCAATACGACCAAACTCAATTGATTCAACTTCGAGTTCACGAATATCACCAATTGACCATTTCGCTGGATCAACGTCAGAAATTGCATCTTGGCAAGCAGGCATTTCATGATCTTCATCCGCTACGACTTCCCATTGACGGAATGTACGGTAGTCACCTGTTTTACGGTCAATTTCTACACGTAAACTGGCTTCTTCAGAATTTGTGCCTTCGTAATATTTTTTTCGAGTTGCCGCAACAAGTGCTTGCTCAAGTGCTTGGAAGATGGCTTCGCGGCTCACACCTTTTTCATTACTAACCGTTTCTGCAACGGTAAGAATCTCACGACCCATATAAGTCACCTATTTCTCAGATTTTATTAAAATTTAGTCTTGATAAACCAGATTTGCTTTGTCGATATTATGACTATCGATTTCAAGCACTTGCTGTTTTTCTACTTCCACCTGAATGGTTTCTGCTTCCAAGTCCACCGCAACCAGTTTTGCCTGAAATTTACGACGGTTTTCAACAGCACTAATTAAACGCAAAGCCACTTGCTGCCCAATATAATCCTGCATTTGTGACAATTCAAAGAAAGGACGATCCCAACCCGGAGAAGACACTTCCAACGCATATTCACCTGAAATCGGGTCATGTACGTCCAACATGGCACCCACTTGCTGGGTTACACGTACACAGTCATCTACACCAATACCACGCCCTTGTTCAACTTCACCATCTTCATTTAAAGCAGGTGCTGCAGTTTCATCAACTGTTTTGTCGATATAAATGCGTAATAAAGAGCGTTTTCCCTGAGGTAAAAATTCAATACCCCAGAGATCAACATCACAAGCTGCAACTGCTGGTGCAATTAAGTCTTGTAGCGCTTGGGTTTTATTTGATAGTTTCATGTACTCTCGTCATTTTTGTGCAATACAACAATCGGTTTTAACCGATAACCTTTTGTAGTGAAGCACGTCTATTTGACCAATTGATGTCTACACTACACGAATAGCCAATAAAAAAGGGCGAAATCGCCCCAATCTATCACAGTGTTATGATGCCCACTGTGCAAAAAGGCCCACCTGTCTGTGAGCCTTTCCAAAAGAATCTTGGTAGCGGGAGCTGGATTTGAACCAACGACCTTCGGGTTATGAGCCCGACGAGCTACCAGACTGCTCCATCCCGCATTAACGATGCAATATTTTAGCTAAAAATTCGACAAATTTCAATTTTTTTAGCCCAATGAAGTTGCATGCTTCATTGATTGGTAGCGGGAGCTGGATTTGAACCAACGACCTTCGGGTTATGAGCCCGACGAGCTACCAGACTGCTCCATCCCGCATCAATAGACTTACTTTCTGGTTTAAAGTAAGTTGTTCTATCAGTCTTTAACTGATGGGCGCATTGTATAGAAAGGCTAATCCTTACGCAAGCTGTTTTGCATCTTTTTGTTGCATTTATAGATCAACCACTCATTTTTCACACGATTTGGTCTGATTTTACATATCATCTTTTAAATATTATTTTTTTATCCATTGCATTTTTCTTTCTGACTCTTGACACAAAAAAACCAGCAAACTATTGAAATAATTAAATTTAATTTAAAAATAAAAGCAAAAACAGAAAGTTTTCTCACCTTTGTACGCTATTTCTTACACGGTACAGTGCTTTTTGCGTCTATGGCTCCGCTATAGCAACATTTAATCTATGTTCATCAGCAAGGGATAAGAACAATGGATATGTTCACCAAGGATGATGTGCTGATGGTCATGGATATGACAACAAATGGATAGAACTGGATGTTCCTCTTAAGATATTAACCCGAACTTTTGTTCGGGTTTTGTCTTTTAAAGATTGATCATCTATTTCCACGGTCTTAAATCGACAATTTTAATTACTAAGCCTTCACACCTACTTACATAATATAAGCTTCAATATAGAGATAAAAATTATGGCGAGCTCCCCCTAATAAAGACCAAACCAAACAGAGCTAAAGAATGACAAATCACTATCAATTTAAAGTGACAAATTTTGTCAGTAAATAACATTGATTGTAACTTTGTGTATATATTAAATTCTTGATAATTTTTAAGTTATTGTTTTATTTTGATTAAGAACTTGGCATGTTTTATGCTAATATACATTATGAAATAAATGTATGATGTAATTTATACATAAAACTAAAGTTTGTAATTTGGAGAAATTTTATGAATGCACAAAAGGGCTTTACCCTAATTGAGCTTATGATTGTTGTGGCTATTATTGGTATTTTGGCTGCGATAGCAATTCCTGCATATCAAAACTACACTGTTCGTGCAAAAGTAACTGAAGGCCTAAACTTAGCTGGTGCCGCTAAAGCAAGCATTGCAGAAAATGCCGCAAGCGGTACTTCTGACTTGGCTGCTGGAATTACTCCCATTGGTACGGGAACAGCTTCAACTGGTGTAACTGCTACACCAGCAACAGCAAATGTAGCGGGCTTAAGCATAAATACATCTACAGGTGAGATTACTATCACGTATACAGCTGCTGTTAAAAGTGTTGTTTTAAAATTAACACCTAAAGCTGGTGGTAATGCGTTAGTAGGTGGAACTGTTCCAAGTGCACCTATTGAATGGACTTGTACTGTTGATAATGCTAATAATGCTCAATATGTACCATCAAACTGCCGTGGTACTGCTCCTGCTGCTCCTGCTGCTCCTGCTCCTGCTGCCTAATATTTCAAAGAGCCCTATTATTACTTAGGGCTCTTCTATTATTAATCCATATAATAGACTTCTTGCATAAATACCTTTTATTTTTCTTGCGCTGCATTGCAATATATTTCAATTTTGCTCAGGAAGAAAAATAAAGAGGGTGTAAAGAATTATGCAAGAGCTCTAGTAGATCCAGTGAAAATTACATGGAAAGCAATGTGCTAGCTGAGAGATTTACTTTGATAACGTGGCGGGGGGAGTCTGTGATTCACATAAGAGATTTAATATGAAAATATTTAAGTTAGATATTGTCTTAAAAGTTTTTACGTTAATTGCTTTTTTCTTTTTCGCTTACAATATTTTTGATTCATTTACAAACAACCATAATAAATTATTATTATTACTTCTTTTCGGGGAGGCAATAACAATGATACTGGTTATTTTTTCAAAGTCAGCAAGCAATAGAAATTTTTCTCTAATATCAATTGTATTAACATTATCAGCAACTTTTTATTTTTTCTTTATAAACTTAAATGTTGGGGTGGCTATTATCCAACCATCAACATCAGGAATAATAATGTTTTTTGCTGTAATTTGGCAGATTGTTTCTAAAATTTGTTTAGGGCGGAATTTTGGCCTATTACCTGCATATAGGGGAATTGTTACTTATGGGCCGTATAGAATAGTAAGACATCCTATTTACTTAGGATATTTTATAATGCATATGAGTTTTCTTTTAGGAAATTTTTCTATTTATAATGCTCTACTATACACTCTATTATATGCCTTGCAATTTGGAAGAATATTTTATGAGGAAAAAATACTGCAAGAAAATGAAGAATATGCTCATTATATGAAAAAAGTAAAATATCGATTTATTCCTTTCTTAGTATAGTCATAATGAACAGTACATCAAACAATTATTTAATATCTCCTTTTATTGACTTCATGATGCTTGGCGGATTTGCCTTGTTAACATATCTTTTTATCTTAATCACAGGGTTTGGTAATAATATTGATATTGCTATTTGGATGTTTTATTTAGCATTCTTTGTTAACTCTCCACACTTTATGATTAGTTATGAAATTTTCTATAAATCATTTCCAGAGAAAATAGGGCTTAATAAACAATTAATTGTAGGATTAATTATCCCGAGTCTATTATTCTTATTAATATCAGTTGGCATATACTACGATAGTAAAAAAATTTTTACATTTCTTCTACTCTCTATGTTCTTTTTGGTTGGGTGGCATTATATTAAGCAATCGTATGGTTGCTTTATTGTCTATTCAGCTGGAAATAAAATTTACTACAGCAAAAAAGAACAAAATTTAATAAAATACTCGCTATATCCTTTATGGATTGGATCTTTCTTAAATATTTTCACCAATAAAAATCTTAACAATTATTGGGGCTTAGAATATAATTTTCCAAGTTTCTTCAGTCAAAATCTCTTATTTATAAAAATCATATCAATATCTGGCTTTTTTGTTTTTTTATGCGTAATTATTAATAATTATTTTAGGGAAAGAAAACCACCTAATTTAATTGCACTAACACCAATTCTTATAGGTTATATCTGGTTATCTCCAATCTTTTGGAATAACATTTATTTTTATATGATACCATTTTTTCATTCTTTACAATATTTTTTATTTTCAGGAACTTTTACATATAATGTAATAAAAAAAGAGAATAGTGGATTAAAAGGTTGGATCAAGTGGTGGGGAATTGCTTTTATTTTAGGAGCCTTGTCCTTTGAGTTTCTACCAAATTATTTAGATCTATTTTTTTCTTTAAATTCAAAAGTTACACCTCATTTGTTTTTAATTTCCTTCATCTTCTTCATAAACATTCATCACTATTTTATTGATAGCATAATATGGAAAGGGAGCAACCATGACGTGCGTAAAAACTTATTATTTAAAGAATAAAAAAATACCTCAGATATAACCCGAATCCTGTTTAAGCTGATGTTTTCACAATACGGATCATCGGCTTATTTTGATGACAGAGTTGATATGCACACAAAGAAACATAAATACCAGACAAATAGCCAGCAACACTTCGAGCTTTTCTCGTGACTAAATTATAAGCCCCTATGGGGCTGTTTATTCTTCATTAGAGCTACATATAGAGCATATAATGCTAATTAATGCATATTGATGCGATGGATTATATATTGATAGCAGGGCAATCTTTTAAATAAATGATATTTATCATGTTTTAGCTACAAGTAAAATGCTTTGAAATGAGTGAAATTGGAACACTTATACTAAACTGCGATAAAAGTAATTTCTGAAATGCTGAGCTGCGAGGAACGAATTCTTAGGCGTCTATAGCTTTGTTTAAGAAATTTCCAATAAGTTGCTTCAAATTTAAGAAGGAAATCATCAATGACACAGAATAATTCGGTACTATTAAACATAAGGACTAGGGCTGTGAGTTTTGTGTAGTAACTCAACTGATGGCTTTAGTCCTTCTTTTTTCAAGTCAATTTATTATCCGCGACTCGGGTTAGTTAAGTTTTTTTATTTTAATGATATATTGCCATTTCTAAAAAATGAAACAAATACAGTAAAAAATTCAAGCCGTGAGGTGCATGTATATTACTTGAACTGAAAATCAGAAAGCTTGTTTGAATCGATTTATTTCATCAAAGGATGATACACTAATGCTCGAAAATCTAGGGTACAAATACCCATCAAATAAGGTGGTCGTTTTTTTATTTATAGAAGATATCTATTGTTAAATGACAATATTAAATTTGCTACAATAAAAAGTTATTTAAAATTAAAATTCATTATGAAAGCCTCACAACAATTACTCTCAAATATATTAAACTCAAGTAGTGCAAATGAGCATTATCATATTCCTAAGTTTCAAAGACCATATAGCTGGCAAAAAGACCATTGGGAAAAATTTTTAGATGACATTGAAGAGGATGAGCTAAACCACTTCATTGGTTCAATTATCTGCTTATTTGATGAGAGCTCTACTGAACCCAATACAGATAAAGTTTTTGAGCTCATTGACGGGCAACAACGTTTTACAACCATATCAATTTTTTTAGCTGCATTAAGGAAAACATTAAATCTTGAAATTGAAAAAGCTAAAGAACATATGGATGAAGAAGATTTCTTCGAATATAAAGCGATCCTGATTAATATATCTAACCAACTGGTAAAAAAACTAAAAAAATCTAATAATTCTAAACAGAAAGGTGTCTTTTCTTTAAAAGATGACTACTATATTCTAAGATTTCTACCTTCGACACAGAATGAAAATGAGGGGGACTACAAATATATTTTGAGTTTATGTGGTGTTTTACCTAGTGCTGTGAATAAGCCTAATTATTTTAATCTTAGAAGAATGTCTAAAGCTTATAATTATTTTATAGAACGTTTAGAAGAAAAAAATCTTGATGAACTAAAAAACATTACTCAAAAAATCAATGCGATCACCATGGTACATATACAGGTCAGTTCAAATAATGATGCTTTTAGATTATTTGATACCCTCAACAACCGTGGATTACCATTATCTGCAATTGATATTATTAAAAATAAAATGCTAGCCACACTAACCAGCAAATATAATAAAAATATAGATTCAGCTTATGACCAATGGCAAGATTTAATTAACAATATAGAAGGGTTAGAAGATCGATTCCTAAGACAGTATTTCAATGCCTTCAACCACTTACCACTAATTTCAATAAACAACAAGAAGGCAACAACTTCACAATTAATTAAGATTTATGAAGAGTTAATTGAAAAAAAAGACGCTCGAGAATTATTTTCAGACTTAGTTTCTAAATCAAATATTTATAAATCACTTATTGAGCCTGATATAAAAACAGAGCTTGGTAAAAATCTTCAAGAATTTAATTATATTAATACTGCCCCAACTTATACATTATTAATGTACTTAATGTCATTAGAGCATGATCTTTTTTCTGATAACCATGAACAAACTTTGTTAGATATTTTAACATTCTTACAAAAATTTGCTATTAGACGGAACCTAACAGATATGCCAAAAACTAGGACACTGGATCAAATTAACATTGACGTCATTGAGAGTTGTCATAACGCTATTAAAAACGGTAAAAAAATTGATATCAGCTTAATAAAGTCTTCTTTTTTAAACAATAAACATAAACCTGCAAATATTGATCAAGTTAAAGAGGTATTATCAAGTAATGATTTTTACCAAAATAGTATGTCTAGATATTTACTAATCAAATTAGACTCTCTCTGGACAAATCGACAATATAACCCTAATTTATGGGAAAGAAATAATAAAGGCGACTACCTCTGGACAATTGAACATGTACTACCACAGTCAGAGAACATATCAAAAGACTGGGAAGAAATGCTCAAGAGAAATGCAAACAACCGGGATATCAAAGATATACACCAAGAAAACGTACATAAAATTGGAAATTTAACCTTATCTGCGTATAACTCAAAACTATCAAAAGGTAGTTTAGCGCAGAAGCAGACTCTGAAGATTATAAAACTTGGTAGCCTTACCATTAATATTGGTTACCAAAATGGTTTAGCAATCAATACAAATCTATCTTTTGATAACCAATCATTAAGCAATGTAAAGCATTGGACTGACTTCGAAATCAATAAGAGAGGTAAAATTATGGTAGATTTATTAATCGAATCTTTAGGTTTTTAAATTATTTATTTAAAATCAAATAGCCACTAAATTACAAAATTTAGTGGCTATCTCAATTATAAGGTTCGAGCACTTTGCCCCAACTCAAAATTTTCCAGCAACAGCGAACTGCACTTTTTAACGGTTTTTTATAATCCTTCTTTAAGCTCATAACCACTGTTCACAGCTTCAGTCTTAATCTTTAAGCTCATTTTAGAGTGTGACATGATCAGTTATAGACAACTTTGCTCAACTGATCTCCCGCATTTTAAGCTTTAAGCTCAATTTAAAATAATCGGCTGATCAGCCAACTCATTCGTATCATCCACGCCTTGCTGTGCATAAAAATGTTGTAATTGTTGACCGATGTGCTGGACCCCAATCATCACGGCTTGGCGATACTGTTGTTGTTTTAATTGTTCCACCATATCATCACAAATCTGTTGCCATACGATTTGTTCGGCTAAAGCATTTATCCCCCGATCTGTCACAATTTCCACCTGCCGTTCACACAGATTTAAATACACCAAAACGCCACTGTTGGCAGCAGTGTCCCATACGCCAAGGCTGGCAAATAAGTCTCGCGCTCGAAGTTGTGTGTTTTGATGGTACGCCACCGAACACGGAATATGTCCTTCTATCACCACCTGAATTTCACCCACATGCCCCTGTTCGGCTTGTTGAACTGCAAGACCAATTGCATGTTGGTCATCTTCATTAAAATAGCGTTTACTTGAAGAAATATAACAAAAGTGTTTAAACCAGCGTTTGAGGCTTGGACTGACTGGCTGCGTTTGTTTTGCCGTTGAAACCACGGTCTGATCAATAATACTTACCATGAGCCTGATGCTCCTCCGCCGCCAAATCGACCTCCACCGCCCCCATATCCACCGCTGCTTCCCCCACCAAAACCTCCACCACCGCCACGACCAGAATTTGAGAGAATCATTTGTAAAATCAGCTGTGCCAGCGAGGTGATGAGTAAGAAAAATACCGCCACACCTAGTAGCAGACTGGTTAAAATCCCCACACCACTGACGACACCTGCCGTAACTGCTGCAACGCCTGCGGTGGCAGCACTCACCCGATTACCGACAATAAATGATGCAAATACCCCTACCACCAAAATAATTGCGGTATATAGCCACATTTGTTCGCGGGCGTGTTGCTCCTGCAAAGCCTGTTCGTGTTGTTGTTTCAGATCATCGGCGGCTTGTTTGGCAATTTCGGGGTCTTGATTCAAAATTTTGCTAATTTCAGCCAATCCCGAATCGAGTCCTTGTGCAAACTGGTTTTGTTTAAAATATGGGGTAATTGAATTGCGAATAATGCGGCTAAGGATGACATCTGGCAATACGCCTTCTAAACCATAGCCAGTTAAAATTTGAATACGATGATCATTGACCGCAACTGCAATCAGTAGACCGTTATCACGTTTGCTTGAACCAAGTTTCCATTGGTCTGCAACACGCATGGCATAGTCAAAAATATCCTCTGAACCTGTTGTTGGAACAATCACCACCCCCACTTGAGCTTTGCCTTGTTGGTATAGGGTCTGAATTTTCTGACTTAAATTTTGCTGTTCGGCAGCGGTTAAAATATGAGCTTGATCGATCACAGGCTGGTTCATGGTGGGCAATGTACGGCTCGTTTGCCCTTCTGCCATATCATTCGCCACGGTCACAGCAGTTTCACTGGCAACAGTTGATGTTACTTTCTTCGCTGGTTGCTGTTGGATGATTTTGCCAGCAACAATCGCCTCAGCACCACCACTATCCGCCACAGCCGATGCTTCTGCCCATGTGACACTGACGCTGATCAGACAGAGAATACCGATCAACCATGTCCAAAGAATTTTATCTAACCGCCATGTGTACCATGCCATGTGCGTGTGTCCAGTTTAGTCAAATGAAACTTTGGGTGCTTTGTCTGCACCTGCTTCTGCACTAAAGTTTGGTTTGGTTTTCATGCCAATTACTTTTGCAGTCAATGCCTGTGGGAACTGGCGCACGTACGTGTTGTAATCCTGTACAGTGGTAATATAACGATTACGTGAAACAGCAATTCGGTTTTCAGTACCTTCAAGTTGTGATTGTAGATCTAAAAATTGCTGGTTGGCCTTTAAGTCTGGGTAGTTTTCAGATACCGCAATTAAGCGTGATAATGCGCCCGTAAGCTGACTTTGTGCTTGTTGGTATTTTTGGAACAAGGCTGGATCTTCAAGTACCTGTTTATCTACTTTTAAACCTGCCACGTTAGAGCGTGCTTCGGTCACTTGGGTTAAAACATCTTTTTCATGTTTTGCATAACCTTTAACGACATTAACCAAGTTTGGAACCAAGTCCGCACGGCGCTGATATTGGTTTTCAACATCTGACCATGCAGCAGTAACGGCTTCGTCTTTTGCCTGTAGTGTGTTATAGCCACAACCTGTAAATAGCAATGTGCTGCTCAACATTGCAACCAATGCTGTTTTCTTTGCCCAATTCATAATTTTTCCTCATTTTTATAATGGGTCGTTTTTTTTATTGTAATTATAATTTTATAAAAGAATGTTTTTTTATTTAACAAAAAAGCGCCAAGTTCAAACCTGACGCTTCTTTTAAATTAGCTCATCTTAGATATCAAGATAATCCAAGATTCCTTCAGCAGCTTGACGTCCTTCCCAAATCGCAGTAACGACAAGGTCTGAACCACGTACCATATCTCCACCCGCAAAGATTTTTGGATTAGAAGTTTGGAATTTAAACTGTTGTTGTTCTGCTGCAACCACACGACCAGAACCATCTACACCAATATTGACATCTGCAAACCAATCTGATGGACTTGGGCGGAAACCAAATGCCAGTAACACGGCATCAGCAGGTAAGATTTCTTCTGAACCTGGAACTGGCTCTGGGCTACGACGACCACGGCTGTCAGGTGCACCCAATTGGGTTGTCACAACTTTAATGCCTGTCACTTTGCCATTTTCACCAACAACTTCAATCGGTTGACGGTTAAACAGGAAGTTCACCCCTTCTTCACGTGCATTGCGCACTTCACGAAGTGAACCCGGCATGTTTTCTTCGTCACGGCGGTAAGCACATGTCACATCGGCTGCACCTTGACGAATTGCAGTACGGTTACAGTCCATTGCGGTATCGCCACCGCCTAGCACGATAACTTTCTTGCCTTCCATGCTGATGTATTCGGATGAGTCTTTTTCCCAACCTTGGCAACGGTTGACATTGGCAATTAGAAAATCGAGTGCGTCATAGACACCTTCAAGTTCTTCACCGGGGAAACCACCTTTCATGTAAGTGTATGTTCCCATTCCCATAAACACGGCATCGTAATCTGCCAGTAACTGTTCAATGGTGACATCTTTACCAATTTCAGTGTTTAAACGGAACTCAACGCCCATGCCGTGGAAAATTTCACGACGACGTTTCATCACGTCTTTTTCCATTTTAAATTCTGGAATACCAAATGTCAGTAAACCACCAATTTCTGGACGTTTGTCAAAGACTACTGGTTTGACGCCATTGCGAACCAAAATATCGGCACAACCTAAGCCCGCAGGGCCTGCGCCAATAATCGCTACTTTTTTATCAGTCCATTTTACGCTCGACATATCTGGACGCCAGCCTAAAGCAAAGGCGGTATCGTTGATATATTTTTCAGCATTACCAATAGTCACTGCACCAAAACCGTCATTTAAGGTACATGCACCTTCACATAAACGGTCTTGAGGGCAAACACGACCACACACTTCTGGTAGGGTGTTGGTTTGGTGGCATAATTCTGCTGCTTGGAAAATACGACCTTCAGCAATCAGTTTAAGCCAGTTCGGAATGTAGTTATGCACTGGGCATTTCCATTCGCAGTACGGGTTACCACAGCCTAAACAGCGATGTGTCTGGTTTTTTGCCACATCCGCAGTAAAGGGCTTATAAATTTCCACAAACTCTGCTTTACGAACCTGAATCTCTTTTTTCTCTGGATCTTGGCGTGGTACATCTAGAAACTGAAAGTCATTATTTAGGCGCTCTGCCATGTTTCTCTCCGTGGGTAAGCGTGGAGAACTTCAACAGTTCCCCACACCTGCCTATCAATTTTCTTGAGTAATGGAATTACTGTGGATCGGCTTGAGTTGCTTTTAACAAGGTTAACAAGTTCGCAGCTTTTGGTTTCACCAGCCAGAATTTACGGCTGTAGAAGTCAAATTCATTGCGAATCTTGTATGCCCAAGCACTTCCTGTTTCTTTGATATGCTCATCAAGAATACGTAACAAGAACTCTTGATGGTCTTCCATTGACTCAGTCGAAATACGTGTCAAGTCGATAAGTTCGTGGTTGTAATAATCCACAAAGTCATTATCTAAATCAAGCACGTAAGCAAAGCCGCCTGTCATACCTGCACCGAAGTTATGACCGACTTTACCCAGCACAGTTACAATACCGCCTGTCATATATTCACAGCAGTGATCGCCTGCGCCTTCAATCACGGCAAATGCGCCAGAGTTACGCACCGCAAAACGCTCGCCTGCTGTACCTGCTGCAAACAATTTACCGCCTGTTGCACCATACAAACAAGTGTTACCAATAATGGCTGTTTCTTGAGTCTGGAATGGTGAACCTTTTGGTGGGAAGATCGAAACTCGTCCGCCTGCCATGCCTTTACCGACATAGTCATTGGCATCACCTTCAAGTTTCAAGTGCAAACCACCTGCATTCCATACACCTAAAGACTGACCCGCAGTTCCTGTCAGATTAACAATGACAGGATGCGCTTCCATATCCAGATTGCCATAGCGACGTGCAATTTCACCCGAAATACGTGCGCCGATTGAACGGTTACAGTTACCAATCGTATAAGTAAACTCACCGCCAGTACCAGCTTCAATGCTTGGCAACATGTCTTGTACCATTTGCTCTGCAAGTACGCCTTTGTCAAAAGGTTCATTACCTTGAACTTGACAATACTGCGCCTTGCCTTCAGCTGCTGGATGCGACTGTAACAATGGTGTTAGGTCAAGATGCGCATGTTTTGCGGTTTCACCCGGTAAAACTTCAAGCAAATCTACACGACCAATCAAATCTTTTAAGCTGGAAACACCCAATGCAGCCAACCATTCACGTGTTTCTTCCGCAATAAAGTGGAAGAAATTGATCAACATTTCTGGTTCACCAATGTAATGATCTTCACGCAACTTATCTTGCTGAGTCGCTACACCTGTTGCACAGTTGTTCAAATGACAAATACGAAGGTATTTACAACCAAGTGCAATCATTGGTGTTGAACCAAAACCAAAGCTTTCTGCACCTAAAATAGCGGCTTTTACCACATCTAAACCAGTTTTCAGACCACCATCGGTTTGAACACGGACTTTACCACGCAAGTCATTCACACGCAGTGCCTGATGCGCTTCACTCAAACCAAGCTCCCACGGAGAACCTGCATGGTGAATTGATGATAAAGGCGAAGCTGCTGTACCACCGTCATAACCAGAAATGGTAATAAAGTCGGCATAGGCTTTTGCCACACCCGCAGCAATCGTCCCCACGCCTGGCTCAGACACTAGTTTCACTGAAACCATCGCTTTTGGATTGACTTGTTTTAAGTCAAAAATAAGCTGTGACAAGTCTTCAATCGAATAAATGTCATGATGCGGTGGTGGAGAAATAAGCGTCACGCCCGGTACAGAATAACGTAACCGTGCAATCAGACTGTTCACTTTACCGCCCGGTAACTGGCCGCCTTCACCCGGTTTTGCACCTTGTGCGACTTTAATCTGTAACACTTCAGCAGAAGTCAGGTAAGCAGGTGTCACCCCAAAACGACCCGATGCAATCTGTTTGATTTTCGAGTTACGAATTGTGCCATAACGAGCTGGATCTTCACCGCCCTCGCCCGAGTTTGAACGTCCGCCAATGGTATTCATGGCAATCGCAATCGCTTCATGTGCTTCTGGTGACAATGCACCCAAAGACATGCCCGCAGAGTCAAAACGTGGCAAGATGTCTTCAACCGACTCAACTTGTTCCAAAGGAATTGAATTGTCAGTTTTAAGTTTAAACAAGTCACGAATGGTCGTAATCGGACGATGATTTACCAGTTCGGCATATTCTTTAAAGTCGGCATAGTTACCTGAACGAACCGATTTGTGTAATGCATTAATCACATCTGGGTTAAAGGCGTGGTATTCCTTACCGAATACAAATTTCAGCATGCCGCCTTGGTCGATTGGCTTACGGTTTTTCCATGCCAAATCTGCCAGTTGTTTTTGATCATTTTCAAGGTCAGCGAATGTTGCGCCCTGAATACGACTTGGAACGCCTGTAAAGCATTTATCTACCACTTCGCTCGATAAACCTACTGCTTCAAATAGCTGACCACCACGATAAGACGCAACTGTTGAAATCCCCATTTTAGATAGGACTTTCAACAAGCCTTTTTCAATCCCTTTACGGAAGTTGGCTTGTGCATGAATTGGGTCACCCAACAATTCACCTTTTGCAATTAAATCATTAATTACATCATAGGCAAGGTATGGATAGATTGCCGTTGCACCAAAACCTAAAATCACTGCAAACTGATGTGCATCACGTGCAACCGCAGTTTCAACAATGATGTTCGCATCGGTACGTAAACCCGTGTTAATCAAATGATGGTGAATTGCGCCTGTTGCAAGTACCGCATTTGCAGGTAAATAGCCTTCACGGATTTTTTTATCCGAAATCACCAATAACGTTTTACCATTGCGAATGGCTTGTGCAGCTTCTTCGCAAATACGCGTGATAGCGGCTTGTAGACTTTCAGATGCTTCATAATTTAAGTCGATATCGGCAATTTCATAGCCTTTACGACCCAAAGTACGAATTTGATGCATTTTTGAGTTTGATAATACAGGGCTTGAAATAATCAAACGGTCTGCATGTTCAGGCCCTTGATCAAATACGTTTTGCTCACGCCCCATACAGGTTTCAAGCGACATCACAATCGACTCACGTAATGGGTCAATTGGTGGATTTGTTACCTGCGCAAACTGTTGGCGGAAATAATCTGTTAGGTTACGTACTTGACGAGACAACACCGCCATTGGGGTATCGTCACCCATTGAACCGACAGCTTCCTGACCACTTTCTGCAATTGGACGTAATAACTGATCACGTTCTTCAAAGCTGACATTAAACATTTTTTGAGCAGCTTTCAGGTTATCCCCTGTTAAGCCTTTATCAATTAGATGTTCTTCTAACTCTGGGCTACCTTGTAAACGTACAGAGTTTTCACGCAACCATTGACGATATGGACGCATTTTTTTCAGGTGATTATTCACATCCTGAGTGTCGAGTACTTTGCCTGTAAAAGTGTCGATCACTAACATTTGACCGGGACCAACACGACCTTTTGACACAACGTCTTCAGGTGAATAACCCCACACGCCAATTTCTGAAGCAAGTGTGATGTAGTTATTTTTGGTGATGACCCAACGTGCAGGACGCAAACCATTACGGTCAAGCATACAAATGGCATGACGACCATCCTGAATAACCAGACCCGCAGGGCCGTCCCATGCTTCCATATGTTTTGAGTTGAACTCGTAAAATGCACGCAAGTCCGCATCCAGTGTTTCCACGTTCTGCCATGCAGGTGGAACAAGCATACGCAGTGCACGGAAGAAGTCCATTCCACCACCCACAAGGATCTCGAGCATGTTATCTAGGCTCGATGAGTCAGACCCTGTACGGTTCACAATCGGACTAAGTTCAGTTAAACCCGGTAATAATGGATTGGCAAATTTTGGAGTACGTGCCATTGCCCAGTTACGGTTTGCTGTAATGGTATTAATTTCACCATTATGTGCCAAATAACGGAACGGCTGTGCCAAATGCCAACGTGGTAATGTATTGGTTGAGAAGCGTTGGTGGAACACAACAATGTGTGAAGCCAAGCGTTCATCTGCAAGGTCTGTATAGAAGTCTGCAATTGCAGCAGGCATCATCAAGCCTTTATAGCTAATGACAGTTGAACATAAAGTCGTCACATAAAATGCAGGATCGTTTTTGAGTTGTTGTTCTGCACGACGACGCGCTAAAAATAACTTACGGTTAAATTCAACTTCAGATACGCCCATTGGGCAGTTTACAAACACCTGTTCAAATGCAGGTAAAGACTGTAACGCAATTTCGCCTAAAACTTCTGTTTTAACCGGCACAACACGCCACGCAATAACACGAAGCCCTTCCGCTTCAAGTTCTTTGGTTAGAATATTTTTTGAATGCTGAGCGATTGCAGGATCAAGGTTTAAGAAAACCGTACCAACAGCAAAAATCTCACTAAGGGTAATATCACTGAGTTTTTTTGCTTCGTCGCGGAAAAACGCTTTCGGCATAGCCAGTAATAGGCCACAACCGTCTCCTGTTTTACCATCTGCGGCAATCCCGCCACGGTGCGTCATGCAACTTAAACTATGAATGGCTGTTTGAACTAAATGATGACTTGCGTCACCTTGCATATGAGCAATTAATCCAAATCCACAGTTATCTTTAAACTCGTCAGGCTGATATAAACCTTGAGCGGGAGCTACAGTATTTGGCGATGGCATGTGCATAGCGTACCCTTCTTTTACATTGCTCGTCTGAGCATCACACTTTTTCTAACTTCCTTTGGCAATTGACATTTGGTCTTTTACAAACCAGTGCTCAAAGCCGTTACCTCTTCTCAAGAATAGACTGAATTAATCTACTCTTGTATATCTTTATACCAATATAGGAGGAGATTGATGCACTTTTTTGTAGCAGACACATCTGCTGTTTTGCGTCCGCATTGAATCTTTCTGCGCCAAAATAAGCACACTTGAACTCAACTCATGCACTAAACAAGCAAAAAACATGCCAATTAACAAAAAATATACAACATCCTTGATATATCAACCGACTAACGGATCACTCATTTAGCAAGCAACATCCAAATGCATTATTTATGAACCATTACGGTGCAAAACTAAAAGTCTAGATTATTTTTTGCCTTATTTTAGACCATTTTACACACAATTATATTTTTAATATTCCATAAAAATGCTTCAATTTAAGGCGTTTTAACAACAGGGTTTGATGCAGCAAGATGCGAGATATTCGACTTGGACTCTTCAACATTGACCACATTCCCCGCCTGATCTCTTTGCGTAATGATAGTTGACGTTGTGGGCTGACGATTCGCCTGTGCACGAGCAGCAGCCAGATTGTCCAGCATGGCTTGCTGTAACTCATCAATACGTGGAACAGGAGCAGGTTTGAGTTTTACCTCATACAAGGTACTATTTGAACTCAGCTCATCCATTCCCATATCATTCACATATGGAACATAATCTTTTAATGCAACCACTTTAGGGTGAACCGATTTAGGTAATTTTAAAGATAAACGCTGGAGCTGATCTTCTGCTTCTTGCTGACTATTAAACAGACCATAATTCAGTACATAGTGCTCTGGTTGATGTTCCAATGCTAAGCGAAAATATAAGAACGCATGACGATTGGTTTGCCGATCCAAAAAGTTACGGATAATATCTTCTTTGGTGACGCGCACCAATTCAATGCTATAGTTATTTTGGTTTGCCAATAAAAATTTAGTCCCACGAAACTCCATATCATGGTTACCCGAAGCAACGACACGTGTAGTCTGCTGCAAAGGGCGAACTTCGTCAGTCATCACCCCTAAGTTAGGTGTTGCTGCAACTTTCTCGGCCTGAAATTGGGGTTGAGCATCGCCAGCTACAGCGCCTTCATCCTTTTTTAAGGGGCGAATGTCGTTAATCAACCAAAAAATCAATGCGAAAAACAGGCTGATCAGTCCAATGCCCAATAATAGCCATTGTTGAAGTTTTTTATTTGCCTGATTTCGCATTTTCATTATGCACCTTCTTGATTTTCCAATATTGCTTGCTGCATTTTTTCCACATCAAAATCTCGGGTAATGACCGCTTGCCCAAGTTGTTTTAATAAAACTAAACGAAGCTGTCCATTAAGCACTTTTTTATCGTGTGCCATGAAACCCAAGAAATCATCCAGTGGAATTTGAGGACATCGTATCGGTAATCCTGCACGCTGTATGATTTTTTTTGTACGCGCCAGATCTTCAGCCGAAATCCAGCCCATTCGATAAGACAAATCGGCTGCCATCACCATACCTGTTGCAACCGCTTCACCATGCAGCCACACACCATATCCTAAAAATGATTCAATCGCATGACCAAAGGTATGTCCCAAATTTAATAATGCACGTTCGCCCTGTTCTTTTTCATCATTGGCAACAATCCGTGCTTTATGCGCACATGAACGGTAAACCGCTTCGGCCAATAATACTTCATCACCAGCCAACAATTGCTCAATATGCAGTTCTAACCATTCCAAAAATTCAAGATCACCTAACAGTGCATACTTAATAACCTCAGCCAACCCTGCGGATAATTCACGGCTTGGCAATGTTTTGAGTTGTGCCATATCTGCCAACACTGCCTGAGGTTGCTTAAAAGCACCGATCATGTTTTTACCCAAAGGATGGTTAATACCAGTCTTTCCACCCACACTTGAGTCAACCTGCGACAGTAATGTTGTTGGCACCTGAACAAAATAAACCCCGCGCTGGAAACTGGCGGCGGCAAAACCTGCCATATCGCCAACCACACCACCCCCTAAAGCAACGACTGTACAATCCCGATTAAATCCAGTCTCAAGCAGTGCATTAAAAATCAGGTTAAGATGTTCAATATCTTTATATTTTTCCCCATCAGGCAATATGCAATGTGCAACCTGCTTACCTAATTTTTCCAAAGCATTAACATAGGTCTGCAAATACAGCGGAGCAACGGTGTCATTGGTGACGATCATCACCTGCTTACCATGAATGTACGTGGCAAGTAACTGTTCAGGGTTTAACTGACTGCCAATAAAAATTGGATAACGACGATCACCTAATTCAACATGTAATGTTTGCATGACACAACCAATGAAAATAAATTAATGAAAATGGGGATACTGCACAGAAATTTCTTTCAGGATTTTTTGTGCAAGTTCACGGGCAGCACCTTGATGCGTATCGATAATATAATGCGCGATTTCCCGATAGAGTGGATCACGAATTGCGAGTAAATCTTGCAATCGTTTTTCAGGATTTTCAACTTGTAATAATGGACGATTTTTATCGCGATACGTTCGTTGTAACTGGATTTCTACAGGAGCATAAAGATAAACAACAATACCGCGTTGCTTTAATGCCTGACGATTTACAAATTGTGTAACAACGCCACCACCTGTTGCTAAAACCAAATTTGAACGCTGGGTCAACTCATCAATCGCCATCTGTTCACGTTGACGAAACCCCAGTTCACCTTCTTTTTCAAAAATCCATGGAATCGAGGCGCCCGTTTTACGCTCGATTTCATGATCACTGTCGACAAACTCACGCCCTAAAAGTTCAGCAAGATGTCGACCAACTGTCGTTTTTCCAGCCCCCATGGGCCCCACCAAATAGATATTTGGTAGGGGGATTAATGCTTTCTTTGGCAAGGAGCCACCTATACAATTAGAGCAACCTTTTTATCTTAATGATTTCTCGAAAAAGTGTCATTAACTATTCGAGGGGTAATAAAGATTAATAACTCTCGCTTGGTCTGTGTTTTCGTTCTGTTTTTAAACAAATTTCCAACAACAGGTAAGTCACCAAAGAACGGAACCTTATTCACTTCATTCGAGCTTTGATCTTCATAGAGTCCACCCAATACAACCGTTTCACCATTATTGACTAAAACATTGGTGTCGAGTTTGTTGGTATCAATGGCATAACCTGCATCGGTTAAAGTACCAATCGTATCTTTAGAAATATTCAATTTCATTTGAACACTTCCCTCTGGAGTAATACTTGGCACAACTTTAAGTTCAATCACCGCATCCTGAAACGATGTTGTTGTTCCAGTATTTGCACTAGAAGTTTGATACGGAATTTTAACCCCCGAGCGAATCGTTGCTTCTTGTTTATCACCCGTCATGACTTTAGGTGTCGATACAACCTCACCTAAACCATCTGCTTGTAACGCTGAAAGTTCTAAGGTAAGTAATGAATCAGCGGTATTTAATAAACCAAATGCAATACTTGAAGAGTTCGCAACCGTCGAACCTAAATCGACATTGAGGTTATTGTTAATCGTATCACTTTTACCTGCATATTTATTATTATGCATTGTCCATAAGTTTTCTGTATTACTTGCAACTGTTGTCCCTTTACTCGACAAAAATCCCCATTTCACCCCAAGTGATTTAGAGAAATCAGTTGATGCCCTCACAATTCGAGCTTCAATCATGACTTGTTTTACCGGGACATCTAATTGGTCCAACATTTTCTTAATTTGTTCAATCTTGGTCGCAGTGTCATTTACAATGACGGTATTGGTACGTGCATCTGTTGTTACCGTACCTCGACTACTCAACAGAGAACCAACAGAATCACCTGTAATATCTGTTGTGCCACTTGTGGCACCACTACTACTACCTGAACTAGAACTATTCGGGTTAATCAGTTTTTGGATATCTGCTGCTTTTGCATAGTTCAATTGAATATATTCAGTTTGCAATGGCGCTAACTTAATACTTTGTGCATATGCCTTCGCCTCATCTTCCTCAGCTTTAATCAAATCTGTATTTGGAGCAACCCAAATTACATTACCATTTTTACGCTTGCCCAGATTTTTGGTTTTTAAAATAATATCTAATGCCTGATCCCAAGGAACATCCTTTAAACGCAAGGTAATATTGCCTTGAACACTATCCGCAGCGACGATATTTAACCCTGTAAAGTCAGCAAGCAACTGTAGAACGCGGCGAACTTCAATATCCTGAAAATCTAGAGAAATTTTCTTTCCTGAATATGTCTTAGATGTACGAGGGCGATTCATTGTGGTCGCGGTTTCTTCTTTTTTCGCCACGCTAATCGTTAATGTTTTTTCTGCCTGATATGCCATATAGTCAAAACTACCGCCAGCATTCACATTAATCACACCATTGTGTCCATCATTATAGGCATCAACAGTAGATACAGGCGTTGCAAAATCATTCACATTTAAGCGTTTAATCAGGTAAGAAGGAAGTTTGTTGCCTAAAAACCGTACAACAATTTTACTACCCTGCTGTTTTACATCAACAGGCGTACTTGGGTCATTCAGGTTAATCACCACTTGACCTTCACCTTTACTACCTCGCTGAAAATCAATACCACTCACGCCTTGTTGCATCGGCATAACAGGCTTTGCAATATCTGAAGTCGATGCTGCTGTGGCTGAATTAATTTTCAAAATAAAGGTATTGCCTTCGACCCGAGTGGTGAAAGCGCCTGCATTTGCAAGATTAACCGTTAAACGCGAACGTGTCGTATCCGAGCTTAAATCGACAGATTTCGCCTCTGCTGTCGCAACAGGAATTGTCGTTTGCTTCAGGCTTTGCCCTGCTTTATTAAAGTCCAGTACTAAGCGCGATGGTTGTTCAAGCTGATAGGCTTGTGGCTGAGGTGGCAATCCATTAAACATGACACGGATTTCTGTACCTTGACCCGGCACTTGTAATGGTACGATGTTGGTAATTGCAACCTCGGCATGCGCACCCTGAATAACGGCCATGGCAATCGTGGTAAGTGCAAACTGGCGAATCAATGGATTCATGATGCGGTGTTCCCCAAAAACTGATTTTTTGACAGAGTTTTTCATTATTATTTCCCCAAAATTTATGATGTCGGCCCAATCAACACAAGACTTCTAGGTCGCTCAACATAACCATCATGTCCATCCGAAATGATTTCAGTCAATTCTATTGATGTTGGTGTAATTTTGGTAATACGCCCTTGATTAAGCCCGATATAGTTTCCAACCTGTACGCGGTCAATATCACCATCGGGCGTTTGAATTAATGCAACAATTCGACCACTGAGATCTTTCATGCTGCCTTTCATATTCAATGTTTCCAAGGCATAGCTTTCAAGTGGTTGAGGTTGTCGTGAAAAATCAGGGTAGACTCGTTTACCCGCCATCACCTTTAATTCGGTATACAATGATTTAGGTAAAAAAGGACTTCTTAAATTTTGAGCATCATAATTAAATAATGGCACTGAATTAAATGTTGGTGGCGGTTCAATCGGCAATGGCGGCTGATTACGAATCGTCGTCATTTGCTGAGTTACATCTGCAACTCTTGAATCACACCCTGAAAGCGCCAAAACCACCAATGCAAGCATACTTAGAGATTTATAGTTCATCATTTACGCTTCCCCATTTTTTTTGTGGAGACGCCTCCAGTGTGGGTATTGGATGCAGATGCCTCATTACTTTGGGCTTGATTACCCAATGAAGAATCACCCTCTTTAACTTGATCTGCGCTATCGCCTAAATATCGATATGTTTTGGCTTTAATCGTATAGGTCAGCACAGGAATTTCTGATTTTTTATCCGTTGGCTGGTTGGCAGTAATCGTAAAATCATGCAATGTGACAATACGTGGTAAAGCGGCAATTGCACTGGTGAATTGGCCAAATGCGTGATAATCGCCTGTCGCTTCAATCGAAATCGGTTGTTCAATAAAGAAATCTTGAGCCACTTCTTTATCAAGGCTAATATTTTTAAATTTTAAGCCCGAATCTACGCCTGTAATATTAATATCTTCAACTAACCCAGGGACTTCTGACTCTTTTGGAAGTTGCTGCAATTGATGGTTAAAGTTTTGTTGCATCACCACCAGTTGCTTTTTATATTGTTCCAGATTACGTAGTTTAGATTCTTTATCTCGATAATCATTGAGCAAGTTGGTTTCTTGCGCCTTCGCTGTCGAAATTGCGTCAATCTGACTACTAATTAAGGCAAAATAACCAACGAAGCACACCAGTAACAAAATAAAAAACCAGCAGGTAATTTTAACTGGTAATGGCCAACTACCATAATTACTTGGATCTAAAGAATTAAATTGCTGAATAAATTTATCCAAAGTAAATTTTTTCTTTGCTGGTTTCGCGTTACCTTCGTTCAAATCTTCAAGTTGCTGTTGACTCATGGTTTAGCTCCTTGTGGTTGATTTGCCCCTTTTGTGTTTTGTTGGTCTTGCGCATTTTGTTCTGTAGATTGTGCGATTGCCCCTAAATCTGCTGTCACAACAAAACTACCATAGCTGGCTTCTACACGAGGAACCACCGATGTCTGCTGTGTATTGCCTTTGTCATCTGCGGCGATAAATGAACTCATGAACACATTACGATACCAAGGAGACGCACCAAGTTTACGCATAAACTCTGCCACAATGTTTGGACTTTCAGCTTTTCCTTCAATGCTGAATTGATCACCTTGACGTGTCACTTTTGTCAAATATAAATTGTCTGGAATAACACGAACCAGTTCATCAACCAGACGAACCGTAATTGGTCTTTGAGCCTGTAATCCCTGAATCAACTTCATACGGTCAATAATCGCTTTACGTTGTTCCTGCAAGCCATTTAAAGCTTGTAACTTCTGATCAAGTTGCTGATTATTATTTGTAATCAATTGATTGGCTTCTTGCTGATCATTGAGTTTATGTTCAAAAAAACTCCATGCAAGAAATACGACCAATACACCCATTAATGCCGATACAATGGACACCAAAATAAAGCTTTTTTTACGTTGCTCTCTACGCTCATCACGCCAAGGAAGTAAGTTAATCTTAGCCATTAATCAAAACTCCTCAACGCAAGACCACACGCAACCATTAATGAGGAAGCATCATCTTCTATTTTTTTAATATTAATTTGAGGTGAAAAACCCATTTGTAAAAACGGATTGGCAACCGTAACTCGATATCCCAATGATTGTTGTAAAATCTTGGCAAGCCCAGGTAGGTTTGCTGTCCCACCTGCCAAAAGAATATGGTCAATATCATTAAACTGAGAAGAAGAGAAAAAGAGCTGTAACGAACGCTGTGCCTGCTGGGCAACACTGTCCATAAATGGTAATAAAACCTCAGCGTCATAATCGTCTGGCAGACTGCGGTCTTTCTTTGAACGTCCTGCATCTGCAAAAGACAAACCATAGCGCTGCTGAATGTCTTGTGTTAACTGCCGCCCACCAAAAACATGCTCTCGAGTATAGATAATTTTGCCATCTTGCATAACTGATAGCGTTGTCATCGAATGGCCGATATCTAACAGTGCAATCACACGCGCCCCCATTGGTAAGGTATTTGAAAATACCGTCAGTGCGCGCTCCATGGCATAACTTTCTACATCTGCAACTTTAGGTGTCAAACCTGCATAAACCAATGCTTCATTACGGTTATCGACGTTTTCTGTACGTGTCGCCACCAATAAGACATTCACACGACCCGGCCGTCCTGTTGTTTCAGGCAAAACTTCAAAATCCAGACTTACATCATCTAAGGCAAATGGAATATATTGTTCTGCATCCATCCGAATTTGAACTTCTCGTTCATCGTCATTCATGTCCTCATCCATTTCAATGATTTTGTGAATCACTGTGGATGTCGGAACGGCAAATGCCACATTAACTGTGGATGGATTCCCTATCTCTAATGCTTTTTCAATCGCTTCGGCAACGGCTTCTGGGTTAACAATATTTTTCTCAACCACAGCCCCTTCGACCAATGGGACAAGCGCATAGCTTTCGACCCAATAGCGATCATTCTTGATGGAAAGTTCCAACAACTTTACAGAAGTCGAACTAATATCGACTCCTATTAACCCTTTTTTAGGTTTACGATATACCCCAAACACTATGTTTATTCCTGTTATTTTTTATGTAAAACAGCGATACGTGTCATATATTCCGAGAATTCGTAGCAGTAGCGCATACAATACTTGTATATAATACCCCTGAACAAAGTTTTTCTAGGCTATACTCAACCTCGGTCACCCCACTGTATATTAAATATCACTTGTTATGAAAAAGCTATCTTGTTCGGGTCGAATTCATCCAATTTTTTTATTTTTCCTGATTATCCTAGTTCTCATCCCAATGGGGTTTTATGGCATGTATCTCTACATTGCCCCCTCTTTGCCGGAAATGAGCAGTTTAAAGAAGGCACCATTACTCAAACCGATTCAAATTTATACTGCTGATCAGCAGTTAATCGGCGAATATGGCGGTAAATTATCGGTTCCTGTCGATTACAAACAGATTCCTCCGCATTTTATTCATGCTTTTCTGGCCGCAGAAGATTCGTCATTTTTTGAACATAGTGGTATTAGTTTCAAAGGGCTTGGACGTGCATTAAGTGAAAGCTTAACTGGGTCTGATGTGCAAACAGGTGGCTCAACCATCACCATGCAGGTTGCTAAAAACTATTATTTAAGCCCTGAACGCACCTTAAAGCGCAAACTCACCGAAATTTTTCTAGCGCGCAAAATCGAACAAAATCTAAGCAAGCAAGAAATTTTAACATTATATGTAAATAAGATTTTTCTGGGTAAAAATGCCTATGGGATTGCTGCGGCAGCAAAAATTTACTATAACAAAAACTTAAATGACCTCAGCATTGCCCAAATGGCCATGATTGCAGGTTTGCCTAAAGCACCTTCTAAATATAATCCTGTTGTTAATCCTGAACGTGCGTTAGAACGTCGTAACTGGATTTTGGGTCGTATGTTGCAGCTGGGTTATATCAACCCGAATGAATACCGTAAAGCTGTTGCCGAACCACTCAATCTCAATATGCCTGACCGTGGTGTGATCAATCGTTTTCCATATATTGGTGAAATGGTACGTGCAGAAATTGTAGATCGATTTGGTGCTCAGGCAGTTGATTCGGGTCTTAAGATTTACACCACTATTGACAGTAAACGCCAACAATATGCCGAAGAATCGGTTCAGGCAGGTTTAGAAGATTACGACCGCCGACACGGCTGGAGAGGCGCTGAAGCACATGGTCAGCCTTTAAGCAAATTTGTAGCTTATGCCAATACCTATCCAGCCAAAGTCATTAAGGTTGGACCAAATACCTTTGAAGCTGAACTTGCTGATGGAAAGGTCATCACAGTTCCATGGTCGGGCATGGCGTGGGCTCGTCCTTATCGTAATGCAAACAGCGTTGGCCCTGCACCTTCTCGCGCATCTCAGATTGTCAAAGTAGATGATATTATTCGTCTTCGACCAAATGACAATAAAACGGCATGGTCTTTGGTACAAATTCCTAAAGTTCAGGGACAATTGATTGCGCTAAATCCGAACAATGGTGCTATCGAAGCCGTTGTAGGGGGCTATAGTTACTATCAGTCTACCTTTAACCGTGCGCTACAAGGTTGGCGTCAACCCGGCTCTACCATCAAACCGTTTATCTATGCGCTGGCACTTGAACGTGGCATGACGCCTTATACTATTGTTGATGATAGCCCGATCACGATTGGCAAATGGTCACCGAAAAACTCGGATGGTCGTTACTTAGGTGAAATTCCTTTACGTCGTGCTTTATATCTTTCTCGTAATACTGTGTCTGTACGTTTATTACAAAGTGTTGGCGTTGAACGTGCACGACAATTATTAATGGATTTTGGTTTACAAGAAAATCGTATTCCCCGCAATTTCACCATTGCATTAGGGACACCTCAGGTACTTCCTGTACAAATGGCAACGGGTTACGCAACATTTGCCAATGGTGGATATCGTGTTGAGCCTTATTTCATCGACCACATTGAAGATGCCTATGGCAAAGTGATTTATCGCGCAAATCCAGAATATGCGTGTATTTCATGTATTCAGCAAGATCAACCACAAGCCAATGCAACAAATACAGCAGCAACACCCGATGATGAAGCTTTCCATGAACATCTGACCACACCATCTCCAAACAAAGTGGCAATGCAAAAAGCAGATGTCAGCAAGAGCAACTACCGTCAGGCACAGCGAATCATTAAATCAAGTTCAGCCTATGATATGGCGAATATTTTACATGATGTGATTCAGCTGGGTACGGGACGTGCTGCCTTGCGTATTGGACGTGATGATTTAGGTGGTAAAACAGGGACAACCAACGATGCAAAAGATGCATGGTTTGCGGGCTTTAATGGAAAATTAGTCGCCATTACTTGGGTCGGATTTGACCAGCCGACAACCCTTGGTCGTAAAGAGTATGGTGGTGTCGCAGCTTCGCCTCTTTGGATTAACTTTATGAGCAAAGCTTTGGCAGGAACACCGTCTGCGTGGGTGAGCTTTGATAAAGATGCCAAAGCACCGACATTGCATAATCAAAATGCAACTCAGGTTGGTCTGCAAGAAAATCGGGTTACTCCACCTTTGGCACGCCCTGCCTATCATCCTGCACCTGTTGTGCCTGTGCGTAAACATGAGCAGGATTTTGAAGATTTGCCGGGCGAGGAAATTTTACTTCCTTCGAACCAAACACCGCCTAAAATGGGTAATCCAACTGCGCCTTCACGTAAAGCAGATGCCATTGAACAGCTGATTAACCAAGTGAATTAATATCATATAAATTCACACAATAAAAAGCACCCTTGCATGCTAACCGTATTTTGGTTCATTCAATGGGTGCTTTTTTATGGGATCACTTTCTTAAAAACTAAAATGCTACTCCATCCGAATCCGTTCATTCGTTGCATCATTATTGACACACATCGAATGAATCAAAACAAGACCAGAATCGAATGCTTTATTACATTAAGACATCTTTGCAATCGTGCTATGTCAATCAATATAGTCTATAAAATCAGGACATTCCAAGTAGAGCATAATCGATTTGTATTTTTCGACTCATACATGACCCGATCTGCCTGTTCTAGTAGTAAATCAGGCGAAAGGGAATCAAAATTTTCTTCCACACACACCACACCTATGCTGACATTACACAAAATTGTCGGTTTCCAAAGCGTAATCCGTTCAGCAATTTTTGTTGCTTGTTCTGAACAAATATTGGGAACTAACCAAACAAATTCATCACCACCAATCCTTGCAATCACATCATCGTTGCGACAAATCGATAATAAATATTTGCTAAATTCTTTTAACAATTGGTCGCCACTCGAATGCCCCTGATAATCATTGACCAACTTAAAGCCGTTTAAATCCATATAAAATAAGCTAAATGGCAAATGATTGATTTGTGATTTTTCAATTTCCAATGTGAGCAATTTAATAAAGTAACGGCGGTTCCATAAATTTGTTAATGAATCTTTGTTCGACAATTCATATAACTGTCGGGTGCGTTCTTCCACCAGCATTTTAAATTTTTTTTCATTGGCGCGTGCCTGATCCCGTGCAATTTTGACATCAAGCAACATCCCTTGAAAATATGTATCAAACAACAGTTGTTCATCAAAAGACAATAATTTGTCGAGCGCTCTTTTGGTACTTTTTAAGCGCAGTGGTTCAACGATGTTGTCCCCCAAGACTTCATAAATCCGATGCTTTAATGAAATCATCGAAGAAAGATACATATTCGGTGAAATATTCACACGCTTATGCACCAACCCAATTCTGAGTCGACTATTCACATAATCTAAATCATAGTTACCATTAAATAATTGTTTTACATATTGTTCCAGACTTCGCTTTAATCTATTGAGTGTTGCGACGTCACCAATAATGATCGACAAACTTGGTACTTTGAGCAGATTCTGATAAAAGCAATCAATGATTTCTTCTAATTCTTTTTCGATATAACTGGCTGCTGCGATGAGCAACTGCTCATCATCCATGGTGAACTGAAGTAATTCTTTTCGGTAAAGAATCTCAATTTCTCCAATCTCCAGTTGGTCTGCTAGGGTCTGATAAACCATCTTTTGCAACATGACAACACCCTAATTAAGCCTTTTATCTTTTTTCATACATATATTCCCATATCATCCAATGAAGCCCCCATTTGTATCGCTTCAATCAGTAGAAAAACACCCCAAGTTCATTAACCAAAATTCATAAAAAATACGAATGATCTGTCTTATTTACTGTTTTTTACCACACCTCAAACGAGAGGTGCGCTTTCTTTAATGAAATGATTATACGTCCCATCTTAATTATATTGGGGATTGAAATATACAAAAAATATCTGAATTCGGATAGATCACACGGTTATTTGGCTTTCCGTTCTCAATTTTACATACCCAACCGATCGGCTCCCTACTATTTCAATTCAGAAACAAAGATCTACTACATTCAATGCTGCTGTGCATTCCCTTACGGCTTTACAACAGACTTTGATCATCATTAAAAAGAACGCTCGTCAATATTGCTTTAAAGACTCAAGCTTTTGACGTAATAAAAGAAATGTATCCAGATCGTTTTGTCTATTGACGTAAATGACAACAATAAAAATCAGATTAAACTGACATATTTATCGAAAAATTTTTATTCAAACTATTGATAATAATCAAGATAAACCAAAACATTCTGCATAAAAATATATGTTAAACTGCTTTGATCACGAGAAATCCATGACCATTGCGTCACGGCTTGATACAACTCATCATATTGTTTTTGGCTATAGTTATCATAAGATTAAAAAAGTGATGCGTACAGTTCAAAGGTATGCAACTTTCTTTTACAGACAATCCTCCAAAATAAAGGAGATCAGGGCATGATCCACGCAGGTAAAGCCATTTCTATTCTCATGTTAGAGGGTGAAATTGCAGAGTTCCGCTTTGACTTACAGGGTGAGTCAGTTAATAAATTTAATAAAACGACCATTGAGGATTTCAAAGCAGCAATCGAGGCCGTCAAGGCACACCCTGAAATTAAAGGACTGTTGGTCACATCGGCCAAACCGACTTTTATTGTTGGTGCAGATATCACTGAATTTGGTGAAAGCTTTGCTCAAGGCGAACAAGCCATTAAAGAATGGTTGTTTGGTATCCACGAAATTTTTAACAGTTTTGAAGACCTTAACATCCCGAAAGTTGCTGCCATTAATGGCATGGCTTTAGGCGGTGGTTTTGAAATGTGTTTGGTGTGTGACTATCGTGTGATGGCACAATCGGCACAGGTTGGGCTTCCTGAAATTAAACTCGGTATTTTCCCAGGGTTTGGTGGGACTGTTCGCCTAAGCCGTTTGATTGGAACTGACAACGCGATTGAATGGATTGCAACTGCAACCCCTAAAAAAGCTGCTGATGCACTCAAAGATGGTGCTGTCGATGCAGTTGTTACTGAAGATAAATTGCGCGAGGCTGGATTAGATTTAATTCAGCAAGCACTTAACGGACGTTTAGACTGGAAAGCGAAACGTCAGGAAAAACTTGTACCAATCAAATTAAATCAACTTGAACAGTTGATGGCCTTTAACACTGCCAAAGGTGTAGTGTTCTCTAAAGCCAACCCTGCACAGTACCCTGCACCCAAATTTATGCTGGACTCGCTGCAAACTTCAGTGACCTTAAACCGTGATGATGCGGTAAAAGTTGAAGCAGAAGGATTTGCAAAAGCAGCGGTTACGCCTCAAGCCGAAGCTCTAATTGGTCTTTTCATTAATGATCAAGTCGTCAAAAAAATGGCGAAAAAGCACGAACAAGGCGCACATCCTGTCAATCAGGCGGCGGTACTTGGTGCGGGGATTATGGGCGGTGGTATTGCCTATCAGGCTGCGAGTAAAGGCACGCCTATTATCATGAAAGATATTGGGAATGCCCAACTTGCACTGGGCATGGCAGAAGCCAATACCTTGCTGACCAAACAAGTAGAACGCAGTAAATTAACCCCTGCAAAAATGGGGGAAACACTGGCACGAATCCGCCCTTCTTTAAGTTATGATGAATTTAAAGAAGTAGATATTGTGATTGAAGCAGTCACAGAAAATCCAAAAATCAAAGAGGCTGTACTTGCCGACACCGAAGCCAAAGTTCGTGATAACACCATTATTGCGTCAAACACGTCAACAATCTCCATCACACGTTTGGCAAAAGCCCTCAAACGCCCTGAAAATTTTGTCGGCATGCACTTCTTCAACCCTGTACACATGATGCCATTGGTTGAAGTCATTCGTGGTGAACATACTTCAGAAGAAGCCATTGCAACGACGGTAGTACTTGCTCAGAAAATGGGAAAAACCCCGATTGTTGTCAATGACTGTCCTGGATTTTTAGTCAATCGGGTGCTCTTCCCTTACTTTGGTGCATTCGATTTATTGCTTAAAGATGGTGCTGATTTCCAACAAATCGACAAAGTGATGGAAAAATTTGGCTGGCCCATGGGGCCTGCATACCTCATGGATGTGGTCGGAATTGATACAGGCGTACACGGTGCAGAAGTCATGGCAGAAGGTTTCCCTGACCGTATGAAACCAGACTTCAAAGGCTCTATTGAAACGCTTTACCAAGCCAATCGTTTAGGTCAAAAAAATGACGTTGGTTTTTATAAATATGTCATTGACCGTAAAGGTAAAAAGGCCAAAGTTCCAGACTTTACCACTTATGACATCATTTCTGAGGTGGTTACAGGCGAACAACGTGAATTTGACTCACAAGAAATGATTGACCGCATGATGATTGCTTTATGTAACGAAACAGTCCGTTGCCTAGAAGATAAAATCGTGGCAACACCGCATGAGGCAGATATGGCAATGATTATGGGAATTGGTTTCCCTGCATTTCGTGGTGGGCCATGCCGTTATATCGACCAAACAGGCGTGGCAGAATACGTCGCCCTCTGCAACAAATATGCCCACTTAGGTAAAGCGTATGAAGCGCCACAACTGTTGCGTGACATGGCTGAAAACAACAAAAAATTTTACGGTTAAGGAGCAACGTGAATGACTACTTTAAATCCACGTGACGTTGTGATTGTTGATGGTGTACGCACTGCCATGGGCAAATCAAAAAACGGAATGTTCCGTCATGTTCGTGCGGACAGCATGTCTGCTGAACTAATCCGTGCATTGGTACGTCGTAATGATTTTGATACCAATGAAGTTGAAGATGTAATTTGGGGATGTGTCAATCAAACCCTTGAGCAAGGCTGGAACATTGCCCGTAATGCCAGTTTACTTGCAGACCTGCCAAAAACAGTCGCAGGCCAAACGATCAACCGCCTTTGTGGCTCATCCATGCAAGCCATTCATACCGCTGCGGCACAGATTGCAACTAATCAGGGTGATATTTTCATCATTGGTGGTGTAGAACACATGGGACATGTATCAATGATGCATGGCGTTGACCTAAATCCTGAAGCCTCTAAACACTATGCCAAAGCCTCCAATATGATGGGGCTCACCGCAGAAATGCTTGGACGTATGAATGGGATTAGCCGTGAAGAACAAGATATCTTTGGCGTACAATCACATCAACGTGCTTGGGCGGCAACACAGGCAGGTTTGTTTAAAAATGAAATTATCGGCATTGAAGGCCATAACGCTGACGGCTTCAAAATCCTGTGCGATGTCGATGAAGTAATCCGCCCCGATGCTAATCTCGATGCATTTAGTGCATTAAAACCTGTTTTTGACCCTAAAAATGGAACAGTCACTGCGGCAACTTCTTCAGCACTTTCAGATGGAGCTTCGGCAATGTTGCTGATGTCTGCCGAACGCGCACAAGCTTTAGGTTTAAAACCAAGAGCCGTGATTCGTTCAATGGCTGTTGCAGGCTGTGATGCAGCCATTATGGGTTATGGTCCAGTGCCAGCAACACAAAAAGCCTTGAAACGTGCAGGTTTAAGCATTGCTGATATTCAGACATTTGAACTCAATGAAGCATTTGCGGCACAGAGTTTATCTGTTTTAAAAGGCTTAGGCATTTCTGATAAACAAGAAATCGTCAACCAACACGGCGGTGCTATTGCTTTAGGTCATCCTTTGGGCTGTTCTGGCGCACGTATTACCACAACCTTGTTAAATATCATGGAACAACAAGATACCCAAATTGGTCTTGCGACCATGTGTATTGGTCTAGGTCAAGGAATTACCACGATTATTGAACGGGTTTAACTGTTTATCACCTTATTCTCACGATATGAACTGCCCTGTTCACACAGTTCATATTGCTGAGGAATCTAGTACAGTAAATTAGGATTCTTCTTCAGCTCTTTCATTACGGTTGGGTCTATTCTAAAAATTTTTTTATTTCCTTCTATTTTTGACGTATTTACAATCAACTTAATATTCTCTAACCAAACGACATTAGGGTCTGTGGCAGCAAGCGCTTTTTCTGCTTTTTGTTCATTGATAAATAAAGAGAGAATATATTTTTCGTCATAACTCAATGACTTCAACCTTTCTTTTAATGCGTTACTTTGCATAGATTGATCTTTGCTTTCTTTCCAGAACAATATTTTATTTTGGAAAAAGCCAAATAATATGAAAGATAAACTAAACAAGGTGATAATCACCAATGGCGTTCTAAAGTCATTCAAAATGAACTGAGATAATTTCTGATCAATCTCGGGAAAGTTTGCTACGATAAATAAGAGATTTAAGAAAATAAATGCCACATAATTCAGTTTACGCACGCTAAATTTTTGCCCCACCATTATCCCCTCTATCTTTTTAAATTTTATAAAATATATAAATCATACACATAATATAATAATTTATTTTATATAAACCACCTAATCACTATTCACTCTAACCACAAATGCAATAACACACCATTCCAATATCTACACTTTCAATTTCATGTCATGCTCCTTATCATATTCAACAATGTACTATTTTAGAGAATTCCCATGCGCGTAGATATTTGGTCAGATGTGGTCTGCCCGTTTTGCTATATTGGAAAAAAACGCCTTGAACATGTTGCAGCCGAAGCAGGTATTGAACTTGAAATTTACTGGCACAGTTTTGAATTAGACCCAGAAGCACCAGCCACACAAACCATTTCAAATACCGAACGCCTTGCAGAAAAATATGGTCGCAGTATTGAAGAAATGCAGCAAATGCAGCAAAACATTGCTGAAATGGCAGCATCTGAAGGCATTGACTTTCAATGGCAAAAAGCTAACTCAGGCAATACTTTCAATGCACATCGCATTATTCACCTTGCACAAAGTCGAGGCTTGGGTAATGAAGCAGAAGAAGCCTTTTTCTATAGTTATATGACCCAAGGTTTAGCCATTGGCGAACGAGAAACCCTCGAAGACGTTGCGGCACGTATTGGTCTCAACCCTGTAGAAGTAGATGACGTACTGGATTCGGATGAATTTGCTGAATTTGTTCGACATGACGAAAAAATTGCACACGAACAACTCAATGTGACAGGCGTACCATTTTTTGTATTTGATCAACGCATTGCGCTTGCAGGTGCTCAACCACGCGATGTTTTCTCGCATGTCCTTCAACAAGCTCAAGACAAAATAGAAAATCAGCCCACTGAAGATCAAGCTGCAACCTGTGACAGCGAAGGTTGTGAACTTCCTAAAAATCCATAATTTATTTCCACTGGATTGTATAGATTTTACGCTATACAATCCTATCTGTATGAATTTTTAAATTATTTCAGCGTATTTTTAAATCATCTATATTTTCAATTTTTTTCACTTTATTATAATAATGGTCAGCTACTTTTATTACAGTTATGATCATGCAGCAGCTACAAGAATTTCTACAAGAAAAAATAGCCTTCGATGATTTGGACCTTGATCATTTAATTGAAAAGGCGAGAGAGTTCTCTGACCCTAATTCTTCTGAATATCGGCTCTTAGAACTCACACTCAATCAGCTTTTGACTCAATATCTTGAGCAGGCAAAAAAATATATTACAAAGTGATATTATGAATCTGTTAGAAAAAGCCCTCGTTATTCAGGATATTAAACATAATATCCAAATCATTGAAAATAATTCATTGCCTTTATTTGAACGGGCCAAAGCAACCCATCGACTCAAAGAAATTTTTCAGTTTTGCGAAAAACCGATTACTCAAAAACGCAATCAATCACTTACCCAATTTGATACGCCTCAGCAAATCAATCATAACGTATTCATTAAAAGTAACTTTCAAAAAAGTTATCGTGGACTCTTTCAAGACCAATCGATACTTTTAAAAACACTTCAGGAAAACCCGCTTTTAGGATGGGCTACACTTTATGATGCTATCGAAAAAAGATGGCAGATTTGGTTAATTCCCCAAGCAAAAAAAGGGGTTATTCATAGTAGCTGGAAAACACAACTCGCTGATGCCTATCAGTGGCTCTTACAACAACAAAATCTACTGCATTGTCTTGTTGAAGATGCAAATTTCGTCGATGATGCTCATCAGACGTCACACACTCAACGAGTAACCGGTTCTACAAAAAATCAATCCGTCCATTTAGACAAAGCTAACACTGACCCGATTACGCATCAATTTCAACAAACCAATATTCAGGTTCTAACAGCCGAGCAAATCAAAATTGAACTTGAGCCTTTCCATGCAAGTCTCACTCCTATTCAGATTCCAGCCGTTACCGATACCAGTTATCTCATCAACTTCGATGAAGTGACTCATCCCCAAAATCTTTTTCTTTATTTGAGTGTTTCTAGCAAAAGCGATGACATTTTAAACACTCCGATCATTGTGGCGGAACGTGTTGATGAACAACAGCAATTTATGGGATATGTGATGATCTTTGGATCAATGAATCCACATATCGCTATTCAACTGGCGTCCCTATTGTGTTCAATATCAACATCAACTCGCGACCATTAAAAGCATGACTTGGCAGATCTGGCAAGATCACGCCACAAACCTAGAAACCTTCTTTGACGTTTTTCTTCAAGAAAAGACCCTTTGGAAACCACCCGAAATACCTATTTTCATCCCCCGAGAACTCGTCTTAACGCAACGATTTATTCCTTTTGAAGAAATGCCTGCAAGCTTAACTACACCTTTAATCTTAATGAAAGAACGGCTCAAATACCGTATTGTTCATGGTGAAAACCGTCTGCAATCCAGTGTAGATGCCCTAGGCTATCCTTGTGTTTTATTTTCCCGACAAGATGGGGTGTCATGGCAAATGCTTCGGGACATACTGACAACGCTATCATCGCCTGTTTCAAGCGACATCCTTCATATTGCAATAACACAACATGTAAGTCCGAAAGGTATTTTAAGCTAAATTTAACGTATTAAAAACACAATGGAAACTGTTGGAATTTCCAATAATATTTGCGGCAATAAGCGTTTTGAAGTTGTAAAACATCAAATATGAAATCTGATGATTCTAGATGAGGATTTCATCCCTGTGTCAGCAAAAGTTTACCTGTTAAACCACACATCTATTGTGTTTTTCATCTATTATTTTCGTTGCGATACAGCACTCGTATGAAATTTTTTTGGCTTCCAATTTTATTTACAGGCGTCACGATTCCTCAACACAATTTTATTGTTTTACCCGCCTTTGCTCATTCTTTTTTTGCAGCAGATATTGCTTGTCATCCGACCCGCTCAAAACATCATAGAAAATATAGACGGCATCGCGCTGTGACCTCTCAGGATAACCCGTTTGCACCACAATTTGATCCGCATTCACCTGAACTAGCGCAGCAACTGATGGCTGTATTTGGTCAGGATACTCTGATTTATCGGGCACAACAGTCTTATCAAAAGCACCACCCAAAACGTAAATTTGGTGTCAATAAAAACTCATCTAGACCTAAAAAAGCAACGAAGCCACAAGCTGACTGGCTTGAGTCGATTTTGTCTGATTTGTCGAAACAACTCCCTTTTCAAAGCGATATTAATCTGGGTTCCAACTCAAATTCAGATGTGTATCTTGAAGTAAATGCTGAAAAAAATTGGCAGATCAATCCTGATTTTGATTTTAATGCCCAACAAACTTTCCGCTATGGCGCACAAAGTCGGAATTATTCGGAAACAAATTTTAATTTTACGCAAAAACAGGCGCATGAAGCCATTGCATCCAATCAACTTTCAATTACCAAGACCTATGATGATACGACTTATAATTGGGAGAACTATTTGTTTCGTAAGCAAAAAATCAATCATGATCAAAGCATAACCTACGGCTTATATTCCAACGGCGTTTATAATAAAGACAAGCGAGACGTTGAAGTACAGAGTTGGGGGCCTTATTTTTCTTGGCGTCGTCCTTTGTGGCGTGACTGGCTCTATCTTGAAAATGGCGTGTCTTATTACCAAGATCGAACGGATGAAAACAGACATGTTTTTAGTACTACAGTGCAATTTGACATGGCATTTTGAACAAATCACAGTTAAGAATGCGTCCCTATTGTGGAACCATTCTTAATTTCCACACCACTATCAATTCTATTTAAATATATGTTTTACAACATTTTTTAATAAAATAATTTTTTAAATTTCGATAAAATAACGTACACTTAGTATTCCTTTCTTCATTGTACATATGGTCATGCTTACTCCCCATTTCGATAACACCCCGACAGAGGACCTGATTTCTACCGAAGAACGAGCCAAAGCAGCCAATCAGACAACTTGGGTTAGCGTGGGAGTAAATTTATGTCTTTCTATCGCACAGATTTTAATTGGACTTTTTTCGAAATCACAAGGTCTGGTTGCCGATGGTATTCATTCCCTCAGTGACCTGATTGCCGATTTTATTGTGTTATTTGCCAATCATTTTAGCCAAAAGGATGCCGATGATAATCACCCCTTTGGTCATTATCGTTTTGAAAACGCAGCATCATTGATGTTAGGTCTCATCCTGCTTGGGGTTGGGATTGGCATGTCCATCTCCGCGATTCATAAAATCATGCATCATGAAGACATCCCTCAAGTACACAGCATTGCCATTTATGTTGCCATGACGGCTTTGGTTGCCAAAGAGCTGCTATTTCGTTATATGCTCAAAATCGCCAAAAAAGTAAAATCCAGTATGTTAGTTGCCAACGCATGGCATGCGCGTTCCGATGCAGCTTCTTCCTTGGTGGTGATGATTGGTATTGCGGGAAATTTGCTTGGATACCCAATTTTAGACCCGATTGCCGCCCTGTTGGTGGGTTGTATCATCATCAAAATGGGCTATGAATTTGGCTGGGAAGCACTCAGTGATTTAATGGATCGGGCTGCCGATGACAATGAAGTTCAAGCCATCCGAGAAACATTCCTCCATTGTGCGGGAGTTGAAGGCGTACATAATATTCGTACCCGAAAAATGGGCGATATGATTATTATTGATGCACATATTGAAGTAAATGGAAATTTAAGCGTTCGGGAAGGACACGATATTGCGGTCAATGTTCGTTATCTCATCATGCAAAAACATCGTGTGATTGATGTGATCACGCATATTGATCCTATCTAAATAGGCTTGGTCTTTATCACTCATGCTGTGAAATACTTAAAAATCTTATATTTATAGTGTATGGCTCACAGCATAGGCATATGCTTAAAGACCAACCGAGCGAAAGCTAAATCAACAAAATAAACATAGTATTTCTATCCCTTTGTGAATTATTCTGACCTTTCGACAGCATGTTCACTCTCCAGGGAATATATGAAAAAAATTAAAGTTGAAACCGAAATCAACGCGCCCTTAGAAAAAATCTGGGCGGGTTATAATACCCCTCAAGACATTGAAAAATGGAATAGCGCATCACCCGACTGGCATACAGTAAATGCAAGTTCCGACTTTACCGTTGGGGGCAAGTTCTGTTCGCGGATGGAAGCGAAAGATGGCAGTATGGGATTTGATTTTGCTGGTGTTTTTACAAAAATCATTTCACAACAATTGGTCGAATATGACTTTGGCGAGCGTCACGCCAAAGTTGAATTTCTACAAAAACCGCATAGCGTCATCGTCAGCGTAGAATTTGATCCAGAAAATGAATTCCCAATCGAACAGCAGCAAATGGGATGGCAAGCCATTTTGAATAACTTCAAAGCCTACATTGAACAATAAATTCAGTCTATTAAAGCAGATAAATAAAAAACCGAGCGATGAATCACTCGGTTTTTCAATCACTTAAAATCCAATGACTTATTTTAATAATAAGCTGTTGATACGTTTTACATAAGCCGCTGGGTCTTCAGGAAGTCCACCTTCGGCAATCACAGCTTGGTCAAAAATTACATTGGCTAAATCATCAAACTGAGTCGAGCTTTCCAGTTTTTTCACCAATGGATGTTCAGGGTTAATTTCCAAAATTGGCTTCAACTCTGGCACAGGTTGACCCGCCTGTTTCAACATACGAATCAATTGTGGTGATAACTCGCCTTCTGCTGTCACTAAACATGCAGGTGAATCAACCAAACGTGTCGTTACACGCACTTCTTTAGTTTTATCTTTCAACGAATCAGACAGTTTTTCAACCACTGGCTTAAAGGCTTCTGCCGCTTGCTCAAGTGCTTTTTTCTCTTCAGCATCTTGTAGGTCGCCTAAATCAACCGCCCCCTTAGACACGTTTTGCAATGGCGTACCATCGAAGTCATTGACAAAGTTCATTGCCCACTCATCAACACGTTCCGACATTAACAACACTTCAATGCCTTTTTTCTTGAATAATTCAAGTTGTGGTGAATTTTTTGCAGCCGTTAAGCTATCCGCAGTCACGTAATAAATAGCTTTTTGCCCGTCTTTCATACGTGCTTTGTAATCTGCCAATGAAGTAATGACGTCATCATTGGTCGATGTTGCATAGCGTAGGAGTTTTAAAATACGGTCACGGTTACCAAAGTCTTCGCCTAAACCTTCTTTAATCACCGAACCAAATTCGGTATAGAAAGTTTTGAATTTCTCTTGGTCTTTTTCATCTTCAGATTTTGCCAAACCATCAATCACAGTCAAGATACGGCGCGCGTTCCCTTCACGGATGGTTTTAACATCACGGCTTTCCTGAAGCAGTTCACGGCTCACGTTCAATGGTAAGTCAGCACTGTCCACCACACCTTGCACAAAACGCAAATAGTTTGGAATAAGGTTATCCGCATCATCCATAATAAACACACGTTTTACATACAGTTTAATGCCTGCTTTTGCTTCACGGGTGAAAATATCCTGCGGCGCTTTACTTGGAATATACAACAACTGCGTATATTCAGTGTTTCCTTCTACACGGTTATGCGCCCATGCCAAAGGTGCATCAAAATCGTGGGTTAAATTTTTATAAAACTCAATATATTGCTCTTCGGTCACCTCTGACTTACTACGTGTCCAAAGCGCACTTGCCGAGTTAATCGCTTCCCATTCATCGGTTTTAACGTAGTGACCGCCTTTTGGTTCTTCACCTTCAGCCACTTCCTCTTCTTGCCAAACTTCTTTTTGCATTTCAATTGGCAAGCTAATGTGATCTGAATATTTATTGATAATTTGCTTCACTTTATACGCTTCTAAGTACTCAAGCGCATCATCACGTAAATGCAAAATAATATCGGTACCACGACCTTCTTTGGTAATTTGTTGAACCTCAAAATCGCCGGTGCCACCGCTTATCCAGCGTACACCTTGCTCGGCATTTGCGCCTGCACGGCGTGATTCTACAGTGATTTTTTCAGCAACAATAAAGCCCGAATAAAAACCAACACCGAACTGACCAATCAATTGAGCATCAGATTTTTGATCACCCGTCAATTTCGACATAAAGTCTTTAGTACCTGACTTGGCAATAGTACCTAAATTATCAATCGCCTCTTGTTCGCTTAAACCAATTCCGTTGTCTGAAATGGTAATCGTCTTATTGTCTTTATCGAGACTAACGCGTACACGTAAGTTCGGATCATTCTCATAATATTCTGGATGATTAATACCTTCAAAACGCAATTTATCACATGCATCTGAAGCATTAGAAATGAGTTCACGTAGGAAAATATCGGGGTTTGAATATAAAGAATGGGTTACCAAATGCAATAATTGCGCAACTTCTGCTTGGAAACTATGTTTTTGTGAGGCGCTTTGTTCGCTCATGAATCACTCCTTTCTTTTCATTTCAATGTGAGTAATAACGATGAACATATTGATGGTGGTGGTTGCAGAAATTTCAATAGATTTTAATAAAAGCAGTTGAATATCAACTAGACAATCGACACGTCAACTCACATTTGGCCCTCTTTTTTAGAAAGGTCCATGACTTAAAATTCGATTCTGAATCAAATCATCGAGTTGTTTTTGACGTTGCTGATAGGCCTGCGTTAAACAAGCCTGCTGATTTCCACACAAATTGCGCTGTTTAAGCCAGTTGACCTGAATACCTTTTTGTTGATCACGTCCCCCCATCGGCAACGCATGCAATACAATTTGATAGGTGGTTACCATTTTTACATCTGCATCGTTAAGTGAACGCACTTGGCAAATGGTTTTTTCTGCCTTTAATACGGCTCGATCACATGAAAAACTTGCGGCATTTGCCTGAACACACAGCCCTGAACAGACCAAAGCCACCCAACATAAAGACTTCAACATATTCAACTCCAAGGATGAGATACCTTTTATCATTAAAAAGCATCAGATCGATTTAAAACAGTGACACTTTGCAGGCTTTACGTAACTCCCATAAAAAAACCTCATTCTTTCGAATGAGGTTTTTAGTTCTAGCTCTGTTGCAAAGAGACCTAGAAACGGTAGCTATAACCAATGGTGTAAACCCAAGGATTTACATCTAAAGTTCCAATTTTTTGACCATTCAGTTTCAAATCAGAACCTACATCGGCATAGCGTACATCTGCGAAAACTCCCCAATTTTTCGCATCAGCAGGTTGAAAGTTAAAACCAACTTGACCTGCTACTCCATAGGCATTTTCTGCTTTAAGTGTGGTACCTTCAAGCGAGCCTTTTGTTTTTTCACCCCAGATAATCACTGCGGTTGCGCCTACACCAATATACGGTGTAAAACCAGTTGAATTTTTAAAGTTATACTTGACTGTTAAAGTCGGTGGTAAATGTTTAAACGACGCAATTTTTTCAGATGCTCCACCACCTACATTTGCGGTAACGTCATGTTTAAATGGTGTTGCTAATAATAATTCTGTAGAAATCCCGCTATCACCAAAGAAATATTCAATTGATGGTGTAAAACTAAACGCATGGTCGGCTTGAGCATTGGTCACCAAACCATTGGCCAATGTATTATCGTCTTTTGATGGTGCTAAAACACTTCCCCCGACTTTTACTTGCCAATTACCTGCAAATGTCGCAGAAGATGCTGCTAATAATGCTAAGACCAATACTTTTTTTAACATTTTTTATTTACCCCGTTACCAATTGCCCCCATATTAAAATCTGATTTTATATTATGCAACATGTTTTTATTTCTAATTAAATAATTATTTTCAAGCCACTGATTATTAAAGTTATATTTTTAAATCCGATTATTTTTATCAGGTTTTATTATTTTATCCTACTATTTTAATTGGTTTTTAAATACCAATTAAAACACTCAGATTTATTATATTTAAAAATGTATTTTAAATACTTTTTTATTTTAAATTATTATCTTCAATTATTAATTTTTGACTAAAAAAAAGAGGTTTATAATGAATATAAACCTCTTATATTTGTTGGTCATCAGGAATTTTTTATCTTTCCTCAATCGCAGCGCCCGCTCCACCACCAAGTGCCCCACCAATAGCGGCACCAGAATCTCCACCGAATACAGCCTTACCAATAACTGCACCTACACCTGCGCCAATTGCACTGCCTGTTGTCGTTCTTGAACTACCATTTTGAGTATGGCTACCAACACCAGCACCCGCTGCCGCACCAACGCCTGCGCCCAAACCACCACCGACATGGTTCCCAGCACCACCACCAATTGCACCGCCTAATGCTGCTGCACCGATACGTTGGTTTTGAGGTGACATATTGTCACAGCCTACAAATAGGACTGAACAAGACACAGATAACGCACCCATTAAAAGCCATTTTTTCATTTTGGATCTCCTCACTTGACTTATTTAACAGTTTAAAATGCTTTTCTATTCTTTTTATTTATATTTTGTTACATCCTGTCCGCAATTTTACATCTTTTGTAATCCACACAAAGCTGGCTCTTTTTTTATAAATTTCCTGTTCAACCTGACAATCGCAATACATGTATAAATTTTGTGTGAACTCACTTGCAAGCTTCTATACAATATGCCGCAAGATTGGAGTTAATCATGTCACAGACCTCTTCTTTAAATCGCGGATTAAATACCCGCCACATTCGTTTTTTAGCCCTTGGCTCTGCCATCGGTACAGGACTTTTTTATGGTTCTGCCTCTGCAATTAAACTTGCGGGACCTTCTGTACTGCTCGCCTATATTTTGGCAGGTATTGCAATTTATATTGTAATGCGCGCTCTTGGAGAAATGGCTGTCCATAATCCTGTATCAGACTCGTTTAGTCGTTACGCATCTGAATATATTAGTCCACTTGCAGGTTTTACCACAGGTTGGACCTATGTTTTTGAAATGGTGATTGTTGCCATTGCGGATGTCACTGCCTTTGGCATTTATATGGGCTTTTGGTTTCCCGATGTTCCCCGTTGGATCTGGATTTTATCTCTGATCTTTTTCTTGGGCGGCATTAACCTAATCCATGTCAAAGTCTATGGTGAACTTGAATTTTGGCTTTCAATTGTCAAAGTCAGTGCCATTATCGCCATGATCGCAGGTGGTATCGGTATCATGCTCTATGGTTTGCATGTTCCAAATACCAACTTCCATTCTGGTATTTCAAATTTATGGATCCATGATGGCTTTATGCCAAATGGTCTTTCAGGCTTTATTGCCTGTTTTTCAGTTGTAGTTTTTGCATTTGGCGGAATCGAGATTATCGGGGTGACGGCAGGTGAAACACAAGACCCAAAAACAGCCATTCCTCGTGCCATCAATGCCGTTCCAATTCGTATCATTCTTTTTTATGTCCTCACGATTTTTGTATTAATGTCGATTTTCCCATGGAACCAAGTGGGTAGCCAAGGCAGTCCTTTTGTACAAATTTTTGAAAGTTTAGGCATTAAATCTGCTGCTGCCATTTTAAACCTTGTGGTGATTACTGCTGCCATTTCAGCCATCAACAGTGATGTGTTTGGTGCAGGCCGCATGATGTATGGCATGGCGAAAAAAGGACAAGCGCCTCAAATTTTTGGTAAAACCTCAAAAAGTGGGGCGCCTTGGATGACCGTCATTGTGATGGCGGGCGTTTTAATGATCGGTGTTGTTCTCAACTACCTGATTCCTGAAAATGTCTTTGAAATTATTGCCTCACTTGCAACCTTTGCAACGGTTTATGTTTGGCTGATGATTTTATTGGCGCAAATGGGTATGCGTAAAAAGCTGAGTCAGGATGAAATTAAGAAACTTGATTTCCCTGTTATTGGTTGGCCGATTGCCCCGATCATTGCCACGCTGTTTATGTTGTTCGTGATTGCGATTATTGGTTATTTCCCAGACTCACGCCCTGCATTATATGTTGGTGCAATCTGGTTACTGATTTTAACAGTCGCTTATTACATCTGGATTCGTCCAAAACAACAGGCTTAATTTTTATTATGTCTGATTAAACCCTGTGCTGTTGTCAACCACAGGGTTTTTTTATTTTCCGCCAATACCTAACGACCACGACAAGTATTGGTCTTTAGCCCTTCTGCCAACACGGTGTACACTTTGGCATGTAAGGCCTGCGCAACATTAAAGCGTAAAAACTGATTGGCCTGTTGCGACTGACTAAATGCATTTCCTGGCGCTAAAATAATTCCTTGTGCCAAACAGTATTGAGATAATCTGGCAGCATCAATGCCCTCAGGTAACTTGCACCATAACAACATACCCGCCTTGGGTAAAATCCACGGTTCAATTTTTAAGGCACTCAATTGCTGTAAATTATAGGTCATCGCCTGAGCCAGATTTTTACGTAACCAGTCCAGATGTTTTCGATATTGCCCATCATTCAGCACATGCGTAATAACCGCAGTATTAAAATGATCATGACTCAAAGTCGTTGCAATTTTCAGATCAATCAATGGCGAAATCCAGTCCTGATTTGCCACAATATAGCCACAACGGATTGAAGCTGAAACTGTTTTTGAAAAACTACCAATCTGTAGCACTTGTGAAAAACCACCTAACGCAGCATAACGTGGCGCAGGATACAACTCTAAATCGCTCCAAATATCATCTTCAATAATCAATAGTCGATGCTGCTCCGCCCATTTTAAAATCTGATATGCCGTATGCATCGACAAACTCGCGCCCGTTGGATTATGAACGCCCGAATTGGTGATATAAAACTTAGGTTGATGCCACAAGGCTTGCTCAAAAGCCTCAAGGTCTGGGCCTGTCGAGGTAAATGGTATTGCAATTGTCTTGACCCGATGAACATTCAACAATGCCTGAAAGTTGAAATAGCACGGATCATCAATTAAAACCGTATCGCCCGGTTTTAATCCTAAACGGCAAATTAAATCAATGGCGTGAGTCCCGCTTTCAACCAATAAAACCTGATCAGGATTTGCCAAAACCCCCGTTGCCTCTAAACGGCGCGAAATCACCTGTCTCAGTTCTGGTAAACCCAACGATGTTGCATAATTCATTAAGGTATTTGATTCAGAACGGGCAACGGTACGAATCGCTTTTCTTACAACCTCTTCTGGCATCCATGTTGTAGGTAACCAGCCACATCCAGGTTTTAAAATATCATCTTGCGCATCTAAAGATTGCCTTGAAATCCACAGTGGATCAACCTCTCGGTCAAGTTGAGGCCGCTGTGAAACAAGCAAATATGGTTTTGACTGGCTTTTGACAAAATATCCTGCCCCCTGACGTGCCTCCAAAACGTCTTGTGCAGCCAACCGAGCATAAGCTTCGACAATCGTTGAAACAGAGACATGCTGTTGCTGCGCCATGGCACGTACCGAAGGTAATTTTGAACCTGACACCCAAACCCGTTGTTCAATCTGCTGTTGAACCCAAGTCATGATCTGTTCAATTTTTGTTTTTTGGGACAGATGATCCATAACAATTTTCTCAATTGAACCAGTACAGTATCTTTAGATTGTATTGTGTTGTATCTCGTCAAACAAGCCATGCTCTTTTATAAATAAGACTCAATAATATAGGACGATGACAATGCAGCGGATCTCAAATGGCTGGCTCAGTGGCTTAATTGGCGTGATCATTTTTTCTGGTTCCTTACCTGCAACACGTTTGGCCGTTGACGGGTTTTCTCCAGAATTTTTAACCGTGGGTCGTGCCAGTATTGCAGGCCTACTCGCACTTTTATGTCTGGTTTTATTCAAACAAAAAAAACCATCACCACAGCAATTCAAGCGGTTGTTGATCGTAACTCTTGGCGTTGTGATTGGCTTTCCATTGTGCACATCCATCGCCTTACAAACCATTACTGCATCCTACTCTGTTGTTTTTGTTGGATTGCTTCCTTTAGCAACGGCTTTTTTTGCTGTGCTAAAAGGTGAACAACGTCCCCAATTAAAATTCTGGGGCTTTGCAATTTTAGGAAGCAGTATTGTGGTTATTTTTGCACTGACTCAGAACCATCATCCACATGCCCTTTCAGGGAATTTATGGATGTTCGCTGCGATTTTACTGTGTGGTCTGGGCTATGCTGAAGGGGGACAATTGTCCCGTAGTCTTGGGGGTTGGCAAGTGATTTGCTGGGCTTTGGTGATTGCACTGCCGATTATGCTTCCTTTAAGCTACTACTATTTCCCAGAACATTTCATGCAGATTCCTTCATCAGCACTGTTGGGCTTTGGCTATGTTTCCGTCTTCAGCATGTTCATTGGATTTATTTTTTGGTATCACGGTTTAGCGACAGGTGGGGTCATCGCCGTTGGACAACTACAACTGATTCAGCCTTTTTTCGGGCTACTTCTCAGTGCCATTCTTTTACATGAAGTCATCAATGCTCAAATGATCTTTTCTGCCCTCATTGTCATGATTTGTGTCGCTTATGCGAAAAAAGCCTCACTTCCCCCTGTGGCTCAATCGACACTCACCAAAGCCTAGCCATAAAAAAAGGATATCTCTATTTAGAAATATCCTTTTATAAATAGGGTTTATCTTTTATACATCGGTAAATAAACCTTCAAACAATACCGAAGATAAATAACGCTCTGCACTATCAGGTAAAATTACCACAATGGTTTTGCCTGCATTTTCAGGACGTGCAGCTAACTGTGCAGCAGCGGCCAATGCCGCACCACTTGAAATACCGACCAAAATACCTTCTTGTGTTGCAACTTTTCTCGCCCACTCAATTGCATCATCACCAGTTACAGGTAAAACTTCATCGACTAAATCCAAATCCAGATTTTTTGGAATAAAGTTCGCACCAATTCCCTGAATTTTATGTGGTCCAGGTGTCAACTCCTCACCACGCTTCGCCTGACTAATAATCGGAGATTCAGCAGGCTCAACCGCAACCGAATACAACGGTTGATTTTTTACCTGTTCAAAATAACGTGAAATCCCTGTAATCGTCCCGCCTGTTCCCACACCCGAAACCAGAATATCAACTTTACCCCCGGTTGCCTGCCAAATTTCAGGGCCAGTCGTGTCTTGGTGAATTTGTGGGTTCGCAGGGTTTTCAAATTGTTGTGGTAAAAAATACACATCTGGCTGTTCTGTCGCTAAACGTACCGCTTCATCAACCGCCCCTTTCATCCCCTTCGCAGGTTCAGTTAGGACTAAATTCGCCCCTAAAGCTTTCAGTACTTTACGACGTTCCAGACTCATACTTGCTGGCATGGTTAAAGTAATTGGATAACCTTTTGCTGCGGCAACAAATGCTAGGGCAATCCCTGTATTACCACTGGTTGGCTCAACGATGTGCATACCTGCTTTGAGGACACCACGTTTTTCAGCATCGGCAACCAGCGCAGCCCCGATACGACATTTCACAGAAAATGCAGGATTACGGCTTTCAATTTTTGCCAATACGGTTGCACTGCCTTGAATGATACGATTGATGCGTACCAATGGTGTGTTGCCAATGGCTTCTGCATTATTTGAATAAACGGCAATCCCTAAGTTTTCAGGAGTAGGAAATTGAGCATCAGTTGTCATGATCTATCCTTAAATTTAATTCGATTTAGCTACGTGAAAATCATAAACCTTTTTAATTCACAATCTCAAATAATCCAGAATCCTGTTTATGAATTTTTATGCTAAGCATATTCTAAAAAGAATAAATAAATTCAAAACTAAAGATGTTTTATAGAAATACGTATAACCCTCGCTTCTTTTTGTCATTTGGTTATACAAATACTACGGATTTTAATAATTAAGTTTTCATCCTTCTATGCTAATTTAATGAATCCGTTTGTTCTAACTCTAAAGCCAATTCTAAGCCATGACAATAAAAACTCCCTTAATTAAATCTAGTGCGCTCAGTACAATCAACAACTGCAATATCTGGCTCAAAATGGAATCTTCACAACCTGCTGGTTCATTTAAACAGAGAAGTATTGGACACGCTTGCCGACAGTACGCAAAAAGAGGAGCAAAAAAATTTATCAGCTCTTCTGGCGGAAATGCTGGGATCTCGGTTGCTTATATAGGTAATCAACTGAATATTCCTGTAACTGTTGTTGTTCCGCAAACGACTTCACAAAAAGCCATTGATCTCATGCGAAAAGAGAATGCTGAAGTCATCGTCCATGGTGATTTTTGGGCAGATGCGAATGAACTTGCTGTATCATTTGTCAATTCAGAAGCTGTCTATATTCACCCTTTTGATGATCAATACCTATGGGATGGTGTTTCAGAGATTATTGATGAAGTGATTGCCGATAGCGTAAAACCTGATGCCGTTATTCTCTCTGTCGGTGGTGGCAGCCTCCTTTCAGGCATTCATCAAGGCTTACTCGCTAACAGCCTAGATATTCCAATTTATGCCGTGGAAACTGAGGGAACAGCATCATTGCACACTGCGATAAAAATGAATCAACATATAAAGTTAGACAAAGTCTCTGGCGTCGCGACAACTCTTGCTGCACAACAAGTCTGTGAAAATGCCTTTTTGATTTCACAAAATAATCAGAATATAAAAAGCCTCATTGTTTCAGATCAAGCAGCCGTGTCAGCATGTTTGAACTTTTTAGATGATCATCGAACTTTGGTTGAACCTGCCTGTGGCGCAACATTATCGGTTCTGTACGATCACAAGATTTCTTTTTCTCCTAAAGACAACATACTGGTAATTGTATGTGGTGGAGCAAGTATCACACTGGATCAACTTTCAAAATATTCGTTTGCTTTAAACTAAATCCCAGAAGACATCCTCTCTTACACCTCAACTCAGGTCATTCAATAGAAACAAAAAAAGAGCCTCGAAAGGCTCTTTTTAATCAGTCAATTAAGGCTTAAAACTGTTCTTCATTTAATGCTTGGCTAAATGCTTGGTCAACATCACTAAAGTTGTTGTGAAGTTCAAACTCAGCCGCTTCGGCTTCTTGGCGACGACGTTCTAAATGATACGCCAAACCAGTACCCGCAGGAATCAAGCGACCTACAACCACGTTCTCTTTCAAGCCACGTAAGTCATCTTCTTTACCTGTTACAGCCGCTTCAGTTAACACACGAGTGGTTTCCTGGAACGATGCAGCAGAAATGAACGAGTCAGTAGAAAGCGATGCTTTCGTAATACCCATCAATTGACGTTCAAATTTCGCTGGGAATTTGTTTTGCGCCAATACTGCTTGGTTTTCACCAACAACACGGATGTAATCAACTTGCTCACCTTTGATGAAGCTTGTATCGCCGCCATCAGTGATATCAACTTTACGCAACATTTGACGTACGATAACTTCAATGTGCTTATCGTTGATTTTTACACCTTGTAAACGGTAAACGTCTTGTACTTCATTCACGATGTAGTTTGTTAATGCTACTTCGCCTTTCAAGCGCAAGATGTCATGTGGGTTTTGTGGACCATCAGAAATGGTTTCACCACGGTTCACATGCTCACCCTCGAACACGTTGATTTGACGCCATTTTGGAATCAATTCTTCGTAAATTTCAGAGCCGTCATCTGGTGTAATCACCAAACGGTTTTTACCTTTGGTCTCTTTACCGAAGCTTACAATACCTGACACTTCTGCAAGGATTGCATGTTCTTTCGGTTTACGTGCTTCGAACAAGTCCGCAACACGTGGAAGACCACCGGTAATATCACGAGTACGTGAAGATTCTTGTGGTACACGACCAATAACGTCACCGACACCAATCACTTCACCGTCACGGACAGTTACGATTGTGTTTTGCGGCAAGAAGTAGAACTGTTCAGTACCATCTGCTGTATCAAGTACGATAGCAGGACGCATATCTTTACCAGAAACAGGACGTGCTGTTACAGGCAAGATTTCAACCGTTGTCATACCCGTTGCATCATCAGTTTTCGATGTTGCAGTCACGCCATCCGCAATTTGAGAGAAACGTGCTTTACCAGCAACTTCTGTCACGATTGGATGTGTATGCGGATCCCAAGTTGCAACGATACCACCAGCTTCAACTACTTCACCATCTTTAAGTACAATGCTTGCACCGTATGGAAGTTTATAGCGTTCGCGTTCACGACCTAAGTCATCCGCAATACCGATTTCACCTGAACGTGAAACAGATACCAAGTGACCTTTGGCATGTTGTACAGTTTTCACATTATGGAAACGTACTGTACCTTTGTTACGTACTTGAACGCTGTTTGCAGCAGAAGTTCGGCTTGCAGCACCACCCACGTGGAACGTACGCATTGTTAACTGTGTACCTGGCTCACCAATTGATTGAGCAGCCATAACACCGACTGATTCACCTGGGTTCACCAAGTGACCACGAGCAAGGTCACGACCATAACAACGAGCACAAACACCAAATGTTGATTCACACGCAATTACTGAACGAACTTTAACTTCATCGACACCGGCTTCTTCAAGATAAGCTGCAATTTTCTCGTCGATTAAAGTACCACGAGGCAATACAACTTCATCATCCGATGCACGTTTTACGTCTTCAGCCGTTACACGACCCAATACGCGATCACGTAATGGCTCAATTACGTCACCACCTTGAATTAATGGTGTCATGACTAAACCACCATTCGTACCACAATCAGGCTCTGTAATTACCAAGTCTTGTGCAACGTCAACTAAACGACGAGTCAAGTAACCAGAGTTCGCAGTTTTCAATGCTGTATCGGCCAAACCTTTACGCGCACCGTGCGTTGAAATAAAGTACTGGAGTACTGTCAAACCTTCACGGAAGTTCGCTTTAATTGGCGTTTCAATGATCGAACCATCTGGTTTCGCCATCAAACCACGCATACCCGCCAACTGACGAATCTGTGCAGCACTACCACGGGCACCCGAGTCAGACATCATATAGATGCTGTTGAATGATTTTTGTTTCTCGTCTTCACCTTGTTTGTTTTTAACAGTTGTGAATGACAAGTTGTCCATCATCGCTTTCGCTACTTGGTCGTTAGTACGTGCCCAAATATCGACGACTTTGTTATAGCGTTCACCCGCAGTTACGAAACCTTGTTCGAACTGTTGTTCGATTTCACGAACTTCAGCTTCTGCTTTGTTAATAATCGCTTGTTTTTGTGGTGGAATCAGCATGTCTTCCATACCCACAGATACACCTGAGCGAGTCGCTTGACGGAAGCCCAAATACATCAACTGGTCAGCAAAGATAACTGTATCTTTCAAACCAAGTTTACGGTAACAAGTGTTAATCAGTCTCGAAATGTTCTTTTTAGTCATCTCAAGGTTGATTGATTCAAAGCTCAAACCTTCAGGTACGATTTCCCAAAGTAAGCAGCGACCTGGTGTTGTATCAACAATAATGGTTTGTTTTTCACGATCACCATTTTCGTTAATAACAGTTTGGTGTACACGTGCTTTTACACGCGCATGCATTGCCACCTGACCTGTTGCAAGCGCACGGTTTACTTCGTGAGTATCCGCGAACATCATGCCTTCACCTTTGGCGTTTACTGCATCACGAGAGATGTAGTAAAGACCCAATACAACGTCCTGAGAAGGTACGATGATTGGTTCACCGTTAGCAGGTGACAAGATGTTGTTGGTCGACATCATTAACGCACGAGCTTCAAGTTGAGCTTCTAGTGTTAATGGTACGTGTACCGCCATTTGGTCACCGTCGAAGTCGGCGTTAAACGCAGCACAAACGAGTGGGTGTAGACGGATTGCTTTACCTTCGATCAGAATAGGTTCAAATGCTTGAAGACCCAAACGGTGCAGTGTTGGTGCACGGTTTAACATCACTGGATGTTGACGGATCACATGTGCAAGAACGTCCCAAACTTCAGGAGTTTCACGCTCAACCATTTTCTTCGCAGCTTTAATGGTTGTTGCCTGACCTGATGCTTGTAATTTCGCGAAAATGAATGGCTTGAATAACTCAAGTGCCATTTTTTTCGGTAAACCACATTGATGTAAACGTAAAGATGGACCAACGGTAATTACCGAACGACCAGAATAGTCAACACGTTTACCCAACAAGTTTTGACGGAAACGACCTTGTTTACCTTTGATCATGTCTGCCAAAGATTTCAATGGACGTTTGTTCGAACCTGTAATCGCACGACCACGACGACCGTTATCTAACAAGGCATCAACAGATTCTTGTAACATACGTTTTTCGTTACGTACGATGATATCTGGTGCAGCCAAGTCAAGAAGACGTTTCAAACGGTTGTTACGGTTGATCACACGACGGTAAAGGTCGTTCAAGTCAGACGTCGCAAAACGACCACCTTCAAGTGGTACAAGTGGACGTAAGTCTGGTGGAAGTACAGGAAGTACGTTCATCACCATCCATTCTGGCTTGTTGTTTGACTCTTTGAAAGCTTCCATCAATTTCAAGCGTTTAGATGCTTTTTTCAACTTCGTTTCAGAAGTTGTTTGAGGAATTTCTTCACGTAAACGTGTAATTTCAGCTTCAAGATCGATGTCTTTTAACAAATCCTGAACCGCTTCTGCACCCATTTTCGCAGTGAATTCATCACCATGTTCTTCAAGTGCATTGAAGTATTCTTCGTCTGTAAGAAGTTGATACTTTTCAAACGGAGTCATACCCGGATCAGTAACAACATAAGATTCGAAATACAATACGCGTTCAATATCACGAAGCGTCATATCAAGTAATAAACCGATACGGCTTGGTAATGATTTCAAGAACCAGATATGCGCAACTGGAGAAGCCAATTCGATGTGACCCATACGTTCACGACGAACTTTCGCAGTTGTTACTTCAACGCCACATTTTTCACAAATGACGCCTTTGTATTTCATACGCTTGTATTTACCACACAAGCATTCATAATCTTTTACTGGACCAAAGATTTTGGCACAAAACAAACCGTCACGTTCTGGTTTAAACGTACGGTAGTTAATTGTCTCAGGTTTTTTAACTTCACCATGAGACCATGACTTAATCATTTCTGGTGACGCAAGACCAATACGGATGCGATCAAACTCAACTGGAGCATGACCATCAGAGTCCGTTTTCTTACGCATGATATCGAGCAAGTCTTTCAATTTTTTTCTCCGTGTGTCGGGGAGTCATCCTCACCCGACTGGGTCACAAATATTGTTTTTAACCGAAAAGCGATCTAAATCCCCTGAATCTCCCTTTTAACAAGGGAGATGATGCAAAGACATCTCAGGACAGATTTTAGTCACCATTTTTCAGTTCAATGTTGATACCTAAAGAACGGATCTCTTTGGTCAATACGTTGAACGATTCAGGCATACCTGGTTCCATATAATGGTTACCATCTACAATGTTCTTATAGATACGGGTACGACCTTCAACGTCATCCGATTTCACAGTAAGCATTTCTTGAAGAGTATATGCTGCACCGTATGCTTCGAGTGCCCAGACCTCCATCTCACCGAAACGCTGACCACCGAATTGAGCTTTACCACCCAATGGCTGTTGCGTTACAAGAGAATAAGAACCTGTAGAACGCGCATGCATCTTGTCATCAACCAAGTGGTTCAATTTCAACATATACATGTAACCCACGGTTACTGGACGGTCAAATTTCTCACCTGTACGTCCGTCGTATAGTTCCATCTGACCCGTCTTAGAATAACCTGCAAGATCAAGTAACTCTTTGATCTGACCTTCTTCAGCACCGTCGAATACAGGTGTTGCTAAAGGAACACCCTTACGCAAGTTACCAGAAAGTTTCAAGACTTCTTCATCAGTCAAGGTATCAAGCTCTTCTTGCTCACCACCGACTTTGTTGTAGATCTTATCTAAGAAATCACGTAACTCAGCCATTGTGCGTTGCTGTTGAAGCATCTTGTCGATTTGCTCGCCCAGACCTTTAGCCGCCAAACCTAAGTGTGTTTCAAGAATCTGACCCACGTTCATACGAGATGGTACACCCAGTGGGTTTAACACCACATCTACAGGAACACCGTTTGCATCGTGTGGCATGTCTTCAACAGGCAAGATGTTCGATACAACACCTTTGTTACCGTGACGACCCGCCATCTTATCACCAGGCTGGATACGACGTTTAACCGCCAAGTAAACTTTAACAACTTTCAATACGCCAGTTGTGAGTTCATCGCCTGTAGAAAGTTTGCGTTTTTTCTCTGCAAATTTCTCGTCAATTTCTGCGCTCTTCTCTTTCAAGAACACTTGAATTTGAGATAGACGTTCAGCAATTGCTTCATCAGTCGGTTGAATTTCAAGTAGATCTACAAGCTCTAAACCTGACAACATGTCTTCTGACAATTTGTCGCCACGTTTGGTTGTACCGCCACCATTCGATTCTTGACCTTTCAACAAGCGAACAATACGTTCACGTGCTGCTTCTTCAAAGATTTTGAATTCTTCTTTCAAATCTTTACGGTACGCATCAAGCTGTGCTTTTTCAATTGCTTGTGCACGTTCATCTTTCTCTAAACCGTCACGAGTGAAGACTTGAACGTCAATCACTGTACCTTTAGTACCAGATGGAACACGTAAAGAAGAGTCTTTTACGTCAGCCGCTTTTTCACCAAAGATTGCACGAAGCAATTTTTCTTCAGGTGTTAATTGCGTTTCACCTTTAGGCGTTACTTTACCTACAAGAATGTCACCCGCAGTGACTTCAGCACCGATATAAACGATACCTGATTCATCAAGTTTAGACAGTGCAGCTTCACCAACGTTAGGAATATCGGCAGTAATTTCTTCTGCGCCTAACTTGGTATCACGTGCTACACATGACAATTCTTGAATATGAATCGATGTTAAACGGTCTTCTTGAAGTACACGCTCAGATAACAAGATCGAGTCTTCGTAGTTGAAGCCGTTCCATGTCATGAACGCAACACGCATGTTTTGACCCAATGCCAACTCACCGCCATCGGTAGAAGGACCATCTGCCAATACATCACCACGACCAACTTTATCACCCAAGTTCACAAGAACTTTTTGGTTGATACAAGTGTTTTGGTTTGAACGTGTATATTTGATCAAGTTGTAGATGTCGACACCCGCTTCACCAGCAATCATCTCATCTTCATTCACACGAATAACAACGCGTGAAGCATCAACAAATTCAATCACACCGCCACGGTTTGCAATCACACACACACCAGAGTCACGTGCTACGTTTGCTTCCATACCGGTGCCAACAAGTGGTTTATCGGCAAGCAATGTAGGCACAGCCTGACGTTGCATGTTTGAACCCATCAATGCACGGTTTGCGTCATCGTGTTCAAGGAACGGAATCAATGATGCAGCAACAGATACAACCTGCTGTGCAGATACATCCATATGCGTTACTTTTTCAGGTGGGGTACGAACAGTTTCACCTTGATGACGCACAGTAACCATTTCATCAATCAGGTTATCTTCTGCATCAACTGCTGAGTCGGCCTGTGCAATCACAGTTCCTACTTCTTCAATCGCAGATAGATATTCAACTTCGTCTGTTACACGACCATTAACAACTTTACGGTATGGTGTTTCCAAGAAACCGAAGTCGTTGGCTTTTGCATAAACAGAAAGCGAGTTGATCAAACCAATGTTTGGACCTTCAGGCGTTTCAATCGGACATACACGACCATAGTGCGTATGGTGTACGTCACGTACTTCGAAGCCTGCACGCTCACGCGTCAAACCACCAGGCCCAAGCGCTGATACACGACGTTTGTGTGTAATTTCAGACAATGGGTTGTTTTGGTCCATGAACTGAGATAACTGGCTTGAACCAAAGAATTCTTTGATTGCTGCAGCAACTGGTTTCGCGTTGATTAAATCTTGAGGAGACAAGTTATCAGTTTCAGCTTGACTCAAACGCTCTTTTACTGCACGTTCAACACGTACCAAGCCCACACGGAATTGGTTTTCAGTCATTTCACCAACTGAACGTACACGACGGTTACCCAAGTGGTCGATATCGTCGACTTCACCTTTACCGTTACGGATTTCAATCAATATACGCATTACATCGATGATATCGTCATTCGACAAGATACCTTCAACTTCGCGAGATTTTTGATCTGTACCGACTTCGTAAGGACGACCCAAACGACGGTTGAACTTCATACGGCCAACAGGCGACAAGTCATAACGCTCAGAAGAGAAGAACAAGTTGTGGAACAGATTCTCAGCAGCTTCTTTGGTTGGTGGCTCGCCTGGACGCATCACTTTATAGATTTCTACAAGTGCTTCATCACGGTCACGTGTTAAATCGGCACGTAAGCTGTCTGCAATGAATGGGCCACGGTCAATATCGTTCGTGAACAAAATATTGAACTGTTTTACGCCGCCTTCAGCAAGTTTCACCATGACTTCATGGCTAAGTAAGGTATTCGCAGGAATCACATCACCATTACGTAAAATGATGTTTTCAGCAGTAATACGCTCATACAAATATTCATCTGGAACAGAAAGCTTAGTTAACCCTGCTGCTTCCATTTGACGAACATGACGCGCATTAATACGTTTACCTTGTTCAACAATCACTTTACCGCTATTGTCGGTAATATCGAATTGTGCCATCTCACCACGCAGGCGATCTGGAACAAGTTCAATCTGATAGCTGCCCATATCCAGATAAACAGGAACTTTTTCATAGAACAAGTTCAAAATTTGCTCATCGGTATAGTTCAATGCACGTAGAACTACCGTTGCCAATAATTTACGACGACGGTCAATACGAACATACACTAAATCTTTAGCGTCAAACTCAAAGTCTAACCATGAACCACGGTAAGGAATAATACGCGCAGAATACAAAGTTTTATTTGCGTGAGTTTTACCCTTGTCACTATCAAAGAACACCCCAGGTGAACGGTGTAACTGAGATACGATGACACGCTCAGTACCATTGATCACAAAAGTACCGTTTTCAGTCATCAATGGGATTTCACCCATGTAGACTTCTTGTTCACGGACATCTTTAATTGACTTGGTTTCGCGATCTTTAATGATCAGGCGAATTTTAACGCGCATTGGTGCCGCATAAGTTGAGCCGCGAAGAATACATTCACGTACATCAAACTCAGGTTTACCAAGGCTATACTCAACAAATTCTAAAGCAGCATTTCCAGAATAACTTTCGATTGGAAAAACTGAACGAAATGCGGCTTGGAGACCGATATCCTCACGATTTTTTGGAAATTTACCATCTTGCAAAAACGTTCTGTACGAATCGACCTGAATCGAAAGTAAGTACGGAACGTCCATGACTTTGGGCAAATTACCAAAATTCTTACGGATCCGTTTTTTTTCGGTATATGAGTATGCCATCTGGAGTCCTCGGAAAGTACAATACTAAACCCGCCTGCAGTTCGGGTTTAGATGGAATTACGCAGGCCGATATGGCCACCACTACTTACAAATACTGCAAATGAGAGTGGTAAAAACGCTTAGCAATATTTTTTTTGAGTATAAAATATTGGTAAGCGTTTGATTTGTCACGTTATTTTACTTAAAAGCCTCTTTTTCATTCAATTTGAACAAAAATCGAGCCGACTATTGTAACGCAAAAAGGCTGATGACCCAAGAGCCATCAGCCAATTTTTGGAGTCAATTTCAAAAATCAACTCCGTAAAGAAATTACTTAAGTGTAACTGTAGCACCAGCTTCTTCAAGTTTCTTCTTAAGTTCTTCGCCTTCTTCTTTAGAAACAGCTTCTTTAAGAACAGCTGGAGCGCCTTCAACAAGGTCTTTTGCTTCTTTAAGACCAAGACCAGTTGCTTCACGAACTGCTTTAATTACAGCTACTTTGTTAGCACCGAAAGAAGTCAACTCAACGTTGAATTCAGTTTGCTCTTCAGCAGCAGCAGCGCCAGCACCTGGAGCAGCAGCAACAGCTACAGCAGCAGCAGATACATTGAATTTTTCTTCGAAAGCAGAAATTAATTCAACAAGTTCAAGAACAGTTTTTTCAGCAACTGCGTTTAAGATTTCTTCGTTAGTTAAAGCCATGAGAATAACTCCAAATGGATATTGAATGGTGTAGATATTTGATTAAGCAGCTTCTTGCTCGTTTTTCTCTTTGAGTGCTGTAATAAGGCGACCCAATTTCGAAATAGGAGCTTGAAGAACGTTGGCAAGCATAGTAAGTGCTTTTTCTTGGTTCGGAAGATTCGCGATAACACTAACTTCTGCACCTTGATAAACTTTGCCATCAAATGCAGCAGCTTTTAATTCAAAAGCTTTGTTAGTTTTAGCAAATTCTTCGAACAAGCGTGCAGCTGCACCCATGTCGTCTTCAGAAGTTGAAAAACCGAGAATTGTTGGACCAACTAGGTTGTCACCCAAGATATCAAATTGAGTACCTTCAAGTGCACGTTTAGCCAAAGTGTTACGTACGATACGTGTTGCAACACCTAACTTACGAGCTTCAACACGAAGTTGTGTTAATTGCTCTACGTTTAAACCTTGGTAGTCAGCAACAACAGCAGAGAAAGCTTTGCTTGCAGTTTCATTAACTTGAGCAACGATTTCTTTTTTGTTCTCTAATAGTAGAGCCACTGTAAAACCTCCTAAGGTGATTTATGCATCCTGATTTAGATGCACTCCCAATTCGTAAGCCTTTCGACTTACACGCGGAGGTTGAATAAATCACACCACCGCGTCTACGCAGGCTGGTCTATTAAGAGGAAAACTTCCTCGCCTGAGGTCTTTGACGCTAATAGGCTTTAACCTATCAATTCAAAGTCCACTCTAAAGCAGAACATTTCTGATCTAACTTTAGAGATTCAAGAATTCTGTCTAAGTAATAACTTAGTTAGAAACGTTGTTTACATCAACGATAAGACCAGGACCCATAGTTGAGCTCAAAGTGATCTTTTTGATGTAGATACCTTTAGAAGTAGCAGGTTTCAATTTTTTCAAATCTGCAACTAAAGTTTCAACGTTTTGACGAACAGCAGTAGCTTCAAAACCTACTTGACCGATCGCAGCGTGAATAATACCCGCTTTGTCAACACGGTAACGTGCTTGACCTGCTTTCGCATTACGTACTGCACCAGCAACGTCTGGAGTTACAGTACCCACTTTAGGGTTTGGCATCAAACCACGTGGACCAAGAATCGTACCTAATTTACCTACAACGCGCATTGCATCTGGAGCAGCAATTACAACGTCAAAGTTAAGGTTACCCGCTTGGATGCTTTCAGCAAGATCATCAAAACCAACGATGTCCGCGCCTTCAGCTTTAGCAGCTTCTGCAGCAGCGCCTTGAGCAAACACAGCTACACGTACAGTTTTACCAGTACCTGCAGGAAGTGTAGTTGCACCACGAACAACTTGGTCAGATTTACGAGGGTCAACACCTAGGTTTACTGCGATATCCAAAGATTCTTTGAATTTAGCAGCAGGAAGGCTGTTAAGAACTTGTACTGCTTCTTCCAAAGTGTAAACTTTGTTTGCTTCTACAGCAGCAGCAATGGCTTTTTGACGTTTAGTTAACTTTGCCATGTCTTATAGCTCCACTTCCAAGCCCATAGAACGTGCAGAACCAGCGATGGTACGAACACGTGCGTCTAAATCAGCACCAGTTAAATCTGGTTCTTTAGTAGTCGCAATTTCTTCTAATTGAGCACGAGTCAACTTACCAACTTTAGTTTTGTTTGGTACAGAAGAACCCTTTTGGATACCAGCAGCTTTCTTAAGAAGAATAGATGCAGGTGGAGTTTTCATGATGAATGTGAACGACTTATCGTTGTACACAGTGATCACGACAGGAATTGGCAAGCCTACTTCAAGTTTTTGTGTAGCAGCATTGAATTCTTTACAGAATGCCATGATGTTTACACCACGTTGACCTAGTGCAGGACCAATCGGTGGAGATGGATTCGCTTTACCAGCTGGAACTTGCAGCTTGATATAGCCGTCAATCTTCTTAGCCATTTCAAAATACCTCTGGGTACAAACGCCTTTAGGCTCCCCAACTTTTTAAACAGTATTAAAATACTGTAATAACAATGCCCGATAAAATCGGGCGTTTTTCAACCAATTCAAATTAAACTGTTTTTTCGACTTGTCGAAATTCAAGCTCAACCTGAGTCGGACGATTGAATACATTAATCGTCAACGTTAAACGTGACTTTTCGTATTGAACTTCTTCCACCACACCTTTAAAGTCTGTAAATGGACCGTCAATAACCAATAATTCTTCACCTGGTTCAAACATCGTTTTTGGACGAGGTGCTTCACCAGTGTTACGTACACGAGCAAGAATAGCATCAGCTTCTTTTTGCGTAATTGGCGCCGGTTTCTCAGGTGTTCCCCCGATAAAACCTAAGACTTTTGGACATTCTTTTACAATATGCCAAGTATCTTCATTCATATCCATTTCGACTAACACATAGCCTGGAAAGAATTTACGCTCTGATTTACGCTTTTTGCCATCCTTCATTTCTACCACTTCTTCGGTAGGAACAAGAACTTCGCCAAAGCTATCAACAACAGCACTACGCTGGATTCGGTCTTTGAGTGAACGCATCACTTGTTTTTCATAACCTGAATAGGCATGAATAATATACCAACGTTTCATAGCTTCTTACCCGATAATCAACTTCACTAACCAGCCCAAAGCGTAGTCACAACACCACAGCACGATAGAAGCGATGACTACAACTAACACCACTTGCCATGATGTAGTTACCGTTTCTTGCTTGGTTGGCCAAGTTACTCGACGTAATTCTACGCGCGCATCCTTCAGCAAACGAATAAAACCTTTGCCTTGGTGGGTGGCGTATAATAAACCTAAAGCGACAATGATACAAGCAAAAATTACCCCTACTCGCGCCCAGATATTATTCGCTGGAGCCCAATAAGCAGGCAAATACTGATTCACCAAGGTTGCAGAAATCAGCAAAACAAGTGCAATAATCCAAAGTACAACGTCTAGTGGAGAACCAGAACGTACAACTTCAGAGCTCGTATTTCTTTGGGGGATAGGCGCGTCGCTTAATGCGTCACGCGATTTATCATTCGACATGGGTTTACTCGTCGTAGAATTCGCGACTTATTATAAGACAATTTAGCCAGCATCTTATAAGACAATTTAGCCAGCATCAAGCTTTCAATTTTAAAAATGGCAGGCCAGGAGGGACTCGAACCCCCAACATTCGGTTTTGGAGACCGACGCTCTACCAATTGAACTACTGGCCTACAAAGTAAACCGAGAACCTAAGCCCTCGGTTTGGAGAATCAGAACAGTATATTATGCAGTTACTTTAGCAACAACACCAGCACCTACAGTACGACCACCTTCACGGATCGCAAAACGTAGACCTGGATCCATTGCGATTGGGTGGATCAATTCTACTGACATTTCTACGTTGTCACCTGGCATTACCATTTCTACGCCTTCTTTCAACTGGATCGCACCAGTTACGTCAGTTGTACGGAAATAGAATTGTGGACGGTAACCGTTCAAGAATGGAGTGTGACGTCCACCTTCGTCTTTAGATAGTACGTATACTTCTGCGTCGAATTTAGTGTGCGGTTTGATTGTACCTGGTTTAGCCAATACTTGACCACGTTGTACTTCTTCACGTTTTGTACCACGA
>NZ_JBCNKN010000007.1:0-142368 GCF_039596015.1 Acinetobacter sp.
TGTTAATTTGTCTATTATTTAGCCCATCAATCGACTTCAAACCGATTTAATCCCAATTCCAAGTCAGGTCAAAAAATAAAACCCTGACTAAATCCAAATTTAATCAGGGTTTGTCAATAATCTGAAACCGAAATTTCGGTCTTTTTTAAATTTAACGATTATTTGGTCTGATTTCGCAACTCTTTACGCAAAATTTTACCCACATTGGATTTTGGCAGTTCATCCATAAACTCGACATAACGTGGACGTTTATAGCCTGTCAGATTTTGTTTGGCATAAGCCAATAATTCTTCTGTGGTTAAGGATGGATCTTTTTTCACCACAAATAGTTTCGGCACTTCACCTGATTTTTCGTCAGTTACACCAATCGCGGCAACTTCCAAAACTTTTGGATGTTTTGAAATGACTTCTTCAATTTCATTTGGATAAACATTAAAGCCCGATACCAAAATCATGTCTTTTTTACGGTCAACAATTTTGATGTAACCACGTGAGTCCATAACCCCAATATCCCCTGTGCGGAAATATCCATCTTTGGTCATGACTTTTTCAGTTTCATCAGGGCGGTTCCAGTAGCCTTTCATAACTTGAGGGCCGCGAATCGAAATTTCGCCTCGCTCACCTAAAGGCACTTCTTTACCGTCATCATCCAAAATAGCAACATCTGTCGATGGAAGTGGGATACCAATCGTACCAGAAAATTCTTCTGAAACAGGTGGATTAAACACTGCCGCAGGTGAGGTTTCAGACAAACCATAACCTTCGTGGATAATAATCCCTGTGTATTTTTTCCATGCCTCTGCTGTCGACGGCAACACCGCCATACCACCACCTACTGCAATTTGCATTTGGCTATGATCAAGCTGTCTAAAACTTTCATTATTCACAAGCGCATTAAACAGGGTGTTCACCGCAGGGAAGAATGTCGGTTTAAATTTATCAATTTCTTTAATCAATGCAGGTAAATCACGCGGGTTGGCAATAAGCAAGTTGGTTGCCCCCTGACAAAGCCCATAGAGTTCACAAACAGTGAAAGCAAAAATATGGTATAGCGGCAATGCTGAAATAAAGCGGAACTCTGCGTTTCCAAGTTTACGGAATTTGCTGTCAAATAAATTTTGAATCTGCAACATGTTCGCAATCAGGTTTCGATGTGTTAATTCGGCACCTTTTGCAACACCTGTTGTTCCGCCTGTATATTGCAATACCGCAATGTCACTTAGTGTGAGATTCGGACGTTTATAGTGGCTTGGGCTGACTTTTTTTAACGCATCGTTAAAGGTAATATGCCCTGGAATATTCCAAGCAGGAATTTGCTTACGCACAGTACGCAAAACAAAGTTCACAATATTACCTTTCACAAACCCAAGCATGTCCCCAACAGATGCGACAATCACATGTTTAACAGGCGTTTCACCTAAAATCTTTTGATAAACTGTTGCAAAGTTTTCAATAATAATCAGTACTTCTACGCCTGCATCATTCAACTGATGTTCTAATTCACGTGAAGTATAAAGTGGGTTTACATTGACCAGCACATAACCTGCACGGATAATCCCCAAACTTGCCACAGGATATTGCAACACGTTCGGCATCATCACCGCCACACGCGCCCCTTTCGATAAACCTAGGCTTTGCAAATAAGCTGCAAATTTTCGGCTTGCGACTTCAAGTTCGTCATACGTTATTTTTTTGTCCATAAAGACAAACGCATCACGGGCACTGTATTTTTTTAAATTACTTTCAAAAACATCAACTAAAGACGTGTTTTCAGCTGGCAAAGTAATTTTATCTTGAATACCTGTTTTTTTATATTCATCAAACCAAATTTTTTCCATAATGCCTGTTATCTCCGTCCTACATGCTTTCGTTATGTTATTGGCAAGGTCTGTGATTCATCACCATACCATATTTAACGTATTTATGAAGGACCTTGCTAGGTTTATCTTTGAACAATAAGTTTATTGGCTTTTTGATAACCGCGTGGTAAAAGTTGTCCTTTTGTCGCGCGCTTACCGATGTACTTTTGCATGTCATCTGCTTTTAAGTTCAAATGCTGCTGCCCCGCCACAACGTGTAAGTTATCGTTCAGATTTAATAATTGTAAGGTTAAGACAGTTTCACCTTCCCCTAATTGTATCAGTTTATTCCCCTTGCCTTTATTGAGCACGGGCAAATCTGACAATTCAATAATCAATAACTTACCTGCTGAACTGAGTAATGCAACATGCGTTTGTTCCTGAATTGCAGCTAGAGGTAATACCTGTGCCTGATCAGGTAAAGATAAAAATGCCTTGCCCGCTTTTGCATTGGTATCGAGTGCCGTTGACGGTGCTTTAAACCCATATCCAGCATCGCTTGTTGCCAAGACTTCTTGCTGTTCATCCACCACCAAAATCTGGGTAAAGACCACCCCGTTTGCAGGTGCAAGTTTAGAGCTTAATGGCTCACCCAATCCACGTGCCGAAGGCAAACTATTGATTGGCAATGCATAACTACGCCCTGCGCTATCCATCACATAAACACGCTGATTGGTTTTTCCTACCGCATGGCTTAAGTATTGATCGCCTGCACGGTAGTTCAAATTCGGTGCATCCACATCTGCCCCTTTGGCAGCACGAATCCATCCCGCCTCAGAGAGGACAACCGTTACGGTTTCAGCAGGCAACAAATCCTGTTCTTTAATTTGAACTGCTTCTTGGCGTTCGACAATCGTTGAACGACGATCATCTCCAAATTTTTTAGCGTCTTCTTTAAGCTCATCAATCATCAAGGTTTTTAATGATTCTGGATTTGCCAATTGTTCACGAATAATGGCGGCTTTTGCAGCTAATTCATCTTGTTCCTGACGAATTTCCATTTCTTCGAGTTTCGCCAAATGACGTAATTTTAACTCTAAAATGGCTTCGGCTTGAATTTCATCAATATTAAAATGCTGCATCAACACAGGTTTTGGATGATCTTCTTCTCGAATAATTCGAATAACCGTGTCGATATCCAAATATGCAATCAGCAAACCTGCCAAGATATGTAAGCGTTTTTCAATTTTATTTAAATGGTATTGCAAACGGCGGGTAATGGTCTGCTTACGAATTTCAATCCATTCTAAGAGTACCTGACGGATGGATTTAACCTGCGGACGACCATCTGCCCCAATCATGTTCATATTGACACGATAGCTTGATTCCAAATCGGTCGTTGCAAACAAATGGCTCATCACCTGATCGGCATCAACACGGTTTGAGCGCAACACAATAACCAAGCGCGTCGGGTTTTGGTGGTCAGATTCATCACGGACATCACTGACCAATGGCAACTTTTTCGCCTGCATTTGGTCGGCAATCTGGGTAATGACTTTTGAGCCAGACACTTGATACGGCAAGTGATGAATGACAATTTCATTTTTTTCGACATGATAAACCGCACGCATGCGATAACTACCACGCCCTGTCATTTGTATTTTGAGTAATTCGTCTTGTGGGGTGATAATTTCCGCTTTGGTCGGTAAATCTGGCCCAGGAATATATTCCGCTACTTTCTGATCGCTCAGGTTCGGGTTACGTACTAAAGCAATCGTTCCTTTAATCACTTCACGTAAATTGTGCGGAGGAATGTCCGTTGCCATCCCCACAGCAATTCCTGTTGTACCATTGAGCAAAATATTAGGTACACGAGCAGGCAAATGCACAGGTTCCTTGAGTGAACCATCAAAGTTGTCTTGCCAGTCACACGTGCCTTGTCCTAATTCCGAAAGTAACAGTTCACTGTACTGCGAAAGTTTGGCTTCGGTATAACGCATCGCTGCGAATGATTTTGGATCATCAGGTGAACCCCAGTTGCCTTGACCTTCTACAAAAGGATAGCGGTAACTAAAGGGCTGTGCCATCAGTACCATTGCTTCATAACAGGCCGAGTCACCATGAGGGTGATATTTACCCAATACATCCCCAACCGTACGTGCAGACTTTTTCGGCTTGCTGCTAAATTTTAGTCCCAGTTCACTCATCGCATACACAATACGACGCTGTACAGGCTTTAAACCATCACTGATATGTGGCAATGCACGATCCATGATCACGTACATGGCATAGTTTAAATATGCTTGTTCGGTAAACTCGGCTATAGAACGGTTTTCTGTCGCATGATGCGAAAGGCTTGTCATAAAAAATAGAACCTATGAGGATGCTTAGACCAATTTCATTCGCTAAAGTGGATATTTAACAAGATCAAAGCACAAACGTAAATTAAAACACTCACATCTTGTACCCTTTGCCTAATTTTTAGGTGTCTTCTTAAATATTTCCATCTTTTTATTGTATTTTTTTATGATGTGGGATGATAGGTTAAAGCAAAATTCCTTCACTTTAACCTTCTTGCTCAATTTATAAACCAAGGGATTCTAGCGTTTTCCCTTTGGTTTCTTCACCCAATATCACTATCACCAAAGCAACGACCAATAGCACGGCTGTAAACATGATAAAAACATGCTGAAAAGCTTGTGTGCCCATCATTAGATGAGTGACCACCATAGGCGCGACAATACCGCCTATCCGCCCAATAGCCGATGCCCATCCCGAACCAAATGCTCGAATATTGGTTGGATACTGCTCGGGCGTGTAAGTATATAAAACACCCCAAGCACCCAAGTTAAAGAACGACATTAAACAGCCCCATAGCATGATGGCGTTATCCGTGGTCGATTGCCCAAAAAAGTAAGCACACAAGGCACATAAACCAATGAAGCCTGCCAACGTTGCTTTACGCCCCAGTTTTTCCACTAACCATGATGCAACCAAATATCCCGGAAGCTGTGCCAAAATCATAAACAGCACATATTCGAATGATTTGACAATGTCATAGCCCTGTTTGACCAACAGGCTTGGCAACCATGTAAAAATACCGTAGTAAGAAAACACAATACCAAACCAGATCAACCACAACATCAGAGTACGTTTCACAAATGGGGCTTGCCACAACTGACGAAATGACACTTCTTTATGATGTGCAACAGCTGCAACTTCAATTTGCTCAATCACCGCTACACCTGACTGACGTTCAAGTTGCTGTACCAATTGATGCGCTTCGGCAATGCGCCCACGGTTAATCAAATAGGGAATAGATTCAGGAATATTTTTGAGAATAATCAGGATATAAAAAACAGGTAGCCCACCAATCAAAAAGGCAATATGCCATCCCCACTGTGGAATGACAAAATAAGAAATACAGGCAGCAACCAACCAACCTAATCCCCAAAAACTTTCCAGTAAAACGATAAAACGTCCACGCACCTGAGCAGGAATATATTCACTGACCAAAGTCACAGCAACAGGTAACTGACCACCAAGCCCAAGCCCGACAATCAACCGAAAAACCAGTAACCACGTCAAATTCGGTGCAAACGCACAAGCTGCGGTTGCCAGACTATAAATGCACAAGGTACTGGCAAATACCGTTTTTCGTCCAAAACGATCTGCCAGGCCACCCGAAAAAACCGCACCAATGGCCATGCCAATAAAACCGATACTGACAATCCAACCACTTTCAACTGGGGTTAGACTCCAGTCTTTCACCAGTTTTGCCATGATAAAAGCAATAATGCCCGTATCCATTGCATCAAACATCCAGCCTAAACCGACCACCCAAAGCAAGCGATAATGAAACTTGCCAATCGGTAAGCGCTGTACACGTGAAACCAGATCCATCATTGTTTTTTCTCTGCTTTGGCATGATTGAGCTATGATCTAAACTGCATGATTGGCTCAACCGACTTAAACTCAAACATGGGTTTAAACGAAATCTGAGGATGTTTTAACCCTGACCTTTAACATCCAGATGACTACTCATCTTTCGAGGATGCAGACTGATGATCATCATCCTGATAAATAAATTTTGGCATTTCCAAACCAAAATAAATAGCAATCACTCGTAGACTAAAACCAAATACCAATGTGGTGATGATTGTCGCCTCTAGTGCCAACCCGACTTTAATACAAATCCAGTAACAAATTACTGCAACAAACGAAATGCTGGCATAAAGCTCTCGACGGAAAACCAGTGGAATATCATTACACAAAATATCCCTTAAAATCCCGCCTGAAACACCAGTTAATACTCCTGCAACCGATGCCACCACAAAGCCATGTCCCATTTGCAATGCAATTTGACAACCAATAATGGTGAAACCAATTAAACCGAGCGCATCGAGTAATAAGAAAATCGAATGTAAATGCTTCATCCATTTGGCAATCATGATTGTCAATAATGCTGCGCAGCAAGTCAGTACCAGATACTCAGGGTGTTTCACCCATCCTAACGGATAATGTCCAAGCAGGACATCTCGGACAGAACCACCGCCCAATGCCGTTACGCATGCAATTAACACTACACCAAACCAGTCCATGCTACGACGACCCGCTGAAAGCGCGCCTGTCATTGCCTCAGCCGTAATCGCGATGATATAAATGACAGTTAATAACATCAGCTAGAATCCTTGGACGAAAATTTTGCGCTATTTTACGAGATTACAGGATAAAAGCAGCACAGCAATGCTTAAATTTTTTTTCTGATCCACATAAGCACGGTTGTTTCATCGTCGGGAAAGCTTCAACTGTCGGATCTATAAAATACCAAGCAGTCTGATGCTTCACAAAATATGACACTTCATGATGTATCTGTTTCGCATTTCCATCGAAATAATAGGCTTTAAATTCAACCATAGCATGCGTTGCATCGATGCGTGGATTGCCACTGATGATTTCAAGTTTTTCCCACTGATTGCTCGTACTCCACTGTGCGAGTGCAGCCTGATCTAGTTGGGATTGTTGCCCTACTGCTGTCGTTTTCACAATATAATCAATGCAATGCTTCACAAATGCACTATAACGAGAACGCATTAACTGCTCGGCGCTTTGTGCCTGTGTTTTCCCAAGATGCAATGGTTCACAGCACGTGGCGTAGTCGCCCTGCCCACATGGACAATTGGTATTGCTCATAAAAAATAGCCCTTTTTAGGGGGCTATTTTAAAGTGCATGACAGACTTTGCAAACTTAAGATTTCTCTTGTTCAGATGCAGGCTGTTGGGGTGCGATATGGACTTTCTCAATTTTATGACCGTCCATCGTGACAATCTCAAACAGGTAACCATCTACTGTCACTACATCACCATTTTCTGGTAAGCGCCCCAGATGTAACAACAAATACCCTGATAATGTCGAATATTCTTCACTTTCATCGACCAAATCACGTCCAAGCAATAACGATACATGACGAATATCAGTTGAACCATCCAACATCAACGAACCATCTTCAAGGCTTTCTGCCGCCGCTTCAAGTTCATCTTCATCAGGGAATTCACCTGCAATCGCTTCTAGAATATCAATTGGAGTCACTACACCTTCAATCGAACCATATTCATTCAGCACAATGGCCATTTGCAAAGGTGCTTTACGCAATTGTTCCATCACCATCAACACATTGGCATTTTCATGCACAATCACGGGTTCACGTAAATGGCTTTCAAAGTTTAAGTGTCCTGTTTCAATATATTCATTGAGAATTTTATGCGTTAAGGCAATCCCCGCCAGATTATCGAGTTCGCCATGTGCAAAGACCAAACGTGAATGGGTCATTTGCATCAGTTGTTCTTTCACGATTTTTTGTGGCTCGTCTAGGTCAATCCATTCTAAATCAGGACGTGGCGTCATCACCGACTTCACAGGACGTTCCGATAAGCCAAGAACGCCTTGCACCATCACGCTGTGATAAGCACTGTTTTCACCATCAAACAATTCATCGGCTAAAGCCTGAGTCGCTAACACATCCGTATCATGAATAGACGCTTCATTACTCGAACTACTGCTTCCTCCACCCAACATCCGCATGACTGCCGAGGCAGTTTTATAGCGCAAATCGGTTGTGGTCACGAGTTTTTCCTGATTGCGTCGTGTGGTTTGATTGAGCGCCTCAATGAGTACCGAGAAGCCAATCGCTGCATATAAATAGCCTTTTGGAATGTGGTAACCAAAACCTTCGACAAGCAATGAAAAACCAATCATCATTAAGAAGCCAAGACACAGCATGACCACTGTTGGATGGCGGTTTACAAACTCCATCAACGGCTTAGATGCCCACATCATAATGCCCACGGCAATAACCACTGCAATCATCATGACAGGCAAATGCTTCACCATCCCGACGGCAGTAATCACGCTGTCGAGTGAGAAAACGGCATCCAATACAACAATTTGTACAATGACCATCCAGAACGTGGCATGAACTGGATTCTCTTCTTTAAGATGAATCCGACCTTCAAGACGTTCGTGTAGTTCCATCGTCCCTTTAAATAATAGAAACGCGCCACCGAACAGTAAAATCAGGTTATGCCCAGAAAATGGATGATCAAAAATAGAAAATAGCGGTTTATCTAGTGTAACAATCCACGCAATAGATGCGAGCAACACCATCCGCATACACAATGCGAGGAGTAGCCCCACAATCCGTGCACGATTACGTTTTTCTTGCGGTAATTTTTCTGCCAGAATTGCAATAAAAACAAGGTTGTCAATTCCTAAAACAATTTCAAGCACCACCAATGTGGCAAGACCTACCCATGCTGAAGGGTCAGACATCCATTCAAACATCAGTGATCACCCTCCTTTAAGGGACTGGCAAAATAAGCGAGATGCGTAAAGGATTGAAAATATGCCGAAAATCGGATCAAATTTTTTATTGTCGAAAAAGAATATCGCGAGTGACTACAACCACTACTCATGTTGATCTAAACGTTGTGAATCGAATTTTCAGTATAGGGAAGATTTTTTAGAAATTCATCAATTTTTATCCACTTTATTTGCATTTTTCTAGACAAATTCGCTTTTTAACGCCCAGATTCAACCCAAAAATAAAATCTACTGTTTTATTTTTTCTACAAAAAGATTCATAAATACCAGTCAATGCAGTCTGGTTCCCCCATAAAATTGTCATATTTGCTGCTTAATGTTATTGCAGAAATCGTGATAAGGTGAAAATAAACAATGAATCGTGTGATTTATATGAAAAAAAGTGTGAAAACAATGCCTGAAAAAACAACCCAACCTTTAATTGCTTTGTATTGTGGTTCTCGTGTTGGCAATAAAGCCATTTACCTAGAAAGTGCTGTTGAACTGGCGCAAGGGCTGGCATTACATGGTTTTGGGATTGTCTATGGTGGTGCAAGTATTGGTTTAATGGGACAAGTTGCGGATGCTGTTTTGGACAATGGCGGTGAAGTTGTCGGTGTGATCCCAGAGTTTATGTTGGGTTATGAGGTTGCCAATGAGCGATTGACTGAACTGCATATCGTAGCCAGTATGCATGAGCGTAAAGCGATGATGGCTGAACGTGCCAGTGCTTTTGTTGCACTTCCTGGTGGTTTGGGAACATTTGAAGAAATTTTGGAAATTGCAACTTGGGGGCAGTTAGAACAGCACCATAAACCAATGATGCTATATAACGTCAATGGTTTTTATGATGCGCTGATTGCCCAGCTTGATCATGCTGTTGCAGAAGGTTTCCTTCCGCCACAGCACCGTGCCAAGTTAATTGTATGTCATTCAATTGGCGAAATTTATACTGCAATTCAAAGTTTAAACCAACCTGAAGCGGTTGTGGTTTAAATTCGTTTAGACAAAAAAAAGAAGGTGCTGATATCAGCACCTTCTTTTTTGAACGACTTTATCTTATTCTCAAAACAAGACTTTAAGTTCGTTCATAGTGTCATTCAGGCAAGAAGTTTCGCTTGGTCTAAAGCGTTGCTTTAAATTCGCTCATTCTTGAAATCCCTACTGCCGCGAGCATAGCTCTTGGCGTAATTCAGGCAAGAAGCGTTGCTTCTTGAAATCCCTGAATTACTCCCATTCAATTGTTGCAGGTGGTTTAGATGACACGTCATAAACAACACGTGATACATCTTTAATTTCATTCATAATACGAGTTGAGATTTTATCCACCAATTCGTATGGTAAATGTGCAAAACGCGCTGTCATGAAGTCAACTGTTTCAACAGCACGAAGTGCAATCACCCATGCATAACGGCGACCATCACCAACAACACCAACAGATTTTACAGGTTGGAACACTGCAAAAGCTTGAGCTGTTTTGTCATACCAACCGCTGTCACGCAGTTCTTGCATAAAGATGTCATCAGCAAGACGTAAAATGTCTGCATATTCTTTTTTCACTTCACCCAAAATACGCACGCCTAAACCTGGGCCTGGGAATGGATGACGGTAAATCATGCTGTGTGGTAAGCCAAGTGTCGTACCCAATTTACGTACTTCATCTTTAAACAAGTCACGTAAAGGTTCAACCAAGTCAAAGGCTAAATCTTCAGGCAAACCACCCACGTTATGGTGTGATTTAATAACGTGTGCTTTACCTTGTTTGCTTGCAGCCGATTCAATCACGTCAGGATAGATCGTACCTTGTGCCAAGAATTTCACGCCATCAAGTTTACGTGCTTCTTCTGCAAAAACTTCAATAAATTCACGACCGATGATTTTACGTTTTTTCTCAGGGTCAACTTCACCCGCCAAAGCAGTCAAGAAACGTTCTTCTGCATCAGCACGGATCACACGGATTCCCATGTTGTCTGCAAACATTTGCATCACTTGCTCACCTTCGTTTAAACGAAGTAAGCCGTTGTCTACAAATACACATGTCAACTGGTCACCAATCGCTTTATGAAGCAATGCTGCAACCACAGATGAATCGACACCGCCAGATAAACCTAAAAGAACTTTTTCATTACCAATTTGTTGGCGAAGTTGTTCTACACGTAAGTCGATGATGTGTTCAGGTGTCCAAAGACCACCACATCCACAAATTTTATGAACAAAGTTAGACAGTAACTCCGCACCTTTTGCAGTATGTGTTACTTCAGGATGGAACTGTACGCCATAGAAACGACGTGCTTCGTCAGATGCCGCAGCAAATGGGCAGCTTGGTGTGCTTGCTGTTGTTGCAAAGCCTTCTGGTAAGCGGCTCACTTTATCGCCATGGCTCATCCAGACATGAAGCTGGTTTTCTTGGTCTTGTAAGTTTCCAATCAGTTGATCACGTACTTGAATGTCAACTTCGGCATAACCGAACTCGTGTACAGTACCTGGTTCAACCTTACCACCAAGCTGTTCAGACATGGTTTGGAAACCATAGCAAATACCCAATACAGGAACGCCCAGTTCGAATACCACTTGTGGTGCGCGTGGGCTACCTTCTTCGTGTACGCTTTCAGGGCCACCAGATAAGATAATGCCGTTTGGTTTAAATGCACGAATGTCCTCAGCAGACATATCAAACGCATACATTTCAGAATATACGCCTGCTTCACGTACACGACGTGCAATGAGTTGGCTATATTGCGAACCGAAATCCAGAATCAGAATACGGTCTTCAGTAATTTGAGTATTGGTAGTCATGAGAAGCAACTAAAAGCTAAAGAAGATAGGCGCGTTATTTTATCATTTTTTCTGAATGAATCATATTGTCTAATCCGTTTATTCTTTAGACTGATTTTTCTGCATATTTAGCATTAAAAAAAGCCCCTAACGGAGCTTTTTAGATAAATCTGAGAATTAGTGATCTGAAGCGCCTGATGCCCCAATCCCTGTTACAGAGCGAACGAACTGTGCATCGAATGCTTTACGTTCACGTTCTGCACGTGCTGACTTATCTGTTACCGAGAAGAACCAGCAGCAGATAAATGACAATGGCATTGCAATAATTGCTGGACCATTCAATGGGTTAATTGGTGTATCTGAAATTTTAAGTGTATCCACCCAAACCGCTTTTGATAACACAATCAAGGCCACAGCAGTTGCAAGACCAACAACACCGCCAATCACCGCACCGCGAGTGGTTAAACCTTTCCAGAACATTGAAAGTACAAGAACTGGGAAGTTCGCACAGCTTGCAACCGAGAATGCCAAGCCCACCATGAATGCTACGTTTTGTTTTTCAAACAAGATACCCAGAATCATTGCAAAAATTGCTAAGCCAAGTGTTGCGATTTTTGACATACGTAATTCAGATTCAGGTGTTGTTTGACCTTTTTTGAATACGTTAGCATATAAGTCATGAGAGATTGCAGAAGCGCCTGACAGTGTAAGACCCGCAACCACAGCTAAGATGGTGGCAAAAGCAACCGCAGAGATGAAGCCCATAAACATGTCGCCGCCCATTGCATCACTTAAATGCACCGCCGCCATGTTATTTCCGCCCATCAACTCGAGTTTACCTGTTACTGCCATTTTTGCAGCGTCAAGGAATTGTGGGTTGTTTGATACAAATAAGATTGCACCGAAACCAATAATGAAAGTTAATAAATAGAAATAACCAATAAATCCAGTTGCAACAACAACAGATTTACGTGCTTCTTTTGCATCTTTTACAGTGAAGAAACGCATCAAGATATGAGGTAAACCTGCTGTACCAAACATCAATGCTAGACCTAAAGACAATGCATCAATTGGGTTTGCAGCCAGTTTCCCAGGCCCCATAATTTTTCCTGCATCAACAAGGCTCACTGCATGAACTTTACTGAATACTTCGATAGATTGCGTGAACATGTTGCTGAAGCTAAAGCCGACTGCTTTCATCACCATAAATGCCATGAAAGTCGCACCACTCAGTAACATCACCGCTTTAATGATTTGTACCCATGTTGTTGCCAACATACCACCAAAGATCACGTATGCCATCATCAGTAAACCGACAATCACCACCGCAATGTTATAGTTCAAACCAAATAAAAGTTTAATCAACTGACCTGCACCAACCATTTGTGCAATCAAATAGAACGCAACCACAACAAGCGAACTAAATGCAGCCAAAGTACGTACTGGTTTTTCTTCTAAACGGAATGAAACCACGTCAGAAAGGTTATATTTACCCAAGTTACGCAGACGTTCTGCAACCAAGAATAAAACAATTGGCCAACCCACCATAAAGCCTAATGAGTAAAGCAAACCGTCAAAGCCTGAGCTAAACACCATTGCGGAAATACCAAGGAAAGAAGCCGCTGACATGTAGTCCCCAGCAATGGCTAAACCATTTTGGAAACCACTAATCCCACCGCCTGCGGTATAGAAATCCTTGGTACTTTGTGTTTGTTTTGCCGCCCATTTGGTAATAAACAAAGTGAAACCGACAAAAATAACAAACATGATAATGGCATGCCAGTTGGTTGCCTGTTGCTCTGCTTGTCCAAGGTCAGCCCCTGCCGCCATTGCGACCCCAGAATAAAGGAAAAGACCTGCCAATGCTGCTTTTGAAGTCCATTTTTTCATCATGAACGTGCTCCTTCCTGAGCTGAATGAGTACCATCCGATGTTTGGCTCTCACGTGTAATCGTTTCGACTTCTTTCAATGCTTCTCGACTGAGTTGATCAAAGGAGTTGTTCGCAATGTAAGAGTAAATTCCACACAATACAAATGACAGGACAATAATACCCAACCCTAGTGGAATTCCCCATGTCGTTACACCGCCACTAAACGAACTCATGAGAAATGCTTTGTTATAACCAACCAACAACATAAAACCCACGTACACAACCAACATAATAATTGTGAGCGTCCAGCTAAGTGTACGTTGCTTGCTTACCATTAATTTAAATTTTGGATTTTGTAGAATTCGATCTACTTGTACGTCATCCATAATTCTTTACTCCGTAGACGATGACCAACCATGGTCACACATTTTTTGATTTATTTTTTTTACGTCTTAAAGTTAGCAATATTTGATCAATTCCGTCAGTTAGACTTTGGTCGCTACAATTTTGAATGGTTCTCGGAATGTACGTGCATAGGGTATGATAATCATGGAAAATTATGGCACGGTGACTATGAATAACTGGCTAATTATTGGGGTTTTAACGCTCTATATTGTAACTTTATTTGGCTGTGCATTTTTTGGCGAAAAATATGCCAGCCGACTTGGCACTCGCGGACGAATGCTTCTCTTTAGTCTAACTTTAGGCGTTTATTGTTCGTCATGGACATTTTATGGTGCAACTGGTGCTGCCGTTCGTCAGGGAATTATCTTTTTACCCATCTATCTTGGCCCATTGCTATTTATCTGGTTAGGGTATGATATCTGGCGACGGATTGGTCGTATCCGCCAGCATCATTCTATTTCGTCTATCGCTGACTTTATTGCGGCCCGTTATGGTAAAAGTGGCACGCTGGCATCATTGGTCACTGTGCTTGCCGTCATCGCCATTATTCCTTATTTGGCTTTACAGCTTCGTGCCGTTGCACTGAGTACTTCAGTGGTCATGCCGCAAAACAGTACCCTGCATTTAACCACCAATACAGTTTTGGTATTAACTGGCATTTTAGCCATGCTATCTATGGTTTTTGGCACACGGCAAATGGCAAATACCGAACAACATGGCGGTTTGATGCTTGCCGTTGCGATTGAGTCCTTTGTTAAGCTATTTGCCTTATTGTCTGTCGCCATTTTCTTTATCACCGACCATCCACAAAACTTACATCAAATTAGTTACGATATTCAGCAGCAGTTTCATACCGTACAGCAGTCGGGTGTTCCTGAAACCTTTTGGGTACAAACACTATTGGCTGCTCTGGCCATTATTTGCCTACCTCGTCAGTTTCACGTGGCAGTCGTTGAACTGCGTGAAGAAAAGCATATTCGTGGGGCAAGACGCTGGTTTTCGATTTATTTGGTTTTAACCACAATCACGATTTTCCCTATCGCCAGTTGGGCTTTACATGCCAGTCCAGACTTACTCACCATTCCAGATGTTGCGGTGCTAAGTCTTCCTATGAGCTATGGTCATGATTGGCTGACGATTTTAGCCTTTCTTGGCGGATTTTCCGCATCAACAGGGATGCTCTTGGTCTCCTCAGTTGCCTTATCCATCATGCTTAGCAATGACCTGATTATGCCTGCGATTTGGCGGTTTAATCTGATCTCACGGCATGATCAGCGCCTTCCTTCCTTGCTAAAACTCACCCGCCGCATCAGCATTTTGGCGGTTATGATTATGGGATTTTTATTTTTCCATTATTTTAATGATATCAATCAATTGTCCGTTTTTGGCCTATTAGCATTTAGTGCCGTTGCCCAATTCGCACCTGCATTAATTGGTGGTTTATATTGGCGTGGTGGCAGCCAGCAAGGGGTATATGCAGGCTTAGTGGTCGGCTTTTTCATGTGGGCATACACCTTACTATTTCCAACCCTGTTACGTAGTTTGCCTATCGAATATGCAACACTCAGACAACATATTTTGCAGGATGGTTTATTCGGAATTTACATGCTACGCCCCGAAGCACTTTTTGGGTTTGAATCGCTTGCGCCACTTTCGCATGGGGTGATGTGGTCTTTGGGGCTCAACATTATTTTGTATATCTGGGTATCTAAAATTTATCGTCCAAGCGTTGCCGAACAAATTCAGGCCGAAAGCTTTTTCTATTACGAAACAAAACCCTTGCCTTCACAAAATTCAAATCATGAACTGGGTTATCTCCATCCCGACAGTGCACGTTTAAAAGTGGGCGATTTAATGGCATTGGCAAAACGAATTACAGGTGAAACTCCAACGGTTCATGCCTTTCATCAATTTTGTGAACAAAATCATTTAATTTTAAATACCAACAGCGTTGCCAATGGCATGTGGTGGCGTTTCACCGAACAATATTTAGCCAGCACAATTGGCGCAGCATCGGCACGAACATTGCTCACAACTGCACTCGCCAATAATGGTTTAGGGGTTGCCCAAGTTGCCAACATTCTAGACCAAGCATCGCAATGGCAGCGTTTTAACCAAAACTTACTGATGACCATGATTGACCACATGACCCAAGGGGTGAGTGTGGTCGATGCCAATATGTGTCTGGTTGCATGGAATAACCAATACCTAAAACTCTTTGATTATCCAAAAGATTTGGTATACGTCGGTTGTCCAATTTCAGATTTGATCCGCTACAATGCAGAACGTGGTGAATGTGGCCCGGGTTCAATTGAAGAGCATGTCCGTAAGCGACTTCACTGGATGAAAGTCGGCAGTGCCCATGAATTTGAACGAATCCGTAAAGATGGTCGAGTGATTCAAATGCGCGGTAATCCCATCGAAGGCGGTGGCTTTGTGACCACCTTTGCCGACATTACTGCGTTCCGTGAAAATGAAGCGATTTTGGAAGGTCGTGTACAAGATCGGACACAACAACTTGCCAATGCGCTGACTGAACAACGTCTTGCCCGTGAACAGGCTGACACCGCCAATATGTCAAAAAGCCGTTTTATTGCTGCGGCAAGCCACGACCTGCTACAGCCCATGCACGCAGCACGTCTGTTTAGTACAGCTTTGGAACAAAGCATTCAGTGTGATGAAGACCGACAAACCTTACAACAACTTGACCGAGCCTTACATGGTGCGGAAAGTATGCTATCTGCTTTGCTTGATATCGCGCGTTTAGAAGGCGGCACTATTCAGCCAAAACGTCAGGCCTACCCGTTACATGACCTGCTTAGCGACCTCGAACTTCAATTTAAATCCATCGCTGCACAGCGCAATATTCAACTTCATGTACATGATGCCAAGTTCTGGATTGATACCGACCCACAATGGATTCGACGCATCATTCAAAACTTTGTCAGTAATGCGCTACGCTACACAGCAAAAGGACGAATTGTAGTGGGAGTCTTACGCAGTGCCTCACAGCCACAACATATCCGTATTGGGGTGTGGGACACTGGGCCGGGTATTGCCGAAGAACAACGCATCAAACTGTTTCAGGAATTTGAACGCTGTGGTCACACATCACCTTGGGGTGAGCAAGGTTTAGGACTTGGACTTGCTATTGTTCAGCGCATGACCAGCCTACTCAACTACCCTGTTCATGTGTACTCTGAACTTATGCACGGCTCATGCTTTATGATTGAAGTTCCTGTCGTGGATGCACCAAAAGTATCGGCAACACCTGTACCAATACAACCATTACAGCATAATGCGTATAAGATTTTGTGTCTGGACAACGATGAAACCATTTTAGAAGGAATGGAAACTTTACTGAAAAAATGGGGACATCAAATCTATAAAGCACGGGAACCAGAAGACGCACAGGCAATTTTGGAAAAAGAAAATATTCAGGTCTGGATGATTGATCAACACTTAAACCATGATCAACGTGGTTTAGACTTTATCAAGCAATATCGTCCTGAAAACACCCCCGTCGCATTGATTACTGCTGACTCTGACCCAGACTTACCACAGCAGTTAAAAGATTTAAATATCATGCTGTTACGCAAACCGCTTAAACCAGCATCCATGCGGGCATGGCTGTCTGGACTTAAAATTTAGCCCCTCAACAGGATTTCGCTTGAAATCCTTTCGCCCTTCATGTTCCCCTGATTAATCTTCGGTTTAATCAGGGTTTTCTTTTTATATGTTGAATCACCCTGTATTTACATTCCATCCATCTCGCATCGTTCTTTCTGCTTTTTGTTAGAGAAAGAATAATATCGATATATCTGTTATCAGAAAAAAGGTCGTTCACTGTGGAACGACCTTTTTGATTATCTAAGCAACTTGATCAAAGTTTTATCTTCAATCGAGTTTAAATTTTCTTTTCATCAATATTTAAAGCACTAATTGCCAAAACAGCCTGAGTTCGGTTTTGTACCCCTAACTTCCTAAAAATGGCTGTAACATGGGCTTTAATGGTCGCTTCAGAAACATCCAGTTCATAAGCAATCTGTTTATTCAACAAGCCTTCTGCCACCATCATTAACACACGGAATTGTTGTGGCGTTAATGACTGAATACGTTCAGCCAACGCTGTTTCATCTGCTGCACGTGGATCAAAACTAATATTAGTAGGCAAGTTTGGTGGTAACCAAATATCACCTTCTAACACCTGACGAATGGCTTCACCAATATGGCTTGGATGAGCTGATTTTGGAATATATCCCATTGCTCCATGTGCAATTGCACGTTGAATAATGCTAACTTCCTCGTGTGCTGAAACAACAATAATTGGAATTGATGGATATTGCGCGCGCACATGTACTAAGGCAGAGAAACCTGAAGCACCGGGTAAATTTAAATCCAATAAAACCAAATCTGGTTCAGTTCCAGTTTCCAGACGTTCATAAAATTCATTGACCGCTGCGGTTTCATGAATTTGTGCCTGAGGCAAACTATAGCGGACAGCCTGAATCAAGGCATGACGAAACAGTGGATGGTCATCAACGATTAATATATTCATAAGCAATAGCTATATTTGGCGCAGTCGAGTTACTTTCCTCTACGCTACGACATTTATTTATGAGTATGCAACCTTAACAATACCTACCTTTAAGGTAAGCACTACACTGCTTGCACACGTTTCCCTTGGATCATCATCGCAAATAACGTATTGATCCATGTGAATAGTTTGCAAGCTTTTATCACAAGATAAAAGCTTTATTTTTATGAATATTTAAAAATTTGCTTAAATAAGCCTAAATTGACCGAATTTATCCACTAAAAAGAACCGCAATCATCCTGACTTTGAATGCACAACAGCAATCAAATGCTCAACGACTTGAGGCTCGGCCAAGGTTGACGTATCACCTAATGTTTCAAGCTCATGCGTCACAATTTTTCTTAAAATACGGCGCATAATTTTCCCCGAACGGGTTTTAGGTAAAGCATTCGCCCAATAAATCGCATCTGGGGTTGCAACAGGCCCGAGCACTTTACGCACCCATAACACCAGTTCCTCACGTAACTGTTCTGAGCCATCAAAACCCGCCTGTAAAGTTACAAAGCTACAAATGCCCTGTCCCTTAATATCATGTGGCATCCCCACAACGGCTGCTTCCGCCACGGCTTCGTGTGCGACCAATGCACTTTCTATTTCTGCGGTTCCTAAACGATGCCCCGATACATTTAAAACATCATCGACACGCCCAGTAATCCAGTAATAACCGTCATCATCACGGCGCACACCATCTCCAGTAAAATAATACGGTGGATAGGTTGAAAAATAAGTTTCCAAAAAGCGCTGATGATCTCCCCAAATATTTCGCATTTGTCCCGGCCAAGAGTCCTTAATGACCAAGTTACCTTCCCCCACCCCGACGATTTCATGTCCATCTGCATCAACCACTGCGGGTTGAACACCATAAAATGGACGGGTTGCAGACCCAGGTTTCAATGCTGTTGCTCCCGGCAATGGCGCAATCATCATGCCACCTGTTTCTGTTTGCCACCATGTATCCATAATCGGGCAACGTGCTTCACCAACCACGTTATAAAACCAGTTCCACGCTTCAGGATTAATCGGTTCACCTGCCGTACCCAATAACCGCAAAGTGCTGCGATTGCTCTCTTTGACATAAGCATCGCCTTCTCGCATCATGGCGCGAATGGCAGTCGGAGCAGTATACAAAATGGTGACTTTATGTTTATCAATGATGTTTCCAACCCTCGCCCATGTCGGATATTGGGGAATCCCTTCAAACATTAAAGTTGTCGTGCCTGTGGCAAGGGGCGCATATACGGCATAACTATGTCCTGTAATCCAGCCAATATCTGCGGTACACCAGTACACATCATCCTGTTTTAAATCAAAAACTTCTCTAAATGTTGTGACCGCATAAACCAGATATCCGCCTGTAGTATGCAAAACACCTTTGGGCTTTCCTGTTGAACCAGATGTATACAAAATAAAGAGTGGATCTTCCGCATTCATGGGTTCAGGTGGACAAATTTCATTCACCTCCATCATCGCCATGTGGTACCAAATATCCCGACCTTCTTCAAAATGAATCGGGTTGCCTGTGCGGTGTACCACTATCACATGTTCAACACTGGCGGTTTCGGTATGAGCCAAAGCCAAATCGACATTTTCCTTTAAAGGCAATAACTTGCCGCCACGCATTCCTGCATCGGCAGTAATAATCAGTTTCGCCTGACTGTCATCAATCCGACTAGCCAAAGCGTCAGGTGAAAACCCACCAAAGACCACACAATGCACAGCACCAATCCGTGCACAGGCCAACATGGCAATGGTGGTCTCACTGACCATTGGCATATACAGCACCACTCGATCTCCTTTGATAATGCCATATTTTTTCAGGACATTGGCAAAACGGCAGACCTCATCATGCAGTTCTTTAAACGAAATAATTTTATGACGGGAGGGATGGTCGCCTTCCCAAATCATTGCAGGTTTATGGGGATGAACTTTTAAATGACGGTCTAAACAATTGGCACAGACATTCAGAACACCATCTGCAAACCACTCAATTTTAAAATCATCAAGTTTGAAACTGGTATTTTTGACCTGTGTAAATGGTTTAATCCAGTCAATTGCCCGTGCTTGCTCTGCCCAAAACTGGTCAGGCTCGGTGATCGACTGTTGATAACGCTCAAAATATTCTGACTCTAAAGTTCGTGCTGTTTTTTTAAAATCATCAGGAACTGGATAAATGTCTTTCATCATAATACTTCCTTGATTTATTTTAAGAAAGCTTCTTCTTGAAGCCTACTTTTTGTTTGTTATTGTGTATTTTCATCAGTATGAAAGTTGCGTACCACATACAGCAATGCTGCTTTGGTCGTATATTTATTATACAATACAATGGATGTTTTTCTCACCAAATTCAGCAATCGGTGCTATTTTTAGACCATAAACTCTCTTTTTATTGCAATGGATTACATCCATGACCACACAACAACGACCTTCTTCTTTTTTTCATAAAACAACCCAAAATAATACTAAAGATCATCCTTTTTCTTCTCGTGGTCGCTTTAATCGGCTGAGCTATATGGCATGGCTTGGTTTTGGACAAATTTTACTGGTTCTTGCCTTGTTCGGTGTTTCTTTTTTTATGGGAATACTGAATCTCAATACATTCAATATCGATGAGCACACCCTCCGACATCAGAGTTTTGTTTTTGGTTTCAGTATGGCCTTCATTCTGCTGTTTTTCGCTTATCTGAACTGGGTGTTTACCATTCGTAGGCTACATGACCTCAACCAAAGCGGCTGGTTATGTTTACTCTATTTCATTCCGTTGCTAAATATCTTCTTTGCTTTTTATTTGCTGGTTGCCCGTGGCTCAGAACGGTTTAACCAATATGGCGCACCTAGACCAACTGCTGCATGGGAAAAGATGCTCGCTTGGTTTATGATTGTCTTAAGTCTATTCAGTTTGATTTCAATCAGCAGTACCGTTTCTTATTTGATGGGTACAGGCGAAATTGAAGCACCGCAGCAACTCATTCAAAGAGGAACCGCTTACTTTTAACGAAATTACTGGATCTTTTAACGTAATTAAACTGGTTTGCCCATTAAATTCCTATTGGGTTTCGGGCAAAATATGGCGTTTTTTATTTTGGGACAATTTATTGTGGCAGAAAACTCATCCTCAACAATACAAAATGTTGCACAGGATACCTCGCATCTAATTCAAGAAGCAGGTAAAAAAACCACTGAGTCAGTATTAGCACATACTGAAAAATATCATGATGCCTACACCACCATTGATAAGATCATGGACAGTTTTTGGGAACGTGTTCCTTATATCTGTATTGCCATTGTGGTATTCGTGATTTTCTGGTTACTTACCAAAATATTTAAGTTTTTTGTCCGTAAAACACTGGAAAATCGTTCTTATACCCGACAAAACTTGGTGTTGGTGCTCAACCGTGTTGGTACATCTGCTATTTTATTCTTTGGGTTTCTGATTGCACTGGTCATCTCAATTCCCGGGTTTACCCCAGGTCAGCTCATGAGTGCCCTGGGTATCGGTTCCGTTGCCATTGGTTTTGCATTTAAAGATATTTTCCAAAACCTGCTTTCTGGAATCCTGATTTTACTCAGCGAACCTTTCCGTATTGGCGATGATATTATCTGTAATGGGATGGAAGGTACTGTTGAAGATATTCAGATTCGTGCAACATTTTTACGTTCGTATGATGGTCGTCGCATTGTAATTCCTAATGCAACTGTTTATACCAGTGCCATTACAGTCAACACGGCATACCAACGTCGTCGTTGCGAGTTTATTGTTGGTATTGGCTACGATGACGATGTGCAAAAAGCCAAAGAAATTATTTTGAATCTGTTGGATCAGAATCGTAATGTATTAAGCCAGCCGTCTTATTCTGTCAATGTTGATGCGCTTGCCGATTCATCTGTCAATTTACGCGTCCGTTGGTGGATTGATACCACTGAAACCAATATTGCCGCTTCAGTGAGTGAACTTCAGGAACATGTGATTCACTCTTTCGACAGTCACAAAATCACCATTCCATACCCTGTGCAAGAAATTAAGGTTCAGCAACCTACTTAATTGCCAAGCCGACCCAAAATATAAGAAATTGCGGTTTCAGTTCGTAAGATTCGGTTGCCAATGTGCATAGCTTGGCAACCATTTTTTTGCATTAAATCCACTTCATAGGGAATAAATCCCCCTTCTGGCCCAATAATCAAGGTACATGGCGTATCAATACCCTGTGGCATGGTCTGCTCTGCATATGGATGAGCAACAAATGCAGGTTGCGTTGGGCTAATCCATTGTGGCAAAACATCTTCAACAAAAGGTTTAAAGCGTTGATGTAACGTAACCTCAGGGGCAATCGTATCGCCTGCCTGTTCTAGCCCTAAGGTGACATAATCCTGTAACTGCCGTAAAAAAGGCGTCTGCCAATAGCTTTTATCCACCCGATAACTGTGAATAAGATGCAGATGACTGACGCCCAAGGTCACGCTATCCATCACAAGACGGCGTAACACTTTAGGTCTAGGTAAGGCCACAACCAAACGTACAGACAACTTATCTGGAATTGATTCTTGTTGAATTGGGCGTACACAAACCCGATGTTCTTCAACCGAAGTTACCTCGGTTAAATAGCGCAAACCATCACGTGCCCCTATTTTTAGTTGGTCTCCCGCCTGCACCTGTAAATGTTGTTGTAAATGCTGTAATTGGCGTGGTGATTCAATCGCCCATTCGCCAGACTGTGTCTGCTCTTGTTCTAAAAGTACAATATTCATGGTGCTGTTTTTAAGAAACGATCAATTAATGCAATATGTTGTTGTAATGAACCTTTATTTTTAAGTACAACTTGCTGTGCATGTGCCGTCAACTGCTGTGCAAAGGCTTTGTCATTTAGGCACTGCTCTAATCGTTCCACAACTGCTTGGGCATTCTCTCCAACCAATAGACCTTGTGCTGAAACAAATTCATCCACCATGCTTTGAAAATTAAAATAACGAGGGCCAATAACCGTAGGAATATCCAAGGTCAAGGGTTCTAATATATTATGTCCACCGCCTGGTTCATTGAGTGAACCTCCGACAAAACAAACCTGACTCAGGGCATACCATAACCAAAGTTCCCCCATACTATCTGCCAAATACACCTGTGTTTCAGGTGTAATGTGCTGTTGTAAACTACGACGATGTGTCATCAGCCCCAACCGTTGACTCAATTGAAAAACCTCTTCAAATCGTTCGGGATGACGTGGAACAACAATGCAAACCAGTGTTGGATCTGCTGCTAATTTTACTTGTAATTGTTGTAATAATTGCTGCTCTTCAGGGGCATGGGTACTAGCAATGGTGATCACTTTTCGTTGCTGTAACTGCCATTGCTGTTTGAGTTGCAAGGCTTGTTCAACAAAATGATCTGGTGCATGGATATCAAATTTAATATTACCCACCACCTGACTTTTATCTATAGCCATCCCCAAAGTCTGATAACGCTGCTGTGTTGCAATATCCTGAGCCAGCATCCAGTTTAACTTCTGTAGCATCGGTTTAGTCAGGGCGAGAACTTTGCCATAACCCTTGGCTGATTTGTCCGAAAGTCGGGCATTTAACAACACACATGGAATCTGTTGCTGATGTGCTTGATCAATCAGGTTGGGCCAGAGTTCGGTTTCAACCAATGCCAGCAACCGTGGTTGGTACATCTCGAAAAACTGTTTAAGCAAATACTTTTGATCGACTGGCAGATAAACTGCTTGAAACAGGTCTAGATAGGGAGCTTTCAAAAATAATGATTTCACCCTCGCCTGACCCGTTTTGGTGGTATTGGTCACCAAGACAGGATGCCCCTGTTTTAAATAATGTTCAATTAAAGGCTGTGCAGCGTTGGTTTCCCCCACAGAAACGGCATGAAACCAAATGGCATGTTTATTTTTTGGAGATTGAAATGGACCAAACCGTTCCAGACATTCTTGATGGTATTGTTGCAAATTTTCCGCACGTTTTTTAATGCGCCAACGATAAAGTGGTTTTAGGAATGAAAGTGCGGTGTTATACCAAAATGGGGTCGCCAAACGGGGTGCCTCAAACAATCAAATTTTCAAATTGAGGGAAATATAGCATAGATAAAAAAATGGCAGAATTGAATGTATAAACAATATGGGATACACGGAAACGTCATTCGCTGCTGTTTGAGGCAGGACTACATTAAAAATTTAATGTTTCTGCGATTAATCAATCACTTGATTGGTAACTGACGAGTTCAGCGAATGACTAATGGTTTTGCCTACTTTTCCCGAAAGAAAAGTAGGTCGAGCCAAAGGCTGAAATCGCATTTCAAGCAAGTAGAGCTCCGACACAAAAACAAATCGAAAACTGAGCATTAATTAGGCAGTCGGATAATCCGTATAACCTTCACCATCTTTAGCATATAAAGTGGCAAATTGAAGTTCATTCAATGGCAAGTTTTTCTCTAAGCGAGTAAACAAGTCTGGATTGGCAATATAAGCCTTACCAAAAGATACTGCATCGGCTGTACCTTCCGCCAAAATACGTTTTGCTGACTCGGGTGTCAGGTTTTCATTGGCAATCCATACACCACTAAATTTTTGGCGAAGTTTAGGGCCAATGCTATCGGCTGCTTCATATTCCCGCGAGAAAATAAATGCAACGTTACGCTGGCTGAGTTGTTCAACCACATAACCAAAGATTGCCAATGGGTTTTCATCGCCCATATCGTGTGAATCAGCACGCGGTGCAATGTGAACACCGACACGGCCTGCACCCCAAACCTCAATAAAAGCATCGACCACTTCTAACAACAAACGTGCACGGTTTTCAACTGGACCGCCATATTCGTCATCACGTTGGTTGGTGTTACTTTGCAAGAACTGATCAATTAAATAACCATTGGCTGCATGTAACTCTACCCCATCAAAACCTGCTGCTTTAGCCAGTTCTGCTGAGTGTTTGTACTGCGCCACAATTTCCTGAATTTCTTCAACAGACAATGCTCGCGGAGTCACATACGGACGTTTTGGTCGAAGCAAGCTTACTTCACCGGCTGGCTGTAAAGCACTTGGTGCAACAGGAATATCGCCACCCAAAAGCTCCGGGTCAGAAATACGTCCTACATGCCAAAGCTGAACCACAATTTTTGAACCTTGTGCATGCACGGCTTCAACAATTTTGTTCCAACCTTGTGCTTGTTCTTCAGACCAAAGCCCCGGTGTATCTGCATAACCAACGGCCTTAGCACCAATTACGGTTGCTTCCGTCAGAATTAAACCTGCATTGGCACGCTGCTGATAATACTCAACCATCAAGTCATTCGGTACACGGCTTTCACCACTACGCGCACGCGTTAATGGTGCCATCACCAAACGATTTTTAATTTCAAAATCACCAACTTTGAGAGAAGAATTAAGCTCAGCCATTGTATTGCCTCGACTTACACTTTATCGGTTTAAAGTGTTTGTTTTAAATGTTCAATATACTGCTGAATCAAAGCTTCATTACGTGAGAAATATGACCATTGCCCATATTTTTCCACCTGAATAAGACCTGCCTGTTGCAACACAGATAAATGATTGGACATGGTCGATTGTGCAACCTTGCCCAAGCGTTCGATTTGTCCTGCACAGACGCCCCGTTCAAAATTTCCCCCACATTCTTCAACAGGCAAATAGTGCATTGGCTCTTTTAACCATTGCAAAATTTGCCGACGTAGAGGGTTTGCCAAGGCTTTGCTAATTGCATCAATATCCATAGACAACACATCTTCTTTTAAACGGACAAAGCATTGTTCAGCATTTAGAATTATCATATCGTATTTTTACGATTTTAATATCTATTTTTTTCGATATTTGTATCGCAAATTTACAATATACAAACCAGAACTGAAATGCTTTGTTGTTTCAATGATTTAGAAAGTTAGAGTCCTTTCTTTAAACTCGCTTCAATAAACTTGTCTAAATCGCCATCTAAAACTGCACCTGTGTTCGAATTCTCAACACCGGTACGTAAGTCTTTAATGCGTGAGTCATCTAAAACATAAGAACGAATCTGACTACCCCAACCAATATCAGACTTCGAGTCTTCAAGTGCTTGAGCCGCTTCATTACGTTTGCTCATTTCCAACTCATAAAGTTTGGCACGTAATTGTTTCCACGCATGGTCACGGTTGGCATGTTGTGAACGTTGGTTCTGACATGCCACCACAATTCCTGTTGGAATATGCGTTAAACGTACCGCAGAGTCGGTTTTGTTAATGTGCTGACCACCTGCACCTGATGCACGATAGGTATCTGTACGGACATCCGACGGGTTAATATCAATTTCAATGTTGTCATCAACTTCAGGTGAAATAAACACCGCAGAGAATGACGTATGGCGACGGTTACCACTGTCAAATGGTGATTTACGCACTAAACGGTGTACACCAGATTCGGTACGCAACCAACCATAAGCATATTCACCTTCAACACGAATGGTTGCAGATTTAATCCCTGCAACATCACCGTCAGAAACTTCCATTAGTTCAAATTTAAAACCATGGCGTTCAATCCAGCGCAGGTACATTCGAAGTAGCATCGATGCCCAATCCTGTGCTTCTGTACCACCTGAACCTGCTTGAATTTCCACATAGCAAGGGTTCGGGTCCATCGGGTTACTGAACATACGGCGGAATTCTAGTTTTGCCAATGCTTCTTCAGCCGTGGTTAATTCGGCTTGTACATCATCTAATAGGCTTTCATCATCTGCTTCTACAGCCAAATCCAACATCGCTCTGGCATCTTCAAGCTGTTCAGCAAGACTATCCAATACCCCAATCGTATTTTCTAACTCGCCTTTTTCTTTTGCCATCGTCTGTGCACGACTTTGGTCATTCCAGATTGCAGGATCTTCTAATTCACGTAAAACTTCTTCTAAACGCTCTTTTTTCAGATCGTAGTCAAAGATACCCCCGTAGTGTTTGGCTACGATCAGTTAAGTCTTTTAATTGGTTTAGATACGGATTAATTTCCACGTGAATGTTCTCTTTGCAAAATAAAATCTTCGCTATTTTATCATAGAGTGAAATGGGGATATATATGCCTTGATTCGGGTCTTTATCACCTATGAAACAACATCAACAGATACGAATAATCTGAATGATGACTATTTAATAATCACGCTTAATACAAATAATATCGCATTGCAACCCATAAACATGTTTTGTAACAACTCAAAAAATAAACAAAATTCAATATTTTTCACAATCCATTTACATACTTAATAAAACTAAACATTTAAACTTTCTATTATAAATCATCATCTTATATTTTAAATGTTACACAATTTTACATTATTACAAAGCTGTTACTTAGCAAGCGTTGACCCTTTTAATTTTTTCTCTAGACTTAAAACTTGTAACAAAAAATGAATAACTTTTGGAGGGAAGGTTCTATGAAAAAAACACTTCTTGCAACTGTGCTTTTCACAGGTTTAAGCCTTACAGGCGTCGCAAACGCATATCAAGCTGAAGTTGGTGGTTCTTATAACTATCTAGACCCTGATCATGGGAATGGTGTCAGTCAATTTGGTCTAAATGGTACTTATTATTTTAATCCCGTTCAGACACGTAATGCGCCACTAAAAGAAGCTGCATTTCTAGACCGTGCGAGTAATGTCCATGCCAATGTCAATTATGGCGACAACGATGGCACAACAAACACTCAATATAGTGGTGGTGTAGGCTATTATATTCCAAACTCTGATTTTTATATTGGCGCCGATGTTGGTCGTAATGAATTTCGATACGACCATAATCCAAAAGTAAAAACCACACTTTATAGTGCCGAAGTCGGTTATCTTCCTGCGCCAGGTTTATTGGTTGCTGTCGGTGCTCAGGGTTATGACACAGAACATGGTAGTAACGGTGTAGATCCAACCTTACGTGCAAAATATGTCACTCAAGTCGGTCAACATGATGTTAACTTAGAAGCGCGTGGCGTGTTTGGCGATAAAGAAAATAAACAGTACTATGTCGGTGGTGACTACTTCATCGATAAAACATTAAGTTTTGGTGCAGACTACACCAAAGATAAATCGATTAATCAGGATCAATGGGGTATTCGTGCCGACAAATACTTTACCAACAACGTCAGTGTAAATGGTCGTATTGGTTTCGGTGATGATTACAATACCTATACTGTGGGTGCGGCTTACCGTTTCTAAACCTCAGCTCATATAAAAAACACTCCTTCGAGAGTGTTTTTTATTGCTTTAAATGTACAACACGCAGTTGTAAACGGGTTGTGCCATTAAAGATATTACGGTCTAACTCATACACCAAATGTACTTTGTCGATCATCGAATTAAAATCAAACTGATCTGCTGCATTAAAGGCGATAGCATCAACACTTTGACCATTTTCAAGCAACAAGTTGAGTTTCAAATGTTTTTCTTTGAGCCAACGATAATCCCCAACGGTAAACCACCCTTCAAACACAGGTGCTGGAAATTTTTGTCCCCACGGGCCATGTTGCTCAATTAAATCTACTGTGGTCAGTTGAAAAGCCTCTACAGGTAATTCGCCATCTGTCCAAAGCGTCATTTGGAATAACTCAGCATCCATATGTTGAATATATTGAGTAAGACAGTGTTTAAATTCAGAAAAGTGTTGCTTCTCAATGGTTAAACCAGCCGCGGCTGCATGTCCGCCAAAGTAACGAACAAGATGTGGATGTTGCTGTGCCACATGTTCAATTGCATCTCGAATATGAATGCCATCTATGGAACGTGCCGAACCTTTTAAATGAATTCCATCTTCATCGGCTGCAAAAACAATACTTGGGCGATGAAATTGCTCTTTTAAACGACCTGCAACAATACCTATCACCCCCTGATGCCAATGTGGTTCATGCAAAACCAATGCAGCAGGTAGTTCATTTTCATCAAGCTGAATTTGCTCTAAGGTTTGCAATGCATCTTGCTTAATTTCAGCCTCAACCTGTCGACGCTCTAAATTAAGCTGCTGTAATTGTTGTGCGATGGCATGGGCGGTAGCGTAATCTTCTGCAAGTAAGCATTCAATTCCGATTTCCATGGTTTCCATACGACCTGCCGCATTTAAGCGCGGGCCTAAAACAAAACCAAAATCCTGCGCCTTAAACTCAGCCACCTCTCGCCCTGAAACCTCAAGTAATGCCAAAATGCCTTTACGTGCTTGCTGCTGTTGAATCCGCTTAACCCCCGCATCAATTAAAATACGGTTGTTATAATCTAATGCAGCAACATCGGCATAAGTGCCTAAAGCAACAAGGTCTAAATATTGTGGCAAATGACTACTCGCCTTGCCTTCACCACGACGTAACGATGACAAACGTGCCAACACATAAAAAGCAACGCCCACACCCGCCAAGGCTTTACTGGGAAAATCACACCCCAGTTGGTTCGGGTTCACAATCGCGTCGGCATCTGGTGCATCTTTGGTGGTCAGGTGATGATCGGTCACAATGACTTTCATACCATATTGCTGTGCCTGTGCAACGCCCGCATGGCTCGAAATACCATTATCAACAGTAATCAGTAATGCTGGCTGAAACCGTTCTTGCACAAGGTCAGCAATTGGAGGCGTTAGTCCATAACCATATTTAAAACGGTCAGGAACCAAATAATCGACATCTGCCCCCATGTCCCGCAAAGCCAAAATCATGAGTGCGGTACTGGTTGCACCATCGGCATCATAATCCCCCACAATCACAATTTTTTGTTGCTGATCAATGGCCTGATTGATGAGTTCAACCGCCTGATCCAATCCTTTCAAATGTGGTGGTAATAGATGCTGTAGTTTAAGCTGCAAATCTTGCTCAGAAGCAATGCCACGACGTGCGAAGATATTTGCCATAAAAGGCAACATGCCCTGAAAATTTTCAGGGCGTGTTAAAAAAGGTCGTTGTTGAATTTGAATATTTTTCATTTTTACGGCATTAAACGCTGCAAAATCCACTGCCCGTCTTGCTTCTCATAGTGCAGACGGTCATGTAAACGGTTTGGACGACCTTGCCAGAACTCATAGGCAGTCGGTTGCAAGCGATAACCTCCCCAGAACTCTGGTTTTTCTAGCTCTGCTTGCGCTTGAACCCGATCCTGTAACTGAGCGAAACGCTGCTGCAATTCTTCTCGGCTGGCAATCACACCACTTTGTGGTGTACTAATATGTGCTGCAATTTGGCTATCACGTGGACGTTTATGATAATAACTTGTCGATTCATCTTGTGAAATCTTGATGACATGTCCATGAATCCGCACTTGACGCTCTAAACTTGGCCAATAGAACAGCAGTTCGGCATAAGGGTTTTCCGCCAGATCCAAACCTTTTTGGCTATCATAATTAGTATAAAAATCATAACCTTGTTCTGTTGCACCACGCAACAATAGTGTTCGGACATGTGGTCGCCCCTGTACATCAGCCGTCGCAACTGACATGGCATACGGCTCATGTAAATTGGCAGCCAATGAAAAGTTGAACCAGTCCAGAAACTGTTCATGCGGATTTTGTTTTACCTGAGACTCAAGTAATTCCCCCTGCTCATAACTCATGCGCAGTTCACTTAAATCTTTAATCACATCTTTCATCAGGGTATCCCCTAAGCATGTTGACGAATTGCGTCAGCCAAACGGTTTGCTAACTCCGTTACCTCTTGCTGTTGATCACCCTCTACCATCACGCGAATCATCGGTTCTGTACCCGATTTACGAATTAATAGACGACCTCTTCCTTTAAGTTGCTGCTCGGCTTGTTCAAACAATTGCACCAATGCAGGTACTGCAAACGGGTCAATCATTTGTTCTAGGCGAACATTGACCAAAACCTGAGGGAACAAATGGAACCCTTCAACCAACTCGTGTAAGGCTTTATTTTGTTCTACCATTACACTTAAAACTTGCAATGCAGAAATAATTGCATCACCTGTTGTACTCTTATCGAGGGTTAAGATGTGTCCCGAAGGTTCACCACCAACGACCCAATTATTATCTTCTAATGCTTGTAAAACATAGCGGTCACCAACATTGGCACGAACAAAAGGTATATTCGCTTTTTCTAAAGCCAATTCAAGCGCCATGTTGCTCATGACCGTACCCACAATACCTGTCGGTTTTTGTTTTGCCTGTGTCGCCAAAATATATAAAATATAATCGCCATCAATCAAATTACCATAGCGATCCACCATCATCACACGGTCAGCATCGCCATCGAACGCAATCCCGACATCGGCATTATGTTCAATAACCGCTTTTTGTAGATTTTCAGGATGAGTCGATCCACAGTTTTCATTGATATTCAAACCATTCGGTTCATTGTAAATCGCTGTGACACGTGCGCCCAATTCACGGAACACCGCAGGCCCAACGTTATAAGCCGCACCATTAGCACAGTCCACCACAATTCTTAAATGACGTAAACTACAATGGTATGGGAAAGTTGATTTACAGAACTCAATGTAACGGCCATTGGCATCTTTCACCCGTACGCTTTTTCCAAGCTGAGCTGGGTTATCAATCAGAATATCTTTTTCAAGTTCCTGATTAATCGCTTCTTGCAACTCATTCGGTAGCTTTTTCCCTTCATCAGAGAAAAATTTAATCCCGTTATCAAAAAATGGATTATGCGAAGCCGAAATCACAATTCCCGCATCTGCATGTAACGCACGAGTTAAATGTGCAATTGCAGGTGTTGGTAAAGGACCAAGCAAATGAACATAAACACCTGCTGCATTTAAACCTGACTGCAAAGCTGCTTCCAAGATATACCCTGACAATCGGGTATCTTTACCAAGTACAACGACAGGTTTATGTTCAGGATTTTGTTTTTTAAGTACTTTTCCTGCCGCAAACCCCAGCTTTAATGCAAATTCTGGCGTAATTGGAAGTTGTCCAAATTTTCCACGAATACCATCTGTGCCAAAATAACTCATGCTTCTCTCACTGGCCTTAAAGGTTTGTTATTGCTCAAACCATATATTATTCACAATTTGAAATACTTTACACCAAAACAAAAAAGCCGTCATGAATTGACGGCTTTTTTACGCATGATTTTACGAAATGATGCAATTAACCAACGCGATAGTTAGGCGCTTCTTTGGTAATTGTGACATCATGAACGTGAGACTCTTTCATACCTGCTGAAGTAATTTTCACAAATTTGGCATTTTGACGAAGATCTTCAACCGTTGCAGAACCTGTATAACCCATTGATGAACGTAAACCACCCATCATTTGGTGAACAATTGCACTCATTGGGCCTTTGTAAGGTACACGACCTTCAATCCCTTCTGGTACAAGTTTCTCTGCACCTGCTTTAGCATCTTGGAAATAACGGTCAGCAGAACCTGAAGAACCAGCCATCGCACCCAATGATCCCATACCACGGTAAGACTTGTAGTAACGACCTTGGAAGAATTCAACTTCACCTGGTGCTTCTTCTGTACCCGCCATCAAAGAACCAACCATGATCGTGCTTGCACCCGCAGCAATCGCTTTCGCCATATCGCCAGAGAAACGGATACCGCCATCTGCAATCAATGGAATCTGTTCTTTCAATGCAGCTGCAACGTTATCAATTGCAGAAATTTGTGGAACACCAATCCCTGCAACAATACGAGTTGTACAAATTGAACCAGGGCCAATTCCGACTTTCACTGCGTCAGCACCTGCATCAAGCAATGCCAATGCTGCATCACCCGTTGCAATGTTTCCACCGATCACTTGTACTTGAGGGAAGTTTTGTTTTACCCAACGTACACGTTCAATCACACCAGCAGAGTGACCATGTGCAGTATCAACAACGATAACGTCTGCGCCAGCTTCAACAAGTGCTTCTACACGTGCAGGTGTTTCAGCGCCAGTTCCAACTGCCGCACCAACGCGTAAACGACCTAAGTCATCTTTACAGCTATTTGGGAAAGATTCAGCTTTACGGAAATCAGTTACCGTAATTAAACCTTTGAGCACGTTGTAATCATCGACTACAAGCACTTTTTCAATGCGATGTTTTTGAAGTAAAGCCTGAATATTTTCTTTAGACTCGCCTTCTTTTACTGTAACCAAACGCTCTTGAGGCGTCATGATATTGCTTACAGGCTGTTCAAGATTGGTTTCAAAACGAGTGTCACGACCTGTGACAATACCCACTACTTTCCCATCCAGAACTACAGGCACACCGCTGATGTTGTTTGCTTGTGTAATTGCAAGCAGTTCACGTACAGTTGTATTTGGTGTCACCGTAATTGGATCTTTCACCATACCTGCTTCAAATTTTTTCACACGGCGAACTTCTGCAGCTTGTGCAGCAATGTCCATGTTTTTATGAAGAATGCCAATACCACCGTTTTGAGCCATGGCGATTGCCATACGAGACTCTGTGACCGTATCCATGGCAGCAGAAACTAGAGGAATATTTAACTGAATGCCACGTGTCAAACGTGACTTAAGTGAAACATCTTTAGGGAGAACAGTAGAATAGGCAGGGACTAATAAGACATCATCGAAGGTTAACGCTTCTTGAACGATGGTCAACATAACAATCTCGCTGGTAAATTCCGTGGGCTATTATAAACAAATTTTTTATAAAATTGCATGTTCATCGAAATGAAAATCTGCAAAAAAGCAAATAAAATTCGTTTTTGCAGATTTAAAAGAATTTAACAATAATGGATCAGTTAAACAGGAACGCTAAAAATTCGCTCATTCATCAAGTCAATACCGCATTGTAACTGCTCTACCCACTCAAGGAACTGATTGACCTGTGTCTTACCAATAAAAGCAGTACCATGTTGCGGAACAATCATGTCGATGTCTAACTCACGCACCATATTGACCCATAAACGAATCACTTTATTACTTCCCATGTAACGCTGGTGGAAGCCTTTCATTTTTGGAATATGGTCATTGAAGTCTGTAATAGGTAAATCTGCATCATCAACCATCGATGCGCCCATATCGCCTGAAAATAAAATTTTTGCGATTGGATCATAAAACTGAAAATTCCCCACAGAATGCAAAAAGTGCGCAGGAATTGCCAGTAAATCATTTAAACCTACACGTAGGCGTTGTCCCTGATCTGGGAGCTCAATCAAACGATCTTCCCAGTTCCCCTTCATTCGGTCACTCATAAATGATGAACTCAAATGTGGTAGGAAACGTGCCCATAGTTTTGATGCAACAATTTTGGCATCGGTATAAACCAACCAACGTGGCATGGATGTAATAATGTCAGGATCTTGATGGGATGCCATGACAAAGTCTAAATTTTTCAGTTTTGTATATTTATTTAATTCCATAGTGAGTGGAACATAGGTCAAATCCCCACCCGGATCTAATACTGCTGCGCGCTCATGATCAATAATCAAAAACTGATTGGCCTGAACTCCTTCTCCCTTTACTAGACTCGTAAATCGAATACATTTATGCGAACCATCGTCATAAAGAACCTGCGATGTTGTACGTTCAAACATCTTCCCCAACCCCAAAAAATTGAATAAATTATTATCTCTTATAAATTATAGGGATTTCAGTAAAGATACAATCCACAAATTCTATTTTTTCTCTTTTAATGATCAAATATTTAAGAATATAAGTTAAAGGGCTGCTCAAAATGTTGCGGAACAATCAATTCACCCCATTGTTAGCAGCCCAGTACAATTATTTTAGATAACCCAAGGAAACCTTACCAATAATGCTGCGCCAATGTTGCAACACCAACAGCAAGGAAGATAAAGGCACCAATTTTATGAATGAGGGAAATCGGAAGTTTATCCGCCAATTTATTACCAATAAACACGGCAGGTCCATCTGCCAGCATCATTCCCACTGTTGTACCCAACATCACCAACAAAACATTATCAAAACGTGCGGCAAGTGCTACTGTCGCAATTTGAGTTTTGTCGCCAATTTCCGCCAAGAAGAATAGGATAAACGTTGCACCAAATACGCCAAAACGCTGCCATTTTGCAATACTGTCTTCTTCTTCATCAATCGAATCTGGAATAAGCATCCAAATTGCCATGCCAATAAAGCCAATTGCTAAAATCCAGATCATGACATCAGGGTTTAAAACTGTTGTAAGCCATTGTCCAAGCACAGCCGATAAACCGTGGTTGAGTGTTGTTGCAGCCAAAATTGCAATTAAAATTGGAATTGGTTTACGAAATCGTGCAGCAAGAAGGAGTGCGAGTAACTGTGTTTTGTCGCCAATTTCTGAGACGAAAACAGCAGCGAGGGAGAAAAAGAAGGCGATCATGTGGGTTTTCTCTGGCTAGCATATTTACCAATGACTCATCTCTCCTGCTAGCCAAAATCTACGGAGTGATAAATCAAAGGTCTTGCCAACAAAAGAAAGCTTTTTGAAAAGCTCATTTAGTTCTTTGCTATGAAGGCCATGTTCGGGTGAACAAGTATGTTGACCATCATCTATTTACTTGCGTAAATAGCGGCTACTCCCCAATGAAGTGTTCAACAATTATACAAATCTATTTTGATTTTTCAAATTTATTTTTTGCATTAAAAAACCCCGCCGTAGCGAGGTTTTCAAGCGTTTGAAATGTAAAAATTACAATAACAAGCTACGAATATCTTTTAACAGTTTAGTCAACTTATTGGTAAAGCGCGCTGCATCTGCACCATTAATCACACGATGATCATAAGATAAAGACAATGGCAACATTAAGCGTGGATCGAAGTCTTTACCGTTCCATACAGGTTGCATTGTTGCAGGTGAAATACCCAAAATCGCAACTTGTGGCCAATTCACCAATGGCGTGAATGCTGTACCACCGATTGCACCAAGACTTGAAATGGTGAAGTTTGCACCTTGCAAGTCTTTTGGAGAAAGTTTCTTGTCACGTGCTTTTTGACCCAAGACACCCAACTCAACCGCAATTTGCTTAATGGTTTTTTGATCTGGGTTACGTAGTACTGGAACAGTTAAACCATCTGGTGTTGCAACTGCAATCCCCATATGGATTTCGTTACGCAACAAGACTGTTTTACCATCATCAGACAAATGTCCTGCAAATTCGCGCTCTTCTTTTAGTAAGTGCGCAACTGCTTTAATGATGAATGCCATAATGGTCAAGCTCACGCCTTCTTTCTTAAAGTTGCCTTTAAGATCATTACGCCATGCTTCAAGTTCAGTAATATCTGCAAGGTCAAACTGGGTCACTTGTGGAATAAAATTATTCAATGACAACTGTGGAATAGACACTTGCTGCAAGCGAGTCAATGTCTTGGTTTCCACACCACCAAATGCACTAAAATCAGGCAATGGCGGTAAGCCCGATGCAACTGGTGCAGCAACAGCTTTTGGTGCTTCTACAGGTGTTGTGAGACGTTGTTTCACATAAGCGTAGACGTCTTCTTTCATCACACGTCCATGCTCACCAGAGGTATTCACTTGTGCCAACATCACACCAAGCTCACGTGCCAATTTACGCACGGCTGGGCCTGCATAAACTTTGGCATTTGCTGCTTGCTGTTCTTTGGTGAGTTTATCTGCACCTTGAACATCTGCAACAGGTGCTGGTGCTGCCTCAACAGACGCAACAGCTTTTGCAGGTTCTGCTTTTGCTGCTGGTGCAGTTGTTGCAACTTGTGCGACAGCAGGAGCAGCTTGCCCTTCCGCAGCAATAGTTGCCAATGCAACGCCTTGTGAAACTTGCTGACCTGCTTGTAAATGAATGGCTTTAACCACACCTGTAACTGTACTTGGGACTTCTACAGTGGCTTTGTCTGATTCAACAACAACGAGGCTTTGATCAACATCAACCTTGTCACCAACTTTCACCAAAATTTCTGAAACAAGGGCTTTATCTACCCCCAAATCAGGAATTGTGATTTCAACATCACCCGCAGGCTGTACCGCTGGCGCTGCAACTGGTGCTGGGCTTTGAGGTTGAGCAGTTGTAGCGACTGTTTGCGCTGCCGCTACAGGTGCAGAAGAGCCTGCTGTTTTCACAGTAATTAAAACAACGCCTTCTTTGACACTATCGCCTTCTTTTACTGCAAGGCTTTCAACGGTTCCCGTCACTGTGCTTGGCACTTCTACAGAAGCTTTGTCAGACTCAAGTAACACAAGACTGTCATTTTCAGCAATCCTATCGCCTACTTTTACCAAAATTTCAGCCACGAGTGCTTTTTCTACGCCAATGTCTGGTACTTTTACTTCAACTACTTGAACCGTTGCAGGTGCAGCAGCTTGAGCAACAGGTGCAGCCACTTCTGCTTTTTCAGCAGGAGCTTCTTGAGCAGCAACAGGAGCTTGTGCAACCGTTTCTACTGGTGCTACAGCGCCTTGAGCTTCAAGTTCAATCAATACTGTACCTTCAGCAACGCTATCGCCTTCTTTTACCAAAATACTTTTAACCACACCTGCTGAAGTGCTTGGCACTTCTACAGAGGCTTTGTCTGACTCAAGTAAAACAAGACTGTCGTTCTCAGCAATGCTATCGCCAACTTTCACCAAAATTTCGGCTACAGTTGCTTTATCAACGCCAATATCAGGTGTTTTGATTTGCATGATTACTTCTCCTCACCTGAGTCAGTTTCTTGGTAGGCTGCAACAGCATGAACTTCAGAATGCGCTTGTGGTGCCCATGCAACAGGGCGGTCAGTATCAATTTCAAATGTTGAAATTGCATCTTTCACCAAACGTGCATCCACTTCGCCTTCATCAGCAAGCTTTTTAAGCGTTGCCACAACAATATGCGCTGCGTCTACACCGAAGTAGCTACGTAAGTTTGCACGTGTATCTGAACGACCAAAACCATCTGTACCTAATGCAACAAACGGACGGTTGTCAGGTAAGTAACCACGAATCTGTTCGCTATACGCACGCATATGATCTGTTGCAGAAACCACGATACCGTCTGTACCGCGAAGCTGTTGAGATACCCACGCTTCTTTGGTTTGTTCAGCCAATGGATGTAAGCGGTTATATTCTTCACATGCCATACCATCACGAGCAAGCTCGTTGAAGCTGGTGACAGACCAAACATTTGAATGAATTTGGTATTCATCACGCAAGATTTTTGCCGCTTTGATCACTTCACGCAGAATCACACCTGAACCCAACAACTGAACAGTAGCTTTTTCATCTTCATCTAGAAGATACATACCGCGTTTAATGCCTTCTTCAACACCTTGTGGCATTGCAGGTTGTTCATAGTTTTCATTCATTACGGTTAAGTAATAGAACACACGCTCTTGGTTAACATACATACGTTGTAAACCGTCATGCATGATCACAGCCAATTCATAGCCGAAACATGGGTCATACGACACACAGTTCGGAATTGTGCCTGCCAAGATATGTGAGTGACCATCCTGATGCTGCAGACCTTCACCATTTAAGGTTGTACGACCTGCTGTTGCACCGAACAAGAAACCTTGTGCTTGTGAGTCACCTGCTGCCCAAGCAATATCACCAATACGTTGGAAACCAAACATTGAGTAGTACATGTACATTGGAATCATTGGCAAGTTATTGGTTGAATAACTGGTTGCCAACGCAGCCCATGCACTCATCGCACCTGCTTCGTTGATCCCTTCTTGTAACATGTGACCATCTTTAGCTTCACGATAGTTCATCAGCTGTTCTTGGTCTTCTGGGGTATATTTTTGACCATGCGCAGCATAGATCCCCAACTGACGGAACATCCCTTCTAAACCAAATGTACGTGCTTCATCTGGCACGATTGGTACAACACGGTCTTTGATTGCTTTTTCTTTTAAAAGTGCAGAGATCAAGCGTACAGACACCATTGTGGTTGACTGTTCTTTACCGCCACTGCCTTTTAATACGCCATCAAATACCGAAAGGTCTGGAATTTCCAATGCCACACTGTCTTTACGACGTGCAGGTAAATAACCACCTAAAGACTCACGACGACCCTTCAAGTATTTCATTTCTGGAGAGTTTTCGCTTGGACGATAGAGTGGTAATTCTTCAAGCTGCTCATCAGTAAATGGCAAGTTGAAACGGTTACGGAAATATTTTAACGATTCAACGTGCATCTTTTTGATTTGATGCGTTTTGTTGACCGCTTCAATTTCATCAGATAAGCCATAACCTTTAACTGTTTTCGCCAAGATTACGGTTGGTTGACCATTGCTTTGTGTTGCGGCTGCATACGCTGCATAAACTTTGTACGGGTCATGACCACCACGGTTCAGCGCTTCAATATCTTCATCGCTCAAACCTTTAACCAATTCTTCAGATTCAGGATATTGACCAAAGAAATGCTCACGGGTATAACCACCACCTTTTACTTGATAGCGTTGGTAATCACCATCAACCGCTTCTTCCATACGTGCTTTTAATGCGCCTGATGTGTCTTTTGCAAGTAGTGGATCCCAATGACGACCCCATACCACTTTAATAACACGCCAGCCTGCACCACGGAAAATTGATTCTAATTCTTGAATAATTTTACCGTTACCACGTACAGGACCATCTAGACGTTGTAAGTTACAGTTCACCACCCAAACAAGGTTGTCGAGTTTTTCACGACCCGCAAGTGAAATTGCCCCTAAGCTTTCTGGCTCATCCATCTCACCATCGCCAAGGAATGCCCAGACTTTACGGTCTTCTTCTTTAATCAAACCACGATTCATTAAATATTTTTGAATGTGCGCTTGATAAATCGACATGATTGGCCCAAGTCCCATTGAAACTGTTGGGAACTGCCAATAATCAGGCATCAAATATGGATGCGGATAACTTGGTAAACCATTTCCGCCCACTTCTCTACGGAAATTACTTAACTGATCTTCAGTTAAACGGCCTTCTAAAAATGAACGTGCATAAATACCCGGTGCACAATGCCCTTGGATATACAGCATATCACCACCGAAGTGATCATTTGCGCCACGGAAGAAATGGTTAAAGCCGACATCATACAATGTTGCACTTGATGCAAAACTTGCCAAGTGACCACCTAAGTCATCACCTGTTTTATTCGCACGTAATACCATCGCCAAAGCATTCCAGCGAATGAGCGCACGAATACGTCGTTCCATATCTTGATCACCAGGCATCGCTGGCTCTTCTTGTACAGAGATGGTGTTGAGATATGGCGTATTTAGACGCTGAATAGGCACATGTTTTGCAATGGCGCGTTGATAAAGTTTTTCTAATAAAAATGCCGCACGTTCTGTTCCCATATGTTGTAGAACTGAATCAAAAGCATCTTCCCATTCTAGGGTTTCTTGTGCGTCAGAATCACCATAATACGCCATGTTCCACCTTTCCTTAATCTTTATAAACAACCTGCTATTTTTACCATGTTTTAGGGGTAAGAAGTTATGGCTACTTTTAAATATAACTACATATCTACATTTCCACAGGAAATAATGCTTACTTTTTATACGCATAAAATAAAAAAATCGCCATATAAGGCGATTTTTATAAAGATATTTAATTTGAAGAGGTTTTTTAACTAAATATCTGTTTCACTTTTAGATTATGGCAACATTGCAAGATATGTGCTTGGATTCTTACGCTGACCATCTTGCACAACTTCAAAATGCAAATGTGCACCAGTACAACGACCTGTACATCCCACTTTTGCAATTTCTTCACCCGGCGTTACACGATCCCCTACATTTACCAACAGACGAGAGGCATGTGCATAGCGCGTGATATAACCATTACCGTGGTTAACTTCGATCATTTGTCCATAGCCATTCACCCAGCCTGAACGTGTCACCACACCTGATCCTGCTGCATAAATTGGCGTACCATTTGGCGCTGCCAGATCTACACCAGGATGATATTCTGATTTTCCGCCAAATACACGAGTTCCATATTGAGAGCTCACACGAACCACATCTGGCAATGGATTAGCTTTCATCCATGACATAACGCCACCGCCAACAGATGAAGAAAAGTTTGAGGCGGCATACTTTCTAATGGAGGAATTATTAAATTCAGCTGATTTAGATGTTTTTTGACGTAATTTAACGCTCATTTGAGTGGTAGGAACATCGTTTTCTTCTACTGTTTCATTATTATACGACCCTTGAGAAATTGTACGGGTCAACTTTTCAAGTTGGTCTGTAGAACTAGAAGGTGTTGTATCAATTAAATCCGCAAAAACCACGGGCGTGGCAACCAACATCGATAACGCCAATAAAATACGTCGCATGAAAAACCTCTAAAAATGCATCTAAAAATTTAAACCGATCTTTACTCTTGTATCAATGAAATTTCATCCCTAAGATAAAATAAGCAAGATAGGAATAAGTTATGTTTCAGCCAACCAACATTTTTCAATCTAAACAAAAGCACGTTAAAACAGGGCATTTAAATCAGCTTGTGCAACAAGTTGCCTATTGGCAAAAATTAACCCAAAGAGTACAGCCTGTTTTACCGCAACCAGAAAACTGGCAGGTGGCTTGTTATCAACATGGTGTTCTTATTGTAACGGGCGAAAATCAGGCCATGATTAGTCAGCTCGGTTATTTACAACAACACTATGTTGCTCAGCTCATGTTACTTCCAGAGTTTAAGGATCTACAAAAGATTCAGGTACGTCTTCGTGTCGAAAAACGTCCCGTTGCAATTGTTCAAGAATCCCCAACATTACCTGTTGAAACGCAACAAATGTTACAAAATGCAGCTGAGTTTATAAACGACCCTAAGCTTAGCCAAGCTATGCTCCGTTTGGCAAGCGTTATAAAGTAACAGTACTATTTTTAATCTCATATGTTATAGCATAACAACGTGATATCAGTCACATATTACCTAGAGCAATTTTAAAAGTTATCTTAAATTTAAAGGCATTAGCGAACACTAACGTACGGAATTGGACATTGAGTGATGTCATCAAATGTTACAATTTCATAACTACTTGGGTCATCCTTAACTTGATGAAGCAATTGATTATTTAGCGCATGTCCAGATTTATATGCATCAAACTTGGCAATCACCTGATGCCCCAATAAATACAAATCCCCAACTGCATCTAAAATTTTATGACGTACAAATTCATCGTCATAGCGCAGCCCTTCTTCATTGACCACACCCGTGTCATCCACACCGATGGCATTTTCAAGACTCGCACCCAAAGCCAGATTATTAGCCTTTAAATAATCGAGGTCTTTCATAAAACCAAAAGTACGCGCGTCACTGACTTCATATACAAAAATTTCTGTAGAAAAATCGATGGTTGCTGACTGATATTCTTTGGCAAAAGCAGGATGATCAAAGTCGATAGTAAAGTTTAACTGGAAACCATTATGTGGTGAAAAAGCCGCGCGTTTATCGGCAATTTGAGCTTCTACTGGTTTTAGAATTTTAATAAATTTTTTAGGTGCGTCTTGTTCAACCAAACCGCCCTGCATCAATAAATAAATAAATGGCCCCGCACTACCGTCCATAATCGGGACTTCCGATGCCGATACTTCAACAATCAGGTTATCAATTCCCAATGCCGCAATTGCACTCATCACGTGTTCAATTGTACCGACTTTTACATCTTTTTGTACTAAATTTGAACACATGAATGCTTCTTGAATCAACATTGCATCCGCTGGCAAATCTACAGGCGGATTTAAATCAATACGACGGAAAACAATCCCTGAATCAACCGTATGGGGCACAAAGTTAATCATGACTTTTTGCCCGCTGTGCAAGCCAATACCGCTGGCTTTAACAACACGCTTTAGAGTACGTTGCTTCAACATCTGGACTGTCTTCTACCTTTTCAAACCGCTAAAGATTAGCACATTTAATCATTGATAAAAAACAAAAAAGGCAGGTTAATTCCCCCTGCCTTTTCCAATAATGCCCATTGGTTTTTTCAATATTTACTTACTTTGTTGTTTTTTCAGATAATCTTGAATACTCATTGGACTTGGACGACCTGAACTTGTGGTCGTTGAAGCATTCGGCACAGCCATCGCTTCTGGTTGATTTTGACGCTGAATCGCAGGAACATCATCATCCTCGGCACTGACCTGAGCGCCTTGAGAGGCAGCGATTGTCGCTTGTACCGCAGCAGCTTTTCGACGCGCATCATGATTATTTGAGTTACGTGTTAGACCAGTCGCTATTACAGTGACTCGAATTTCATCACGTGCGTCTGGGTCAAATACCGTACCAAAGAAGACTTCACCTTCATCCAGATCGACAATCTGATTAACAACATCAGTAATAATTTGTGTTTCACGTAATGTCACATCATTACCACCAGTGATATTAATCAATACCCCTTTGGCATTCATGATATTTACATTATCAAGCAATGGACTACGAATCGCTAAACGTGCTGCTTCTTCTGCACGTTCTGGGCCAGAGCTTTTACCCTCACCCATCATGGCATAGCCACGTGTACTCATTGCAGTTTTCAAATCGGCAAAGTCAAGGTTAATGTGCCCTGGACGTACAACCAAATCAAAAATACTACGTACCGCATTTAATAGAACATCATCTGCTTTACGGTAAGCATCTTGCATAGAGATATCACCATACACATTGAGCAAGCGCTCATTTGGAATGATGATCAATGAATCAACAAATTGTTCTAATGCTTCAATGCCTTTTTCAGCAGATTTTTGACGGCGACGGCCTTCAAAGTTAAATGGTGTCGTTACAACCCCAACGGTTAATAACCCCATTTCTTTGGCAACTTCTGCAACAACTGGTGCTGCACCAGTTCCTGTACCACCGCCCATACCAGCTGTTACAAACACCATATCTGCACCTTCTAGGTGCTGACGGATTTGCTCACGGCTTTCTTCTGCCGCAATTTGTCCCACTTCAGGATTCGCACCAGCACCCAAACCACGTGTGCTTTGTTCGCCAAGCTGAATTTTAAAAGGCGCATTCATGCGATCAAGTGCTTGTTTGTCTGTGTTTGCACAAACAAATTTTACACCTTTAATGTCTGATTGAACCATGTGCTGTACGGCATTACCGCCACCACCACCCACACCAAATACAGTGAAACGGGCTTGGCCGTTACCATCGGTTTGTTCTTCGTCTAAAAATTCAAATGAGGCCATGACCTTTAGTGTTCCTAATGCTTATTGGCAGTCACTTGAGCCCGTATACTGCCTACAACGCCAATATAAAAAAAGTACAATTTTTAGGATGCTGTGCATCAGCTATCTTTGTCAAGTATAGAGCTTTCTGCTTACAACATCCCAACAATATTCATAACTTAAACAAACCTAGAAAATTGATTTCAGTTTATTGTTCAAGGAATTCCAACCGTTTTTCAATCGTGACATTACATTTCTGTCTCGATGCACCTCTGCAACTTCAATTGCATCTGGTGTCTCTCCCTGACTATACATCAACAAACCTGCTGCTGTTGCATATTGTGAACGTCTTAATGCTGCTAAATGTGCATCATCTGCTGTCACTTGTAAAGGAGGATTTCCAAGATGTGCCGAAACGCCCAGTATACGACGGACGAAACTGACCATTCCTTCAATTTGACAAACATCACCCGTTAAAACCACACCGTGATATAAGCCATGAATTGCGCCTGTTTGCTCTAAATCATGCAGAATCGTTCTGAAAATTTCTTCATAACGCGCAATAATAATTTCACTGAGTTCAATTCGACTAATGGTTTGTGGGCCTTCAATACCTTGTACATTAATCATGTGATCTGGTTTAACCACATGTAAGTCGACACAACCATGTAAAATTTTAATACGTTCCGCTTCATCGGTTGTGGTTTGCAAGACTGCCGCAATATCTCGCGTTACATGCTCACCACCAACCGTATAGGTTTTAGACAGTGCCAGACGACCATCTAAATAGACCGCAACATTGGTTGTTCCCGCACCGATATCAACCAAGCACACACCATAATCTTTTTCGTCCTGCAACAGGCTTGCTTCTGCGGTTGCCAGACATGAAACCACCATCCGTTCAACGCCAATATTGGCGCCTTTCATGGCACGATCCAGATTTTGCATGGTGCTGATCGGTAACATCATCAATTGATAATGCCCTGTCATGCTATGTGCAGCCATATTGATCGGATTTGTTACCCATTGCTGAGTATTGTCCAGTTCAAATCCGAGTGGGACAGCACTAATCAGATAATGATCTGGCGTGATATGACTCGCTTTTGCAAGTTCTAATGCGCGCACAACCTCATTGGTCGTAATCATCTGCTCAGTATTTGCAATCGGTGTTCTTCCGGCAGCATAGAAACTTTTTAAATCTGTACTTGGAATAGACACCCATGCCGAATGAACACGACATTCCGCCATATTTTCTGCTTCTGAAACGGCATTTTTAATGGCTGAAATGACTTTATCCAGATTAACAATTTTTCCTTTGTTCATCCCCCGATTTCGGGCGGTCGCCATACCAACAACCTGAATATTATCAGGAGCATGCACTTTACCAATCAAGACTGAAACTTTATGTGTCCCGATGTCTATTGCTACAACTGAGGGAACAGCTTCACTCATTATCAATTACCATTCATCATCTAATTTAATTATGGCTTAACGCCTGTTTTCATAAAGCCATATATTATGGCGTTTTCGGGGCTTTCCCTGCAATGCTTGGCTCATTATTAGTTACAACAAATTGACCATGTGATACAGGCGCAGCACCTTTCCACTGAATTGCCAACCCATTACGGTAACGTAGATCAATGGTCACGATTTGTGACCAAACAGGTTGTAAATCACGAGCAGCCAAGCTACTTAAGTGCTGAAGCTTACTCATGGTTTGATCCTGATCAACAATCACACGCAACCCTGCGTCGAACTGCATAAACCATGTCATGCGTTCTGTCAGATACAATTCTTTTAAATGCAGATTAAATGGCTGAAATAACTGATTAATTTCGTTATATCGGCGCATCATCAGTTGTGCCTGACTAATCGGTCCGTGCAATAGTGGCAAATCAGTATGTGATTGCATAACTGCTTCACTAAATACTTCACCATTATCACTCAGTAAACGCCCTGTTCCCCAACGTGCAATGGCATGACGAGGAATAACACGTACCCGTATTGCATTTGGCCATGCCCGTGAAACAACCACACGCTCTACCCATGAAACCTTCAAAGCCTGATCTCGGATTTGCTCTAAATCAGAAGTAAAATAATTACTTTGAATAACAGGTTTCACCTCAGCCATAACTTGCTGTGTTTCAACAGGTGTATCTGTTCCAACCACCTCAAGGTCTGCTACACGTGCATCCGTGATGACTTTATATAACCCATAAATACCGGCAATGAATACAATTGTTGCAATTATTAACAATAACCAGCCTCCCACATTCAGCACTTTTTCTGAACGTGTAGGAGGTTTTTCATGAATCGAAGTGACAGCCGCACGTTTGCGACGCATTGAAGCAGGTAGTTGCGCCATAAATTAGCGAGCCGTTTCCGTTAATGTTTGTTCAAGAATAGCGACACAGAGCGCGTCAAAATCATAACCTATTGCTTGGGCTGCTTTCGGTACCAGAGAATGACTCGTCATACCTGGTACAGTATTGACTTCAAGTAACCAGAAGTTGCCTTGTTCATCCTGCATGGCATCAATACGTCCCCAGCCTTTTGCACCAACAGCCTGAAATGCACGTAGCGTCAGTTGTTGTAACTGTTTCTCTTCTTCTTCAGTTAAACCACAAGGAATACCGTATTCGACATCATTACGTTGATATTTTGCTTCATAGTCATAAAACGCAACGTCTTTAGGAGGCGCAAGACGAATCACTGGAAGTGCCTGACCATTTAAGACCACAATGGTAAATTCACGACCTGTAATCCATTTTTCTGCCATCACCACAGCATCATGCTGCGTTGCTTTGGCAATCGCTGCGGCAAAGTCTTCTTTATGCTCAACTTTGCTCATGCCAATACTTGAGCCTTCGTGGACTGGCTTGATAATCACAGGTAATCCAAGCTGATCAATTACTTCATCCAGATTGGTGTCTTTGTTCAAAATTCGATATGGCGCTGTTGGTAAGTCACTGCCTTGCCAAATTTGCTTGGTTTTGACTTTATCCATACCAATCGCAGAGCCTTGAACACCCGTACCTGTATAGGGGATATTCAACCACTCTAGCACACCCTGAATTTGCCCATCTTCACCACCACGTCCATGAAGCACAATAAAGGCGCGATCAAAGCCTACTAACTCTGTCACGCTACGCGTTTGTGGATCAAAGCCTTCAGCATTTACCCCTGAACGCAATAATGCGTCAAGGACTGCATGACCACTATCTAGAGAAACTTCACGCTCTGCTGAACGGCCACCGAACAACACTGCTACCTTGCCGAATTTTGACGCTTCTGACACGTTTTTTATCCTTGAATTGATCTAATTACTTTTGAACCATGACATTTTAAACAATTATTTTAAAAATAATTGTTTTTGAGCCAATTCGACTGAAATTGCACCAACGTTACCTGCACCTTGTGTTAATAACAAGTCATTCGGTTGTAATACTTGTCGAATCACGTTTTCCAAATTCCCTTCTACAGGGTCAATTAGAATAGGATCAACAGCGCCACGCAAACGAATACTACGTGCCAGTGAACGACTATCAGCCCCTACAATTGGTTTTTCGCCTGCTGGATAAACTTCGAGTAACAGAAGTTGATCGACTTGAGAAAGTACTTCAATGAAGTCATCGAAACAGTCACGGGTTCGTGTAAAACGGTGTGGCTGGAACATCATGACCAAACGGCGGTCTGGATGGCTTTGACGTGCGGCTTTAATCGTTGCTTCGACTTCTTTTGGATGATGCCCGTAGTCATCGACCAGTTTGACATTGCCATCTTCAAGTGGAAATTCACCTTGCACTTGGAAACGACGACCTACACCGCTAAAGCCTTCTAGTGCTCGGCTAATTGCATCATCCGATACACCTTCATCAGTTGCAATACCGATGGCTGCCAACGCGTTAAGCACATTGTGTAACCCTGGTTGGTTGATGGTTAAGCGTAATGGTTCACGTCCTTTACGAAGCACAGTGAAATGTGAACGCATACCATCTTGTTCTACATCTACCGCACGAATGTCGTTATCTTCCTGAAAACCATACGTCAAAGTTGGACGACCAAAACGTGGCATGATTTCACGAATATTGGCATCGTCACCACACACAACCGCTAAACCATAGAAAGGCAAATTATGAATAAACTCAATAAAGGTGTCTTTTAATTTATCAAAACTACCTTCATAGGTGTCCATATGGTCAGCATCGACATTGGTAATAATCGCTGCCATCGGTTGTAAAAATAAGAATGACGCATCTGATTCATCGGCTTCAGCAATGATATAACGACTCGCACCTAATGCCGCATTTACCCCTGTACGGTTCAGTAACCCACCAATCACATAAGTTGGATCAAGGTTTTCCTCTGCCAACATAGTGGTCAGTAAGCTTGTCGTCGTCGTTTTACCATGTGTGCCTGCAACCGCAATCCCGTGGCGGTAACGCATTAATTCACCTAACATTTCTGCACGACGAACAACAGGAATACGTTTTTCCAAAGCCGCTTTTACTTCGGGGTTTGCATGGTCAATTGCAGTCGAAACCACAATAACATTTGCCCCTTCAATATTGGCTTCGCTATGCCCGATATAGACTTTAATGCCTTTTTCTTCTAAATGTACTGTGGTTTTAGAGGCTTTAATATCTGAACCAGAAACTTTATAACCCTGATTCTTTAACACTTCTGCAATGCCACACATCCCTGCGCCACCAATTCCCACAAAGTGAATATGTTTAATACGGCGCATTTCAGGGATTTTAATCAGTTTTTTGGCTTGGTCGGCAGGGGTTGTCGGTGACATACAATACTCTAACTTATAATGCTTGAATTAAATTAACCACATGTTGAGTGGCTTCTGTTTGGGCATGCTGACGTGCTTTAACGGCCATTTCTGAAAGCAATTGACGATTCATGAGTGGCGTTAATAACGTATGCAAAGACTCTGGGGTAATCGTTGACTGCTGGCAAATTTTGGCAGCGCCCACATTTTCTAAAAAACGTGCATTTGCTGTTTGATGATCATCCACTGCCGAAGGAAGCGGAATAAAAACAGCAGCGACGCCTGCGGTTGCGACTTCTGTAACCGTCAGTGCACCCGCACGGCAAATAATTAAATCAGCATTACTATAGGCCTGTGCCATATCTTCAATAAAAGGCACAACCTGCGCCTGTAATGTTTCTGGTGCACCAACATAACGTGCCTGTGTTTCAGCCAGTTGTTGCTGACCGCATTGATGCACAATATTCAGTGGCGTATTGAGCGCTTTTAATGCCGCAGGTAAATGTTCATTGAGTGCTTTCGCCCCCAAAGAACCACCAACAATCAGGACTTGCAAGGGTGCATTGGCTTGTTGGCGTTGTTGATAACGCCATGCAGGGCTTAGAATTTCGCTAATTTCCCTGCGTACAGGGTTACCTGTTGTGACGACTTTATCGCTTGCAGGAAACGTATTGGGAAATGCCTGACAAATTTTTTGGGCAATTCGAGCCAATTGTAAATTGGTAAATCCTGCTACTGCATTTTGTTCATGAATAAGAATCGGAATACCCAGCGCGCGTGCAGCCAAACCACCTGGGCCTGCAACATAGCCACCAAAGCCAGCAACAACATCAACCTGTTGTTGTTTCATATACTGAATCGCACTTAAAGTGGCTTTTAAAATTTTGAATGGTGCGACAAGTTTACGAACAACTCCATTGCCTCGCACACCCTGAATGTCAATTTGATAAATTGGAATATTTTGGTTTTGTAATAAACGGTTTTCCATGCCATTTGGCGTTGCGAGCCAAGACACACGATGCCCTTGTTGCTGCAATAGTTTCGCAACAGCCAATGCAGGAAAAACATGCCCGCCTGTACCTGCTGCCATCAATAAAATATGTTTAGTTTTCTGAGATTGAGAATGAGTCACTGTCTATACTTCAATGCGCTACGCTATTTTCATTTCAAGGGTTATTTTAATCATAAAGTCACATTCACGTGAATGGTTTTCACGTCATTTAAACAAATATTGATTCAAGAAAATGATTTCGAGCACAATTCCTTGAAAAATCTACCTGTTCAATGCTTTTTACACCATTATTTTGTCTGAATTACCGCAGGATCTGTCGCGTATTTTTTACCAACTGATCTCCAAGGGTTCGAACGCTGATACTTTTGTTCTAAAAAATCGAGCCCTTTCCAATACAACGGAACCAGACGATACTTCACCCACGGCAGACTCAAGGCGTCTAATCCTGTCCACGGAAAAAATGGATTACGACGTGCGTATGCCCAAAGTTCGATACGTGTTGAAGGGTGTGAACTTTGCCCCCGCGCATGAAACCCATAAGTATCGGCAACCACCAACGTATTTGCTTTAACCGCAAACGCCTTGGGCTTTTCATATCCTAAAGCATCAAATTCATTTTCCTGAATCCGAAAAGATCCCCGACGGGTAAGTACATCGCTCTCATTCTTCATTGACAATGCTTTTTCATGTTCCCATGCAAGGCGTTTTTCATTGACCACATGTGACCCGGGCGCATAAACAAATGGCCCATCCTCTTCGGCTACATCAGTTAAAAACAACCATGCTTTGGCACTAGGGTGAAAAGTATCGCTATGCAAATTGGTCTGCGGATCGGGGTTTGCCTTGCACACATGTGAAAAAATAACCTGAACATAGTACATGGGCTGCGCTTTATAACTTCCCACATAATTCAACAAGGATTGCCATGCTGCACCATGCAATAGTTTGCGTGTAACAGGCAGCTGAGCAAGCACCTGTTCATCAAGTGCCATACGACGTGTCACGGTATCGCCCTGCAAGGTTTCCCGAGTTTCCAGTGCGGTAGTCAGTAACTCTTGTTTGAGTTGTTCAAATTCATCTGTCGGTAAATAATTTTCTTTTAAAATGAATCCATTTTTTTGAAATTGTGCGACATCTTCAGCAGTTAAACATGATGCTAATTTTGCACGGCGTTTTTGTGCCAGTTCTGCCGCTTTTCTAACACGAAACTGATGCAATCCCAATGTGTTTAATACAGGGTTGCCAATTAAACTATGACGATCAAAACACTTGGCTTCACTAAACAGCGTCAGGCTATCACGCAACAACTGTTTGGGTTGCTGTTGAGCCATTCGTTTTAATTCAGCGAGCGCTTGTTGTGTGCGCTCGTCCTGAATTACTTTTTTAATTTTAGCAATATTCCACTGCATGAGAGTCATCTGCTCAGTTCGCTTTACCCTGTTCTAGCACATCGAATAAGGTATCGGCAATAGATGTGCCATATTGTGTATCAATTTCACGAATACAAGTCGGGCTCGTGACATTGATTTCAGTCACATAATGACCAATCACATCTAAGCCAACAAACACCAGACCTTTTTCACGTAAAAATGGCCCAATTTCTTTGGCAATGCGTAAATCATTTTCAGTCAGTGGACGTGCCTCGCCTAAACCACCCGCAGCCAAGTTACCACGTACTTCGCCATTTTGTGGAATACGTGCCAAACAGTACGGTACAGGCTCACCATTAATCATCAAAATCCGTTTATCGCCGTCGACAATTTCTGGAATATAACGCTGTGCCATGATTGGACGCGTGCCTAACTCGGTCAGCATTTCCAAGGTTGAACCAATATTCACACCATCTTGATATAAACGGAAAATGCCCATGCCGCCCATACCATCTAGCGGTTTGACAATCACATCGCCATATTCTTTGATAAATTCACGAATCAGACTTTGCTGTGATGTCACCAATGTTGGAACCTGAAGCTGTGGGAACTGTGTCGCAAATAGCTTTTCATTACAGTCACGTAAGGATTGCGGCTTGTTAATAATCCATGCACCTTCTTTTTCTGCTTGTTCTAGCACATAAGTGGTGTAGACAAAGTTCATGTCAAATGGCGGATCTTTACGCATTAAAACAACGTCATAAGCCGCAAGAGATTCTTTTTTCTTTTCGCCTAACTCGTAATAATGGTTGTAATCTTCAAAGACGTTTAAAGGAGAAATCAGACCGTAAGCTTTGCCTTGATCAATATATAAATCTTGCTGTAATGCATAGCCTAATTCATGTCCACGGCGACTTGCTGCCCACAACATTGCCATGGTCGAGTCTTTTTTCAAATTGACCTTTTCAATTGGATCCATCACCACAAGTACGCGCATAATATTTTGCTCTAGCTTTTTTCTGATGTTCAAAAGTATAACGAAGATTACATTTGTCTTCTTCGGAATTTCAGTAAAGACGATTGGATTATTTTCAATAGAATAAAAGAGAACACTATGCAGCAAGCCATCATTGGGTTTCATCAAGATGAAGAACAACATTGGGTCGCAGAATTGGCCTGTGGACACACGCAGCATGTCCGTCACACGCCCCCTTGGCAAAATCGCCCTTGGGTGACAACCATGCAAGGGCGAAATGAAAAGTTAGGGATGTTGCTAGAGTGCCGAGAATGTGATCAGCTCATTCAAACTCAAAAGGTCGATGAAACGGAATAATTATCCTGCTCTAGAGAATGTTGCAGCAGCCTGAAATACCTCTTGCGATGGATACACACCCGTATATAGATAAAATTGTTCCAAGGCTTGCAATGCAAATACTTCCGAGCCTTGAATGACCTGCTTTTGTAAAGATTTTGCTTTGAGAATCATTGGGGTATCGGCAGGTAAGGCCACCACATCAAAAATGATGCTTGCCGATTGAATCATCTGTTCTGAAAAGGCTAAATCATTGGAAAATGCTGTGCCTTGCATACCAACAGGTGTGGCATTAATCAACAATTCAGCATCACTATGAGGTGCATCGGCTGTCCATGCAAAACAACAAGACTGAGCCAATGCCTGCCCTGCGGTCTGGTTTTTTGCCCAGACTGTTCCATTTTTAAAGCCTGCATTTTTCAGTGCAAAAGCCACTGCTTTTGCCATCCCGCCACTGCCTTTTAAAATAAATTTTGTATTTGAAGAAATTTTATATTTTTCAATAAGTTTAGCGATTGCAATATAATCCGTATTATAAGCTTTTAATACACCGTCGCTATTTACAATAGTATTCACCGACTGAATCGCCTGTGCAGATGCATCTAGCTCATCGACCAATGCAATCACTTGTTCTTTGTACGGCATCGAAATCGCACAGCCGCGCACAGGTAAACCTCGAACTCCCGCAATCGCTTGGGTCAAATCTGTGGGTGCAAACGCTTTATAAAGATAATTTAAACCCAATGCTTCATAAAGATAGTTATGAAATCGTGTGCCAAAGTTGCTGGGTTTGGCTGCAAGTGACATACACAATACCGTATCTTTATTTAGGCGCATTTCCTTTCCTCATTTGGACGTTTGTTCCGTCCATTTTATGTTTTCGTTAATGTCAAAATTATACGAGTATTTATTGAGGTGGTGGCCTAAAAATGTCGCAATCTTGTGATGAGGTTTAAAAATCAAAAGAAATTTGTGTTTATACTTAAATTATTTATTGCGAAATATACCATGAAACTTTATCGCTATCTCACTGGACCTGATGATTCGGAATTTTGCGCTAGAGTCACTAAAGCCCTAAACTTAGGATGGGAACTTTATGGTTCTCCGACCATGACTTTTAACGGTGAGCGTGTGATTGTCGGGCAGGTGATTTGTAAAGAGGTCGATGAAGATTATCAGGAAGATACTGATATTTCGGCTGTACTTAAAAAAGCTGCCAATACTTAAAAGCGGCTTGAACGCTAAAAAGCGATCTAAAAAATGGGAGCAGATCAACCACTCCCATTTCACTTAAATTCGTATTTTTCACGATACGCTTGCATGTTCGCCAAAGCTTCTTTTGTAAGTTACCCATGGGGTTTTACCAAAATACGTGGATTTACAAACAGTTTAATGAAGCTAACTTAGCTGAGGTATAAGCACATATTCTTATCAACAGAATATGTGCTTTTTCTTTTGACCTTATTTCTGATGCTTAGATAACACACTAAAAATCACAGGCATCACAATCAATACCAGTGGGAACTGCACGATCAGTCCAGAAATAATAGCAATTGCTAAAGGTTGTTGCATGGCAGAGCCTTCCCCCAAAGCAAATGCTAAGGGAAGCAAAGTTAAAATAGCTGCCAATGTCGTCATTGCGATAGGACGCATTCGATTTTTCCCAGCTTCAATCAGGGTAAACATTTGCGCTGAATGAGTTTGTGGTTGTTCATCTTCACTACGTTCAGACCGAGAACGTAAATGTTGATATTCTGAAAAGAAGAAAATAGCCACTTCTGTCACAATTCCTAGAATCATGGTCATACCCATCATGGCTGAAATATTCAGCTCAATGCCAGTTAGCCATAAACCGATAAACACACTCGATACAGCGCACAGTGGAATAAGTAATATCGAGAAAGCGACACGAAAGCTTTCATATAAAAATAGCAACAGTAAGAAAACTAAAGAAACAGCGGCAGCAAATACCACCATTAACCCTTTAAATGCCTTTTGCTGTTCAGCATATAGCCCCCCCATTTCAACTCGAACATGAGTAGGTAAAAAACCTTTCGCATTAACAACTTTTTCAACATCTGCAACAACCGACCCTAAATCTCGCCCACTGATACGCGCTGTTACCGCAACCATACGTTGCATTTGCTCACGCGTAACTTCGGACTGTCCTGTAACATGCTCAAGCGTTGCGACATCCTGTAATCGGACTGTTGGACCATTCGGTGAATGTAACGTAAGATTTTGTAGATCTAACAAAGTCTGTCTTTGTTCTTCGGGGATCCAGACACGGACCGGGGTTTCACCAACACTGTTGGTAGATTGTGCAATTTGTGTAGCGATCCGACCTGACATTGCATCTTGCACGGCTTGATTAATCATATCTGCAGTCAACCCAGCCAACGCAGCAGCCGGTGCATTGACATGAATCTCAATAGCATCACCCGCTGGAACAATGCCGGGATTGATATCTACTACACCATTTACTTTAGAAATCGCTGTAGCTGTTTTAGTCGCAACCTTTTGAAGTAGCTCAGCATCATCTGAAAATAGCTTAACTTCAATCGGTTGTGGTACGGCTGTTAAATCGCCAATTACATCTTCCATCAATTGAGCCAATTCAACATCAACACCTGGTACTTGTTGTTCAATCTCACTACGGACATTTTCCATCACCGTATCAATCGGCTCGCGCGGTTGCGGTTTCAAACGAACAAAAAAGTCTCCTTTATTTGGCTCACCCAGACCACCACCCAAGCCACTGCCAGTTCGGCGTGAATAGGTCAACACATTGGGGTTCTTCTGAATAATTTGTTCAACCTGATGCAATAAGCGATCTGTTTCTGTAAGCGATGTTCCCGCAGGTGTGCGGTAATCTAAAATAAAACCACCCTCGTCCATGGCAGGCATAAAGCCCGAACCAACTTTGGTAAACGCAAAACCACCTAGTGCCAATAAAGGTAAAACCAGCAATAGTACTAACAGTGGCCGACGAATCAATGCCTGTAGTAATCGCTGGTAACGGCTTATGATTTTCTCGGCAAAACGACTTGGTTGATGTGGACGAATATCTTTCTCTTTAAGAAAAATATCTGCCAACATCGGCACAACAAACCAAGTCAGCAAAAAGGAAATCACCAAGCCTGAAGCCATAGTCAAAGATAAAGCTTTAAAAAATGCCCCAGTAATTCCTGTCAAAAAAGCCAATGGAATAAAAATAACAATGGTAGAGGCTGATGAACCAGCCAATGGATGTAAGAACTCCTGTGCTGAAGACATGATGCCCTGACGAACCTGTGCTCGATCCGGTTGCTGATCATCTCCCAACACTATGGCGCGCTCATGTAGGCGACGTACTAAATGTTCTACCATCACAATAGCATCATCGATAATCAACCCGACCGCAGCAGCCATCCCCCCCAAGGTCATGATATTAAAACTCATGTTTAGACACATGAGCAAAATAGTCGTCAACGCCAATGTTAATGGCACCATCACGACAGCAATCAAAGTAATTTTGAAGTTACGTAAAAAAATCAGCAGTACAATACCCGCCAATGCCATACCAATCAAAATAGCATCTAATACACTACGTGCAGAGGCTGATACTAACTGGCTTTGATCATACCAACTGGTTAAATGTACCCCAGCAGGTAATTGTGCTGATGCCAATTTCGCTGCCACATCTTTGACAATTTGAATGCTATTACCTGTAGGTTGCTGATAGATATTCAATAAAACAGCATCATGACCATCGGCATTCACTCGTGTGACTTGTTGTGCGGGATGCTTCGCAATCGTGGCAATATCTTTGAGTAATACCACACCATCAGGGCCAGATTTCACCACGACATTGCCAATATCATCTTCATTTTTAAGCGGTGTATTCGTAATCACCAAAAAGAGTTTGTACTGATCCTCTAATCGCCCATCAGCCGTCACGACATTAGCAGCAGCCAAGGCATTAGATACATCAGCAATGCTCAAATTCATCGTTTGCAGAATAGCTGGATCAACCATCACCTGATATTCGTCTTGTGTACCGCCCTCAACTTCAACATGCGATACCCCAGAAACTGTCGTTAGTATTGGACGCAATTGTTTATAGGCAAGCACCCGCAACTGAGATTGCGACATAGTATCGGAACGCAGGCTATAAGCTAGAATCGGGAAAACGGTTGGATCCATACGACGTACATTGACTTGTACGCCTGCTGGTAAATTAGGCAGCAGTTGACCAATCGCCTGATTGACTTGTGAAGTTGCCATCAACATATCAACATTCCAGTCAAAATTGACAGAAATTTCAGCCGAACCACGAGTGGTCACCGAGCGAATATTACTGATATTGGGTACTTGTCGAATGGCATTTTCAGCAGGAATGGTAATATTTTGCGTCATCGTTTCAACAGGACGATCACCTGCATCAAGAGACACCACAACCCGAGGAAAGTCTACATGTGGAAATAACGCAACAGGTAACTTAATTGCGGCCACAATCCCCGATAGCCCAAGGATGATGACTAAAAACAATAACGAACGGTAATGCCGTTGCATCCACTGCATGAGGCCACGACCTTTCTTATCCTGATCATTTGGTGTTTGCAGTTCAGTCATCGGGTTTGCTCCCGTACACGCATGCCATTCTGTAAGGTATAGTTACCTAGAGTCACAATTTTAATGTTCGGGTCCACTCGCCCATAGATCATGCTTTCTTTGTTGGTTTGTACGCCTAATTGCACAGGTACACGCACCGCACGATTGTTTTTAACTTGATAAATATAATGTCCATGTTGATCCTGCAATACTGTATTGCGAGGTACAACCCAACCATTCTGATTCTTTTGTTGCAAGCTGTTTAATTGCAATATGGCTTTAACTGGAACACCAATATGCCAGCGCCCCGATAAACTATGTTTGAGTTGGACAGGAATATCAACTCGGCCCGTCTGCGCGTTGATTGCACCATCAATCCGTAGGATTTTCCCTTGCAAAGATTCTGTCTGCCCTGTAGCAAGTGCCGGGCTGATACTCACTGGCATACCTACCCGTAAACGGTTCAGCATATCTGGAGCAACGCCAATCACGGCTTGTGGCATTGCAGTTTTACCCAACTGCATAATGGTAGTTGCCGCAGCCACATGATCTCCAACCTGATTACTCATGCTGTTGACCTGCGCATCAGCGGTCGCATAAATAGTTTGTGTTTTGCGTGCTCCACCCTGTTGTTGTAACGCATGTAGTGCTGCCTTAGCATCAGTTAAAGCTTTCTCAGCAGCAGCAAGTTGCGACTGGGTCGCTAGACGTGCATTAACCAAACTGGCAACCCGTTGTCGTTCGCCTTGGGCAAATACTACGGCAGATCGTGCCTGCGTTGTGTTCATAATGAGTTGTGGATCAGTTTTAATGGTCAATAAGGCTTGTCCTTTACGAACATATTGCCCGGGACTCACATAAATCGCTGTAATCTGACCTGCCTGCGGCAAGTTGACGTTATAAATAGCCTGTACAGGATTTTGAATACTGCCATATGCAGTCAGTGTATCCATTAATGATTTTTTAACAGGAAACTGAGTTTGTACCAAAGCAATAGGTTCCACAGCCTTTTTAGGCTGATCGTCACTATCAGCAAATACCAATCCACTACTCGAGGCACTCGTTACCAAGATGGCAAAAATAAAAATATTCTGTTTAATCATGGTGCAACTCCAGAAGATTGCTGTACGGGTAGTCCTAATAAAGTATTTAAACCAACGGCTTGCTCACGAATTGTTTGCTCTAGATTAAGCAAGTCCAGCTTTTGGTTGAGCATATTGTTCTGCAAGGTCATCCAAATTTGATCGTCAATTAAATGTTGTTTATGTGCTGGAGTAGCTTTCTCTACATCGTGCTGCAACTGCTTTAAGCGAAGGTAACGCGCTTGCCAAATTGCCACATTCTGCTGCTGTTCTGCTTGCAAACGCTGTACTTCAAATACCGTCTGATTTAAACGTGACTGATATTCTTCATACATACGTTCTCGGGTGGCTTTTTCCACAGCAATATTGCCTCGGTTACCGTTAAACACTGGCAAATTGAGTGAAATGCCCAGACTTTGGCTAGAAATTCCCGATGAGTCTTTTGCTTGCGTTAAACCAATATTCAGTGAAGGAAATTGAGACCAGATGGCCTGACGTAGCTTGGCATCCTCACTGGCATAACCTGCACGTAAAGCCAATAAGTCAGGTCGATGCGTATTGATACGATCCAGTGCGATATGAATCAGTTGAGGATCCACAACCTTCGGCTCTTGAGTCATATCCTGATCATTAAATTTTAAATTGAGTTGTGTGTCTGCGGCTAAACCTAGTAATGCGTTTAAATCATGACGAGCTACTTGCTGTGCTGTTTTTAAGTCATCAATACGACTACTTATCGCTTGTAAAGCGACTACATCAGCATTTACCTGATCACGCGTTACACCAGCCGTTTGCATCGCTTTCATCATACGATTCACTCGATCTTTTGCGATTGCTTGATTTTGCAACTGCACTGAGAGTGTTTTTTGCTGCATTTGTAATCGGGTCATTAATAGCTGTGCTTGACCTACCACCTGCCACTCTTGCCATAGCAGCTTCAACTCAGACTGATGCAAGCTTTCCTTGGCCTGTTTTTTGGCTAAAGAATGCGTCAATAAACCAATAAAATCATAACTCAGACCGACACTAGATGCTGCTTGAGACCCAGCCGCCACATGGATATCGTGGGCTAAACTCAATTGTGGATCTGGCAGTAATCCTGCGGAATATACTTGAGCTTCAGCAACGCCTGTATCTTTTCGGGCAAGCTGAAGTTCAGGATTATTGCTCACTGCCAACATTGCAACGTCCAATACATCCAGACCTTGGGCTGGATTAAATCGATGTGCCGCTAGAACTGGAAAAGGATTAAGCAAAGCACGATCAACCGTCAGATCACGATATTGCGTAGTATTTGGTAGTGGCGAAGCTTGATAACTCACACACCCAGATAGGCAAAGTGTAAAAAGCAGCCAGATATTCAAGCTGACAGATGAGTTTTTCTTATACATAAAAGTAACCCGAATCGCGGATAAGAATTTGGCTTGAAAAACATAAGGACTAGAGCCATCAGTTGAGTTACCACACCAAACTCACAGCCCTAGTCATTATGCTCAATAGTACCGAATTATTCTGTGCCATTGATGATCTCTTTCTTAAATTTGAAGCGACTTATTAGAAATTTCTTAAGAAATACAAGATCAGTTCGCCAAGATTCTTGGCGTATCAAGACGCCCTCTGGAATCATGGGAACTGCTCACTAAATCTAACCTTTAGACAATAAAAAAAACCCCACATAATGAACTGCCTCAATAATTTGGACAGTCATTACGACAAATCTGTTTAATGAATGGCTTGAGCAACAAGACGAATCAACATTGAGACCACTTAATTGGTGAATTAAAACTTAATTTTTCTATTTTATATCAAAATCTTATATAATAAATTCCAGTATTCAGCGTACTGGAACAGTTTTTCCGTGATCCTCACACCCCACGACTATCATTCGACCCACACGTTACCAGTGCTGCCATTAGATCAATCCAATCATTTGATTAAATTATAAAAAAGGAAGCTTTCCGCTTCCTTTTCTACATCTAACGCTTAGATACCGTATTTTTCACGATACGCCTGCATATTGGCTAAAGCTTCTTTTTCGCCTTTAGCATCCAAATAATCCATCAAGTCTTTCATGGTAATGAGTGCATGGACTGGAATTTCCAGTTCTTTTTGCACTTCCTGAATCGCAGACAATTCACCTTGACCACGTTCCTGACGGTCTAGTGCCACCAAAACACCTGCGATACTTGCGCCTGCATTTTTCAAAATGGTAACCACTTCACGAATGGCAGTACCTGCGGTAATCACATCATCAATGATCCAAACTTTTTTGCCTTGAACCGATGCACCCACCAATACACCGCCTTCGCCATGATCTTTGGCTTCTTTACGGTTAAATCCCCAAGGTACACTTTGCTTGTGAAGTTGAGAAAGTGCCACAGCCGTTGCAGCAACAAAAGGAATCCCTTTATAGGCAGGTCCAAAGATCACTTCCACATTGTTACATTTTGTAAGTTGATCAGCATACCCCTGAGCCAGTAAAGATAAGGCTTCGCCATCGTTTAACAAGCCTGCATTAAAAAAATAAGGACTCACGCGCCCCGATTTTAAAGTAAACTCACCAAATTTAAGTACACCACGTGATAAGGCAAGTTCAATAAAAGCCTGCGGGTTAAATTGAGAAGGCGTTGTCATCAGGTGCTCCAGATTTTTGATATTAAGGTAAAGACTTGAGCATGATACCAAAGGATCACTATCCAAGTGATGTAAAAATTCTACGTGTCGTTTCGATTAACGTAAATGGCTTACGTTCATCTGTGACCAAAGGGCTACTTGAATGGCTAGAACAGTCCGATGCGGATGTAGTTTGTATGCAGGAAAGTAGAATTACCCATAGTCAGTGGACAGAAAAATTTAAACCTGAAGGCTGGTACACCCATTTATTCCCGGCAGAACGTGCAGGTTATGCAGGCACTGCAATCTATAGCCGTTTACCCTTCATCAGCGTTAAAGAAGGTTTAGGGTTTGAACTTGCCGATGTACAAGGACGTTTTATTTGTGCCGAATTTGACTTAGGGCTGTCACACCCTGTTCATATTGCCTCTTTATACTTGCCATCAGGTTCTTCGGGCGAAGAAGCACAGACACGTAAAGATTTATTTTTAGCTGAATATGCCAAGATTTTGCAGAAATGGCGTGAAGAAAATAAATCCATCATTGTCTGTGGCGACTACAACATCGTACATAAACGTATCGATATTAAAAACTGGTCGGGTAATCAAAAATCGTCAGGTTGTCTGCCTCATGAACGGGCATGGCTTGACCATATTTACAACGACTTAGGTTATGTCGACACGTTCCGAGAAGTACGTCCAGAAGCAGAATTGTACTCTTGGTGGTCAAACCGAGGACAAGCCCGAGCAAAAAATGTCGGTTGGCGGATTGATTATCAAGCCTGTTCACCAGACTGGAAACAGCGTACACGCAATGCTTGGGTCTACAAAGATCAATGGTTTAGCGACCATGCACCTGTCATTATCGATTATCAAATCAACGAAAATTAGAGAACACTTGTTCTTAAATTAGTAGCAATATCTTACATTCATTGTCGCTTATACAGCTTTTTTATCCTATCTAATTGCTGCATTATAGCGCCACGGCACAAGGATGATGTCAGGATGACAGCACAGGGACTGGAAGCCGTAGGATGGAATTAAGTAGACTAGTTTTTTAGTTTATTTCAAGGATGTGACAGTGGACGTTGTAACGTGAGACCCGCATAATCAGGATGATACAATGCGGGTTTTCTCTATTTTAAGCCTCAAAAATATTTTACCTGAACTCATTTGCTTTCTTATAATCACAATATATCTGAATCTTTATTCAGCCGTTTATTTCATTTTTGATATCTATATAAGAGTATGCGATATGTTCACCATTTATGGCATTAAAAACTGTAACTCCATGAAAAAAGCCTTTGATGCACTAACACAACAGGGTTTAACGTATCAGTTCCATGACTATAAAAAACAAGGCATTGATGCACAAACCTTAAAACTCTGGATTGATGCCTTAGGTGCAGATGTTGTGCTCAATAAAAAAGGAACCACATGGCGCAAACTTTCAGAGGCAGAACAGCAACATGCGCTTGCAAATGAAGACAATCTCATTGAAACATTGACTCAAAATACCAGCATGATTAAACGCCCTATTTTAAAAACAGCGACAGGTTATATTGCAGGGTTTGACGAAGCTACATATCAGGCATTATCAACCCAATAATCATCTAAAAACTCAGCATCTAAAAACAAAAAGGCCCAGTACACACTGGGCTTCACACCGTTCAGCAGCGCTTATTTTGCACGTATCCATGTCTGGTTACGTCCTAAAGCAGCAATCCCGATATAACCACGAAGTTTTAACTGATTGCCCGCAAGCTCACCTTTGAGGCTATATGTTTTGCCATTTTTAGGGTCTAAAATCGAGCCATTTTCATATTTGTTACCACCTACATTTTTTAAGCCATGTACAATCGTAACGCCTTTTAACGATTTATTTTTATAAGGTCCGTCACAGTGCGTGCAAACCTGTTCTTCATCTGGTGTCAAAATCTTTTGAATAGATGCTGAAAGCGTCCCATTTTTTTGCTCTGTAAACATAACCAGTGCTTTTGGCTGTTTTGTTTCATCATCAATCGTCTTCCAAACAGTACCATTCAATGGATCAGCAGCATGCGCACACATGACTGCGCCGAACAGGCCTAAGGTTAAGAGTACTTTTTTCATCTATTTTCCCTAATCTACTTTGTTCTCGAATACCCAGTATCCGTAAGACAAACTAAATTTGCAATTTTGGTATGTGACCACTTAGTGTAAGCTTGTAAAAGATTAACAATATTCTATTCATATTTAAAAAATGATTGAATAGAACAAGAAAGTTAAAATTCTTAACATGTTACAATGTTATTTCGGTTATTTTTGATCAACCTTATCTAAATAGCAACATCTGATTAAGTTTATAGTTTAGAAGGGAATCTCTCCTTTCTTCGTTTATATTGAAATGATTTTTAAGAAAAAATTATCAATTCAGTCTTTGATATGCGAAAAAAGCATAGGATACGACAGTTAAAGTTTTTAAAGCTTATCTAAAATCGGCTATAATTAAGCCAATCTTAATTTTTATCCATTTTTTAAGCATTTTGGGATAAGTTCTTATTTTTGAGTTTAGGGGATATTTAACTCAAATGACTATTTTTTCGAATAACTTTTATTATAAATCTTTAAAAAATCTTATTCTAAATAATCCACAAAACACTGTATCCAATTGGAGTCTTTTTAAAAAATCGATCCTTATTCTAATTTGTGGTTTTTTTCTAAATTTACAATGGTTATCTTGGAAACTATTTTCAAAATTTCTAGAAATAGACTATTTAACTAATCAAGTTTTATTACAACAACAAATTAAAATCAATATTTTCTTTATTTTAACTTTTATTACTTTAATTATAATTTCATTTAGATTTCAAACCAATGAAAGAATTAGAAATATTATTCCTTTTCTATCAGGAGCATTATTAACAGTTAGTCTTTGTCGTGAAATTTATCTTGTAGGTATTTTAAATCCATCGACTATGATTATTTATATCTGTTTATTTTATATTGGACGAATCATACTTCCACGAAAATTTATTTATTTGTTTTTTATTCCAGTCACCATTTTTATTATTATTTGTTGTTATTTTATTTTTATTCAGGAACTCCCTTATGGGCCAATTTTTAATATTGAAAAATTTCGATATACCAATTTATTTTGGCTTTCTATCATTATTTATTTGATTATTCCCATTCTGTGTACTTCACTGGCTATTTTTGAAATTTTGCTCCAACAGCAACATTTACAAGAACAATTAATCTATAAATTAAGTTATCTAGACCCACTCACCAATATTGCAAATCGACGTACGATTAATACCTGTTTGCAACAACTCAATCAGTCTGAATTGGCTGACTACAGCATCATTCTTCTCGACCTCGACCATTTTAAAGAGGTGAATGATCGGTATGGTCATCACACAGGGGATCAAGTCCTGATTCATGTCGCCAAAATATTAAAGGAACATACTCAACCTTATGACTTGGTTGGGCGTTTTGGTGGAGAAGAATTTATTCTTATTTTAAAAGACACCAGTTTGGCTGTAGCGAAAGAAACCGCCATGCAATGTAAAAATGCAATTGAGCATATGCATATGTATAGCCAAGACACTCAACAATATTTTTTTATTACCGCTAGCCTTGGTGTTGCCATGGCAGAAGGAGATCTTCCACCACAGCAAATTTTAAGTCAGGCAGATCAGGCACTGTATCAGGCAAAGTTTTCTGGACGTAATCAGGTCAAAGTTTTTCAGTCTGACTTATAATTTTGCGAGTTTTTGTGCCTGTTCAATTAAGGTCTGCGTATTAAATGCACCTGTTAAGCGTAAAAATCGGACTTCTTGATGTTGTTTGTCCAAGAATAAATAGGTTGGCGGCCCCAAAATATTCCATTGCGTGAGCAAGTGCTGATGTGAGGCATCATAAGCACTTAAATCCAGTTTAATCAAATAAAATGGCTTTAATACCTGCTGAACTTCCGGCTTTATCAGAATTTGATGTTCAATTGGCTGGCAGGCTGTACACCAGTCGGCGTATACATCAATAACTATCTCTTGGTCTGAAGGTGCCTGAGCCAAAAGCTGCTGAAACTCATCTGCCGTTTTGGCACGGTGCCAATTTAGCTTTTCCATTTTTGCAGCGAAAATCTGATTCTCTATGCTTTGATATTGTTGATATCCTAATATCGGAATTAGACTACACAGCAGGATTAAATAGAGAACCTTTAAGCCCCGCACATGTTTGAGCAAACCATAAATCAGATATGCCGTAAAACTCAGCAAAAGCACAATTTGTAGCACTTGTAATAAAACAAATGGCAGCAGAGAGCGTACAAAATATAAAGCCAGTCCGAGCATAACGAAAGCAAAAACAACCTTGATGTACTGCATCCATTGCCCTGCTCTCGGTAATATACGCGTACCTAAAACACTGACAAGAAGTAATGGAATTCCCATTCCAAAACCCAGTACAAAGAGTAAAACTGCTCCCTGCCATTGTTGTTGAGTCTGAGCAATAAACAATAACGCACCAGCCAGTGGTGCTGTCATACATGGCCCAACCAACAGCGCAGAAAGGATGCCCATCGCCATTGCGCCAAGCAAGGAACCACCTTGCTGCATGGCGTGTAATCGACCTAGATGGTGAGTCATTCCATGAGGAAGTTTTAGCTCAAAAAGACCAAATAGATTCAGAGCAAACAACACAAATAAGCCACTAAATGCAAATAAAATGGCAGGCTGTTGTAACCAACGCTGAAAATTCAATCCTACCGAAGCAGCCATCATCCCTAAAGCGGCATAAACCACAGCCATGCTACAGACAAAAACCAAGGCAATGAGCCATGCTTTTACACCACGCTGTTCTCGGATGAGCAACGTGCTCACGATAGGGAGCATTGGCAATGAACATGGGGTAAAGGCTAGAAGACAACCTAAACCAAGAAATAACAATAAACTATAGCCAAACGAATGCTGATTTAAACGAGTAAACCATGTTTGATCTTGTTCACTTAAACCCTGATCCGTTGCTGTCTGTTGTGGTGCTGCCAAACTGGTACTTTGACTTGATGATGGCAAAGCGGCCTGTGCCTGTTGTGAAAGGCTCATTAAACTTGGCTGATTGTTCCTTGCTTGATCCTGCATACTGATAAGACCGCTTGCATCAGTCTGTATTTCAATATTTTGAGGAGGATAACAAATTCGCCCTTGCTCACAACCTTGCCATGTCACCGTATATTTTTGGTTCGGTACAGTCGGAATAGTGACTTTAACCTGATTAAAATAAACCAGTGTTTTCCCAAAGTTGTCATCATGCTGCTCAACGGCTTCGGGATACTTTAATGTCAGCGGCTGACTGCCCTGCGTCACCGTAATTTTTTGTTGATACAAATAAAAATGCGGCTGAATTTTCCATGAAAGTGCAGCCTTGTGTTCATTTTCTGATTCAGCAGAAAACACAAATGCCTGATCAGCACTCAAAAAGGCGTTACTGTCAGCATGTGTAGAGAAACTGCATAAATAACAAAAGAAATAAAAGCAATATTGCAGCATTCGCCACAACATTGCCTGATTTAAAACAGTTCTATCAAACATAAGATGCTAATTTAAAATAAGAAAGCAACGCCAAGACCACCGAAGTAATCAGGTGCATCACCTGACAAACCAAAACCGACACTGGCATCTAGCTGAGTACGTGCATTCAATGCGTAAATTAAACCTGTTGCCAATGAGGTGTGGTCAGCCTGACTTTCTTTTTTGCGATATACAAATTCAGAATAGCCTGACCATTTATTCGATAATTTATAGTTAATCGTTGGAACAGCCGTCACCGACCAGTCACCATCTTCTACTTCATAGTACATGGTAATACTGGTATTCAAGATGTCATTTTGTTGGTAAGCAACTGTTGAACCTAAAGTATAGACATCATGGTTTTCTGTGAAATTCTGATTACCCGTTGCAAAAGACACGCGACCCAACACAGCCATAGTCATTTTGTCATCTTGTAAATCAATGGCTTTTTTCACGCCAACGGAAACATCACCTAAACCATGATCTTCAAATTTGCCTGCTGGGCTTTTAACTTTCATCCATGCTGGACCATCCCATCCAACCTGAAGTTCCCAGTCTTTTGCCAGACCTGTTCGCAACAGCATATCGCCTTGAACCGTAGTGGTTTTTTCAAAGCCTGATGAGGTCGACTCTTTGTTATATGTCACTGTCGGTAGGCTCTGTTCCCAAGCCAAATGTCCAACAGGGGTAATGCCTGTTCCAAACCCAGAACCAGGGCGATCAAAAGAGAAATCTGCTGCAAGACTTGGCATGCTATAGGCAAGCGCAAGCCCCAATGCGGTTGTTTTCCATATTTTCATAAATTATCCAAATCGTTATTTTGTTAGATTCATTTCTTTGGTCATTTTAGCACCATGCTCACGAAGCAATTGTAACGTTTGCTTCTCTTCTGGCCATGTCTGCTCCCATTCAATTTCATCAAAATCACATTCATACATCAACTGGCTAATTGAGGAAAGAATCGTTAAGCCCTCATCGTCCAAAGTGTTTGGGTTCACTTTTTCATCAAGTAAGCGCTTCACGGCAGGAACACAAGCAGCACTTGCTGCATCCCAAAGCGGGCCAAAAAACTCTTCGCTATCCCATAAATGAACATTGGCTTTTGCCGCAATAAGGACATCCATAATGTCGAGATAAATCGCAAGGCCTTGTTGTTTTTCTTCCTCAGAAAGTGGTTGCCCTTCTTCATAGCCATCATAAATTGGCTGCCACCATTGGAATAAAGCATCACAAATGATTGAAATCGGGGGGCCTTTTTCTGGCTCTATAAAGTTCGGATCAAGACCATCTGCTAACAAACCTTTGACTTTTTCAAGGTCTAATTGCTCAATAGCTTGAATGAATGCTTGTTGTAATGTTGTTAGCATATAGTTCTCAATAACCTATTCAAATGGAAGTGCTGTACTTTTAGCAGTTTAACAATATTTTTTGATCTAGAGACAAAAAAAGCTCCTTACGGAGCTTTTTTTGAAACAAATTCTATAAGTCTGCTTTACGCTTCATCTTCTGTGAATTCTAGCGGTTTGGTTCTGGTATGGTCTTTTTTCTCAAATACATGTTCAAGACCTCGTTTCAGGCGGTCAATTGCACCATGTACAGCAGCATCAATATTACCCGCTTTATGACTCACGACGACTGTTTTTAATCCTGCAGGACGGGCTTCGATCAGACAACGTAGGTCTTCATCGCCCCCTTTTGCCCCATTTTCATCGCTCAAATGGACTGAAATATGGGTAACTTTTTCGCTATGACGTTGAAATTCGTTGGTTAGTTCAGTACGAATGTAACTAATTAAACGATCACTATTTTGAATATTTTTATCTGTACGGATTTCAATGTTCATAAATCATCCTCTGCTCTTCTCATCTATTTGCAAACTGCAAAAACTCACAACCATCCTTGTTTTAGCACCTTTAAACATAGGCTTTTGTTGACGTATTCTTTCAATTATATGTCGTGATTTTATCTAACATTTATGAAAGATCTGTCACCATTTTTGCATATGTTTTAGTGTCCTTATATTTTCAATATCAGGCTATACTTGAAAATATGCAAGTACAATTTTCAAAAAATGATCAAAAGGAAACCAATCGTGACAACATCTTACTTGCGTGGTCAGGATTTGATACATGCAATCCAATCTGCACCGTATTCGCGTGATTTAATTGGCTATCATGGACAGCCACCTCATGCAAAATGGCCTCACCAAGCCAAAATTGCCGTGCAATTTGTACTCAATTATGAAGAAGGTGGTGAAAACCATATCGAACATGGCGATTTTGGATCGGAACAATTCCTTTCAGATATTATTGGTGCAGCGAGTTTCCCCGCAAAACACATGTCGATGGATTCAATGTACGAATATGGGGCACGTGCAGGTTTTTGGCGCATTCATGAAGAGTTCCAAAAACGTAATTTGCCAATGACCATTTTTGGGGTGGGGATGGCTCTGATTCGTAATCCTTATATTGTCGAAGCAATTAAAACTGCCAACTACGATATTGTTTCGCATGGTCAGCGCTGGATTCATTATCAGGATATGGATATTGAAACTGAACGGCAGTATATGGATCAGGCCTTATCTGTTTTGGAAGCCTTATTTGGTCAAGCCCCAATCGGGTGGTATACAGGTCGTGACAGCCCCAACACTCGTCAGCTTTTAGCTGAATTTCCTCAAATTAAATATGACTGCGACAACTATGGTGATGATCTTCCGTTCTGGACCACACTCACCAATCAGGCTGGTCAAACACGTCCACATCTGATCATTCCCTACACCCTTGAAACCAATGATATGAAGTTTAGTTCTCCGGGTGGCTTTAATAGTGGCGAGCAGTTTTACCAATATCTAAAAGATGCTTTCGATGTTTTGTATGCCGAAGGAGACACGGCACCTAAAATGCTCTCAATCGGCATGCATTGCCGTATTTTAGGAAAACCGGGACGTTTTAGAGCCTTACAACGCTTTTTAGATTATGTTCAGTCGCATGAACGGGTCTGGATTTGCCGTCGTCATGATATTGCAGAACACTGGTATAAATATCATCTATAAGAAATGAAATGTTTAATGCACAGGAGGGAAAATTTCCCTCTCGATGCTTTTGCGTTTCTTTACATCATTTCGCTTGCATTTAGCCTATTTATTGCACATTTTCTATTAGAGAATAAATAACTTAGGGGACTTCACTGTGCATATTTCTGAATTTAACCAAATCCCACTGGTTCAAGCACAAACCATATTAAAACAATGCGTCAATATTCCATCGTGGATGATGCTTTTAAGTGAACATCGTCCTTATGAAAGTAAGCATTCCCTGATTCAGCTTGCACAGCAGCAAACCAGTTCATGGACATGGCAAGAGGTTAAAACATCACTCAATTCACATCCTAGAATTGGAGAAAAACAAGCGCGACAAAAGCTTTCAGCCAAGGAACAAAGCTTGTCAGATCGGGAACAGGCAGGGGTTTCTCAGGATCAAACCACGTTAGATGCCCTTCACGAAGCGAATTTAAGCTATGAAGCAAAGTTTGGTTTTATTTTCCTGATTAAAGCCGCAGGATTAACTAGCGAGGATATTTTAGAAAAAATGCAACAACGACTACAAAATGATTTCGAAACTGAAAAGGATATTGTCAAACAGCAGTTGGCTGAAATTGCAATCCTTCGGCTAGATCAGGAAATTGAATCATGATCAGTTCGCATATTCTCGATACGCATTTGGGCAAACCTGCCGGCGATGTTGTGATTAAACTTTATGATGCTCAACACAACCTGTTGGGGCATGCGCTGACCAATCAGGATGGTCGTGTGTCAGATTTTGGGCTTCAGTCACTCTCTGTTGGGGAATATCAGCTTGAATTTGAAATCGCAGCTTATTTTGCAGCACAGAATATTTCGACATTCTTTCCCAAAGTCTGTATTTGTTTTTTCATTGCTCAGGAAAACGAGCACTATCACATTCCCCTATTAATTAGCCCTTACGCCTATTCAACCTATCGCGGCAGTTAACCGCTAAAAGCCAAAGCATCATGATGTTTTGGCTTTTATAAGAATAATATTTCTCCATTATTTGAAATTTTTGATATTTTCTAATGTATTTTTGATGTATTTCCGTTTAAATTGGCTCAGTTTTTGCGTGTCAATCCATGCATGATCTATGTTGCTTGATTTATTTCAAATGAAAGAACCAACATAGCTAACCTTTTTCAACAGATAGCATCGTTATCATCAGTCATTGGGGGATTGCCCTTTATGTTTTTAAAAAAAATGTTCCTTCGAAACAAAAATGTAATGTTGGGTCTACTCAGTGCATCTAGCTTACTTTTAACAGCACAGCAAGCCTCAGCCCTGACATGGAGCGATAATGCTTTGGGTTTGCGCTATGGTGGTGACTTTTCAGAACCATATAAAAATAATGACGATGGCTCAAAGAAACATATCACCAAAAAGATCTATTCATTTACGCATAGCAGTGGTTACACATACGGAACCAACTTTTTAAATATTGATTTTTTACAGTCAGATAATGAAGTCTACGGCGATGGTTCAGACAAAAAAGGATCTCGAGAAGTCTATGTCGTTTATCGTAACAATATCGATATTGGTAAAGTCATCCACAAAGATCTCTCATCTCCGGGAATTCGTGGCTATGCGTTAACAGCAGGTTTCGACTGGAATACCAAAAATGATTCTTACGCATCTAGAAAACAGATGTGGGTTGTGGGGCCAACCATTAACTTTGATGTGCCTGGTTTCTTAAGCTTAAGTGCTTTGGCATTTTTTGAAAGTAACAAACCAAGAGGCATCGACTCACGTTATAACTACGACCCACACGCTGCCGTTCAGTTAACATGGGGAATCCCGATTGCAAAAACACCTTTGTCCTTTGAAGGTTATGCGTTATGGATTGACTCTAAAGGCAAAAATGAGTTTGGCGGTAAAACTGCACCTGAAACCAACATTGATGCCATGTTAATGTATGACTTAAGCCCACTGATTTGGGGCAAAAATGATAAAACCTTACGTGTAGGTGCTGAATACCAATATTGGCGTAACAAATTTGGGAACCCAACCAATGGTGATAAAGGCGCAACTGCCAGCACACCAATGGTTCGTGTTGATTTCCATTTCTAAGAATAAATGGTTGAAGTTGTTGAGGAAATCAGCAGCTTCAACCAACCCAACATGCCTAATCTAAAACATTCCCAATAATATTACTGACAATGCCTTTCATAATATGTGGCCCTTCTTCCTGACGTAATTCGTTATACCACTGGGTTGTCACTGCTGGATCTTGCATATGAGTCACATCACAGCGTTTTCGCGCCCGTAATACTAGTTCTTTGGTTCGTTCATTGCGTTTATTCTGATAACGACACAAAGCATCTTCAATACCCAAGGTATTGATTTGCAAGGCACGTGCTAAATAAATGGCATCTTCCATTGCCTGACAACCGCCTTGTCCGATATCTGGTGTAGTGCTGTGTGCTGCATCGCCCACCAATACTACCCGCCCTTTATAAAACTTTAAAAACGGTTCAATGTCATGAATTTCAACCCGATTGGTTGTTTCAGGGTCTAAATGGTCGATTAAGGTTTGAACCTGCGGACACCAGCCAGCAAAATACTCTTTTAATTGAGTTTTATATTGGCTTCGATCATTTTCAAGCCCGACAGGTAACGGCACATCTAGAAAAAAGTAAAACCGATGCTTCGCAATCGGCATAAGAGATGCCCTTTTGCCCTGACCGACATAAGTCGTCCAATGGTCTGCGGGAGCAATTTCTTCAGACATGTCAATCAGACCATTCCAGTTAACATACCCAGCATAACGACGTTGAACCTGTTCACCTAATACATATGCACGTGTAATCGAATGTGTTCCATCTGCCCCAATCAGTAATTCTGTTTCTAAAGTAGAGCCATCCAGAAATTCAACTTTGACTTTGCCATTGGTTTCTTGCAAAGACACCATACGCTTACCCAGATGAATATTTTCTCGTCCAAATTCATCCATCAACATATTTTGCAGTTCTGCACGTGAAACAGGATATGGACGCTGCCCGACTTCTTCAATCAACGGCTGTAAACCAAATTGGGTCATGGTTTCACCTGTAAGTCCATCGACATAGGCCATAGCATCCATCTGCCCGCCCAGTTGGGCAATCTGTTCAGTTAAACCCAAATAGTTCAGGCATTTCACCCCATTTGACCACAGCGAGATAGCAGCACCTACAGGTCGAATTTCCACTGTCTGTTCATAGATAGAAACTTTGTGCCCGAATCTTTTTAGTGCAATGCCCGTGGTCAATCCGCCCATGCCTGCACCAATAATGACGATTTCCATCTATTCATCCCCTATGCTTATACATTATTTGTCCAATTTCATGCCAAAACTATGCCATTTTGCCCAATATGTCGCATCTTGTGGTTCACTTTGCATCTTTTTGGCATAAATCATGCTTGGATGTGTTGACACTTTATCTCGACTTTCGATGCCGAGGGCAAAGCCCCGAATCTAACAATATAAATATCACAGATTATGATATATATGATTGGTATTTCATTGAAAAGAACAGTGACAAACACACAGGAATCTTCATGGCAACATTACTTGCTCCGCTTTTTGAACTCCCATCTCACCTCGCTTCATTCACCAATTTAGCCGATGCCCGTATCGGTGCCGAAATTGTCAGCTGTTCAGATCAGTTTTTTGCTGATGCAAAACGTATGCTGCAATTTGAACCGCCTGTTTTTATTGAAGGTGAGTTCGATGATCACGGAAAATGGATGGATGGATGGGAAACCCGTCGCAAGCGTCATGCAGGTTTTGACTGGTGCATTATCAAACTGGGTGTTGCAGGAACGCTTCAGGCATTTGATATTGATACAACTTTTTTTACAGGGAACTACCCTGCATCGGCATCTGTCGAAGCTTGTTATGCACCCGATGATCAGCTTGAACAGGCCGAGTGGCAAACCGTGCTAGACAACCACGTGTTGGGTTCAAGTCAACATCATATCTTTGAAACCTCAGCATCTGACCAAGTATTTACCCATATCCGCCTCAATATTTTCCCCGACGGTGGCGTGGCACGTTTCCGTGTTTATGGTCAGGTTGCATTGCCAAAACAGCAGGCAAATGCAACGCTTGACTTGGTTGCCCTAAAAAATGGTGGACGAGTCGTTGCTTTTAGCGATGCGCACTATGGGCATCCACAAAACTTGATTAACCCTGGACGTGGGGTAAATATGGGGGACGGCTGGGAAACTAAACGTCGTCGCGCCCCAGGTTTTGACTGGTGTATTCTGGCATTAGGTCAGGCTGGTAAAGTCGAAAAACTAGAAATTGATACGGCTCACTTTAAAGGGAATTACCCTGCACAAGTCTCGATTCAGGCAATTTATATCGAAGATGCAACCGATGAACAATTGATTCCTCAAAGTATGTTCTGGCCATTCTTACTCGAAGCGCAAGATATGCAAATGGATCATATTCACAGTTATCTTGATGAACTTTTAAGTCATGAAAAAATCAGTCATATCCGTGTCAATATGATTCCTGATGGTGGAATTAGCCGGATACGTTTATGGGGAAAAATTGCATAACCTTATTAAAGAGATGATGTCATGTCGATAATCCAAGTGCCTGTACACGCCTTAACTGCCGAAGCATTTGCACCCTTTGGTGAGGTCATCAGTTGTGAAGGAAATGCTTTTTTCCATATTAACGATGCCCATACCGAACGCTATCACGCATTGGCTGAAACCGAAGTTCAGGGCGAAGCCAAAGTCGGCATTAGTATTTTTCGCAATATCAAGACAACGTCTCTTCCATTGGCAATTAACATGCTCGAGCGCCATCCCAAAGGTTCTCAGGCATTTATTCCCATGCAGGGGCAAAAGTTTCTGATTGTGGTTGCACCTGCCTTAAACTCACTTGAACCTGATGTGACCCAAATTCACGCCTTTCTTTCCAATGGCATGCAAGGGGTGAATTATCGGCAAGGAACATGGCACCATCCCCTTTTAACACTCGAAAGCCCAAGTGATTTTGCAGTCATTGACCGCGTTGGTGGCGATGCCAATTGTGATGTTTTTTCGTTTAAACAGGCAGTAGAAATTCATGGTTAAAATGAAGCGTACGCTACATTTTTCTACGGAAAATTTGCAAAAACATAAATCTTTGCTGGGTCAATCTGTTTTATAGTCGCTCTAAATGCTTTGATTGTTTAGTTGGTTATGAAAAAAGTTAGTTTTATCTCTATATTCTGTTGTAGCCTTGCTATGACAGCATGTTCACATATTCCATTTGTACACCATAAAGAGAAAAAAATTGGTATGCCAAACCCCGCAAGCGAATATTGTATTCAGCAAGGCGGTAAATTGCGTCATTTAAAAGATGCTTTTGGCAATGAATTTAATAACTGCAAATTGCCAAATGGACAGGAACAAAACGAGTGGGATTTATATCGTCAAACCCACCAAGACCCAAACACACTGTAATGTTGAACTGGCGTGAAGGAGAGACTCCCCTTCACGCTTGCACTTAAACAGCCAGATCTGCCAAATTGCCTTTTTGCTCCAGCCATTGCTTACGGTCTGCCGAGCGTTTTTTGGCAAGTAATTTATCCAACAATCCCGCAGTTAAATGCATATCATCCAAATCAAGCTGAACTAAACGGCGTGTGTTCGGATCCATCGTGGTTTCACGCAGTTGTCCCGCATTCATTTCACCCAGTCCTTTAAATCGGGTAATTTGCGGATTTTTGGTTTTCACTTTTGCTAACGTATCTTCAAGCTCTTGCTCATCGAGTGCGTAATGAACATCTTTACCCGCGTCAATCCTGAACAACGGTGGCATTGCCACAAACAAATGTCCATCTTCCACCAATGCAGGGAAATGTTTCACAAATAAAGCACACAACAATGTAGCGATATGCAAACCATCCGAGTCGGCATCGGCCAAAATACAGATTTTGCCGTAGCGCAATTCAGATAAATCATCACTACCCGGATCAACCCCAATCGCAATGGCAATGTCATGTACTTCTTGTGAAGCTAATACTTCATCGGAAGCAACTTCCCATGTATTTAAAATTTTACCTCGAATTGGCATAATCGCTTGGAAGTTTTTATCTCGTGCCTGTTTGGCACTACCGCCCGCAGAGTCACCTTCGACAATAAACAGTTCACTTTCTTCACGGGTTTGCCCGACACAGTCCGCCAATTTACCCGGTAAAGCAGGCCCTGCTACAATACGTTTACGTTCAACTTTTTTTGCAGCTTTTAAACGGCGCCCCGCTTTGTTAATGGCCATTTCTGCTAACAACATGGCAGTATCGGTATTTTGATTCAGCCATAGAGTAAACGCGTCTTTGGCAATGTTGAGCACCACTGCCGAAGCTTCACGGCTTGAAAGGCGTTCTTTGGTTTGCCCTGAAAATTGTGGCTCTTGAAATTTCAACGACAAAATATAGTTCACGCCATCCCAAACATCTTCGGCAGAGAGTTTTAAGTTTCGTGGCAATAAATTGCGCATTTCACAAAATTCTCGTAATGCTTCTGTGATTCCTGAACGCAACCCGTTAACGTGTGTTCCGCCTTGTGCTGTTGGAATCAAATTGACATAACTTTCTTGAATATGCTCGCCAGATTCCGCATTCCAGCAAATGGCGAATTCACAACTGGCACGTTCTGCATTACCTTGTGCAACAAAGGCAGGGTTAGGAATAATTTCCCGATCCTGCAACTCATCCATCAAATAATCAACTAAGCCATTTTCAAATTGCCAATCGATCTTTTCATTATTTATTTCATCGACATAACTAATATGCAGCCCTGCCGCTAAAACAGCTTTGGCTTTTAAGTTATGTTTTAAAGCTTTTAAAGCAAATTTTGGACTGTCAAAATATTGAGGATCTGGCCAGAAACGAACCCGCGTTCCCGTGGCACGTTTTGGTGCTTTTCCTTCTAATATGTCTAGTCCAGACACAACTTCGCCATGTTCAAAGGCCATGCGGTACAGATTGCCCTGACGCTGAACCTCCACTTCGACACGGGTCGATAACGCATTTACAACCGAAATCCCCACCCCATGCAAACCACCTGAAAACTGGTAGTTATCGGTGCTGAATTTGCCACCTGCATGCAGTTTGGTCAAAATAATTTCAATCCCACTTTGACCATATTCGGGGTGAATATCGACAGGCATTCCTCGACCATTGTCCAGTACCGACAATGAACCGTCCTCATGCACTGTGACACAAATTTTATTGGCATGACCTGCCAATGCCTCATCGACTGCATTATCAATGACTTCTTGTGCTAAATGATTTGGACGTGAAGTATCGGTATACATCCCCGGACGACGGCGAACGGGGTCTAAACCTGATAATACTTCGAGCGATTGAGCCGTATATTGTGACACGTGATCTATGTTCCTTAAGTTACAAGCTGTGTGACAGAAAGGTCAGCAACATGGGAATTTTTTCAACAAAATTAGTCATTGCATGGCTACCGCTTGTTTCGGTTATCACCAAACCGCAATGCTTTCCCTGCCTATAATAGCGTTCTGCTTCACGATAATCCAAAACTTCATCACCTTGTTGCAATAACACTAAGAAATTGTCTAGATCTTGCACACTAGGCTGATGCAATTGCTCTAGCTCGGTCAAATGCTGCTGATCTAGTCGCCAGTTTTCATGGACTTGATATGGTAATTGAATATCAGAAAAGCGTTCTTGAAACAGCCGCCACGGCTGCACAACAGGATTAATCAGCACGGTTGGGCAACGATATTTTAAAGCGGCACAAGTCGCATAAAAACCACCTAAGCTACTACCGACCAAGACCACATTTTCCAGTGTGTGAAAATATTCATCTATGCGCTGCATCACTTGCAATGGCGGTAAATTTAAATCGGGTAAATGTACAGTAATGTCGGGATGATGCTGTTGACAATATTGTTTTAACTGCTGTCCTTTAATGGAAAGCGGGCCACTTTGAAAACCATGTAAATAAACGATATTCATGTTGTCCGCACTCAGGATTCGATACAGAAAAAATATAGCGACTTGATTATAACGTCTGTTGAGCTTTCGTCTATGTTGACATCTACATATAAGTTGAGATGTTACAACACATGACATAATTTCAAGTCTAGGAATGTTTTACGGCTTAATCCTGTACCATTTCAGGCTGCTTCTGAGGTGTTTTTTTCTGTGCCAATAACACCCCAAATAAAATCACCCCGCCCCCAATCGTATGATAAATCGTCCATGTTTCACCTAACCACCAACATGCAATGATTGCGGTAAACACAGGCATTAAATTCATAAAAATACTGGTTCGATTTGGGCCAAGTTGCTGAATGGCCAACATCCATAATACTGGTGCAACCAAAGACGGGAAAAGCCCTGCATACAAAACACTTGCAACATTTTGTACATTGAGCGTATCTAAACCTACATATAAAATAAAAGGTAAATGGTAAATCAGCGCAAAACCGATTTGCACATAGGCACTCACCAAAAGCGGCAATCCCAATTGCCATTTTTTCAGAAAAACACCGTAAAACGCATAAAAGAATACCGCCAATATCATCAGCACATCACCGCTCCAGTGCTGTCCTAATTGATACAATGCAGCCCAGATATTCCCTTGCCCCATCACATACAGCAGCCCTGCAAAAGACAAAATACTGCCAACGATGGCAAAGCGGTTGGGTATTTCTTTTAAAATCAGCATCGACACAAAAATGGTAAATACAGGAATAAAAGCATTAATAATCCCCATATTGGTCGCGGTGGTATGGTGCGCTGCGATGTAGGCCAACCCCTGATACAACACCATGCCAAAAGCAGACAACACAGCCAGTTGTTTAAAATGAGGGTAAACCTGCTGCCGCTGTCGCCAGACACGCGGTGCAATAAACGGAGTTAACACCAGAAATGCGATAAACCAACGATAAAAGCTAATACTGACAGGTTGAATATAATCAGAAACATAACGCGTAACCGCAATATTCAGCGACCAGATAAAAACAGCCAGTAAAGGCAACAAAAAGCCCCAGCCTTTATTTTTTAAAAATTGCGACATAGCGGTCATCTCTATTTTTACAGAACCTTGATATATTGTGCAAAATGTCGCATTTAATGAAAATATCGCTTTTCAGACATTTATACCGATTTTTCGACATCCATTCATTTCGCTGAAAATAAATTCCATAATCGCATCGCATGCTCAACGACTTTATGTAACTGTGTTTGCGTAGCGCCATCACGCGCCTGCAAGGTCAATCCCTGAATGACCGTGGCATAAAAATCGGTCATCTCTTCAATTGGGGCATCTGGTACTAAATCACCATCCAAAATACCTTGCTTCAAGCGTTGCCGTAGTTTTTCTTTTTCCTGTAAGCGTTTTTCTAATATCTTTTGCTGTACCTGTTGGGTCTGTTCTGAACAATTGACTGTCGCAACAATCAACATGCACCCAGAGGGTTTATTGGGCTGAATCAGGCGTTGAATGCTGTTATATAAGTAGATTTCAAAGGCGACTTTTGCTGTTTTTGCCTGCTCAAAAATTGGCACAATGGGACAGGCTTCATGTTCCAGATAGTAATCAATACAACGGTAAAACAGCGACGCTTTATCACCAAAGCAACTATATAAACTTGGTGCTGTAATCTCTAATGCGTGTGTTAAATCGCTAATCGATGTTGCTTCATAGCCATATTCCCAAAACAGCAACATTGCTTTTTCTAGTGCCTGTTGTTCACTAAAGCACTTCGGTCGCCCTCGTTTTTTTTTCGGAGCATCCATCGAACAGGCAACAGCTTCATCTACGGGTTTATCTGTCATGAAAACTACATCTATTTTTTAACGATCACTAATAAATTAATTGACGAATCAGTTTTATTCAACTATTTTTATTTTATAGCGATCACTATTAAATTATTTCTTCTCTTCATCATAAACTTTTCACAGGATCTTTCTGATGGAACATACGCCTTTGTCTGACGCTCAACCTGCCCCCACTCAGGGAAGTTGGTTTGCGCTATTGGCCGTTGCAATTGCGGCATTTGCTTTAGTGACGAGCGAATTTCTCCCTGTTGGTGTTCTCAATAATGTTTCGAGTGACCTCGGTATTTCCACAGGTACAGCAGGATTGGTCATTACCTTGCCAGGTGTTGCCGCAGCACTTGCTGCCCCGCTACTGTCAGTTTCATTTAAACAACTGGATCGGCGTTACGTTCTTATTCTCCTCACCGCGATTATGGTGATTGCCAATACCTGTACTGCCTTTGCCAATAATTTTCAGTTTTTACTGTTCAGTCGCCTGATCTTAGGGGTTGCGATTGGCGGTTTTTGGGCAACAGCCATTGCGCTGAGTGGAAAACTCGCTCCTGCTCATTTACCGATTGCCAAAGCAACAGCTATTGTGATGGCAGGGGTTACTTTTGCCACCGTACTTGGCGTACCAATCGGAACATGGCTTAGTTCTTTTTATGGATGGCGCAGTGCGTTTGGAATTACCGCCGCCATTGGTACACTCGTTTTATTCATCCAAATTTTTAGCTTACCAAAACTGATTCCCGAATCTGCAATTCACTTACGTGACTTACCTGCACTTTTGCGTGTCAAAAAGGCGCGTCTTGGCATGCTTATTGTGCTGCTCATTGCTTTGGCACATTTCTGTGCTTACAGCTACCTTGCACCATTCTTTAAACATATTGCGGGTTTTAGTCCATCAACCATTAGCACTTTACTACTGCTTTATGGCGTTGCAGGCATTTTTGGAAATGCTTTTGCTGGATATAGCGGTAATCTGAATATTCGTTACACCCTTGCATTTGTCGGATTATGTTTTGCCATCGTATTTTTAGGTTTTCCTATTTTTGCCATTCATGAATTTGGGGCTTTCATCCTAACAGCCTTATGGGGCTTTGCTTTTGGCGCATTTCCAACCTCTGGCAATATCTGGATGTTCCTTCATGCACCTCAAGCTGTTGAAAAAGGAATGCCTTTATTTGTTGGCATGTTCCAAGTCATGATTGCCGCAGGCTCACTCTTTGGTGGCATGGTGGTCGATCATTTTAATGAAACCACGCTGATCTATGGCGTGTTGAGCTTTATTTTATTGGCACTGATGAGTTTATTCACTTTGGCACGTGGGCTGAATAACCCTAAAGCATGCTGTGATTGATGTGCTAAACAATAACTTTATGTTAAAAGCAATATGTCGACGATGAAGTTTGGCATATCGCCATAGCTCTAGTTTTATTGAATTTTTTAAACGCTATACAGGGCAAACCCCGCAACAATTACGGCAGTCTGCCTAATTACAATACAGATCAACAAACACGTCTTGTAATTTCGTCCAAATCCCCTTACAACAGCTTGAACAACTTTATTGAAAGAGCAAGGACATGAGCAACTCTGTTTATAATATTCCCGTGAAAACAATCAAGGGCGACGAAACCACTTTAAATCAGTATCAAGGTAAAGTGCTTTTAATCGTCAATGTGGCATCAAAATGTGGCCTTACCCCACAGTACGAAGGGCTTGAAAAACTGTATCAGGCAAAACATACGCAAGGTCTAGAAATTTTAGGTTTCCCTGCAAATAACTTTTTAGCCCAAGAACCGGGCAGTGAAGAAGAAATCCAACAGTTCTGTTCACTGACTTATGACGTACATTTCCCATTGTTTGCCAAAATTTCGGTTGCAGGCGAAGACAAACATCCACTTTATCAAACATTGATTCAGGCGCAACCTGAACGTATCGGTGAAGGTCCGTGGTGGAAAGACCTTGTGGATTATGGTTTAACACCAAATCCAAAACCTGAAGTACTTTGGAACTTTGAAAAATTCCTGATTAATAAAAAAGGTGAAGTTGTCGCACGTTTTGCGCCAGACATGACAGCAGATAATCCTGAAATTGTTGCAGCGATTGAAGCTGAATTAGCAAAATAATCACGCTTGTGAGGGAGCAATCCCTCACATCATTACAAGAAATGACTATAGATAAAATACGCTTACACGGTCAGCGCTTTTCTTCATACTTTATCTATTTGATGTAAATCATGACTACAGATCACAAAATAAATATTACAAAGACTACATGTTTCCTGAATGTTTAATTGGTTTAATAGTCCTACTAAATTTAAAAAAATGAACAAAAGGAATTCAACATGAAACCCATCGTAAAAACCATTCTATTTGCAGTATCAACCGCAATTGCAAGCGCATCTGTTTTCGCTGAACCCAATGACCGTCATGAACAGCACCAGCCGAATGCGCCGATGATGCAACCTCATCATGATGCCCGTCCAAATGGACCAATGATGCAGCCCCATCATGATGCCCGCCCAACCGACCACTGGCGTGTGGGTGACCGAATGGCAGATGAACATTTCCGCCAAGCTTCTGTTGTGGATTACCGCCACTATAAACAGTTACCCCGCCCAGGACGTTATCAACAATGGTATAAAGTCCACGGCCAATATGTTCTTATGAACACCAAAACACATCACGTCATTCGAGTCGTTCGATAATCCATAAATAAGAAAAAGAGGGTCATATGTACCCTCTTTTCTTTTTAAGAATTGCTTAAAGCCGCATATCAATCACGATACGACCATCAATTTTTCCATGTTCCATACGCTCAAAAATATCATTGATATTTTCTAGTGGCTCAACGGCAATATGTGCTTTAACTTTACCACGTGCTGCAATATCCAAGGCTTCTTTCAAATCCAAACGTGTACCCACGATAGAACCACGGACAGTAATACCATCAAGTACCATATCAAAAATGGACAAGTCAAATTTACCTGGTGGTAAACCATTGAGTACCATCGTTCCACCACGGCGAACAATCGATACCGCCTGCTCAAACGCTTTTGGAGAAACAGCCGTCACCAACACACCATGACAACCATCACCTGTTGCTTTTAAGACTTCTTCTTTTACATTGCTTTTTAAGGCATTAATCGCTACATCAGCACCGAGTTTTTTCGCTAGATCAGTTTTTGAATCATCAACATCAATCGCAATCACATTAAAACCCATGGTTTTTGCATATTGAATAGCAACATGACCTAAACCACCAATCCCAGAAACCGCAACCCAATCGCCTGTTTTGGCTTCAGTCATTTTCAGACCTTTGTACACGGTTACGCCTGCACATAAAATCGGGGCAATTTCAAGTAAGTCGACACCTTCAGGAATGACTCCGACATAATCGCCATCGGCAAGGCAATATTCGGCAAAACTACCGTTAACAGAATAACCCGAATTTTGTTGTTCCTTGCACAGCGTTTCCCACCCTGCATAACAATGATCACAATGACCACAAGCAGAATATAACCAAGGAATACCGACTTTATCGCCGACTTTTAAGTGTGTGATTCCCTCACCCACTTCAATCACTTCACCCACGCCTTCGTGACCCGGAATAAAAGGTACGGTTGGTTTAATTGGCCAATCGCCATGCATGGCATGTAAATCGGTATGACATACGCCTGTTGCAATGACTTTGACCAAGACTTTGCCAGCGCTGACCTTTGGAATTTCGACTTCTTTGATTTCTAGAGGTTGATTAAATGCTGTGACGACAGCGGCTTTCATTGTGCTTCCCATTCCATATTCTCCTTATTTTTTTTACCTGAGTCATGGTTTTTATTTTTTAAGAACCATTCTCATTTTTATAAAATAAAGGACGCAAGGTTGGTCTTTGGTAGGTATTTGATCATTTTTTAGCTATTTTTACAGTGAGATAACAATTCTATTTTAAGTGCTTGAAATTGCTGACTTTGTAAAAATAGCTTGTTTATATATTGTTCTATTTTTTTGCAATTTTCATTTGAAATTTGATGTGCTGACCACTTTGTAGTTTTTGGGTTTGCGTCGCAATCTGCCCGCATTCAATACAGACAAAATCTTGCCATGCGTCATCTCGTACATCGTTTAATCGAGCTGCTTTTTCAATCCACGGATTCCAAATCACCGCACTTTTTGCATTACTCTGAATCAAAATATGCTGCTGTGGATTTTGTTGTAAAACAAATTGACCTTGTGTCGTGGCATAAATTCGGTCTGTTTCTGCCGTAAATTGAATCCATTCTGCATCCTGCTGCTTAATTGCATTATGATCCAGTTGGTCAATATAAGATTCCCCCATCAAACCTGAAATCTGAGTGGTACGAATGTCCGTTGGGAAATAACTGTGCCATGCAAAACCAAATTCAAAATCGTGCGGGTCTAAATTGTTTAGGTTCAATTCTAATTGTAGTTCAGCCCCACAATGAATTGTCATCTGTAAGCAAAATGCAAAATCCCAGTATTTTCTGGTTTCAGCACTGTCACGTAATTCAAAAACCAAATGATGTCCAGATTCATTGACATCGGCACCCACCCATTGCCACGGCAAGTTGCGGGCAAACCCGTGTGAAGGGTGATCTGCATGTACAGGGTTCGCTCCGAACCACGGAAAACAAAGTGGTATACCGCCACGAATGGCTTTCCCTTGTTGATATGAATTTAATTCAGAACACCATAATAGTGGTTTCTGCATTTGTTTTTGCGTAAATTCAACAACCTGTGCGCCTTGTAACGCAATCAGTGCAGAACAAAATTCATTTTCGACCCGTAATGCCTGCAATGAATGTTGTCCCAAATTTTCAACGGTCACACCTGCTGTCTTTAACATCAATTTTTATTACCTTGTTTCTTTTACAATTTCATCTTTATAACTGATTTTACTTAAAATATTTAATGGCTAAGCGTACACTGGGTATCCTGAATTTCTTCTATCGAGCCTCTATTCAACTCGTTCACATTAAATCGGGTCGCCAATAAAATCGCTTCGCCATGCGAAATCGAGACCAGCCCTAAGCCATATCTACCCATTTTTGCTTGCGGTTGCTTTTGTGCATACGACCACAAAGTTAAAAATGGACTTTGCTCTGATAACTGTTGCAATGAAATTCGTTTCGCAACGTAGTGATGTCCCAGAATTGTTTCAGGCAACGTCTGCCATTGCTCACCAATTTGAGGACGATAGCGTTGCAAAGTCTGATAAACATCGGGACGTAAACACGATGAATGAATATGGAGCTGATCCTGTGTCCGACCAAATCGTGAATTGACCGTAAATGACAGATAAGCAGGATCAATATCTTTTTGATTTTGCTGATTTAAAATGCTTCGCTGCTGCCAAGCTTTTTCAAAATAATTCGGCTGATTTTTGCTTAACAACGCTTTATCTTCAATGCCACTGACCCGTTGCGTTGGAATAATTAAAGTTTGCACAGGCCCTTTTATGTCTCGTAGCACAACATAGTCAGGTTGTATCACCAAACAATCTTTTTTGGAGTCTTTCGAAGTTCCACAGCGCTTATGAACAATTTCCCATAAAACATCACGATGCTCATTGAACGTATGACAACCGCCCACCAAAATGCTTGCCCCAAGTAGGGAGGCAAGCACTGCTTTTCTTCGATTCACCTCTAAAAATTTATTCATCTTTCCCCGGATTCACTGCATGATATTGTTTTTTGATATCAAGTGTTTCGGCGTACTGGCTGTCCCAAAGCTGCTGATGCAATTGCTCTAAACGCTGTGCCAATTTGCCATCATTCAGCACCATTTCCAAATTTCGTGAATGATCAAAATACCCACCCTGCCAGTTCGATGTTCCGACCCATGCGGTTTTTTGGTCAATCACCATATATTTACTATGCACCACTCGGGCAAACGGAATAAACCCATCTTTACTTTTGGGAATGGTCACAACCTTGATTTCAATATTGGGTACAAGCGCCAAACTTTTTAACCACGAAAGATCAGGCTGTTTTAAATTCCAGTTCGACACCAATAATTTAATTTTTACACCACGGGCTGCTGCCGCGCGTAAGCTATTATCAATTGTGCCATAGAACAGTCGTGAACCTGTATCGCTATATTGTAATGGTGCGTATTGCATCACCTGAATTTCAATATTCTTTTTCGCCTGAGCGATGAGTTTTGGAAATTCTTTTTCAGTATCAAAAATTTCAGCAGGCGTTACACTTGCAGGGCTTGCCAGTAAATAATGCCCCGATAATGGCTGCTGTAATTCAGCATGTTGCTGAATCTGAATCAAAGCCTGATGATTTTCAATACGCTGTTGATTTTGCCAATCCAACGCAAAAATATCGTCTATTTGTTTTACCGTTGCGGCATCATCTATGCGTAGCCCTGTTTCATGAATATGGGTCAATGCGCGCCAGTCAAAGTTTTGGCTGCCCACAAATGCAGTCTTTTGATCTACCACGATATATTTGGCATGGATAATACCATTTTGGATTTTGGCAAAATCCATGACACGAAATTCCAAATTTGGAATCGCTTTGATTTTGGCAATCGTTTCGGGGTTCGACATGCCCATGCCTTTTTTATCCACCAGAAAACGAATCTTCACCCCTCGTTTTCCTGCCTGTGTCAGTGCCTCAATCACCTCTTCCAGACTGGAGTTAGGCTGACTATAAACATAAAACTGGGCAATATCGATACGCTGTTTGGCATGTTGGAACATTTCGCGCCACACAGGTGCAGCGCTGCGTAAATCTGGATTTTGCAATGATGTTTCAACAGGTGCGTTATAGACCAGTTCAAAACCTTGCGATTCAACTTTGGCAAAGGCCGAGCTAATGCTCAGCCCCAATAGGCAAGAAACAGCAAGACGAACCGAAGTCCGTCTAGATACAGTAGACTTAAGCATATTGCTTTTCATCCACAATCTTTGCATTGGTGTTATGCATTGCTTTTGAGCCTTTATCAACATTGATCAACAACACTTTCAACAATTCAGTAATTTTTTCCATACGACTGCTTAAAAAGTTGTTGGCAACCAATGCCACCAGTGCAATTGCAATCCCTAGACCTGTTGCATACAGTGCGGTTCCCATCCCTGCTGATACTTTACTTGGGTCAGACACGCCAGATGTCGCCAATGCACTAAAGGTATCAATAATCCCTAAAATGGTACCCAACAATCCTAATAGCGGTGCAGCCGTCACAATCGTTTCTAAAATCCAGATGCCACGATTAAGCAAGCCTTTGGTTTGAATATATTGTTTTTCCAATAAATCTGCACGTTCAGTTTCAGAGCGTAGTGATGTTTTCAAAAATGGTTCAACCATTTTATACACTGGATTATTTGCCTGCTGGTTGGCTGGCAATGTGGCATTTTTTTCTAATGCGTCATTGATAACGCGGCCTTGTTTTAACGTATATGCAAAGTAAATGGCTCGCTCAACAAAAACGATACAGAGTAAAACCATAGAAGCATACATGACATAGAAAATAATATTATGAATCAGTTCAGCGTTCATGATCGCCTCCTTAGAATTTCGCAGAAAGTGAAGCGACGTAAGTACGCTCTTCACCAATCGTGTAATAAGCCGTTGTGTTTTGGGTTTTTGCAGCACCTGAGCTATTGGCATAGTTAATGGTGCCCGATGTAATCGGCGAACTAATTGCAGCAATGTATTCTTTATTGAAGATGTTATTCACACCAAATCGAAGTGTCACATCACTCACCGATTTGCTGTTGATCGGGAAGCGGTAACCTGCTGCCAAATCAAATACGGTACGACCGCCAATTTCTTCTTTATTGGTCATATCACCATAGAACGAGCTGAGATAACGACCTGTAAAGTTGCTATAGAAACGACCATCGTCATAGCCTAATGTTGCTGTCAAAGCATTCTTAGAAGATCCAGGAACCTGTTTGCCTTCTGTTGGTAGCGATACACCATAGGCACGGATATTGTCTTTTTGCTCTGCATCGGTATAGCTATAAGACAAATAGTAGTTAAAGTGATACGGTAAATTACCACTCCATTCAAACTCTAAGCCTTTGGTATCGACTTTCCCGACGTTAATCATTTCATAGTCGCCATCTACGGTACGGCTAGACAATTGACGGTTCTTATAGTTCATATAAAACGCTGTAGCACTAAACAGCATGTCTTTGGTTTGGAAGCGATAACCCAATTCGTTGTTCCATGTAATTTCAGGGTCTAAATTGATCGAATCGCCTGAGTTATACAAAACATAGTTTTGCGGGGTACGCATATTTTTTGACAGGTTATAGAACACCTGATTTGAGTCATTGAATTTATACTGTGCGCTGAAGTTTGGTAACCACTCGCGATATGTCGCTTCACGTTTTTCTGGGGCAACTGCTAAAGCACCACGGTTGTCACCTTTACGTTGTACATATTCATACGACACACCACCAATAAAGGTTAAGTTCGGATTCACTGTCCAAGTGTCTTGCGCCCAAACACGTTGTGCAGGTGTGGTGGTGAACTGATTACGACCCTGAATAATGTTGCCATTATTGTCCGTTAACTTACCTGAGGCATCGTTGGCCCATATTGTACTTGGGCTATTATCTGCATTTAAAGGAATGTACGGCTGAGTTTGACGTTGACGCGCTTTTTCATACCAATAACCGAATGTAGCACTATGTTGGTCATTAATATTCCAATTCAGTTTTGTTGTTATCCCCGGACGCCAAGTTTGTGTCCAAGATGGGCGCCAGTATTTTGCTGCCGCTGAAGATGAAGTTGGGAAACCACTTAAATTATAATTATTGGCTTTCTTATCATCCCCTGCAAGAACATAAGACTGACCATTTCCAGAACCACCATTACCGTAGTAATAATAAGGTTGAATCATTAAGTTAATATTATCTGATAAAATCAACTTTTGAGTAAAACTAATCGTTAAGTTTTCAAATGGGTTACGTGCCAATCGATAAGATTTACTATTGGCTGGATTGGTTGAATAATCTGCCTGATGCCCTGTTGTCCCATCTGCATTTTCAGGTGTGTCATAATCCTTTTTAGAAATCGTATTATAGTTATAATTATTCTGTACATTATATTTAACAATTAAATTACTACTGTTTCCATTATCTGCCTCATATAATGTATCCATTTCAAACTTTTTGTTTTTTAAATTACCAAGACCTTTCCATTTATCGGCTTCGGTATTTGATGCAGAAACCCATGCACTAAAGTTTCCAATTTTCCCTGTTTCTAAACGAATAAATGTTTTTTGCAGGCTATTTGAACCAAATGTCTGTTCAACATATCCACCTGCTTTTTTATCAGGTCGTTTGGTGGTCAAACCAATATTACCACCACTCGAACCAATATGCGGGCCATCATTTTCAGAAGAACCTTGGGTTACAAATACAGAATCAATATTTTCCGAATCGCCTAAAAGGTTTGGATAAACCGCATAGTTCCCCGAATCATTAACAGGAATACCATCGGCAGATAATCCGATCTGACTCGCATCCATCCCACGCATGGTATAACTTAAACCAGAAATCCCTGAAGAGTCGGTACTAGTCACCTGAAAACCCGGCACGTTCTTGATTTTATCGAGTGCGTTACCAATTCCAGGGTCTTTTTCCAATGCTTCTTTGGTCACTGTTGAGCGGGCTTTTGGTGTGTCTTCCACCACCATCTTCCCACCGCCCAATGACTGCCCCTTGACATTAATTGTCCCGACATTGATGGCTTCATCTGCTGCATGTACTGTCATTGCAGACATCACTGACAATATCGAAATACATAAATGTTTCTTTTCAAAAAATTTCATTGTGATCTTCCAATACAATTATTAAGGTGCTTGATAATTCAATGTAGCTAAAACTTTTTTACTGCTCTGACCTGCAAATGCGTCATCAGGAAATGGCGCGACATGCTTAATACTTTGTAGACTTTGTGTGGCTGAGCGATTTAACAACATACTTTTTGATTTGCTCGAAATGCCTGAGTCTAAAACTCGCCCTGAACGATCTATTTCCAACCAGACTTCTACATTGCCTTCTGGACGCTCCAAAGAAGCCTCTCGCCCTGTTGGGTAGCGCTTTTGTGCCTCAATTGCTGCACGGATTTTTGCGACATAAGCCGCCTCAGCAGAAGCATTACTCACAGGCTTAGACTCGGGCTTTGGTTCAGGTTTCGGTTCGACTTTTTTCACTTCAGGCGCAGGTTTTTGGACAGGTTTTGGTTCCTGTTTCGGCTCTGCTCTCGCTTCAGCTTTACGTTCTGCTTTCGGTTCAGCTTTCACGTCTGTCTTTTTTGTTTCTTTGACAGGGGCTGGTTTCGGCTCCTCAACCTTTTTCGCTTCGACTTTCTTCTCCACCACTTTTGGCTTTGGTTTGACCTGCTCAATTGCAGCCTCAGGTTCAACGGGTGGAGGTTCTGGTGTCGCTACAGGTACAGGCTGTGGTCTAGGTTCTGGTTGCGGCTCTGGCTGTGGTGGTGTCGGTTCTGGCAAAGGTTCGGCCAAGCTAATTTCTATGGCTTTATCTTCATATTTTGGTTTTACTTTTAAAATATCTACCGAACTTAACAGCAGCAAATATGCCCCGATCAATAATGCAGGCAACCAGCTAATCACATGCCTATTTCGATAAATAAGGTTCATATCATTGCTTCCGTGCTGCCAGTGAAACAGACGTAAACCCATCAGCGCGTAATCGATCCATCACCTTCACTAACTGCTCAACTTCAACTGCTTTGTCACTGTTAATAATCACGGCTGTTTGCGTCTCTTTCTTTTTCTGTGCAAGCAATTGCTGGATCATCTGGTCAAGGCTAACTTCTTTACCATCTAACTGAATATGATCTTTAGTTAATGTCACAATAGCTTTATTTTGTGGCTTTAATAATTGGGCAGTTGTCGCTGAAGGTAGCTGTGTTTTTAACCCCTGTGAAGGAATAACATTCAAACTAATCAACACAAAAAATACCAATAAAAACATCATGACATCAATCATGGGGATTAATTCAATATGTGGTTTATTCCTCTTTTCACTTTCCCAATAACGCATAGATATTTCCGACATAAAATATACTGATCGGAAGATAATAAGGAGGACATGTTACACTTTGGTTAATAAATCTTCATTATTTAAATAATAAAACTTCATTATAAATCGATATTATTCTTATTATTTAAAATAGCATTTTGAAATAAAAGATTCATATTTCTGTAAAATAAATGTCATTTTTATTATTATTTGTTTTTATCTTGATGATAATTATTGTTATAATATTCCACATATAAAATATTCATTATATTATGAAATTAAATAAATATATTTTTAACCAGATAAATTAATAACCAGTGCTATATATTTATTATTTAAGTGCCTTAATTCACAAAATAATAATATAGCGTGTTTCCCCCAATAAAAAAAGCCACCTTTCGGTGGCTTCTCAATCTCAAATCGACAATTACACTGCACGATTCTTGATTTTGCGGAGGGTTTCCAACTGTGCAGCAGTTTCTGCCAAAGCAGCCAAAGCAGCAGCACTGTCCAAATCGCTCTTTTGGTTTGCTAACAATTGCTCAGCATTTTTACGTGCTTCCATAATTGCAGCTTCATCCAAATTGTCAGCACGGATTGCAGTATCTGCAAGTACCGTTACAACATGCGGTTGAACTTCTAAAACACCACCTGATACATAGACGATTTCTTCTGTACCATTTTCCAACTGAACACGAATCGGTCCTGGTTGAAGCAAAGTTACAAGTGGAGCATGACCAGGCATAATACCCAATTCACCACCTGCACCTTTTGCGATAAGCATAGTCACAGCGCCAGAGTAAATAGACTCTTTAACACTTACGACATCACATTGCATAGTCGCCATGAGATGATCTCCTTAAATTAGAGTTTCTCGGCTTTCGCAATCACTTCGTCAATACCACCAACCATATAGAACGCTTGTTCTGGAATGTGGTCGTATTCACCAGCTAATAGACCTTTAAAGCCACGAATTGTTTCTTTAAGCGGTACAAGTTTACCAGGAGCACCAGTAAACACTTCAGCTACGTGGAACGGTTGAGAGAAGAAACGTTGGATTTTACGCGCACGGTAAACAACCAATTTATCTTCTTCTGCCAATTCATCCATACCCAAGATTGCGATGATGTCTTTAAGCTCTTTATAACGTTGCAATACGTTCTGTACAGAACGTGCAATTTCATAATGCTCAGTACCAACAACCAATGGGTCTAACTGACGTGAAGTTGAGTCAAGTGGATCAATCGCTGGATAAATACCAGAAGATGCGATGTCACGGCTCAATACTACAGTTGCGTCTAAGTGAGCAAATGTAGTTGCAGGCGATGGATCTGTTAAGTCATCGGCAGGTACGTATACTGCTTGGATCGATGTGATCGAACCAGATTTAGTAGACGTAATACGCTCTTGAAGAACACCCATTTCTTCTGCAAGTGTAGGTTGGTAACCTACCGCAGATGGCATACGACCTAGAAGTGCAGACACTTCGGTACCTGCCAATGTGTAACGGTAAATGTTGTCAACGAACAACAATACGTCACGGCCTTTACCGTTTTCATCTTTTTGATCACGGAAGTATTCAGCCATAGTCAAACCAGTCAACGCTACGCGTAAACGGTTACCTGGTGGCTCGTTCATCTGACCGTAGACCATTGCTACTTTGTCAAGAACGTTAGAATCTTTCATTTCGTGATAGAAGTCGTTACCTTCACGAGTACGCTCACCAACACCAGCAAACACAGATAAACCTGAGTGAGCTTTCGCGATGTTGTTGATCAATTCCATCATGTTTACGGTTTTACCAACACCGGCACCACCGAACAGACCAACTTTACCACCTTTTGCAAACGGGCAAAGTAAGTCGATGACTTTAATACCAGTTTCTAAAAGATCAGTAGACGCTGCTTGTTCAGCATAAGAAGGCGCTTGACGGTGAATCGGCAAACGTTCTTCAGTCGCTACAGGACCAGCTTCATCAATTGGGCGACCTAAAACGTCCATGATACGGCCAAGAGTGGCAGTACCCACTGGTACAGAAATTGGCGCACCAGAGTTAGTTACGTTAAGACCACGTTTAAGGCCTTCGGTAGAACCCATTGCGATGGTACGAACTACACCATCACCAAGTTGTTGCTGAACTTCCAAAGTAGTTTCAGTACCGTCAACTTGGAGAGCGTCATAGATCTTAGGAACGCTGTTACGTTCAAACTCGACGTCGATAACCGCGCCGATGATCTGAATGATACGACCGCTACTCATTGCTGTCTCCTCAATTCAAACTAATAATGTTAAACGGCAGCGGCACCACCAACGATCTCAGAAATTTCCTGAGTAATCGCGGCTTGACGCAGCTTGTTATAAATAAGTTGTAGGCTCTTGATCAGCTCACCTGCGTTGTCGGTTGCAGCTTTCATTGCGACCATACGTGCAGATTGCTCACAAGCGATGTTTTCAATCACACCTTGATAAACCATAGACTCGATATAGCGAACCAATAAACCATTTAATAGCTCTTCAGCTTCTGGTTCATAGATATAATCCCAACCGTATTGACGGTTCAGGCTCTCATCCGTATCAGCCGCAGCTAAAGGAACAAGTTGTTCAACTTTTTGATTTTGAGTCATGGCATTGACAAAGCCGTTGGATACAAGATAAATACGATCTAATTCGCCTTTATCAAACGCATCTAACATCACCTGTACAGAACCAGATAACTGTTCAAGACTTGGCGCATCACCCACGTTCGTAGTTGCACCAAGCACTTTACCGCCGTAGTTTTTAAAAAACGAAACCGCTTTTTGACCAATTAAAGCAAATTGAACTTCAATTGACTGCTCTTGTTGTTGTTGTACGTGTTTAACAACTTTTTTGAACAAGTTAATGTTCAAACCACCTGCCAAACCACGATCTGAAGACACAATGATATAGCCAACGCGTTTTACTGGACGTTCAACCATATAACGGTGTTTATATTCAGGATTCGCTTGTACCAAATGAGCAATTACACGGTGCATATTTTCGGCATACGGACGGCCTTGAGCCATGCGCTCTTGCGCACGACGCATCTTAGAAGCTGCTACCATTTGCATCGCGCGAGTAATCTTTTGCGTGCTCTTGATACTAGCTACTTTGGCGCGAATTTCTTTTAAATTTGCCATACGCTTAACCTAGTATTCGAAAGCTCTTTCGAGCTTCCGAAGGTTGATCCGTGAACCAAACCTAACTAAGACAGAACTTAGTAAGTTTGAGTCGCTTTAAAGCTTTCAATACCTGCTTTGATTGCAGCTTCGATGTCTTTGTTGTAATCACCAGTTTCATCGATTTTTTGCATTAACGCAGCATGTTCTGAACGGAAGTAAGCAATAAGCGCAGCATCAAATGCAACGATTTTCTTCACTTCAACGTCAGCCATGTAGCCTTCGTTAGATGCATAAATTGAAACAGCTTGGTCAGCAATTGAGTAAGGAGCATATTGTTTTTGCTTCATTAACTCAGTTACACGTTGACCATGTTCAAGTTGCTTACGAGTTGCTTCATCAAGATCAGAAGCGAACTGAGCAAATGCTGCCAATTCACGGTATTGCGCCAAAGCAGTACGGATACCACCAGACAATTTTTTGATGATCTTAGTTTGAGCAGAACCACCAACACGCGATACCGAAATACCCGCGTTCACCGCAGGACGAATACCCGCGTTGAATAATGAAGTTTCTAAGAAGATCTGACCATCTGTAATAGAAATTACGTTCGTTGGTACGAATGCAGATACGTCACCGGCTTGAGTTTCAATAATTGGCAATGCAGTTAATGAACCAGTTTGGCCTTTAACTTCACCTTTAGTGAATTGCTCAACGTAGTCAGCAGATACACGAGAAGCACGTTCAAGAAGACGTGAGTGTAAATAGAATACGTCACCAGGATATGCTTCACGACCTGGTGGGCGGCGTAAAAGCAATGAAATTTGACGATACGCAACAGCTTGTTTAGACAAGTCATCATAAATGATTAACGCATCTTCACCGCGGTCACGGAAATATTCACCCATTGTACAGCCAGAATATGGAGCCAAATACAACATTGCTGCTGGATCAGCTGCCGCAGCTGCGACAACAGTGGTATACGCCATAGCACCAGTTTCTTCAAGCTTGCGCACTACGTTAGCGATAGTCGATTGTTTTTGACCGATAGCTACGTATACACATTTAATGCCAGAATTTTTCTGAGCGATGATCGCATCAATCGCCATTGCTGTTTTACCAGTTTGACGGTCACCAATGATCAACTCACGTTGACCACGACCTACAGGGATCATTGTATCTACTGATTTATAACCAGTTTGTACAGGTTGATCCACTGATTGACGCCAAATTACACCTGGTGCTACTTTTTCAACAGCATCAGTTAATTTTGCATCAATTGGGCCTTTGCCATCAATTGGGTTACCTAAAGCATCTACGACACGACCTAAAAGTTCTGGACCAACCGGAACTTCTAATACACGGCCTGTGCAACGAGCTTTTTGACCTTCTTGAAGGCCTAAGTAGTTACCTAAAACAACGACGCCCACTGAATCCTGTTCTAGGTTCAGTGCCATACCAAATAAGCCGCCGTCGAATTCGATCATTTCACCGTACATTGCATCAGCAAGGCCGTGAATACGCACAATACCGTCGGATACCATAACAATGGTACCTTCGTTTTTAGCGGTCGCGCTGGTGTCCAGATCGCCGATACGCTGTTTAATGAGCGCACTGATCTCGGATGGATTCAGTTGTTGCATTGCGCTATACCTCAATCTTTAATTAGTTCAGTCTTCTATGCAATTAAGCAAGAAGACGTGTCCGCATTTTTTCAAGCTTGTTAAGCGCAGAATCATCTATCACTTGGTCGCCTGCACGAATAACCACACCTGCAATTAATGCAGGATTAACTTCTACAGTTACATTTACTGCAGCTTCAAAGCGTTTTTCTAACGCACGAGCCAGTAATTGTTCTTGTACAGAAGTCAACGGGAATGCTGATTCAATCACAACATCCACAGTATTGTTATTCTGTGATTTGAGTTGTTCGTATTCTGCAGTAATCTCAGGAAGCAAAGCCAAACGACTGTTTTCAGCCAGCAATGTCAAAAAGTTTGACACTGCCGCAGTTTGGTCTTCGCCTAAAACTTTTGCAAAAAGACTAACCTGCTCAGCAGGTGTAAGCTCAGGGCGATTTAAGTAAGCTGAAAATGCTTCATCTTGCACCGCAGCACTGAGCAGGTTTAATGCATTTGACCAATTGTCAGTTGCACTTTGCTCAGAAGCGTAAGCAAATGCTGCTTTAGCGTATGGGCGTGCTAACGTCAAGAATTCAGCCATAATCTGCCTCTCTTAAAGTTTAGCAGCCAGCTGAGTCAGCATGGCATTGTGAGCTTCTGCGTCAACTTGCTGGTTCAGGATTTTTTCTGCACCAGTAACTGCAAGAGCAGCAACTTGTTGACGTAATTCTTCGCGCGCAGAATTGATTTCTGTATCAACAGCTTCTTTCGCTTGTTGACGGATACGCTCACCTTCAGCAGATGCTTGAATACGCGCTTCTTCGACCAATTGTGCTGCACGACGGTTCGCTTGTTCGATCAATTGAGCCGCTTGTGCTTTTGCTGCATCTAACTCTTGCTTTACTTGTGCTTGCGCATCAGCAAGGTCAGCTTTCGCTTTTTCTGCAGCATTTAAGCCATCAGCGATTTTACGCTGACGCTCACTAATCGCATTGATTAGTGGTGGCCATACAAATTTCATGCAAAATGCGACAAAAATCGCAAATGCAATTGCTTGGCCAATCAATGTGAGGTTGATATTCATTGCTATTCCTCAATAGTTTAATTTAGGAATTAAGCTGATTAACCTACAAATGGATTAGCGAAGATGAAGAACAAGCCAATACCAACACCGATCATAGGCACAGCATCAAGAAGACCCGCGATTAAGAACATACGAGTTTGAAGTTGTGGAGCCAATTCTGGTTGACGAGCAACAGCTTCCAAGAAGCGACCACCTAAAAGACCAAAACCAATTGCCGTACCCAAAGCACCGAAAGCGATTAAGATAGCAGCAGCAATTGCAACTAAACCTGGAACGATAGACATGAAAAATTCCTCAGAGGTTAGGTTTATACCAATTAAATTAAAAAATTTTGTGCCTAACCACCCTGTGATAGTTAGGCGTTACCATTAATGTTTTTCGCTTGCCATGCTCAAGTATACGATAGTCAGCATCATGAAGATAAATGCTTGTAACGTGATAACAAGAATGTGGAAGATAGCCCAAGGCACAGACAACGCCCATTGGATCCAGAACGGCAATAATGCGATCAAGATGAAGATCAACTCACCCGCATACATGTTCCCGAATAGTCGGAGTGCCAATGAAATTGGACGTGCAAGGAAAGTTACAAGTTCCAGAATAAGGTTAACTGGAATAAGTAACGCTTTTGCAACTGGGTTACTTGGGTTAAATGGGTTTAATGCCAACTCGCCAACGAAACCACCAACACCCTTTTCACGGATGCTGTAGAACAAGATAAGAACAAATACAGATAAAGACATACCTAGGGTAATGTTTGGATCTGTAGATGGAACAATCTTGAAGAATACGTGGTGAGGATCCATACCAAATACGTTTGTACCCACGATTTGTGCTAGATGTGGAATCCAGTCAACAGGGATCAAATCCATTAAGTTCATGAGGAAAATCCACACGAAAATCGTTAATGAAAGTGGAGCGATTAAACGTGATTTACCATGGAAGGTATCGCGGACACTTGAGTCAACGAACTCGATAATCATTTCAATTGCAGATTGAAATTTTGTTGGTACGCCAGCATTTGCAGCTTTAGCAACACACCAAAAAATCAAGCAAAAAATGAAACCAAGGCCAATTGACCAACCCATTGAGTCCAAGTGAATAGCAGAAAACCCCATATCGTGAGCTTCTTTCGCATTCTCAGCCAATTTCCAAGTACCATCTGGCATTTTGCCATAGGTTAAATTGGTCAAGTGATGCTTGATATACTCTGTCGAAGTAAGGGCATGTTCTTCAGCAGCCATAAATCACACCTGGTCAATGTCAATCACAAAAAGAGAAACGTATATCGCACGCTGCTAGATATCCCGTTCCTACTCTAATATTCAATTTTTATGCGCTTATACTCGTTTTTGTAGACGTGACACCCAAAATGGAGCAACCCACGACATGGTTTGAACGAGAATAAAACCACAAAACAATGCGACCGGAGATAACGGTTTGACATTGCTTAAAATCAAAACAAGTCCAACGATCACAATCGCAAATTTTCCCATCATGCCTCGATACATGTTGGACAGCACTTGTTTGGAGGCTCGTGCACCAGCAACCCGAAAAGATTGCCAAGAAAAGTAACTCGTTGCTAACCAACAAAGTAATGCACCAAGTGCAGCACTTTTAGCAGCAGTGAGATCTTTCACGATCCATGCCATCAAGGCTGAAACAGGAATCATAAATGCTTGTAAGAAGACCAAAGCTTTCGCCAATCGTCGGTCAATCAAACGACTCTTAAGGCTCATTATTCTCTACTCACAGCAACAATGCTTGACAAGTTTAGCTGATGATCGTTTTTAATCGCAGGCATTATAGAGTCACCCCCCTAAACATGCAATCATTTCCCGATCTAAGTCGTATGATTTTCGCAAAAAGCTGTGCTTTTTTAATTTAATGTTAAGCTTTCATTGATTCGTCTAATTTTGTGTATTTACTGTACATTTCTGTATTGTCTGAGCTAAATCATCCCATGCCTTAATGAAATTCGACTCGCCACTCATACTTTCGTCTACAGCCTCAAATTGGAATGGTTGCAGTTTTTGATATTGACTACTTGCAGCCTGCCCTTCTGCCAATAAACACATTTTTGGATAAGGTCGTGTATCGCTTAAATATTTAATTTGTGCAACTGTTGGTGCTAAATGCGGGTCTTCACTCAAAGCTCCAGCGAGTTTTAAATTTAATGAGCGTTCCATATATTGATAGGCATCATGATATGACCAATAGGCCACTGGTTTTTTATGATGTCCAAATTTTTGGCTCTGTTGCAGCATTTGTTTGGCAAATTTTTGCGCATTGGCCCAATAAATGGCCTTACTTTCTGGATGTTGCTTGGAACGTAACGCAGCAATAAAGAAACCGATACGCACAGCATTATTTGGATCAAGCCAGACATGTGTATCCACGCTATTGGCAATCGCATTTCCACGAATATCACGCAAAGGCAATGTTGCCAAAATGTTCATATTCAACAATGAGATGGCTTTAGGATTTTGACCCAGTAGTTTTTCTAACGGTGCTTCATGTGCTTTCCCTAGCCACAATACCAGTTCTGCATCCTGAATGGCTTTTCGGTTGGCTGGTGTTAATTGAACATCATGCCCAGATTGATTTCCCAATAAGAGCTGAGGCCGCTCCACGCCCTTGGTGATTTCCTGTGCGATCAGAAATAATGGATGTATCGATACCACAAGACCTTGTGCCCATAACTGACTACTACATAAAAGTAATGTCCAGATTGCCAAAAAGCGCTTCATCATGGGGGGCTCCATCAACTTTATTATCAATGCTCAAGCAACAATGTTACACTATAACAGTAAAAATAGTGATATTTTATAATTAAATTCGTATTTATTTGATGTGTGACAAGTGAGAAAATTATGAGTTCATGTTCGCATTCACATGTTAATGCTCTACATGAGGTGCATGATCATGGTGATGTCAATGCACGCTTATTACAGGCCGAAACCTTATGCTCGGCAACTGGCGCGCGCCTGACTCCATTGCGCAAAGAAGTTTTAGCATTAATTTTAAATGCAACAGGACCAATTGGTGCTTACGATATTTTAGCACAAATTAAAAATACCTCTGATAAACCAGCCGCACCACCCACTGTTTATCGCAGTTTAGATTTCTTGCTCGATAAAGGTCTCATTCATCGTCTAAGTTCCATTAATGCCTTTATTCCATGTTGTCACCCACGTGAAGGGCATCAGGCTGCATTTTTGATTTGCTCCCAATGTAAAGCAGTCAAAGAAGCTTCTGCCGAAGGTTTATTAACCCAATTAAATCAATTGGCTGAATCTGACCAATTTAATATTCATCATACTATTATTGAAATTTCAGGAATCTGTCAGCAGTGTCAACGTCCATAGCCCCTGCCCCGCTGATCTCTTTACAACAAATTAATGTGCGTATAGATGACCGTGAGATTTTAAAACAGGTTGATTTTGAGCTTGAACCCAATGAAATTGTGACGATTATTGGCCCCAATGGCGCTGGAAAATCGACGTTAATTAAGGTTTTACTTGGTATCGTCAAACCAAACTCAGGTCAGATCAAAAAAAGTTCAAAGCTCAAGTTTGCTTACGTCCCACAAAAATTTAATCCTTCACATAGCCTCCCTTTGCGTGTCAAAGATCTTTTAGCACTTGAACAATGTGATGCTGCACACAAACAACACATTATTGAAGAAACGGGGATCTTCAAACTACAAGATGCCAAGGTTCAACAACTGTCTGGTGGTGAACGGCAACGTGTTCTTTTAGCACGTGCGCTTTTACGCAAACCCAATGTTCTGGTTTTAGATGAACCGATGCAAGGTCTGGATATTCAATCTGAAGCTGAACTCTATGACTATGTTCGTAGCCTTCCCGAGCGTTATGGTTGCGCCATTGTTATGGTTTCACATGATTTACAATGGGTAATGCAGGGAACACAACGAGTCGTATGTTTAAACAAACATATCTGTTGTAGTGGACTACCTGAAAATATTCAGCATCATCCTGAATATCAAGCGATATTCGGGCAACAACGGGTGTTTTATCAACATCATCATGATCACTGTGCGCATGGTGACCATGCAGAACCTTGCTCGCATGGCGATCATCCTCATATTCACCCTGAAATGGACACCTAACGCATGATGGAATGGTTACAATTATTACTTCCCGCTTGGGTGATGGGTGCCTGTTTAATTATTTTGACTGCACCTTTAGGCTGTCTGATGCTTTGGCGCAGAATGTCCTTTTTTGCCGACACCATGTCACATGGCACTTTACTCGGTGTTGCTCTGGCAGCCGTGCTACAACTTCCGATGTGGTTAGGCGTTGGGTTTCTGGCACTGTTACTGGTGGCTATTTTATGGGCATTGCATGATCGTCGCTTACCTAACGATGCTTTACTGGCCTTATGTTCAGCCACATTGCTTTGTTCAGGATTATTATTAATCCAGCATTTACCAACGCTTCGTCCCGAATTAATGAGTTATCTCTTTGGTGATTTGCTAACAATTAGCTGGGCAGAACTCCCTATTTTTGCTGTGATTATTTTAGTGTCGGTTGCACTACTCTGGCGTTCATGGACAGCTCAGTTACGCATTGCCATCGACCCAGACATGGCGATGAGTGAAGGAATCAACGCACAACTGCAACGTCTGATATTTATGTTGTTGCTGGCTTTATTCACCGTACTGGCTTTACGTGCTGTGGGTTCATTACTAATGGGTGCGCTACTGGTCATTCCTGCCCTGACGGCACGTTTGTTATCAGACTCCCCAAAACAAATGGTTATTTTTGCTTTTATTTTGGGGCAAATTGCACTCGCTGTTGGGTTATGGTCAAGTGCTTTACTCAATATTGCCAGCGGTCTCAGCATTGTACTGACCATGTCTATTTTATTTGCAGCAACCTTTTGTTTACAAAAACTTAAATATTCCAGATAACAAGCTTACTATTACATCGACCACTTTTTGTTTATAGAAATGGATTTTCTACTTCTTGTGGTTGTTGTAATGTAATTTGTTCAGGCAAATGTTCATCTTTCTCCAAGGCTTCGACCATCGCGTTGACAAAATTTTGCAATGCTTTGGCAGTTTCCAACCCTTTTTTATCTTTTGTGACCTGCAAATTACCATAGATATTGATGCAATCGAGTTGATTTTCCAGCGTTAAATCATAAATTGCAGATGAAGCATGATCATCTTCAAATGGTTTAAACATAATTTTTTCCTCAAGAACGCATTCTATTGGGTTCTTATCATGATGTTTTTATCAGTTTTAAAATAAACTCTAATAAGGACTCAATCAATTCTTTTGCAAATTTTTGAATCAACCCTTCTGGGATCGCACTGATATTATCATCCTGCTTTGTTGCAGATGGATCGGCATCTTGTGTAGAAGTTGTGGCTTCAGTATGGTTTGGGCCGGGTTGAAATTGTTTTTGTAACGCCTGTAAAGATTGATCCGTCACATCCACAGCACATTGGCTTTTGGCATCCCAATTTAGATATTCAACCTTTTGATTGGCTTTGATCTCTGTTGACACCAACGGTAAATGGTAGACTTTACGTTTTGTTTCTTCGTTTAAACGTGGAAAAATATTTAAACCTGTCAGATCTTCAATTTCACACACACTCACTACATAAACCTGTTGCGAGTTATTGTTTGGCGCATAGTACGCACCGATTACACCCGTTTTTGGATAGTAGACGGCTTTAAACACAGCAGTTGGAACCAAGACACCATTTCCAATGGTTTTTAAACGCTTCCCTGAAAAAATAGGGCCTGTCACGACATAGGCATCCTGTTTATTCTTTTTTACCATTGAGCGCGTTGCTTCTTCTAATTTACGCCATACTTCCTGATTATTTTTAGGCGCTTGCGGCACAATATTCGCTAACGTGAAACTGTCATATTGCGATGCAGTATCTGGCATATCTGCATTAGGAGACATGTGACCACGGTCATACCCTGACGCACGATAGTCAGACAAAGTCGCACGGTATTCACTAGGTATCTGGCTTTCTTCATGGAAGCTATCTTGACGTTTAATTTTCTGACTCAACCGTTGAACGGTCAAATGCTCTGCACTCCATAAAGGTGTTTTTGAAACGCCTGAATACATCACATTAAAGCCATTAAAACACAGCGGATAACTATTTTTATTTAAACTGTCTTTATTTAAAAATGGCGGTGCATCCTGATAAAACTGCCCCAGACACTGAAAGCTACTACTTGAAAAAAGTGAAGATAATCCTGACGTTTGTGCAGATACATGTTGTACTGCCCCCAATGTCAGCAAAGTCACAAGTAAAGTCTGAGCTTTATAATCGTATTGTCGTTTTGCAGGCATGTTGAATCAGGTATCCTTATATCATGCAGACATCATTGTTGATGCACCAGTAACGAGCTTATCAAGCCCCTTTTAGAAAGTATATTTTTAATAAATCAAACGATTAATCCTTATGCGGAATATCGAATTCATCTTTAATTCAGTAATATTTTGTTGATCTTCAGTACATAAACATTGATCATTTATGTAATTTATGGGAATGTAAAATTAATTTAATCGGCTAGTTTTAGCTTCATTTTCCCTTGGAGTGAATCATGCGTAATTTATGGATATCAATGGGGTTAACAATAGGTTTGCTTGGCGCAACATCTGCTTTTGCTGAACCTGCGGTACAACCTGGTCAAACACTTGAAAGTTTAGCTCAAGTTAAAGTAAGTACAACGGTCAATGGTCAACCTGGTTCTTTACAGGATTTATTGAGTAGTGGCAAGTTTCAACCTGTAACACCAGAAACGACTCCACCGACTGATGCGCCGCAACCAGCAAGCAATGCTCAGCCTACGCCTCCACCAGCGCCTTAATTTTTATATAAAAAAAGCAAGGATCAGTATCCTTGCTTTTTTTGTAGCTTGAAACCTAAATTTCAATCTGACTACCCAATTCAACAACACGATTGGTTGGTATTTGATAGTAATCACTGACAGGACTGGTATTTCGATACATTGAAATAAACAGTTTTTCTCGCCAAGGTGACATTCCATCTCCGACGGTGTGAATCAAACGATCTCGTGAAATAAAGAAACTCATGCGCATCATATCAAATTCAAAATCTAACGATGCATAGGCCTGTTCTAATGCCTTCGGTATATTGGGCTGATCTTTAAATCCATAATAAACAAAGATCCGGTAGAAACGATCATCCAGTTTTTCTATAAATAAGCGTTCTTCATCACCGACATAAGGAATATCTTGTGTAATCACAGTCACCAACACATTGCGTTCATGCAATACTTTGTTGTGCTTGATATTGTGTAACATGGCATGTGGAACAATATTTGGTGTACTCGTTAAGAAAATTGCTTCACCTGGTACGTACTTGGTTTCATCACCCATGCCAATACTTTTAATGAACAAATCTAATGGCAGGGCATCTTTTTCAAGACGGGAAAAAACAATTTCACGACCACGTTTCCATGTCATTAATAGTGTAAATGCAATTGCACCAATAACGATAGGAACCCATCCGCCAGAAACAATCTTTAATGCAGTAGACGACACAAATACACCATCCAGTGCTAAAAATGGTATCGCAAACAATGCAACTTTCCACCACGGCCAACGCCATGAACCGTATGCCAAAACTGAAATCAGGATAGTGACACACAGCATAGTCATTGTCACAGCAACACCATAGGCACTTGCCAGATTACTACTGCTTTTGAAAAGAATAATCAGAATAAAAACCGAGATATACAAGACCCAGTTAATAAAAGGGACGTAGATTTGTCCCTGTTCGACATCTGAAGTATGGTTGACGGTCAATCGAGGCAAATAGCGTAATTGAATAGCCTGATTCACCATTGAAAATACGCCTGTGATCACAGCTTGTGATGCAATCACCGCAGCGGCTGTCGCCAGACCAATCATCGGATATAAGGCCCAATCTGGAACCATCAAATAAAATGGATTGGATACTGCTGCTGCATTGCGAAGCAATAAGGCACCCTGTCCTGCATAGTTCAGCAACAGACATGGACAAACCACGATAAACCAAGCTAAACGAATCGGTAACCGTCCAAAATGTCCCATATCCGCATAGAGTGCTTCACCACCTGTAAGCGTCAAAACCACTGAACCCATCGCAATAAAAGCCACGAAAGGTTGATGAATTGCAAACTCAATGGCCCAATATGGATTTATAAAAAGCAGAATATGGGGAGTCTGAATAATGCTCCACAACCCCAACAATCCGATAGAAATAAACCATGTTAGGGTAATCGGACCAAAGAACTTGCCCATAGCCCCTGTACCGTGGCGCTGGATCATAAACAATGCGGTCAAAATCCCCAACCCAATGGGCATTAACCATCGGTCAAATGCGGGGGTCGCAAGACTCAAGCCTTCAATCGCAGATAGCACCGAGATGGCTGGTGTAATAATACCATCACCAAAAAAGAGTGATGCCCCTACAAAACCCAATGCAATTAAATGGATTTTGTTTTTACCTGCAATGCGTTTGGTTCTTAACAATAATGCCAAAAGGGACATAATCCCCCCTTCACCATTGTTATCTGCACGCATAATGATAGATACATATTTAAAGCTAATCGATAAGGTGATGCACCAGAAAATAAGCGACAGAATCCCAAAGACTGTGGCTTCCGAAATTGTCACGTGTGCACTAGAGAATGTCTGAGCAAACGCATATAACGGACTGGTTCCGATATCACCAAATACAACCCCTAGTGCCGCAAGCGTGATTGCAGGTAATGGAGCTTTTTTTGCGGTGTGTTGCATAAAAAGACGACTATCATCAATTATTATTTTGCAATCTTAACACTGTGTGAGCAGTTTTGCTCAAAATCTATAATTGTAACTTGGCAGAAGTCTTTTTTTTCTGTATTATCGCGCGACTTGGTGAGGTGTCCGAGTGGCTGAAGGAGCACGCCTGGAAAGTGTGTATACGTTTGCGCGTATCGAGGGTTCGAATCCCTCTCTCACCGCCATTTTCTATTCTTATAACATCTAGTGTCATCTTAAAAGGCTTAGATCTAAAGGGTTTAAGCCTTTTTTATTATTCATATAGTATCAAGCACTCTCTTGTAATCCCCCACACCGAGGGGGATAATTGGGGGTATATGTAATTACCCTTATTTTTATACCCGCAGATTTCTGCGGGAAGCGTTGCAATGCTTACAGATGTTCAGGTCAGAAAGATCAAACCTGCTGAAAAGAAAATATGCTAATGAAAATTATAATTTCAAAAATCTATAAATTAAAAAGTCATTTTTAATAGGAATAAAGTTGATTGAAGTCTATTACTCATCAACTTTATGAACTTTTTCTACAATAATATATTCATTTGGAATTATAATCTGTTTTTCAATATTTTTAACTTTATAAGAAATTAAAGTACTTTTACCAATCCCTTGAAATAAAACTGTTATATTCTTAAAAATAAAGGTTTGATATTGGCTTAGTTCTTTATTTGTCGTTTTGGGTAAATTAATTAAATTGGCATAAGGCGCTTTAATATAAAGTGTTGCTTTGTCTATACGCACACCTGTTTTTTGCATAGTAAAATCCAAGAACAGTTCACCAATATCTCCAATAAAGAACATAGGAACAAGCGGAATAAGAATAAGAAACAAAGAGATCTGTATACTATCTTTAATATGCGTTTCTAATCTCTTTAATTTAGTACTAGCAAATTTTTTAAAATTTTCACTCGTATCAGGATCATCAATAATATCTTTTAAGTTCTCAAACTTGTTATTGAACTCTTTAATCTTCTGTCGATTGATGTAAAAAGCATAATAAAACAGAGATATAAAAGCTGAAGTAAGGGCTACATAAAGGCTGATTTTCCAATGCAATAATAATAAACCACGAATGATATATAAAAGATAAAGGGATACTCCTAATGTGAGAATACTCATCTTTGGAAAGGGAAGTTTTTTGCCTATCCTTATATGTGGTGGTAAATACTTATCCACCGTACTAAAGATTAAGTACACTAGAGGCATTAAGGAGATACCAAAGCAAAAAAGCATTGTGCTTAATCCAGAGTAGACAATAGAGCACGCGACAAAAATCAATAAGAAAATAAGTGTATCACCAAAGCTAATCTCTGAAGGGATATAACCAATTGTCAAAAGATAGGCCACTAAACACAATATTCCAATCGCAGTAATAGTTTTTATTATTGTTAACCCTACTTCATGCCACTGACTAAAATTATTTAAAAATCTTGCTATTAAACCATTCATAATTTATTAAACCCCATTTGTATAATGCTATTTAAATAACTTATTATTCAGTGTCCTCTACATTCAGAATTATCATATCAAATTAAGACACCAGTTAAATGTATTTTAGCTATAATTAATAATGACTTAAACCAGTTCTACAATAAGTATTCCATACTGATGTGTTGGTTCAAACCTAATCTGGCAGTTACCGATATTTGTTCAAAATCAGGTTCAGTCTGAGCTAATTTTTTGCAAAATCGGCATAAACGTTGGCTATTCGTTCAACTGGATACAATGAAGGAGTCTGTTGATTAAGAAATAATTAAGAAACGCAATTTTCTAAGCCACCTCTTCTTAATTTGTATAAATATTATCCAAAACACTAACTAATACCTAATTTTAAAAAGCAAAATCTGTACATTAAATATGCAATAAAATGACTTTAGATTACACATTAGGTCAGCGCATTTAGAAAAAATGCTTTAAAATTAGCCAAAATTGATCCTACAATCACCTCTACACGGACGAATAGATTGTGAAAATTTGGTTCAAAAAACATCACTCATTTTTCTATACTTTGGCACTTCTAAAGATGAGCGTTATGTTCGTTATTTTACTGTCTGAGAAACTTTTTACGCTAAAATAACCAGCACCACAAGGATATAAATCAGAAGAAATATTTCAATTTTATGATAGAAATATGACAAAACACACCCAAAAATTCGTAAATTAAATCAAATTATTACTATAAACTGATTTATACATCACATAATTCTCTTAATCTTGTCTTAAGGTGTCATCTAACTGTCATATTAAAGTTTCAGACTTTAGCCAATTTAATTTCGTAACCCAATAGTATGAATCATCAGGCATCTGCTGTTTCGACTTCTGCTTCAAAACAAGCATATATTTCCTACTCTTCTTCTAACGTCAATGCACCGACACCATCGTGGTTTAAGTATATTTTTGCTACGGTGATTATCAGCTCGCTGGTCTATATCGGAATGCAACTTACATTTGACTTGTCACATGTACCACCGCTCAGTGCATTTTCATTCATCATGCTCGGTGTTGCTCTGGTTATTGCGCTAGGCTTCGAATTTGTAAATGGCTTTCACGATACTGCCAATGCCGTCGCAACCGTCATTTATACCAATGCCATGCCAGCCCCTATGGCGGTGATGTGGTCAGGTTTTTTTAACTTCCTCGGTGTACTCACAGCAAGTGGTGCGGTTGCTTACGGGATTATTGCTCTCCTCCCTGTTGAACTAATTCTACACGTCAACAGTGGTGCAGGTTTTGCGATGGTCTTCGCATTATTACTTGCAGCAATCATCTGGAATTTAGGCACATGGTTCTTCGGAATCCCTGCTTCTAGCTCACATACCATGATTGGTTCAATTATTGGTGTGGGAATTATGAATCAGGTTCTACATTCCGCTACAGATGGCGTAAGTGGCGTAGATATGGAGCAAGTGTTAAAAGTTGCCAAAGCCTTATTTTTCTCTCCATTGATTGGTTTTGGTTTAGCGGCTGCTGCATTCTTATTATTAAAATTGGTTTTAAAGAAACGTAAAACTGAAGTATTTGAGGCGCCAACAGGCACTCAACCACCTTCTTTTGTGGTCAGAATCTTATTGATTTTAACCTGTACGGGTGTCAGTTTCGCACATGGTTCAAACGATGGGCAAAAAGGAATGGGCTTAATTATGCTTATTCTGATCGGGATTGTGCCATTGGCATATTCGCTCAATAAAACTATGGATACTAGCCAAGTTCAGTCTTTTGCTGCATTGTCTGAAAAAGCAGCCCATACACTGATCGTAAATCCAGAAAATATGCAGAGTGCTCAAGCACGTGCTGTGTTAACACGATACATTCAAACACACCAAATGAACGAACAGGTTGTTCCTGCGGTTGCATCATTATCAGATCATTTAGGTCAAGCTGTTGCAAGTTATGGCAGCATGGCAAAAGTACCTGAACAAGCAACTGTGAATCTGCGTAACGATATGTATTTAAGCAGCACAACCTTAAAACATCTTGATAAAGATCATCAACTTGATCGTCTGAACGATTCACAAAAAGCAACGATTTCTGATTATCGTAAAAACCTAGATAAAGCAACACAATACATTCCAACTTGGGTAAAAGTTGCGGTTGCGTTGGCCTTAGGTCTAGGCACAATGGTCGGTTGGAAACGTATTGTGGTGACTGTTGGTGAACGTATTGGTAAAACACACCTTACTTATGGTCAAGGAATGTCAGCTGAACTGGTTGCAATGGGAACAATTATTGCGGCAGATAAATTTGGTTTACCTGTAAGTACTACTCACGTGCTCAACAGTGCAGTTGCAGGAACCATGACAGCCAACAAATCAGGCTTACAGTGGGCAACCGTAAAAAGCATCTTGATGGCATGGGTACTGACCCTTCCATGTGCAATGGTTTTATCCGCAGCTCTTTACTGGTTATTCCTACAATTCATCTAAAATAAAAAATTGTTTAAAAACGGGACCTTTTGATCCCGTTTTTTTATTCATCTACCACATCTGCAAATTTGGCATCTAAAATTTGTGCCAGATCATTTGGATTTAAACCTATATCCAAACCACGCTTGCCACCACTCACATACATTTTTGTTAAGCTTTGAGCCGTGCGATCTACAACTGTTTTTAAGCGTTTTTTCTGCCCTAATGGGCTAATTCCTCCAACCAGATAACCCGTTAATCGCTCGGCATCTTTCGGGTCAGCCATGTGTAACTTCTTACAGCCTAGTGCTGCTGCAACTTTTTTTAAGTTAAGCTGATGTTGAACAGGCAAAATAGCAACATAATGATTTTTATCATCCGTCACTAAGAGTGTTTTAAAAACTTCAGCAACGTCCAAATTCAGTTTTTCCGCGGCCTCTAAACCGAAGCTTTTGGCTTGCGGATCATGTTCATATTCATGAACACTAAACTCAATTTTTTTTGATTTTAATAATCGACATGCAGGCGTCATCAGGATGATCTCTTTTTACAATTTTTTTATTATAAAACTTCTTTGCTTTGTGAATAAAATGATTCCCTCTCGCCCCAACATAAACCTATAAATTATAAAAATTTTTTATGATATTCAGCCTGTTATTTTTTCAGTTCTACAATGATCACAAAAAATACGCTTACAACGATCTTCACAAAAAACTAAAATGATGACCAAAAAAAGACTGATTTTCACTGAAAACCCGAGTAAAATTCGGCTTTTATTTCTCTCCAGAAAGGCACCGCCTCAGTTCAAATTATGATGTTTTTCAAGGAATTTTTATGATAGCGCTAGATATACAACATGTTCGCATGAATCAACATGCTGTAGATAAAGCACAGGCGTTGCAATGTCTAGTGAATATTTTGGTTGAAGATCAACTGGTCACACCCGAATATATACAAGGCCTAACGGCTCGTGAGCAGCAAAGTGCAACCTACTTGGGTCAAGGAATTGCGATTCCTCATGGCACACCTCAATCTCGCCAATATATTCTAGAAACTGGGGTGCGCTTAGCTCATTTTCCAGAAGGTGTCGTATGGGATGGAGAAAATAAAATTTATTTGGCTGTCGTAATTGCAGCAAAATCGGATGAACATTTGCAAGTCTTACAAATTCTGACACGTGCCTTAATTCACGATGTTTCAGAACAAGTTAAACATGCAAAGTCTGCTGAACAGATTATTGAGTTATTACAAGCTCAACCACCTTCTTTGTCTTTACATGAAAATCTGATTGCAACCCAAGTGGCGGCACACGATGTAGAAGACTTGATTTGGCACGGTACACAGTTATTAAAACAACAAAAGCTGATTGAATGTGGTTTTCTGTCTTCACTCAATCCAAAACGCATGATTCATCTTGGTGAAGGGATTTGGTCAATTACGGCAAATCAGCATGTGCTTAGCCCCGCAGTCAGTATTGTAAAATCTGAGCAGGCGATCGCACACCAAGATCAAGAACTGAATACGTTGCTCTGTATCGCCAGTAACGATCAGTTAGATATGCCTCAGTTTAACCGCTTGATGGATATTCTGTTTGACCCTGCACAACTGAGTTTGATTCAACAAGAACAAAACAGCCACCAAATCGCGCAGTTAATTGGTGCTGAAGTCATTCCTGATTGGCCTGCCCGTTCCATTATTTTAGCCAATGCACATGGTCTACATGCGCGTCCTGCAACACAATTGGTCAATATCACCAAAAACTTCCAAGGCGATATTCGGGTTGCAGTAAATGATGGCGCATTTGTTTCAGCAAAAAGTTTAACTAAATTATTGTCTGTGGGTTGTCGTCGTGGTCAGACACTGACGTTCATCGCCGAACCTAACACCGATGCCGTTGCAGGCTTGGATGAGGTTATTCAAGCGGTTAAAGATGGCTTGGGTGAAGAAGTTGAACCGATTGATGAATATACGGCTCAGCCACAAGAGGTTCCCGAAGTTCTTAGTTTTGATCAGCCAAATGACGGAAATAGTAAAGGGATTGCGGCATCAGCAGGTTTGGCCTTTGGCCCAGCGCATGTTGTAAAACCACGTAAATTTCAATATGACCGTTTTGGACATAGCTTAAAACAAGAAAGCGAGCGTTTGGATATTGCCATTCGCCAAGTGAAAAACAGCATTCGCCAATTTATTGCGCAAACCCAGTCTAGTGCCATCAAACAAATCTTTATGGCGCATCTAGAAATGCTGGATGACCCAGATTTAATCCAGAACGTGCAACGTGGTTTAAAACAAAACTTGTCTGCACCTGCGGCATGGCATGACCATATTGAGTCTGCGGCAAAAGCGCAAGAAGCGTTAAAAGATCGTCTTTTAGCTGAACGTGCTGCCGATTTACGTGATATTGGTGAACGTGTTTTAGCAGTCTTATGTGGTGTACCCGAGGTTTCTGAACCTGAACAACCTTATATTCTCATCATGCACGATGTTGGTCCAAGTGATGTCGCACGCCTTAACAAAGATCGCGTAGCAGGCATTTTAACTGCTGTTGGTGGTGCAAGTGCGCATAGTGCCATTGTTGCCCGTGCCTTGAGTATTCCTGCTGTCGTGGGTGCTGGCGCTGATGTTCTAAATATCGAAAGCAACACTACTGTTTTAATTAATGGTGATAACGGCGAATTTGTTGTTGAACCTGAGCAAAGTCTGATTGACCATGCCATTGCTGAACGTGCAAGACACCAACAACTTCGTGAAGAAGCTGAACGGCATTGTTTGGAACCAGCAGTTACGCTTGACCAGCATCATGTCGAAGTTGCAGCCAATATTGGTAAAGTCCATGCAACGGCTCAAGCTGTAAAACATGGTGCAGAAGCAATTGGCTTATTGCGTACCGAACTGGTGTTTATGTCGCACAACAGCGCGCCAAACGAAGAAGCACAAGAAGCCGACTACCGTGTGGTACTCGATGCATTGGCTGGTCGTCCTTTAGTGGTTCGTACCCTAGATGTTGGTGGGGATAAACCACTGCCATATTTACCAATTTCGCCAGAAGAAAATCCATTCCTAGGTTTACGTGGTATTCGCTTAACGCTTCGCAAACCTGAATTGTTGCGTCAACAATTGGCAGCGTTGCTTAAAGCTGCGGATAATCGTCCTCTTCGTATTATGTTCCCAATGATCGGGCGTGTTGAAGAATGGCGTGCAGCGAAAGCGATCTTGGATGAAGTTCGTGCTGAATATCCATGTGATAACTTGCAAGTGGGCATCATGATTGAAGTCCCTGCTGCTGCGTTACTGACTCCAATTTTAGCGCAAGAAGTTGACTTCTTTAGTATTGGTACTAACGACTTAACCCAATACACCATGGCAATTGACCGTGGTCACCCACTGCTTTCAGCCGAAGCTGATGGTTTACACCCAAGCGTGTTGTTACTCATCGACCAAGCGGTACGCTCAGCACACCAATACGGCAAATGGGTCGGAATTTGTGGTGAATTGGCAGCAGATCCAAAAGCAGTCCCTGTTTTAATGGGTCTAGGTGTGGATGAACTGAGTATGTCGAGTGCCAGCATTCCATTGGTAAAAGCCCAAATCCGCAATTTGAACTTTGCACACTGCCAACAATTGGCGCAACAAGCTTTACGCTGTGAAAGTGCAACGGCTGTACGTGAGTTGGTTGAATAAGTTATGGCAAAAATTCTTACGATTACCCTTAACCCTGCAATCGATATCACCTTGCAGTTAGACACACTCCGTGTTGGCGAAGTCAATCGCCAACAGGCTGCACAAAGTCATGCCGCAGGTAAGGGTCTGAATGTAGCACAAGTGCTTAAAGATTTAGGACATGAGCTCATCGTCAGTGGTTTCTTAGGCGAAGCCAACCGTCAAGTTTTTGAACATCATTTCCAAGATCAACACTTTGACAACCAATTTGTTTATGTTGCAGGTGAAACTCGCCAAAACATTAAAATTGCAGAACAGTCGGGTCGCATGACTGACATCAACGGCAAAGGTTTTTGGGTAGATGCAGCTGCAAAACAGCAATTACAAGACAAATTACAAAGTGTACTTGGTCAAGTTGATGTGATTGTCGTTGCAGGCAGTTTACCGCAAGGATTTAGCCCTGATGAATTGCAACAACTAATTGAATGGCTACAGCAGCAAGGTAAAAAAGTTGCGGTAGACACCAGTGGCGCAGCATTACATGCGGCTATCTCAGCAAATCCGTGGCTGATTAAACCCAACACCGATGAACTGGCTGAAACTTACCAACGTGCTGCCGAGAGTGTCGAACAACAACAACAGTTGTTTAACGCTCTACCGAATATGAAAATTGAACATATTGTGGTGTCTATGGGTGAACATGGTGTGAACTGGTTACGTCCAGAACATCCCCTGCATGCCTCTGCACCACGGGTACAGGTTCAAAGTACGGTAGGTGCAGGTGATTCACTGGTTGCAGGAATGATTCACGGTCTAGTCAACCAAACTTCGGCTGAAGAAACATTAAAAACTGCAACCGCAATTGCCAGCCATGCTGTCACCCAAATTGGTTTCCATGTACCCAATTTAGACGTTATTGAAGATTTGAAGCAACAAATCGTCATCAATCCATTGAGTTAATATGATGTCAGAGAATCAGAACATTTTATTTGTCCCCCATTGCCCTGAACAACCTGTCAATGCATTGATTTTGGCGAGAAAACTTGCTCAAGCTGCATCTATTTTAGGTTACCAAGCAAATGTTGCACCCTCTGCCGAAAATATAGAGACTGCAACTGCGACAACAATTATGGTTGTCGGTCAGGCGCTGCCAAGTTTAAAACTCAATGATGCTCAAAAAGCAGCCGTCATTACACTTGACCAAGCTAATGACCCTATTGAAACGACACTTCAGCAAGCACTTAGCCAAGCCCGCTCTGCTGAAGAACTCGCAGCACAACCGCAAACGACTGCTGCAACACGTTTTGTTGCCATCACTGCATGTCCTACAGGGGTTGCACACACCTTTATGGCAGCCGAAGCACTGCAACAAGGCGCTGCCAAACTCGGTTATCAAATTGATGTTGAAACCCAAGGTTCGGTAGGGGCAAAAAATATTCTTTCAGCAGAAAGTATTGCTCAGGCCGATGTGGTTATTCTTGCAACAGATATTGAAGTCAACACAGACCGCTTTGTCGGGAAACGTGTTTACCGCTGTGGTACTGGTTTTGCCTTAAAACAAACTGACAAAGCCTTTGCCAATGCCATTCAAGAAGCACAAGTTCTTGAATCAGGCAAACAAAGTGCTTCTTCTGAAACGGCTGAGAAAAAAGAAAAAGTCGGTGTATATAAACACTTACTTACAGGCGTGTCTTACATGCTACCGATGGTAGTTGCTGGTGGTCTGATCATTGCGATTTCTTTTATTTTTGGTCTAAATCCAGTCGATGGCAGTTTTGCCGCAGCCTTAAAACAAATTGGTGTTGCTGCATTTACGCTGATGGTTCCAATGCTTGCAGGCTATATTGCTTACTCAATTGCCGACCGTCCTGGATTAACGCCAGGTTTAATTGGGGGATTGCTTGCCGCACAGCTACAAGCAGGTTTCTTGGGCGGTTTGGTCGCAGGCTTTCTTGCGGGATACATTGCATTATTCTTAGCGAAAAAAGTCCAGCTTCCGTCTAGCCTTGAAGCCTTAAAACCGATTTTGATTATTCCACTTCTTGCAAGCCTTGCTGTCGGTTTAATCATGATTTATGTGGTCGGGCAGCCTGTTGCACACTTGTTTGAACTCCTCAAAGACTTCCTTGCACACATGGGTACAGCCAATGCCATGATTATGGGTATTGTGTTGGGTTCAATGATGTGTATCGACCTTGGTGGCCCAATCAACAAAGCAGCGTATGCGTTTACTGTTGGCTTATTAACCTCGCAAACCTACGAGCCAATGGCGATTACCATGGCAGCAGGCATGGTGCCACCATTAGGGATGGCAATTGCAACTTTCCTTGCAAAAAATAAGTTTGCTAAACCTGAACAAGATGCGGGTAAAGCAGCTGTGGTTCTAGGTCTATGTTTCATTTCTGAAGGTGCTATTCCGTTTGCGGCTAAAGATCCGATCCGTGTAATTCCTTGTACCATCGCAGGTGGTGCGGTTACAGGTGCTTTGGTTGCCATGTTTAAATGTCAGTTGGTTACACCACACGGCGGAATTATTGCATTGGTTATTCCAAATGCCATTAACTACCCTGTGAAATACTTATTGGCTATTGCGGTAGGAAGTTTGGTCACGGGTGTGGCATATGCCTTGGTCAAACAAAAAATTGCCCAACCTGAAAAAACAGTAACTGCTTAAAAAATGCAAAAAACTGAGTCTTCGGATTCAGTTTTTTTATTTGGGTCAACTCATCCTACTATTTAAAACAACTTCATACTTCACTCAAAATCTGTAGATTCCCTTCTATTTCAATTCCTCTTAAACGCTAATTAACAGATAATACTTTATTTTCAAAGAAATAGATTTCCTTTTAATTCAATATTCGATGCAAAGATGTACCGTCATATCCAATCATTCAAGTCATTCTCCGCCCCATGACACCAAGCATGTGGTCATATCAATATTGGCGGTTTAATTCATTTAGATTATTCATTTTTACTTCAAAATCATGTTTTTATTCTTCAACTTTATGAAAGCACTCGATTAGCAGTAACATCGTGATTATTCATTATATTTTATAAAATTCACACAACTATGTGATTGTTCAAAAACAAACTGATCGCTCTTTATCTATTCATTTAATTTTACAATTGCTATACTAAAGTATTATTTAGCGCGATCTTTCTCTGCTCTTCAAATACGTTTTTTCTTTTTCAAACGTCTTTTTGAACCCTTCTTAGCGTTAGATCTTTCAGCCAAACCAGGCAAGGTTATTGAATTTTTAAGGTAAATTGAGTGCATAAATTTTTAAAAATTGTATTGATGCTGCTGATAGCATTAATCATTGTGGCAACGCTATTCCTGTTTAGACCCGTAGCTTCTAAACCTGTTCAAACAGAAAAAGGCGAGCCAGTTGTTGATGTTGTGCTGATTGGCGGCGGCATCATGAGTGCAACACTTGGAACATATCTAAACGAATTACAGCCAAACTGGCAAATCCGTATGTATGAGCGTTTAGATAAAGTCGCACAAGAAAGCTCTAACGGCTTTAATAATGCAGGGACTGGACATTCTGGCTTCATGGAAATGAATTATACCGAAGAAAAAGACGGTAAAATGGATATTTCAAAAGCAGAAAAAGTGGCGTCTCAGTTTGAAGTTGCCAAGCAGTTCTGGTCATATCAGGTAAAACAAAATGTTTTAGGTCAGCCAAATACATTTATCAACCCTGTTCCACACCATGCCTTTGTCATGGACGATAACGTTAAATTCTTAGAAAAGCGTTATGCGGCGATGATTAAAAGCCCAATTTTCCAAGGCATGAAATTTACAGAAGATCCGAACCAAATCAAACAATGGGCACCATTGGTTATGGAAGGTCGTGATCCAAAGCAAAAAGTTGCGGCAACGCGTATGGAAATCGGTTCAGATGTGAACTATGGTTCGATTACCACGCAGTTAGTGAATCATCTTGAAAAAGGTTCTAACTTTAAATTACAAACTTCTACAGAAGTTACCGCGATTAGTCCAAATGAAGACAAAACATGGTCTGTAGAATTTAAAGATTTAAAAACAGGCAAAACTAGCCATGTGAAAACACGTTTTGTGTTTATTGGTGCTGGCGGTGCGGCAATCAAAATGTTGCAAATGACAGGCTTACCAGAAGCAAAACAATATGCAGGCTTCCCTGTAGGTGGTGAATTCCTGATCACAGACAACCCAAAAATCACTGCACAACACACAGCTAAATTGTACGGTCGTGCTGATTTTGGTGCGCCTCCAATGTCTGTTCCACATATCGATACCCGTTATATTGATGGGAAAAAATATGTCTTGTTTGGCCCATTTGCGACTTATTCAAACAAGTTCCTGAAAAATGGTTCTCAACTTGATCTTATTGCGAATACCAATAAAAACAACATATTACCTATGGCTGCCATTGGTATCGAAAACCTTGACCTTGTGAAATATTTAATTGGTCAGGTGATGATGTCGGATGCAGATCGTTTTAAAGAATTAAAACGCTATTACCCAGATGCAGATCCTAAAGATTGGCATTTAAACCAAGGTGGTCAGCGTGTTCAGATCATCAAAAAAGAAGATGGTAAACCTGCTAAATTGCAATTTGGTACAGAAGTATTTGTATCTCAAGATCATGCTGTAGCAGCCTTAATGGGTGCTTCTCCGGGTGCATCAACATCTCCTTACATTATCTTGAATGTTCTTGAAAAAGCGTTCCCTGAACAAACTAAAGGTGAATGGAATGCTAAATTGCATGAAATTATTCCTTCATATAAACAAGACCTGATCAAAGATCCTGTATTGCTTGATAAAGTGCGTCAATATACAAGTTCAACACTTGGACTGCACTACACGCCTGTTCATGCAACAGCTCAACCTGCTGCAACCACAGCGCAATAAATTGATATGATTCAAAAAAGGATGAACTTCGGTTCATCCTTTTTCTTTTCTCTTTTTTATCCCTTACGATTTCCTTTTATGTCATCAGTAAAATCTGTTTCACCGTCTTTTGCTGTGTTTAGATGTCGAGATTTTTCTTTACTGACATTGAATCAATGCTGCCTGACTCAAGCTATTTTGATTCAGGAAATTTTAGTTGCCTATTCGCTGTATCAACTCACCCAAAATCCGATGAGTCTAGGCTTGGTAGGTTTAATTGAGTTTATCCCTTTCGTATGTCTTTCCCTTTGGGGAGGCTATGTCGCTGACCGTTTTAATCGACAGCGCATACTGCAATGGTGCTTTAGTTGCAGTGTTCCGCTTGCTTGTTTGTTATGGTTCAGCTTTTTTATACATACACAACAACAAATCAGCACCACCACATTCTTATGTTTCACCTACGGCCTCCTATTTTTATTTGGCTGTATTCGTGGTTTATATAGTCCATGTTTTAATTCATTACGTCCCTTTCTGATTCCCAAAACACAATATAGTCAAGCTGCAACATGGACGGCTTTATGCTGGCAAATCAATGCCGTACTTGCACCGATTTTGGCAGGGTTACTCATTGCCTATACGGGCTTATATTTTACTTTTTTCTGTACAGTCGCATTCTTTAGTTTAGGCAGTATTGCCCTATGGTGTATGCGTCCACGTGAATTTCCGCCGATTCAACACCATTCAGTTATCAGCAGCCTAAAAGAAGCAATACACTTTATTTATCATAGCCCAATGATGTTCTGGTCTATTTTTCTGGATCTTGCCTCGGTTTTTTTTGGTGGCATCATTGCCCTACTTCCTATTTTCGCACAGGATATTTTACATTTAGGTGCAGAAGGTTTTGGACTATTACGTGCAGCACCTGCCATTGGCGCATTACTCACCATGAGCATTTTGGTCAAATACCCGCCTCAACAAAAGGTATGGCGAACATTATTACTGGCAGTATCGGGCTTCGCCTGCTGTACACTCATTTTCACACAAATACGCCACCTTTATAGTGCCATGATCATCCTCATGCTCATGGGTGCTTGTGATAGCATCAGCATTGTGATTCGCCAAACATTACTCCAGTGGATTCCCCCCAAACACATGCTCGGGCGAATCGCTGCCATTAATGGTATTTTTGTGACCTCAAGCAATGAACTTGGGGCATTACAATCTAGCATTCTGGCGCGTTTCTTTACGGTGGTTCCTGCCATGTTCATCGGAGGGAGTTTATCTTTGCTCAGTGTATCGCTCACGTACTGGCGAACTCGACAATTACTCCAGTTCGAATTAAAAAATGATTTAGCAGATTCCCACAAAACATCTATTTCAGCGGATTGATCATGCAATTTTTCCTCTCCCGTTTTAGTACAGTTCTGATACACCTTATATTTACCGTGCTTTTTTTCTATAGCACTTATTTTATGATTTTGGGTGGCGCAGCCATTTTTTTAGGGACTTTATCCGGGCTATGGGTGATGTATATCTGCTCACAGTCTTGCTCACATCCGACATTACGCTATGTATTCTTAGCACTGATCAGTCTGCTTGATGTAGTGGCTCTCATCTCTCACATTTCGCTGTGGTGGATGTTATTACTCCATGTTCTGATCATTGTTCGATTTAGATTTAAACAACAGGCAATTACCCAATACAACAGCTACACTTATGCTCTTTTACTGTTGGGTCTATTCGGGTTTGGATACCACCAACAGCATGCCATGCAACAGCTCAAACAACATTACGCCTCTTTTCAGACCAATGAAACATGGCAAAAATTTGGAGCACTTTAACGTCCCTATTTTCTTATTTTGAATAAATGTTATTCAAAAACAGCATTAACGCTTAAATGACTTTTTCAGTATACTCCTTTCCTTTCAATACGATGGAAATACGTACAGATGAAAATTTTAGATGGTGGTGTTGGGCGCGAACTTGCTCGACGTGGGGCGCCATTTCGTCAACCGGAGTGGTCAGCTTTGGCGCTTTGGGAGGCTCCTGAAATTGTAAAGGATGTGCATTTAGACTTTATTCAAGCGGGTGCAGAAGTCATTACCACTAACAACTACGCTGTTGTTCCATTTCATATTGGTCAACAACGCTTTGATGAACAAGTGCGTGAACTGGTACAGGTCGCTGTCGACCAAGCCAAACAAGCGGTAAAAGAAAGTGGTCGGGATGTCAAAATTGCAGGCTGTCTTCCACCTCTGTTTGGTTCATATCGTGCTGACCTATTCCAAAAAGATCATGTTCGAGAATTAGCCACACCAATTATTGAAACACTTGCACCTCAGGTGGACTTTTGGCTTGCAGAAACACAATCAAGCCTTGTTGAAGTTGAAATGGTTCATGGTCTGTTACCTAAAGATGGTAAAGCATATTGGGTTTCTTTTACCCTCCAAGACGTTCTACAACAAGACCGTGCAACTTTGCGTTCAGGTGAAAATCTGGAACAAGCCGTTGAGGTATTACGTCGTATTGGTGCTGAAGCGGTTTTATTTAACTGCTGCCAACCCGAAGTTATTTTACAGGCGGTACAGGAAATTAAACGACTTGCGCCTGAACTTACAATTGGTGCTTATGCCAATGCATTCCCTCCACAAGATGAAAATGCAACAGCAAACGATGGCTTAGATGATGTTCGTCCAGACTTAACGCCAGAATCTTACCTACATTTTGCACGGCAATGGCAACAGGCAGGTGCAACATTAATTGGTGGATGTTGTGGTATTACACCAGCGCATATTGCCCAGCTTGCGGCATTTTTTAAAGAATAAAACACATGTCATCTTCAAAAATTGGTTTACTGTCTTTAACTGCGCTCGTTTTTAGTTCCATGGTCGGATCTGGGGTATTTAGTTTGCCTCAAAACATGGCCGCGGTTGCCAATGGTTCAGCCCTGCTCATCGCATGGCTGATCACAGGGGTTGGAATTTTATTCCTCGCGTTCGCTTTACTTTATCTCTCTAGGCAATACCCTGAACTCGATGGCGGCATTTACAACTATGCAAGGGCAGGTTTTGGTGAGCTTATCGGCTTTTGCTCGGCATGGGGATATTGGCTTTGCACCACCATTGGTATTGTCGGCTATGTGGTGATTGCCTTTTCTAGTTTAGGCATGTTTACAGATCGACCAGACCATATCATCTTTGGTGATGGCAATACGCTTTATGCCCTCATCGGCTCATCGATTTTTGTCTGGCTGGTGCATTGGTTAGTGAGTCGAGGCATCCAAGAAGCTGCGATTGTCAATTTGATTGCAACCATTGCCAAAATTGTACCGATGGTAGTTTTTATCATTTTTGGTTTTATGGCATTTAAACTCAATCTATTTCATCACAACCTCATCGACTTCTCACTCAAAGTTCCTTTATGGCAGCAAGTCAAAGACTTAATGCTCATTACTTTGTGGGTGTTTACAGGGATTGAAGGCGCTGTGGTGTTATCGTCACGTGCAAAACGACGTCATGATATTGGTAAGGCAACCGTTCTCGGTGTTTTGGTTGCCTTGGCTTTTTATGTAATGGTGACGGTATTGTCTTATGGCATCAGTAGTCGTGCAGATATTGCTGCCATGCATAACCCGTCTATGGCAACCATTTTAGCGCAACTGATTGGTTTACCAGGAACCATTATTATTACCATTGGTCTGATTATCTCTGTATCTTCTTCATATTTAAGCTGGACACTGTTTGCAACGGAAATTCCATTCTTAGCGGCAAAAAATGGTGCATTCCCAGCAATTTTCTTAAAGACCAATGAAAATAATGTGCCCATTTCTTCCCTATGGCTCACATCAATCGTGGTTCAACTCTCTCTCATTGCGGTCTGTTTTTTCAATAAAAACTATACCCAATTATTGCTAATTTCATCGGTGATGATCCTGTTACCTTATTTTTTAGTTTCTGCATTTTATTTAAAAGAATCGAGCAAAAAACGCCAGACCAAACATATTTTCATTGCCCTAGTGGCAACGATTTATGCACTTTGGCTGTTGTATGCCGCGGGTTTATCCCTTCTCGGACTCTCTGTGATTTTATATGCAGTGGGGCTGATTATTTTCTTTTATAGCTATTTTTTACATCGTAAACAAAAGCTTTCTGCTGAAACTGAATCATAAAAAAAACGGCTCATTCGAGCCGTTTTAATTTTAAATTGTATTTGTCATTATTTAAATGAAGCTTCATACGCTTTTGCTTTGTCTTCATCGAACTGTTTTTGCCATTTACTGATGACCAATACAGCCAAGGCATTTCCGACAACGTTCAATGCGGTACGTGCCATATCCAAAATACGGTCAACACCTGCAATAAATGCCAGACCTTCTAATGGAATTCCCACAGAACCTAAAGTTGCCAACAACACCACGAAAGACACCCCAGGCACGCCTGCAATCCCTTTTGACGTCACCATCAACGTCAACACCAAAACGATTTCTTGTGTGAGTGAAAGGTCAATGCCATATAATTGCGCAATGAAGATTGCTGCAATACTTTGATAAAGCGTAGAACCATCAAGGTTAAACGAGTAACCCGTTGGCACAACAAAACTTGAAATTGCTTTTGGCGCACCATATGCTTCCATTTTTTCCATGATACGCGGTAAAACAGTTTCTGAACTTGCAGTTGAATACGCCAGAATCAATTCATCTTTCAAGATTTTAATTAAAGTAAAGATACTTAAATTACAGATCTTGGCAACACCACCTAAAATCACCAATGCGAAGAACAAAATTGCTGCGTAAACCAAAATTACCAATTTAGCCAAAGGCAATAATGATGCAAAACCAAATGTTGTTACTGTCGCAGCAATCAATGCAAATACACCAATTGGCGCATAAAGCATAATCATGTGCGTTACTTTAAACATGGTTTCAGATACAGCTTTCAACACATTTAAAAGCGGTTGTTTGGTTTCTGCAGGAAGTGCAGCCAAACCTGTACCAAAAATCACTGAGAAGAAAATGATTGGCAACATTGAGCCACTTGCCATCGCACTAAAGATATTAGATGGAATAAGTGACAGAATTGTTTGCATAAAGCCATGTGAACTGGCTTTCACTTCTTCTGTTGTATGTTCGTATGAAGAAATATCAACCTTATGCAGTAAAGACATATCAATGCCTGAACCAGGATGGAAGATATTCGCAGCAAGAATACCCACAACAATCGCAATTGTTGTCACAATTTCAAAATATAAAATTGTTTTAACGCCTAAAATTCCAAGTTTCTTGGAATCCCCAACTCCCGCAATACCTAAAATTAAGGTTGAAATAACAATAGGAACAACGATCATCTTAATCAGATTAATAAAAATCTGACCAGCTGGTTTTAAAATATTACCAACGACGTATTCCTGATAATCAGGTTGATTATGTAAAATGGTACCAACAATAATACCCAATACTAAGGCAATTAAAATTTGCCAAGCAAGACTAATCTTTACTTTGTTCATAGGCTGAAACCTTATACGATCCCGTTAATGACTGACCTATGCCAGCAGACAATAACAGCAGAAAAATGGAGAAAATAAAGCATATAAGTCGAAATCCAATTTCGAGGCCGCTCCATTAAAAACGGGACTAATGTACCCACGGGCTATTCTTTCGTCAATAAAAAATTATGCCTACTTCTTATTCATTTTTTCTATTTATCCTTTTTTCGATATATTTCATAAGGTTAAATTTAACTTTAAAAAAGTTTTTTTAATGTATTTTTTTCAACTATGACATTAAAACGATAACATAAAAGTATATGAATCGAGATGAATCATAAAATTATTTTTTATATCATTATCTTAATATTATTTAGATTTTTCGATTTTCTAAATTTATATAAAAAACGTCTTAATAATTAATCGATAAAAATAAAATAAAAATAAATGCAATCAATCAACAATATTTTCACTCATTGTCACTACAATTACCATACCCCATCGCTATAATGTGTCTTTCTATCACAATTTATTCATCGCTAAATTATGACAACTCTCACTTGCTTTAAGGCATACGATATCCGCGGTAAATTAGAAACAGAACTCAATGAAGAAATCGCTTATAAAATTGGACGCGCTTACGGACAGATTTATCAACCCAAAACTATCGTCGTTGGTTGCGACGTTCGTTTAAGCAGTGAAAGCCTAAAACAAGCAACAATTCAAGGTTTAAATGATGCTGGGGTCAATGTTCTAGACCTAGGGATGACAGGTACAGAAGAGGTTTACTTTGGAGCTTTCCATCTGGATGTTCAAGGGGGCATCGAAGTCACTGCCAGCCACAACCCAATGGATTATAACGGTATGAAACTGGTTCGTGAAAATTCTCGACCAATCAGTGCCGATACAGGACTCAAAGAAATTCAGGCACTTGTTGAACAAAATCAATTTACCGAAGTTACGCATAAAGGGACAACACAGTCTTATAATATTCTTCCTGAATTTGTTGAACATCTACTTGGTTATATTCAACCTGAAAAAATTCGCCCATTAAAATTAGTTGTCAATGCGGGCAACGGTGCTGCGGGTCATGTGATTGATGCACTAGAACAACGCTTTCAAGAACTTAATGTTCCTGTTGAATTTATCAAAATTCACCATGAAGCAGATGGGACTTTCCCAAATGGGATTCCTAACCCACTGTTGATTGAAAACCGTGACAGTACCAGCCAAGCTGTTTTAAAACATCATGCCGATATGGGTATTGCATGGGATGGTGACTTTGACCGTTGCTTCTTGTTCGACGAGAAAGGTCAATTCATTGAAGGCTACTATATTGTTGGTCTACTGGCACAGGCTTTCTTACTACAGCATCCAAATGAAAAAATCGTACATGACCCACGTTTAGTCTGGAACACAGAACAAGTGGTTCGGGCGCATAACGGTACGACGGTTCAGTCAAAATCTGGACATGCCTTCATTAAACAAGTCATGCGTGAAGAAAATGCCATTTACGGTGGTGAAATGAGTGCGCATCATTATTTCCGCGATTTTGCTTACTGTGACAGTGGCATGATTCCATGGTTATTAACTGTAGCCCTTCTTTCTGAAACGCAACAATCTCTTTCTTCATTGGTTGAAGAAATGATTGAGCAGTTCCCATGCAGTGGTGAAATCAACTTTAAAGTTGCCAATAGTCAGGCCACCATTCAAAAAATCTTTGATCATTATGCAGACCAAAACCCTGTCATTGACCGTACCGATGGTGTGAGTCTTGATTTTGGTGCATGGCGTGTCAATGTTCGCTCTTCAAACACCGAACCGTTATTACGCTTAAACATTGAAAGTCGTAAAGACCAACAACCTCGTCCAATGCAAAGTTATGTCGATGAGCTTACTCAACTCATTGAAGCATAAGCTCTATCGCATAAAAACTCGGCATCTGCCGAGTTTTTTATTTACGGTTTTAAAAGTTCATAACTAAAATTATTCCCATTTAACGTATCATTATTCACCGATTTATAGGCTTCTAAAAGCTGCTCTTTATTCACGGGACAATGCGGCTTTTCTACAACAAATTTTTGATGAACGGCTTGATAACAAGCTGAAATCTGATCAATAAATTGATAATAATTTGATAACGGCAAATTGGCAGTTTTCAAAAGTTTGGCAGCAAGAAAACTCGCAGGAATATAATTTCCCGACAAATACTGTCGTTTTACAGGATAATTTGCCCAAAGTACCAAGGGCGTTTGATAATTTCGCGCATTTTCTCGCTGTGGATCCTGATCAAAATAATGATATTCATCATAAACGCCTTGCAAATTCGGTAAATGATCACCAAAAACCAGTAAAATTGTAGGTCGCTTTAATTGCTGAATAAACTGGGCAAGTGCTTGTAATTTCTGATCTGAACGTGCCACACCTGCGGTATAGGTACTCAATTTCTGTTTTGAAGTTTCACTCAAATCAGCTTTAAATTTAAAATTTTGCTTTCCATAACGGTCATCGCCATACATTGGATGATTTTCAACCGTAATGGCATAGATAAATTTTGGCTGATCACTTTGTTGTGATAACTCGTCCTGTATCGCACTAAACAGCAAATCATCGCTTGCCCATCCGCCCTGATTAAATGCAGTTGAACGATTTTGCTGGTTCAGCATATTTTCAAGCGAAACGAATTTTTCAAAACCTAACTGCTGATAAACACGACTGCGGTTATAGTAATAATGCCAATTATTATGCATGGCAACTGTACTATAACCCAATGAATTTAAATACAAAGGTAGGGAATAAATTGGACGTTTAATTTTAGAAACATAGACCAGTTCATTTCTAAAAAACAATGTATTCAGACTGGTCAAAGCCTCAAATTCGACATTAGCTGTTCCACCACCAAATGACGGAGAAAGCATAGAAGAAACACGGTGTGCATCCATAAACGGCATAAGATGCTTAGGTAATTTCTTTTCCAGCAAGCGCGGATCCCACCATGATTCATCCATCACAATGACAATATTCGGCTGTTGTTCGACTGTTATTTTCGGATCTGTCTGATTTAGAAAAGGTTTAAAAATCTGCTGTATCGTTTCACGTGAAACACTTTCATGGGGCAAAAACAGCTCATTAAAATTATCTAAAATCTTTGATAAAAAGAAAGTCGTAAAACCATAGTTTTGGATTTTTCTAAAATCCCCTACCCAATCACTGCGTGTATTTGGAAAATCTGCGAGTTGTGTACAAATAAAAGGTGCATCGGCTTTGGTACATAAGCCCATCGGACTTTTAATATAGTTAAAATAAATACCAACACCAGCCAGACTCAAACTCATCACAATATGAAAAAGATAATTTTTCCATGTATTGGCTTTTTCCTTTCGATAACAAAGCACTAGCACTACAACAAAAATAAAGATGAGTAAAAAAAAGCCGATTTTTAAGATCATCGGTGCAGCTTTTAATGCTTCTGAAAATAACAGAATGTCATCGGGGCTAAAATTTGTGGATAGATATTGCTCTTTTTTCAGGTTAATAAAACCGATCAGAACAACCAAAATCTGGCTTAAAAGTAATGCTGTATAGGTTCGCCTAAAAATGCTGACAAAAAGAACAATGAGTGCATAGTTAAATGCAACCGAAATCAAAGTTTGTATGCAACGTGCTGAGGAAAAGCTCGAACTTAAAAAATTCCAGTTTGATGCAACATAAATAGAGAGGACAGTCGAAATACAAGCCACACACAAAAACAATATTTGCTGGCGAAGGAATTTCATAAAGTATAGGAGAGATTACTGACAGAACAAGCGCCCTATCTTAACAAACTAAACCGCCTGATAGCGGTTTAGTTGACTAAATATTACTCAAAATTAAGGAGAGTGACCTACTGATAACCTTGTGGGTTTTGCTTTTGCCAATTCCAGCTATCACGCAGCATATCGTCTAAACCAAATTTCGGTTTCCAGCCCAATTCTATAACTGCTCGTTGATTATCAGAAAAACAGGTCGCAACATCGCCCGCACGACGTGGAGCAAACTCAAATGGAATATGTATTCCATTGACTTGTTCAAACGTGTTTTTAATCTGTAAAACCGAGAAACCTTGCCCCGTTCCAATATTCCATGCACGGCAGCCTTTTGCCTGTAATCGATTATTCAAGGCACATAAATGTGCGTCAGCTAAATCCACTACATGAATATAATCACGGACACCTGTACCATCGAGCGTGTCATAATCCTGCCCAAAAATAGACAGTTTTTCACGTTTGCCCACAGCAACCTGTGTCACATAAGGCATTAAATTATTCGGAATCCCTTGCGGGTCTTCACCAATTCGACCACTTTGATGCGCCCCTACAGGGTTAAAATAGCGCAACAAGGCAATCGACCAACGCTCGTCTGCAAGTGCCAGTTTTTCAAGCATTTGCTCAATCACAAGCTTAGTATAACCATAGTTATTATTTGGCATACCTGTCGGTAAATTTTCATGTAACGGTGATGGATGCTGGTCGCCATAAACCGTTGCGGAAGAGCTGAACACCAAGTTAAATACTTCAGCACGCTGCATGGCTTTAAAAAGTTGGATACTGCCTGCAATATTATGATCCAAATATTGCAAAGGGAACTGCTGGCTTTCTCCAACCGCTTTTAACCCAGCAAAATGAATGACTGCATCAATTTTATGTGCCGCAAAAATTGCATCCAACACAGTCTGATCACGAATATCACCCTCAACAAAAGTCAGGGTTTTCTGTGTCAGTTCCTGTACCCGATTTAAAGCTTCGACACAGCTATTACTTAAATTATCCACCACCACAACATCATGTTGGGCATCTAACAACGCCACACAAGTATGCGAACCAATAAATCCCGCACCACCTGTTACCAAAATCTTAGCCATGTGTTTTTCCCAATAAAATGTGTAATAGCCCTTGTGTTGAGGAATCCAAATTTGAACCATCAGCCTGTTTGCCGCTTAAAATTGGCAATAATTGATTGGCAATTTCCTTACCTTTCTCCACGCCCCATTGATCGAATGGATTAATATTCCACATCACAGATTGTACAAAGACTTTATGTTCATAACAGGCTATCAGCATGCCTAAACTGTAGGGGTTCAGTTCATCTACCAATAAAGTCGAACTGCCTTGGTTACCTGCATATTGTTTATAAACAGGTAAATCAGCCAATTCACTTGGGTCTAATGCCTGATTACCAAATGCCAGTAAACGAGATTGTGCCAAACAATTCGATAAAGCTAAATGGTGCTGCTCAATCAGTGCTTCAGCATTTTCCGCGTAAGTAAACTGGTCGGCATTATAACGCTGAACAGGTGCAATAAAGTCACAACTGACCGAATGTGTTCCCTGATGTAACAATTGATAGAAGGCATGTTGTGCATTTGGCCCAACTTCACCCCAAACAATCGGACAGGTATTGCATTCAACCTGTTCACCATTACGCTGGGTCGATTTACCATTTGACTCCATTTCTAGTTGTTGTAAATAAGAGGCAAAATATTTTAAACGACCGTCATAAGGTAAAACTGCATGGGTTTGCATATCAAGGAAGTTATTATTCCAAACGCCTAACAACCCCATCAAAACAGGAATATTTTGTGCAAACGGCGCTTGTTGAAAGTGCTGATCAATCGCATAAGCCCCAGCAAGAAACTGTTTAAACCCTTCAACACCTATGGTGAGCGCAATCGGAAAACCAATACATGACCATAATGAATAGCGTCCACCAACCCAATCCCACAGCAAGAACTGCTTATCTTCAGCAATTCCCCATTCACTCATTTTTTCAGGTTTGGTGGATACCCCAATAAAATGGTTTTTCAGCACTTTTTCCTGTTTGCCCAATGCTTTTTCTAACCACAGACGAACGGTTTGTGCATTCGACAAGGTATCAATTGTACCAAAGGATTTAGATGAAATAATAAACAGCGTGGTTTCAGGTCGAAGTTGATGTAATAAGTCAGAAAGCTGACTACCGTCCATTGTCGACACGAAATGCACATGAAGTGGTTTTGAGGTTTTGATCTTAAAATCAGAAAGTGCATGGGTTGCCATGAGCGGGCCAAGATCTGACCCCCCCACCCCAATATTCACCACATCCTGAATCACTTCTCCCGTCGCACCGCGGTACTGCCCTGCATGGATTTTATCGACCAATGCATACATTCGTTCTAGTTGCTGTTGCACAGCTAAGGCAAGTTCAGCATGTTGCGGATTTTGTTTCGGTAACCGCAGCGCCCAATGCATCGCTGCTCTTTGTTCGGTATAATTAATTGCTTCGGGTGAAAACAGCCGTTGAATCCAGCTCTCAAGCTGTTGTTGTTCTGCAAAATGAATCAGTTGATCAACAATTTGCTGATCTACCCTCTGTTTACTATAATCAAAAAACAACTGTTGAAAGCGTAATGAAAGCTGTTTAAAGCGTTCTGGGTCTTGTGAAAATAAAGCCGTCAGATGCTGTTGTTTCATCAAACCTGCCAAATGTACAAGTCTTTGCTTTGGCGGATGCTGTGCTGTAAAAGAAACCTGTTCCATCATTTACGCCCCACTCCTTCATAAGCAAACCCTTGGGCTTTGACATAGGCAGGGTCATAAATATTACGCCCATCCAGAATCAATGGATGTTTCATGCGTTGTTGTAATTGTTTATAGTCAAGGCTTAAATATTGTTTCCATGCTGTCAGCAAACATAATGCCGAGGCGTCCTGTACCGCTTGATATGGGTCTTCACATAAAATCAGATCATCACGTGTGCCATAGTGTTTGCCAATCATCGGTAATGCTTGTGGATCGTGTAATTTAACAATCACGCCTTGCGCCCACAATGCCTTGAGCATGGTATGAATCGGAGAAAAGTTTGTACGAGCCGTATTTTCTTTAAAAGATGCTCCCCAAATCGCAATGATTTTACCCTTCAAGTCACATTGATAATAATTCCACAGTTTTCGAAATAAAATTTCTTTTTGCTGTTCATTAATCTCCCAGACTTGTTCAAGTAATTGGCTTTTTACCCCTGTTTCGGCAATGGTTTGTGATAATGTCAGAATATCATGCGAGAAGTTCTCTCCGCCAAAACCGACACCTGCTGCCAAATAGCTTGAACCAATCCGTGAGTCTGCACCTAGACCTAAACGGATATTGGCAATATCAACGCCCAACTTTTCTGAAACGACTGCCAGATCATTCATATAACTAATGCGTGTTGCAAGCATGCCTGAAATACTGAGTTTAGTAAATTCGGCATCCAAAATTGGCATGAAGAGATAATTATGGTTATAGCTAAAAAAAGGTCTTAATAATTCTGCTATTTTTTCTTTGGCAGCATCCGTTTCAACACCAATCACCACATGTTTGACTTGTAAAACACTGTTCATGGCATTGCCTTCTTGAACCATATCAGGCAAGTAGCACCAGTCATCCTGTGGCAATTTTTTTTGTAATCTCGTTGTACCATCCAGACCAAAACTAGATCCATTAATCATTAATTTTGGATGTAAAATAGGTTGTTGCTTTAAATAATCTAAAATTTCATCTAAGCGTTCAGCCTCATTTGAGTTAAACGCAAAAAAATAAGCATCAACGTCTAATGGCACATCGACCAGTGCACAAATTGACAGTTGACGCGTTTGTGCCTGAGTTTTTATCAGATGATTGACGTTTTTATCTTGGTACTGAATAGCACATATTTCATCATCTTTGGCATAGGGACACCAAAAAACAAAGTGTCCATATTCGGCAAATAACCCCGCCATAACGCCCGCATGTAATGTTGTTCCATAAACTGCGATTTTCATGGCGTTGTCTCTTAGATTTTGAGTTCTTGAATCAATTCAGCAAATTGTGTGCCTAATTTAGGATGAGCAATGCCATAATGTAGCACTGCTTTTAAATATCCTAATTTACTGCCGCAATCAAACGTTTGCCCAAGCATACGATATGCTTCAACTGTTTCTGTTTCCTGAAGCATGGCAATGGCATCGGTTAATTGAATTTCGTTACCTGCGCCACGTGGTGTTTTTTCTAAAAGCTGCATAATTTTTGCAGGCAAAACATAACGGCCAATCACGGACAAATTACTTGGCGCTTCGCCAATAGCAGGTTTTTCAACAATGCCTTGCATAACTTGGCTTTGACCTTGTGTTGGAACCTCAGCAACATCCACAATACCGTATTGATCCACCAGTTGATCTGGTACAGCTTCAACCATAATTTGTGCCGCCTGAGATTGCTGATATTGGGCAATCATATTCGCCAAGTCATTTTCTGTAGACTGACTTTTTACCAACACATCTGGCAGTAACACCGCAAATGCTTCATCACCAACAATATCCTTTGCACACAAAACAGCATGTCCCAAACCCAACGGTTGTGGTTGGCGAACACTGACCACACTGACATGTGACGGCAAAATTTCTGTGATTTCTTTGAGCAAATCAAATTTTTTCTTTTGCTCTAATGTAGTTTCAAGTTCAAAGTTTCGATCAAAATAATTTTCAATAGACGCTTTAGATGAATGTGTCACCAAAATGATTTGTTCAATCCCCGCCTCAACCGCTTCTTTAACCACATATTCGATTGCAGGGCGATCCACCACTGTCACCATTTCTTTTGGAATTGATTTACTTGCAGGTAAAAAACGTGTGCCTAAACCTGCTACAGGAAGAATCGCTTTTTTAATCATAGAAAGTTCACTTTTAAGACTTGGTTTGTTTTGATGAATCTGGAGCATTGCCCGTAAATAAAGATGGTCCTACATGCCCAGGGGCATTAATGCCTTCTTTTCTTGACATCACGGAAATTGTTTTAAACATAATTTTAAAATCAAGGATGACATTATGATTATCGACATACCACACATCGTATTTAAATCGATCTTCATAATCGAGTTCATTGCGACCGCTAATTTGGGCGAGTCCTGTCATTCCTGGACGTACTTCCAAACGGCGTGCCTGTTCTGGCGTATAGTGTTCAACAAATTCTTTCAGCATTGGGCGTGGGCCAACCACACTCATATCACCCTTGATTACATTCAGCAGCTGAGGCATTTCATCAAGGCTAGTCGAACGTAATTTTTGTCCGAAGGGGGTGATGCGTAACTCATCTGGAAGCGCATTTCCATGTGGATCAATCGCATCTTTCATCGAGCGGAATTTCATCATTTTGAATAACTTGCCATCTTTCCCCGGACGTTCCTGATAAAAAAAGATGGGGGATCCCAAATTCTTTTTCACTTTAAACGCAACATAAAGAAAAACTGGAAGTAAAATCGTAAAGGCAATTGATGCAATGATAATGTCTACTAAGCGTTTAAGCATGTTCTGTTCACTCATAAACCAAATATAGCATCCATCTATAAAAAAACATGAAAACGACACATCCCTTCATGTCAACTCATCAGCAGCCAAAGTGCTGTGATAAGGGGCTGATATTTTATCAATAACTCAAGGAAACTACCATGCTATTTATTGTACTCTCTCTACGAAAAAATAGTTCACGGTATTAATGCGTTATTTTTATTGCATTCAGCATCTGCTGATTCACTTTTTTCACATCGTATTGATCTAAAATGATCTGACGGGATTGTGCTGCCATCATTTCAATTTTTTCAGGATGATCAATCAATTGCTGCATCACGGTTGCCAAAGCAGCTACATTTTGTATTGGTACTTTGAATCCGTTTTGTCCATCAACCACAGTTTCCTTACAACCAGGCGCGTCTGTGGTAATAATGGCTCGCCCCATCGACATTGCTTCGAGTACCGAACGCGGAATCCCTTCGCGATATGAAGGCAAAACAAAAATATTAGCCTGCTCAATCGCAACACGAACATCCGCCAATTTGCCCCAGTACTGAATCAAGCCTTCACTCATCCAGCCGTCTAATTGTTGTTGTGTAATAGCTTTCGGGTTTTCGTCAATCCAACCCACCAAATGAAATTCAGCCTCAGGATATTGCTGTTTGACCTGTCGAGCAGCCTCGATATATTCGACAACACCTTTATCTTTTAATAGCCGTGCCACCATTAAAAAAATCGGTTTCGCCTGCCCATTTTCATTATAAATCAGTGGTCTTACAGTAAACTTCTCAACATCAACACCCGAACCATTCACAATACTGCTCGGAATATTGTCTAAATGCCCAAGTTGCTGAATCAACGCCAAATCATCTGGATTTTGGAAAATCACCCGAGTTGCTTTGCTGAGTGCAAAATGAAAAATCTGATCAAAGACTTTTTTAACGTATTTAAATGCGCCTTCAGTATTGTCTTGCTGAAAGGCAAATCCTAAACCACTCAATAAAATATAGCGTTCAGGAACACCCGCAAAATAGGCCGCAATGGTGCCATACAGCACAGGTTTGATGGTGTAACTTAAGACTTTTTGAGGTTGAATTTTTTTTAAGATTTTATAAATATCATAAATAGTTTTTGAATCTTCAATAGGGTTGGTTCCCATTTTTTGCATTGAAAAACCATGTAATTCAAACCCCAAGCCCTGAAAATGTTGCTGATCTTCAGGATAACTTTCAATATTGGGCGCAAGGATATGAATGTCATAACCTTGTGCTGCAATTTCATTGAGTAAATCACCACGGAAGTTTCGAACAGTATGTAAGTCATTCGAGATAATACAAAACTTCATGCTTGACCTTGTAAATGCTGTACATACCACGGCATTGCCTGTTCAATACCCTGCGCAATATTAAATTGCGGTGCATAACCCAATAGGGTTTGAATCTTAGAAATATCCGCCTGCGAATGTCGCACATCCCCTGCACGAAAATCCCGATAGATCGGAGCTTGAGTATAATTCACGCTATTTTTTGCCAGCGTTTCGGTCAACATGTTAAACAGTTGATTTAAATCGGTACGCCCACCAACCGCCACATTATAAATCTGATTTAGTGCGGCTGCATTGGTTGTGGTTGCTGCCAGCAAGTTGGCCTGTACTGCATTGGCAATATAGTTAAAGTCACGACTGGTCGAGCCATCACCATTGATATAAACCGTTTCGCTCTGAATCATGGCCGCTGTCCATTTTGGAATCACGGCAGCATAGGCGCCATCTGGCGTTTGACGTTTGCCAAAAATATTAAAATAACGCAGCCCAATCGAGTTAAAGCCATAACAGCGCTGGAATACATTGGCATATAGCTCATTGACGTATTTTGTGACCGCATAAGGCGATAAAGGATTGCCAATTACGTCTTCTTGTTTTGGCAATGCAGGATGGTCGCCATAGGTTGAACTGCTGGCAGCGTAGACAAAATTTTGTACATTTGCTTCTTTGGCTGCCACCAACATATTTAAAAAGCCGTCAATATTCGACGCATTGGTTGCAATCGGGTTTTCAATCGAACGTGGAACTGAACCCAATGCTGCCTGATGCAACACATAGTCCACGCCTGCACATGCTGTTTTGCAGTCATCCAGATAACAAATATCACCCTGTATAAACTTAAAATTTTGCCATTGTTCAGCAGAAACAATTGCCTGTACTTCGTCTAGGTTATGCTGAAATCCTGTCGAGAAGTTATCTAACCCGACCACAGTTTGATTCAGCAACAATAATTTTTCTAATAAATTCGAACCGATGAATCCCGCAACGCCTGTAATTAACCAGATTTTCGGTTGTTGTTGTAATTGTTCACAACAGGTTTGATATTGATTCATACGACTGTGCTCTTTCTTCCCACGTTATACAGTGCCAACCAGTGTTCTAGCATGTGTTGCATCGAGTATTGTTCAATCACCCGTTGCCGATTTTGCTGTCCGAGTTGGGCTTTTTCATGTGTAGATAATTGTACTGCTTTCAGCATTTTTTTGCTGAGCATTTCTGAATTTTGTGGTGGTACTAACCATTCAGGTTGTCCCAATACTTCACTGACACCACCACAATCGGTAGCAATCACCACACGTTCACAGCTCATGGCCTCGGCAACCACCAAACCAAACCCTTCCCAAGCCGATGACAGCACAAAAACATCTGCCATCGACAACAAGGCAGATACGTCTGATCTTGCCCCTAGAAAATGAATCTGTTGTTGCAAGCCCAACTGCTGCACTTGTTGCTCTAATGCCTTGCGCAGAACTCCATCACCCACAATAAATAATTGTGCCGAAGGCGTTGTGGTCTGTAATTGCTGAAATGCCTGAATCAAGTTTGGATAGTCTTTTGCTTCCATTAAGCGCCCCACCGCCATCAAAACAGGCGTGTCCGCACTTAATGCAAACTGTTGACGCAATTGTTGACGTGTCTGCGCTGCATATTGAAACTTTTGAGTATCAATGCCGTTGGTCACGGTGGTGCTATGCTGCTTGCCAAAGGCTTTTTGTTCGATAAAAAATGCGGTAGCTTCTTCACTGACATTGGTATTCAAATCACTTTTGGCATCTGTCAGGCGATATAACCATTGCCGAACCTTACCGCCAATGGCTTTACTGTGTGCTGTAGAAATCAAGTATGGGATTTTTGCCTGTTGGCGCAGTAATCTGGCAAATAAAATGGCATGAAACATATGTGCATGCACAATATCAGGTTGAAACTGTTGCATGAGTTTGATGAAACGCTGACGACTCTGTTCAAAATTTGACACTGAGGTTAAGCCTAAATCTAACAACTCAATGTCTGTATGTTGTGGTCGAACCGCTATTTCACCCCGCAAATACGCAATTTTGACTTGATGCCCAACTTCAACCAATTGATCCGCCAGACTGGTCACCACTTTTTCTGCACCACCTAAACCCAAACCTGTGATCAATAGCAAAATTTTCATGGTTATCTCTCAGGCTTGGGCAAATAGTTGTTGCCATTGTTGCACAATTTTGGAAATCGCATAATTTTGTACAAGCTGCTGATTTTTCAGTGTAAGCTGCTGATATTGTTCAGCAGTTAAAGCCATCATTTGTTCAAGGGCTGCTGCCAAAGCAGTGACATTTTCCGCTTCAATTAAGGGGTTAGCACTGTCTTTTAAAATTTCACGTGGGCCGATAGGACAGTCAAATGACACAATTGGCAGCCCAAAACTCAACGCCTCAAGCAAAACCATACCAAAACCTTCAAAGCGTGAGCTTAAACAGTAAATCGATGCCTGCGCATATTGTGCTGCAATCTCGGAGGTAGCCGCGATCCACTCGACTTGTTGTTCTAGCTTTAACTGTGCAGCTTGCTGCTTTAATGCCTGTTCCTGCTCGCCACTGCCCACAATCCGCAATGTCCAGTCAGGGAATTGCTGCACCACCTGTTGCCATGCTTGCAGTAACAAATCAAAGCCTTTTTCAGGGCGCAACCGCCCCACCGCCAATACGGTTTTAACAGCTTGGCTTGGAAGTTGTTCTGCAACTTTAAATGGCGAAGGATTGGCAATCGCCCACATCTGCGCACGAATATGGGCAATGCCTTGCTGCCACAACTGCCGATCATGTTCGGTTAATGTGACAACTGCATCGGCATAACGTGCGGCCCAGACTCGCCCGACACGGCGTAATCGAACGCCTAAATCGACTTCAAAATTAAAATGTTCCCAACAAATATGCTGGACGTTTAATCCAAAGAGCGCAGGCACAGTAAAAATACAGGAAATACTATCGACCACGACCAAATGCTGAATCTTGTTTTGTTTTACAAAACGACGAATCTTGAAAATCGTCGGCAATAAATGACGCTTCATGGAAACTGCATGTGGGTACAACGCCTGATTTTCAACGCGGGCATCCAAAGCGAAAAAAGGTTGATTTCCCTGAGACAAATTTAAAATACAAACCTGTTCGCCTTGTGCTACCAATGCGTTGGCAACCAAGGTGGTGACACGTTCCGTACCGCCCGATAAGTTCAGGTTTCCAATCAGAAAACAGATTTTGCCTGTCATTTTTTCAAACCTAAACGACGCAAGGTTCGATCAAACAACAAGAACCACACGCCATATTGTAAAAACAGGCGATTACCGCGATTGCGTAAAATATCCATCTGAATATGCTGCTGTTGAATCTGCTGTTTTAACGCCTTCCAACGCTGCTGTGCCACGCCAAGACCATCTAAGTTTAAAATGTCCATGATATGTGACTGACTTACCGCAATCAGGGTTGCGGCAAGCTCAGGATGTTGCTGAATATGCTTTAAATAAAACAGCGGTACACCGCCTAAATCATCAATATTTTTGCGGGATTTGGTTGCAGTAATACCTGTTGGATTAATTCGATAATTGATTAAAACCGCAGGGCTAAAATAAGCTGTTTTGGCAGCAAAAAATAGAAATGGCGTGGTGTAAGCATCTTCGTAGTTTTTACCTACAGGAAAACGAATATGTCCAAACAAACAGGTTTTATAGACCCGCAGCCATGCAAACCATGCCGAACGATTTGACAGCTCGATAAGAATATCCCGATCAATGGTTTGTAAGCCTTGTTTAGACATTGGATGCAAAAACGGAATGATATGCCCTGCATCATCAACACGTTGTACTGCAAACTGAATAATGTCCGCCTGTGTCGCAATACCTTTAAACACCTCGGCAAAAAAGTTCGGGTTTAAATAATCATCGGAGTCTAGAAACGCCACATATTCGCCTTTTGCTTCGGCAACGCCTGTGTTGCGTGCGCCACTTAGCCCCTGATTTTTTTGGCGAATGATTCTAAATTGTTGGCGGATCTCATCGGGCTGGTGCTGTAAAAATTGCTTGGCTTTGGCAATCGATTGGTCTGGACTACCATCATCCACCACAATCACTTCAACCTCAGGATAAGGCAACTGCTGACAAATACTGGTCAGGCATTGTTCGATATATTTTTCAACATTATAAACAGGGATAATCAAACTCAGCAGCATCGGCTTATTCTCAGCGTTTTAAATAAGTAGAAGGTTTAAAGATGCGAATATGCGTGTCTAAAATTAAACCCTGCTTATAAAAGTAATTAAATACAGTTAAAGACAAAATTTCTGTCGCTAAAATGGCAAAAATTGCGCCATATAAAGAAAAATAATGAATTGCCGTAAACGTCACCAGCACATTAAAGGCAACAAGTAACATGGTTTTATGGTGTAAATAATCATACGCATTAAACTTGATCAGGTATTTTTCCGCCACAGTCGACATACCTGAGAATAACGTCACAAATACCGCAATAATTAAAATATCATTCACTTGCTGATATTGTGGCCCATATAACCATTCAATAATCCAGTGACCAAACAGCGCAAAAAATACCGCCGCTGAAGATGCAATCACGATCACCATCAGGTTTAAACGTGCCACCATGTTTTGGCTGCGTTCAAAATCTTTTTCCGCATAGATTTGCGTGAGGAACGATGAAATAAAAGCATTTAAAACAAAATAAAAACTGCTGCCCAAAGTCATTGCAACCGAATAAATTCCCAAGTCATGCTGAGATTTCATCCCCAAAAATAGCTGCGAAGTCTTGGTAAAAATCGCAATCGACAGGGTATATAACACCAGTTTGCGCCCAACTTTGAGCACATAACCTCGATATTGCTGGAGTTTTTTAGAAATTCGCTGTGCATCTGTCAATTTTTTACGGGCAAAAATCATCCGTCGCATTAAAAATGGCACAAGCGTTACCAGCACAATTGGTAGGCTTAAATAACTCACAGGCAATTGTAATTTGGCAATGCCATAACGCACAATCAGACTGACTAAAATGGCGACGATATTACATAAGGTATTAAACTTGGACTGCAAAGTAGCATTAAAATAAATGCTGTATGCCGTGTCATGCAGTGAAAAATAAATGGCAATGCACGCTGCAACTGAAAAAATAAAAGTTAGTTGGTCTACCGTAAAGTAGAGATAGAGCAATACTGCACTACCAAAAATCGCAAAAAATACATTTCGCAAAAACCGAGTTGCATAAATAATATGCTCGCCTGTTTTTCGGCTCTGACTGGTTTTTTGGAAAATAAGATTGTCTGATCCAAATAATGAAACTGTCTGCACAATCGCAAAAATTGAAGTCGCAAAGGTCAGTTTCCCAAAATTTGCAGGGCCAATATAGCGGGCAACAAATGACGTGACAAAGATCAAACCAAAAATGGACAACAGCTTTTCAGCCATCATCCATAATGAATTGAGATAAACTTTCTTACTCATTGATAAAATTACAAACGAATATCAACGCTGTCTTTATCAAGCACATATTTCAAGTCATATAAAACAAAGTTCGCCTTACATAAATTCGCAATGTCTTCACGGCTCAATGTTTTAAACTGATGATGTGCCACCGCCAACACTACTGCATCATAATAATGATGTTTTAGTTCAGTGGTCAGTTCCAAACCATATTCATGTTGCACTTCCGCAGCATCCACCCACGGGTCATGCACGTCAACTTCAATATGGTATTCCTGCAATTCCTGAATAATATCGATAATGCGTGTGTTACGAATATCTGGGCAGTTTTCTTTAAAGCTTAAGCCCAATACCAGAACTTTCGCCCCTTCAACCTGAATGCGTTTTTTGACCATGGTTTTCACCAATTGTGTCACCACATATGCCCCCATGCCATCATTTAAACGGCGACCCGCCAAAATGATTTCAGGATGGTAACCAATCGCCTGTGCTTTATGGGTCAAATAGTAAGGGTCAACGCCAATACAGTGTCCACCGACCAAGCCTGGACGAAACGGTAAAAAGTTCCATTTGGTGCCCGCAGCCTTGAGCACGTCTTCGGTATCAATTCCCATTTTATTGAAAATTAACGCCAACTCATTAATGAGTGCAATGTTGACATCACGCTGCGTGTTTTCAATCACTTTTGCCGCTTCGGCAACCTTAATGCTTGGGGCTTTATGTGTCCCTGCACGAATAATCAGGTTATAAACCTCATCGACAACATCTGCGACTTCAGGGGTTGAACCCGAAGTAATTTTTAAAATATTGGTCACGCGGTGTTCTTTATCACCCGGATTAATTCGCTCTGGGCTATAACCTGCAAAAAAGTCTTGGTTAAAACGCAAACCTGACACTTTCTCCAAAACAGGAATACACACTTCCTCGGTTGCCCCCGGATAAACCGTTGACTCATACACCACGATATCGTCTTTTTTCAGCACTTTACCAATGGTTTCTGAAGCCTTCACCAATGGGGTTAAATCAGGTTGTTTATATTCATCAATCGGAGTAGGCACAGTAACAATAAAGAAGTTACAGTCTTTTAAATCATCGACTTGAGTGGTATAGCTTAAATGCATCGCCTGTTTTAATTCTTCTGGCGAAGTTTCAAGTGTATGATCTTGGCCACTTTTCAGTTCTTCAATACGTTTTTGCTGAATATCAAAGCCGACTGTTGCGACCGTTTTACCAAATTCGACAGCAAGTGGTAGTCCCACATAGCCTAAACCGACAATCGCGATTTTGAGTTGATCTCGTTGCAACATATACCGTTCGATCCTAAGCAATGGATAAAAATCAGCCAAACTTTCATGGCCTAAATGCATGTGTTTAATGATAACAGAAATGGCTTTTCTTGTTCTGATAAAAACACGCAAAGTCACACGCAGTCTAGATATGAGTTACAGTTTTAAAACATGTTTTTCCTAGTTCAACGACAGCTTTCACTGAAAAATGATAGCCGTTTGGTTACAATACGTTATATGCTAACCCATTACGATGTCTGCACAGTGAGTGCCGCATCTCAAACAATGATATAAATTTGGAAACCGTAGCTCATGAGTAAAGCGTTACCCGTTGCAATTGCTGTTATTTTAGGTGGTGCGGCACTTGTTCCTGTCTATTATGCCACTCAGCACCCTGCTTCTGCTTCACATAAAAAAGACGGTTCAACTCAACCTGTCGATGTCATCAGCTATGTTGAAGGTTACAAAATTGGTAGCCAAATGCCAGCAGATGTTCAAGTAGATCATTTTGCGGATGGTGTCCGTGATGGTCAAAAACATGAAAAGCCTGCTTATAATGACGAACAATTGAAACAAGCATTCCTTGCATATCAAAAAGAAATGCAATCTAAAGCAAATTCTCTACAAGAACTGAATAAAACTTTCCTTGCAGACAATGCGAAAAAACCGGGCATTAAAACCACGGCTTCAGGTTTACAATATCAAATCCTAAAAGAAGGTACTGGTAAAAAACCAACTGCAGATTCGACTGTAAAAGTGAATTATGAAGGTAAATTGGTTGACGGTACGGTCTTTGACAGCAGTTACCAACGTAATGAACCTGTGGAATTTCCTTTAAAAGGCGTGATTCCAGGATGGATTGAAGGTATTCCATTAATTAAAGAAGGCGGCAGCATCATGCTGTATATTCCTGCCAACCTTGCTTATGGTGAACAAGGCAACCAATCTATCCCACCAAACAGTGTGCTGATCTTTAAAGTCGATTTACTTCAAGTAAAATAACATTCTCATCTATGGAGAGTTTCTACTCTCCATAACTACAATCAGGAATCAATATAATGAAAAAAATCCTTGGCTTAGCCTGCGCTCTTTCTTGCCTCACCCCTTCTGTCTGGGCAGCAACTGCCATTAATGGTCAAAGTCCGCTTGCTGACCAAGCAGGTTACAGTTTTGGTTATTTATTAGGTAAAAGTAATACCGAAGCACTTAAGGGCTTAAATTTAGATGCCTTTATTCAAGGTTTAACGTCAGCATCACGCAATCAAACGCCTGCGCTTTCTGAACAGGAAATGTCGAATGCGTTGGGTCAATACAAAAAACAGGCTGAAGCGCACGATTTACAAACACACCAACAACAAGCACAAATCAATGCCCAAAATGGCGCAGCATTTTTAGCTCAAAATGCCAAAAAAGCGGGTGTCGTGACCACTGCATCAGGTTTACAGTATCAGGTGCTTAAAGCAGGTACAGGCAAAAGCCCAAAGAAAACCAATACAGTTGAAATCAATTATGAAGGTCGTTTGATCGACGGTACTGTTTTTGATAGTTCGATTGCACGTCAGCAATCTGCCGAGTTCCGTGTCAGTGATGTGGTTCCTGGTTTTTCTGAAGGGTTACAAACCATGAAAGAAGGCGGAAAAACACGCTTCTTTATTCCCTCAAAACTGGGCTATGGTGAAATTGGCGCAGGTGATGCCATTGGGCCAAACAGCACGCTCATTTTTGATGTAGAACTGTTAAAAGTAAAATAATTTTTTGTGTTAAAAAAAGCCTCTTACGAGGCTTTTCAGACTGCTGACAAAGGTTGTTCCCACAAGGACAACCTTTTTCTATAATGGAAAGATGCTGAAATCTAACTCGACCCAACAAGAAATTGAGATGGTGACACTCGATAGCCTCGTGCCCAAAGAT
>NZ_JBCNKN010000008.1:0-106222 GCF_039596015.1 Acinetobacter sp.
CGATCCAATACTCAAAGACAAACGTGGCTGGTTCTTTTGGCAATACAGCAAACAGGGAAAAATTGCAGGTATTTCGCTATAATATTAATAAATAATATAATTATTCCCCAATAACTGGTAATTTACTAAGTCAAATATCACAAGATAAATCGCTTGATTCTGTTTTATTCGAGTTGCCTTTAAATATGAATATTTCAGAGAATCTCCAACTTTTAAATATTTATGCGATGCCTCGACAAATCTCAAATTCGTCCTAAGCATCGTGATCATAGACAAAAATTGTATAACCACGACAGTGCCACAGAAGCAAAAGAGGAACCTCAGTTGAGATTCCTCTTTTAATTTTTGTAAAACAGCAATATCATAAAGATATTTTACTTATTGGGAAAGATTCGCCTTGTCCCAACCACCGCCTAACGCATTAATTAATGCAACGCTATTTTGTAATTGCGTCGATTGTAACTGCAATAAACTTTGTTCATTGGAAAGGCGTGTCGCTTCGGTACTGGCAACGTCCGTATAATCAATCATCCCTTCATTATATTGATTTCGTTTAATTCGTGCAGTTTCAGAAGCAGAAGCCAAGGCTTGCTGTGTATGGCTCACTTCTTTGGTCAAACTATTGCTTTTTGCCAAATCGTCTTCTATCCCCTGCATTGCTTCTAATACCGTTTGTTTATACGCTGCAACGGCTTCATCGTATGTTGCACGTGCTTGTTTTACCTTAGCTTTATTTGCACCAAAATCAAAAACGCTCTGCGTCGCTGAAGCACCGAGTGACCATAATAAGTTTTGTGCACTAATCAAGTTTGACAAACTACTCGCAGAATAACCCGTCGAACCAGTCAAACTGATATCAGGGAAATAACCCGCAATAGCGATCCCGATTTCTTCATTTGCAGCAGCCACACTCCGTTCAGCAGATGCAATATCTGCACGGCGTTCAAGCAAACGACTTGGCAAAGTTAATGGTATTTCAGGAATATACGGCAAAGCAGCCTGACTTACAGGTAGGTTAAATTCTGCTGGCATTTTCCCAATTAGCATTGCAATTGCATGCTCATATTGTGCGCGTTGCCAAACCAAGTCTTCACGAGAAGCCTGAGCACTATACAAAGATTGTTCTGCCTGAGTTAAATCAGACTTGGCAACAACACCTTCTTTATACTTTGCTGCCAGAACTTTACGATAACGACTGTAGGTTTCAATCGTTTTATCATATAGCGCAATTCGTTTGTCCAAAACACGAAGCGCAAAATAATCTTGTGCCAATGTAGTCTGTGCACTCAGTGTCGCATTTGCCAAGTCCGCAGCACTCGCCTGAGCTGATGCTTTATTTTCAGCAACCGTTCGTTTGAGTTTGCCCCACAAATCCAATTCCCAGCTTAGTGTCGCTTTTGCAGAAAAAACATTACTTGGGCTTGCATTTCCATCTGCGCTTCGTGTTGCACCGCCTGTTGCATTGACAGAAGGTAACTGACTTGCTTTCGATTGTGAAACCAATGCAGCCGCTTTTTCATATCGAGCAACGTATTGGGCAATATTTTGGTTGGACAGTACAACTTGCTGCTCTAAACCATTTAAGGTTGTATCCTGATAGATTTCCCACCAAGCGCCACGCTGTTCTTGATCTTGCGGCTGAGCAATTTTCCAGCCCTGTGCCTCTTTATATTGGATCGGCATTGAAATATTTGGCTTTTGGTAATTTGGCCCAACCGTACATCCAGAAAATATCGGCAAGAAGCAAAGTAAAGCTTTACATAAATTATTTTTCAACATATCAATGCTCATCATTTAAAGGTACCTGTGCGGTATTGGTTTTTTTCCAAAATGATTTGACCCAACTGCCAAACCGATCCAGATACACATAGACGACAGGTGTCGTATATAAAGTTAATAGTTGGCTAAATACTAGTCCACCACAAATGGCGATCCCAAGTGGTCGATGAAGTGCCGAACTTGAATTTGTTTGCAAAATTAATGGTAATGCGCCAAAGAATGCTGCCAAAGTTGTCATCAAAATTGGGCGGAACCGTTTATCACACGCTTGAACAATGGCTTGTTCTGGTGAAATTTTCTGTTCTTTCTCAGCAGTTAAAGCAAAATCAATCATCAAAATGGCATTCTTTTTCACAATACCAATCAACAATAAAATACCAATCAGAGCAATCACGGTAAGCTGTGTATTGGTCATCATCATCAAAACCAATGCACCGACCCCTGCCGAAGGCAATGTCGATAAAATGGTAATCGGATGAATCCAACTTTCATATAACATCCCCAACAGAATATAAATAGTTGCCAATGCTGCAAAGATTAACCACGGCATTTGTTTGAGCAGACTCTGGAACACTTGTGCTGTGCCTTGCAAACTGCCATGAATCGTATCAGGTGCGCCGATACTCGCCATCGCCTGATCAATTGCGGCTTTCGCCTGTTCAAGTGAAATGCCATCAGCTAAGTTAAAGGCAATGGTCGTGGTTGCCATTTGGCTTTGGTGTGCAACAGACAATGGTGCTGTGGTGTATTCCAAATGTGCAAACGCCGAAATTGGGACAGGTTGATTATTACTGGTCAGTACATACAACTGATTTAAAATCGTTGGATCTTGGGTATAACGCTCATTTAATCCTAAAATACTATAATACTGATTCAGCATTTGATATTGCGTTGCAATTTGACGTTGGCTGAAGGCATTATTTAAAAATGTATCAATATCACTGACATTCAAGCCATAGCGTTGTGCCGCAATACGGTCAATCACTACTTTTACATCTAAACCACCCGACTGAGCATCACTATCCACACTGGTCAGCTCAGGTAATTTTTTGAGTGTCGCATAAACCAGAGGGCTCCACTGGCGTAAAGTTTGCAGGTTATCCGATTGTAAACTGTATTGATATGTCGCATTTGCACTACGCCCACCGACACGTAAATCTTGCGCAGGCATTAAAAATAATGCTCCACCTGCCATATGACGTGTTTTTTGGGTTAATCGGTTTGCAATCTGCATAGCCGTTTCAGTTCGCTGATTTTGGTCTTTCAAGCGTATAAAGAATTGTGCCGTGTTTCGAGATCCAAATCCCCCGCCACCCGTCGATGCAATCACATATTGAATGTCTTTATCTTTTTGCAGCATTTTACTAACAGCTTTCAAGCGTGGTTCCATTGCCTGAAAACTGGTTGTTTGGTCAGTTCGCAACATTCCCATTAACATGCCATTGTCTTGATCTGGAAATAATCCTTTTTGCACGACTTTATATAAAAAGACATTCCCAATGACAGTCAGTAATAAAACCAGCATCGTGATACGTTTATGTCGCATAACCACGCTTAGACTACGAACATAACCTTGATGAAACCAGTTGATGACGGCTGCAATTTTTGCCATAACCTTACTTTCAGGGACATCATGCTGTTCTTGTTTCAACAAGTGCGCACATAACATCGGTGTCAGTGTCAAAGAAATAAACATTGAAATCACTAAAGCAACCGATAAGGTCATGGCAAATTCGCGGAATAAGCGACCCAGCACACCATCCATCAGTAATAAAGGAATAAAAACAGCAATCAGGGATGCTGTCATCGAAAGTACGGTAAAGCCGACTTCACGACTCCCTTTTAGCGCAGCCTGTATAGGGGTCATTCCCGCTTCAATATGACGACTAATATTTTCCAGTACCACAATCGCATCATCAACCACAAAACCTGTCGCAACAATGAGTGCCATCATCGAAAGTGCATCGAGGCTATACCCTAAGGCATACATTGCAGCAAAGGTACTGACAATAGAAATCGGCAATGTAATGGCTGGAATCAGTAATGCACGTCCTTTACGCAAGAAAAGAAACACAACCGAGATCACCAATAAAATTGCAATCACCAGCGTTTTTTCTGTTTCATGTAAGGCACTACGAATCGACAATGAACGGTCAATCGCAACAGTAATTTGCGTTCCTTTCGGTAGCATTTCATTTAAAACAGGAATTAATGCTTTGATCGAGTCAATCGTTTCAAGCATGTTGGCTCCAGCCTGACGCGTCACCGCCATAGAAACCGAAGGCTCGTTGTTAAAATAACCTGCTGAATAAATATCCTGAATAGAATCTGTCACAGTTGCAACATCATGCAAACGTACTGCTGCACCATTACGATATGCAATAATCAAATTTTCATAGTCTTTGGCTTTGGTCAGTTGTCCATTGGCATTAATCCACCATGTATATTGCTCTCCGCTAAGTGAGCCACGAGGTGAATTTGTTGTTGCATTATTTACTGCTGCTCGGACAGTATCTAAACTAATACCGTAACTATTAAGCTGCTGTGGTTCAAGGTTAATTCGCACAGCAGGCAATGCACCACCACGAATCGAAACCTGCCCAACACCTTTCACCTGTGCAATTTTTTGCTGCAATTTACTCGATGCCAAATCATAGAGCTGTCCACGATTTAAGTTATTCGATGTCAATGCCAACATTAAAATAGGCGCATCAGACGGGTTGGCTTTACGATAGGTCGGCAAAGTTTTCATACTGCTTGGCAATAGACTTCGTGCAGCATTAATTGCCGCTTGAACATCTCGTGCCGCACCGTCAATATCTCGGTTTAAATCAAACTGAATAACGACACTTGTCGAACCCTGCCCACTGCTTGATGTAAGTTCCGTAATCCCAGCAATTTGCCCCATTGCCCGCTCTAAAGGCGTTGCAACTGTTGCAGCCATCGTTTCAGGACTTGCCCCTGCCAAACTCGCAGAAACCACAATTGTTGGTGTGTCAATTTGAGGTAACGGTGCAACAGGCAGCAGTCTGAAAGCCAAAGCCCCCAGTAAGGTGAGTGCCAGACTCACCAAAATTGTACCAATGGGACGAGTAATGAAAACTTTGGATAAGTTCATGACGACACCTCAGATTTTCGGCGTTGACTTAATTTTTCAAAAGCCAAATAAATCACAGGCGTCGTAAACAATGTCAATAACTGACTACAAATCAAACCACCGACAATCACAATCCCTAACGGCTGACGCAATTCTGCACCTGAACCTGACGCAAACATCAAAGGAACTGCACCTAATAATGCTGCACATGTTGTCATCAGGATTGGACGAAAACGTAATAAACACGCCTGATAAATTGCCTCTGAAGGTGTTTTCCCTTGCCGCTTCTCTTCTAAGGCAAAGTCAATCAACATAATGGCATTTTTCTTCACAATACCAATCAGTAAGATCACACCAATTAATGCAATCAGGGTAAATTCTGATCCTGTAATTTTTAATGCCAACAATGCACCAATTGCCGCTGAAGGTAACGTTGAGAGTACCGTAATCGGATGAATCCAGCTTTCATACAGCACACCTAGCACAATATACATGGTGATAACCGCAGCAAGAATCAGCCATAACGTATTACTATTTGCAGAACTAAATGCTTCTAAAGAACCCTGATATTGTAAATTTACAGTATCTGGTAACTGGATTTTTTGTTTTACTTCATCAATGGCTTGTTGTGCCTGTTCAATTGAATAACCATTTGCCATATTAAATGACACTGTGGCCGCAGGTGTTTGATCACGACGGGCATAGGTCATATAACCATTTTGCTCTGATACCGTCACCAAGTTACTTAATGGCACCATATCAGATGAAGCCGTTGTTGATGAACTTGTCGTACTACTTGTGGCACTCGAACTGGTTGTACTACTAGATGAATTAGACGCTTTCAAATAAATATGAGAAAAAGCAGATAAATCCTGTTTATATTCAGGTGGAACTTCAAGTACTACACGATACTGGTTGGCTTGCGTGTAAATGGTTGAAATTAAATGCTGACCAAAAGCATTATATAAAGCTGTATCAATGTCTTTGGCAGTCAATCCATAACGGCTCGCTTCATCACGATTAATTTGCACATAAGCCACTTTCGCCTGATCTTGCAAATTACTATTTACATCTTTAAATTCTGGTCGTGCTTTTAAAGCATCAACAAACTGTGGTACCCATTGCTGCAAATCACTTTGTACAGGTGTATCTAAGGTCAGTTGATACTGGCTTGGTGTCACCTGATCATCAATGTTTAAGTCCTGACTTTTGATTGCATAAAGCCGAATGCCTGCAATATTAGCAGCACGTTGTTTCAATCGGTCAATCACAACATCCGCTTTATCTCGTTCTGAAAAGTCTTTTAAACTGATCTGTAAACGCCCCATATTTAGTGCAGTATTGTTTGTTGCATCGACACCGACAATTGAAGCAATCGAATCTACAGCAGGGTCTTTTTGCAACTCATTTGCCAAAGCCTGTTGGCGTTTTGCCATTTCATCAAAAGAAATATCTTGCGAAGCCAGCGTAATTCCCTGAATTTTCCCTGTATCTTGCGAAGGGAAAAAGCCTTTTGGAATCCAGAAATATAACGCCGCAGTCAAAACCAAAGATAAAATTGCAATCATCAACGTAAATGGTTGATGCGCAAGCACCCATTTCAAGCACTTTTCATAAAATTTGAGTAGTTGGTCAAAACCATATCCAAAGCCACGAGCAATACGGTTATGCTTTTCTTCTGGAATATGTTTGAGCAAATATGCACTGAGCATCGGTGTCAGGGTTAACGATACAAACATCGAAACCAAAATCGATACAGCAAGCGTAATCGAAAACTCTCGGAATAATCGCCCGATCACATCCCCCATAAACAACAATGGAATCAGTACGGCAATTAATGAAATGGTTAAAGAAATAATGGTAAAGCCAATTTCACGGGAACCTTTTAATGCCGCCTGTAAAGGTTCTTCTCCATTTTCAATATGACGCTGAATATTTTCGACCACAACAATCGCATCATCAATCACAAACCCTGTGGCAATTGTGAGTGCCATTAATGTCAGGTTATTAATGGAGAACCCTGCAAGATACATCACGCCAAATGTTCCAATAATTGATAAAGGAACAGCTAAACTTGGAATAAGTGTGGTTGCAAATGTACGTAAAAATAGGAAAGACACCATCACAACCAATGCAATCGCAAGCACAAGTTCAAACTGAACATCTGAAATTGAAGCACGAATCGTATCGGTACGGTCTGAAAGTGTGGAAATTTTTACCGATGCAGGTAAGCTTGCCTGAATTTCGGGAAGTTTGGCTTTAATCGTATCGACAATAGAAACGACATTGGTTCCCGGCTGACGCTGAATATTAATAATAATCGCTGGTTTTCCATTCGCCCAAGCTTCCTGATACTCATTCTGTGGCGCTTGTTCGATGGTGGCAACATCATGTAAATATAACGCCTGACCATTTTCATATTTTAAGATTAAATTACGATATTCATCAGCCGTTTGTAATTGATCGTTGGCATCAATTGTAACTGAGCGCTCAGGCCCATCAAAACCACCTTTTGAACCATTCACGTTTGCGTTATTGATGACCGTGTTAATGTCCGCAAGCGTTAGACCATGACTCGCTAACGCTGCTGGATTGGCACGAATCCGCACCGCCATTTGCTGGCCACCCGCCAGACTCACCAAACCAACACCCGAAATCTGTGACAGTTTCAGTGCAACACGAGTGTTAATTAAGTCCTGTACTTTTGTTAGCGGTAAAGTATCTGACGTTGCGGCAAGCGTTAAAATCGGTGTATCCGCAGGATTCACTTTTTTATATGTTGGCTTATTCGGCAAATCTGATGGCAATAATGAGTCAGATGCATTAATCGCTGCCTGTACTTCTTGCTCAGCAACATCCAAAGAAATATCTAAATTAAACTTGAGTGTAATGACAGATGCGCCACCTGAACTGGTTGAATACATCTGATTCAACCCTGCCATTTGTCCCAACTGACGTTCAAGAGGTGCGGTTACACCACTGGTCATCACCTCAGGCCCTGCACCAGGAAATTGAGTTGTCACCTGAATAATAGGGTAATCAACTTCGGGCAGTGCCGAAATAGATAAGCTACGATAAGCCAGACAGCCACTGAGGATGACCGCAATCATCATCAGCATCGTGGCAATCGGTCTTTCAATAAAGATACGTGATGGATTCATAATTTATCTAGGGCCATGTCCTGATTTTTTATTTGAAGCAGCATCTAAAACACTTAAATCAACTTGCTTCGCCTTGACAATTTTCACTTTCGAACCGTTGCCCAATGAATCAACACCCGTTGTCACAACTTTCTGCCCTGCGGTTAAACCTGACGAGATCACTGTTTTACCATCTTCAGTTTGTGGGCCTGTTTTAACCATGACTTTATGTGCTGTTGAAGTCTGATCAATCACAAATACGTATTGACCTGAAGTACCCGCTTGTACAGCCGCAGTAGGAACCACGATGGCATTATTGAGGTTTCCTGTTTGCAATTTCACATTAACAAACTGATTTGGAAATAATTTATTATCGTCATTATTAAAAATTGCTTTTAATTTGACTGTGCCTGTTGTTGAATCAATTTCATTACTAATGACTCCAACTTCGCCTTGTGCCAACACAGTTTTACCCTGTTGATCATATGCTTTTACAATCAGTTTTCCACCATTACGAATTGGCTGTACCACTTCATCTAGCCGTGTCTGAGGCACACTAAAAGTAACTGCAATGGGTTTAGTTTGAGTAATCGTTGCAATATTGGTTGTCGAACTCGTCACTAAATTCCCAATATCTACATTGCGTATCCCGATATAACCAGAAATTGGCGCAACAATACGGCCATATTCAATATTGAGTTTTGCTGATGCAATTTGCCCTTTCGCAGACTGAATCGCACCCTCATACTGTGCTGTTGTCGCAGTCTGAGTATCTAAATCTTGTTTTGCAATCGAGTCTTGAGCGTACAGACGTTGGTAACGTGCCAAAGTCAATTTTGCGTTGGTCAGTTGTGCCTGACTCTCTGCCAATTGGCCTTGATATTGCTGTAAGGTTGCCTCATAAGGTCGTGTATCTATTTTTGCCAGCAATTGTCCTTTTTGAACATATTGCCCTTCTTTAAAATAAATCTGCTCTAAGTGCCCCGAAATCAGACTCGTGACGGATATTGTTTGACTTGCGGTGACTGTTCCCAGTGCAGATAAGATCGTCGGTACATCGGTTTGTGAAGCCATTGCCACTTGAACAGCTGTCGCATTTTCTGCATGTACAGGGATATTGTGACTATTGCGATTCCTAATCCAAAAAAAGAAAACTAGCCCTATTACCAGTACAATCAAGCACAACCAAACAAAAATACTTTTCTTCTTTGTCATAAGAAACTCAATATTGAAAAAGTGAAACAGATAATAAAGATGTATGTACGTTTACGTATCTATATTGCTGGATCGGTAGCACATCACACAACACGATATAATCGGATGTAACTTCCACTCGTTTATAATCCTAGCTATTTGTATAAGATTCACATTCATAAGTGCAAACTAGAGCCAAGGCGAAAATCACTTATGACTTTATAATCTACTACACTACCTATTCTTGATATAAACAAAGTGAATTTAAAGAATGCAATGTTGTGTTTTAGTAATCTTTTTTGAAAAAATTATCATTTACATTCATATGTTTAAAAAAACATCTTATTTTTTAAATTATATTAATAAATAGAGTGGATGGCTATTCAATATAGCGACCATAAAAAAGCCCAACTGTGTTCAGCTGAGCTTCTTTTATATCTGGCAGAGGATCAAGGACTCGAACCTTGACGAACGGTTTTGGAGACCGTCATGCTACCATTACACCAATCCTCTATTTTATGACTATGCTAATCATCGTCATAAAAAAAGCAAGATATTACCTCTTGCTTTTTTAACTTGGTGGGGGCGAAGAGACTCGAACTCTTACACCTTGCGGCGCTGGAACCTAAATCCAGTGCGTCTACCAATTTCGCCACGCCCCCGTTGGCTGTGTATATTAGTGATCATATGCTTTATTGGCAAGTGTTTTTTATTTCAATTGGTTATAAAATAAGAATATTTCACACTTATGGATATTTTTTAAACATACTCTTGTCTCTTTAGTTCTCATAAATCAATAAAGAACTACTCCCAATTACACATTCACAAAATAATATTCAATGGCTTTAAATCATTCAATACATCAGGCTAAGGAAAAATTGATGTTGTCTCACTCCAAGGAGTAGAATTTCAAAGTTTATAAGTGTCATCTCTCACTTATAAGTTCAAATCAAACATAAGACAAAGGTAACAGCGATATCTTGGTCTCATTTCCTACGCAGACATTGCCACACCCTATTCTAAATTAGGCTTGAAATTCTTATGATGACCTTGCAGTAAATCACTTCAAAATTTTGTGCTGTACAAATCACCACCATCTATAAAATATCGATAAGTCTAAATTACGAATAAAAATATTTTAAAACAATTAATTAAAGTTTTTTTATTTCTTAGATTCTCAAATAATGCACAAAATTTAAGATCAATATTTCATTTATCCAAGCAAAGTTTAGACGAATAACTGTACAAGCTTGTATAAAAATGCATTGTAAAACCCTCAAATAACAAAAAAGCCCAACTGTGTATTCAGCTGAGCTTCTTTAAATCTGGCAGAGGATCAAGGACTCGAACCTTGACGAACGGTTTTGGAGACCGTCATGCTACCATTACACCAATCCTCTATTTTATGACTATACTAATCATCGTCATAAAAAAAGCAAGATATTATCTCTTGCCTTTTTAACTTGGTGGGGGCGAAGAGACTCGAACTCTTACACCTTGCGGCGCTGGAACCTAAATCCAGTGCGTCTACCAATTTCGCCACGCCCCCGTTGGCTGTGTATATTAGTGACCATACGCTTCATTGACAAGTGCTTTTTATCTCAATTGGTTATAAAATAAGAAAAAATCGCGCTTATGGGTATTTTTTAAACACCCTATTATTCCTTTGTTTTTAAAAAACAATAGAAACACCACTTCTCAATCATATTATAGCCCCGTTCTGACTAATGAATATTGACCCTTAACGTCGATTATTCCTCTGCCTTACAGGATCATAACGATTATTACTATTTTCATAATAGACATATTTTTTAGAAGTACAGAATTTAACGCTTACCGTACAATAGTGTGACTATAAATTTTTTTATGGGGATAATACAACCAAGTTATTGGGCATAAACCCAACCACCCTAATTGAAAATTGAAGAAATTGGCGACTCAATATTAACTTTCTCTTGTAAAGTTCAGGGTATTTATGAAACATAGGATTTACATATATGGAAATTGATGAAGAACTTACCCTAAAGAAAATACAGATTTTTTTGGCATTTATGCGTTGCGGTAATTTGTCTAAAACTGCAACAGAAATGCAAATTAGTAATGTCAGTGTTCATAAAGCACTGCATTCATTAGAAAGCGCCCTCCGTTGCCCACTATTTAAAAATGAAGGCCGCAATCTCATTCCTTTAAAAAGTGCTTATGTATTTGAAGAGCGAGCACAAAAAATCGTACAAGACATTTTTATTACCGTAAATAAAACTAGAGAAGCGGCTGGTTTTGCGGCTAAAGTTTTACATTTAGGTTCTCTTTACTCTTTAACGGTAAAAACTATTCCAAATGTAATTAGTGGGCTTAAACTCAGACGTAGTGAACTTGATATCCAACTGCTACTCAGTTCAAATCAGGATTTGGTGAAAAAGCTTAAGGCAACTGAGCTTGATGCAATTATTGTGGCTTTAAATGAAACCACTCAAGATGATGACTTTGAAATTTTGCCGATGTTTTCAGATGACATTTTTCTGGCAGTCAATAAAGATTCAAAATATGCCGATTTTAAAGAAATTGATTTAAGCTTATTAAAGGAAGAAACTTTTTTAACTTTAACCAAAGGTTTTGCAACTCATAACGACAGCGACATCATTTTTAAAAAAGCTGGTTTTTCACCTAAAGTTGCTTTGCAAGTGAATGATATTTTTACTTTAATTAGTATGGTTAGCTCAGGCGTAGGTTTCGCACTATTACCCGGTCGTATTTCTGCAGTTTATGAAAGTTCAGTCAAACTTATTCCACTTAAACAGCAATATCACATGCAACAAGAAATCGGTCTCGTCTTTTTAAAAAGTAAAGAGCGCGATCCTAATTTACTCGCATTGATTGCTGAATGTCGCATGTTCGCGTCTAATTTTAAAAAGATAAAATAAGAGCCGTTGTAAATCACAACAGCCCTTTTATTTTAAGTTTAAGCAACAAATGATGTTAGCCACCGACCAATGCTTTAACTGCGAAGAATAAAACAGTCGGCCCCATTAAACAGCCAAGACCTGTATGGAATGTTGCCGTGAGCGCACCGTAAGGCACTAAACGACGATCGGTAGCTGCCAAACCTGCTGATACACCACTCACTGTTCCAGCCAAACCACCAAAAATCATGGCAGAACGCGGATTATCTAATCCCATAAATTTTGCGGTAAGTGGTGTTGAAACCATTACACAAATTGCTTTTACCAACCCCGTTGCAATTGAAAGCGCCATGACTTCAGAACTTGCACCAATAGCAGCACCTGTCACTGGCCCTACAATATAAGTTACTGCACCTGCGCCAATTGTGGTAATACTCGCCGCATCGCGATAACCAAAAATCCACGCAAACATACAACCAACAATAAATGGCAAAATGGTTCCGAGAAATAAAGAGAATGCGCCAATAAATCCGGCTTTTTTCGCTTCAGTGGCTTGTACCTCAAATGCAGTTGCGACAATGGTAAAGTCACGAAGCATTGCACCGCCCATAAGCCCGACACCTGTAAAGAGTGCAAGATCGGTTATGCCTTTTTCACCGCCTGTCATTTTCCCGCCAAACCATGCCAATATTAAACCAATCACAATGGCAATTGCTGAGGCATGCACTCGTCCCTTGGTTAAATATTTAGATAGCTTGGTCGACAGCCACATAATTAAAGCAATTAAGGCGAAAGCTGTAATTAAACCTAAATGAGTTAAGTCTTTTAATAATAAATCAGCCATGAACTTTACCTCCAATGTTGTTTAACGGTGCATCCTCTTCTTTCGGTAAAGGGCTTGCTTTGTTATATCGGCTTAAGCCTGCAATAGTCAGTGTGCAAACGGCAACTGAAACCACTGCAGCAAACAGTGCCATATGTCCACTAGATAATGCTGTAACCACGTTTTGCTGTGCTGCCATAGCAACAACAACAGGAATATACATGGTGCCCCAGAATGAAACGCCTTTTTCGGTTTCAACTGTCATAACACCACGTTTTTCCATCCACAACCGTATGCAAATGAGTAAAATCATGGCGATACCTACGCCACCAACATTGGATTGTACACCCAATAAAACACCCAACAGATCACCAACAATAACACCTACCAAGGTGCAAAGTGCGAGTAAACCAACTCCATATATAATCATGACAATCCCTCATATCCTTGGATCATTTATACTTTTGTAAAATCAGGCTCAAAAAGAAAAACAATTGATCTGTTCTTTTTGCATTGTCACCTGAATGCTGTCTATACGTGTCCCTTGCAGTGACAACACGGTTCCTTCTTTAAATGTTCGACGTGCAAGTGTAGTGAGTACCGTTCCTGGTAATGCCTCGATCTGCAATCTAACACCTCGCTCCCATGCGGCTTGGATGGTACTTTCCCAATCTACAATTCGGCTCATATTAAAAGCCAAATCATCACCAATGTGTTCTGCCTTGTTTAAAGTGCGAGCCGTTGTACCACTTAAATAACGTATTTTTGGCTGCTTTAAAGTCACTCCCTCCATAGACGCTGCAAGTTGCTTTGCTTGCTGACTTAATAATTCACAGTGCGATGGTACCGATACATCTAATTTTTTTGCCACCACACCTTGGTGCTTCGCCAAAACTGCAACTTGGTTCATGGCTTCAAAGCTTCCTGAAATAACAATTTGGTTATGTGCATTAATATTGGCAACAAACACCTCTGGCGTTATTTCATAAATTTGTTTCACCCATACTTCTACTGCTGAACGATTTGTACCAATTAGGGCGGTCATGCCATAGCCAGTTGGATAGGCGTTTTGCATGAGTTCACCTCGATAGGCAACCAAACGAACGGCATCCTCAAAGGCTAAAACTCCCGCTACAACCGCAGCCGACCATGCACCAATCGATAGACCGGCTACATAATCAGGTGTTAAGTTTTCAGCAGTTAATAGGGCTGAACTCACCACACCTGAAATAAGTAAACATAGCTGTACTGCACGTGTCGATTGCAATGCTGCTGAACTGTCTAGCATCAAGACATTTTCTTTGAGTGCATCCGATGCACGCTCAAGATGTTCCTTAACCAAGGCAGATTGCGGTAGATCGTGCAACATATTGCTTCGTTGCACACCTTGTCCCGGATATACCCAAATCGAAGCCATGATATCTATTCCCTAATTCCATGGGTTTTCCACTAAAACAGCGCCATCAGGACGTTTCAATAGAACTTTTCCACTATCCCTCGCCCATTCTTTTAACGCCAAACCACCCTGTGGCAGTTGTAGCTGTATATCCACATTGAGTCCTGCTTGCTGAAAATTTTCGAGTAGCTCAATCGCTTGCTTTTTGGCAAAAGGCTGTTCAGCTCGAATCAACAAATCAATGTCACTTTGCTGAGTTACTGCTTCAATACCCGTTGCCAGCTCAAAACCGAAACTTCCTGTATATCCCCAACATCCTGAAAAGTTTTTCATAATGTTGGAAATGCTCTGTAAACGTTCTGCTAAATGATTAAAGTGACTCGTATCTATTTCTGTTAGTGCTTCGGGTTTAAGCTGTCGGCTAATTACAGAACGAGGCATTTGAGCTGCATATCGTTGATGACGAAATTGTCCTCTTACACCCACACCAACCTGATCTGCGGAAGTGATTTCCCGTCGGACTACAACAGGATCACCTCGTAGTAACACTTCTCTCACCCATAGCGGAGCATCATCAGCCAAGCAATCGACTGTCATGCCCCATAGCAAATCATGGGCTTCAAGCTCAAGTTTCATGACCATTGCTCACGCAATAATTCACGGACTTTTTTAGACATCTGACGGTTTTTTCCGTGAAGTCTTTGTTCCAGTCCTCTCGATTGATCAGCATTAATTTCTTTAAATGCTTGAGCAACCACCTGTTTCGCTAACAACAGATCATCGGTTGTCGGTTGTTCAGGGTTTTCAACAGATATCAGTTCAGATAACAAACCCAGCGTTGCATAACTTTCAATGTCATAAGCCATTGGAGGAATGCTTGAAGCCAATTGCTCTAACTCATCAACCGACCGCAAGGTGACGCGTGCAGCAGATTCCTTACCCATCGCATGCACCATAACACCTGAATCTTTTAAGGCAATAATACGATTGGCTTGGTATCCATGCGCCAAGAAAGCACCCGACATCGACTTACCAACCAATAAACTCACAACAGGATGGCCTGCCAATCTAGCTCTAGCATAGCTATCTACTGCACCCGCTAAAGCTTGATGAATGCCTAATAATTCTTCACGACGCCCGTAGGCCTGACTTGGAACATCAACCAAACATAAAATGCCGCGTTTAATTTCAGCATGTGCATCGGCTTGAATTACTTCATCGACTGCTTTTGCCAAACTCCAGCCTTCCAACAGTCCAACTTCACCTTGTGTTGCCCGAGGAAATAGATTATTGCTGTCTTGAACAACTGCAATCACACGTACCGCTTGCTGATCAATCTGACCATCAGCCACCCAAACAGAAGCTGGAAAACCTTCAACTGTATTAAAGCCCTGTGTAAATGCTTTAAACCAATGTGCACCTCGTGTAGATGCTTTTAATGTATCAACGGCGATATTCATACTTGCTCTCCTTGATACAAAGCCTGAACCTGTGCAGGAGTAATTTGCTCAGCAGTATCGACTTTTTGTAGCTTCGCTAAATAGAACGAGTAATTTGAACTACGATGCTGCTGAGGCACGCCTTGGATTAAATAATCGATGACTTGCTGACGAATTTTTTGACGATCATCCTCAACATAAGCATCTGCCAAACCACTCGCGAAGCGCTGATTACCACCCGTAATATTCCATATAAATGGACGATCTTTGGCGTTATATTCTTGTACACCTGCTTCTTGCTCAATCACTTGCGGGCCGTTCAATCCCAACCGACCTTCTTGTGTCATGACAATATAGCTGCATAAACCAGCTGCAATCGACATGCCACCAAAGCACCCCACACTGCCTGCAACCACTGCAATCACGGGTTGATACTGACGTAAATTCACAATTGCAGCCTGAATTTCAGCAATTGCAGCCAAACCTAAATTTGCCTCTTGTAAGCGAACGCCGCCCGTCTCTAACAATAAAATTGCCGCTGTTGGAATACCTTTCAGATTGTCTTCAACCGCAAGTTCTAAGGCACCCGCAATTTTAGCTCCACCCACCTCGCCTAAACTCCCGCCTTGAAATAAACCTTCAACCGAAATTAAAACTACTGGGTGTTCTTGAATAGATCCTTTTGCAATCACCACGCCATCATCGGCTTGAGGCACAATATTTTGCTGAATCAACCAAGGTGACATGACACGTGCGAATGGGTCGAGTAACTCTCGAAAAGTCCCTTCATCTAACAATGCTTTCGCACGTTCTCTTGCACTAAGTTCAATAAAATCTTGTTTATTTAACAAGCTTTGAATATCAGTCATGCGTAACCTCCTCCAATGCTTGTTCCAGACGTAAGCGAACGACACCGGGAGTTGCACCAAAGTCATGAATATCAATATTGACGGCTGGCGGTATTTGTGCGGTAAAAATTCGTTCAAAAAGATTGTGCCAACGTGCTGCACTGCCATCTACCGAAGTCACTACCTTTATAGAAGCTTTTCCTGTTTCACTAGGTTCCATCAAAATTTCTAAATCACCTGAACCAACACATCCTACCAATGCTTTTTTCACAGGTGGCTCTGTCGCCATAAATTCAAAATGAAGTGTTTCCATAATCAAAATCCCTTTTTATTTTTCACAGATGACTGCTCGGCACGATCTATAAACAATGTTGCTGCCAACAAATCTGCGGCACCGCCAGCAGAAGCCTTCATCCGAAGCAGATCAATCTCTAAAAGATGCAAAGCACGTCGACCTTCCAAGCTTGAGCTGCCGCCCAAATCCAGTACTTGCTGAGCACCTTGTTGCATACGCTTTAAACCAGATGTTCCAGAGCGATAAATCACACAGGTATCGGTCAGATCGGTCATCATGGCAAGTAAAGCATCTAAACGAGCGAACTCTTCTTTCATGGGTTTATTACGACTTTGGTACAGCTGCTTTAAGCCAAAATTCACAATAGTTGGAAAACCTTGTTGTGCCTGTTCTTTTGCACCTAAGATGCCTAATTTCTTTTGTACTTGCTGACCATGACTTAAAGCCTGCTTTGGAATAAAGCGATCTTCAAGCTGAGCAATCTGGCCTGCTAAATGACATAGCTCAACAACCGATAAATATTGCTGATTACTGCGTGCCAATGCTGCTGCCGTAACCATTAACCCTAATGCCCAAATTGCACCGCGGTGTGTGTTGACACCATCTGTCGCCAACATCATGGTCTTTTCACCTTGGCGACCAATTTCACCAATGTCTTCACGCAAGGCCAAACAGACTTTTCCGTGATGCTTTGCAGCTTGGGCCATTGCCTCAAACATGGGTCCTAAACTTTTCGCAGAACGCTCCATTAACTCCAAAGTCAGGTCATCATGTGCACCACTGCCACGGCGATCAACCAAGGCTGGTTTTGGCGTTAAATTAACTTCATCAATCAAAGCCTCGATCGCTAAACTTGCCAAAAGTTGACTATCGCTAAGTGTTTGATATTGAAATTGTGCCATCATTACCAACTCCTGAATTTTGCAGGGGGTTGATATAAACCATCAGACCATGTCACCAAGTCGGCAATATTTTTTGCAGCTAAAAGCTCACGTGTTGCATCGGTGCGACGAATACCTAAATCTTCAGGGAATACCACCAAGCCTTCGCTTCTTAAACGTGCTGTTGTTTTAGGATCTTGAGTTAAACCAATACTGGTCACACCGGCCACCGAAGCAATCATGGCTTGGCGCTCTTCTTGGCTGCTTGCTTTATATAGATAAGCAATGCCTTCTTCGGTGAGTAAATGGGTAACATCATCGCCATAAATCATGATCGGTGCTAAAGGCAAACCAGCCGTTTTAGCCACATCAATCGCATCAAGACGTTCTACAAAAGTTGGCTTACCGCCCTCTTGGAAGGTTTCCACCATTTGCACAACGAGTTTTTTACCACGTGCTAAATAAGTTTCTGTTTCATTAGCACCTTGCAAACGCATATCTAACCATGCTGGCGTATCGTGACGACGGCCTCGTGGATCATGTCCCATGTTTGGTGCACCACCAAAACCAGCTAAACGACCTTTAGTGACAGTCGAAGAATGCCCCATGCCATCAACTTGCAAAGTTGCGCCAATAAATAGATCAACGGCGTACTGACCTGCAAGCTGACACATCATACGGTTGGAACGTAAAGCACCATCACGACCTGTAAAGAAAACATCAGGACGAGCTGCAACATATTTTTCCATACCGAGTTCGGTACCGAAGCAATGCACGCTTTCAACCCAACCTGTTTCAATCGCTGGAATTAAGGTTGGATGCGGATTTAGAGTCCAATTTCGACAAATTTTTCCTTTTAAACCTAAAGATTCACCATAAGTCGGTAAAATCAGTTCAATTGCCGCAGTGTTAAAACCAATGCCATGATTTAACGATTGCACATTATGCTTTTCATAAATTCCGCGAATTGCCATCATCGCCATGAGTATGTGCACAGGCTTGATATGTTTCGGGTCACGAGTAAATAACGGTTCGATATAAAATGGCTGGTCGGCTACCACCACATAATCCACCCAAGAAGCAGGAATATCGACACGTGGCAAATCAGTTACGTCATCGACCAATTCGTTAACTTGCACAATCACAATACCGTCACTAAAAGCCGCAGGTTCAATGAGTGCTGGAGAATCTTCGGTACTTGGCCCTGTATAGATATTGCCTTGACGGTCAGCCATAAAACCCGCCGAGAGCACCACATTTGGAATGAGGTCGACCACCAAACGTGAATATAGTTCGATATAGGTATGAATCGCACCAATCTCTAGCAACCCATCTTCAATTAACTGACTAATACGCAAACTTTGCGGACCAGCAAAAGAAAAATCGAGCTTTCTCGCAATGCCTTTTTCAAATAGATCAAGATGTTCTGAACGCCCTACACTTGGCATGATCATATGTAGATCATGCAACACATCAGGATTAGTTTGTGCCAAAGAGCGTGACAAGAAATCTGCCTGCTTTTGGTTGTTTCCTTCAAGGACGACTTTGTCACCCGGTGTAATCAGCGTTTCTAAAACTTTAATAATGTCTTGAGTTGGAATAACCACACCATCAGTATATTGGTTTGCCATCTCTAGTTTTAGTTGTTTGGCATGACGCCGCTTTGTCCATAATCGTTCTTTATTCTGAACTGATCCTTCCATGTACTTACCTATAGATCACAGTTTTGTTCTGTATCTATAAAAACGCTTTATGGACTTTTGATCAATCAACCTACATCGGTAGTTATTAACTTCAGGTTAATGATTTAAGTATGGCTTTAATACCGTGATTAGTAATTGCCATATGTTCATCATGGTTAAGCAAAAAATAAGCTTTCGCTTTATGCGGAGTTTATCTTTCTATTTCTAATAAATGATCTTTACTGCAATTTGGCGCACTTTGATTAAACATTGTCACCATTCGATTTGGGTAAATATTATTCAAATTTCTATGATGTCTCTATCGAAAAACAAGTTCCTTAAAAACTTTAGTTGAGAGACAAAATATGAACACAGTTAAAGAAAAAATCATTCTTATCACAGGTGCTTCATCTGGCATGGGTAAAGCATTTACTAAAGCATTACTCAAAGAAGGTGCAACTGTTTATGCCGTTGCACGTCGCATTGAAGCCATGAATGAATTAAAAGTGCTTGGCGCACATACATTAAAAATGGATATTACCAATCAGGATGATATCGACCAAGTTGTGAAAACTATTGAAAAAGAAACTCATGGTGTTGATATTTTAATTAACTGTGCGGGCTTTGGCATGTATGGTGCTATGGAGGATACTACCCTTTCGGATGCCCGTTATCAATTTGAAGTAAATCTTTTTGGTATGGCTTACTTAACTCAAAAAATTCTTCCAAGTATGCGTAAGAAAATGCGGGGTCGTATTATCAATATTTCATCAATGGGTGGAAAAATTTATACCCCACTTGGTAGCTGGTACCATGCCAGTAAACATGCCGTTGAAGGTTGGTCAGACTGTCTACGTTTAGAATTAAAATCATTTAATATTGATGTTGTCGTCATCGAGCCAGGTGCCATTGCAACTGAATTTGCAGATGTGATGGTCAAGCCTATGCTTGAACGTTCAGGCAACAGCGCCTATCAAAAAATGGCAAAAGCAGTTGCCAATACAACTCATATATCTGTCGAAAAAGGTGCGCTTTCAGATGTGCAAGTGGTTGTTGATATGCTCATGAAAGCTGTCCATGCATCCTCACCTAAAACACGCTATGTGGGTGGTAAATATGCCAAACTGATGATATTTGTACGTAAATGGTTTGGTGACTGTGTGTTTGATCGTATGGTCATGTCAGTTATTAAATAAATGAAGTGACCAACACAAACTTAATGATGAGATGCCAAAATGAAATATGCTTCAAATTTTGCCCTAAATACTAATTGGAAGTTACTACTTAATGACTTAGGCATAAATGTTGAAGATGCATTACGTTTGGCATCTCTGCCGCTTGATTTATTTAACCGTAAAGATGCAAGCCTTACGCCCATTCAATATTTCAATTTTTGGCATGCAATTGAACAACTTGCAGGAATAAATGACTTACCTTTAAAAATCGGTCAAATGATTACTGTTGAGCTTTTTGACCCAGCAATTTTTGCGTGTATTTGTAGTCCCAACTTCAATATTGCTATACAGCGTCTATCTGACTTTAAAAGGCTGGTTGGGCCAATGCAGTTAAAAGTTGCAATTGATGACGAAACAACAACGCTAGAACTCAAATTTTATAATGTATCTACGCCAACGCCCCAAAGCCTAGCGATGTCTGAACTGGTCTTTTTTGCTCAATTAGCAAGAATCTGTACAAGGCATCAGGTCATACCATCGAAAGTTACTCTGCCCGATTTACCTAATAATCTGGCAGAGTACAAAACATTTTTTGGTATTCAGCCACAAAAAAGTAAACACATTTCGATTGTCTTTTCACACCAAGATGCTGAACGTCCTTTTTTAACAGCCAACCCAACCATGTGGTCTTTTTTCGAGCCAAACTTACAGCGTAGCCTTATGCAACTTGATGAAAATGCAACGGTCAGCGAAAAAGTTAAAGCAATACTTTTAGAAAACCTACCTGCTGGACTGTGTACGATAGATGATGTTGCTCAACGACTCGCGATGAGCAAACGCACATTACAACGGCTACTTTTAGAAGAACAAACCAATTTTAAAACGCTTTTGGATGTGACACGTCGGTCTCTTGCGCAACATTATTTAGAAAAGTCATCAATGAGTACTGGTGAAATTTCATTTTTATTAGGCTTTCAGGAACACAACTCGTTTAGCCGAGCATTTAAGAACTGGACAGGTAAAACACCTCAAGCGTATAGATTAATACGTCAAGTCACGACCATCTAACCAGTAAAGATTAACGGAATAGTCCATTTAAATAATAAATATGCACTGAAATGTACAATGAAGACTTTAATTTTTTAGGAGGAAAACTTAGAAATAAGTTTTAAATAGAACTTTAAAACTGGCAGAGGATCAAGGACTCGAACCTTGACGAACGGTTTTGGAGACCGTCATGCTACCATTACACCAATCCTCTATTTTATGACCATGCTACACATCGCCATAAAAAAAGCAAGATGTTACCTCTTGCTTTTTCAACTTGGTGGGGGCGAAGAGACTCGAACTCTTACACCTTGCGGCGCTGGAACCTAAATCCAGTGCGTCTACCAATTTCGCCACGCCCCCAATGGCTGTGTATATTAGTGATCATACGCTTTATTGGCAAGTGCTTTTTCAAAAAACCTCAATCAAATGTACAAATAAAAAGCACAATTCATGTAATAACATGAAATCTAGATACTTATTCATCATATCAAAAATTGAATTGCCTGTTCAGCTGTTAAAAACCGCTGTGCTTTTTGTCTAGCCAATAAACCATCTAAAAATTTTTGGAACAAATGATACGGTTTCGGCAACTGGAAACTCGATGTCTGACAATGAAATACAGCCCAATCCTGATAGTTTTTCACTTGAATAGAGGATTGGTTAAGCCATTCAAAAACAATGATCCCTAAAGCATATAAATCGGTTTGTTGACTTTTAGGTTCTAAATGAAACAATTCAGGTGCCATATAGCGTGGTGTTGCATTCAGTGGCGTATCACAGGATGAAACTGCCAAGGATTGCACCTGCTCAAAGTCTAATAACTTAATGTTGTTCTGGTAAAAGCGTAAATGTGATGGCTTTAAATCTCCATGCACCAAACCCATTCGGTGAAACGCTGCAATACACGCCAAAATTTCCAGCAATCTTTGGTGGATTTTTTCGAGTGAAAGTGTCGTAATTTTGGGTAAAGCAGGATCACTATGGACTGTTCTCAACATGTTCGGATGCATTTGTGTTGAGTCTGAATATAAAACTTGGGATGGCAAAATAAATGGCGCAAATAAGTTTTGCTGATAAGTTGCCATTTCTTTTTCAAAACCAGCAATATATTGCGTATGCCCGCCAATATCTTGATATTTCAACCAATACAGCTTGTCATGCTGCTGTAAAAGATAAATATGTCGCCCAAAAGCAAGGCTCTGCTCGGGTGTCTTTTCTATTATCAGGTCATATTGTTCTTTTTGAAAAACAGCGCACTTCATTGAACTGTACCAAGCCAAGCGCTAAGGTGCTACATCTGGTGTTTGTAATGCCTGCAACACATGCTCTATGGTTTTACCAATACGCGCATGGATTTCAATCACCGAAACTTTTGGCCATGTCGCACGCTCCCCTTCTTTTTGTAGTAATTTAAAAAGATGTGGGCGTGGATTTTGAACCATATATAAATAATGTTTCAGGTTATATTGAGCAAAAATATTCACATCACCATAATAGCGTTGGTCGACGATACCATAGCAGTTATCAAGTAACCGCCTGACTTGCGGCACAGACCCGATACGTTCTCGAGTAAAATCCATGATACCTTTGGTGATGACTTTCCCCTGACGGCGAATAATTCGTTCAGGCCAACTCAATAAATCACGGCGATAACGATCTGCATCGCTTTGCATAAAAGGCACGATATGCGGATTCACCTGACAGGCTATCGTATAATTAATATTATATAGCCGTGACATTTTTTCCTGTGGGAAATCACTTCGCATACTTCCATCGACCCAAAAAGTATTGGACATAAACGGTGTATGCTGTCCATCGTAGCGTTTTGCAGTAAGGTGCACAGGTGGAAATAAAATCGGTACTGCACATGAGGCTAAAGTTGCACTCCATACCAATAAATCTGGTGCAGTAAAACGGTTTAAAATCGAGGCATTCTGCGAAGCATCATAAGGGGCAACAGCAATATTAATATTTAGCCCTGAACGCTGGTATGCTTCTTCAAAAGTTAAATCACCTAAGTTTTCTATCAGGAATTTTTTTAAATAGCGGACATCGGCAAAACCGCCCTTTTCTTTCCATAATGACTTCAGTGATCTGAAGTGAAAGGCATCGCTAAAAAAATGCTGTCCACTTAAAATCCGATCAATTTCATCTGAAGTAGAAACCCCAAGCATTGCCGCCATAATTGCGCCTGCACTTGACCCAGACAAAACACGTGGCATTAAATCCTGTTCACGTAAGACTTTACAGACACCGCTATGAAACAACCCCAAAGTTGCGCCACCCGAGAACATTAATGCAGGTTGCCCATAAGCCACTTGGCAGTTTTCAAAAAAGGTGATTTTCTCAGCCAATGGTAGTACCGATGAATCTGTTTGGGCGATATGCTTTAAACCTAAATTAACTTCATCAACATAGTCTTCAATAATTTTTTTTGTTCCAACATGACTCACCACAAACAACATCGGATGACAAATGTTAGCAATATCATAGGTTAACCCCTCACGTAAGATATACATGAGGTCTTTAATGCGGTCTTGCTGACGATATTTTTTAAGCAATCCTAAACGATGAGAGATCACTTCTGCATCAAAATAAGGGGATGAGTTTTCATATTTCCATTCTTGAATACCTGACTCTTCATCAAGCTGTAATGCGATCTCTTTCCATTCCTGATAATTTTCAGCATGTGCAAGTTGTTTCTGGAGTTTACTAATCCGATATCGTTGTAATTTTTGTACATTTTCAGTCAATAGATTCAGCATCTTTTCTCTCAGTAATCCAATGATCTTGATGGCTTGATGAAATCGGTCATTCCTTTCACGTTAACTTATGTCTAATATGAAGATCAATTGCTATTTTGATTAATTTAAAGTTTATTGATATTTCATCCATGATTGGCAATCGGAAGCATTTGTGAAATATCAACAGCGAATCAAATGGCGAGATAATCGTACTTTTTAATTTCTTATAATAAGCGGATCACTATGGCTCAGTTCAATTTACCAGAAGATATGCTCCATCTTATACAAAATGTACTTGTACAATTGCAGCAAACTCTCCCTCCTGCCAAAACAGAAACTGATTTTTCAGCACCAGCCTATAAATGGCAAAAGCAGCAATTAAAACCAATTCATCAACCTAAAAAGATTCGTTTAGATGACTTAAAAGGTATTGAACGTCAAAAACAAAAAGTTATTCAAAATACTTTACAGTTTTTAAAAGGTTTACCTGCAAATGATGTTTTGCTGACAGGTTCCAGAGGGACAGGAAAATCATCGATTGTCCGTGCCCTTTTAAGTGAATATGCAGATCAGGGACTACGCTTAATTGAAATCGAGCGGGATGATTTATCTGATTTACCTGAAATTGAAAAATTGATTCAGGGTCGTCCTGAAAAGTTTATTGTCTATTGTGATGACCTAGCTTTTAATGCTGAAGATGAAAACTACCGCAGTCTAAAAAGTGTTTTAGATGGCTCATTAGAATCTGGAAATAATAATTTTATTATTTATGCCACCAGTAACCGTCGCCATTTATTGCCCGAATTTATGCACGAAAATACACCTGTTACCAAAGTAGATGTCCCCCAATATACAGAGTTGCATCCACAAGAAGCGATTGAAGAAAAAATTTCTCTCTCTGACCGTTTTGGTTTATGGCTGTCTTTTTACCCAATGGATCAAGGACTTTATTTAGACATTGTTGAACATTATCTGCAAAAATCCGATTTGGCATTAACCGATGAAGCACGTGCCGAAGCACTAAGATGGTGTCAATCACGTGGTCAACGCTCTGGTCGAGCAGCCTATCAGTTTTCTAAACACTGGATTGGTTCCACACGTTTACAAGGCTAATTTTTGGTCGATATTCATCATCTAATTTAGATCATGTTTACGACATAAATTTTTAAAATATTTCAAATAAAAATGATGAAATTGAGTCACTCTCAATTAAGCATTAAATGAAGAAATGCTAGAAATGGTCTAATTTTATGCATGGCTAAAATCTCATTTTAGCCATGCAGTCAATCACAGATGAATAAGAATATTAGTGACAGCATCATCGACACTATTTGCACGATAACAACTTGGTGGCAACAACGGACTATTCACATAAACCAATGTTTGCGCTACGGTAGAGCGTACACGTGCCAGTTGTAAGTCGATCTGATGGTCTTGCAAACGCTGTGCGAACGACAAAAGTTCTTCAACACTACTACTATCCAAACTCGGACATTCCTCAATATTGATAATCAGATGTTCAACTTTTTGCTGTAAAGCCTGCGCTAAAATGAGATTAAATATTTTTTCGGCATTCGCAAAAAAAATCGGTTCATCTGGTCGGGCAATCAAAATATTGGCAATCGCTTTCGCCTCGGGAAATCGTGCCATATCAACAAAGTCATGCCCATCATCCAGACGTCCAAGCCATCGCACTTTAGGCATCGCATAACTCTTCAACATCATGATAATACTAACCATGATTGCAATCATTAATCCATTTAACACACCAAAAACGATTACGGCGCAAATGGATGTCAAAACAAGAAAACGATCTTTTTTCCAGATAAAATATTGTTTGAATGGCGAAATTTGAATATGTCCACTAACCGCATAAATCACAATACTCGCCAAAATAGGTTCAGGAATATCACTGATATATTGGCGAAATAATAATAAAAATAGTGCGACACTCAAGGCAGCAACCCATGCAGATTTTTTTGTTTGCGCCCCCGCAGCTTCATTGGCAGAAGTTGCTGAATATCCCGCACCAACAGGCATCCCCTGAAAAAGCCCAGAAAAAATATTGCTCACCCCGAGTGCCAGTAAATCCCGATTTGGTTCAGTTTGATCATTATATTTCAAGGCAAAGGTTCGGATTGAGGTATATGACTCGGCATATGCCATAAAAACCACCGCAATCGAAAGTTCAGCCAGTTGCAACCACATATTCAAAGAAAGATCTGGAAATTGGAGTTTAGGTAAAGCAAACTCAAACTGACCAACAGAGGCAATATGCCATTGGGCAATATACCCTTGAAGATTGAGAACAATCCCCACCACAACCAATAACAAAGCAATCGGTAGTGTCCTAAATCGCTTTCCCACCCAAAGTGTAATAAAGGCAACGATCCCCATGACCAGAGCGTATATATTCCACTTTGGAAAATTTTGTAATATCTCCCAGATTTGTCGAAAAAAATCGGCATGAACGGTATGTATTTGCAAAATCGAAGGGAGTTGTTTTACCGCAATACTTAATGCCAAACCAAAAGAAAATCCTTTCAAAACTGGTTTTGCAATAAAATGTGTGACCTCACCTAATTTAAACAAGGCACTAAAAATAAATAAAACCCCTGCCAAAAAGACAATTGCATAAGCCAGACTGGCTCTTTCAACTGAAGATGCCACAACCAATGTCGCTAGACCAGATGCTAAAACCGCAGCAGAAGATGATGTTGACGATACAATCGCAAAACGACTTGAACCAATAAGCCCATAAATGCTCAGTCCAACCAATAAAGCAATCAGACCACTTTGGGGAGACAAACCTGCAATATTTGAATAAGCAATCGCCTCAGGCAGTAATAAGCCCGCCATTGAGATTCCCGCAATAATATCCAACCGTAAAACTTTATTTGTTATAGGAAGCATTTATTTCTCTTTTTAAAATCAATTTTATGACTCAATTGTATAGCGCTTTTTCTTTTTATTACATCTCAATCAATTGGCTGTATCGGATCACTTTTATCATTACAAAAGCGGTTTTAAAATCGATTCAATAGCTGGATATATGAATGCTCCATAACGTGACATATTGTTGCTAGTGAATACTCATCAAAATTTCATCGCATTACAACAACAGAACGACAATTAAAAATAATTACGGATGTTTTATGATTAAAAATAAGCTTTAAATCAAATTTTAAATACGATTTTTTATCAAAATAAATCTTTATCAGATATTCAACTTATTCAAGAAATGGTAAAACTATATCCATAATGACGAATTACCTTTATCGAAATACAACAAACAACAAGGATATATCATGCACACAATAGGACATTTAATTAATGGTGAAATTTTAACACAAGCACAGCGGACGCAACCTGTTTACAACCCTGCTACAGGTGAAATTTCCAAACAAGTTGCAATTGCCAGTAAATCCACTGTAGAAAAAGCCATTACCGCTGCGGCAGAAGCATTTCCTGCGTGGCGTGACACGCCTGTGATTAAACGTGCGCGGGTTATGTTTAAATTTAAAGCATTACTTGAACAACATGCCGATAAGATTTGTGCGCTGATTGGCGAAGAACACGGAAAAATTGTCCATGATGCCGCAGGTGAGTTACAACGCGGCATTGAAAATGTTGAATATGCTTGTGGTGCACCCCAGTTTTTAAAAGGTGAATTTTCAAAAAATGTCGGACCAGATATTGACTCGTGGAGTGAGTTCCAACCACTTGGCGTAGTCGCGGGCATTACGCCATTTAACTTCCCTGTGATGGTACCGCTTTGGATGTTCCCAATGGCAATCGTTTGTGGCAACTGCTTTGTACTCAAACCATCTGAACGCGATCCTTCATCGACCTTATTTATCGCCCAATTACTCAAAGAAGCGGGCTTACCCGACGGCGTTTTCAATTTGGTCAATGGCGACAAAGAAGCGGTAGATACCTTATTGCATGATCCACGAATTAAAGCGGTCAGTTTTGTTGGTTCAACCCCCATTGCTGAATATATCTATACCACTGCCACAGCTTCAGGCAAACGCTGCCAAGCACTTGGCGGGGCAAAAAATCATGCGATTGTCATGCCCGATGCCGATATTGATAATGTCGTGGCATCATTACTGGGTGCTGCTTTTGGCTCTTCAGGCGAGCGTTGTATGGCACTTTCTGTTGCGGTTGCCGTGGGCGATGAAATTGCAGACCTATTCATTGAAAAATTAAAACCCGAAATTGCCAAATTAAAATTCGGTCATTTTTCAGATAAAAATAATGATTTTGGCCCTGTGATTACGGCGCAACATCAGGCTAAAGTTATTGGCTATATCGACAGTGCAGAACAGCAAGGTGCAAAAATTGTAGTTGATGGTCGCCATGCAGCGCCACAAGGTTATGAAAACGGCTTTTTCGTTGGCCCAACTTTAATCGATCATGTTTCCAAAGACATGAGCAGTTATCAGCAAGAAATTTTTGGCCCTGTTTTACAGATTATTCGTGTTGCGACCATGCAAGAAGCCATGCAACTCATTGATGAGCATGAATATGGCAATGGAACTTGTATCTATACCCGTGATGGCGAGGCTGCCCGTTACTTTACGACTCATATTCAGGTAGGTATGGTGGGCGTAAACGTCCCGCTTCCTGTACCTGTGGCTTATCATAGTTTTGGTGGCTGGAAACGCTCATTATTTGGTGATCTTTATGCTTATGGCCCAGATGGCGCCCGCTTCTACACCCATCGAAAAACCATCACACAACGCTGGCCCTCTACTAGTGTTCGGGAATCAAAACAATTTTCAATACCATCTTCGCAATAAGTAATCTCCTCCTCATCCATTTATCGTCAGATAAATGGATTTTTAATGTCTATATTTTTTCAATGTATAAAGTTTGTGAAGCATTGCATTATATGTGCAACCACAAATCCTTTTTTAAATGAGATATGACATGAAATATTCACAATTCTAATGTTAAGATATATAAACCTTCTCATTTTTTGATAAAAAAGCTTAAGACTTTCTTATATTAATCTAAAAAAAATTCCACACTTGTTAAAATTTAATATATTTCAAATATTTATAATAAATACATAACTAAAGTGATCTTAATAATTAAATTATCTAATGCCTGCTGTATTTTTAGTACGTTGCAGGTCGTGAGTGATGAACTTAGAACAACTCAATATTAATCTTTTTTATATTTTTAATGCATCAGATCATCCTAGCGCCCTGATCAAACAATTAGCTCTCTTTTCATCAAACTATTTAATCGCAATTATTGGTGTGGTTCTGCTTGCACTTGCTTTTTTAAAGAAAGAACAGCGATATTGGCATGCTGTTTCATTGTCTTTATGTTCTATCGCTGTTGCGCTCATCACAGCAAAAATCTTTTCATTATTTTATTATCATCCTCGTCCTTTTGTTTTGCATATTGGTCATACACTCATCCATCATGCGAAAACGACTTCTTTACCAAGTCATCACATGCTCGGAATTGCAGCCTTAGCCTTTAGTTTTCTAGTATTAGGATTTAGAAAAATCTTTTTTGTACTGTTTATCAGTAGCCTACTCATTGGTTGGTCAAGAATGTATCTTGGCGTGCATTTCCCATTCGACTTAATTTCAGCCGAAATCTGGGCACTGATCAGTGTTTATTTAATGAAAAACATCAGTACTTATCCATGTGATAAATTAATGGCACGTTTTTCGCGTAACACGACAAAATCGCCACTTTAAGCAACATCGACACAAAAATTGACGCCATTTCGCCCTTCTCTTTTTACACGGTATAAGGCTTTATCTGCATGTTCTAACCACTGCAAGGTAGAGCCACACCCTTGGGCGGGCGCAATACCCACACTAATCGTAATCTTAAATTGATGATCCCGTGGAATACTAAGCCGCTGTACCTTCTGACAAATTTGATGCGCCAAATCAATGACATGTTGATCATCATAGTTAAATACAATAATCGCCAATTCATCCCCACCATAACGTGCAGGTATATCTTTTACCTGAATGCTTTCTTTTAAAATATTTGAAATTTCGATCAGGACATAATCCCCTGTTTCATGTCCATAAGTATCATTCACCTCTTTAAAGTTATCAACATCGAGTAATATGAGGTGAGCAACACATCTGCCACGTTGTACCTTAACGAAAGTACTCACCAAATGTTGCTCAAAAAAACGTCTGTTGGGGATTTGTAATTGTGGATCAATCATCGCAATTTTTTCAATTTCCCGATTCTTTTTACTTAAACTCATGGAAAGTTTTCGAGAAACGATACTCAAGGCAATCATATAAATTGTTGCCAAGGGCAAAGTAAACCATACTATTTTCGGCGTAATACTTAAATTGACAGGAAACCCTAAAAGTGTCCAAACACATAATAGGGAACTCATAAGAACCAGCATGGATGAACGTAATAATTTCCAGCCACCTGCGGCATAGCGATCTGCAATAAAAATTGAAATCAGGATTAGTGACGGTAATGGATTTAATTCCATGAGGGCAATCCAAATTCCCCCAAAAAAAGTGTCGATAATCAGGCTATATTTTTCAGCTTTCACTGAATCTTTTGCATTAGTGGCAAGATAAAAAGCCAATATCGGCCAAAAAAAGGCGTTTATAGCTAAAAGTAACCAAACCCAAATCCGATATGACAACATTGAAATGACAGAATAAAAGGATAAAAAACACAAAATTGTCCCCAGTTGCCGCAAGATAAAAACACGAACGACATACCTTTTATTTCTTTCTCTTAATAACTCTTCATTTTCTATAAGGTAAGGCATCTTTTCTCACCAAATCAAATTGTATGCAAACAGCCAAGATTTGTTATTTTTATCACCACTTCTCAGCCTCCCCCTTCTCTACAGAGAAATACTCAATAGATATGCTTTATTTTTGATTATCTTTAAAAATAGTTTATAAAATAAACAATTTTTCCTCAATAAAATTAAACGGATCTTCAAAAGAAATTTTATTTACACAAAATAACATTCTATTTCCACTATAACAATACCAATTGAATCAGTTGTTTAATGCTGCTGATAAGTCTATAAAAAATGAATTTTTTGACGATATATTGCGATTTTAACTCAGGCTTAAAGGATTTTTCTGAGGCAGCAAAAATTAGTTCCGCAATACAATGTCTGCCTGTATTTAATTCCTGATTTTATTTTCCCCTTGATGGAAAAATGACAACGAACTCCCGACAACGATTGTTATTTTTCTCTCAAATGGTTTAGTTTTTCACCACAATGTGGGCAATAGTGATACGGCTTTTTTTCTAATTCTTTTTCCTCAAGAGATTGTTCTCGCATCAATTGCATTAAAATTTCATGTGTTTGCTCTTTTCTCAGACCAACCTTACGGCGGATTTTTTCTATTTTTTCTTGATCTTGTATTAAATCCACTTCATCGGCTATCAGCAATTCACGGAACTCCTGTTGTAAATGTTGCTGTCTGGCGTTTAATTCATTTGCTAAACCTGTCGCCAGAATACCTGCGGGTAATGCAGCCAAACCTACTCCTAAAATTGTGATTATTGCTCCTAATATTTTACCGAGAACAGTGACAGGGGTTACATCTCCATAACCCACAGTCGTTAATGTAACCACAGCCCACCACATTGCTTGAGGAATAGAACCAAAATCGTCTGGCTGTGCTTTATTTTCTGCAATATAAACGCCACTTGCAGCCATCACAATCATCATCATTAAAATAAAAATAACAGCTTGAAAAGACCCTTTTTCCCTTCGGATCACCGCCAGCAAAATCTGTAATGACACAAAATAACGTGTCAGCTTTAGTAATCTGACTAGCCTTAAAATACGTAAAACACGTAGATCAAAATGTACAAAGAAATTTAAATATGCAGGCAATATGGCAAATAAATCAATTATCGCTTCTCCGCTAATCAACCACTTACACCGCACTTTCCAAGCAGGCAATTCAGGTTGAGAGTCGACAATACTCCATAGACGCAATAAGTATTCTATAGAGAAAATAGCAATAGAAATATTTTCAAATAAGTCGAAATAAAAATGATAGCTGCGGTAAATCGGATTCACTGACTCAAGTAAAACAGCACTCACATTACTGATAATTAAAGCAATGAGAATATAATTTATAAGTCGATTTATTCTAGTATCATCATCTGTATTATGTAATATGTTATAACAGAAATGTCGAAACCGACGCCATTGAGAATTACCCATAAATGTAGGTTACACCCCAGCCCAATAAGCGTGTAATGTACCTCAAAATTTAAATCTTAGATATAAAAATCGGAGCGCTCAATTGCACCCCAATTTTTATTTTGCTCAATACAATATAAACAGTATTTATGCGTAACGCGCTAAACGCTCTGTCAACAAATCAAAGAATCCGTCACGGTCAATGGTGTTCATAAACTCAGCGTTCGCAGTACGATCTGTTACACGCCACCAGTCTGCAACCGTTGCGCCAACAGTTAAAGGACTGTCTGTTTCAATTTCAACATTAATATAGCGACCTGTAAATAATTCAGGTTTTAGCATATAAGCAATTACACATGGATCATGCAATGGCGCACCTGCTGCCCCATATTTTTCCATATCATAGCGTTCAAAAAAGTCTGTCCACGATGCAACAGCCGTACCAACCAACGTGTTCATAGCACGAAGTCCTTCGACCCACGCTTTAGAGGTTAACGCCTTATGTGTAACGTCCAGAGGAATCACAGTCAGTGGAATACCCGCACCGAACGCCACTTTGGCTGCTTCCGGGTCTACAAACATATTAAATTCTGCTGATGGTGTGATATTTCCACCTTCAAAAAAGCCACCACCCATCAATACAATTTTTGCAATACGTGATGCAATATCGGGGGCTTTTAATAATGCCTGAGCCGTATTGGTCATAGGCCCCAATGAACAAATGGTAATGGTTTTTTCTGGCGCATTACGCAATGTTTCAATAATAAAATCAACTGAATGTTGTGCTTGTAATGGCATGTTCGGTTCTGGCAATTCAATGCCATCCAAGCCTGTTTTACCGTGAACATTTTCAGCAGTCACCAAAGCACGTTGTAATGGCTTATCGCATCCTGAAAATACCCGAATATCCTGACGACCTGCCAATTCACACACTTTACGTGCATTTACATGGGTTAAAGCAAGAGGTACATTGCCCGCAACTGTGGTAATCCCCAAAACTTCTAATTCTGGACTGGCAAGCGCCAATAAAATTGCCACTGCATCATCTTGTCCTGGGTCGGTATCGATAATGATTTGAGTCGGTGCTTTAGACATTGAATAACCTTTTTAACAATATAAAAACGAGTACCTCGTAAGAGGCGTGTATTTAAACCGATCTGAAGCCATAAGCCAAATACAATGAGCTAAACTCTGAACAATCTCAAACAAAGTATAATCAATTGGATGCTAAATCAGGATTTTCCCATCTTGAATCACTTTGAGTTCTTTCATTCGCTCGGCATGGTATTGACCCGCAGTGTAGCGTTGAGACAGAACTACCTCTGCTCTCGGCTGCAAGAAAAATGGCATCGAGATACGTTCTTTATCTATCGAATGACCTTGATGTTTAATTACACGATGTGTCGTCGATGGATAATAATGTCCCGAAGCTTCTTGCAACATATCCCCAATGTTGATGATCAATGAATTGGCTTCAACAGGTACATCAAACCACTCACCTTCGGTATTTTTTACTTGTAAACCAGAAGCCGTCGCAGCAGGTAAAATCGTAATCAGGTTAATATCTTCATGCGCTGCTGCACGAATATATTCATCTTGTGTATCGACAGGTGTGTAACGTAGAACCCGCAATAAACTTTCCGCCCCTTCAATCATATTGGGTAATGGTTCATGGTACTGTTGCTGGATGTAACTGGGTGTATAGGTCTGAATCCAGCCTAAAAGCTGTTTTGCAAGTTCAAATGCCTGTTGATAATAATATAACGCTGCATCTGATACTTCATCTGGGTAAATACCAGATGGAAAAATATGAAAAAATTCTTTTAAGTCTTTTGTAGTCGCACCTTTTGCGGTTTCTGAAAGGCTGGTTGGAAATAAACCACCTTTTCGTTCAGATGACACAACATAGCGATATTTATCTTCGGAACGGAAAAAATCGAGCCATTCATGATAAATCTGCTGAATTAATTCCCAATTTAACGGATGGTTAATTAAAACGGCAAAACCCGTGGTGCGTAACGAATATGTAAAAAGCTCACCTGCTTGTGGATGTTGATAATCAACAGTCGCTATTTGCATATTCACCTCTTATCATTATTTATCGTATAAATACGATAGCTGATCCCCTAAAAAAGAAAAAGAACTTTATGTAAAAGTCCTTTTCCCATTTCACTTAGACGACTATTGGAACGCTTTACATCGAAAAGCCTAAACATATTCCTGCAATTGTGGCGCTCATCAAGTTCGATAAGGTCGCTGCCAATAAAGCACGCATTGCCAACTTAGACAGTACAGGGGTTAAACTTGGTTCAACAACACTAAATGCGCCAATCACCACACCAATTGAACTAAAGTTTGCAAATCCACATAGTCCAAAAGAAATAATGGCGGCTGTATGAGGTGAGATTGAATGGTCTGCCAAATGTGGGGCTAAACCTAAATAAGCCACAAATTCGTTAATTGCTAACTTTTGACCAAGCAATGAACCTGCAAGGCTGGCATCATTCCAGTCAACGCCCATCATATACGCCAAAGGTGACAGGATATAACCAAAAATAGCGTCAATCGATAATGTCGGATGACCAAATAAACCACCCACGCCACCAATTAAACCATTTAGCAAAGCAAGTAAGCCAACAAATACCATAATGACTGTACCCACACCAACCGCAATTTTTAAACCGAGCATTGCACCTGTAGTTGCAGCTTCAATAATATTGCTTGGCTTGTGGTCACCAAAAGTTACATCTGTTACTTCTACGGTTGATTCTTCTGTTGCTGGGCTGAGTAAACGCGCAAATAAGATTCCACCGGGAATCGCCATGAGCGATGCAGCAAGTAAATATTCCATTGGAACACCCAAACCAGCATAGCCTACCAACACCGAACCTGAAACTGCTGCCATACCACTACACATTGCAGTAAACAATTCATTTTTATTCATTTTTAATAAAAATGGACGCAATGCAGCAGGCAATTCATTTTGACCAATAAAAATTGTGGTGACCGCAGCAAAAGATTCAATTTTGCTAATCCCTAAAAGTTTTTGGAAAATTGTCCCCAAACCTTTAATCAGCACATTCATGACTTTTAAATAATACAAAATTGAAATCAGTGCTGTGACATAGACAATTGTCGGTAAAACTTTAAATGCAAAAATGAAACCAGCGCCATCAAACACTTTATTCATTTTATCACCGACCAATGCGCCCAATAAGAATGAGCTTCCCGCATCCGCATAGCCAATAACTTTATTTACACCCATCGCAAGTTGTTCAAACATGAACTTGCCTGCGGGAATATATAAAATCACGATGCCCAATAAAAATTGCAACCCAAGTGCAGGCAAAATTGTGCGAAGCTGAATTGATCTTTTATTATTGGAAAAAAGATAGCCAATCAATAAAAGAACCAGTATTCCAATCAGGCCGCGGTAATAAAACATAGAGTTCTCCGTAATCTAAATGTCAGTACTCGGTGTCTGGGATCTATCGTCATGTATTGACATGATTCTAACCGCAGGAGCACTCAAAAGTATCTGGAACTTAGTTTACAAAATGTTGAATTCCAAAAGATTAAATACAAGCCGTACTCAAAAATGAGTCAAAGGAACAATACAAATTTCATGCCAGGCAACTGACATCAAGCCTTGTTCGTGCGGGAAACGACTTGCACATCGAAAATAATGCGCACAAAAAAGAAGCAATTAAAATTAATTTGTTGTTAACTAACATAAAATTAATTTTAACTACTTCTTGGCTGCTAAATTTAACAAAATTCTCCCAAAATATCGACCATTTTTTTCATTATTGTTATTTTTGATAATACATTTGCTATGTTTACATCACTGAACAATGTTGGGTTTATTGGCTTTTTAGCGCTGTTTTCAACACAAAATATTTTTTATCCTTTATTTTTTAAGATACTCATCTATATAGAAAATTTAGGTCATGATGTAAATAATATGAGCAAATAAAAGAAGTTTTACATCAATTCAAAGCCAAACACGGTATCATTTGCAAAATATAAGATTTTTTTAATTTAGGTTACACATGAGTTCTAGCCAAAAATTGGTCGTTTTGGGCAGTATTAATGCTGACCATATTTTGACCCTTGAGCATTTCCCTCATCCCGGACAAACTCTGACAGGACAAAACTATCAAGTCGCTTTTGGCGGTAAAGGTGCAAATCAGGCCGTTGCCGCAGGTCGTAGCGGTGCAAACATTAGTTTTATTGCTTGTGTTGGTGAAGATGATATTGGACACCGCATTAAAGCCCAATTGGAAAAAGACCGTATTGACACCCATGCCGTAAGCCATATAAAAGATCAATCTACAGGTGTTGCGCTTATTTTTGTCAATAAAATGGCAGAAAACTGTATTGGGATTTGCGCAGGTGCAAATGCTTGTTTAAGCCCAGAGTATGTTCAACAACATGCTGACCTGATTCGTGCTGCACAGGCACTGCTTTTACAACTTGAAACCCCAATTCCAAGTATTATCGAAGCAGCGAAAATCGCGCATCAATCGAGTGTTAAAGTGGTCTTAAACCCTGCACCTGCACGTGAATTACCTGAAGAATTATTGCATTTGGTTGATATTATTACCCCCAATGAAACCGAGGCACTCAGCCTGACAGGTGTGATTATTCACGATGAAAAAGATGCAGCAGAAGCAGCCAGCGTATTACATGGTAAAGGCATTAAAACGGTAGTAATTACCATGGGATCTCGTGGTGTCTGGCTAAGTGAAAATGGTCAAGGCCAATTGGTTTCAGGTTTTAAGGTTAATGCGATAGATACCATTGCCGCAGGTGATACATTTAATGGCGCCTTTGTAACCGCACTATTAGAAGGAAAATCAGCACTAGAAGCTGCACGTTTTGCCAATGCAGCCGCAGCAATTGCAGTGACTCGTTCAGGTGGACAACCATCTGTACCTTGGCGTGAAGAAATTGATGCATTTCTTGCAACAAAATAAACGCTATAACTTTGTGGCCAATTGTGGTTTAATAGCCTCAGTTTGAGATGAGCCTCATACAGTATATGACTTGATTCATATACGACTAGCCCCTAACCATGGGGCTTTTTATTGCCTGTTTTGTAAAGAATTTCTTATAACTTTATTTATTGAATAAAAATATCTAACATTTAATTTGGCTCGATGTCATAAACCCAGTTTCTTGCCTGTTTATCTGTCGTGGTTTCACAAACGTAGTAATCATGATCCCATGCATCTTGATGGAAAATTTCCATTTTTCGGTAAGTGACTTGTTTGTTATTTTCAACACAGATAAAGCGATCACCTTGGTCTTTAACAGCAGAACCGTTAAGAAAACCTCCGATACAGAGGAAGCGGGATTGTTTGGGCATTTTCACACCATCTTATCTACATCAGTTTACAACTCATAGATTAAATGATTTATTCAAGATATTGTAAATTATATAAAAATTTCTTACTTAATTATGCATATAACATTTAGATATTCTACAAGTTAGAACGGTAAGTCATCATCTAAATCTACTGGTTTTAATATAGCTTGAACCATATTTTTATCCCATTCATTAATATCCATTGATTTTAATTTTTTGTCTTCAGAAAATAAATTTTTTGCAATTTTTATCTTTTTTCCTTCTTTATTTTCCCATATTTCAAATTCATTATCTACATTAAACAGCTCAAACATATATCCAAAAGCATTTAAAAGTGTATTCAATTCTTCTTCATTGGTAAAATAAACTCTAATATTTGTATTTATTGCTTTTTTAACAGCATTAAATACAGGATGATTTGAGAATAGAATCTCATTTATCGCTTCATTCCCTTTTGATTTTTCATTAGTAAGATATGTAACTAATTGTTTTAAAGTTTTAGCTGTATCTTTTAATTCCTCTATAAGTCTAAAATCCTTTTGTTTTGAAACATCACTCAACAAACTTTGGAATAAACTTGCCCACTGCTCCTGAAGATAAAGAATAATATCATTCGAAGTTTCAAATCCAGTATATTGATTATTAATTGGTAAAGCAAAAACTTCATCTAAAAATTTATATATCCCAATATCATTTACTGCAGAAAACTTCATCAACTGTATAATTTTTTCATTATCTTTATTATGTTCGTAGGTTTTATATTCATGTAAAACAGCCTTTTCAACAAAAATATATACTTGCTTACCTTTCTCTAAGGCTATCTTTAATTCTTTCTGTGAAATTGAATAACCACCACTTTCAAACGCTGCGGAACCGAACCTTCCACCAATAATCGAAATTAAAATATCACAATTATCAATTTCTTTATAGCAATAATCTTCTAATCTAGCTAAATTTGAATATGGAATATGCCCTTTTTCATTCAAAATTGGATCATAATTCCTTTCTTTAATGTAACGCTCAAGATCAGAACGAATATTTCTTAAATCATAATAAGTTGAACTAATAAAAATTCTAGGTTTTGCCATTTTTAAGTAGATATCATTATATTAAATTCTACTCATTCTAATTTTTCCACAATTTAAAATCAATGTTCAAATAAAATAAGGGCTGAATTAATCAGCCCTTATCGTCACTCAATTCAATTCATTTTTCAATAAATTAAGACAATTGAGCCGCAGCAATTTTCTTGGTATCAACATTTTTAGCAGCATCTGTATACTCACCCATCTTATCGAAGTTCAAGTATTGATAGATGTCAACAGACATGCTGTCGATTTGAGCAGCATATTCTTGATATTCTGCTGGCGTTGGTAATTTACCAAGTACCGCAGCAACAGATGCAAGCTCAGCAGAAGCCAAGTACACGTTCGCACCTTGACCTAAACGGTTCGGGAAGTTACGTGTAGAAGTAGATACACAAGTCGTATTTGGTGCTACACGTGCTTGGTTACCCATACATAATGAACAACCTGGCATTTCAGTACGAGCGCCAGCTTTACCATAAATGTTATAGAAACCTTCTTCCATCAATTGATGCTCATCCATACGTGTTGGTGGAGCCAACCATAGACGAGTAGACAATGAACCGCCAGGTACTTTATCAAGTAATTTACCCGCAGCACGGAAGTGACCGATGTTTGTCATACAAGAACCAACGAATACTTCGTCAATTTTAACGCCTTGAACATCAGAAAGAAGTTTTGCATCATCTGGGTCATTCGGGCAGCAAAGAACAGGTTCTTTAATGTCAGCAAGATCAATTTCATATACTTTTGTATATTCAGCGTCTGCATCAGCTTTAAGAAGTGATGGATTTGCCAACCATTTTTCCATGTTCTCAACACGGCGCGCCATTGTACGTGCATCGCCATAACCTTGAGAGATCATCCACTTCAACATTGTGATGTTAGATTGTAGATATTCAGCAACTTTCGCTTCAGAAAGTGTGATTGAACAACCTGCAGCAGAACGCTCAGCAGAAGCATCAGAAAGTTCGAATGCTTGTTCTACAGTTAACTCCGTTTCCATTTCTGTTAAGTCGATTTCTAAGATACGACCAGAGAAGATGTTTTTCTTACCTTTTTTCTCAACAGTAAGATCGCCTTCTTGGATCGCACGGTAAGGAATCGCATGTACAAGGTCACGTAGAGTGATACCTGGTTGCATTTTACCTTTGAACTTAACAAGAACTGATTCAGGCATATCAAGTGGCATAACACCTGTTGCTGCAGCAAATGCTACAAGACCAGAACCCGCTGGGAATGAAATACCAATTGGGAAACGTGTATGTGAGTCACCACCAGTACCTACGGTATCAGGCAATAACATACGGTTTAACCAAGAGTGGATAATACCGTCACCTGGGCGTAAAGAAACACCACCACGGTTCATGATGAAATCAGGAAGTGTGTGTTGCATTTGAACGTCAACTGGTTTTGGATACGCAGCAGTGTGACAGAAAGATTGCATTACAAGGTCAGCAGAGAAGCCCAAGCAAGCCAAGTCTTTTAATTCATCACGTGTCATCGGACCAGTCGTATCTTGCGAACCAACAGTCGTCATTTTCGGTTCACAGTAAGTACCTGGACGAACACCTTGACCTTCTGGAAGACCGCAAGCACGACCAACCATTTTTTGAGCTTGAGTAAAGCCTTTACCTGTGTTTTCAGGTTGAACTGGAACACGGAACAAAGTAGATGCAGGAAGACCTAAAGCTTCACGCGCTTTAGCAGTCAAACCACGACCAACGATTAAGTTGATACGACCACCCGCACGAACTTCATCTAGCAGTACTGGTGTTTTCAATTCAGATTCAGCGATTTGCTCGCCAGCTTTGAATGCAGTTACTTTTGCAGCAGCATGATCAATCTTAAGAACGATTTCATCGCCCATGTTCATGTTAGCAACATCAATTTCTACAGGTAATGCACCCGCGTCTTCCATTGTGTTAAAGAAGATCGGCGCAATTTTACCACCTAAGCAGTAACCACCGTCTTTTTTGTTTGGAATGTGAGCGATTTCATCACCGAAGAACCAAAGCACAGAGTTTGTTGCAGATTTACGAGAAGAACCCGTACCAACAACATCACCCACGTAAGCAACTTGGTTGCCTTTTGCGATTAATTCTTTGATTTGGTTTAATGGACCAACTTCACCTGGTTTTTCAGGATTGATACCATCACGCTCGTTTTTAAGCATTGCATTCGCATGCAATGGAATATCAGGACGGCTCCAAGCATCTTGTGCAGGTGACAAGTCATCAGTGTTGGTTTCGCCAGTCACTTTAAATACAGTGATTTTGATTTCTTCAGGAACATCTGGACGGCTTGTGAACCATTCAGCGTCAGCCCAAGATTGAAGAACAGCTTTCGCATTTTCGTTACCTGCTTTCGCTTTGTCAGCAACGTCATGGAATGCATCAAATACAAGAAGCGTTTTTTTCAATGCTTCAGCAGCTAAGCCTGCCAATTGAGCATCGTCTAAAAGTTCAACTAAAGGTGCTACGTTATAACCACCAAGCATAGTGCCTAGCAAGTAAACCGCACGTTCTTTAGAAACTAATGGAGAAGTCGCTTCACCTTTTGCAACCGCTGCCAAGAAAGCTGCTTTTACATAAGCTGCTTGGTCAACGCCTGCTGGTACACGGTTTTCAAGCAAATCAACTAAGAATGCTTCTTCGCCTGCTGGTGGATTTTTTAATAGTTCGACTAAGTCAGCAGTTTGAGCGTCATCAAGTGGCTTCGGTGGGACTCCGAGTGCAGCACGTTCTGCAACGTGTTGGCGGTAAGCTTCTAGCACGGTGATATTCCTCTTTTTCTAAAAAATTACTTATGAATTCCAGCCTGTCCTATAGCCTCATAAGTAATATGGACATTACAAATTCTACTAAACTTATACCTAAAAGTTAATGCAAGCAAAGCATTAGTTTATGATGACGATTATTTTTCTACGAAATACCCATTTGTTTTAAATTCCGTCTTTTACACTTGCAATATTTATTTTTATCATTTATTTCAAATCAATGCTTTATTTTTCAGGATGGATTATTTTTTTTAGAAATGAGTCAGCTTATTTTTCACCATACTTGTTCTATTGAGCAAAAACATCAAAATATCTAAAGCCCTGATAGATCGCTTTCTCTAAACGAAGTATTCAACATCATCACAATATTGAAATGGTCTTAGCCAAAACTTTTCAAAATCCACCATAAACGCCATTGATACATCATCTTTGATTCAGAAGTTTTTTGACCTTTCAGGCGTAACCTGCATTATCAGCTCAAATAATCAGATATAAAACAAAGTTCCGCCCATCTTTTTTTTAAAAGAGAAATCTTTATCAACATTTTTTATGCAAAACGGTTCATTCAGAATGTCCAAATGAACCGTTTCGTCTTGAAATGCTTAAAAAATTTGCGCTGTACAGGAATAACTCACGTTACCAATATCTGTAAAACGTCAAAAATCTCTAATCCAGTGCAATAAAGCCTATATCAATCATCAATAGTTATGAAAGTGACTTAAATTATTGTTGGTTGGTTTGCTTTATACATTCTTCATAACGGCCTTTACTAAAGTTTTCCATAGCTTGTTGTTGTTTTTCTAGTTGGTCATATACAGGAACTTTGTATGCCTCTTCAACGAGATTAACCAGAAACTTTTGGGCGTGAAGTTCTTGTACTTTTTTAGCATGTTCTAAAGCCGCTGCTTTTTGAATATTCTGCTGGCGATCAGTCATAATGTTATATGCAGCGCCAGGAATCGTCGTACAAAAATTTTGCCATGCTTCTTTTGGAGATAACTGTTTCGATTGCCCACATCCCACCATTCCTATAACAGGAATCATCATTAGCAAAAATTTTTTCATACGTTTACTCCGCACAACTGTGCAAATACTTAACAAATATTATGAAATGATCTACCTCATTCATTCAGGGCAGATCATCTTTTAAACTAGAAGCGCCAATTATAAAAAATATCGATGGCACGTTCTACTGATTGACTTGCTTCAAGATACATTCGTTTATTCATTTGATAACGCAATGTCAGTTTATTGATGTTGGTAAATACCCCAACCCCATAACGTAAATACAAATCAGGAGTAAGATAGCCAGTCACACTGACTTGCGTATCATCACCAGTACCCTGTGCATCCAACGCTAAACCACTGAGTCCAAATGTACGACCAATCTGATTGGTAAACGCACGCGTTCCGCCCAAACCAAGACTAATACCAGCAGCAGCAAGGGTATTATTTACATCAGACTTAAAGCTTTCTGTTTGGCTTAAGCTACTACTGCCTTCATTGATACGCCCTGTGACCAGTGCATTTAATGCTTCTTGTTCAGATAAGCCACCATCGTTATAGATCTGAATATTCGGTACAGATGCCGTACCTGAAATTCTGACGCCAACTAAAGTGCTCGAAATACTCTTGGTTGCATCTATATCCAATGTTGGGTTTGCCAATGGACCATTAAAACGTGCAATGGCTCGGTTTAAGCTCAGGGTTTGACCATACGCTTCAATTTTGACTTTTTGACTGATCCCTAATGCACCGTTTGCACTCATTGCAGTTTCTAGTCCACGTTGTGTTAAATACAAACGCCCTGTTAGAGGGATACGGCTATTAAAACCTTGGAAAATAACTTGTTTACCCAGTCTTAAATCGACATCAGCTTGAATATCCCAAGGTTTTGACAATCGCAATACTTGCAATGGGTCTTCACCTTCGTGCAATACACGAACATCTGGGGAGACATTGACAACTGTTTTGGTCGATTCAGGCATATTAATTAATGCACGAGGAACATCAATACTGCCTTTAATCGACAGACTACGTTTTAAAGGATAAACATTTAACGCCATATCCGAATTAATAACAGCCGTGATCAATGGCGCCTGACGTATCAGTAAATTATCGCCTTTTACATTTAATTGTAACTGTGGTTCGCCTGACCAATCGAACATGCCGTCAATTTTACCAACACCACGCCCACTGTTAAACGCACCCTGAATAGAAGCTTGACTTTGACGAATGGCCGAATAGACCTGCAAATTACTAATATTCACAGGCAATGAAATCATACTTAGATTACCATTTTTCAGGCGTAAATCACCTGTCACTAATGGTTGTTTCAAGGTTCCATTGACTTTACCTGCAAAAGTCAGGATTCCGCCAATTGAACGTGCATCCTGAATAAACGGTTTCAGGAATTTTAAATCCACCTGATCAAATGCAACTTCACCTTGCATTGGTAAATTATCATCATATGGATTAATCGTAACATTGGCATATCCTGTACCAATATTGGCCGTTTTGGCATCTACGCGTAATTGCAACCCTTGCGGAACACTCTTCGCAATTAAACTTAATTGTTGGTAACTGGTTGTTGTCGAAGGATCCTCAGGGTCATCTGCCGTAATCCCGATTTGTCCGTTTTGTGTGATCAGTTGTGCATCAATATTTGGATGTTTACCTTGAGTCCAAGATGCTTTTGCATAACCATTCATTTCACCTGTCATTGCCAAACCATCTGGCATAAAAGCAGTAAAATCTTTCAAATCAAGGTTCTTAGCAACAAATGAAACATTTCCAGCAGTCGGACTAACTTGAATAGGTTGATTAAAACAAAGTTGACTTTGGTTGCTTAACCAACAATGCGCACCAATATAAAGTTGTTTTTTCGTTGCGTTATAAACAACATTGGCATTTTGTTGCTGTTTAAGTACCGCCCGAACAGAGTCAAAAACACCCTGTTGTAATTGACCTAACCAATCATTATTGGCATTAAAACCACCTGCCAGTTGCATATAAAATTTTGAATATCTGTTCCAACCCTGAAACTGAACAATATGTGCTTTACGTGTTCCACTCATGGTCACAGCTGCATACTGGATTTCACGTTTACCCCAGTGCATATTGTTCATTTCTGACTTTAATATTGTCGGAGAGGTTTCAGATGTCGGTAATTCGCCCCGAATTCTGAGTTTTTGCACACTTACAGTATCTTTAAAACCAAAATTATCTACTGCCAAATTTGCAGTCGCTTTTAATCTTGGTTGTGTTTCTAGGTCGAGATAACCATAAGCACGTCCACGCAAACCGTTATATACCGCATACAATGCAGGGGCATTAATTTGTAGATGCAGTTTTTGAGCATCTCCCGTTGCCTGAACCTGATTTCCCGCATAGGCAATAAACAAGTTATTGGCTTCAAAGTGTTGCGGGATCAATCCATTTTTTGTGGTGTTCAATAAAACAGAAAGATTACCTTTACCACGTATAACCTGTCTATTTACCATACCTGCCAAATTCAACTGTTGAATTGAGATACGTTTTAAACGGTCTGACCAAACGCCTTCTGTTTGCAAAACACCCGATATTTCACCTGTCAGGTTTGAAACAAAGTATTGAGGTTTAAAGCGAACCAAAGAGGCATTGGCTTTCCAGCTAATCCCATTTTTCAGGCTAACTAAACCATCTGCCAATATTTTTCCAGCAACACCTTCATGACTAAATCTTGAAATTTTGACAAAATCAGATGTACCAGACAGGTTCACCTGTAATGTACCTGCACTATTTTGTATGCGATTAGACTGTAATGCACCAGCATAACGTACAGCATAGCCCTTCATGCCCCCGCCCGCTTTTTCATCATTAAAGACAACAGCAACAGTGCTATTTCCTGTTAAATGTACAATTTCGTTGTTTTGCTGTGGAATTCGACCCAACAGGTCAATTCCTTTAAATTCCATGATGTGCTGATTTTTTGTTGCATAACCATTTGCCTGTACTTTCCCATTGATCAAATCTACAGGCGAACTTGCTGTCACCGTTTGGGGGTTAAAGTTTTTCGCATTTAGTTGTGCATTCCATTTAAGCTGACGTTTTTCAGTTGGTAGAGCAACCAACGCCTGCCCAGTAAGTCCACCTTGTTCCGTAATATATTTAAACTCTGGAATATTCAAATCATTATTTTTGAAAAATAACTTTGCCTGATATTGCCCTGTAGGCAAAAATCCCTGTTCATTCTTTTTAACGGTTGTACTGACCTGTATATCATCTTTACCGTTATTTAAAGTTAAACCAACCCGACCTTGAGCACTGTCTAACCATCCGATATATGGCATAGCACGGTTAATATTTTTCCAGTCAACGGTTAGCAGCATAGGTTGAATCTTTTTATTCACCTCAGCCGCCTGATCTAATTTTAAATTCCAGATTTCACCCTGATCAAAATTGACCAGACCAGTGACATGCAAACCTTTTTCCAATTTCCCTGTTGATGCAATCGCACCATCCAGATTTTTAGGCAGAAAATCTCTGACTGTCTGAGGAAGCACCTGATCTGTAGGCTGCATTCCTTTCATGCGACCCTGAATATCCCAATGAACCGTTTTTTCCCAACTGACTACACCAGAAGCGTTTAATGAACCTTTCATGACCTGACCATCAAACTGATGAATATCAAGCTGATGTACATAGTCGGTAGACATTTCGGCATGATAAATGCCCTCAGGAATATTCTTTCCACTCAAATTTGTATTTAAATGAATATTTAACCCCGAAGCTGTTCCATCGAGTCTCGCTATACCCGATTTTGCTAATAATTTATAGTCGGTTAAAAATGGCAAATGATAGTTTTTAAAATTTAACTGACCATACATAGGAACATGTTGACGAACTGGGTGGATAATAATCCGACCTGTCAGTAAATCTGGCGTATGTGTTGCGATCCCCGCAGTAATCGTATCGAGCGTTCCAAGAGCATGAATCGACATGTCATGGATATTGATACTTTTTAACGAGGGAATATTCATCTTAGCTGTTGCTTGAAGTGGATATTTCCCTTCAAATTTCATTTGCCCAGTCGCTTGCTTAACAGCCAAATATCCCATATCAAAACTGGAGTTTTTAAAACTTAACGCTGTCCCTGACCACAGCGCTTTATTTAAGTGAATATCATGAAAATCAACTTTGGCTGTTGTGGTTTTAATGGTGAGTTGATCGACTGTCGCTTTCTCCAGACGTAAAACAAAAGGCAATTTAATTCGGTTAAATTTAAATGCTTCATTCGATGATGGTTTTTTATCAATAATTTCTAATTTTTCAATATCGGCTCGACTAAAATGTAATTCTTTTTGAACAATGGCGCGCCATCCAATAACAACATCAGCACGCTTAACTTTGACTTCAATCGGGTCTAAATTAATATTTAAGTTAGCTAAAATAAGACCATTTAAAAAGTTTCCACGCTCATATTGGTATTGAATCATTTTTTGATTTTTCAACACTCGGTCTAATAAAAACTGACTGCCTCGATCTGTCGAGAACATTACCGCAATTGCCCCAATCAATAAGACCAGCAAAAATAGCAATAGCCATAATACGTTTTTAATGATACGACCTTTTGGTGAATTAGAATTTGATGTTGTTTGTTCAGCTTGTTGCTGTTGTTCAGCCATAAATTAAACACACCCAGATTAAAGTTGTGAACCAATAAAGAAATGTATCCGAATTGGATGGCTAGGATCTGAAATACCAGACGCAACATCCAGACGGATTGGACCAATAGGTGACTGCCAACGAACCCCTACGCCCACACTATAAGCAGTCGGATTTGAAAATTTATTATCATACGCATTACCGAAGTCCGTAAAAACGGCAGCGCGCCACCCTTGTTTAAATTGATAATTATATTCCAGTGAACCCACTGCCAAGGCTTGACCACCAATTTTATAACCATCTTGAGTTGGAGATAATTGTTTATAGTCAAAACCACGAATGCTCTGATCACCACCCGCAAAAAAGCGTAAGTTATAGGGAACATTCGCGAAATCATCTGTGAAAATATAACCAAAATTTGCCCCTGCAACAAATTGATGGTTATAGTTTTCACCCAAAGAGTAAATAAAGTTCCAATCTGCATTCACAATCGCCATATTGGCATCGGACATGGCCGATTTTGAACCAAGCTGTATTTTATAGGTTTGTTTGAACCCTTTTGTTGGATTGACTGGATCATTGCTGTCTCTTCTGGACAACTGATAACCCAATAAGAGTGCTTGTTGCTGTGGATTTGAACCCGGTTTTAAGAAAGCATCGGGTACATTTGCGCTGTTCACTTCCCCAATTTGATGGATTTTATCTAGTCGATAACGTAAACCATAAGTCTGCTGCCAAGCCCCTAAAGGATTTTTAATCACACGTTCAGCACCCACAACAGCCGACTCTGTCGTGAGGCTCATGTCTGGCCCTACGCCTTTAAACTCTTCACGTTCATAACCACTCAAGATACTAATATAATCGTTCAGTGGATGTTTATATGGAATGCTATAGCGGGTATCTACCGCCTGTCTGATTTGCGAAAGTTCCATGTTGGCATCAAATGAATGTCCCAAACTATTCACAATCGCACGGCGATATTGCGAACGGACACGGACACCCGTATCTGTTCCCCAACCTGCACCCAGTTCTGCACTATTTAATTTGTCAGCATTTAAGGTCACAACAACTGGAATTTTTTTCTCTTCTCTGGCTTTGTCCTGCAACTCTTCTTTTTCGGTTTTCTTCTGGCGTCGAGTCGCATCTAATTGCTTTTGTTCTTCGGATTGATTGGCTCGTGTTCCAGCAAACTGGTTTTCATTGACAACGTCCTGACTTACCTCTTTGTCTGAAACGACGACTTTTTTAGCACTTTTATCCTGAACTTGTTGAACGACCTGCCCATTGTCGAGTTGCTGCTGGTCAACCAATGTCTGAATATCTGGTGGAAGTTCCAAAGGTTTGGTGATCGGATCTGGCTTCACCGAATCCACTAAGCTCCAGTTAAAATAACGAGAGTTGGTTAAATTATTTGCCAGTGTGTTTACACGCCAGAAAGTATAATCATCGCCCGCTTTCCATGGCACCATACTTTGTAATACTTTTAGCTTTAAAGGTAGCGGTTTGGATGGATCGCTCATTCTAAATTCGACGTTATCAAGTTTATAACGCTCGCCTGTTTCATAACGTAAATTAATATCTGCGGTATTATCAGGCAATTGCACCTTTACATCATGCAAACGCCAATAACCATCAAAGAAACCATTGTCACTGGCTACATTATTAATTTTTGTTTTCATCTGTTCGTATAAACCATGATTCAAAATATCATCGACATTTAAATCTGGAATTAAACGAATCAATTGGAATTGCGGAGTTGTCGCACCTGCACCGGTAAACTCAATATTTTCAGTTTTAACCTTCACGGGGGCATTCGGTGTCACGACAACTTTAAGTTTATTTTCTCCAGTCCGACTAAACTGAAACTTTGCATCATAGTATCCTACGGCTTGCGCTGCCTGTATTGCCATTGTGCGTAGCTGCGGCAAAGCAGAGTTATAGTCTTCAAAAGATTCCTGAGTAAAGCTAGATAGTTTATTTTCAATATTTTCAGTTAACGTAGCTGGGCCACCCTCTACCGTCACCTCAATTTTAGGTGTCGACACCATAGCACTGAGACCCTTGTTAGGACGAATTTTATTCATCCAGCGTTTAATTCTGCTTTTTTCTTTTGGTGGTTCGGCGCCTAGATCAAATGTTGCATTATTAAAAATGCCGATATTTTTATTATTTTCTTTAACAGCGACATCAATATTTCGGTCTGCCTGAATCTCATTCATAAGATGATCGACATCCACAGGGGCGGCTTTCACTTCCTGAGCCATATCTGTTTGTGCTGCCATCGGAATCGGTTCGGCCACTGTCGAGCGTTGTGTTAACGCCTCTTGCTTTGCCTGTTCTGCCTGACGATTAATTTCATCAACCATACCCTGATTTACAGACAACTCAGGCAACTTCTCCAATTCATCCAATGTAATCGGTTTAAATTCAGCAAGTTGTGGGTTCTGTTGCTGTTGTTGTAACATCTGCAAACTATCAATATTATTATTTTGAATTGTTGTTGAATTACTTGCTGGAAGCGTATTTGTTGCGGTCTGAGCCTCCTGAGCCATACTCGTTGATGAACATAAACCCACCAAAAAACCAGCATACATCCAGCGATGAAATGCTGTGGTTTTTAAAATACTTTGTAAACTTTGCACCAACAGTATTTTTCTAAAATGTGTTTTAATATACATAGAAAACAACAACCATTTTCTTTATGAAGGTAACGTATTTCTCGTCTAATTTTGAACTAAAATTCAAACATGGTTCTATCATACATTATTTTGTTTGTGTGATACTGCTCTACTAACAAATCTTCAATCTTCGAGTACACGAATGATAGAAAAACAACAGAACCTTCTGATGTCACGTCGTTTTCTACCGATGTTTTTGACTCAATTTTTTGGGGCATTAAATGATAATGTCTATAAACAAACCCTGTTATTGGTCATTACTTATGGCATCATTCAACATGCTTCAGCCAATGTCAGTACATTAAATAATTTAGCCGCACTTTTGTTTATCACGCCTTATTTTATTTTTTCTGCAACCGCAGGACAAATTGCCGATAAATACGAACGCTCAAAACTGGTTCGAATGATTAAAGTCATTGAAATGATCATCATGGCCATCGCCAGTATCGGGTTCATGACAGGCAGCCTATGGTTATTGCTCTTGGCTTTGTTCGGCATGGGAATTCATTCAACATTTTTTGGCCCAATTAAATACGCCATTTTGCCTGATATTCTTAAACCCAATGAACTTATGTCTGGCAATGCACTTTTTCAGACAGGGACATCTCTAGCGATTTTATTCGGGATGATTTTGGGTGGTGCAATCATTTCCATTTCACATGAGCATTTAATTTGGGTCTGTGTCACTGTTCTAAGCATTGCGGTTTTGGGCTATTTTTCAAGCCGTTTTATTTTAAAACAACGTACCAGTGAACCCGATCTAAAAATTGACTGGAACTTTTTCCGTACCAGTTGGCAAACTATTCAATACGCCAAAAATATCCCCGTTATTTTTCTCATTTTATTGGGTAACTCATGGTACTGGTTTTATGGCGCATCGTATTTAACACAAATTCCGGAACTGACACATCGTTATTTATATGCTTCTGAAAATGTGGTCAGCCTTTTACTCACCTTTTTCTCTGTCGGAATTGGTGTTGGTTCAATGCTATGCCGTAAAATTGGCGGCTCTGAACTGAATATGAAAATGGTTCCTATTGGCGCAATTGGCTTAACTATTTTTGCATTTTATTTGGCTTGGGGTATGTCAATTGTTCCACATCATACACAAATTTTGGGTGTAGCCGATGTGTTTAGACAAGGCCTTGCGTATTATCATGTCATGCTTGCTATTATTTTACTGGGCATTAGTGGCGGTTTTTATATTGTCCCGCTTTATGCGCTCATGCAGGCATATTCGCCACGCTCGCATCGTGCCCGAGTAATCGCTGCCAATAATATTTTTAATGCAATTTTTATGGTGGCATCAGCACTGTTTTCTATTCTAATTTTAAGTGTCTTAAAAATTGATATGAAATGGCTATTTTGCTTAACGGCCATTTTTAGTGCGTTTTTCTGCATTTGGCTGTTGCGCCGGTTAAACCCTTTGCTTAATACTAGCCACAATGCTTTAGAGGATTAAATCATGCGTCACTATACCACCGTAGATCGTGTCATCCAGTCTTTTGATCAGGCACTGCGTAGTTTAGTTCCTGGGGCAACATCTGCACATCGCAATAATCCTGCGCAGGGCGATGATGCACCGCTATCTGTAAGTGAAGCACGTCATGTTGCAGGTTTAATGCGAGTGAATCATAGCGGTGAAGTCTGCGCTCAGGCCTTGTACCATGGTCAGGCACTCACTGCAAAATTGCCAACTGTACGTAAAGAAATGGAACAGGCAGCTATAGAAGAGCAAGATCATTTGGCATGGTGTGAAGACCGTTTAAAAGAACTCGATAGCGTACCAAGTTTGTTGAATCCAGTCTGGTATGGTTTATCATTTGTCATGGGTGCAACAGCAGGCATTGCAGGCGATAAATATAGTTTAGGTTTTGTTGCCGAAACAGAAAGACAAGTCAGCCTGCATTTAGAAGACCATCTTCGCCAATTACCTGTCCAAGACCAGCGTTCTCGTCAAATTTTAGAGCAAATGAACACAGATGAACTGCATCATCGTGATACAGCATTGCATGCAGGTGGGGTCGATTTGCCATTGCCTGTTCGTATTACCATGACAGGCATTTCCAAACTGATGACAAAAACCAGTTATTATCTTTAAGCCCCCAACTGATCATCTAAAACCAATGAAGGAGATTTCAAATCATCTCCTTAATTTTTTATATGACCATAATTCTACTTAATTTCTATCCATAAAATAAAAAGATGCCAACTTATACAATGGTAGCTTGGCATTTTTTACGCGGTGATCCATTTTGCTTATGGCATCTTTCAATTAACCAACAACCGTAAATTGCTGTTTCTGATGGATTGGTAATGTCACTTCTGGATAACTCACAGCATCTTGATAAGCAAAATCTGAACTGCCCGTTAATTCAAACAACGGAATTTTCACATCCAGTGCGAATGGCATTTTCTTTTGATTCAATGTCAAATCTGACAAAGAATTCCCCCATGCAATTAAGTCAATATCCAAAGAAATATAATGAGAAGGTCGAACCCGCCCTGCACGTTGTTCCAAGTCTTTGAGCAACTCTTGCATCTCCCGAGTCGACAAATGACAACGTAGCAAACAGGCACAATTTAAGTAATCTGCACCAACGCCATCTCGACATGGAATTTGGTAGACATGTGATAACTTGAGTGACCCTAAGCAAGCCAATTGTTGAATTGCCCAAGTCAAATGCTGCTCGGGCTGTTCATTACTCGCCAGTGCGAGTGCAAAAATCGTTTCGTTGGCGTTCAAGACGGATTCCTACCGAATTGGCTTGCGCGATAATCGCAGGCTTACGAATAGTTAAAGTAATGGTTTGAATTCCTTCAAACTCGTTAAAGAGTCTTTCTAGAACCAAATGTGCGGCATGTTCAATCAGTTTCGGTTTTGCAGTCTGAATGACTTCGGCACAGAGTTCACAAATCTGTGCATAGTTCACTGTATCAACCAAGTCATCCGATAAGGCTGCCGCTTGTAAATCATGCTGTACCACAAGGTCTAACAATAATGGCTGAAGGATTTGCCGTTCCCAAGCAAAACATCCAACAACTGTTTCTATTTTAAGACCTTCGATTAAAATAGCATCCATTGGGTTTCTGTTGCTCATCTTTAGAAACCTGTATCAGAAGATTGAATCATTTTTAAACGCTGATCTGCATAGATATCCGTATAAGGTGCTAATACCCGCATAAAGCGATCAAAATACAACATTTGTTTAAACAATAAAGCAAAGTCACGTGGGAAATGAATGCCATGACGTTCACCCACAGCCACCATGTCTAGCATAATATCATTGAGATCTGCGGGATTACTGGCTAAAATTTGCTGTGGATCAGCAAACACCACGCCACTAAACAGGCGTTCTATATCTGCTGCCAATACGGTTACATCTACTTGCTGACTGGTCATGCCCATTTTCAGCATATTTTCAGCCATTGCAATATATTCTGTACGCTGCAACGCATCCATAAATGAGATACAAGCACTCCACACCTGTGGTTTTAACTGCCCAACGATCCCAAAATCAATAAATCCTACTCGTCCATCTTCAAGTAACATCAAGTTTCCTGCATGTAGGTCTGCATGAAAACTATTACACATCATTAAACTACCAAACCATGTGTTCATGGCTGTAATCAGTACTTGTGATGGGTCCTTGGTGTATTGTTTTACAACTTCAAAGTCAGTTAATGGCACACCATATAAACGCTGCATAGTCAAAACACGGCGCGTTGAATATTGATGATAGACTTTCGGTGCGGTGGCTGCTTGATTATGCGTTTCATTCAAATATTGTACAAAATCATCCAGATTTTGCGCTTCTTCGATAAAATCAACTTCACGTACCATTCGTGTTTTTATTTCATCAACAATATCTGCCAACGATGCGAAGCGAACTTTAGGAACTGCTTTTTCCAAAATCTTGGTTGCAAAATGCAATACATTTAAGTCGGTATATAAAATGGTTTCTACACCCGGCTTTTGTACTTTAATTACAACATCCTCGCCACTGACCAGCTTCGCGGCATGGACTTGGGCAATAGAGGCAGATGCGAGTGGAACTTCTTCAATTGACGCAAAAATATCGTGTAGATTTCGCCCTGCAAATTCTTCTTTTAAGACATCTTCAATATAACTAAATGGCAATTTAGGCGTCTGATCCAAACAGCCCTGAAACTCTTCCACAAACTCGCGGGGAAATAACGAAGGCGTACTGGCAATAAACTGCCCAAGTTTGATGTAAGTCGACCCTAAGTCTTCAAAAGTTTCGCGCAGAAGTCTGGCATTACTTGGCTTTTCTGTGGCGTATTTAATTCCCGCTTTTGCTGCAACAACAGCCGTTTCACCCATACGGGCAACCGAGCGAAAACCATCAAACAAAATATTTTTTTTCATACGTGGTCAATGCCATTGTAAATCTAGTTTAGTGTAACAAAAGGAATGAATCATTCATATCTCGCCTGACAATGCGGACATGATGGATCTTTTTCAAAAGCAAGAATACGTTGCTGCATGGTCTTTCCATTCCACAATAATAATTTTTGCTTTAATGGAGTCTGATTCAAACCCAAATACAGCAAAGCATGATGTGCCTGTAAGCTTGCCATCACATTTGGTGTCGTCGCAAGTACGCCTGAACTGGCACAGCGACGGCTTTCGTCTTCCTGATCCACTCTCGGAAATAAACAGGAATAACATGCCGTATCAGGTAGTACCATAAACAGTTGACCTTCTAAGCCAATCGCCGATGCACTAAGTAATGGAACATCATGTTCACAACACACTGCATTCACCAAATAACGTGTTTCAAACTGGTCACAGCCATCTAAAACCAAATCTTGTGCTCGTATCCATTCGGCTGCATTTTTTTCAGTGAGCCGCTCATTAGCGTATTCGACCTGAATATATGGATTTATTTTTCTAAGTCGATTCGCCAAGGCTTCAGCTTTAAACAAGCCAACATCTTCAGGAAAATAGGCAACTTGACGTTGCAGATTACTGACCTCAATTTGGTCTGCATCCATTAAAGTGATTTTACCAACGCCAGCACGAGTCAAAAGTTCTGCGGTCAAACAACCTAAACCACCCGCACCGATCATGAGCACATTCGATAGTTTTAGTTTTTCTTGTGCTTCGATGTCCCATTCGGGCAGCAAGATCTGACGGCTATAAAATAGCATTTCTTCATCTGTGAGCTGTCCCCATGACATTTCCTGATGCTGTAATGTCACTTTAAACTCCCTTAGGTTGGCTTTTACTAAGTTTAGCTGCTTTTTCTTTCCAGATTTGTATTGTATTTAAATATTTTAGTAGAGAATCAGCTTATTGATTATTTTCAATACAATGTCATTTAAACGTAATGACATTAAACATACAATGATAAATATCCAATGAATGTCATAAAAAATATATGTGATTCACTTCAAAAAATGGTAGCCCCATATTCATAACTTTGACAGAATATTTATATATCATCACAGCAATGAAATAATTCTTAAAAATACACTTCCCTTTTAAATAAAAAAAGGATTCGAGAAAATGGGCTTTAAACCTATACCAACGATAATTTCAGTCATTCTTACACTCTTTATTTGGTTCATTCTTCCTGTACCAACAGGCGTTACCCCTGAAGCATGGCACTTATTTGCCATGTTTGTTGGCGTGATTGCCGCTATCATTGGTAAAGCCATGCCAATTGGTGCCATTGCCATGATCGCAATCATGTTGGTTGCGCTGACTGGTGTCACCAATACCTCACCCAGTGAAGCTATGAAGGATGCTTTAAGCAGTTTTGCCAATCCACTCATTTGGTTAATTGGTGTATCCATCATGATTTCCAAAGGCCTGCAAAAAACAGGTCTAGGGGCTCGCTTAGGTTATTTGTTTATCGCGGTTTGGGGGAAACATACCATTGGGATTGGTTACAGCATGGTACTTTCCGAACTACTTTTAGCACCTGTAACCCCTAGTAATACCGCTCGTGGTGCGGGGATTATTCACCCCATTGTAAAAGCCATTGCATTAAGCTATGACTCAGACCCTGCCAAGGGCACGCAAAACCGCATGGGGAAATATTTATCTTTAGTAAATTACCATGCCAATCCCATCACATCTGCCATGTTTATTACCGCAACTGCACCCAATCCACTGGTGGTCGATTTGGTTGCAAAAGCAACGCATAGTCAGATTTCGTTAAGCTGGGGTACATGGGCGATTGCCATGTTTTTGCCGGGCATTTTAGCGCTCATTTTAATGCCTATTGTTTTATATTGGATGTATCCACCTGAAATCAAGAACACTCCAAACGCGACCCAATTTGCCAAAGAAAAGCTCAAAGAAATGGGGAAAGTCAGCCTACACGAACTGATCATGCTCGGTATTTTTGGTTTACTTCTTGTGCTTTGGGCAGGTGTTCCTGCCATGTTGTTCGGCACAGCATGGAGTGTCGACCCAACAACAACTGCATTTATTGGGCTATGTTTACTGTTACTAACAGGGGTTTTGACTTGGGATGACATCTTAACGCAAAAAAGTGCTTGGGATACCATTACATGGTTCGCAGCCCTTGTCATGATGGCAACTTTTCTCAATAAACTTGGTCTTATTTCGTGGTTCTCTAATGTATTAGAAACAGGAATCGGGCATCTTGGTTTACACTGGGTCACTGCCTGTTTATTACTGATGCTGGCTTATCTTTATGCACATTATATGTTCGCCAGCACAACAGCACATATCACCGCCATGTTCGCTGCATTTTATACTGCTGGGATTGCACTTGGCGCACCACCGATGCTTTTTGCTTTAATGATGGCATCTGCATCAAGTTTAATGATGACGTTAACTCATTATGCAACAGGAACATCCCCTGTTATTTTTGGGTCTGGTTATACAACTCTTGGTGAATGGTGGAAAGCTGGTTTTGTCATGAGTATTGTCAACATCATTATTTTTGTCGTAATTGGCGCACTTTGGTGGAAAGTGCTTGGTTACTGGTAAACCAAGACTGATATAAAGAAGGACCGTTGCTACTCGCCATGCCTTCTTTATATCCTAAATTTATTCTAAAAATACAAGATGTTATTCACTCATACATAATGAGCTTAACTCCCTCCAAAAGAATCAAATACATCTTTATGATCTGATCATTGTGTGTCTTATGTATGTCAAAAGCATGCACGAAACATCAATTACTTCCAATTCAACTAAAATTAAAATTTTAGGCTGGATTCTCCAACAGGATTCGGTATGATCAAATCAAAACGATTAATAATAGATGCCGCCCAAGATGAAAGTTTTTTATTGCCAAAATTGCAAACATCAAGTTTTTTTTCAAAACACGGTCTGTGAAAACTGTTCAAGTGTTTTAGGCTTTCAATTAAACCGTAACACGATGGGTACATTTGCTAAAATTGATGCTTTAACATGGCGAAGTCTAGATTTAGAAGACCAAAGCCTCTATTACAAACCTTGCTATAATTACCATACATATCAATCATGTAACTGGGTTATTCCTGCCGAGCAGGACAATCCTTATTGCGAATCATGTCAACTGACACACATTATTCCAGACCTTTCAGAACCACATCATTTAACCTACTGGAAACAAATCGAAGCCGCAAAAAGACGTTTTTTATATTTAACCAAGCAACTCGATATTTTCCCTCGCCCCAAAACAAATGAAAATGACCATTTGGGGCTGCAATTTAATTTCTTAATGCCTTATGACAATCAACCTGTAATGACAGGTCATGCTAATGGTGTGATTACTTTAAATGCCAGTGAAGCTGATGTCATCATTCGTGTAAAAACACGTATGGATATGAAAGAAAACTATCGGACATTGCTCGGGCATTTTCGTCATGAAAGTGGACATTATTATTTTGATTTAATGAAACACCACTGCCCGCATTGGTTAGAGGAATTTCGACATTATTTTGGCGATGAAAGAACCGACTATGGTCAGGCACTAGAACAATATTATGAAAATGGTCCGCCACAAAATTGGTCAGATTTTTATGTCAGCCGCTACGCCTGCGCTCACCCATGGGAAGACTGGGCTGAAACGTGGGCGCATTATTTACATATGGCAGATACGCTCGACACAGCGTTCCATGCAGGATTAAATCTTGAAGGGCAATTGTGTATAGACCCTCAAATTCACTTTAAAGAACCGCCTTTATTGGCAGAAGACTTTGAATTAACGATAAATAACTGGTTTGCTTTAACCTATGTTCTCAATGCATTGAACCGCAGCATGGGCTTAGACGATGGTTATCCTTTTGTACTCTCCACCTCTGTATTAGACAAATTACGTTTTATTCATCGCGGCTTATTACACATCCATACTTTATTACTAGCAAAACATTGAAAGTATCCAACTTAGCTTTCCTACAAAGGATAAAAAGGATCTATTTTCTTACTTTTCAATCAGTAACTCGATTCATTTATTGAATAGGGTTGCACCCCCTCATTGAAACACTGCTTTAATTCAATCGAAAAATCATCCTTTGGGTTGATTTTTTTGGCATCAATATTCCCTATTTTAACACCATGACATATTCAAAATGACGAGCATCAACCTCGCTGCCATTTTGAAATATTTAAATTTTTTCAGCCGAGGCTCAATAGCACGGCAAAGAATTCGGTTTTGAATGAGGGCATGTTGGATGGACAGCAACAACACAAAAATTGATTTTATCTATCTTTCTGAGCAAGACATGATTAAAGCAGGCGTCACGAATATGCCAGCTTGTGTAGATGCGATGGAAGAAATGTTTGGTCTCCTTTATCAGGGAGATTATCGCATGGCTGGCCCAAATAGTGATTCTCATGGTGCTATGGTCGTCTTTCCTGAAAACTCACCTTTTCCAAACATGCCAAAACCCACTGCTGATCGTCGTTTTATGGCAATGCCTGCCTATCTAGGAGGTAATTTCGGTACAGCAGGTGTGAAATGGTACGGCTCTAATATTGAGAACCGTAAAAAAGGCCTGCCTCGCTCTATCTTAATGTTCACTTTAAATGATGCTGATACAGGTGCACCACTGGCACATATGTCTGCCAATTTACTTTCAGCGTATCGCACTGGCGCAATTCCGGGGGTGGGTGCTCGTCATTTAGCTCGTAAAGACTCTAAAGTGATTGGCTTGGTTGGCCCAGGTGTTATGGGACGTACCACAGTTGCTGCATTTATTGCGGTCTGCCCTCAAATTGACACCATTCAAATTAAAGGTCGTAGTCAAAACAGCATTGATCAATTTGTTGTATGGCTAAAAGAAAATTACCCTCAAGTCACCAATATTCATATTGTTGACAGCATTGAAGAGGCCGTTCGTGGTGCAGATCTGGTGACTTACTGTAACTCTGCTGAAGTTGGCGACCCAACCACATATCCAATTGTCAAACGTGAGTGGGTCAAAGCAGGTGCATTCTTGGCAATGCCAGCTGCAACTAGTCTTGATGAAGGTATGGAACAACCTGACGTTCGTAAAGTTCTAGATAACCCAGGGATGTATGAAGCATGGTTTGAAGAAGTACCAAAACCTGCGCACTGCACTATTCCACTCATTGGCGTTCGTTTCATGGATATGGTTGCCGAAGGAAAACTCAAATCTGAAGAATTAGAAGATATTGGAAAAATTGTTTCTGGTGAAGCCGAAGGACGCAAAAATGATAATGAAATCATCATTATGTCCGTCGGTGGCATGCCTGTAGAAGATGTGGCGTGGGCAACTATTCTTTACCGTAACGCAATCGAACAAGGCATTGGCGTCAAACTTAACCTTTGGGATACCCCAGCATTACGTTAATTCAACTTTTAGGGAATTTAAACACCATTTTATAGATTCCCATCCTATACTTTTTAAGGAAGATCACCATGACGAAAATCGTTAAAGTTAAAACTGGCAACAAATTTGAAGAAAAAGGCAGCTACTCACGTATTGTTGCAGTAGATAACTGGATTTATGTTTCAAATACTGCGGGACGTAATCCACAAACCAAAGAAATTTCAGAAGATATCCGCGAGCAGACTTTACAGGTGTTTTCAAATATCGAACAGGCATTGCTTGCGGTGGACTCATCTTTGGCAGATGTCGTGTTCTCTCGTGTCTTTATCCAAGATCCTGCCGATACCCCCACAGTAATGGATATTGTCGGTGAAAAATTTAGAGGGATTAATCCTGCAACAACAGTAACTTGTCCTCCTCTTGGCTCTACTGTTTATAAGGTTGAACTTGAAGTGACTGCTTTTAGAGGTGCCTCAAAAGCCGATGTTGAAGAACTCACTATCGCACTTTAAAACTTGTCTTTTCCTCACAGAAAACCACAAGTCTTTATTTTAGATTCGGTATTCGTACCTAGCCATTGATGATAGAGGATACTTTCTATGGTTCCTAATATTACACCCGTTCAGACTTCGACAGAATTTCCATCTTCAACTACAGTTGTGATTATTGGTGGTGGTATTGTGGGGCTGACAGCCGCTTTAACACTGGCTGAACGCAATATTCCTGTTGTTGTTCTTGAAAAAGGTCACATAGCAGGAGAACAGTCCTCTCGTAATTTAGGATGGGTCCGAAAAACCAACCGACTCCCTGACGACATTCCACTTGCACAAGCTTCAGACCGTTTATGGGCACAAATGCCTGAACGCGTTGGCAGCGATGTTGGTTATCGCCAAGCTGGCATCATGTTTGTTGCCCGCAATGAAGCACAAATGGCAGCACATGAGAATTGGCTTAAATTAGTTCAGCCTCTCAATCTAGATTCACGTTTACTCAGTGCTCAAGAAATTTCAAAACTTGTTCCCCATGGTCAAGGTTCATGGGCAGGTGGTATTTTCACACCGTCAGATGGCCGTGCAGAACCAACACTTGCATCGAGCGCAATTGCAAAAGCGGCAATGAAAAAAGGTGCAATTATCATTGAAAACTGCGCTGTTCGTACACTTTCAACGACGGCAGGAAAAGTCAGTGGTGTCCTCACCGAAAAAGGCGAAATCCGCTGTGATCAGGTACTATTGGCTGGCGGTATATGGTCACGCCGATTCTTAGGCAATCTAGGTATTTCTTTACCAACCTTACCTCTCATTTGTTCGGTATTACATACTAAACCAATGACGGGTCCAACAGATATTGCTGTTGGCGCACCTGACTTTTCTTTTAGAAAACACCATGATGGTGGCTTTATTATTACTCAGCGCGGTGCACTCGATGCGCCATTAACGCTGGATCATGCATTGATAGGACTACGTTACACCCAACAGTTACGTGGACAAAGAAACTTTTTACGCATTTCCTTGGGTAAATATTTCTTTAAGGATTTAAGCTTGGCACGACGTTGGAATGCCAATTCAACCTCACCATTCGAACATCTTCGGATGATGGATCCTGAAGCAAATACAGGACTGAATCAGGAAGCCCTAAATAATTTAATCTCAGCTTGGCCTTCTTTTGCTCAAGCAGAGATTGCGAATGCTTGGGCAGGAGTCATTGATGTCACGCCAGATTCAAACCCAGTGATTGGTGCTGTGCCCCAAATTCCGGGGCTGACATTAGCAACTGGTTTTTCAGGGCATGGTTTTGGTACATCACCTGCTGCTGGTCACTTAGCAGCAGATCTTGTCTCTGGTCATACACCTATTATTGACCCAACACCTTACCGTTTCGAACGATTTGCATAACTTATTGATGTATAAAAAGGGATTGGTCATTTGCCAATCCTTTATTATATTCAGTATTCATTTTTATTTTATAACGATCTATTTATTTTCAGATTTGTTTTGATGCTCTATAACAGAACATAAAGTTCATAAAAGATAAACTCAAAACTATGAGAACATTTTTACAATAAGTTCTTGTTTACTATTCACCATGGTTTTTTGAAAAATATGCTGCAAATGTGTTTTTACCGTCGCTAAACTCACAAATATTTCATCTGCAATTTCCTGATTTTTCCTTCCCTTTAAAATCAATTGCATAACCTTTTTTTCTTTTGATGTAAGCTGATTCGAAATTTTTTCTGGAATATTAAACTCAGAAAAATCTTCAACGATTTGTGTTGTATGAAATTTTGCTAATGAATAGCAACTTTCTATAATCTGAATTTCCTTACTTGAAAAAAAACCTTCATTTGAAGAACGAATTAGACTAATGCCTCTCAATGAAACATCGTTTCCCTTAAAAAATAATTCGATATTGTCTGCGACCTGATTTTCCTGTAGGAAACCCTGATATTCGCTGGGAATAATACCACTCTCACGTAAAAGAACAATTTCCTTTTTATCATTATTTTTAAAAAAGACAGGATCATAATGGCACATTCCATAGAGATAATCCTTTACCGAGTTTTCAGATAAATTTCTAAAATGATAAGAATTTAAATTATCTGACTTTTCATTTTTAACTTCATAAGAGAAAAAGCTATTAAATGGAACAATCTTTGTCACAGATGAAATAAAATTATCAACAAATGCAACCCATTGCTTCGACTCCATAATTACACCTCATACCACTTAAACCATATAAAAAATATGCAAAAAACATTCCATTCATAAAAAGAGGAAATCATTTCCATTTATCAATTCATCTATTTTTTGAGCATAAAAAATCAGCTTTATTAATGATCTTTTTGATTTTATTTCCAAAGACCATCAATAAATACTGCTGATTAAAATGAATGTTTTTAAATAGATAAAAATTAAAAAGATGCTGAAAGGACTAGAGATGAATAAACATTTAAATGATTATCACCTGTTTGAAGACCACCATTTAAATTGCTATATTTAGGTTTATAAAGACCAAGTACTGGTGAAACAGTAATATGAGAATTAACCGTCCAAATCCCATATATGTCTAGTTCTTGACCTGTATAATTGACATTATTTGCGGTTTTTAATGTTTTAAAATCATAGGCTATTGCTCCTAGACTAAGCTTTTCTAAAGGAGAGATACCGACTCCAAGCGTTGCTATTTGTGTATTTGCATTAAATGGCCCAGCGTAATTATATGCAACTTCTCCCTGAAACCATTGTCCATATTGCATTGCACCAATAAACAAGTTATCCCAGTTTTCAGAGAATCTTGAATACCTCATAAAAAATGAAGGTTTCCATTTTTGCTCTGAAAATGTATAGCCTGTTTTGACATACCATGCATTTTCAGTTTTCCCTTGTTTTTTATCTTGTGCAGCATATTCAAATGCAAAGTTTGCATTTTTTACCCCCAAATCTCCATCTCCACGGATACTATAAACATTCATACCATTACGATTTTCCAAAATAGGAGAAACCTGTTTTGCATAAATAGAATCTATCGAATTATTATGTAAATAGGTAAATTCCAAAGTTCCTTTTTTATCTGTATAAGCCACATTTGCACCCGTAAAACGAGCATCGGCTTGTATTCGGTTATTCGATTTAAAAGTAAAAATACTTCCATGTAGTGGTTTATTTGATGCAATTTTTAATACAGCTGTCTCGTTAAAATCCCGATGCCCTGCTAGATAATAAGTTCCCCCACCATTACGGTTAAAACTAGAGCCCATTAAAGGAGAATTACCCAAATTTGGTGCATCAGCACAAATTAAAAAACCATTTCCTAAACAAAGGCTTTGACGGCCAAAAGATAAATCCAAACCATCATTCCCTAAATCAGGGAATAGTTTCCCAGATTTCCATCCAATATAGGCATCTTCAATTTTTGTGGCACGCTCAGAACCATCTGTGTAACCACCGGCATCACCATCCCCCCATGTTCCAGCACTGACCAAATTGGCTTTTCCATAAAGCATCCCCGCCTGTCCCAGTTTCTGTTCAAACCCTAGCCCATATTGAATATAGCCTTCCTGCCATGAATAGCGCTTATTTTCTGCATTTGGAATATAATTTTTTCCACTACTAAATGCCCCTAGCGCAAGATTCACATTTGCTGAAATCTTTGTATTTTCATTGCTATATACTGAAATGTCTGCATTGGCATAAGGACTTGCCATCAACATTCCACCGCAAGTGAGAAAAAAAGAGAGCTGTTTATTCATCATTTAATTGCCTTATTTTCAAGCCGCAAAGCCATGACCTTTAGGGTATGCTTCGCTATATCCAATATCACCAAACCCATACCTACCTCCAATAAAAACTTCTCATTTTTATAATTTAGCAAGTCATCATGATTGTGGTTTAAATATTTAAATAACAGCTATCGAAATCTGGCAATTTTTAAGACATATCAACTTTATTTATTTTTATTTCATTCAAATAGTTAAAATTTATTTTAAGCTATTGATGTTAATAATTTTTTTAAAAAAGTATCTATCTAAATGAAAATTTGCCATATTTCGATAACACCTGAAAGCGAAGACTCATAGACTCAAATAAAAGCCATTTTGGAGATAAATATGGGGACTGGAAACAACCTCAAACGTGGAAGTTTGGGACTTTTCTCGATTGTTTTTTTCGTAATTGCAGCAGCATCACCCCTAACAGGAGTCGTGGGTGCCCTTCCTATTGCCTTTTTTGTTGGCAATGGTGCTGGCGTTCCCGGTATCTTTTTAATGGCGGGTCTATTGCTGATTTTATTTAGTTTTGGCTTTGTTGCCATGAGCCGATATGTTATTAATGCGGGCGCATTTTATGCCTATATCGTACAAGGGCTTGGTGTTACATGTGGTTTATCTGCTTTTAACCTTGCTCTGTTGGCTTATGCCGGTATGCAGCTAGCAGTCAGTTCAATGTTTGGATTTTTTACAGACCAACTCTTTCAATCTTTTAATCTGCATTTACCGCTGACATGGTGGATGTATGCAATTATTATGCAAGTCATTGTGGTTATTCTTGGGATTGCCAAAGTTGAGATTGGCGGAAAAATTCTTGGTTTATTAATGATCTGTGAGGTTGGTATTGTACTCCTGCTCGATGGGCACATCGTGACCCAACCCATTCATTTCGAGTTTAGCTCTTTTACACCTTCTGCTTTTTTAAGTGGTAATTTCGGAATTTCAATGGTATTTGCCATTTGCTCTTTCATTGGGTTTGAAGCAACCGCAATTTATTCAGAAGAATGTAAAGATCCACAAAAAACTGTTCCTCGTGCGACATTTATCGCAGTAATCCTAATCACCGCTTTCTTTGCATTTAGTGCATGGTCATTTGTACAGTTTGAAAGTGCAGGACAAGTTGCAAAAATAGCAGCCGCAAATCCGAATCTATTTGTCTTCAATATTGCAGACCAATTGCTAGGACACTGGTCTGTAAAACTCATGTCTGTTCTGTTGGTTACCAGCCTATTTGCAGCATCACAAGCATTTCATAATTCGCTATCTCGTTATTTATTCACCATGAGTCGTGATGGCCTTTTGTGGTCAGGCATGGCAAAAACGCATCCAACGCATCAAACACCCTACATTGCAAGCATCGTTCAAGGTATCATCATGATTGCGATACTATTTATCTTCGGTTTAGCAAAATTAGACCCTATGACAGATGTATTTGCCTGGGTTTCTGTGTTAGGAAGTATGGCCATTTTAGTTCTACAATTTGGTGTATCCTTAGCCGCAATCAAGTTTTTTAGTCGCAATAAACACTTACCCGTTTCCATTTGGAGCAGATTAATTGCACCCGCTTTAGCTGCTTTAGGTCTGGCTTATATTTTTATCACGATTGTACAAAATATTCAGGTATTAAGCGGATCATCCTCTCCTGTCGTGACACTTTTACCTTGGTTAGTCTTTATCTGTGTTTTAATCGGAATTATTACCGCGCAAGTGATTAAATATAAAAACCCTGAACGTTATGCTCTTATTGGTCAAATGGTTGAATTTATTTAAACCTTCTCTTAAATATTCATTATTTCACGCATTATCCAATGACTCACCCTCATTGGATATTTTTTAAACTGCAAATACAGTTAATCAAAATAAATAATATTTAAATTATCAAATCGAAATACCAAATAAATTCATGACTGGTACAAATATTGCTTATTTCAATACAAATAGGTTTATTTTTTCATGTGAGAGATAGATGTTAACTCATGAAACCAATCATAATAGTTTCCTTAGCGCATCAAAAATTCAGGAAGTTTCTCACCACACGCAGCTTCTAAAAGACTGGAGTTTGTCTTATAACCAATTAACCTCTGGAAAGTTTGAAAGTTACCTCAATGAACTCAACTTTGAAGGCATACAACTCTACGAAGAAAAATTAACACCGTCTATCTTTCAACGTGGCACAGGCAAGCAAGATTGTCTTTGCCTCGGCATGTTCTCAAGCTTATCTGAACCTGCCGTGTGGAAAGGCCAAAATATTACAGGACAAGAAATCATTGCAGTCAGTCATGATGAAGAAATTATGCTTAGGACACCTCAACAATCATCTTTTTATGCATTGAGTATTCCCTTTTCATTCTTATCAGAAAATCATAACGATGATTTTTCCTTATTAAAATCTGAAGTCAAAATCTTATCTGATGAGAGACTCGCCACAGCATTACATGCCCAATTCTGTGCATTATTTAGCACCATTTTAAATCAGCCATTATCTGTCGCAATGAAGAACTCTCGCAAACAGATTAAATCTGAACTGACTGCTTTAGGCATTCGTTATCTTGATGGGTTACATACGCACCATACACAAATCAAGACATCCATTAAAAAAGCTAACAGCGTGGTAAAACTTTCACTTGAAGCACTTGAAAATAGTCAGGATCAGATTCTATCTGTCGAAGATTTATGCTTATTAACCCACACATCACGCAGAACATTACAAAACTGTTTTGAACAAATTACAGGGCAAAGTCCTGCCCTTTTTCTCAAACATGTCCGTTTAAATACCGTAAAAAATATTTTAGTTCAATCGCCCGAACCTGTGACAATTAGCAATGTTGCTATGGATTGGGGATTTTGGCACCTTTCGCAATTTGCAGTGGATTACAAACGGCTATTTGGTGAATCTCCATCGCAAACACTCATGTCCAATCAAAAATTTAAACATCGTTTTGATCAGGATGGCTCTTTCAAACACTAAACCATCATAAACAAAGAGGATGCATTAAAAGCACCCTCTTGTTCCAATTTATCGGCGGCTATTATAAATTGCCATCGCTGCGGGTAAATTTCTTTCCATGGCATCAATACGTTCTTGGTTTGAAGGGTGTGTAGATAAAAACACAGGACCACCTGCACCATCCATTTTACTCATCTTAGTCCATAGTGTGATCGCTGCTTGCGGGTTATAACCTGCTTTTGCCATCAACATTAAACCACCATAATCGGCACGGCTTTCCAAACTACGCGAATATGGTAATCCAACCCCAACCTGGCTTCCGAGATCAAGTGCTGCTCCACCAAGTCCACCGCCAACATCACCAACATAAGATTTACCGATGCCTAAAGCTAAATTGGTCAGTACCTCTGCACCGACTTTATTTTTTGAATGTTCCTCTAGCGCATGGGTCATTTCATGCCCCATAACTGCTGCAATTTCTGCATCGGTTAAATTTAATCGGTTCACAATGCCTGAATAAAATACAACTTTACCACCAGGTGCAACATAAGCATTCATCGTGTCTGACTTCAGCACAGCCAATTGCCAACTAAAAGGATGTCCTGTTTGATTCATCTGATTTGCATATGGAATCATACGCAACATCACCGTATTAATTCGCTTATATGTACTTGAAGATGTGTCTAATTGCCCTTTTTGTTGCGCCTCCTGACGCATTTTAGTAAATCCTTGTGCAGCCGATGCGTTCAAAGTTGCAGAGTCTGCACCTGCCATATCTGCAATTGTTGTACAGCCATTCAATCCAAGCGTTGCGACAACTGCAACACCAAATATGCAAGCCACCTTCATGCTTCTTACTCCAAAACTCTATATAAACAGAAAATCTCTTTTTAAATTATATAAAAAACTCAGCGTTTACCACAGATGATCTTATTTATATGAACTGTAGCGTTATGTAATACGTTCGCACAACATTGCAACAAAGACTCACACAGTGCATAGAATTATTTTAATATAAATAGAATCCAGAAAAGCAAACAAATAAAATTGAGCGCAAGATATACTTTTCCAGTGACTTGAAAAACTTTGTCGAATTGGCCTTTATGGCGAACAAATAAAAAGAAACTATTTTGAATCAAGATCAATGGCAACAGAACACAAGCCAATACTAAAGTAAGACCAATAAATCCAGAAAGAAGCGCCTGTTGATTCGAAATTCGTTCAGATACAACCATCATGGCAATAGAAGGCGCACCACCAAGTGCAAATAAGAAGGAATAAAATAAAGTTTTGGTTAAATCAGCCTGTAATTTCATCACTCACACAATTATATAATTCTTGAATTCTCTGTGTTTTAGCCTGATTTTTTATTTACTGATAGTCAACTTTGGTCTTGTTAAAAAAAACGCACCTATTTCAGATGCGCTTTTTTTAATTAAACATTAAGCATCAAATGGATGACGTAAAACGATCGTTTCCGCACGGTCTGGACCTGTTGAAATAATATCAACTGGACATTCGATCAATTGCTCAATACGTTTTACATAAGCCAATGCATTTGCAGGAAGTTGATCTACGCTGGTTAAACCAACGGTCGATTCACTCCAGCCTGGCAATGTTTCATAAATCGGTTTTAAGGTTTCGTATGCCAAAGCATCAGATGAACCCACACAACCAGAGTCTGCGCTTTCATAACCCACACAGATTTTAACTTCTTCTAAACCATCTAAAACATCAAGTTTAGTCAAGCAAATACCAGAAAGTGAGTTTACGTCTACAGAACGGCGTAAAATTTCGGCATCGAACCAACCACAACGACGTTGACGGCCAGTAGACGCACCAAACTCATGACCCACTGTACCAAGGTGTTTACCTACAGCATCGCCTGAATCTGTTGCAGCATCATAAATAAGTTCTGTTGGGAATGGACCTGCACCTACACGTGTTGTATATGCTTTGGTAATCCCCAATACATAATCCAAATGTAAAGGACCTAAGCCTGAACCTGAACTTACACCACCAGCAGTTGTGTTTGATGATGTCACATACGGATATGTACCGTGGTCGATGTCAAGTAAAGAACCTTGAGCACCTTCAAACATGATGTTTTTACCCGCTTTGCGGCAATCATGTAATTCGGTAGTCACATCAATCACAAGTGGTGCAACCACTTCACGCCATTGATCACATAATGCCAATACATCTTCTAATTTCACAGCTTCTACGCCATAAAATTGAGTTAACTGGAAGTTATGGTATTCAAGAAGCTCAACAAGTTGTGCTTTTAAATGTTCACCACCGCGAACCAAGTCAGCAACACGGATTGCACGGCGCGCAACCTTATCTTCGTACGCAGGTCCAATACCACGGCCTGTTGTACCAATTTTCGCGTTACCACGTTTTTTCTCACGTGCCTGATCCAGCGCAATATGGTTTGGAAGAATTAATGGACAGTTTGGAGAAATACGTAGGCGTTCTTTAACAGGTACACCTTCTTTTTCCAAAATTGCCATTTCTTCAATTAATGCAGCAGGAGAAAGAACAACACCATTACCAATTAAGCACAACACGTTTTCACGCAAAATGCCCGATGGAATGAGGTGTAACACAGTCTTTTTTCCACCAACGACAAGCGTATGACCAGCGTTGTGTCCACCTTGATAACGGACTACGGCAGCCGCTTGATCTGTGAGCAGGTCAACGATTTTACCTTTTCCTTCGTCGCCCCATTGGGTACCAAGTACCACAACATTTTTGCCCATAATAGCCTCATTACATCATGCTGTTAAAATTGAAAAGAATCCTGTTCTTTATCGGATATAAACAGAACAGGACATCCACTAAATTTTTTCGATCTGCCAAATATTATTCTTTAGCAACATCACGTGTGTTGCATACGGAATAGACGAGAGATCATCATTTCCAAGCAATTGCACTACACGTCGACCATCGACACGTGCCTCTGCAATTGCTTTCACTAATTCAGGTTGCTGCCCTTTAGGTGCAACTATAGTTTCAATTTGTTTAAATTGCCCTGAGACCAAAGCATAAATATCGCAACTAAACCCAGTTGCAGGACGCGCGCGACCAAAATGTTCGCCAATACCATCATAACGACCACCTTGTGCCAGTGGTGTTGCCCATTGCGGTGCATATACGGCATACATCAAACCTGTATGGTAGTGGTAACTGCGTAACTCTACGACATCCACCCCAATATTGAGTTCTGGCCAATGCTGCTGAATGGCATTGCGTGTTTCAACTAACACATTAAAGGCATGCTTAAATTCAACGTCATTAAAAACATCGGCACTCAAATGTTGCTGTAATGCATCTAAATCACTGGCATAACGACCTAAAGTATAAAAGTCATCACCCAAAGGAAGCGTTGCTGTGAATTCTTTTAACTCAGGCAATGCTTTACGCTGATATAAATCAGACAATTCTGCTTCTGTTGCCTTATTGAGTTGTGCTTTTTTAATAAGGCTACGGAATAAACCAACATGCCCCAAATCAAGGTGAGCCCCTTCAAGGAAGTCAAAACGTCCGAGCAAACCTAGCATGACATTAATAAGTTCAATGTCTGCATCGGTACTTTCCTGACCAAAAAGTTCTGCACCTAACTGCAAAGGCGTACGTGAAGCACTTAGCCCCTGAGGACGAGTATGTAAAACTGTCCCTGCATAACAGTAACGTGCAATTCCCTCAACGGCATGAACATGTGCATCAATACGTGCAACCTGAGGTGTCATATCGGCACGAACACCAAGCAAACGGCCTGATAACTGATCAATCACCTTAAATGAAACCAAGTCTAAGTCTTGGTTAGATTCAGATAAGGATGAAAGTGATTCGATATATTCAATAAATGGTGTATAGACCAATTGGTAGCCATGAACCGCCAAATAATCTAATGCTTCACGACGAAACGATTCAATTACTTGTGCTTGTTCGGGTAGTACATCTGCTACACCATCAGGCAATAACCATGTCTCTGAAATGGGCATGTTGCTAACAACCTAAAATCTGAGCGAAGCGGTCTTAATCCGCATAAAAAAATCGGGAACACACCCGATTTCTCCTAGTCTAGCACGTAAGTATTACTCATGCACCTGACAATTTTAGAAAAATGATAAATCTAAAATCAGATACAAGATCTCTCACTTTACAATGCGCTTATTTGTATCTCGTTTCAATTTTTATATCTTAAATCACCTACTTTATTAAAGAGGTAATGCTGTTGTTTGCTTGATATTTTGCAAAGGAATTTCTGTTTTTACGTTTTGAATCCCCGTAATTTTATTCAGACGCTGAATTTGAAATTGACGATAAGCTTCTAAATCAGCAACGACGATACGCAAGAAAAAATCACAATCCCCCGCCATGAGCTGACACTCGACAACCTCAGGCAAATCCTGAATAGACTCCACAAAATGGTTTACGGTTTTCGCAGATTGCTCTCTTAACCAAATCCGTGCAAAAACTGTTAGACCCAAATTCACTTTAACAGGATCAATTAACGCCACGTATTTTTCAATGACACCATCATCTTCAAGCTGTTTCACCCTCCGTAAACAGGGTGAAGCAGATAGGCCTACCTTTTGCGCCAAATCATTATTTTGCAACTTTCCATTTTGCTGCAAAACCTGAAGAATATGCCGATCAATTTTATCCACTATCAGATCCTTGATATAATATTCCAATATTTTACTATTTTTTAATTTTCAATACCACAAAGCAGACCAATCCAAGCCAAATTTAGTGCCAAATAGCGAATCTTTATTCATAAAATAGCGCATGTTGTTGTGCTTATTTAATTAAAGGTAATTTGCAATGCTGGCACGGAAAGATACGGCTCAAGTTTTAAATGAATCTGAAGATCTTGCTGAATTTAAGCGAGGCCTCAAAGTATCTATCCCTGTTCTGCTCGGCATTATCCCCTTTGCTTTGGTTTTAGGCACTCAAGCAACACATAAAGGTCTTAGTATTTTAGAGATTCCACTTTTAACGGGACTTAATTTTGCTGGTGGTTCTGAATTTGCCATTTTGGAAGTCTGGACAAATCCACCGCATATTTTTATGCTGATGTTCATTACTTTTTTGGTCAACAGCCGACACCTATTGATGGGTGCAAGTTTAGTACCTTATTTAAAACATCTTCCTAACTCGAAAGTTTACCCTGCCTTGTTCTTTATGTGCGATGAGTCTTGGGCGATTGCACTCGCAGATACGCAGCGTAAAAGCACACCACAATTTAGTTTATGGTTTTATTCAGGTCTTTGTTTTTCTCTTTATGCCATGTGGGTTGGTTTTACTGCACTAGGCGGCATGATTGGCCCAGTTTTAGGTGATATTTCACGCTTAGGTTTTGATATGGCATTTCCTGCGGTTTTTCTGGTTTTACTCCGTGGAATGTGGAAAGGCTTTCATGCGGCCCGTCCTTGGTTCGTGAGCCTCATCGCAGCAGTCGTTGCTTATCTTTATTTACCTCAAGGTTGGTATGTGCCTATTGGCGCCATTTCGGGCATTATCACTGCATTTTTCTTATCTGGAGATGAAACATGATTCATCTCCCCACCTTACTTGCAATTTTATGTGTCGCCCTGACCACTTATATGACTCGTGTTTTGGGTTATGTTTTATTAAAAAATAAAACTTTAAGCCAACGTCAGGCCAATATTTTAGAAGTTGTTCCTGGCTGTGTGCTGATCTCGGTCATTGCACCATACTTTGTGAAAACTGATATCGCAGATTTAATTGCAATGGGCATCACCATTGCCGCAGCAAGCCGATTTTCACTTTTACCTACAGTCATTATTAGCATGTTTTCAGCAGCAATTTTACGGTTACTCCTTAATTCATGATGAGCCTTGCGCTCATCATGATTTTTTTTATTCGCGTTACGCTTGCTCGAATGATTCGCACAAATCGAGCAAGCGGTTCGCATATCCCCATTCATTATCATACCAAGCAAAGACTTTTGCCTGTTTACCCACAACCATCGTTTGCGTTAAATCCACAATCAATGACTCAGGTGAATGATTAAAATCACTCGAAACCAATGCCTCATCGGTCACAGCCATAATTTCGGCATAAATATTATGCGCAGCATCAGTTAATGACTGATTTAATGCAGCAACGGAAATCTCAGATTGTGCAACAAAACTTAAATCAATTGCCGCAACATTAATGGTTGGGATACGAATTGAATAGCCGTCTATTCGGTTTTCCATTTTGGGCATCACTTGCTTTAAAGCCCCTAATGCACTGGATGTTGTTGGTATAAAATTATGCCCCGCAGCCCGTGCCCGTCGTATATCTCGATGTGCATGATCCAATACCGATTGGTCAGCCGTAACCGCATGAATTTCGGTCATCATTGCTGTTTCAATCCCAAATTGGTCATCCAAAATTTTAACTAATGGAACCAAGGCCTGCGTTGTACACGACACACTCGAAATAATCTGGTCTGTTATTTTTACATCCTGATGATTAACACCATACACCACCGCAACATCTACAGTATCAAAGGGTGCTGCACCAATGATGACCCGTTTTGCCCCTGCCTGAATGTGCTTTGTTGCAGCTTCGCGTGAACGGAATAATCCGGTACATTCTAAAACCACATCGACATCTAGTTTATCCCAAGGCAACTGGTCTGGGTTTGCACCACGAAAAACCCGAATTTTAAGTTGTCGTTGACCAGAACGTACTGACAAAAAACTGCAATCTTGTTCTGTTACAATCTTGACGTTCCCTTTAAACCGACCATGCGTGGAGTCGTATTTAAACAAATGAACCAGTGTTTCAATATCAGCAATGTCATTAATAGCAACAATATTAAAATGAAATTCTTTTGGATTTTCAAACCACGCACGAACAACATTTCGACCTATCCGACCAAACCCATTGATTGCCACTCGTTGCATGACTTTTCCTTTATTGCAAAGTACAAAAACTACGCCTATGTTAATCTAACTCGGCAAATTATGAGTAAAGTTATTTCATTTCTTATCACATTTGCCGATAAACACCGCAAAATCATTGGTCATCCCCCTATTTTTCGTTATAATTTGGCGTTTTTTAAATTTTATAAGCCACGTATTAATCTGTTTTCGTCTGTTCAAAGATTTGATTCAATGCGTTTAGCCAAAATGATTATGATGGAGTGACTTGTTGTGAGTACACGTTTTATGACGTCCGCTGAAATTCGTGAAGCCTTTTTGCATTTCTTTGAAACCAAAGGTCATACACGTGTTGCTTCGAGTTCACTTGTTCCCGCGAATGACCCGACTTTGCTTTTTACCAATGCGGGCATGAACCAGTTTAAAGACTGTTTTCTGGGTCTAGAAAAACGCGACTATGTTCGTGCAACAACTTCTCAAAAATGCGTCCGTGCAGGCGGCAAACATAACGACTTAGATAACGTTGGCTACACTGCACGTCACCATACATTCTTTGAAATGTTAGGTAACTTTTCATTTGGTGATTACTTCAAAAAACAAGCTATTTCTTATGCTTGGGAGTTTTTAACAAGTGACGAATGGTTAAACCTTCCAAAAGATAAACTTTACGTCACCATTTACCATACTGATGACGAAGCATTTGACATCTGGAACAAAGATGTCGGTTTGGATGCTGAACGCATTATTCGTATTGGTGACAATAAAGGCGAAAAATACGCTTCAGACAACTTCTGGGCAATGGGTGACACAGGCCCATGCGGACCATGTAGCGAAATTTTCTTTGACCACGGTGACCACATTTGGGGTGGCCTACCGGGTACACCAGAAGAAGATGGCGACCGTTTCATTGAAATCTGGAACAACGTCTTCATGCAGTTTAACCGCACAAGCGATGGTGTATTACACCCGCTTCCAGCGCCATCTGTAGATACAGGTATGGGGCTTGAACGTATTTCAGCCGTTTTACAACATGTAAACTCAAACTACGATATCGACTTGTTCCAGCATTTAATTAAAGCTGCGGCTGACATTATTGGCACAGAAGATCAAGGACAACCTTCTTTACGCGTCGTTGCTGACCATGCGCGTTCTTGCTGCTTCTTAATTGCCGATGGTGTAAACCCTTCAAATGAAGGTCGTGGTTATGTGTTACGCCGTATCATCCGTCGTGCGATTCGCCACGGAAACAAACTTGGTGCGACAGGCACATTCTTCTACAAAATGTTGCAACCTTTAATTGAGGTGATGGGCGAAGCGTACCCACAGCTCATTGAAAGCCGTGCGCGTATTGAAACCGCTTTGATTAAAGAAGAAGAACAGTTCGCAAAAACACTTGAACAAGGTTTAAAAGTTCTTGAAAGTGAATTAAGCTCGCTCAAAGGCTCGATCATTCCGGGTGAAGTCGTTTTCAAACTTTACGACACTTACGGCTTCCCTGCTGACTTGACTGCTGACATTGCACGTGAACGTGAACTTACCATTGATGAAGCTGGTTTTGAACGTGAAATGGCAATTCAACGCCAACGTGCACGTGATGCAGGTAAATTCAATGTGGACTACAACAGCATTGTAAAAGTTGACAGCCAAACTCAATTTGACGGCTATGATGCAACACAAGGTCAAGGTCAAATCCTTGCGATCTATAAAGATGGTGAACAAGTAGACGAAGTTGTTGAAGGCGATGAAGCCCTTATCATCCTCAACCAAACACCTTTCTATGCAGAAAGCGGTGGTCAGGTTGGTGATACAGGTCTTTTCAAAAACGAGACTGGTATTTTTGAAGTACAAGACACCAAAAAGTCAGGTGCAGCCTTTGTTCACCAAGGCGTTGTCACTATGGGTAGCTTAAAAGCCACACAAAGTGTCGAAGCAACAGTTAAAGCAGATTTACGTGCTGCTACTGCACGTAACCACTCTGCAACTCACCTTTTACACGCAGCTTTACGTCAAGTTTTAGGTTCACATGTTCAGCAAAAAGGTTCATTGGTTGCATCTGAACTTTTACGTTTTGACTTTGCCAACGACCAACCAGTTTCTTTTGAACAGCTTCAAGAAGTTGAGCGCTTAGTCAATCGTGAAGTCATTGCCAACACACCTGTATCAACAGAATTGCTCGACATTGAGTCTGCCAAAGAAAAAGGCGCAATGATGTTGTTCGGTGAAAAATATGGTGATGAAGTACGTGTACTTTCAATGGGTTCGATCATTGATGAGAAAAACTTCTCTATCGAGCTTTGTGGTGGTATTCACGTAAAACGTACAGGTGATATCGGCTTGTTCAAAATCACCTCAGAAGGTGGTGTAGCAGCAGGTGTTCGCCGTATTGAAGCAGTGACAGGCACAAAAGCGGTTGAAGCAGTACAAAAAGTAGATGCTGACATTCAACATATCAATGGCTTGTTAAAAGCACAAAAAGATCAAACAGTAGAACGTGTTCAGGCTGCGGTAGAACATACCTCAGCATTGCAAAAGCAAATTGAACAGCTTAACCAAAAGTTAGCAAACTTTCAGGCGGCAGAACTTTTAAGCCAAGTTCAAACCGTTGCTGGTCGTTCTACACTTATCACAACTGTTCAAAACATGGATGCAAAATCACTTCGCAACCTGCATGACAGTGTGAAATCAAAATTAGATGATGCGGTGATTGTGCTCGCTGGTGTTGAAGACGATAAAGTGAGTCTGATTGCATCCGTTGCGAAACAATTTACAGCAAATCTAAAAGCAGGTGACATCATCAAACACTTAGGTCAAGAACTTGGGGGTAAAGGTGGTGGTAAACCTGACTTAGCACAAGGTGGCGCGCCACTAAACGAGAAGTTTGAACCTGTCCTTGCAGCCCTTCCTGCTTGGCTTGAGCAAAATTAAGACTTCACTTTTGTGTAACTGACCCTGAATGCCTCTCAGGGTCATGGCTTATATGGAACAACTATGGCATTAATCGTTCAAAAATATGGTGGTACTTCAATGGGTACTCCCGAGCGCATTTTAAATGTTGCTCGTCGTGTGAAGCGTTGGCATGATCATGGTCACAAAGTGGTCGTAGTCGTGTCTGCAATGAGTGGCGAAACGAACCGCTTATTGGCTCTCGCGAAGGCCATTACCGAAACACCTGACCCTCGTGAACTCGACCAAATGGTATCGACTGGGGAACAGGTGACGATTTCCATGTTAGCTATGGCACTTAATTCTATTGGTGTGGAAGCTAAATCTTATACTGGCCGTCAAGTCGGTATTAAAACCGATAGCGCATTTACCAAAGCACGTATCGAATCGATTGATACCGATGTCATGAACGCTGATTTAAATGCAGGCCGTGTGATTGTCGTTGCTGGCTTTCAGGGTGTGGATGAACTTGGAAACACAACAACCTTAGGTCGTGGTGGTTCAGATACATCGGGTGTTGCATTGGCTGCTGCACTCAAAGCTGATGAATGTCAGATTTACACCGATGTAGATGGTGTTTACACAACTGACCCTCGCGTAGCACCTAAAGCCAAGAAAGTTGATCGTATTTCCTTTGAAGAAATGCTAGAAATGGCATCTTTAGGCTCAAAGGTATTACAAATTCGTTCTGTTGAGTTTGCTGGAAAATATCAGGTTCCTCTTCGTGTCTTATCAAGCTTTGATAATGACAATGATGGCGCTTTTGATGAAGATTTCAAACAAAACGTTGGCACACTAATTACCACTGAAGCGGAAGACACTATGGAACAGCCTATTATCTCTGGTATCGCATTTAATCGTGATGAAGCGAAACTCACCATTTTAGGTGTACCTGATGAACCAGGTATTGCTTCAAAAATTCTTTCTCCAATTGGTGCTGCAAACATTGAAGTTGACATGATTGTACAAAACATCGAAGAAGATGGTACAACAGACTTTACATTTACAGTCAACCGCACCGATTTTGCAAAAGCAAAAGCAACTTTAACCAATATTGCTAAAGAAATTAACGCGCGTGAAGTTACAACACGTGATGACATCGTGAAAGTTTCTATTGTGGGTGTTGGTATGCGTTCACATGCAGGTGTGGCAAGCAAAATGTTTACCGCTTTGGCAGAAGAAGGCATTAACATTCTCATGATCTCAACTTCTGAAATTAAAATCTCGGTTTTAATCGAAGAAAATTATTTAGAATTGGCTGTTCGTAGCCTACACACAGCCTTCGGTTTAGACCGTGAACACGGGGAAAGTAGCGCTCGCGCTTAATTTTTTCCTCGAATCCTTCATTTTTTTGAGGGATGTACAATAAAAAACCTGAGTCACTCTATTTTCTATAGAGTGGCTCTGTTATATTAGCGATTAATATTTAGAGAATATTTTTAATATTTGTCATAAGTCACAGCTTTTGTGATCAACAAACATCCTTTAAGTATTCTCTTTTGAGGTTGTGGTTTAAATTTTGCATGACAGCAATGCAGGTTTAGCATTTAGCAAGGAGACAAACATGCTGATTCTGACTCGACGTGTCGGAGAAACTTTAATGATTGGGGATCAAGTCAGTGTGACAGTACTTGGTGTTAAAGGTAACCAAGTTCGCATTGGTGTTAACGCTCCCAAAGAAGTATCAGTACATCGTGAAGAGATATACCAGCGTATTCAACATGAACGCGCAATGCACGAACACCTACAAAATCTTGATCAAGACTATCAACCATCATTTTACAATGATGAATACAATCAAGATAAATATAATCGCTAATGATTGTATCCGATGATTTCTTCTGAATTCACGGATCATTAAAAAGAAAAGCGATCCTTTCTAAGGATCGCTTTTCTTTTAGTGACTTAAAAAGCTTACAACCCAAGCGCTCGTTTCACTGGCGCATAACTACGGCGATGTTCATCAATTACACCATGTTGTGCAATTGCTTCAAAATGTGCTTTCGTTGGGTAACCCTTATGCTTCGCAAAACCATATTGTGGATAGCGCGCATCGAGTTCCTGCATTTGTCGATCACGTGTTACTTTAGCCAAAATACTTGCAGCACTAATTTCAGGATGAGATGCATCTCCCCCAACAATCGCTTCACATGCAATCTCAATTCCTTTAGGAATCTGATTACCATCAACAAGTACTTTATCTGGAATTTGAGCTAACCCTTCCACGGCTCTGCGCATTGCCAGAAAAGTTGCCTGTAAAATATTATGCTCGTCGATTTCAGTATGTGTCGCCTCAGCAATCGACCATGCCAACGCTTTTTCCTGAATTTCAATAAAGAGCTTTTCTCTTTTCTTTTCTGTCAATTTTTTAGAATCATTTAATCCTAAAATCGGTTTTTCAGGGTCTAAAATTACAGCTGCCGCAACCACAGAACCAACCAATGGGCCACGTCCAGCCTCATCCACTCCAGCAACTCGGGTATGCATCAACATTTTATTTCATCGCTTCTGCAACACATTGGTCAATTGTGCGACTTACTGCATTTGTCACAATTGTAGTACGTGCAGCAGGATCAAGTGCAGCAGTTGCCAAATCAACGGCTGTTACGCTTTCTGGAGCTTTATCACTTACACAGCCACAAACATTTGTTTGAATCGTTTGTTGTTGATCAGAAGTTAATGTCTTGCTAATCATTTTCCATGCAGGTAATTGGTTTATTTCTGTTGTACATTTCGCATTCACAGCAATTTTAATGGCAGTCATTCCCAATTGCTCCGCCTGTGCACCATAAGGAGAAGCCGTTCCCATACCACCATTCATGGTACCATCTGTCGCACATGCCGATAATAGAAAAGCAAATGGCGCCAATATCAATAAATTCTTTTTCATGCTCGTTTGTCCTGTAAAATCATTTTGGGAAAAAAGCTATTTTGCCTGATTCTTTCCTTAGGAAATTTATTTTTTACATTTTCCTCATTCAAAATAGGATAAACGTACAATTTATACGCCAAATAGCATCCAGGTCATTTCATAAATGCAACACTACAGTCATATTTGCATGCTTTAGTATTTCTTCCTATATTTCTATACTTTAAGTCAACTTGCTCACCACTTTATAAAGAGTCTGCCCTATGAATAATAGCAAACCCCAATATTACACCCGCACGGCTCAAGTTCTCCATTGGGTCATGGCCATTATTTTTATCGCTGCATGGATTCTTGGATTTTATAGCGGTAATTTTTTAAGCTATGCAACTGATGGAGCTTTTAAAGCCGATGTCATCACACTGCATAAAAGTATTGCAACGACGATTATCTTTTTGGTCGTTATTCGTATTTTCTGGCGCTACACTCACCCTGTGCCAGCCTTACCAGACAGCATGTCACCTTCCATGAAGCTTTTTGCGCATTTAGGTCATTTGGCACTTTATCTTATTCTGGTTGCCCTACCAATCACAGGTTGTTTATTTAGCTGGTCAGCTGGATACCCTGTGCCTGTTTTATATCTGTTTAACCTGCCCACTTTAATTCAGCCCAACCCTGAATTAATGGCGATTGTAAAACCGATCCATGTTTATCTTTCATGGATTGCTGGATTTGTTGTTGTAGGACATATTTTAGCTGCACTTAAACATCATTTTATTGATAAAGATAATATATTGCGCAGTATGACTCGCCAATCAGACAAGTAAAATCAAAAAAAAAGGCATTTCAATTTGAAATGCCTTTTTATATTTTTAAAGTGCGTGAATTTGATTAATCCACTTTTCTTTTTCTACTTCACTTAAGAACGAAGCTTCAAACGAGTTAATCGCCAATTGCTTCAATTCAGCTTCATTCAGATTTAATGCTTCGGTAATCGCAAAGAAGTTATCATTCATATATCCACCAAAATACGCTGGATCATCTGAATTCACCGTCACACATAAGCCCTGATCAAGCAAACGTTTAATATTGTGCTGTGCCATATCGTCAACAACACAAAGTTTTAAGTTACTTAAAGGACATACTGTTAACGGCATGCGCTCTTTCACCAAACGCTCTAATAATTGCGGATCTTCTTCAGAACGAACACCATGATCAATACGGTTGACTTTAAGCAAATCTAAAGCTTCCCATACATACGCTGCTGGACCTTCTTCGCCCGCATGAGCAACAATCAGGAAACCATTTTCACGTGCTTTTGCAAACACACGCTCAAATTTAGCAGGTGGATGACCGACTTCACTCGAATCTAGCCCAACACCCACGATTACATCTTTATATGGCAATGCCTGTTCTAATGTCTTAAATGCATCTTCTTCGCTTAAATGACGCAAGAAACACATGATCAACTCAGAGCTAATACCTAACTTGGTTTGCGCATCTTGACAAGCACGGCGTAAGCCATTCAAGACAGTCTCAAAGGCAATTCCACGTTCTGTATGGGTTTGTGGATCAAAGAACATTTCGGTATGAACCACATGGTCTTCGTGACATTTTTCAAAATACGCCCATGCAAGATCATAAAAGTCTTGTTCGACAATTAGAACATTTGCACCTGCATAGTAAATATCCAAAAATGACTGTAAGTTATGGAAGTTATACGCTTGTTTAACTTCTTCAATACTTTTGAAAGGAATATCAACCTGATTACGTTTTGCAATCGCGAACATTAACTCTGGTTCAAATGTACCTTCAATATGTACATGTAACTCCGCTTTAGGCAAAGCGCGAATCAACTCAGCGTGATTCATGTCATCTCCTGAAAATAAAAAGGGTGCAAACTAAGTTTACACCCCTAATTTAAATTAAAAATTAACCGCCAAATGCAACAAACTTAATCGTCCAAAGTACCGCAACAATCCACACCATATATGGCACAGTATTGACTTTACCGGTAAATAGTTTAATGAGTGCATAGCTGATAAAGCCCATTGCAATACCATCCGCAATCGAATAAGCAAAAGGCATAAAAACAATGGTTAAAAATGCAGGAACTGCTTCGGTAATATCTTGCCATTCAATATTCACAATCCCCTGAATCATTAATACACCAATAAAAATCAAAGCAGGTGCAGTTGCAAATCCTGGAACAGATTGCGCCAATGGAGCAAAGAACAAACAAGCAAGGAATAAAATCGCAACGACGACCGCAGTTAGACCAGTACGACCACCCGCAGCAACACCAGATGCCGATTCAATATAAGGCGTTGTAGATGATGTTCCCAATGCTGCACCCGCAATAATAGCGGATGAATCTGCAAACAAGGCTTTTTTCAAACGAGGAAGTTTACCGTCTTTAAGTAAACCAGCACGATGTGCAACCCCCACTAGGGTTCCTGTAGAGTCAAACAAGTCCACCAAGAAGAAAACAAAGATCACGCCAACCATACTTGCAGTAAACAGACCATGAAAATCCATTTGCAAGAAAGTCGGTGCAATTGATGGGACTTCGCCAACAACACCTTGAAATTTGTTTAATCCTAAAAGAGAACCCAACACTGTAATCGAAAGGATACTAATAATAATCGCACCACGAACACGAAAATGATGCATCACTACAATCATTAAAAATCCGAACAGTGCTAATAGTCCTGTTGGCTGTTTTAGACTTCCCAGACCAACCAGTGTTGCATCATTGTGGATAATCAATCCTGCATTTTTTAAACCAATAAGTGCAAGGAATAATCCAATCCCACCGCCAATTGCAAATTTAAGCGACATTGGGATTGCATTGACAATGGCTTCACGAATCTTAAGAAAGCTGATTAAAACAAAAACAATACCTGAAATGAAAACAGCAGCTAGTGCAGTTTGCCACGGCACACCCATTCCCAAACAAACAGAATAGGTAAAATACGCATTGAGTCCCATACCTGGTGCAAGTGCAATTGGGTAATTTGCAATTAATCCCATCACTAGACAACCGATTGCTGCTGCAATACAGGTTGCAACAAAAACTGCACCATGATCCATACCTGTCGTAGAAAGGATCATTGGATTGACAATAATGATGTAACACATCGTAATGAATGTGGTTACGCCTGCCAATATTTCTGTTCTTAATGTCGTTTTGTTTTCACTTAATTTAAACAAACGCTCAAGTAAACCAGAAGAAGATTGAGGAGTCGCCATATATAGCCCTTGATAAAACTGCCTACCCTGCTCATGCTTTAACCTGAATCAAGAACAGCAAGACAATAATTTTGCATTTGTTGACGAAAACCAACAAACGATGTAGACCAAATGCCACCGAGTTATGCAGAACGATAGCTAACCAAAAATTAAAAAAGCTGCATGTCGATGCAGCTCTTATTTCATAGTGTTCAGTTCATGTTGTCATGATGTACACTGTTTGTGTTAAGTATACCACAAGTCTTTTCGTGTGGTGAATTTCCAGAAGAAAAATCCAATTTACAGAAAAAACAATAAATAACAATAAACTATATTAATTTAAGACCAATTGATCACACCACTGCGCCAAAGTCACCCGATCATTATTTCCATAATCCTGCACTGTCTGGATATGGCTAAATCGAGCTTCTCCGAAAATCGCTTGAACTGCTTTTGCCTGATCATAGCCATGTTCGAGCACAATCCAACCGTTTGGGTTTAACCAGTTTTTACCTTGCACAATGATGTCACGCAAATCTGCCAACCCTTGTTCAGGTGCAACCAATGCACGACGTGGTTCATGGTGCAATTGCTGCATGTGAATATCTTCTGCATCAATATACGGTGGATTAGAAACAATCAAATCAAACTTTTGGCTAGGAATTGCATTAAACCAAGCACTACATATAAATTCCACCTGATTTAACCCATGCTTTAAAGCATTCCCCTGTGCAACTTCTAGCGTTGGATAATAAATATCCGTCGCTAGGACACGCCAATCTGGACGCTCACTGGCCAATGCCAGTGCAATGGCACCTGTACCCGTTCCCATATCTACAACAGATGCAGAAAAAGGCAAATCTAGTGCCAAAACCGTTTCAATTAATACTTCCGTATCAGGCCGAGGAACAAGAGTGTCAGCCGTAACATTTAAGTCTAATGTCCAAAATGGCTGTGAACCAATGACATACGCCAACGGCTCACCTTTTGATAAACGCATTAAACCTTGTAAATATTGCTGTTCATGCTCGGCATCAAGTTGATCCATCAAACGTAGTTTTAACGCCAACGCATTCATTTCTAAAATGTGTGCAAGTAGCCACATTGCTTCCTGACGTTCGTAACTGTCCGCTTCACCACGCAAGTTTAAGGCTTGGGCAATATTCATTAACCGCCATTTTCCTGTGCAAGCAACGCCAACTGATCTGCCTGATATTCACGATGTAAGCTATCAAGTAATTCAGTCAAATCACCTTCCATAATGGCATCTAACTTATATAAAGTTAAATTAATACGATGATCTGTCATACGTCCTTGCGGATAGTTATAGGTACGAATACGCTCTGAACGGTCTCCCGAACCTACCAAGTCACGGCGCATTTCAGAAGTTGCTGTTTCTTGAGCTGCACGTTTTGCATTTTCTAAACGTGACACCAACAACGCCATCGCTTTGGCCTTGTTTTTATGCTGTGAGCGCTCATCCTGACATTCAACCACAACACCCGTTGGAATATGGGTAATACGTACCGCTGAATCTGTTTTGTTAATGTGCTGACCACCTGCACCCGATGCTCGGTAGGTATCAATACGTAACTCTGACGGGTTAATTTCTACAGTGGTATCGACATCAACTTCAGGCAAAATCGCTACAGTACAGGCAGACGTATGTACACGCCCTTGTGACTCTGTTGCAGGGACACGTTGTACACGATGCGCACCACTTTCAAATTTTAGGCGACCATAAACACCGTCACCATCGACACGGCAAATCACCTCTTTGTATCCGCCATGTTCGCCTTCATTTTCAGAAAGAATTTCAATACGCCAACCTTGTGATTCAGCATATTTACTATACATACGGAATAAATCACCCGAGAAAATTGCCGCCTCGTCACCACCTGTTCCTGCTCGAACCTCTAAATACGCTGCATTGGCGTCATTTGGGTCTTTAGGAATCATTAAAATACTGAGTTCAGCGTCTAAACGTTCCAACAAGGCTTTATTTTCTTTGATTTCTTCCTGAGCCATGTCTTTAAAATCAGGATCGGTCAACATGCTTTGTGCGGTTTCAATGTCTTCTTCTGCCTGACGATATTGTTTCCAGACATCCGTGATTTCAGTTAAGTCATTATGCTCACGTGATAATGCACGAAAACGCTTATTGTCCGAAATGACCTCTACATCAGCAAGTAAAGCCGTTAACTCTTCATGACGGTCTGTGAGTTGGTCTAAGCGTAACCGCAATGTTTCTTTCATTGTCAAAATATCTCAAATTCAGGCAAGATTTCATTAAAAAGGGATGAAATCATATAATTTCAAATCAAGCATAGTGTACCCATTCTGCTCTCATTTTCATATACACAGCCCATAATTCCCCAATAAGATCATCCACGATTTCATTTGATTTTCATGCGCATCTATTCCGTTAGCACTGGCAACATCACAGACAAAAACAAATCTTCACAGATAAAACGTGATTGCACAATTTCCAACCACTTTGTAATTATTTTCTCAATTCTATAAATTATTTTAATATAAAAATTACATAGTTTAACTGAAAGTAATCAATTAACACGATCATCTCCATTATCCATCAGAAGTATTTTGTTACTTTTTCTAGCAATGAAAATACCCTTTGGTATGGAGAGAACATGAAAACTTTTACTGCGATATTAATGACAGCAGCTTTAGCAACAACAGCACTAACTCAAACAACACATGCAGGTAGCACAACCGATGTAGCACTTACAAGCGCACTCGGTAGTGTTGTTGGGACAACCGTTGGCCGTCATGTTGGTGGTAGCAGTGGTGCGCTGATTGGTTCCGCAGTTGGTGGTGGCGCAGGTGCAGCAATCGCCAGTGATCGACGTAACCGTACATCAACAACAATTGGCGGTGCTGTAGGTGGTGCAACAGGTTACAGCGTTGGGAACAGCATGGGCGGTCGTAACGGTGGTTTAATCGGCTCTGCGGTTGGTGCTGCGGGTGGTTCTGCATTAGGTAATCGTATTGCAAATGATAAACGTGCTGAACGTGACTATTATAGCCATGATAACCGCTACAACCATCACCGCCGTCATCACAAACACCATTACTATCGTTAAGATAAAAGCATCGTTTGAAGGTAACGATTCATGACATATCGGCAATGGTATCTTTACAACAAACACGCTTAAATTCATACGCAAAATGGAGTATGTTGCCCTAAACAACAACTCCATTTTTTTATATGAAACAGCTAAATTCAACTGCCTTTTCTATTTTGGAACTTGCTCCAATTCGAGAACAGGACAGCATTCAAAACACACTGCAACATTGTGTCACTTTGGCTCAATATGCAGAACAACTAGGCTATCGCCGATTGTGGCTGGCAGAGCATCACAACATGGATGGAATTGCCAGTTCTGCAACAAGTGTGTTACTCGCACATTTACTCAATCACACCTCACATATTCGGCTTGGTTCTGGCGGTATTATGCTACCCAACCATGCCCCACTGATTGTTGCTGAACAATTTGGTACTCTGGCAACATTATTTCCTGATCGAGTTGATTTGGGTCTAGGACGTGCACCGGGAACAGATCCTATCACCATGCGTGCCTTGCGTCGTGGACGACTCGAAACTGAAGATCAATTTCCGCAAGATGTTCAGGAAATCCTGAATTATTTTGATACTCCACGCCCCAAACAGCAAATTACCGCAACCCCAGGTCAGGGAACACATGTCCCTGTATGGCTACTTGGCTCAAGTCTGTTTAGCGCCCAACTGGCTGCAAAATTAGGCTTACCCTATGCCTTTGCCTCCCATTTTGCACCCCGTTTGCTTGATCAAGCCTTGGCGGTCTATCGTGATAATTTTCAGCCATCACAATATTTATCTGCTCCGTATGTTGCCATCGGTGTACCTTCGGTTGTCGCCCAAACCGATGAAGAAGCACAATTTCTCGCCTCAAGCGCCTATCAACGTATTTTGGCCCTCTTCCGAGGAGAAAGCCTAAAACTTAAACCACCCGTAGAGTCGATGCAAAATTTATGGTCTGAACCTGAACGACAAGCTGTAAACGGTTTTTATGGAGTTGCCCAAATTGGCTCTGTACAAACGGTACAAAAAGGTTTGCAGGAATTACTTGAACGCACACAAGCTGACGAGCTTATTTTTACCTGTGATATTTACGATAAACAAAAACGGCTCGAAAACTTTAAGTTATTAATGGATATTCATCACCTTTCTGAAAATTCAAAAGCATAACCTCATATTCAGCATGGTTCTTTTAACGAATCATGCTGTTTTTAAGAATCTGTGATTTTATTTTTGTTATACTATAACATCAATGGATACCTGATACAGAGAATAAGATGCAATTTTCACGTCAACTTAGCCTTTTCATTTGCTGTGTGACCATTTATGGTTGTCATTCTTATCCGCCGACTTCTGTATCATCTCAACCTCATCCAAAGTCCAATTCGCCTTCCGTATTACTCCCAACAACACTTCCTGCACGTCAGGCCTCACATATTCCACTCAATACCCCTGCATCAATTGATTACCAAAGCTGGCTATCACAAAACAATCACTTACAGCAGATCGTTGAATATAAGAACTTTCTTTCCCAACACCAAGTCACCTTACCTGTACCCGATGAGCAATTTTTCCGTTCCGCACGTAACTGGCAACAGTGTAATAGCGAACAATTTAGCGTTCCAGAACCAACACTTTGGAACAATGCCCTCCCGACATTAACAATATTAAATACCTTATTGCAGCAACAAATTATTTCCGATATCGAACTCACTTCAACCTATCGCCCAGCCGAACTCAACCGCTGCGCAGGCGGTGCAAAATCATCCAGTCATTTAAACAATAACGCCATCGATTTTCGTATCGGCCCTCCACAACCGTCAGTGTTAGATCAACAATTTATTGAACAAAATAAACGCCAGTTATGTAAATTTTGGCAGCAACACGGCAAAGCCCTCAACATGGGCGTTGGTGTATATAGCACAGGTCAAATTCATATCGATACACAAGGCTTTCGCACGTGGGGGGTCGACCACACTTGGCATAGCTCACCTTGTGCAGAAAGCATTCCTTAATCATAAATCTTACGGCTTATATCCTCAGAAATGCTTGCGCTATATATGACTCAGTCGTAAGCATTTGTGCATCCATAGCTTCAAATCAGTCTCCCGATACAACAGACACAAGTAATGACAGCCTCATTGCCACCTTTTCTTCGCCTAAAAACCCATCTATATATCCTTGCTTTTTTTGATCTTGATAAATGTTATATTATAACATAACATTTACTCTTTCATATCATTTGGCCATTCTTCCTTATGCAATCAAATACGCAATCTCCTTCTTTTAAATTACCTGTCACTGTACTGTCTGGTTTTTTAGGCGCAGGTAAAACCACACTGTTAAATCACATTTTAAATAATCGTGAAGGGCGAAAAATTGCGGTCATTGTCAATGATATGTCAGAGGTGAATATTGATGCCGCACTGGTCAAACAAGGACAATCTGAACTTTCGAGAACCAATGAAAAACTGGTAGAAATGAGTAATGGCTGTATTTGTTGTACTTTACGTGAAGACCTGCTTATTGAAGTCAAACGCCTCGCACTGGAAAACCGTTTTGACCAATTAGTGATTGAATCAACAGGCATTTCAGAGCCACTTCCTGTCGCTGAAACCTTCACTTTTACAGATGAACAGCAGCAAGCACTCAACAGTTTTGCTCAACTTGACACTTTGGTAACGGTCATTGATGCCTATAATTTTATTCGGGATTATTACTCTACCGATCTGTTATCTGAACGCGGTGAATCATTAGGGGAAACCGACCAACGCAATGTGGTTGATTTATTGATTGACCAAATCGAGTTTTGTGACGTTTTAGTTTTGAATAAAACAGATCTTATTAGCGAAAGCCAAAAAGAACAACTCATTGAAATTCTACAGCGTTTAAATCCTCAAGCGAAAATTCAGATCGCACAATTTGGTCGGGTTCAACTTGATCAAATACTCAACACAGGTCTCTTTAATTTTGAAAAGGCATCACAGGCTTCTGGCTGGTTACAAGAATTACGGGGTCATCACACACCTGAAACTGAAACCTATGCCATCAAAAATTTTGTCTATCGTGCCCGTCGTCCTTTTCACCCTCAGCGTTTTCACGATTTTATCCAGACCGAATGGCACGGCGTTTTACGCTCCAAAGGATTTTTCTGGCTGGCCAGCCATCCGACTTTAGCAGGCATGTGGTCACATGCAGGTGCTATGGCAAGGCAGGAAATCGCGGGACAATGGTGGGCATGCATTCCACCCGAAGAATGGCCTCAAGATGAAGAATTTTTAGCTGATATTTCAAAAAGTTGGGAACATACCGTCGGTGATGCACGTCAGGAAATTGTATTTATTGGGATTGATATGCAACAAGATATTTTAATTCAAGGGCTTAATCAATGTCTCCTAACCGATGAAGAAATGGCTTTGGGCGTTCAGGCTTGGCAACAGCTTCCCAACCCTTTTCAAAACTGGAACGAGGATGCGTAATTTCATTATGAATACCTCATTTCCAGATATTTCAAAAGATCAAACGCCAACACATCCAACCGCACTATCTTGGGTGGGAATGCAAGGGATTGATTTACCCCTCTACATCCAGCAACCACATGCGCCACAAAGCATTGCTTGCAAAATTGATTTGGCTGTTAATTTACCAAATGGACACGTCAAGGGAATTCACATGTCAAGGCTCTACCAACATTTGCAGCAGTTAGAGCAACTCTCGACATCCTCCATCCATCAGCTATTAAAAAATATGGTTGAAAGTCATCTTGATTGTGATGTGACCGCTGCTCAATTTCGTTGTCAATTTAATTTACTTGTCCAACATGCAGCATTAAAAACAGCCCATTTATTTGGATGGAAAGCCTATCCGATTACACTTGAAGCAACACTACAAGATGATGAATTTAGACTCGGCTATACACTTGATATCAGCTACTCTTCCACGTGTCCTTGTTCGGCAGCATTATCACGTCAGCTTATTACAGCGCATTTTGAGCAAGAATTTCATCACAAAGAAAATCTTTCCAAACCCAAAATCATCGACTGGCTAAAAGACAATACATCTTTAGCAACACCACATAGCCAACGCAGTATTGCGACCATTTCTATTCAACATGACAGCCCCGAACAGACCTTTGACCCCAATTTTGTAATTACATTAGCCGAACAAACCTTGAAAACTGCCACACAAACGGCTGTTAAACGTCAAGATGAACAGGCATTTGCCTACTTAAATGGACAAAATTTAATGTTTGTTGAAGATGCAGCAAGACGTTTACACCTCAGTCTTTCTGAGTTTTTCACCCAATGGTCTGTTCGGATAGAACATCAGGAAAGCTTACACCCGCACAATGCCGTGGCGTATACAGAAAGTGCCAAACGCCCCTATCAGGTGACTTCCAAATAAAGTGTTTCCTTGATTTCTTCCATCACCACGTAACTATGGGATGATGCTGAAGCAGGTAACTTTTTCAGCAAATCCCCCAATAAGCGTCGGTAAGCGCTCATTTCTTTTAGACGTGCTTTAACCAAATAATCAAACTCACCAGAGATGAGATGACATTCTAAAACTTCTGGAATTTCCGCAAGGTCTGCTGCAACACGATCAAATACATCACCCGATTTTGCAGACAGTTTAATTTCCAAGAAAACCAGCAAATTTTTATCGACATAGGCTGGATTAACCCGTGCATAATAGCCCATAATGACACCATCTCGTTCTAAGCGTTTCACACGCTCTGAACATGGTGTCGTCGACAAATTAACCCGTGATGCCAACTCGCTAATGGCAATACGGCCTTCATGTTGTAAAATACTCAAAATCAGGCGATCTGTACGATCCAATGTACGCATGAAATTCCCCTTTAAAAGCGTTTTTTAACAGTAAAAATATCGGAAAATTCACTGGTTTTAATCTTAAAATCAGTGAAAAAAACTCATTATCTATCTCTATACTAGCAAAATCAACTATAAAACCAAATAGAGGGATTAGGATGCACGTCATCATCTTAGGTAGCGGTGTTATTGGAACAACCAGTGCATATTATCTTGCGAAACAAGGTGCTAAAGTCACTGTCCTAGATCGACAACCTAATCCTGCCGAAGAAACTAGCTTTGGTAATGCAGGGCAGATTTCACCTGGCTACTCTACGCCTTGGGCTGCACCAGGTATTCCACTCAAAGCAATCAAATGGATGTTTCAACGCCACGCCCCTTTAGCAATTCGTTTAGATGGCTCGCTCTGGCAACTACAGTGGATGGCGCAAATGCTACGCAACTGTAACGCTGAAAGTTATGCCATTAACAAAGAACGCATGACTCGTGTTGCCGAATATAGCCGTGACTGCCTGCGTGAACTACGCAAAGAAACAGGCATTTCTTACGAAAACCGTTCTGGTGGAACACTGCAACTTTTCCGTAACGAAGCACAACTCGAAGCAGTACAACGCGACATTAAAGTCCTTGAAGAATGTAATGTTCCGCATCAAATGCTCACACCCGATCAACTTGCTTCGGTAGAACCTGCTCTCGCTCAGGCCAAAGACCATTTAACAGGTGGCTTACGCTTACCAAATGATGAAACAGGTGACTGTTATTTATTCACCAATAAATTAGCGAAGATTGCCGAAGGATTAGGCGTTGAATTTCGCTTTAATCAGGACGTGAGCAACCTACTTTGGGAAAACGACCAAATTATTGGTGTAAAAGTAGGAAATGAAGTTCTCAAAGCAGACAAATATGTACTGGCTTTTGGCAGTTATAGTCGTGATTTTATTGCACCACTCGGATTAGACGTTCCTGTTTATCCTGTAAAAGGTTACTCAATTACAGTGCCAATTGTTGATGAAACCCTTGCACCTCAATCTACGGTGTTAGACGAAACCTACAAAATTGCAGTCACTCGCTTTGACAATCGTATTCGTGTAGGCGGTATGGCTGAATTAGGTGGATTTGATTTACGTTTAAATCCAAACCGTCGTGCAACACTCGAAATGGTGGTGAATGATCTTTTCCCGGGTGGGGATGTTAAACAAGCAACTTTCTGGACAGGCTTACGCCCAATGACCCCAGACAGCACCCCGATTATTGGCGAAACCAAGTTCAAAAATCTATTCCTCAACACAGGACATGGTACTTTAGGATGGACAATGTCTTGTGGCTCAGGAAAACTACTCAGCGATATTATTTTCCAAAATAAAACCGATATTAGCACCGAAGGTTTGGCGATTAGTCGCTACGGCAAATAACAACGTCCATTAAAAATAAAGCGCTGACCAATGATCAGCGCTTTTGCGTTTATGCCCTACTTGAAATCAAGTCCAGATTTTCTGTATAGCATCGCTATTATTCAAATATTCTGGTTAAACGCCTATCTAGCATGTGTCACGATCATTAGATATCGCTTAACCGATACGGCGTTTAAGTCCTGTCATTTGTAGAATACGTGTCGAAATTTCTTCAATCGACATTTCAGATACATTCAAATACGGAATACCTTCTGAGATATAAATTCCCTCTACAGCACGTAGTTCCATTTGACACTGGTTAAAACTTGCATAACGGCTACCTGCCTTACGTTCTGTACGAATTGCAACCAACCGATCAGCATCAATCATCAAACCAAACAGTTTATTTTTATGCTGTTTCAGCACCGCAGGCAAACGGTTATCATCCAGATCTTCTTCTGTAAGTGGATAATTTGCCACACGAATCCCAAATTGTAATGACAAATAAATTGATGTTGGCGTTTTCCCTGAACGAGAAACACCAATCAGGATAATATCAGCTTTGTCATAATGGCGTGTTCTTGCACCATCATCGTTATCCAGTGCGAAGTGAACGGCATCAATACGCGCTTTATAATATTCAGAGTCTGTCACTGCATGGGTCTGACCAATGAGCGTTGTTGGAGGTGTTCCAAGCTCTTGTTCAAGCTTGCTGATCAAACCTTCAAAAACGTCTAAATTTACAGCATTTGCAGTATTTATAATATCTCGAACATTCTGGTCGACTAAAGTATCAAATACCAATGGCAATTTGCCATCTTCATGTTCACACGCATTAATTTCAGCCACAACTTTCATGGCTGCCTCTTCCGTGCTGATATACGGAATGATATGTATATCAAAGTTTACGTTAGGAAACTGAGCCAAAAGCGAATGTCCAAGCGTCTCTGCCGTGATCGCGGTTCCATCTGAAATAAAAAACACACTTCGTTTAATTTGTTTACCTTCAGCCATCAAAAACCTCCTCAAATATTTGTCTTAGTAGCGTATATTCTTTATAGTAATCGCATCTTACATAACTATCGCTTAGTTGACAGTAAAAAACTACTAAGTGCCTTATGTTTTTAATCTGATCAGGTAATGAGTCACATACTGCAAAAGTGGAGAGACTACTTTGGAAGCGCGCGTAATTGGTCTGGAAAAATTAGGGAAACACGATGTCGAATTGGTGGGTGGTAAAAACTCATCTTTAGGCGAAATGATCAGCCATCTTTCGAATGCAGGAGTATCCGTTCCGGGTGGTTTTGCAACAACAGCGGCTGCTTATCGTGAATTCCTTGAACAAAGTGGATTGAATACAAAAATTCAGGCTGAACTAGATCAACTGAATGTAGACGACGTAAATGCACTTGCAATCACGGGTGCTAAAATCCGTCAATGGATTGTCGAAACTCCACTTACTCCTGCTTTAGAAAAAGAAGTGCGCGATGCTTTCGCAGTACTTTCTAACGGGAATCCTGATATTGCGGTAGCGGTTCGTTCTTCTGCTACTGCTGAAGATTTACCTGACGCATCATTCGCAGGTCAACAAGAAACATTCCTAAATATTCGTGGTATTGATAATATTCTTATCGCGATTAAAGAAGTTTTTGCTTCACTTTATAATGACCGTGCGATTTCTTATCGCGTACACCAAGGCTTCAAGCACGATATCGTTGCCCTATCTGCTGGTGTACAACGTATGGTTCGCTCTGAAACTGGCGCTGCGGGCGTTATGTTTACCCTAGATACCGAATCAGGTTTCCGTGATGTTGTTTTCATCACTGCCTCTTATGGTTTGGGTGAAATGGTTGTTCAAGGTGCGGTCAACCCTGACGAATTCTACCTTTCTAAACCACTTTTAAATAATAGCAAACATGCTGTTATCCGTCGTAATCTTGGTTCTAAACACCAAAAAATGATTTATGGCGAAGAAGCTGCTGCGGGTAAATCTGTTGTTGTAGTTGATGTTGAAAAACAAGACCGCCAACAATTTGCATTAAATGACCACGAATTACATGAGCTTGCAAAACAAGCGCTCATCATCGAACAACATTACGATGCACCGATGGACATCGAATGGGCAAAAGATGGTGATGATGGTCAAATTTATATTGTTCAAGCACGTCCTGAGACAGTAAAAAGCCGTCAAAATGTCAGTACAATGGAACGCTACCTATTAAAACAAAAAGGTACTGTGATTGCTGAAGGCCGTTCAATTGGTCAACGCATTGGTTCTGGTAAAGTTCGCATTGTGACTTCAATCAAAGAAATGGATAAAGTCCAAGAAGGCGATGTGCTTGTTTCTGACATGACAGACCCAGACTGGGAACCTGTAATGAAACGTGCTGCTGCAATCATTACCAACCGTGGTGGTCGTACTTGTCATGCTGCAATTATTGCACGTGAACTTGGCGTACCAGCGATTGTAGGTAGCGGCAACGCAACTGAAGTCCTTACAGATGGTCAAGAAGTTACTGTTTCTTGTGCTGAGGGTGATACAGGCTTCATCTATGAAGGCGCGTTAGATTTTGAAATCCAACGCAACTCTATCGAATCTATGCCTAAACTTCCGTTCAAAATTATGATGAACGTTGGTAACCCTGACCGAGCATTTGACTTTGCTCAAATTCCAAATGGTGGTATTGGCTTAGCTCGTCTAGAGTTCATCATCAACCGTATGATTGGCGTACATCCAAAAGCGTTACTCAACATCGATAGCTTACCGCGCGAAACACGTGCAGCTGTAATGACCCGTACTGCAGGTTATGCGTCTCCAGTTGAATTCTATGTTGAAAAACTGGTTGAAGGGATTACAACACTTGCAGCTGCATTTGCAGACAAGCCAGTGATTGTACGTATGTCAGACTTTAAATCGAATGAGTATGCAAACTTGATCGGTGGTAAGTTATACGAACCAGAAGAAGAAAACCCAATGTTGGGCTTCCGTGGTGCAAGCCGTTACGTATCTGAAAACTTCCGTGACTGTTTTGAACTTGAATGCCGCGCATTGAAAAAAGCACGTGATGAGATGGGCTTAACCAACATCCAAATCATGATTCCATTTGTTCGTACCGTTGCTGAAGCAAAACGTGTTATCGAATTATTGGCACAAAATGGTTTAAAACGTGGCGAAAATGGCCTTAAAGTGATCATGATGTGCGAATTGCCAACCAATGCATTGTTAGCTGAACAATTCCTTGAACACTTCGATGGTTTCTCAATCGGTTCAAATGACTTGACACAATTAACACTTGGTCTAGACCGCGACTCTGGTATCGTTTCTCATTTATTTGATGAACGCGACCCTGCTGTTAAAGCCCTATTATCTATGGCAATTCATGCTTGCCGCAAAGCTGGCAAATACATCGGTATTTGTGGTCAAGGCCCTTCTGACCATCCAGATCTTGCACAATGGTTAATGGAACAAGGCATTGAATCTGTATCATTGAACCCTGACTCTGTATTAGATACATGGTTCTTTCTTGCAGAAGAAAAAAGCAAACAACTTTAAGTAAAGCTTAAAACATGTTAAAAAAGACCCATTCATTGGGTCTTTTTTATTGGATTGAGAGTAAATATTTATATGCAAATCTATTTGGCACGAAACAATCAGCAAGCCGGCCCTTATACATTAGAACAAATTAATCAAATGTTAGCGAACCAACAAGTTCTACTTACAGATCTTGCATGGCATCAAGGGATGACCGAATGGAAGCCCCTAGGCGAGCTCACACAAGGCAAATTGATTTACCAGCCGCAAGGTTATCAGGAAATACCGAACACCTTCTCGCCTCAAGATACGCACCGTATAGAAGTACGCAAACAAAATCAGGCTCTTGCATCTATTTCCAAGCGCGCTTTTGCAAAAATTTTTGATTTAATGCTATGGATTCCTTTTTTTGCCATCCCCTCATTTATGATGGATCAGGCAGCAAAAGACAGAGTTCTAGATCTTCAACGTCAGACTTTTAATCCGCAAACACAACAACAGATCTTTGACCTGATTTCACCTCAAGCATGGCAAACGATGGCCATTTACCTCATCATTATGTTAATGATTCAGGCAATTTTGCTTGCTAAAACAGGGCAAAGCTTAGGCAAACGAATCATGGGAATTCAGATTGTAGATGCACAAACTTCAGGCAAAGTGAACCTCACCCGCATCTTTTTATTACGCAGTGTGGTCTTTATTATTCTTAATTTTTTATCGATGCCATTAATTACGATTCTAGACTATGCTTTCGCTTTGGGTAAAAAACGACAAACTTTGCATGATCTATTGGCTAAAACCAAGGTAATTAATAGACAAAATTAAGCTTATACGTGAAATGAGATTAAATCATAATTCGACTTTAGGATAATGATTTATCTCATTTTTTATTTTTGCATTTTGAAATCCTACTTAATCTATTGGATTTAAATAACTTCTTTTTACTCGCGCTAAATATGGCGTAGTTTATGAATATAGGGCATAATGCCCAACAATGTAGCGGTGCCAGTATGCTTAAGTTATGACTTTCTTATAAATAAAGTATCCAACAAGAGCATCCGTCACTATGATCGCTATCCCATCTTCCTAAATGTAAATGGGACTCTTCACCGAGGTTGTAAAATGAGACAAACGATATTAGCTGTATTGTCTTTATCTACGATTTCTGCACTCTTAACAGGGTGTGGTGGTGATTTAGTACTTCTAAACTCAAAAGGTCCTGTCGCTCATGGTCTAAGTGGACTCATGATGACAGCGATCTATCTTATGCTTTTGGTGGTGATTCCTTCAATCATCATGGCACTTTGGTTTGGTTGGAAATATCGCGCGTCGAATAAAGATGCAGACTATAAACCTACATGGGCACACTCAACTACTATTGAAATCGTAGTTTGGGGCGTACCTATCATTATTATTGCGATTCTTGCTTATATTGCGTGGTGGGGTTCTCACCAATATGACCCATATCGCCCGCTTGACGCTGAAGCAACAACTAAACCTGTTGATATTCAAGTCATTGCAGAGCCATATAAATGGGTATTCGTATATCCAGAGCAACAAATTGCAACAGTCAATGAGTTACGCTTCCCTGAGCAAACACCTGTTCACTTCCATATTACCTCTGACTTTACAATGAACTCATTCTTCATTCCTCAGTTAGCAGGTCAAATTTATGCAATGGCAGGCATGCAAACCCACCTACATGTGTTAGCAAATGAACCAGGTGAATTCCGTGGTTTCTCTTCTAACTATAGTGGTTATGGTTTCTCTCAAATGCACTTTAAAGCACACAGCGTGACAAAAGCAGACTTCGATAAGTGGGTTGCTGACGTTAAAGCTGGTAAAGGCACTGAAATAAATGCCGCTGCTGTTCAAAAAGAGAACCTTGATTTTGCAGGGCTTCAAGCACTACGTGATGGTGAGCGTTCTAAACACCAAATCGAAGGTATGTTAGCTGATGCCAAATCACCTGAAGAAAAAGCTGCTGCTGCAGAAGCTGAACGTTTGGGTCCATACCCAACTAAGCCACACCCAGTAACTTACTATGCTTCAGTTGAAACTGGATTGTTCAAGAAAGTCATTGACAAGTACATGAGCAATTACCATGGTGCAGAACAAAATGCTTCTCATGCCAACATGCAACATGAAGCGTCTGCAGGGGAATAAGACATGGACATGCTATTAGGTAAACTTGGATGGGGTGCTATCCCCAAAGAACCAATCGTACTTGTAACGATGGCTATCATGGCTATCGGTGCGTTTGCTGTTCTTGCAGGTATCACTTATTTCAAAAAATGGGAATACCTCTGGAAAGAGTGGTTTACATCTGTAGACCATAAAAAAATTGGTATCATGTATATCTTTGTATCAGTTGTAATGCTACTTCGTGGTTTCGCTGATGCGTTCATGATGCGTTTACAATTGTTCCTTGCTCGTGGCGGCGGTGAAGGTTACCTACACCCTGACCATTACGATCAGATCTTTACCGCTCACGGTGTGATCATGATCTTCTTCGTGGCAATGGGCCTTGTTGCTGGTCTGATTAACATTGCAGTACCTTTACAAATTGGTGCTCGCGACGTTGCATTCCCTTTACTTAACTCTTTCAGCTTCTGGGCATTCGCTGGTGCTGCTGGTTTAGTAATGGCTTCACTTGTTTTAGGTGAATTTGCTGCAACAGGTTGGATGGCTTACCCTCCTCTTTCTGGTATTCAATACTCTCCTGGTGTTGGTGTTGACTACTATATCTGGTCGCTACAAATTTCAGGTCTAGGTACACTTTTGACGGGGGTTAACTTCTTTGTAACCATCATCAAAATGCGCGCACCTGGCATGAAACTCATGGATATGCCAATTTTCACTTGGACAGCATTAATGTTTGCCGTTCTTGTAATTGCGACATTCCCTGTGTTAACTGCAACACTTGCAATGCTAACACTTGACCGTTACTTCGGTTTCCATTTCTTCACCAATGAGCTTGGCGGTAGCCCAATGCTTTATGTGAACTTGATTTGGACATGGGGTCACCCAGAAGTATATATCTTGGTATTACCAGCATTTGGTATTTACTCAGAAGTTGTACCGACCTTCTCTCGCAAAGCGTTGTTCGGTTACAAAACAATGGTGTATGCAACTGTCGCAATCGCTGTATTGTCATTGATTGTATGGCTTCACCACTTCTTTACAATGGGTGCAGGCGCCAACGTTAACGCGTTCTTCGGTGTCATGACCATGATTATTGCGATTCCTACTGGTGTGAAAATCTTCTCTTGGTTATTCACCATGTACAAAGGTCGCATTACCTTTACTACACCAATGCTTTGGACACTTGGCTTCCTTGTGACTTTCGGTATCGGTGGTTTAACTGGTGTATTAATGGCAGTTCCACCTGCGGACTTCCTTGTACACAACTCTTTATTCCTGATCGCTCACTTCCATAACGTAATTATTGGTGGTGTGGTATTCGGCTTATTCGCTGGTATCATCTACTGGTGGCCAAAAATGTTTGGCTGGCGTTTAAACGAAGCATGGGGTAAAGCAGCATTCTGGTTCTGGTTCATTGGTTTCTATTTTGCATTCATGCCACTTTATATCCTTGGTTTCATGGGTATGACTCGTCGTTTGAATACATATGACAACCCAGAATGGGATCCATACGTTGCAATCGCAATGTTTGGTGCAGTACTTGTTGCACTTGGTATCATCTGTTTCGTAATGCAAATTGTTGTTGGTTTCTTACAACGTAACCAAAACATCGATTTCACAGGCGATCCATGGGATGCTCGTACTTTTGAATGGGCGACATCATCTCCTGCTCCATTTTATAACTTTGCTCATATTCCAGATGGCGAACATATCGACCGTTTCTGGTTAGACAAAGAAAATGGCGTTGCTTATGTAAAACCAACTCACTACGAAGATATTCATATGCCAACTAACCGCGCAGCGGGCTTTGCATTGGCAATGTTAATCACTGTAATGGGCTTTGCATTGGTATGGCATGTTTGGTGGCTTGTTGTACTTGCTTTCGTTTCAACAATCATTACCTTCATTAACAGCTCGAACACTAAAAAAGTAGATTACTACGTTCCTGCTGCTGAAGTTGAGCGCATTGAAAACGAACGCTTTGCCATCCTTGAAAAACACTTGAAGAAGGACTAAGACAATGGCTGAAGTACTTCATCACGCAAACCACGGACATGACGAGCATCATCATCACGATGATACAGACATCACCGTCTTTGGTTTTTGGACCTACTTGATGAGTGACTTGATTTTATTCGGTACACTCTTCATCGCATACGTTGTATTACATACACACGTACCAGCAGGCACACCAAGCCCGTTCGATTTGTTCAGCGAATCTTTAAGCTATGTTTTAATTGAAACATTTGCACTCTTGATTTCATCTGTAACATTCGGATTTGCGGTACTTGCACGTTACAAAAATAACGTGAATGGCGTTTTAACATGGTTGATTGTGACTTGGGTTTTTGGTGCGATCTTCATCGGCATGGAAATCAACGAATTCCATCATCTTGTTGTTGAAGGTCACGGCCCGAGCCACAGTGCTTTCCTGACTGCCTTCTTTACTTTGGTTGGTACACACGGTATCCACGTAACTTCTGGTTTAGTGTGGATGCTTGTCTTAATGTTCCAAATCAAGAAAAATGGCTTAACACTACCAAATACACGTCGCCTAGCTTGCTTAAGCTTGTTCTGGCACTTCCTAGACATCGTCTGGATCTGTGTATTTAGTGTTGTTTACTTAATGGGAGTTATCTCATGAGTCATGATCATCATTCATCCGATGCATCTCACGGTAACATGAAGCAATATACTGTTGGCTTCATCCTATCAATCGTACTCACCATCATTCCTTTTGGAATGGTGATGAGCGGCGGTTTTGGCCGTGGCTTATTACTTGCAGTTGTTGGGATTACTGCGATTGTTCAGGTTCTAGTGCAATTAATTTTCTTCTTGCACATGAACTCTTCAGAAGAACAACGTTGGAATGTCATTGCATTTATCTACACGATCTTAACTGTAGCTATTCTTTTGATTGGTTCGGTTTGGGTAATGAATTATCTACATTACAACATGATGATCTAAACTGGTTGTCATGCTAAAAAAGTACATATTCCTGACTAAACCAGGGATACTCTTTGGTAACTTCGTTACCACCTTGGGCGGCTTCTTTTTAGCCGCCCAAGGCGCTGTAGATATCCTCTTACTTTTCTTTACACTCTTAGGAACAACACTTGTTGTTGCCTCTGGTTGTGTCGTCAACAATTTTATCGATCAGGACATCGATCATAAAATGGAACGCACACAAAATCGCGCCTTAGTAAAGAAAACTGTTGAACCTAAAATTGCATTAATTTATGCCACTATTTTAGGTGCACTTGGATTAGGCATCCTACTGTTCTTCGTTAATCTCTATGCAACTGCTTTTGCAGTGCTTGGTTTTATTGTATACGTTTGCCTATATAGCTTATGGTCAAAGCGTTCTTCCATTCATCAAACTGTGATTGGTAGCATTTCTGGTGCCTGCCCTCCTGTCATTGGTTACACTGCTGTATCCCATGAATTTGATGTTGCCGCTTTACTTGTCTTTTTAGCGTATGCACTTTGGCAAATGCCTCATTCATGGGGAATTGCAATTTATCGTTTTGATGATTATCAAAAAGCAGGCATTCCAATTTTGCCCGTGGCCCGCTCTATATTGCGTACAAAGATTGAGTCTTTAATTTATGTACTTTTATTTACTGCGGTACTCAATGGGTTATATTGCTTTGGCTATACCAATGTCTTTTTCTTAATCACCTTTAACGCTTTATGTGCATATTGGGTGTACTTATCGATTATTGGCTTTAAAGCGGAAAATAATCAGCTTTGGGCAAAACGCTACTTTTTGTATTCAGTCATTCTGATTACTGCGTTAAGTCTAAGCTTCAGCTTTAGCTATCAATCTCCTGCCCCACATTTACCAATTTTTTGATATCAGCTAGAGTGGACTTTCCACTCTACTTTTATCTTTCCATATCCATTTTACAATAAAACAGATTTTCATCTTTTTCTTTATTTCATCACCATCACCTTGTTTTTCAAAAAAGTCTGCTAAATAAACATCTTTTTCCTTGAGTTAGCTCGCCTTATCTTATAAAATTCAGCCTTCGCAATTTGCGACTCGATAATTTATCGAGACTCCTTGCTTCTAAAATATATTTTTAGGGGCTGCATAAACCGTAAGGAGCTGACAATGCGTCACTACGAAATCGTACTATTGGTACATCCAGACCAAAGCGATCAAGTTGTGGGTATGGTTGAACGCTATATCTCACAAATTAAAGAAGCTGAAGGTCAAATTCACCGCTTAGAAGATTGGGGCCGTCGCCAATTGGCTTACCCAATTAACAAGATTCATAAAGCTCACTACATTTTAATGAATGTTGAATGTAGCCAAACGACTCTTGACGAACTAGAAGAATTGTTCCGTTATAACGATGCAATTATTCGTAGCCTTATCATCCGTCGTGAACACGCAATCACTGAAGAGTCTTTGCTTGCTAAGAGTGCTGAAGAAAAACGTGCGCGTAAAGCTCAACGTGAAGAAGCACTTCAAGTTGCTCAAGACTCTGCTGAAGCGTAATAAGGAGAACATCAATGGCACGTTTTTACCGTCGTCGCAAGTTCTGCCGCTTTACAGCTGAGAATGTTGCGTACATCGATTACAAAGATATCGACACTTTAAAACAGTACATCACTGAAAACGGCAAGATTGTTCCTAGCCGTATCACAGGTACTAAAGCTCGTTATCAACGTCAATTAGCTCTTGCAATCAAACAAGCGCGTTACTTGGCATTGATTCCGTACACTGACAACCATAAGTAAGTGAGGTGAGCTGTGGACGTTATCTTATTACAACGCATTAAAAACCTTGGTAAACTAGGTGATAAAGTTTCAGTTAAAGCTGGTTACGGCCGTAACTTCCTTATCCCTCAAGGTAAAGCTGTAGCTGCTACTGAAGCAAATACAACTGCTTTTGAAGCTCGTCGTGCTGAACTTGAGAAACAAGAAGCTGAAATTTTAGCTGCTGCTCAAGCGCGTGCTGACCAATTGAACGAAGTAAATATCGTAATCACTGCTAAAGCTGGTGATGAAGGTAAATTATTCGGTTCTATCGGTACTCGTGACATCGCTGACGCGTTAACGAATGCTGGTCTAAATGTTGACCGTGCAGAAGTTCGTTTACCAAACGGTGCGCTTCGTCACACTGGTGAATTCAACATCGCAATCCAATTGCATCATGATGTTGTTGCAGAAGTACTTGTTACTATCGTTTCTGAGTAATTCTCTGCAAAAAAAAGAGCATGCATTTGCATGCTCTTTTTTTATGTCTAACAAATCGTTTTAATAGTTTTTTCTGATTCATCCCGTTTTTTGAATTGTTAATAAGATTATGCAGTTTTAAACTTTTGTTTTAAGATAGCAGACAGATCTTTCTCTCTTTTCGCTTTATCGTTCTCAAGGTTCTTTATGTCTCAGGCGAATGCCAAAACAACCGCAAAGTCCCCTATTTCTGATAACAAGAACATAGAAACAGGCCCATTGAAAGAATTTCGGACACCCCCACACAACTTGTCCATTGAACAGGCGGTACTTGCGGCACTAATGACCGTTGCTGAATCATTTGAACAAGTCAGTGATATCCTGAATGAAAATGATTTTTATGCAACACGTCATAAATATATTTTCCGTGCCATTGATAAACTTGCACAAGAAAGCTCACCTTATGATGCTGTTCTCGTCAATGATTGGTTAGTCAAACAGAATTTACTTGATGCTATCGGTGGTGAAGACTACCTGATGCAACTTATGTCTGATTCTCCTGCCAGTTTTTATAACCTAGAAACATATGCAACTAAAATTCGAGAATTTGCCACACTTCGTAGCATGATTAAGGCAAGTAATGAAATTTTACTCAATGCTTATGACACAAAAGGCAGAAGTGTAAGTGAAATTTTAGACTTAGCTGAAACGAATATTTTTTCCATCGCAGAACAACACAATAACAATAAAAAGAATGAAGGGCCTCAGCCCATTACTGCTGTCGTATCGAATGTCTTCAATAAACTCAGCGAACTCTCTCAGCTCGAAGGGAATATTACAGGTCTATCGACAGGCTTTGTAGAGTTGGACAACAAAACCTCTGGTATGCAAGCTGGCGATATGATCATCGTTGCAGCACGTCCGTCTATGGGCAAAACAACATTTGCCATGAACCTTATAGAAAGTGTTCTATTTAACTGTAACTTACCTGCTCTAGTCTTTTCAATGGAAATGCCAGCAGACTCGATTGCCATGCGTTTAATTTCCTCTTACGGCAAAGTCCATCAAGGCCATTTACGTTCAGGGAAACTTGACAGTGATGAATGGTCAAAAGTAACAGGGACTATTTTGCAACTCCAAGAAAAGCAGCTTTATATTGATGACTCATCTGCTTTACCACCAACCGAATTGCGTGCGCGTGCCAGACGTGTCGCAAAACAACATGGCGGAAAACTCGGTTGTATCATGATCGACTATTTACAGCTCATGAAAGTTCCGGGTATGGGCGACAACCGTGTTGGTGAGATTGGTGAGATTTCACGTAGCTTAAAGGCCTTGGCCAAAGAAATGAACTGCCCTGTTATTGCTCTTTCACAGCTTAACCGTAGTCTGGAAAACCGCCCAAATAAACGTCCTGTTATGTCGGATTTGCGTGAATCGGGGGCAATTGAACAAGATGCCGACTTAATCATGTTTATTTATCGTGATGAAGTCTATAACAAAGAATCTAAAGAAGCGGGTACTGCCGAAATTATCATTGGCAAGCAGCGTAATGGCCCAATTGGTACTGTACGTTTGGCTTTTGAAGGGCAATATACTCGTTTTAGTAATCTTTCACCCGAATATTACAACCAATTTGATGATGATGAGTAACATTTAAGGAGTTTCAAGGTGCGCCAAGCAACAGTTACAATTAACCGAGATGCTTTACAATATAATTTAAATAGAGTTAAACAGCTCGCACCTAAAGCTAAAATAGTCAGCATGGTTAAAGCCAATGCTTATGGTCACGGCCTAGAAAACAGCCTCTCTGCCCTTGCCCAATCTGACGCATTCGGAGTTGCATGTCTAGAAGAAGCCATTGAGATTCGCCAACTTGGATTTAACCAACCTGTCACCCTCATTGAAGGTGTCTTCAGCGAAGATGAAATGCAAATTGTGTTGGACAATCATTTTGAATGTATGATCCACCATCAACAGCAACTCGACTGGCTACGTCAATATAAAACCCAATATCAAGAAAAAAAATTAAAAGTCTGGGTAAAGCTCAATAGTGGCATGAACCGTCTTGGTTTTAAATTTCCTGAAATTATTAATGTCATTCAAAGCTTAAAGGCTGATGGTTTTGAATGTGTCCTCGCCATGCACTTTGCAAATGCAGACAGCGATGATCATCCAATGAACGAACAGCAGAAACAACAATTTTTACAGGTTCGTGAAGCTTGCGCTCCTATTTTATGTTCTTGCTGTAATTCTGCTGCCATCATCAAATGGCCTGAACTTCATTTCGACTATGTTCGCCCAGGCGTTATGCTGTATGGTGCATCTCCTTTTGCAGATCGCTCGGTGCATGACCTCGATTTAAAACCAGTCATGACCTTTAGTGCAGAAATTATTGCCTTGAATCATATTCATACAGGTGAAAAAGTAGGCTATGGCTCAACAGTCACTGCTGAAAAAGAAATGGATATCGCAATCGTTTCAATTGGATATGGTGATGGTTATCCTCGGGCTTATGTCAGCCCAAACACGGTTGTTGTAAATGACCAGACTGTAAATTTATTTGGTCGTGTCAGTATGGATATGATGTCGATTGATGTTACAGGTCTTAATGCATCCATTGGCGATGCTGTAGAATTATGGGGTGAACAACGCTTGGTTGATGATGTTGCCAAAGCTAATGGTACTATCGGCTATGAGTTGTTATGTCGCCTAAGCAATCGTCCAGTGCGCATAGTCAAATAATAAAATACAAAAACAGGATGCTAAAATGAAATAGCATCCTGTTTTTTATAAAAAATTTATGATGTATTTGCTATCTAAATCAAATCAAATCAAATCAAATCAAATCAAATCAAATCAAATCAAATCAAATCAAATCAAATCAAATCAAATCAAATCAAATCAAATCAAATCAAATCAAA
>NZ_JBCNKN010000009.1:0-93935 GCF_039596015.1 Acinetobacter sp.
AATACTAAATTATTAAAAAAGTAAATTTATTTTTATTAAAATGTAAGTTTATTTAACCAAAATCATGGATAAGTAGTAGATTTTAAAAAGACAAAAACTAGAACCATTCGTTGAATTACTACATAAAACTCATAACTCTAGTCCTTATGTTCAATAACACTGAATGATTATGTGTAGAAATACATTAGATCTAGTGAATGAAGAAAGCTTTAAAAGATTCTATCGATTTTAGAGTTCCTGATCATTTTGTCGGATCATCTCTGTAGCGTTGTGATGAAATCACTGGTAAAATCTCCAGCATTGTCATTAGGGAGTAGCCATTCCTAGTACCCAACTAGGAAGACCACGTCAACAAACTTGAGATAAGTATCTCATGGCGTGTTCAGCCACTGTATATACAGTATGAGCTAGGCGAGACTTTTGGCCGCAACATACCTTGCTAGTCGGGCGAGGGTCGTTGTCGTGCCAATGGTTTCTTATTCGCCCGGCTGGAACTATTATATGCTCCTTACTTTTATCTTATTCTTTCTGTCCGCTGCGGCAATTTACCTAGCCTGTGAATATTTCGTCAATGGAATTGAATGGTTTGGTAAGCGTCTTAATCTTGGTGCAACCGCAGTAGGCTCAGTACTCGCAGCTTTTGGTACAGCGCTACCTGAAAGTGCGGTCACCTTCATGGCCGTCGTATTTGGTAATACCCCTGAACAAAAAGACCTTGGTGTCGGAGCCGCAATGGGTGGTCCACTGGTTCTGGCTACCTTGGGTTACGCTGTAGTAGGTCTGGTATTAATCCTTCATCGTAAAAAGTTGGCTCGAGCTTCACATCAGGTACAAGTTGATTACACCCGTTTAAGTCGAGACCAAGTCTCTTTCCTTGCCATTTTTGTATTAAAAGTAGCACTTGGTTTAGTCGCGTTTGCCATCAAACCTTTGTTAGGCGTTCTATTTTTAGCGGCTTATGCAGCCTATGTTTGGCGTGAAATTAAAGAGGCTGACACATCTTCCGATGAAGAAGAGCTTGAACCTCTCAAGCTTCGTCCAAATACAGCAGAACCATCAATGGGATGGGCTGGTTTACAAGTCCTGCTGGCTTTAGTTGTGATTAGCATCGCGTCACATACTTTCGTTGCTCAGCTTGAAGCGATTGGTACAACACTAAACTGGCCCCCTCACATCGTTGCTTTGTTACTTAGTCCTGTAGCCACCGAGTTACCTGAGATTATGAATGCGCTGATTTGGGTGCGCCAAGGTAAAGAGCGTTTAGCTTTAGCTAACATTTCTGGTGCCATGATGATTCAGGCCACCATACCGAGTGCATTGGGTATATTCTTCACTCCATGGCGTTTTGATACGTTGCTATTAGCATCAGGTATTATCACTGCACTGGCGATTGTATTTCTATGGAGTTTATTCCGCCGCGGTGCGGTCAATGATCGCTCATTAGTTGCAGTAAGTGGCCTGTATGGTGTTTTTGCAATTCTCGTCGTGATGTATCTCAGATAAGCATTGATACGCTGGATAATGTCCAGCATGATCCAGCCATTTTTTTGACGATATGAATGCACAGGTAATCTTAAGTTACTTTTGTTCATGTTTCCCCTATTGGTGCAAATATTTCTTGTACGACCCTGATATGCACCATTTTTAAGCCTTATTTTTGTCACAAAAAAAGTGGGGTAATCCAGCCCCACCTTTCATTCATGTAAAAATTTAATTTATACGACTGGCTGGTTTTCGTTTAATGCCAACAGCCCTTTTATTGCTCGGTAAATAATCCAGACCCAAGAAATAAACATTACTGCAAGCCAAAAAATAAAGGCAAGTAATGCAACGCCAGCAAATAGATTTACGTCATCACCTGTAAAGAATAAAAAGCCAAAAGGCAACACGCCGATAATATTCCACGCGATGTACCACCAGACACTGCTGATCTGCCAATTGAAATGGCTTTCAAAAATAGTATCTTGCACTGAATCTTTTTTTAAATAGTTAATGACTAATGCAATAACCGCCAAAATTCCTGCTGAAAAAATGGCAGCAATGTACAAGATATATAATACGAAGGTTAAGGTTTTGTCGGACTGGAACTGATCGTCATCTCTCATTGTTATCCCTTTATTTTAACACATTCAATTTATCTTAATTAAAAATAGACCACAATGTAAGCCCTATGTTTAGGATTATGGTACAGATATAAATCTGCTTAAATGGTTGTTTTTGTGTTTTATGTCGTAGTTGTTGTTGTGCGAACCAAGCACTCGGCCAACCACCAAGTAAAGAGAATAGATGTAAACTTTGTTCCTGAACTCGCCATTGGTTTTGCTGCGCCGCTTTTTTGTCTTTCAGATACAACACATAGGTCAAGGCATTGATCACTAAAAATAAAGCCAAATAGAAATCAGGAATTTTACCTGACAGGCAACTTCCGACCAACAATAAAACATACAGGACAATCAAAATAGGCATAACATCCATTTTGATTGAGCTATGTGATGATGGTTTTATATTCTTTGAACGATTTGAATGTGCGGTTTGGTGTGCTTTTAAATACACCACTTGTGTTGCACGAAACCGCCCTTTTCCATCAACAATCACCAAATAATCCAAAGCACAGCCCACGATAGGACGTGGACCACGCTGTGCAAAATCTTTGATATGTAGAAAAACTCGCTCTTTTTGCTGATCGTTGGGTTGGATAAAGCCATACCCTTGTTCATCAAACCATTCGATCAGCCGCCCTTGATCTCGCATGGGTTACCCAAGCTGAGCCACGTTTTGCAAACGATTAACCAGCATCGCCCGCATTTCCGCAGGATTTTTCAAAAAGACATTTTCGCCACCACGCCCACCTAAACGATTTAGACGTGCAACATTTAAACGCAAGAACCAGAAACGACATGCCGCCATCGCAAGATAAACTTGGAAACATGCTTGTTCATCTGCGGTTAACGCACGAACCTGCTGATAGGCGGTTAAATACGCCTCGACACGGGTCTGATCTAAAGTGACATCTGGATATTCGGTACAAAAATCGTTGATGGTAATCGCAATATCAAACAGTAATTCATCAAAGTTTAATTCAAAGAAGTCTAAGATACCTGTTAGGGTATTACCTTGATATAAGGTGTTATCTCGGAATAAATCAGAATGAATCCAACCTTGTGGGCGGTCTGGGTGCTGCTGACGGTAAGCATCAAAAATCGCATAAACTTGTGCTTTTAAAGCCGCATCATCTTCATTCATTTCTGCTTGTAACAGATTTCCGATGTCTGTCCAATACACATAACCGCGGCTACTTTCACGTATCAGTGGAAACGTTGCCAAGGCAACATGCAGCTTTGCTTGTGCCTGAGCAATCGCCTTCACCTGTTCTACTGTTGTCACGTCTGGATGCTCGCCCCAAACACGTGGCGCAATCTGGGCAGGTTTCCCAACTAAATAATGGATAGCTTTACCACTATGCGTTAACGGTGCGGCAACAGGTACGCCAACTTCTACCAGACGTTGCAATGCAGGCACAATTTCTCCCGCACTTTGTTCGGTTTCATTTTCAAATACCGTAAGAACATACTGTTGTTGGTCTGCACAAATGATAAAATAGTTGGTATTCTGAATCCCGCCTTGAATTGGAACCAGCTCCACGACTTCCAAGCCATAAGCTGCAGCGAATGGCTGTACTTCATCTAAATTTAAAGGCGTATAAACAGACATAGAAAACCTGCGTGAAACAAAATAAGTTTGATAGAATACAGTAAGTTGATCAAATTTAAAGCCCTTCATGGGAAGTTTCTTTATATAAAACCACCGATCGGATGCCATTATGCTTGCAAAACGAATCATTCCTTGCCTAGATGTCGATAATGGACGCGTTGTAAAGGGCGTACAATTCCTTGATATTCGTGATGCTGGTGACCCTGTAGAAGTTGCTCGTCGTTACAACGAGCAAGGTGCAGATGAAATCACCTTTTTAGACATTACCGCAACGCATCATGGTCGTGATACAACTTATCGTACCGTTGAACGCATGGCTGAAAGTGTTTTTGTACCTTTAACTGTAGGTGGTGGTGTACGCAAAGTCGAAGACATTCGACTCCTGCTCAATGCAGGTGCAGATAAAGTCAGTATCAATTCTGCTGCGGTGTTTAATCCCGAATTTGTCCAAGAAGCCTCCCAGCGCTTTGGTGCGCAATGTATCGTTGTTGCCATTGATGCCAAGAAAACGGGCGACAACAAATGGGAAATATTTACACATGGTGGTCGCAAACCAACAGGAATTGATGCCATTGAATGGGCGATAAAAATGGCAGACTTTGGTGCAGGCGAACTCCTCATTACCAGTATGGATGCCGATGGAACCAAAGCAGGCTATGACTTAGCTTTAATGCGTGCCATTAACGACCGTGTGACCATTCCAACAATTGCCTCAGGTGGGGTTGGTAATTTACAGCATTTGGCAGATGGTATTTTAAAAGGTAAAGCAGATGCGGTTCTAGCAGCCAGCATTTTTCACTTTGGTCAACATACGATTCCTGAAGCAAAACAATTCTTAGCCAAGCAAGGCATTGAAATGCGTCTTTAAAGGTTTACAGATTCTTAATGAAAAGATGGCGCAATGCCATCTTTTTTATTTTTAACCAATAATGAAATAAAAATTGATTATTTGTATATTTTTTGTAAAATACGCTTCTATTAAATTTCTTATAAACAAACCATGAAAGGTTAAAATGAAAAAACAACTACTTACAGCCGTTCTACTCTCTTGTTCGGGGATCAGTTTCTCTAGCCATGCAACAACACTTGCACAGTCCGCTTATGTCTCTGCCAAACTAGGTGCAAGTTCTATTGGTAGCTATTCAAGTAAAGCTGACTTTACCTATACACCTGCATCAACATCATCTACTACTTCAGATTCAGAAAGTGTAAAACTGAGTAAAGACCATCAAACAGCCTTTACTGGAAACATTGCATACGGTGTTAATTTTTTACCTGCATACAATGTTCCAATCCGCCTAGAATTTGAATATGCATATCATGATAAAGTGAATCTGAATTCAACAGTTACAGGTGCCCCTGCACTGACGATTAGCGGTATAAATATCACAGAAATGAAAAATAAGAATAATGTCACTAGCCAAACATTTATGTTGAATGGTTATTACGACTTTATCAATCATTCTAAATTTACGCCTTATCTCTCTGTTGGTTTAGGGTCTGCATATACCAAATTTGAAACTGCTGCTGAAATAGCAAGTAGTTCCACAACCATTGAAAATAATAATGCCTCAGATAAAAGCTCTCATTTTGCCTGGGCTGTAGGTGCAGGTGTATCGTATGCAATTAACCCTAATTTAAGTCTAGACTTAAGCTATCGCTATCTGAATATGGGGGAATCTAAAAATACCCTCCACTACCGCAATAGCCAATTTGATACAATAAATGTTGAAAATAGAATCAAAGTGGATGCACAAGACCTCACTTTTGGTCTTCGTTACTCATTCTAAGTACTGAAAATAAAAAGAGGTTTTTTAAAAGCCTCTTTTTATATCCAAGTGGCTATTTTTTCGCTTGAACTTTTTCAAGATTGCTGTAGAATTCACGCCACGTTGCCGACATAGCTCAGTTGGTAGAGCAACTGACTTGTAATCAGTAGGTCCTCAGTTCGAATCCGAGTGTCGGCACCATAAAATTTGAAAAAGCCTCTAATTTTTTAATTTAGGGGCTTTTTTACGTCCATTTATTCTTGCGGTTTTTTCAATCTTTTGCCTACAATGATCTTAATTTTTATGCATTCGCATTTATTTAAGGAAGAATAAGGATGGCGGTCAAAGATATATTCCTCGCAGCGCTCATTATTATGGCGTGGGGATTTAATTTTGTCGTCATCAAATTCGGTGTCGAAGATATTCCTCCTTTATTTTTGGCGTGTTTGCGCTTTGTTGCGGTGGCCTTTCCTGCAATTTTCTTTATCCGACGTCCACATGTGCCATTTAAACTCATTTGTCTATATGGCATGAGTTTGTGTTTCGGGCAATTCGCACTGTTATTTCTATCTATTCATCTGGGAATGCCTGCGGGTCTGGCATCACTTATTTTACAGGCACAAGCCTTTTTTACCCTGATACTTGGTGCAATATTTCTTTCTGAAAAAATTCAGCTACATCATTTTTTAGGCATTTTGGTTGCTGCCTGTGGTATTTTCATTTTAGCCGATGCAAAAGCAGCAAATGCCGCCCAAACCAGTGTGCCACTTGTGCCATTGCTGCTGCTTTTGGCGGCTGCATTTTCATGGGCGATTGGTAATATCAGCAATAAAATCATTTTAAAAAATTACCAAGTGGAAACTTTGTCCTTAGTGGCTTGGAGTGCCCTCATCCCCATTTTGCCTTTTTTTATTTGTTCATGGTTATTTGAAGGCAAGACAGCAATTACACAGAGTTTGCTCCATTTTCAGCTTAGAGATTTTCTGGTGGTATTCTATCTTGCAGGCGTTGCATCACTGATTGGTTATGGCCTTTGGGGATATTTGCTGAATAAATATGAAACATGGAAAGTTGCGCCACTGACCCTACTTGTACCTGTTGTGGGTATTTTAACGGCCTCTAGCGTTTTAGGTGAACATCTCTCCCCCCAACAATTTATGGGCGCTTTCGTCATTATTTTAGGTTTATGTATCAATGTTTTTGGTATGAAAATCATCCAATGGCTTAAACCCAAATCCCATTCATTTTAAGTATTATCGCTGTGCCGTGATTTGAACGTAATCAATCAAACCCTCCTGTGCTAATCGCTGGCATAGCTTTGCTGTCATTCGAATTTTAAAGCCATCAATCCCCTGCAACGTGTCTTTTGCCAGATACCGATCAACATAATTTGCAAAACCAACCAATACAGGCTGGCTCAGGTTTTCAATCTGAACCTGATGAAAGCCTGCTTGCGTCATCATGTCCATTAAGCTTTGCCGATCCAGAAGTTGATCCAGTGCGACATCGGCACATTTGAGTAAATAACGATATTGGATTTTTTGCCATGCTGATGCAGTTTTCCATGCTTCATTGAGCATCAAATAATGAAAACCAATTCGTCCATTTATTGCTAAAAGTGGCTGAACCACGTTTAAAAAATCAGCGAGTGAATGATGATAAAGTGCATCAATGCATAATACGGTGTCGAATGGCGCACTCAGTTGTTGAGGCTGTAATGCTAAAAAAGAACCTTGATGAATCTGTTTTAATGCTGGAAGTGATTGTTTTTTAATTTTTTCTACACAGGCAGTTTGTAATTCTACGGCTGCTAAATTTGCAACGTGAAAATGGTCTTGCCAAAGTTGAAGGCTCGCCCCTTGTCCACAGCCTAGATCAAGCAGTTTATCTTGTGCTGTCAGCTTGACCGATGTTGCCAAATATTTCGCTAGGTTTTCACAGGCTTGGGGATAACTTGTGGTATTTATCCACAATCCCAAATTATTCCATGCCAAAGTGGAATAATCCCCCAACAATGCGGCATTAATGGCGTATTTATGTTGAGGGATTTTTTTGAATAAATGCCGTTTAGAGGTCATTTATGTCATGTCTTAATAGCCAAGCTCAGGTGCAACTTCCACTTTTGGTTTTAAACCGACAAAAGGTAAAGGTGCGCCTAAATTCTTGGCAATTTGCATAGCAGACGTCACCGCAGATTCCAAAATTGGTAATCCATCGCATGACCATGAACCACAGAAATAAACTTTACGTCCTGGCACTTTCTGACGGCGTAGAAGTTCCTGATTCACTTCGACTGTTTGTGCATTAACCACGGCACGGCTGAGTTTCACAGTAGAAATAACTTTTTTCGGGTCAATTGGTGTCACAGGACGCCATGTCTGGAATACTGGATTTTTACCCACTAAACTTGGCTCAATCGCATTCATCCACACCGTAAATTGCTGACGGGTAAATTTACGATCCATCATATAGCTCAGTACTGACCAATCTTTACGCTTCGGTGGCATCACCGTTGGGTCAGTATGAATCACCAAGTCGCCTTCTTCAAAACGGAACTGGTTAAGCAGCGCCAAATCTTCAGCAAACTGTTCTTTATTGATAAAGTCTTCAATCTTATTGGTTGGTGTTGCCACAATCACCCGATCAAACAACTGTTTTGTTCCTGCTGCATTTTCCACAAGCACCTGTTCGCCTTGCAGTTCAACATTGGTTACAGCCGCACCACTATGCACGGTAATGTCTTCTATCAGTTTGCTGACAAAAGCAGGACTTCCCCCTTGTAAACGCAACAATTCAACGCCATTGGTCAGTTGGCTTAAAAACACTAAAAGTGGTTTTGCTGGCCATTCGCCAATGGTTTCTGGGTTGCAGGTACAAATGGTATAAAGCACAGGCATCACTGCGCCATTCCAGAACACTTCCTCAATTTCATTTTTATTAATAAATTCTGTGAGGGTGATATTTTGATGTTTTGATTTAAAAAAACGGTGAATTGCAGTTTTAAGTTGCAACATTCCTTTGACCAGACGTATACCGTATTGTTGTAAACCTTTACGGTTATTGATAATCGGGAAATTGCCAATTGGTGAGCGAGAGGTCGTCAGCCATGTTTCAGTCTTATCTTCAAATAACCAGCTACACGACATAAATGTCCGTACTGGGAAAGTTTTAATACCTAAATGCGTCGCTAAACTTAAGGTATTTTTCCAAAGATAAGGATTCATGACTCGCAATGGCGCATCGATCATACCACCATCAAATTCGATGGTATGGCTATCCATACCACGCCCAGACAATGCCTCAAAAACAGTAATTTGATGTCCTGCTTCTTTTAAGATTCTTGCAGCAGCAAGCCCAGCCATGCCACTACCAATGACTGCTATTTCCAATGTCTTATCCATTTTTTAGAACATAATTTTTTATTATGCGTGATCTGATCTGTAAACGCCTTATTAAAAACTACCATAATACGGTTGTTTTACATTCTTTTACAGACCACACATTTCGCCACTAAGTCTATGTTTTTACTGTAGGATTAAACCAGTTTATCCATGAACTATGTTGGCGTAACTGACGTGGGACAGCAGGAATCAATTCATCTTGTAAAACATGTTGTTCACCCACCGCTTCTGCCAGACGCAGTTTACGGCTATGAATACATTCACGATCTCCAAACTCGCAACGATCTTGACGCGTTCCACCACATGGGCCATTTGCTAAACCCTTCGGGCACGTTTCAGGGCAAATATAAAGTGTTTCCGCCAAACGACATTGACCACAACTTTCACACCCCACCAACGCATATTTACTGGCATGTTCAACCGCTAAAATTGACTTTTCCGCCCAGTTTTTTTGCCAAACGGCCTGACGGAACACAAAACCACCCAAACGCTGTGCCAAAGGATGGCTAAACAACCAAGTATGCATGGCAGACATCGTATGATATTTCATCACTGACGGTACATCTTCCTGCATTGGGATGCGCAATGTCGGCTGTAACTCTTTGCCCGTTTTAAGCGCATTTAACTCCTGCCAAGCCGCTAAACAGGTTTCCATATCCCACGTTAGAACACGATTTAGCGCCTGTTCTAATTTGGATTGATGACTGGGTTGCTGACACCCTGACAAATGAACGCCTGCAACCCCCAGCAACTGACACACCCGAATTTGCACTGCGGCACGTTGATACACACGCTGTTCAGCATGCTCTTTGTCCTGTTGCCATTCATCCTGCAGTAAATTTAGCAAATGCGGTGCGATTTCAATGCCCGCTACTTGCTGCTCCATCATAAACTTTGCACGGCGATACGTTAGCGGCATGACACAGGCAAAAAAAGCAGTTTTGGCGGAATTATCTTTTAAAAACTGTTGGAATTTAAATAACTTATCTAAGTCATACCCCAATTGGGTAATGATAAAATCTGCACCTGCTTTAAGTTTTTTTTGTAATTTATAATACTGTGCCTGTTCTTCGCTGTGCGTGTATTTAAATGGATTAAACGCCACACCAAACGACAAATCTGGAAAGTGCTGTTTGGCATACATCAGCGCACTGACGGATTCTAAATAACGTGTCCGTGTTTCAGGCTGTGTTTCACCAAATTGATGTTGTTTAAGTTTATCGCCACTGAGCAGTAAAATATCCTGAATCTGTTGTTGTTCAGCCTGCCGTAAAAAGTCATCTAAATCCTGAATATCCCGAGCCTTTCCTGAAAAATGCAGCAGCTTTGGTCTTTCTTTTGGAAAGGCCTGTGCTAAAGCTAGAGGTGATGGGTCATCATCGGCATGCACGCGGTCTGCACAGGCAATGACACACGGAAAACCCGCAAGCTGTGCTGTTGGTGTCACACTCGCTGTGGATGAAGATAAGATTTGCTCAAGCAGGATACAAAACTGAGATTGCTGAGTATATTCGGAAAGCTGAGACATATAAAATGCGCTGGCAAACGACTGGACATCGTACAAAAGCGCATTATATAGAAAAATCCTTTTTCGGGGGATATTTCTACCCCCATCTCCTTTAGCTATTTTTTGTTGGTTGAAATTAAAAACAGATTTACTGTCCCCAAACTTCAGCCACAATTTCATTAATCAATTCAAGCTTCTTCCACTGTGCATCATAAGCCACTTTGTTGCCTTCTTCGGTTGAAGAAAAACCACATTGCGGGCTAAGTGCCAGTTGCTGTAACGGTAAATATTGAGCGGCTTCACGAATACGTTGCACAATTTCCTGTTTGTCTTCAAGGGCTTCTACTTTTGAAGTAATCAAACCCAAAACCACTTCGGCATTGCGTCCTTTTAATTTCGCCAAAGGTGCAAAACCACCTGAACGCTCATTGTCATATTCCAGAAAATAACGATCAATATTGTCTAACTTCTGGAAAATATAATCTTCAATGCTGTCATAGCTACCATCATAAATCCAAGTCGAAACGAAGTTACCACGACAAATGTGCATGCCAATCACTAAGTCTTCGGGCTTGTCCTGCAACGCAATATTGAGGGTTTTGACACATGCTTCAGCTAAACTTTGGGTTGATACACCAAATTGTTTTTCTTCTTCAGCACGTTGCTGTGACACCAAAAATGCCCAATAGACATCATCGATTTGTAAGTAACGACACCCCGCTTCATAAAAGGCACGAATCGCTTTTTTATAGGCGTTTCCTAAGTCTTCTGCATAACCTTGTAAATCGTTGGCATAAATCTCATTGGCACAACGAATTTTACGCTGCATAAACATGTTGGGACTTGGGATGGTCATTTTTGCGGTGTAACGTGGATCATCCCCCACGGCTACTTTTAAAAATTTGAAATGTTCTAAATGTGGATGTGTTTCATCAAAATCAATTTTTCCAACAATACGGACTTGGTGAGGCTTGGTTTCAACACCATTAAATTTATACCCTTCTTGCTGGTCAAAGCCTTCAACGCCCACAAGGTTTTCCATAAAGTCAAAATGCCACCATGCACGGCGTAATTCACCATCGGTAATGGCATGAACCCCATGTTGTTTTTGTTGTTCAACCAGTTTTAAAATTTCTTCATTTTCAATTTGTGTGAGTTCAGCCCGATCAATCTTGCCTGCTGCACAATCCAGTCGTGCCTGTTTAATCCGTTGCGGGCGTAAAAAACTTCCGACATGATCCGCTTTAAAACCAGCATATTGTTGATGTGCTTGTGCTGTTGTATTGCTCATAAGATTTATCCAATTATCATTTTTGCTCTGGATATTATTAGATAGTATTTTTCATGTTTTGTCTAAAAACATTAATTTCACTCACAAAAACAACAAAGTATTGTTTTTCCTATTTTTTATTAAAATTTGTATAAATTAAACACGTAAAATTGAATGCTATTCAGCATGAAATGAAAATATATACGGATTTATTGCAGTTTAGCGCTTAGATATTTTGTACCAAACTATTAATGTAGGCCACCGCAGCCGTCCGATTTTCAACACATAATTTCTCAAAAATATGTTCTAAGTGTTTATTCACGGTACGTGGGCTGAGTTCCAAAATTTCTGCAATATCTTTATTGGTTTTTCCCAAAATCAGCCAGTGAGATACTTCTGCCTCACGCTGTGTCAGTTGTGGACAATATTTCAAGATATCCACAACGCTTGGTGCTGGATTTGATACTTTTATCTGTACCAGATAATTTTTGAAGCTGTTGTTTTGTGTCTGATAGGGCATCAATAATGTCAGTTGTAACTGTTTCTGTGGCGTAGAATAGATACAGCTCATACGTTTTCTGTCATCTTTATCTTGCTGAATCTCTAGAAACCATTGCTTTAAACCTGCCTCAAAACCTGTAGGTTCTAGCAGATATTGCGTTAAAAGTGCCTTGGCTTTTGGTGTTTGCCATGCAATTTTACCTTGTACATCCAGCGCTAAAATCGCCACATCAGTTGCATCAATCACTTGCTTTTGTTGTTGCAATAACTTGGCATGTGCCAGATGGGTTTTCACCCGCGCCAAGACTTCTTCAATATTTAAAGGCTTCGTAACATAGTCCACGCCCCCGACTTGAAAGCCTTTTACAATATGCTCTGTCTCTGAAAGACCCGTCATAAAAATAACAGGAATAAACTGGGTAATCGGACTGGCCTTCAACTGGGTACAACTTTCAAATCCATCCATGTGTGGCATATTGCCATCAAGCAAAATCATGTCGGGTAGGCAACGGTGTGCAATTTCTATTGCACTCACCCCATCGGTTGTGACCAATACCCGATACCCCGCCCGATCCAGACTTTCATGTAACAATCCTAAATTTTCAGGCACATCATCCACAATCAGAATGACCGCTTGTTCAGAAGTTGCAGACAAAGAACTCATTTTTTTCGCTGTTCCTGAAGTAAATTTTGTGCATGTTTCAAATCAAATTTTTGCACAGCAAATTCTATCTGCTGCCAAAAAGTTTGGTGTTCTGGGAAAGTCTGCCGATATTGTTGCAAAGCGTGCTGTATCCCTCGAATATAACCTTGCCCGATCAAATCATCTAAGGTTTGCAGTGCTTCAGTCAAGGTAACGAACGATATTTCAGATACAAGATGTGGAGCTTGCTCAATGTCCGTATGCTGATGTTCAGCAGAGGTTTCATGCTCAGTCATTGGTTGAGTCGGTATTTCAGCCTGATGATCTATCCAAGTTAAACCTAATTTATCCCCAATTTTACTCAGTAACAGATTCAGGTCGATTGGCTTTAACATAAAATCTTCGCTGAGTACCGCATCTTGCGGGTTAATTTCACGCTCGTTTGCATTGGCAGAGATAATTAAAATCGGCACATTGGTAATGTTATTTTGTCGTAACAGTCGGGCTGTTTCCCATCCACCCATCAACGGCATGTTCAGATCCATTAAAATCAGATCAGGTTGAAACACAGGCACTTGTCTTAAACAATCAATTCCAGACTCTGCTTCTTGAATCTGAAAACCCAAGGGTCGAAGAAAGTGAGCAATCAGCCCCCGATCAACCGCCTCATTATCAACCACTAAAATTCGTTTGCTTTGCCCAACATATCCAACAATCTGGTTAGCATGCACATTATGAATGGGATGCACTAATTCTTTTGAAGGTAAATACAGCTTAATTTTAAATTGTGAACCCTGATTTAACTGACTCGTGACGGTGAGCTGTCCACCCAATAAATCAACCAGTAGTTTCACAATTGGTAAGCCTAAACCTGTCCCGCTAAAACCACTTTGAATGACATTACTGCCCCGTTCAAAAGGATTAAAAATTCGTTCTAAATCTCCCTGCGCAATGCCACAACCTGTATCCAGAATTTCAAAATAAGCAGTCTGAAAACGATATTCAACTTTTAATGTAATCGTGCCATAGGTGGTAAATTTTAACGCATTGCCCAACAGATTAATTAATACCTGCTCTAAACGCTTTTTATCGCTGCGAACATAGCTCGGTAGATGATCACTAATCTCACAGATAAATTGCAGTTTCTTTTGTTCAAACTGGGGACGGAACATTTGAATGATTTGTTCAATAAAATGTGGAAAATGTATATCCACCATGTTTAAGGAAATTTTGCCCGTTTCAATCCGTGCCAGATCGAGTAATCCATCAATCAACGATGTCAGATATTGGCCACTTTGACTGATCACCCCCAATGCTTTTTGCCCCTGTTCGGAAAGCTGTTCTTGTTTTTGCAACAGTTGGCTATAGCCCAAAATACTGTTTAATGGTGTTCTGAGTTCATGGCTAATTCCAACCACATAGCGGCTTTTTGCTTCATTGGCTTTTTCAGCCTGAATTCGGGCATCTTGCAAGTGTTGTGAAGTCACTTCATGGGCATCAATTTCTTCTATTAATAATTGGGTTTGTTGTTGTGTTTCGATTTCCGCATTGCGGCGGCTTTCATCGTTTAACACGAGCCACCATGCAGCAACGCTTATCAACAAAAATAAGATGCTGTAAATTTTCAAAAATAAAGTCAAAAGCTGTGGTGTAACCACCACATTGACCGATTCAAGATAAGCTTTTTCTTGAAGATAAACCAGACTCAAACAAACCGCCAGAACTACAGATAAACTAAACGTAATCAATAAATATAAACTGATTCGCGTATTTAAACGCTGTGCCCACGAGGTCGGCAAATAACGTAAACTGAACGCTTTGAGCTGTGCTGACCAACGACCTTCTGGCTTGCATAAGTCATGACAACGTGCCTCGAGTGAACAGCATAATGAGCAAATCTGACCACTGTAAGCAGGGCAACCCGCCATGTCTGCCAACTCATATTCACGCTCACAGACCACACAGGTTGCTACGGCTGTATTCGCAATTTTTTCAGGCTGCCGTGCAATGTAATATTTACCCTTGGTCAAATAAGCAATGAGCGGAACGCATAGCATTGAACAGCCCAATGCGATAAAACTAGCTAAACCTTTTGCCCCAATGCCAAAAAAACCCAAATAACTCAAGATTGAAATAACAGAGGCAATACACAGTGCCCCGACACCTACTGGGTTAATGTCGTATAAATACGCACGGCGAAATTCAATCCCTTTGGGACTTAAACCGAGTGGTTTACAAATGATTAGGTCAGCAACCACAGCCCCAATCCACGCCAAAGCAATATTGCTATAGAGCCCTAAAATTCGTTCAACCGCATGGCTAATCCCCATTTCCATAAGCAAAACGGCAATCAATACATTAAAAATAAGCCAGACAATGCGCCCAGGATGGCTATGCGTTAACCGTGCAAAAAAGTTCGACCATGCTAAGGAACCCGCATACGCATTGGTGACATTGATTTTAATTTGCGCCAAACAAACCAATAAAACGGTCAACAGCAAGGCGATTTGTGGTGAAGAAATGAATTGCTGATACGTGATCCAATACAAATAGGTCGGATTATCAAGCTGTGCCACAGGAATTGCATATTGTAGTGCCAGCACCACCAACATCATCCCCATGAAGATTTTTAAAAAACCAAAAATTCCCCATGCTGGCCCACCCAAAAATACAGCTAAACGCCATTGTCCTTGTTTATGTTTAATTTTTGGCAAAAACCGAAGATAATCCGCCTGCTCTCCAATTTGGGTAATAAAAGCAAAAAGTAACGTACAAGATGCCCCAAAATAGACAATATTGAACTGATTATTCCCCGACTGAACGCCATTAAATTGCTGTATTTTTAAGAAAATTTCAGGGTGTTTCCAAACAAGATACAACCACGGAAAAAATAACAGGACTAAAAAAATCGGCTGTGTCCATGCTTGAACTTTGTTAATAAAACCAATGCCTTTAATGACCAGAGGTAGAATAATTAATGCAGAGAGCAAATAACTTACAGCGATTGGTAGATCAAATGCCAACGTAAGTGCCTTTGCCATAATTGAGGCTTCAAAGGCAAATAAAATAAAGGTAAAACTGGCATAAATCAGAGAGGTAATTGTTGAACCTAAATAACCAAACCCAGCCCCACGGGTCAGTAAATCAATATCAACATTATATTTTGCAGCATAGTAACTAATGGGCCATCCTGTTAAAAAAATCAGAAAAGTGACCACCAGCAAAGCCGCAATTGCATTGTGAAAACCATATTGCCACAACATCATTGCGCCAATGGCTTCCATGGCCATAAAGCTGACTGTCGAAAATGCAGTATTGGTAATAGTTTTCAACCGCCAACGGCGCACAGATTCGGGCGCATAACGCAGCGCATAATCTTCGATACTTTCGTTAGCGACCCACGTGTTGTAATCCCGCCTTGAACGAATCACACGTTGTGGCGCAATTTTCGGTTTAGGTTGTTCAATCATGGGGCTTGGTCACAGATAGGCTGCTGACTATGCAGAGGGTCTCATCATCATACAGTATTCATCCAAAACCTTGCTTCATCTGTTTTATACCACTCGGCATAAAATGCCATATTTTATCTTTTTCGCTCTTTTTATTTGTTTTATTTAATTTTAACAATATGATTTTAAATATCTTTTTTAGAGAATAGTTTGATATACGCAAAATAACGTATTTCTAATTTTTCACTTGCCCAACACACTGACTTTATTCGTTAAAACGCCAATCATTAAAATCATTTTGGAGGGTCGATGTTATGAGCGTATCAGAACATCCAAATGTCGGACTCACAGACGAGCGTAGTTCACGCAAAGCCGTAGATGAAACATTAGAAGATTATACATTACGTTATGCACCTCATAGTTTCCGTCGCTGGAGTCCAAAAGTTGTTGCCATTACTGCCTTAGGGGGCATTGCTTATTTGGCAGACTTTTCAATTGGTGCCAGTATCGGCATGTCTTATGGGACAACCAATGCGATTTTTTCGATTTTGTTTGCAGCAATTATTATTTTCCTAACAGGTATTCCACTAGCCTATTACGCTGCACGTTATAACATCGACCTTGATTTAATTACCCGTGGGGCTGGATTTGGTTATTTCGGTTCGGTACTCACCAGTATTATTTTTGCCAGTTTCACCTTTATTTTCTTTGCGCTTGAAGGTTCCATCATGGCGCAAGGTTTATTACTGGGTTTAGGCATTCCACTTTGGGCAGGTTATCTGGTCTCAACCATTATGGTGATTCCACTGGTGATCTATGGCATGAAAGCCTTGAGTAAACTTCAAGTTTGGACAACCCCAATTTGGCTTATTTTAATGGTTGGGCCTGTCGCCTACCTCATTCATAAAGAACCGAATTTGGTCAGTCAGTTTGCAGCATTTTCGGGCAAAGAAGGTTATGCAACTGTCGATATGGCGGCAATTATGCTTGGCGCTGGGGTTTGTTTATCACTGATCATGCAAATTGGCGAACAAATTGATTACCTGCGTTTTATGCCTGCAAAAACCAAAGAAAACAGTAAATCTTGGTGGGCAGCTGTGATTTCAGCAGGACCAGGCTGGGTGGTATTAGGCGCAATCAAACAAATTATTGGTGCATTCCTTGGTTTTTATTTACTTACCAAAGTTCCGGGTGTAAATAGCACTGAACCAGTTCAACAATTCAATGCCGCTTTTCACGACATGATTCCGGGTTGGGCAGCACTGGCACTTGCCGTGATTTTGGTGGTGATTTCACAAATCAAAATTAATGTGACCAATGCTTACTCAGGTTCTTTGGCATGGACAAGTGCATACACACGTATCAGCAAACATTACCCTGGTCGTATTGTGTTTGTGATTGTCAACCTTGCCATTGCACTCGCACTTATGGAAGGCAACATGTTTGCTGTATTAGGTAAAATCTTGGGTTTCTACTCTAACTTTGCCATTGCATGGGTTGTGGTAGTTGCAACCGATATTGCCATTAACAAATACGTCCTCAAGTTATCGCCAAAAGAACCTGAATATCGCCGTGACATGCTCTACAACATTAACCCTGTCGGTATGGTGTCATTCCTTGTTGCAGCAGGCTTATCTATCGCAGCATTCTTTGGATTACTCGGAAGTTTCTTGGCGGCATACTCACCTTTAATTGCACTGATTGTTGCTTTTGTTCTCACACCAATCATGGGGCTTGTCACCAAAGGCAAATACTACATCAAGTCAGCAAATGACGGCATCAATGAACCTCGTTACGATGTGGAAGGTACACCTGTCGCAACCATTTACCAATGTGTGGTCTGTGACCAAGACTATGAACGCCCAGACATCATGTTCTCCCATAAACATGACGGTGCGATCTGCTCACTCTGTAAAACGATGGATCAATAATCCCAGATAATAATTAAAAAAGCCGTTCCTTGTACTCAGCGATGTTCCCCACAACATCGCTTTTTTTAATGCTTATGCCCACAAATTTGTGAGGAATGAATAATATCCCGATGCTCGGCATGTTGTTCTGACTTATCCAGTTCCCGCAAAATACCGCAACATTCGGTATTGGTCACGCCCTGACATTGTTCCCGAAGTACATTCAATTCTTGCTCAAGTACCTGCAATTCAAGAATTCTTTTTTGAACATGCTGAATATGCCCTTCGACCAGTTCATTCACAATCTGGCAGTTTCGGTTTTCTGCCCGTGCTGAAAGTAACAGACGGATTTCCTCATGCGTCATTCCTAAAGAGCGACAACGGCAAATAAAATGCAGACGTTCAAGATGACCTGCATCATATTGCCGATAGTTGTTTTGGCTATTTCTTAAAGGCTTATGCAACAAACCTTCCTGTTCATAATAACGAATCGTTTCGACAGAACAGCCAACTTGTTTTGCGAGTTCACCTATTTTCATTTTACCACTTGAGTCTATAGTTACTTTAGGGTGTTAAATAGTAGTATAACAGGATATGAGTATAAACAATGAACACGCCATTCAAACCGGTCAAGACCGGTGGCTGTTGCAGCTGCAAACATGAATCCGTTCATGAAACGCCAGCCACAGATTTACCCGAAAGCCAGATAGAAAATGGTTTTCAGCGGACAGCTATTCGCATTATGCAAATGGATTGTCCAACCGAAGAAGGTCTTATTCGTAAAAAATTCCAACATTTTGACGGCGTTCAAAGTCTGGAATTCAACCTAATTCAACGTGTCCTCACAGTGGTTCACGAACCTGACACATTGCCAAAAATCGTGAGTGCCATCAAAGAACTGGGCTTTGAACCAGAACTGCCCGATGTGCAAGGCGAACTTGCTGCACCCAAAACGGAAAAAAAACAGCCATTAACACCGCTCATTATTGCGGCTGTGCTGGCTGCTTTTGCAGAAATGGCCAGTTGGCTAGATTTGTCAATGTGGCTGGTACTTGGCTGTAGCCTGATTGCCATTGTGCTTTCGGGACTTGGAACCTACAAAAAAGGCTGGATTGCAATTCGTCATGGCAACCTTAACATCAATGCCCTGATGAGCATTGCTGTGACAGGTGCAGTACTGATTGGTTCTTGGCCAGAAGCGGCGATGGTGATGGTGTTATTTACCATTGCTGAAATTATTGAGGCCAAATCACTTGCCCGTGCCAGAAATGCCATTGGCGAATTGGTCAATTTAATGCCCGCACAAGTGATGGTGCTTCAGCAAGATGGTCAATGGCAACGTGTTGATGCCAAAGATGTTGCCATTGGTGCCATCGTGCGTGTGCAACCGGGTGAACAGATTGGTCTGGATGGTGTGATTACGCAAGGACACTCCAATATTAATCAGGCACCTATCACAGGTGAAAGCTTGCCTGTTGAAAAAAATGTTGATGATGAAATATTTGCAGGCACCATTAACCAGACTGGATCATTTGAATATCGCGTGACGGCCAATGCAGAGAATACGACACTGGCTCGAATTATCCATGCAGTCGAGGAAGCACAAGGCGAAAAAGCTCCTACCCAACGCTTTGTAGATCGTTTTGCACAAATTTATACCCCTGTTGTATTTGTCTTGGCGGTCATCATCGCAATTGCTCCACCACTGTTGTTTGCTGCAAGTTGGTCTGTATGGATTTATAAAGCACTGGTTTTACTAGTGATTGCCTGCCCTTGTGCTTTAGTGATTTCTACTCCTGTGACTGTGGTAAGTGGACTGGCTGCCGCAGCACGAAAAGGCATCTTAATTAAAGGCGGTGTTTTTTTAGAAACAGGACATCAACTTCAAGTTATCGCACTCGACAAAACAGGAACCATTACCCACGGACAACCGCAACTCACCGATTTCATTGTATGTGACGGTAATGAACACGAAATTCGCCCACTTTTGGCAAGCTTGGCGAACCGTTCCGACCATCCTGTATCACAAGCGATTGCTCAGGCACACCGTGAAGAAACGCAACTTGAACTTCAAGATTTTAAAGCGTTACTTGGACGCGGCACACAAGCTGAAATACAAGGTCAAACCTACTGGTTAGGCAATCATCGTCTGATTCATGAATTAGACCGCTGTTCTGTTGACCTTGAAAAACAAATTGAACAGCTTGAAAAACAAGGTAAAACGGTTGTTCTATTAACAAACCAAAAACAAGTCCTTGCCATTGTTGCCGTTGCCGACACCATTAAACAAAGCAGTAAAGATGCGATTCAAAAATTGCATCAGATGGGCATTCAAACCCTGATGCTCAGTGGTGACAACCCGCATACTGCACAGGTGATTGCTGAACAAGTGGGTGTTGACTCTGCAAAAGGTGGATTACTCCCTGAGGATAAACTCGAAGTTATCCACAGTCTTGCACAAAACCAGAAAATTGCCATGGTCGGTGATGGTATCAATGATGCCCCTGCACTCGCCCGTGCGGATATCGGTTTTGCCATGGGTGCGATGGGCAGCGACACCGCAATTGAAACAGCAGACATTGCATTGATGGATGATGACTTAGGTAAGTTGCCAGTATTTATTCAGTTATCTCAAGCAACGCATCGTATTTTAATCCAGAATATTGTTTTAGCTTTAGGTATCAAACTTCTGTTTGTACTGCTTACTTTTGCCAATATTGGGACGATGTGGATGGCTGTTTTTGCCGATGTCGGTGTAAGTTTATTGGTTGTTGCCAATGGACTGCGATTATTACGCATAAAATCATAAATTGTTTCAAAGCATGAAAATGGGAATAAAAAATTCCCATTTTTATGGCATTTAAATCTTTATAAAAATTTAAAATAAAACACGATATTACAACAAACTAGCGCATAAACCATTGATTTAAACTTTCTAATTCATAAAACAGAAATATTTCAGTCATGAATTTGTCATAAAGCAAGCTTAATTTAAAGCCAATTCCGTTTATTCGCATTTTTGTTCGAGACGATAAAATCAAACAAAAAATGATCAAACACAAGGACTATTTATGACTTATTTTTCAAAAAAAACACTAAAGTCGGCACTTTACGCAGCAGTAATTGCACCTATCACTTTAGCTGTTAGTATCGCACACGCTGCCGACATTACTGGAGCAGGTTCAACATTTGTTTACCCAGTACTTTCAAAATGGTCTGCAACTTACCATGCGAAAACTGGCAACAAAATTAACTACCAATCTATTGGTTCTGGCGGTGGTATCGCACAAATCAAAGCTGGCACAGTAACATTTGGTGCTTCAGATATGCCATTGACTCCACAAGATCTTAAAGCAGCTGGATTAAAACAGTTCCCTGTGATTATTGGTGGTGTGGTTCCTGTTGTAAACGTTGAAGGTGTCCGTCCTGGTGCCCTACGTTTAACTGGTCCAGTTTTGGCAGACATCTTTTTAGGTAAAGTCAATAAATGGAATGCACCTGAAATTCAACGTCTAAACCCAACTTTACGTTTACCAGACCAACGCATTTCAGTTGTTCACCGTTCTGATGGTTCAGGTACAACATTCAACTGGGCAAACTACTTGTCTAAAGTAAGCCCTGAATGGAAAAGCAAAATTGGTGAAGGTACATCAATTTCATGGCCAACAGGTGTAGGCGGTAAAGGTAACGAAGGTGTTGCAGCTTACGTAAAACAAATCAAAGGCTCAATTGGCTATGTTGAATTAGCATATGCTTTACAAAACAAAATGAGCTTCACTGCGTTGCAAAACAAATCAGGTAAATTTGTTCTACCAAACACTGCAAGCTTCCAAGCTGCGGCTGCTGGAACAAATTGGTCAAAATCTCCTGACTTTTACAACGTCATTACCAATGCTTCAGGTCCACAATCTTGGCCGATCACGGCAACTACATTTGTAATCATGCATCAACAAGGTAAATCAGCTCAAGCAAGCCGTGAAGCCTTAGCATTCTTTAAATGGTCTTTAGAAAACGGTCAAAAAGATGCTAAAACTTTAGATTACATTCCTCTACCAGGCAATCTCGTAAAACAAATCGAAGGCTATTGGTCTAAAAATATTAAGTAAAACTTGATAGATGCATATTATTGAATCCAACAGAAGTCATTTCTGTCGGATTCAATCTTTTTTTTTAATAGATTGAAGACCTTCGATGATGAAAACGAAAAGCAAATCTGACACTACAGACCAGCGAAATGATCGGCTGTTCCGCTTAACCGTCAAAAGCTGCGCACTTTTTGTATTGGTAAGCATGCTTGCAGCTGCAATATCTATGGTGATGGGTGGGAAAGAGGCATTTCAGACCTTTGGATTATCTTTTTTATGGAATGAAACTTGGGATCCTGTACAAAAACAATTTGGCGCCCTTGTTCCAATCTATGGCACGCTCGTTACTTCACTTATTGCAATGATTATTGCAGTACCTGTAAGTTTTGGTATTGCCATGTTTATTACCAATATCGCTCCAACATGGATCCGCTCTCCTATTTCTATCGCAATTGAATTGTTAGCCGGAATCCCTTCTATTATTTATGGGATGTGGGGTTTATTTGTATTTGTTCCGTTTATGGCAGACCATGTATATCCATGGATGAATGACCATATGGGGTCATGGCCAATCATCGGAGCGCTTTTTCAAGGCCCACCTATTGGCTTGGGGATGCTCACTGCAGGTATTGTCCTGAGCATTATGATTATTCCTTTTGTATCTTCCATCATGCGGGAAGTTTTTGCGACTGTGCCAACCCAACTCATTGAGTCTGCATATGCGGTCGGAAACACAACATGGGAAGTGATCTGGGATATCGTTTTACCGTATACCCGTTCATCTGTTTTAGGTGGCATATTCCTTGGTTTGGGCCGCGCTCTGGGTGAAACCATGGCGGTTACTTTCGTCCTTGGAAACGCACACCAACTAAGCCTGTCTTTACTCGAACCGGGTAACTCGATTTCAGCAACGATTGCCAATGAGTTTACCGAAGCAGACTCTAGTTTATATCTATCATCATTATTAGCACTTGGTTTTATTCTGTTTCTTGTCACCTTTGTTGTTTTGGCGCTGGCACGTCTCATGCTCACCCGCTTGTCACGTCGTGAGGGAGTGTAATCATGTCTAATCCAAATACACTGTGGAAAATCAGGAAATTTAAAAACTTTCTGGCTAAGGTACTCTCACTTTTTACTGCTATTTTTGGCATGTTCTGGCTTGTCTGGATTTTATGGACAACCCTAAAAAATGGCTTACCCGCTATCCATCTAAGCCTGATTACACAAATGACCCCTCCTCCGGGTGAAACAGGCGGCTTACTCAATGCCATTTTCGGTAGTATCTTGATGAGTGCCCTCGCGGTACTGATTGGAACACCTGTAGGTATTGCAGCAGGAACTTATCTTTCTGAATATGCACGTAGTACCAAGCTTGGTTTTTGTATTCGTTTTATTAATGACATCTTACTTTCAGCACCATCGATTGTGATCGGCTTATTCGTCTACGAATTAATGGTTCGACAAATGGGGCATTTTTCTGCATTGGCAGGAACAGTTGCTCTCGCTTTTCTAGTGCTACCCGTCGTCGTACGTACAACGGATGAAATGCTACAACTTGTTCCAAATACCATGAGAGAAGCGGCTCAAGCGCTTGGTCTTCCTCAGTGGAAAATTGTACAGCAGGTTTTATATCGTGCAGCACTTTCAGGGATTATTACCGGCATTTTACTTGCACTTGCCCGTATTTTAGGTGAAACAGCTCCTCTGCTCTTCACTGCCTTGAACAACCAGTACTGGTCAAGCAATTTATTCCAACCAATGGCAAACGTGCCTGTCGTGATCTTCCAATATGCAATGAGTCCATATGAAGACTGGCATGCGCTCGCATGGGCAGGGGCTTTTATTATGACCTTCTTTGTCCTCGTACTCGGCATTGTATCGCGTGCGATACTCCTTAAAAAGGATAAATTCTAATGAATCTTTCTGTCTCAGCGTCTCAGGCCAACACAAATCAGGGTGCATCTACGTATGCACCACCACCATCATCTGCGCTTTTTAATGAACCCATGAAACAATCTCCTCAACAAGAAGTGGCTAAAATTGATGTTCGCCATTTAGATTTCTACTATGGCAACACACAAGCACTTAAAAATATCAACATGGTCATTCCTGAAAATCGGGTAACTGCTCTCATCGGGCCTTCTGGTTGTGGTAAATCGACCTTATTACGCGTGTTTAACCGAATTTATGATATCTATCCTAAACTTCGTGCTGAAGGTGAAGTGATTTTTGAAGGTGAAAATATCCTTGCAGATCATATTTCAACGCATCAACTACGCGCTAAAATTGGCATGGTGTTCCAAAAACCCGTTCCATTCCCAATGACCATTTATGAAAATATTGCTTATGCAATTCGTCATTTTGAGAAACTGTCTAAAAGCGACATGGATGCCCGTGTAGAAAAAGCATTGCGTGATGCTGCTTTGTGGGATGAAGTTAAAAACAAACTCAATCAAAGTGCTTTAGGTCTTTCAGGTGGTCAGCAACAGCGTTTATGTATTGCTCGTGCAGTTGCATTAAAACCTGAAGTTTTATTGTTAGATGAACCAACTTCAGCGCTAGATCCAATCTCGACTGCGAAAGTTGAACAACTAATTGAAGAACTTAAAGCGCAATATACCGTACTGATTGTGACGCATAACATGCAACAAGCAGCGCGTATTTCAGATTACACAGGCTTTATGTTCTTAGGTGAATTGATTGAGTTAGATCACTCTAACCAGATTTTTACCAACCCTAAACAACAACAAACAGAAGATTATATTACTGGACGTTTTGGTTAAACCTATTGGTTTCAACCATTCTCACTTTACAGCCCCCTATCGACACTTGATCGGGGGCTTTTTTTATTCAAACAATAGTATTCAAGTGATTGACCAACATCATTCTTTAAATCTAAGCATAAAAAAGCCTGACGGGTGTCAGGCTTTTGTTAAATCATTATTCAACATCTATCTTAGAACGGTAAATCATCGTCTAAATCGGCTGGTGCTGGCGCAGCAGGTTGTGCAGGTTTCGCTGCTGGTGCTGGGCTAAAGCCACCACCTTGGGGTGCATTATTTCCATAACCACCTTGTTGACCAGCATTGTTATTATATCCACCGCCTTGATAACCCGTGTTTTGTTGCCCGTAACCATTATTGTTGTTACCAGCAAAGTTTCCACCTTGGTTATTATTAAAACGTGGTTGGTTATAACCGCCTGTCTCGCCTTGATCAGCCTGACCACGACCCGAATCAAGCATTTGCATTTGTTCACCACGGATTTCTGTGGTGTATCGTTCCTGACCATTTTGATCAGTCCACTGACGTGTACGCAATGAACCTTCAATATACACTTTAGAACCTTTACGCAAATATTGTTGTGCAATTTCACCTAAACGATTATGCAATACAATACGGTGCCATTCAGTTTGTTCTTTTCTTTCACCACTATTTTTATCTAACCAAGACTCACTCGTTGCAATAGAAAATTGCGTTAAAGAGCCTCCATTTGGAAAAGTCTTGGTTTCTGGGTCTCGACCTAAAGTTCCCACTAAAATAACTTTATTTACACCACGCATTCGCTACTATCTTCCTATGCTTCTTTGTCTTTTACTTTATAAGAGTTGTGCTTAAATGACTAGCTCTTTACCCAACAAGTGCGTTAAATGTTGTCGCCCATCTTCATTTAATTGCTTTTTGTCTAACTTCACATAGGCAATTTGTTGATCAGGCATAACAACTACTTCTTCAATACCATGAATTGCAAGCAACTGGGTAGTCCATTCGTCTGTTTGTTTTTGCTCAGGGAGTTTTAAAATCACGGATGATAAATAACGTGGTTGTTTTAAACCCAAGCCAATCAATAACCAAACGACTGAGATGACCGTTAAAATGCTCCAACCTACTGTCGTATTATGTAACATTAAAAGTTGACCACCCAAAGTCCCACCAAAAAATGCACCTAAAAACTGGGCACTTGCATTGACCCCCATCGCTGTCGCTTTGGACTGAATCGGTGCAGATTTTGACAACCATGATGGCAATAAAGCTTCCATGACATTAAAGGCGACAAAGAACAGACCTAATCCAAGCAAAATCACATATTTAGAGGTATAACCAAAAATAAGAATCAGAAGCCCCAGCACCACACCTGTAATGGCAAAAAGGAAAATCCCGCGCATTTTGCGATATTTTTCCGCCACAATAATGCTTGGAAATGACAGTAATACGCCAATCAATAGCAATGGCAAATACACCAAACCATGTTTAGATAAAGGAATGCCTGCATATTCAATCAGTTGTGATGGTACATAAATGAACATGGCTGTCAGCAAAAGATGCAGCGAAAACACAGAAACATGTAAGCGGTTTAAATCGGGCATTTTCAATACCGCTTTTAATTGCGGTAAATAGCCTTGTTGAAAATTACGATGATGGCGGGTCGTTTTTGGTACTAGAAACAACATAAAGATGGCACATAGCCCCATCAATGTCGTCACCCAAAATAAACCTGAGATACCAACTAAACTGGTTAGCCAAGGCCCTAAACTAAAGGCCACCACAAATGATAAGCCAATACTCATTCCCATAACTGCCATGGCTTTAGAGCGTTGTTCTTCACGGGTGACATCGGCAAGCAACGCCATTACCACTGCCGAAACAGCTCCAGCACCTGCCACTGCACGACCTAAAATCACACCATAAATCGTATGTGACATTGCCGCAATTGCACCGCCAATCGCGAAAAGCAATAACCCGATAATCACCAATGGTTTACGGCTAAAACGGTCTGCCCATAAGCTAAACGGAATTTGAAGGATAGACTGACTTAAACCGTACACGCCAACCGCCAAACCGAGCAATGCAGGTGTTGCATATTGATATGACTGTCCTGCTACGGAAAAAACAGGAATAATCATGAACAACCCCAGCATTCGTAGTGCAAAAATACTGCTTAAAGCAAAAGTGGAGCGTCGTTCTAAAGCATTCATCATATCAATCTGTGGTCTCTAATAACGTCAAATAGCGAATCCATTGGTGTTGATCATTCGTCTACCAATCATCTTGGTGACAGACCAACGCCCAGTGATGCGGTGCAATGAAGCACAAAAAAAATGGGATACTGCAATTGTACCCCATCATTTATGTTTTTTCCTGAAAATAGGCTTAATCGAGCGAGACCTGTCGTTTGTTATATTGTATCGATGCAATGATTGCCCATGCAATAAAGGCCACTCCAATTAATCCCGTTACCACTTCTGGAATATGTACCCCTGTACCGCTTGCCAGCATAATCAATGCCAAAGCACCAATTGCATAATGCGCACCATGTTCTAAGTAAATATAAGCATCAAGCGTGCCCTTTTCGACCAAATAAATGGTCATTGACCGTACAAAGAGCGCACCAATAGCTAACCCTAGCATAATAATAACGACATCATTGGTGATAGCAAACGCACCAATCACCCCATCAAAACTAAACGAAGCATCTAAAACTTCTAAATATAAAAAACCACCCAAGCCTGCTTTGACAACACCCGTTGCAGCACCACTGGCATCATGTGCGATTGCTTGTCCATTTTCATCAATTTCAGGTTCTCCACCCAACAAATGACCAATCACTTGCACACCGATATAAATCACAATGCCCCAGATCCCTGAAAGCACAACAGCTAAGCGTTTGGCTTCATCAATATATTCGGCCATGATCAGCAGACCAATCAGCGTCAAAAATACGGACATGGCAGGAACATTGGCTAAATTCGCGACTCGTTTTTCAAGCCATTTGAACCAATGCGTGTCTTTCCCTTCATCCAAAAAGAAGTTTAAAAAGACCAAAAGTAAAAAAGCACCGCCAAAAGCTGAAATTTCTGCATGATGCTCAATCAAACGCATTGAATAATTTTTAGGGTCATTCAGCGCCATTTGAACCACATCAACCATGCCCATGTTTGCCGTCATAGCAACAATCACAATTGGGAAAACCAAACGCATTCCAAAGACAGCAATTAAAATCCCAACGGTCAGAAAGATCATTTTCCAATAATGATTCCATCCCCGTAAAATAGATGCATTCACCACAGCATTGTCAAAAGAAAGAGACACTTCCATAATCGCAAGAATTGCGGTTATGGAAAGTGCTTTGAGCATGGTCGAAACACCTGCATCAGGCCCATGGGTATAGCCCCAAAATGCTGCAAGTGCCAAACACACCATCGAAAAAAAGATGGAAAATCTAAAATGCTTCATCTTTACAGGAGCCTATTTTCATCAAATTATGAGATTAAAAATTTGTGCCTATTATGCGGGTTTTGCTTTCAAATGAGGATATTTTTTATCTATTTTTCATAAAAAATTAAGCTGAAATTAATATTAGCGCTCTTCTTTTAGTTTTGAAACATCTGCCAACCATAAATCAAACCTGCCGCAGCCACTAACCAGCACAAGGTTGCAAGCCCTAAACAAGACCACATCGACATCCTCGTTGCCAGCACATAAACCATAATCAAATAAATAGCATAAGGAATCAGTGACCATAAACCAAATAGTGCTGTTTTGCGTAACGCTTCTGCACCTTGTTGTTGAAAAACAGTTATATGTGCAATCAAAACAAACGTTAAAAAAGACCTTACGTCATCCGCAAACAAACTTGAACTCAGAGAACAATCCCACAAAAAACTCATCAAGCTAGTGGCCAGCCATCCTATTGTTTATATTGACGAAAGTGGATTTAAGTTCCATAAGCATAGACCGAGGGGATATTCTAAAAAGAGAACCCCGTGCTTGAACCAATATAATTGGCAACTCAAGAATCAAACCAATGCGATTGGTGCAATATATCAAGGATAATTATTTGCAGTAGGTTTATTTGATTGCTGTGAATGTAAATGGTTACTTTATTTTTTTGAATAAAGATTAAGTAATGTGTTTATATTGAAGCTACCATCATATTCACGATATACACCTTCCTCACAAACTTTACTGTTTCTAATAACCCTTATATTTTTTAAATGGGGTTCAAACATGATAAATTTAGAATTTGAGGTTTTAAATGTGATATATACTTTGTGTTATTATTGCTGTATATATCTAACTTGTTTGGATTTAATGTATTTTCAAGCATTCTTATTAATCCTAAGTGACTTGGTTTGTATTTAATATATTTATAGTTTTTTTGTTTATATTTATAAAATAGATAAGCGAGGGTATGAATGAAATGATATAAAAAACAATTAAAAAAATGTATCCATTGAGGAATATGTATGCAGGAATTATGAGAATTATTCTCAATAGCGACATAATTAAACTCATCTTTAAGTTAAATAAAGTGTGACCACTAGTTCTGATGTAGCCTTTACTTTGAGTTGTGGAAAAATTATTGATTATATTGGTTAAGAAAAATAAAATTCCAATTGATAAGATTATATTAATAGGGGCTATATTATTTATTATACTGATTGTTAAAAATAGTAAGAAAGCAGTAAATGATAGCAGAATTGAAAATTTCATAATCCATAGATCGGTTTGTTTTTTTTCAGCTTGCCTGCTTTGTATATTTAACTTTAATAAAGAATAAAAGTTAGTTGATATTCCAGTGCCAATAGCTAAAAAAATCCCATTGAAAGCTGCTGAAATAGCTATTGTAAGTCCATAAATTTTCGCATTAACAATATCTTTAGATATTGGGATATAAATTAAAATTGTAGTTACAACTCCAATTATAAGGGTAGAGAGTGTATTTATTGAATCCTGGATATATGATTTATCAGATATAAAATCAGGAATATTTTTAATATTTTTTAGTGATAATTTTTTTTCTTTGTTAAGAGAGATACAACTGTAAAATCTAGATATTAGAAAACCAATTGCTATTCCAATTACTCCTAAATAATATGAGAGTAGTAAACTTAAAAATAAGTTAATAAAAAAAGCATGGAAACTGATTTTTTTAACAGTATTTGCTTTTTTCCTAGCTAATAGGTCGAGATAAGCTGTTTGTGAAAAGCAAGTAATGATACCAGCTAGAATGTATAAGATGGCATATTCCCAAATAACAGAGATAGACATCTCTTGAATATTCGCTGTTAAAATATATAGCCATGTGAGTAATATCATTACGCCTGTTGATATTATTGCAATGCAATAACATAGCTTTTTATGCCTTGCAAGTTCAAGTGTGTACTGATATTTTTTTTGATCTGAAAAATACTTGTAACTTCGTATAGATGTTGCAATAGTTATGGATGTTAATAGTGCAGTTAATACAAAATTTGCTCTATATTGATAAGTGAACATTGATTGGTATTTTGGTGAAAATAAAAGACAAATGATGATGTTTAAAAACTCACCTGACGAACCTAAGATATTTGCTATAATTAATGGTTTAGTTGTGGTTTTTATATTTTTTAAAATCATAATATTTTCGCTATTTTGAATATTTTTAAATATTATCTATTAGATTATATAGTCTGAATTTTTATAAGGGTAGTCAAAGTCATTTTCAAATTTTAAGCATTCTGTGGGTATCTTGTTTTTACGATGATCATGGTATCTGTATCCCAAAAAATCAATTTCATAGTATGCACAAATAATATGTAGGTAAGCCTTAAATATGATATTTAGTAATTCATAATATTGTGATATATCATTTCTTTCAATGATATATTGAAATCCATAATCTTGTATAAAATTTATATTGAAGTTTAGTCGTACTTTTTGTGAGTTAAAATTAAACAAAACCAATGTCAATAATATCCATATCACAACAAAAACTACATCCTGATTCTTTAATCTTCCGTTGAAAGTGATTGAAGACCTGACGTATTTGAATGGATAATTTCAATATCTTTCATTTTAATCTCTCTACTAGGTTTATTGAAGAAATAAAACCTAAAATTCTTATTCAAAATAAATTAAATAAGAATTATTTCATTTTTATGAATTATTAAAATAAATAACCCGAATCACGGATAAGAAATTGACTTGAAAAAGAGAGGGACTAGAGCCATTAGTTGAGTTACCAGACACAAATTCATAACCCTAGCCCTTATGCTTGATAGTACCCAATTATTCTGCGTGATTGATGATTTTTTTCAGAAGTTTGAAAAAACTTACTGGAACTTTCTAAAACGAAGTCACCACCGCCTAAGAATTAGAAATGCTCAACTCCACCTTTCTGAAAATGTGTTTATCACTGTGTGGTACATGTACTTTTTTTACTGATCATCATTTTATATCAACTTGAACATTTTTGCTTCATCTCCATATACACTAGGCTTCTTTACTTAAATCAATCAGATCTACAGGATTCTTCTCCCTATGAGCCTAAATCATATCCATATTCGAGGTGCACTACCCATAACTTAAAAAATGTGTCACTCGATATCCCACGTGACAAATTTGTGGTCATTTCGGGCTCTGGTAAGTCTTCATTGGCATTTGACACCTTATATGCAGAAGGTCAGCATCATCTTTGGGGGAGAATATTCGTCATAAAAACAAAGTGTTGACTTTAATCATTCATGATTAAATAACAAAAGAAACTGGATCATAGACATATTTGGCTAAATGATCGATTTTAAAAAATATTGAGGAAAATATGTATATTGGAGAACTCTCATCTTTAACAGGGGCAACTCCTAAAGCCATCCGACATTATGAAAAATTAGGTTTGTTGCCTGTTGCAAAAAGAAAAGGCAATTATCGTATTTATACCGAGATTGATGTCCAATCCGTCAAAATGATTCGCTTAGCCCAAACTGTTGGATTTAGCCTAGCGGAACTGCATGAACTCTCTGCTTTAAAATATAAACATAAGCATTTTCCTGTAGAAATTGCACGGCAACTTATTCAGAAAAAGAATCAACAAATTATTGAACAAAAAGAAGCATTAAACCGTTTGCAGGACAATTTAAAACAACTTGAAGACGAGATTACCAATACTTATGTGACCCGTCATATTTCTGCTGAAACAGATCATTAAAATTTAAAAATAGCATTTAAAATTAATGCTTGACTCTGCCCTTAAGGGCAAGGTTTATCGTAATGACTTGGTTTATTACGGATTGATAAAATGAGTATGCATCTTTCTACATTTAAAAATTTAACGGCATTAATTACAGGCGCATCTTCAGGAATAGGTCAGGCTTATGCTGAAAAACTTGCTTCTTTAGGTATTCATTTAATTTTAACCGCACGTTCCGAGCAAAAGTTGCATGACTTAGCCAATGAACTTAGAAAAAAATATCATGTCACTATTGACGTCATTGTTTTAGATCTCGCTCAACACAATTCAGCACAAATGCTCTTTGACGAGGTACAGGCACGAAAATTATCCGTAGAAATTTTAATTAACAATGCTGGATTTGGAAAATGGACTCAATTTCTAGACCAATCTGTTGCAACCTATCAAGAAATGATGACGCTCAACATGAATAGTTTAACGTCTTTATGCTATTTATTTTTACCTCATATGCTTGCCACAAAAAAAGGCATCGTAATCAATATTTCATCTACAGGTGCCTTCCAACCTCTCCCCTATATTGCTGTTTATGGGGCGAGCAAATCTTACGTATTACACTTTACCGAAGCCCTTGCTGGTGAATATGTCTCTTCGGGTATTAAATTTTTAGCGGTTTGTCCGGGCAATACTGAAACCAATTTTACCCAAGTCGCAAATGCCAATACGAATGGTATGAAAAGTTCTAGCGTCAAGGAAGTTGTTTCAGCCACAGTTGCAGCATTAGATAAAGATAAAACATCAATTATTGTGGGATGTAGCAACTATTTAACCGCTCAACTGCCACGTATTCTTTCTCGAAATAAAATGATTCATCTGGTCGAACGTATACTTAGAAATCGCATTATTCAGTCGTCATAAATATCGTCAAATTTAGAAGATTAAGGGCTTTCTTTCTCTTAATCTTTTAATGCTGAAACATCTGCCAGCCATAAATCAAGCCCGTAGCGGCAACTATCCAACACGCGGTTGCAAGTCCCAAACATGACCACATCGGCATTTTGGTTGCCAATACATAAACCATAAGCAAATAAACGGCATAAGGAATCAGTGACCATAATCCAAATAATGCTGTTTTCTGTAAAGCTTCAGCACCTTTTTGCTGAAACACAATGACATGCGCAATCAAAGCAAAAGTCGGAAACAGTGGAACTAATCCTGCAATATAAAATGCCTTACTCTTTGACAAAATCGAAATCAATAAAACAACCGCTGCACCCAGTAAGCATTTAAAAAACAGTCCCAGCATGAACCCTATCCATTTATAAAAGCTTAAATAAAATGCCATAAATCATTGCTGAATAGTGAAAATTTTTAAAAAAGAAATGAAAAAATCTCTCCGTCCCACAGTTAATACCAACCTAATAAAAAAAACTTGATTTTTGAGGTGAAATCTCACATTATAAATCAGTAATGATAATCGTTATTATTTAAAGGATCGGTTCAGAGATTATTTCCAACACCCATTTACGAGAAAAGCCATGCAATATGATACTCAAGGTACTGAAGCCATACGCGCCATGATTACACTCCGAAAATGTTGGTTAACCAATGAAGAAGTTTATCTTAATCAAGGTTGTTTGCACTGTGGTTCGGCTGCAACCTACCTGCTCTATTTTACCAATCGAATGATTCAAAACCTCATTCTTGATTTTATTGCCAAATATAACTGCAATCGCCCGTCCCATTTTGATCTTTTAGATATTGAACACTTTGAACAACAATACGATGAGTTTCTTTCCCAATTAGAAAAACACGTGATTCATTACGCATTTCAATTTGCCAAACAGCCGTGTCAGTTACGATTTGAAGAAGTCGAGTCCATATTTGAAAACACCTTTTCTGTCGCCTGCTAACTCAGACACAGCACTGTTTTGCCATGATTTACTCCTCAGCACAGTTTCACCACTGTGCTTTTTTTTACTGATCATCATTTTTGTATCAACTTGAACATTTTTGCTTCATCTCCATATACACTAGGCTTCTTTACTTAAATCAATCAGATCTACAGGATTCTTCTCCCTATGAGCCTAAGTCATATCCGTATTCGAGGCGCACGTACCCATAACTTAAAAAATGTGTCACTCGATATCCCACGTGACAAATTTGTGGTCATTACGGGACTTTCGGGCTCAGGTAAGTCTTCATTGGCATTTGACACCTTATATGCAGAAGGTCAGCGTCGTTATGTTGAATCGTTATCTGCATATGCTCGTCAGTTTTTATCACAAATGGAAAAACCTGATGTCGATGCGATCGAAGGGTTATCACCTGCCATTGCCATTGAACAAAAATCAACAAGTCACAATCCACGTTCAACCGTGGGGACAATCACCGAAATTTACGACTATCTTCGCCTACTTTATGCACGGGTCGGAACACCATATTGCCCAGAACATGACCTGCCAATGGTGGCACAAACCGTTTCTGAAATGGTTGATGCAGTAAAATCGCTCCCAGAAGGTACTGCTCTGATGTTACTTGCCCCAGTAGTGCGCGAGCGTAAAGGTGAATACAGCCAGCTTTTTGAACAATTACAAGGACAAGGTTTTGTTCGTGCCCGTGTCGATGGGGAAATTCTGGATATTGATCAACCTCCCGAACTCGATAAAAAGAAAAAACACACCATCGAAGTTGTGGTTGACCGTTTTAAAGTCCGTGAAGACCTAGGCAACCGTATTGCAGAATCCTTTGAAACAGCGTTACGCCTCGGCAGTGACATTGCCGTGCTTTCATGGATGAACGATGAACAACCTGACCGTGTTTTTTCAGCAAAACACTCTTGCCCGAAATGTGAACGTGCCGTAGGTGAACTAGAACCACGTCTTTTCTCGTTTAACAACCCATTTGGTGCCTGCCCTGTTTGTGATGGTTTGGGGACACGCAGCCACTTTAGTGCCGAAAAACTGATTCCAAATCCAGAATTATCTATTCATCAAGGTGCCATTCGCGGTTGGGACAAACAACGTCCTTATTACTTCTCGATGCTACAAAAAGTCGCTGACCACTATGCCTTTGACCTAGATACACCGTGGAATGAACTAGACAAAGATACACAAAAGAAATTTTTATATGGTACAGGCCGTGAAAAAATAGACCTCAGCTATATTGATGAACGTGGACGCAATCATCAACGTATTCAAGCCTTTGAAGGAATCCTGCCACACCTTGAACGTCGTTATCGTGAAACTGAAAGCAACTATGTCCGCGATGACCTTGCTCAATATCTTTCAAATGCAGCCTGTGATGCTTGTGGTGGTTCACGTTTAAATGAAATTTCACGCCATGTTCGTGTTAAAGATAAAACCATTAGTGAAATCACCCAAATGTCGATTGGTGATGCTGAAAACTACTATCAAGGCTTAAATCTTGAGGGTGCTAAAGGTGAAATTGCCGATAAAATCTTTAAAGAAATTCGTGAACGCCTTCATTTTCTAGTCAGTGTAGGACTCAACTATCTCAGCCTTGCCCGTTCTGCCGAAACACTATCTGGTGGTGAAGCACAGCGAATCCGTTTGGCCTCACAAATTGGTGCAGGCTTAATGGGAGTCATGTACGTTCTAGATGAACCTTCGATCGGACTGCATCAACGTGACAATGATCGACTTTTACAAACCCTAATTCGCCTGCGTGATTTGGGCAATACAGTCTTAGTTGTTGAACATGACGAAGACGCGATTCGTGCGGCTGATTATATTATTGATATTGGCCCGGGTGCTGGCGTCCATGGTGGGCAAATTATTGCTGAGGGAACCGCTGCGCAACTGATCAAAAACAAAAATTCATTAACAGGACAATATCTGTCAGGTAAGCTCAAAATTGCGATTCCCGAACGGACAACCCCACCTGAACCAGACAAACAAATCAAGCTTTCGGGTGCCTGTGGACATAACCTGAAAAATGTAGATTTACACATTCCACTTGGCATTATGACCTGTGTCACAGGTGTTTCAGGCTCTGGAAAATCAACCCTGATTAACCGAACGCTGCTTCCTTTAGCAGCAACACAGCTCAATGGTGCAACCACTCAAACGGCTGAAAAATTTGACTCCATTGATGGTTTGCAATACCTCGACAAAGTGGTTGATATCGACCAAAGCCCCATTGGTCGTACACCACGCTCTAACCCTGCAACCTATACTGGACTCTTCACCCCTATTCGTGAGCTATTTTCACAGACGCCTGAGGCCAAAGCACGAGGCTATAGCGCAGGTCGCTTCTCCTTCAACGTCAAAGGTGGACGTTGTGAAGCCTGTGAAGGCGATGGGATGATTAAAGTTGCAATGCACTTCTTACCTGATATGTATGTGCCATGCGATGTATGTCATGGTAAACGCTACAACCGCGAAACACTGGAAGTTGGCTATAAAGGCAAGAATATTTCCGATGTCTTAGAAATGACGGTTGAAGATGCAGCAGAGTTTTTTAGCGCCATTCCCATAATCCATCGTCGTTTGGAAACCCTGATTCAAGTTGGACTTGGCTATATTCGCCTCGGGCAAGCTGCAACCACGCTCTCAGGTGGGGAAGCACAACGTGTCAAACTGGCGCGTGAATTGGCAAAACGAGATACAGGTAAAACCCTGTATATTCTGGATGAGCCAACAACGGGTCTCCATTTCCACGATATTGCCAAATTGCTCGACATCCTGCACGAGCTGCGTAACAAGGGAAATACCATCATTGTCATTGAACACAATCTAGATGTCATTAAAACGGCTGACTGGATTGTGGATCTCGGTCCTGAAGGTGGTTCTGGAGGTGGACAAATCATTGCTGAAGGCACCCCAGAACAGGTTGCAGAAAACCCGCAGTCACATACAGGACATTTCTTAAAACCATTGTTAAAACAATAAAATAAATAGGATCAGGAAAAAAAATATCCTGATCCTTTTTTTTAATTATATTTACAGACCAACCCCATTTTTGAAGAAAAATCACAACAATAAAGAAAGATTTGACACATTACACAACACTAAAATACAATGATTTTCATTTAACAAAACATTTTTATAGTTTATACAAATAAAAAATATAATACTGATTTGTATTTTTAATAACCAACAGATTACTTTTTATACAAATGTTTTTTTAACGTTTTTATTGTTTCTTATAATGCCTTGTTAAAACAGTATTTTTTGCAGAATTATCGTTCAATAATATGACTTTTTTTAACGTTTGTTTCAACTATGTTAAAAACAACTACAATTTTGAAACATTGTAATTCATCCAAATTCATTGACTTAATATTTTGTAACAATAGAATAGGCGGTATGTCCATAGAGATAATTTGGAAATTAACATGAAAAAAATCGGTTTAGCTGCGGCTGTATTATTTGCAATGACTGGTGCACATGCATACCAAGTAGAAGTTCAAGGTCAGTCTGAATATTTAGACATCAATAGTTCTGCGAACAACAAAAACTATACTGGTGATTTGAAAGGTACTTACTACTTTAAAGATGTTGACTCATCTAAAGGTCCTTTAGCTGAAGCAGCTTTCTTAAATAAAGCATCTAACGTATCACTAGGCTACCACTACGGCGAATTTAACTATAGCCGTCCTGAAGGCAACCCGAACTTCAACTACCAAGACAACAGTTTTGGTGTAAAAGGTGAAGCTTACTTCACTACACCATATACAGGTTCTTTACCACTTTATACAAGTGCGTCTTATAACCACACTCATTTAGATGGTAAAAACGCGATTTCTCCTGACGACAATGGCGACCGTTACGCACTTGAAGTTGGTGCTGAACCAACTAAAAACTTCTTGGTTGCTGTAGGTTATACACGTGCAAACCCTATTGCTCTAGATACAACTGATATCTTGACTTATGGCATTGCTAAGACTTATGGCGAAGCAACTTATAGCGGCGATCATAAAGATTTCGTTACAGCACGTGCAAAATACGTAGGTGCTATCGACAATACAAACATGGCGCTTGGTTTTGAAGCAAAAGGTATCTTCAATAACGATCGCGGTGCTTACGGTTTAAAAACTGATTTATATTTGAACCCTGCTCTAAGCGTTGGTGTTTCTTTTGCTGATACATCTAACCTTCATTCTGACTTTGATCATGTTTGGGGTGCTAATGTAAATTACTTCATTACTCCAGCAATCGCTGTTGGCGCATCTTATGTAAAAGCAAATGCTAAAAACGGCAACACTTTAGATACAGATACATATGGTCTAAATGCTCTTGTACGTTTCTAATCTAATTTAGAATCGAACATTCAAAAAGGATGCGCTTGCGCATCCTTTTTTTGTCTTAACGGCAACTTAAAAAATGCAATAAAATAAATTTTTATATCAAAAAATCCATTGTTTATTATTCAGTTATTTTTATCATACAGAATTTAGGACTTTTCACACGAAGAGGATAGAGATGCGCTTATTTGCCCTCATCATTTGTGGTGCTTCACTTCCACTCATTGCTTGTACACAAACCAATCCATTGCTTACAGAGAAAGCAGATATGGTTGGTTATTGGGAAAATCCACAACATAAACTCATCATCTTAAAAGATGGTCAATTGAAATATATTGAAACTGAACACCAAGAAGTAAAAACTGCAAGTCTTGCAGAGCAATCCAATTATCAATCTGAGATTGAAGCACCAATTACACAACTAGATAATCAACATATTCAGGTAGGTACAGGAGACTTTGCAACCTCCTTCAAAATCAACAAACTCCCCTATCAGGAACAAGGCAAATGGAAAATGATTATTAATGGACAAATCTATATCAAACATTAATTCCATTTCAAAAAATATTAGCTAAAAAATAGCAGCATTGTTACTGACTTTCAAAATACAGACTGCTAGCATCGATTAACTATTTTACTTGTGCGGTTACCATGGAACTGATCGACTTTATCCTACATATTGATTTACATTTATTAGAATTTATCCGTCAATATGGCGTATGGGTTTATGCGATTTTGTTCCTGATTATTTTTGTAGAAACTGGACTTGTCGTTATGCCATTTCTACCAGGGGACAGTTTACTCTTTGCTGCTGGCGCTTTAGCAGCGTCTACAGGGGTCATGAGCCCATGGTTACTGATTATTTTATTATTTGCTGCGGCTGTGCTAGGTGACACCGTAAATTATCACCTAGGGCGTTATATTGGCCCACGTGTATTCGAAATGAATCTAAGATTTATTAATAAAGAACACCTCATTAAAACACACGCCTTTTTTGAAAAACATGGCGGTAAAACCATTATCATTGCGCGTTTCATGCCTTTTATTCGTACCTTTGCACCATTTGTCGCAGGTACAGGAAAAATGGATTACAAGTCATTCTTGGCGTTTAATGCAATGGGAGGCTTCGCTTGGGTCGCTTCATTCGTCACTGTAGGATATCTCTTTGGTTCGCGCCCTTTTGTCAAAGACAATTTTAGTCACCTCATGCTCGGGATTATTATTTTTAGTCTACTCCCAGCAGTTTTTGAATTTATCCGTAATAAACGTCGTAAATAATATCTAATCACGCATTGTAAAAGGTCGAAGCTTAAACACTTCGACCTTTTATATTCTTCTATTATTTTACTGATCGACGGACAATAATTGGACAATTTTTAAATCGAGCTGCTTGCACAACTGCATCCTGCTCCCCCATTAAACGAGAGATTTCAGTTCTTTTGGTGTTCGATGACTGTCCTAAGTTCACGGACAGAGAAGGCCCAAAGCCCCATCCTCCACGTCCCCAGCCACCACCTAAGCCAAGCCCAATGCCCATGCCTGTACGTTTTGCAGGTTGGACACCTTGGTCTAAATATTGCTGTAATCGATTATATTCACCCTGTAACTGTCCACAGTTCAAGGATTGATATTGGGTTGGTGAAACATAAGTCGGTTTCACTGCTGTCGTTGCACATGCACTCAGAAATAGTACCGTGCTTAAAGGCAAAATAAGCTTCCAAACAGACATAAAATAAATACCCTATTTTCTTACTTCCCATCACGTTAATACAATCTTGCAATAATGTTTATAGAATCATCGTACTGATTTGTAATAACAATCCATTTACTAAAAAAGTGCAGGTTTAAACTTTACTAGACAAAGAATGGCTATGAATGCAATCCATGCCAGCACCATGCCTCCTTTTCGTTGCACAAGCAAAATTTGTTGGCTTCTTTGTCTTTTAAAAGCTTTAATCACCGAAGAAATCAAAACAATGAACAAAATAATTTTGGCATAAAACCAATGCTCTACCTGAAAATTTTTCAAATAAAGCAAACTTCCTCCTGTCACAAGCAAAATCGTAAATAAACTATGCTGTAAGGCCATGAATACACGGCGATAAGGCAAGTTTGAAATATCTTGCAGCTTGGTTTTAAATAAAATCAGGCTTTGGAAGATCAAGGTAATAAAAAAGAGAAATACTGCCGTACCATGAACAATTTTTAAAATAGAGAAATGATCCATAAGATTTGCCTACGCTTTTGGTGCATGTGCACATTCAGGGCTAGCAGGTGCTTCTCCATCCCATTCATTTGGCACATACGCATGGATCGCTAGTGCATGAATTGCGCCTCCACCAGCCGCTAGTAGGTCTCCTACTTGGCTATAAACTTTTTGGTGGCGTTGTACCAGACGTAACCCATCAAATACATCCCCCACAATAATCACCTTAAAATGTGACTCTTTGCCAGGATAATACCCACCATGACCTGAAGATTCATTCATCACCGCCAAATGTGTAGGGTGTAATGCTTGTAAGCGTTCAATTAGCTGCTGTTCTAGACTCATTGGCTCTCTCATTTCTAAATTTTCCATTTTTTAAAGTATATCAAGAATTGAATTTTTTTCTTATAAACAATCATTTCTTGTCCATTTTGCTGATTCCATGCCTTAAAATGGGCTTTATTTAAGCAAAAAATATCAATTTGTTGGTATTTTATGCAATCGAATCAAGTTTTTATTTAAACTTCTTGATTCCTGAATGAATTAAGGTAATATATGCAGCACGCGGGAATAGCTCAGTTGGTAGAGCATAACCTTGCCAAGGTTGGGGTCGCGAGTTCGAGTCTCGTTTCCCGCTCCAGATTTGGTTTTTTAAGTGTAAGTTTTAGTAAAAACTGCTCAATATGCGGGAATAGCTCAGTTGGTAGAGCATAACCTTGCCAAGGTTGGGGTCGCGAGTTCGAGTCTCGTTTCCCGCTCCAAATTCAAAAGGCACCTATCGAAAGATAGGTGCCTTTTTCTTTTTGATTTATAACAAACTTTTAAATCAAAACTTTCCCGCACTCATCTTTATCTAACTTAGCCACATCATTACCTCTAAGATTTCGTGCCAAAACGGTGACTATCTTAGAAAAATAATTTCAAATGATCATCAATTCTCTTATTTTTATCCCATGTGAGAAATTTTACTAAGGGGATTAGCAAAGCAAAAAAGAACTTCAAAGAGCTTATTATTAAAGTTCTACCCCAACTAGTAGCGTTCATGCCCCCCTAAAAATGAAAAAGAACGAGCGCATTAACTCGTTCTTTTAAATTCAAACATCGACAAATTGCTTAAATTCGTTTTGGCAAATTATTTAACCAAGTCAATAGATTCGTTGCGTCACTATTACGAGATTGTGTTGTCGGCTCACCCAATAACACAACAACAGCAGGTCGTGCATTGACCGTCGTATGCATCACCACACAACGCCCTGCTTCATTAATAAAGCCTGTTTTAGACAAATTAATATTCCAAGCACCATTTCGCACCAAAGCGTTGGTGTTATTTGACTTTAACACACGATATCCCAAGTTAAAGTCATAATGTGGAGTAGATGAAAACTGACGAATAACACCATATTTCGAGGCTTCGCTGACCAGAATTGCAAGGTCTCGTGCCGATGAAACATTACGTGGATCTAAGCCTGTAGATTCATAATAATGGGTAGATACCATGCCCAACTGACGTGCTTTTGCATTCATTGCTGCAACAAATGCAGGTTTTCCACCTGGATATGTTCGTGCCAATGCAGCAGCGGCTGGATTTTCAGATTTCATCAATGCAACCAACAATACCTCAGCCCGGTTCATCTTATCGCCTGCACGCAGAGTTGAACTTGCTTTTTTCGGACCATCAAAGTCTATAGGCTGTAAAGTGATGGTTTCAGACATATTTAAACGAGCATCTGCTGTTACGACTGCCGTCATCAACTTGGTAATCGATGCAATTGGACGAGACATGCTGCTATTTTTACTATACAGAACCTCACCCGTGTGCGCATCCATCACCAAAGCTGAACCTGCACTAATTGCAGGTGCATTATTTGAATAACGTGTATCAAAAACCTGCCCTACACTTGGTGTAGTTTTAGGCGTATGAACCGCAGCACCTCTTCTTAAAGAAGTAGAAATGCTGGTACTACCTTGCGGAGACAATTCAGAATCATCATCCTCATTAAAATATTGTTGTGCATCTGCTGTCGTCCATGCTTTTGCTTGGGATGCGCCCCCAGAGCCACTATTCACGACCAGTTCAGCAAAACTATTGGCACTAAAACCGATAAGCATTGACATGCTCAGCGCATGTACTAAAGATTTCTTTAAACTTTTCACGATATTACACTCAACTCTGTGGCGGTAAGATACATTTGCGTATTACCACGAATATGCCTTACATTTGCACAATCGTGTAACTTATATAAAGTTCAGTAATTGTGCACGACTTTTAAGTTATATTTTAGAGTAGCATTGCTAATTTTGTGGTTTGATTGCAAGCCTAATTTGCTTTATGTAACAAAAAACCCGATTTTTTTATGGGAGATCTGACGGTGATTTCAGTTTTAGTGGTAGATGATCATGAATTGGTACGTACTGGCATTTGTCGTATGCTAGCCGACCATGCCGATCTTAATGTCATTGGTCAGGCTGAATCTGGCGAAGAAGCACTTACGCTTGCGCGAGTACATCACCCCAATATTGTTTTACTCGATGTCAATATGCCAGGTATTGGCGGTGTAGAGACAACTCGACGTTTACTTCAGGTTGTACCCGATACGCGCGTGATTGCCGTAAGTGGCTTAGCAGAAGAACCTTATCCGTCTTTATTGCTAAAAGCAGGTGCAAAAGGTTATATCACCAAAGGCGCTCCAATTGAAGAAATGGTACGTGCCATTAATAAGGTTATGCAAGGTGGTAAATACTTCAGTGCAGATATTGCTGAACAACTTGCCAGCTCTTACCTTTCCGAAACTCAACAATCTCCATTTGACCTGTTATCGGAACGGGAAATGCAAGTTGCGATGATGGTGGTCAATTGTCATAGTGCCCAAGCGATTGCTGATAAGCTTTTTGTCAGTGTCAAAACGGTGAATACTTACCGTTATCGTATTTTTGAAAAGCTCGAAATTGATAGTGATGTCAAATTAACGCATTTGGCAATGCGTTATGGTTTAATCAAACCATGATTTGACCAATCCGTATGACGATCAATTTGGAAAAACAGCACGCGACACTATACCGTTTGGGAGTCTGGTATAGTGTTTATCGTCTTATTATTGCCTTTAGCTTACTACTGATTTTTCTGCTCACCTTTTCACAGATAAAAGAAAATTATGAGCATCAAAGCTTATATTTTTTCACACTGATTGTTTACTGCCTTTTGGGGTTGCTACAACTTGTAACTTTACAAATATTTCCAACAGGATTATCACAACAGCTCATTTTACTGAACACCGTTGATATTATTTGCTTTACCAGTCTTAACTTTGCTATTGGTACACCAAATTTACATATTAGCCTACTGTTTGTCGTGACTATTTTCATGGCCAGTTTACTGCTCAGTCAACGGCAGGCCTTAGTCCTCACATTATGTTCCATCATTGCGGTTTTATATTTACATTTTCTTGGTTCATGGCTCGCGTTTACCGATCTACGCAATATCGGTAACAGTGTACTTCTAGCCTTCTTATTTTTTGTCATGTACCTTGCTGCACAGTTTTCGGTTCAACGCTTCAGACTATTAGAAAATCTAAACATTGAGCAATCTCAGGAACTGATTCGACTACAAAATATCAATCGTTATATTCTCGAACAAATTGATATGGGATATCTGGTTTTAAATGAACAACAAGATGTCGTATTAAGCAACCCTGCTGCACATGCATTATTTGGCATGCCAACCATGCTTATTTTTAAGCAAACGCCTCTTAGCACTTTACAGCCCGAACTATATGCCTATTTACAGCAACGGCAACTCCAACAAGGGGAACGCTTTGTTTTTGAGATGCCATCTACCCGTAACAGTATTTTAATTCGGGTACAAAAACTCAATCTTCCTCAATCCATGCTCACGCTACTGATCATGCAAGATGCCCAGCGACTCAACCAACATGTGCAACAACTTAAACTCGCCGCATTAGGACAACTTTCTGCCAGTATCGCACATGAGATTCGCAATCCTCTCGCCAGTATCGTACAGGCCAATAGTCTGATTGTAGATGCCGATGCCGAGCAAACCCAAATGCTCCACCAGATGATTCAACGCCAATCCCAACGTATTGATCAAATCATTCATTCAACCCTAAATATGGCACACAATCAGGCAACATTACCGATCGATATTCACTTAAATCATTTTTTGCCACGTCTCATTACCGAAGATTTATATGAATTTCGCCATCAGGTTCAAATCGACCTTCGCAATGACATCCATATTTCTTTTGATGAAGCACAACTGCGTCAAGTGCTGATTAATCTGATTCAAAATGCGTTACGTCACAACTCACCTGAATATGACTATATCCACATTTACGGCTATGTGCTGGACGATGATGCCTATATCGATGTGGTCGACTTTGGGCAAGGTGTTCCTGAAAATCAGGTTAAACAACTGTTTTCGCCTTTTTTTACCACAGAAGTCAAAGGAACTGGCTTAGGTTTATATCTTTCTCATAGTTTTTGTGAAGCAAATCAGGCAAAATTAACCTATAGCAAATTACAAAACGGAACTTGTTTCCGAATCGAATGCAACGTCATTCAAGCACAATAAATATTTTTGGGGAATTATGATAACGCAACCTACTTGTGTTCTTCTGGTCGATGATGAACAGGATCTTTGTTTGCTTATGCAAATGAACTTAAAACGCATGGGGATTAATGCTGAGCTTGCACATAATGTGGCTCAAGCCAAGCAAAAACTTGCATCCCGGCATTTTCATGCCTGCCTGACAGATCTCAATCTTCCCGATGCTGATGGCATTAGTTTAGTCCAATACGTCACTGAGTATTATCCCAATACACCCATTGCCGTCATTACAGCCTATGGCAATATGGAAATTGCAGTCAATGCATTAAAAGCTGGTGCTTTTGATTTTATTAGTAAACCCATCTTACCTGAAGCATTGCAGCAACTTCTCGAAAAGGCCATTGTTCCACATGAAACGCCTGTGGTTGAAGGTAATCAGCTGGATGAACAGATGCTGATTGGGCATTCTATGCCTATGCAGCAGCTCAAAACAACATTACGTAAAATTTCCAAAACGCAAGCACCCATCTTTATTACAGGTGAGTCAGGAACAGGAAAAGAAGTGGTTGCCAATCTGATTCACCGACTCAGCAACCGTAACAACGGGCCATTCATTGCCATTAACTGCGGCGCAATTCCTGTTGAACTGATGGAAAGCGAACTATTTGGGCACAAAAAAGGAAGTTTTACAAATGCAACCCACGACAAACAGGGGTTAATTCAGGCTGCGCATGGCGGCAGTTTGTTTCTGGATGAAATTGCCGAACTCCCGATTAATATGCAAGTCAAACTCCTACGTGCGGTACAGGAAAAGAAGATTCGCCCAATTGGAGGTGATACCGAAATTGCTGTCGATTTTCGTATTATCAGCGCGACCCATCAGAACCTTGAAAACATGATTCAACAAGGTAAATTCCGTCAGGATCTATTCTTTCGTTTACATGTCATTGACGTCCAACTACCGCCTTTGCGTGAACGTGGACAAGATATTTTAGAGTTGGCTCAACATTTTATTCGGAAAATCTGTCAGGAGTGGGAAATACCTCCCCAACAACTGACAACTTCTGCACAACAATTTCTGATGCAACAGCCGTTTAAAGGCAATGTACGAGAACTCAGGAACATGATTGAACGTGCCATCACCTTGTGTGATGATCAAAAAATTGATATTGCACATTTACAAGGTGGTCGTTCTAGCATGCTACACGCCACAGACGCAACCATCGCAACATCACCAATGGAGATACAGTCTTCTTTAGCCGTAAATAAAAAACAAAAATTACCCGAAGAAGGCTTAGAGGCATATCTTGAAGAAGTTGAAAAAAATATCCTGATCAATGCACTTGAAATAACACACTGGAACCGTACCCTTGCTGCGAAAAAGTTGGGAATGTCTTTTCGTTCTTTACGTTATCGGCTGAAAAAATTTGGCCTTGATGATGATCAGAGCAATGAATAACGCATAGCATAGAACTCTTCCAACCAGCGATTAAACCAGTTTGGAAGAGTTCTCACTTATGATTTGTGCTTCAGCAATAAATCAACCACATTGTCGATATACAGTTCGTCTTTCATATCGATAGGCAACGCATAAATTTGGTTTGGTTGAATCCCTTGCCCATCAATCATATTACCTTTGGGTGTGTAGTAGTGGGAAACAGTCATCTGTAGCGCAGCACCACTCGGCAATGGAAATAGCTTTTGTACCACACCTTTTCCATAACTTTTTTCACCCATAACCCATGCACGGTTATGCTCTTTGAGTGCCGCAGTAAAGACCTCTGCGGCCGAAGCTGAACGTCCATTAATTAAAATGCCAAGCTTTACTTTACTAAACTCACTTCCCGGAAGTGCCTGAAAAGTCTGATTACCTTCCGAACGACTTTTCGTGGTCACAATCACCCCATTATTTAAAAATAAATCGGCAGTTTCCACAGCGGCAGACAGTAATCCACCGGGGTTGTTTCTTAAATCAATTAAAATTGCTTTGAGCTTTCTTTCTGGGTACTGCTCAATAATACTTTTGATTTCACTGGCTGTTTCTTGTTGAAATACAGGAACTTTAATGACTAACACTTGGTTGTGTAACATTACAGCCGACACTTCAACTTCAACTTTTTTGTTACGAACCACTGTAATTGGCTGCCCAATTAAACTGGTTTGTACCGTCAGTACCGTTCCGACAGAACCATAAAGTAAATTACGCACTTGTTCATGGTTTAAATCTTTCAGTTCCTGATTATCAATTTTATAAACCACCATGCCATTGCGTAGCCCTAACTTAACCGAGTCCGCATCATCGCGAAGGCTGCTGATCATCCATTGACGATGTGATTTATCAAACGTCAAATCGAAATCGGCCGAGGCAACATCCCCTTCAGTATATTGCACCAGTTGTCGATAATCTTCAGGAGATAAATAACGTGAGTAGCGGTCTAGTCCACCGACCAAACCTTTAATAGATTGCTCAAAAAGTGCATCATCCGATTTTTCACTGACATAGTTATCTTTGACAATGCCATAAATCTGAACAAATTTTTGTATCGCCTCTATGGGGATTTCATCATTATTATGGCTATCTGCTTCATCCGTATCATAATCTGCTTCTACAGACGGATGATCGTTATTCGCCGCAAATACAGGATGGCTCAAATAGCCACAAAGCAACATTCCAAATAGAAGCTGTTTTACGATTTGACCCATCCACTCACCTTTTATCCTTTTAATGTAATCAGGTTTTTTCCTTTCATTTCTGTCGGGATTGGCAATTGCATCAAATGCAATAATGTTGGTGCAACATCTGCCAATACCCCACCCTCAGCAATTTCAGCTTGGGTTGGGCCAACATAAATAAAAGGAACTAACTCTGTTGTATGTTGTGTATGTACCTGACCACTGTCGTAGTCTTGCATTTGTTCAACATTACCATGATCGGCTGTAATGAGCATATGACCTTTTTGTGCCATAACTGCTTCATAAACACGACCTAAACAGGTATCAACAGCTTCAACTGCTTTGACTGCTGCGTTAAAAACACCTGTATGTCCGACCATATCACCATTGGCATAATTCACAACCAAAAGATCATATTCACCTGAATTGATTGCATTCACCAATTGATCGGTGACTTCGTATGCACTCATTTCTGGTTTTAAATCATAAGTTGCAACATTTGGAGATGGAATCAGGATGCGTTTTTCACCCGGGTACTCATCTTCACGCCCGCCACTAAAAAAGAAGGTCACGTGTGCATATTTTTCAGTTTCTGCAATACGCAACTGTGTTTTACCTAGGTTTGAAAGGTATTCGCCTAGCGTATTGTGCAATGCTTCTGGCATATAAGCGACAGGCGCATCAATGGTTGCCTGATAGCGGGTTAACATCACATATTTAGACAGTCTTGGCACGACGTTACGCGTGAAACCAGCAAAATCTTTCTCAACAAATGCACGAGTCAGTTCACGCGCGCGGTCTGCACGGAAATTCATAAAGACCACACTGTCACCGTCCTGAACGGCTGCAAGATCGCCAATGCGAGTCGCTTTTACAAACTCATCACTTTCGTCTGCCGCATACGCCTGTTGTAGACCTTCTTCAGCCGAAGCAACCACACGAACAGCTTCACCTTCAGTGATTAAACGATACGCTTGTTCTACACGATCCCAACGGTTATCACGATCCATTGCAAAATAACGACCAATCATGGTCGCTATACGCCCTTGGTTTGGATATTGGGCAAATAGTGCATCAAGTTTTTGTAATGAAGGTTCTGCGCTCTTTGGCGGGGTATCACGACCATCTAAAAAAGCATGCAAATAAACCTGTGCGCCACGTTGTAACGCCAATTGACACATTGCCACAATCTGGTCTTCATGTGAATGCACACCACCTTCTGACAACAAGCCCATAATATGGACTGCACCATTGGCAGCTTTAGCTTTTTCTACTGCATCAATGAGGACTTCGTGCTCAAAAAAAGCACCTGAACGAATATCTTTTGTAATACGGGTAAAGTCCTGATACAACACACGACCTGCTCCGAGGTTCATGTGTCCAACTTCAGAATTTCCCATTTGTCCATCAGGTAAGCCAACGTCCTCACCTGAACCAGAAATAAGACTATGCGGGTGATGTGCTTGCATCGCTGTAAGATTTGGGGTTTTTGCTGCTAAAAAAGCATTATCTTCTACAGCCTCACGATGACCAACACCATCCATGATCACCAAGACATGAGGAACTTTACCTGCCTTCGCATCCGTCATTTTCTATTCTCTTTCTGTTGTGACTTGAGTGGGGGTTATCTTACCGAATTTTTATACAATTCTCTATTGCAATTAGGCGAGCTTATCGCTCGCCTAATCAAAGAAATTACTTGGCTCGGTTGAGCAAATATCCACCTACCATAAAAATAAGTAGAATCGGAACAAAGACAAACCAAGCAGGCGATGGGCTATACACCAGACTTGCATATCCTAAAAAGTCTTGCATGTAATAAAAACCAAGTCCCACAAACAATGCAATCACTAAACGAAACCCCATCGATTGTTGACGTAACGGCCCGAAAATAAATGAACAGGCAATAACCACCAATGCAATGACTGAAAATGGCATGGCGACTTTTTGCCAAAATGCCAATTGATAGGTTTTCGGCACTTGGCTATACGCTGAAAGATAACGCATGAATGAAACCAATTGACCCGGTGCAAGTTCATCAGGGTCAGCCGTTACCATATGTACGTATTTCGGTTGTAATGCCAATGCAACAGGTAATTGCACAGTACGTGTCAGTGTTGCATCCCCTGTCGGTTGAATTTGGGTTTGCTGTACGTTCTGTAAATTCCACTCGGCTTGTTGACCGAAGCTGCCTTTTTCAGCGAGCAAATCTTCTTTCAGACGATAATTTTGGTCGAAATCCAAAATTTGGATATTACGTAACTCACCTTGTGAGTTGGCATAGTCAATATAAATAAAACGCTGCCCTTCTCGTGTCCAGTAGCCACGAACTTCACCTAAACGACTGACTTCTTGCTGTTTCTTGATACTGTCAGCGCGCTCGTTGGTATAGGGAATAACCCACTGAATCAATACAAAAGATAAAATAACCAAAAGTAAGGCAGAACGAATAACCCAGCCCACAATGCGCCATAAGCTAATGCCCACTGAACGCATCACAATCAGTTCACTGTTCGATGCAAGTGTCCCTAAACCAATCACTGCACCAATTAATGCTGCAATTGGTAGAATTTCATACAAATAATGTGGTGTATTCCAAAAAACGTATTCAAGTGCTTTTACTGCGGTATAGCCTTTTTTAAGAGCACTTAACTCTGCCAAATAAGTGAATAGTGCCTGTAAAAGCCCTAAAACAGCCGTTGTGCCCAACATTGCCAAGGTGGCTGTAGTCGTCACATGTTTTGCAATTAAGCGTCGTGCGAACATTAATACAACCTCACTTATTCAATTTTAAATTGAGCTTAGCCGTTAAATTTGGCTTTCGCAGGAAAAATAACGTAACAATAGCATAAGTAAATAAGACTGCTGGGTATGCCCATATTCCCAACTCGGCACGGGTAATACGTGTCTTAATCGCCATTAATGCCACAATCAAACTGGCAAAAATTAAGATTGCAGGCAGTAAGCGATAATAACGCCCCTGACGTGGATTAACTTCAGACAATGCAACAGCCAACATTAAAGCAACAATCATGGCAAATGGTACAAAAACACGCCATCCTAACTCACTCTCAATCACAGGGTCTTGACGTTTTTCCCACAGTTGTGAAATCCGCATCGCTTCAGCCTGAGTACCTGTGACATCTTCTTCTTTATTATTTTCAATTCTTAAACGATAACGCTGAAATTCGGCTTGGGTATAACGTGGTTGTCCAGGATAAAGCTCATAACGGCGACCATCAATCAGGTCAACAACACTTGCAGGGTCGTTTGGAATTTCGACACGAGTTGCCTCACGAGCCAAAATCACCACATTCGGTTTCCCTTCTTTTTCAGCGCGTTGATAAAACACAATGTCTTTTAAATTTTTACGGTCTTCCGATAAATCACTGGCATAAATAGTGTAAACCCCCGAAGAAACAAACTCTTTTGGGCGCACCAAGTCAAACCCTGTGCGTACAGCTTGTGTACTCGACAGTTGTTCATATTGACGTAAGCCCCAAGGTGAAACCCAAACCATGAGGATCATTTGAAGTGCGAGAAAAGCAATGGTTAATGGCAATAGTAGTCGTGCAAGATGATTACGACTGATCCCACTACTATTGAGTACCGCCATTTCATGGTCGATATACAAACGTCCAAAAACCAGCATTAATCCAATGAAAAAGCCAAGCGGCAAAATCAAGGTCAAAAATTCGGGCAAACGATAGCCAACGATGCTAAAGAGGATACTTGCATCCAATCGCCCTTGGGCTGCGATACCAAAATATTTGATCAATCGCCCACCCATCATGATTAATGTGAGCAAAGCAATCACAACGAGCGAGGTCTCTATAACCTGTTTGACTAAATAACGCCGAATAATCAAAAGGAAACTTCCTTAAAATTTAAATGCAATGAAATTTGAAACCATGCGTCTATTTTACGTATAGAATCAAGATAACTGCGTAGTTTAACCGAATATGTAGAATAAAAAAGCTATCCTCATCTTGCACATTACAACGTGATCAAGTGTAATATTTCAATAACTCTATATTTATCTACATCTACAGGCATTTATCAGCGCATGAAAATTTCTTTAAAAACCAGCCAGACCTCTGGTTCTGCCTTGATTGTTTTAACAGATGCAAAACAAATCGAATCAAAAGAATTTACCGCAGCACTGCCTCAACTTGCGACTTTGATTGAAGCGACTCAATACAAAGCTAATTTAAATGAGATTTTACCTTTAATTGGGCTAAATCAACATTATCCATTTTGTAGTTTTATCGGTTTAGGTCAGGACGATGAGTTGAATGCCAGCAAAATGGCAAAGTTGGCACAAAGTATCATTCAGCTTGCACAGAGAAAATATGCAACGCTTGACCTTGATATCACGCATCTGCCTGCGTCATTGCATTATGTGTTTACCTTGGCACTGACTCAAGCCAATTATGCTTTTGATGAGTACAAATCGAAAAAAAATGAGGCTCAACTTGAACACATTCACCTGATTGGCAGTACCTTGTCTGAAAACCAAATCGAGTTAATTCATGCAATCCAATCAGGACAAAATCTGGCACGTGATTTAGGCAATCGTCCAGGCAATATTTGCTATCCAGAATATCTGGCAAAATTGGCGCAAGAACTGGCAGACGAATTTCCAGACCAACTCAAAGTTACCGTGCTAGATGAACAACAAATGGCTGACTTGGGCATGAATGCTTTCCTTGCCGTAAGTCAAGGTTCTGCACATGCAGGCCGCGTCATTACCCTTGAATATTTGCCAAATCGTGAAGAAGCCCCTGTGGTCTTGGTCGGTAAAGGCGTTACTTTTGACACTGGTGGCATCTCACTCAAACCAAGTGCCAACATGGATGAAATGAAGTTCGATATGTGTGGCGCTGCCTCGGTATTAGGCACAATTCGTGCACTATGCGAAGCGAAACTCCCAATTCATATTGTGGGTGCTATTGCAGCAGCAGAAAACATGCCATCAAGCAAGGCGACTCGTCCGGGCGATATTGTGACGACCATGAGTGGTCAAACCGTTGAAATCTTAAATACCGATGCCGAAGGTCGTTTGGTTTTATGTGACACGCTTACCTATATCAAGCGTTTTAACCCTGCTGTAGTGGTCGATATCGCCACGCTAACAGGCGCTTGTGTGGTTGCCTTAGGTAAAGTCGTAAGTGGCTTATTCTCAAGTGATGATGACTTGGCTCAGGAAATTCAAACTGCGGGCGAACAAAGTTTTGACCGTGTTTGGCGCTTACCTGTCATGGATGATTATCAAGAATTGCTAGATTCACCATTTGCCGATATTGCCAATATCGGTGGGCCACACGGTGGAGCGATCACAGCGGCATGTTTCTTACAGCGTTTCACCCGTGACTACCGCTGGGCGCATCTTGACATTGCAGGAACTGCTTGGTTATCTGGTGCCAATAAAGGTTCAACAGGACGCCCTGTTCCTTTACTCATGCAATTCATTGCTAATCGTAGTCAACATGACTGATATTAGTTTTTATTTGTTTGAACACAGTCCTGAACGACAAGCCTACAGTGCTTGTCGTTTATGTCGTAAAATACTCAAACAACCCAAAAAAATCTGGTGGTTTTGTGACGATTTTGCACAGCAAAAACAGCTAGATACTTTATTGTGGAGTTTTGATCCGAGCAGTTTTATTCCACATGGAATTCACGATCTGCAAGGAAGTATTTGTATTTCCGAACATTTACCTAAAGCGGGTCAATGGATTATTTTCAATTTCAGTAAACAGGCACTTAAACCTCAAGATACGTTTGAACACATTATTGAAATTGTTGAAAATGAGGAATCGACTAAAATAGTGGGTCGCGAGAAATTTAAACACTATCGAAAACTGGGGTTAACTCCCCGAACTTTTAAACTATAAAGATTGAATTGAAGATTCATAGGAGTGAAATAGTGGCTTTAGACGTTGGAGCAGATTTTAAAAAGCGTTGGCTCAATGCCCCACAAGCCGTTCGTCAAACTTATTTGAACGATCTCACTCGTATTTGTGAATTACTTAATCATGACACACGTCTGGATACTTGGTTAAGTTACAACAAGCAGGCTCAACTTGAGTCTTATGCCACCATTGAAAACACCTATGCGGATCTCAAAGCACAACTCATTGAAGAAGCGCGTCTTCGCAAGCAACGAGAACTAGAACAGTCACTTGCCAATAAACGCGAGCAACAACAACAATTTGCTCGGCAGTTACAACAAGATGAGCAACAGCAGCAGCATACGCAAACTGAAACGCTACAGCACTTGCAACAACAGGTACTGTCTGAATTTCAAGACTATGCAACACGCTATCAAAAAAATCAGATCCAGCAGGTTGCAGTCAATATCCCTAAAGTTCAACCCAAGCCTGCCACTGTGGTCACGCCAGAACTTCAAGAAGCATTGGATAATCTAAAAATTCGTCTAGAACTTGAAGCCGAAAGTTTAATAGAACAAATTGAAGCTGCGGTCAAAGGCTTTAATTTAAAGCTTCAACAAGCAGCTGAGGAAGAGATTGCTTATCTTCTCAAACAAGATAAAAAATAAGTCTTTAAAATAAAAACCTCGGGGCAAATTGAAACTTGCCCCGAGGTTTTGGCTTTATTTTAAAAAGCCATTTTCTGCTAAAAATGCCATGCTCAGCTTTGACTCTTTCGATTGAGTCGCGGCTTTTTCGCCTAACAATAAGCGTTCAATGTAACGTGCCAAAATATCAACTTCCAGATTGACCTTTGTGCCCATTTTCCACGAACCAATATTGGTACGCTCGGCTGTATGCGGAATCAGATTTAAACTCAATACATTTCCATGCAAGTGATTAATGGTCAGACTAATGCCATCGACTGTAATCGAACCTTTTTCAGCCAAATATTTTGCCAGTTCTACAGGTGCAGTCACTTCAAAATATAATGACCGTGCATCATGACGGACACAGCTAATTTCGCCAACACCATCGACATGGCCACTGACAATATGTCCGCCAAAACGTGTCGTCGGTAACATGGCTTTCTCGACATTCACAGATTGACCCACTTGCCATTGCCCTAGCGTGGTTCGATTCAGACTTTCACGTGAAACATCGGCACTATACCAACCCTGTCCCCATTCAATGACCGTTAAACAAATACCATTGGTTGCAATCGAATCACCTAAATGAACATCGGACATGTCCAGATCTGTGCCAATGCGCAAACGCACATCGCCACCTAACTGCTGCAAGCTTTCAACCTGACCTACACTTTCTATAATGCCTGTAAACATTTGCTCACGCTCTCAAATTTACCAAAGTGCCAATTGGGTGCTGACACCAGACGTATCTACACCGCCCAATTCGGCATAATGATACAGTTGCCCAAGCAATTGCCGTAATGGTGGTCCAGACTTGGTATGTGTGTCGGTAATCACAATAAACTCTAGCACACGTGCCCGTTCCGACTGACGTTGCTTACTAACACGGTAACGCGGAACATCTTGCGTTAATAATGTCACATGCCCTCTTTCCAGATTTGCTTTTAACAAATCCTTGGCTTCGATATTTCCATCTGTTGAATAACTGGTCAAAATATAACGTGCATTGATAGTCGACAGTAGCGTTTCGTAAGCCTCTTTAGCATGTTTGGATGAGTTATACGGACTAGGGCGTTCTTTGCGCCACGCACGGTCAATCCCGCTTTTAAAGCCTTTCGTATCTGGCGGTGGTAAATCGACCTGATCCCACAAGGTCAGTGAATTCAACACGTGGTAATTACTGCTATAAGCATGTTGGTTATAGGGTGGATCCAGATAAGCCACATCAACTTCAAAGCCATTCATCTGATTTGCAAGATGTTGTGCATCAACACACCACATTTCTGCCATCGGATTTTTTAAATCTCCTGTTTCACAGAAACGGCTTGGTGTTAACCAGAGTAATGACTCGATACGCTCCAATGCTGTTTGGGTTTTCCCACCCCAACCATGATGGAAGCTTTTAAATACACCACTGGTATTACTCACAAAACTTGCCGAATATAGCAACGGTGCAAGCAATGCACTCATTTCCACATCGTCAATTGCGCCTTGTGCTTGCCAAGTTGCAATTTGCTGACGAATCGCATCAATCCGCATCCCATTACGGCGTTTAAAAAACAAACGGTCTCGTGCAGGGTCATATTCTTCGTCATTACGTGGGCATAAGTTATGTGTTACCCAACCTTTGACAAGAGGCAATCGGTTTAGATAATCAATCGCTTTTTGATATCCGCCCAGTTCTTTAAATTTAGGGGCTTCAACACAAGATAAAATCGCATGATTCAAGGCGTGACTATACGGTTCCCAGTCATTGGCAATAACTCGGTAACCATTTTGACGTGCCAACCGCGAAACAACACCACTGCCTGCAAAAAAGTCCGCAAAAATAGGCGCACGGTTTGACTTGTTGTTGAGTGTTCCAGTTAATTCAAGAGCTTCTAAAATCAAATGCAACAAACGTCTCTTGTTCCCTAAATAAGGCACAAGCTGATGAAACAGGTATTCATCTGTTGTTCGGGCTGCATGTCGACGTTTATGATAAACCGTTGTCTCTGAATTCATAGTGACTCTTGTTGTGGCGTTAAGCTTAAACGCAAATCATTGCCCAACTGGGTCACATCTTTGAGTCTAAAGCGTTGTTGTTGCGCCAAAGTTTGAAAATCTGCTTGGAACATGGCACGAGCGGATTGCCCTAACAACGTCGGTGCGATGTAATGAATCATTTCATCGACCAGACCTTGTTGCAAAAAGGCTGTGCTTAAAGTCGCCCCAGCTTCCACCAACACATCATAGATATGGTGTTGTTGGCATAATGTTTGTAAAAGTGTCGCTAAAGGCTGATCTGCAAATTGTGTTACACCTAAATCTGCCAGTTCTTGTCTGAATGGGCCAACCACCATCACATCTTGAGCTTGTGCCAAAATTTTGGCATTTAAAGGCAACCGCCCTTGTCGATCCAGAATCACACGTTTCGGTTGTACTATCTGATCAAGCTCGACATTGGGTAAAGCACGTACATTTAACTGACAGTCATCGGCTAATACTGTCTGGATACCCGTGATAACTGCACCCGAAATTGCGCGCCAATGCTGTACGTCCTGCCGTGCTTTTTCACCTGTAATCCACTTGGACTCACCCGATGCCATTGCCGTTCGTCCATCCAAACTAGATGCAACTTTTAAACGCACATACGGCATTTGGCTAGACATTGCCTTTAAAAAACCTAAATTTAACTGACGTGCCTGCTCATCGCATACTCCCGAGCGAACCGCTATGCCTGCATTTTCTAAAATTGCAACGCCTTTTCCAGCCACCAACGGATTTGGGTCTAAACAAGCAATGATGACATTTTTCACCCCTGCTTTGACCAAAGCTTCAGCACAAGGCGGTGTCCGACCATAATGCGCACAAGGCTCCAAAGTCACATAAGCCGTTGCATCTTTGGCTTGTTCGGCTGCTTGTCTTAATGCAAACACTTCGGCATGGGGTTGTCCTGCACGTGGATGAAATCCTTCTCCGACAATTTGACCATTTTTAACAATCACGCAGCCCACATTCGGGTTTGGTTTGGTCGAGTATTGTCCTTGTTGTGCCAAGGCAATCGCACGTTGCATATAATCAAGATCAGAATATTCAGACATGTTATTTATTGTTCTCATTTTGCATGGATTCAATATGGCGACGAAATGCTTCTACATCCTGAAAGTCCTGATAAACAGAGGCAAAACGCACATAGGCAACATGATCTAAGGTAAATAAAGATTGCATCACAATTTCACCAATGGTACGCGAACTGACATCACGTTCGCCCAAACGACGAATTTGTAACTGAATATCGCTCAAGACAGCTTCGATCTGGTCTTGTGTCACTGGACGTTTTTGTAACGCATGCATCAGTGAACGGCGTAACTTGAGTTCATCAAACGGTTCATTTTTACCATTGGACTTAATGACACGCGGCATGACGACTTCATAACTTTCAAAAGTGGTAAAACGTTCTCCACAGCCCACGCATTCTCGACGTCGACGAATCTGGCAGCCTTCCGCTGCTAAACGAGAGTCGATTACCTTACTGTCAGGAGCATTACAAAATGGACAATGCATTACAAATTTAATCAGCTTATATATTCCTATCTAGTGTATCAAAATTCTTTGAGATACTAAATGTAGTGTTCAAAATAAAAAACAGCCCCTATAAAAGAGGCTGTTTCTTGAATTTCACATCTATTTTTTATTCGACACGTTCGCCATGTTGACTTAAATCTAGCCCCATACGCTCATCATCGTTGCTAACACGCAAGCCAATCACAACATCGATCACTTTAAGAATAATGAAGGTCAAAATCGCACTATACGCCATTGTTGCCAAAACACCTTCGACTTGAATCCAGACTTGATGCACCATGTTTGTTGGTGCTTTACTGCCCATAATAAATGAGCTGGCAAAAACACCTGTTAAAATTGCACCTGCAATACCACCAACAGCGTGTAGACCAAAGGCATCGAGTGAGTCATCTGCTTTAAGTGTACGTTTAAGTGCTGTAATTCCCCAGAAACAAACCACACCACCAATTAACCCCATAATTAAAGAGCCGCCAACAGTGACATAGCCTGCTGCTGGTGTAATCACCACCAACCCTGCGACACCACCCGAAACAGCACCTAATACAGAAGCTTTACCACGTACCAGTTTTTCAACAATTGACCATGAAATTGCAGCAGCAGCGGCAGCAACCTGAGTTGTAACCAGTGCATAACCCGCAGCACCATTGGCACCCAATGCAGAACCACCGTTGAAACCGAACCAACCGACCCAAAGCAAACTTGCACCAATCACAGAAAGAACCAGATTGTGCGGAGCCATAGATTCTTTACCCAGCCCAATACGTTTTCCAATTACATAAGCAGCAACCAGACCTGCCACACCAGAGTTAATATGGACAACTGTACCACCTGCAAAATCAAGTGCGCCATCTGTGCCTAACCAGCCACCACCCCAGACCCAGTGTGTAATTGGAGCGTAAACGACAATCACCCAAATGGTAATAAATGCGATAAAAGCACCAAATTTCATTCGCTCAGCGATAGAACCACTAATAATGGCAACGGTAATAATCGCAAACGTCATTTGGAAAATAACAAAAAGAATTTCAGGAATTGTGCCTTGTAAAGACTCAGTGGTAATGCCTGACAGCATCACTTTACTGAATCCTCCGATAAAAGAATTCCCCGTATCAAAAGCAAGAGTATAGCCAATCACAACCCAAACAATACTGACAATCGCTGCTGCCATAAAACTATGTGCCATGGTGCCAAGTACGTTCTTTTTACGAACCATACCACCATAGAACAAAGCCAAACCAGGAATGGTCATGAGCAGAACAAGAGCCGTTGAAATGAGAATCCAAGCAGTATCACCTGTATCCAGTTTGGGTTTTGCTGGCGCTGCCGGAGCGGGAGCAGGCGTTGTTGCCGTAGCGGCGGGTGTTGCAGATACATTTGATGCAGCAGCCACAGTTTGTGATGGTGCTGAAGCAACTGAAGAGGCTTCTTCTGCCCAAGCAGCAGAACCACCCAATAAAGCGCCGGACAAACTAAGCGCCATGATTATTTTTTTCATGTGTTTCCCCCAACCTTTTTTTCTTGCGAGTTAAACTATACTCAGCAAACTTTATGCCAAACTAAACAGCATCTGGACCAGTCTCACCTGTACGAATACGAATAACCTGCTCTAGATTGGTTACGAAAATTTTACCGTCACCAATTTTGCCTGTGCTAGCAACGCGTGTGATTGATTCAATGACTGAATCAACCATTTCATCACTAATTGCAATTTCAATTTTTACTTTCGGTAAAAAATCAACAACATATTCAGCACCACGGTACAGTTCGGTATGACCTTTTTGACGACCAAAACCTTTGACTTCTGTGACCGTGATCCCTTGAACGCCGATTTCTGATAATGCTTCACGCACATCATCAAGCTTAAATGGTTTTACAATTGCAGTTACGAGCTTCATGTTTGTTTTCCTTCGGCTTATTTTCCAGCTGTAAGGTTTTATGTTCAATTTTCATGCCAATATCTCTGCGGTTAGGGGAATACAGAAATATTGCATATCAATAGATACTTATACCTTATTTTTCGGTTCGAGTTGAGGGCGATGATAAAAAACTGTCATTTTTTCAATTTTATTTTGCCATCAAGCCGTTTTGCTCAATGTCATGTTAAACTAATCTAACTTATAAGAACTGAGTGGAAATACATGTTAGAAACCTTATTACAAGCCATTTTGGCGCAAGTTGAACAACCAAAGAAAGATTTAGAGCACAACTTAAGAGCACTGCTCAGTGAGACCATCAGCCGTATGGATTTAGTTTCTCAAGCTGAAATTGACCGACAAAAAAAGGCCTTACAAATCGCAAACCAACGCTTAGATGCACTTAAACAACAGGTAGACCAATTAGAAATTACACTGAAACAAAATCAAAAAGCACTGTAATCGTGCATTGCAAAATAAAAATATTGAAATAATAAGCACCAAAATGGAACAAAATAATGTCTTTTGCCAAAATTTATACTCGGGGTGTGTTCGGGTTAAATGCACCGCTTATTGAAGTAGAAGTTCATGTCAGTCAGGGATTGCCTTCTTTAACTATTGTGGGATTACCAGAAGCCGCTGTTCGGGAAAGTAAAGATCGTGTTCGTTCAGCAATCATTAACAGCGGATTTCAATTTCCAACCAAACGCTTAACCATCAACCTTGCGCCTGCCGATTTACCCAAAGATGGCTCCCGTTTGGATTTACCGATTGCTTTAGGTATTTTAATTGCATCGGGCCAACTGCCTGACTCACAGACAGATCAATTTGAATTTATTGGCGAACTGGCACTCGATGGACAACTCAGAAAGGTGTCGAGCGTTTTAACCATTGCGCTGGCTTGCCAAAAACAAAAACGCCACCTGATGCTTCCAACAGAAAATCTGGCAGAGGCAAGCCAAGTTCAACAGCTTTCACTTTACACAGCCAGTCATTTAAAAGAAGTCTGTGCGCATTTTTTGGGACAACATCGTTTATCCCCTGCACACATTGAACCGATATCAGCCAATCAAACGACCATTGCTGATTTGTCCGATGTTAAAGGACAGTTACGCCCACGTCGTGCGCTAGAAATTGCAGCAGCGGGCGGGCATTCTCTGTTATTTCGAGGGCCTCCCGGAACAGGAAAAACACTGTTGGCCTCTCGCCTGCCTAGCATTCTTCCGCCTTTAAATCAGGATGAAAGTCTGGCTGTTGCGAGCATTCATTCAATTGCCCAACAACCTTATCAGTTTGGACAACGGCCCTATCGCTCACCGCACCATACCGCTTCTGCCGTTGCATTGGTCGGGGGTGGTTGTCATTTCCAAAGAACTATGCGACATTACAAAGAACTGTGCGACAAAATTAAAAAAGTTAATAACACCTAAAAGAAGAGTAAATTGCTTCAAAATAGTCAAATCTATTCCTAACTTTTAAAAAACTTCAGCCATATCTTTTGTATTTGTATTTTTCATTAAATTTATTTTCTACTACGATTCCTCTATTACATGTTCTTGGGAAAGTTTGTTCAGATGCTGAACCATGAAGAAATACTGCCCATGTAAAGTGCGGGTAACTAAACTAGTTATTGGCTTACGCATAGTTGGATCTATTAACTTACGCAATTCATTACTATCATAAGTGCGTGTCTTAAGTAGGCCATCTGGCAGAATATTATTACTATTTAAGTTCTTAACCAATAAGCCTACATTTTTTTCATCACCATATACAGAAAGGCTAATTCCGTAATCTTCTCGTGCAGTTATTACAAACACACCAGATATATGTTTATATTCGTCCGATTGAAATCTATCTGTTGATACAGGGCTGCCATTATCTTTAAATACATCAGTTCTTGTATTCCATTTAAGTTGATAAGGCTCAGTTGGGGATTCTGGAGGCTGCCAATAAGGCCTGTCTAAACCTAATAAAGCTTCTATAACAAGTGGTAAGCCACTTGACCCTTTTTGTACCTCTTCAGTTACCCCAACCATATAGACATCTAGTGGATAAAACAATGAGTCATTTACAACAATTACAACTGGCTCATCTTCAGGAATAATTTTATTCTCAATATAACCTTTTATAATATTAGCCTTAGTTTCTATAACCCCTGTCATTTTCAACAATGCTAAAGAATTCTCTCGACAATTAGTTTCATGTTTTGGAAATAACCGTCCTTGCACATCTTCCAAGATTTGAACCATTTCATAATTTGGATTCGGAGTAACAACTTCAAACCAAACTGTTTTCCCGTTTTTTGTAGCTTTGAAATCAGGTCCGAAATCTTTACTACTCAATTCAAATCCATCTCTTAAAAGACGGTCAGCAACAATTAATTCACCCAATCTTTGATGATATTGTTGTTCTAATAAAATAGCCGTGTCGAATTGGGTATCATTAAGTTCATAACCATAAAAGCGTTCTGTTAATGCTTCAAGATTTTTAAGTGCTAATTCAATTAACTCTTCACAGCCAGGATAACGCCCAAGTAAAATTTTCTTCCACTTTTCCAACAGAATATCTAGAATCTTACATTTCGCATCTTCAGTCATTATCTCGCCTCAAACAATCAAAATTAACTTACCCAAAAAACCCAATCGCCCTTAAACCTGATTTTTATAAGAATAAATCACTTTAACATCCCCAAAAATGATCAAAGATTTAATAAAGTGGCCTTTTCTAAATACTCAAAAGTTAAGCTACCTCTCACAAGAACACTGATCATTTTCTATCTTTGCCATAATATTCTCATGCTCAAATTTTGATATAAGATTTCAAGTAAATTTAAAAAATTCAAATAAAATGTAAAATCAAAAACACTATATATTGTGCCTGAATAAAAAACCACTACTACATAAAGCAAGATTAGATAAAAACGAAACATTTTAGGAATAATTTGAAGAAAAATTTGCATATGCTTTTTTGTTCAGTTATCATTCGATTAACTTGATCTGTAAGTCAATGATCTTGGAGGTGAATATGACTCATTTCAATCCTGACATGCTTAGTATTGCACGAAACTTTCGTGGTCTTAGTCAAACTGAACTAATTGCTGTAATGGGACAGTCTATTACCCAGGCTTCATTATCTAAAATTGAAAGTGGGGACTTAAAACCCTCCGATGAAGTTATCCAAAATCTATCCAATGCCCTACATTTCCCTATACGATTTTTCGAACATATTGAAAAGCTAAATGCACTACCAATTAGTTTGCATGCATATAGAAAAAAAAGCTCTACCACAGCTAAAGCATTGAGCCGCATGAATGCTGAAATGATGTTAAAAATGGGCCATGTACAAACATTAGAATTGTTCACAAATGTGCCAAAAAGAAAAAATTCCTTACCAACTTTTAAAATTGGCCTAGATGTAAACACTCCTCAAGAAGCGGCTAAAAAGCTTAGATCATTGTGGGCGTTAGGAAATGAACCTCTTGAAAACCTAACTGCCACTGTGGAAGATGCAGGGGTTTTAGTCTTTTTATGCGACTTTAAAGATAACAATGTTGATGGCGTATCCTTAAAAATGCATGGCGTGTCTCCATGCGTATTTCTAAATGCAAACCAGCCAAATGATAGAATACGCTTCACATTAGCACATGAGCTTGGGCATTTGGTCCTCCATGAAGAACCATCTGAGTTCATGGAAAAAGAAGCAAATGACTTTGCTGCCGAATTCTTAATGCCAGAAGAAAAAATTATTGATCAATTAGGTTCAACCAATTTAGCTCATTATCTAAGACTTAAAAAGGAATGGAAAACCTCAATGGCGGCCTTAATCTATAGGGCGTCAGAGTTAGGAACTATAACTTCAAGTCAAAGTGCCAATTTATGGCGGCAAATGGCTATGCGTGGTTATCGTAAAGTTGAACCAAATGAATTGGATCGAGAAGCGACATATAGAGTAGCTTCAATGCTCTTTGACTACGCAATAGACGCAAAAAAAACATCAACATCTGTCATTAGTGAGTTATCTCAATTATTTGACTTATATGAAGATGACTTTAAAAAACTATATTATTTTGACCTTGATTCAATGGAGACTATCGAGATGGTTTCATAAATTAAAAAGCCGACTCTATTGGGTAGAGTCGGCTTGATAGATTTTCACACAGGAAAGGCATATGGCTCTAAGCCCTACGCATACCTCATGTTAGATCTGGCTGTCAGAACCCCATTCTAACATTTAGGCCCGTAAATCTCAAGATTTACCCGCTTATTTTGGTATGCGCCCTGAAAAATGAGCCGCCAAAATAGGAGGGCTAACAATGCCTACCGAAAATCAAGACTTCGTGTTTTGTAAATCTTATCGCCATAAATCTGGAAAAATTATTGTCCATCCAACTGGATATTTTAAATTTCCCAGAACTCGGCCATTGAAAGAAGAAAAGGATGCTATCCGTAATAAAAAATCGGATGATCCTGATAACTCAAACTCAATATCGTAAACGAGGTTAAATAACCTACTGCTGTGCATCAAAGTTCACAGCAGTAGGTTACTTAATTTTTCTGATCGCACTTAATTTTATGCCCCATTTTAGTACATGGGCTCAGAGAGAATTATGACAACTCAACAGCAGTTTCTTGACCTACTTTCCGATATTGAACCATCTACAACAACGGTTAATGATTGTTCAAGCGCACATAATACGCTTCGTGATGCTTTAAAAGTGCATAATGAATTCAGCAAAGTACATGTGCATACGTTCTTATCAGGTTCCTATAAAAGAAATACGGCAGTACGTCCGACCACCATAGGCGGGATTACACAAAGACCAGATGTAGATATTATTGCTCGCACCAACCATACAATTAACGATGATCCCCAAATTGTCTTAGATGCAGTCCATACAGCATTAAAGGATATTGGATATACCGATCTTACCGTTAACCGTCGTTCAGTAAATGTTAAGTTGAAAAAAGTTGATATGGATGTTGTCCCTATCATTTCAGATGGATATGGTGGCTATCTGATTCCAGACATTCATCTTGAAGAATGGCTAGTTACCAACCCTCCAGCCCATACCGAGTGGACTATTGAGGTGAATAAAAATGCAAATGGTCGATTTAAGCCTCTTGTGAAGCTATTTAAATGGTGGCGTCGTGAGAACTTATCTGATTTAAAACGACCAAAAGGATTCATTTTAGAATGCCTGGTTGCCAAGCATATGAATTACTACGAATCCAACTATGAGAAGTTGTTTGTTTATCTTTTAGAAACAATCAGGGATTCTTATGGGATTTATGCGTCACTAGGCATAATTCCACATTTAGAAGATCCTGGTGTTGCAGGCAATAATGTTTTTTCTGCGGTCACAGCAGATGAGTTCAAAACCTTTTATGAAAAGGTAAAAGAACAAGCTGCTATTGCACGAAATGCCTTAAATGAAACAGATGATGATAAAGCATTAGCTCTATGGCGGCAGGTCTTGGGTAATCGTTTTCCTCGTTCGGCATCACACAAAAGTGCAAATTCTGCTGATATGGCCAGCTCTTTAATCCGTTCAGCTTTAGGTGCAGGATTAACATTTCCATCAACCCCTGTTTATCCAAATAAACCAGGAGGCTTTGCGTAATGGAACTGCTAAAAACACCCTTAGAACGCTTGATTCAAGAACGGCAGTTATTGACCGATCTTGAAAATGAGGAAAACAGTTTTAAGATTCAGGAGTGGAACTCAACAGACACTAATGAACTGCATTTAAACTTCTCTCTCAAGATAGGAACTGTAGATTTTAATGGTGTTTTAGTATATCCAGAGCTTTTCCCAGAGCTACCAGCATATATACGCCCACAAAACTCTGGTGAAAGATGGAGTATCTTGCACCAGTACGGTGGCTCAGGAGTGCTGTGTCTAGAATACGGTCCAGATAATTGGAATACCAATATCAGTGGAGTGGAACTAATTAGAAGTGCCCAGATTCTTTTATTAACAGACGCAATGACTGTATTGCAGATGGATGTAGAACCTGTGCCCTCTAGGCATTCTGAAACAATAGGTCAAAAATTAAGAGGTATTTCAGAAAGGTTCATTGAAACACCAATGTTACGTCACATACTCTTAAATAGTGACCCTGAAAAAATGGACTTTAAGGTTGCCATCTCAAGCTTTCGGGACAAGACTGTTATTGTTCCAACAAATATTCAGAACAAACCTCTACCTGACATCGTCCCATCATTTTCTAATGAAAGATTTGAATTGTCTGGATGGGCAATAAGAGTTGATTCTGTTCCTTTATTAAAGGAATCTGTAAATGATCGACTTTCGTTAGAATCCTTTTTAGGCAATTTATGGCCTACTCAGGAGGAATTCACAAGTTCCATAAAGCCTCTATTGTTATATGACTTAAAAGGTAACTTGGAACTATTCTTAATTAATAATACAGCACCACTTTTCGTAAGTTATCCAGCTATTAATCTACATGATGATGAGAATCAAAGATTGCCAGCACAATTTAGCAATATCAATGATGCAAAGATAGTAATTGTTGGTCTTGGATCGTTAGGAAGTAAAATTGCAATTTCACTGGCACGGTCTGGCTGTAAAAACTTTCTACTTATTGATGATGATATTCTGGCACCCCAGAATCTTGTCCGTAATGAACTCAACTGGTTAGATGTTGGCTTTGCTAAAACCCATGCTGTTGAAAGAGCATTAAAACGAACTGCATTAGACATGCAGGTTGAAACGTATGAAATGCAAATTGGTGGACAGGAAAATCCTCATTTAAATTCCAATATTGCTAATGCCATTGGTACATGTAATCTGATTATTGATGCGACAGCAAGCTCACATACATTTCTAACCTTAGCTGCGATTGCTAAAAGAAAACATATACCAATGGTATGGGGTGAAATCTTTGGTGGCGGTGGTGGAGCAATGATGGCCCGTAGTCGCCCAACGTTAGATGCCTCACCTTTAGAGCTTCGCAATCATATTTATGGTGTCTTACAAACGTTGGAACCAATCCCAGAAGGCAAAGTTAATAATTACGGCTTTCAAACACAAAACCAAACATATATTGCATCAGATGCAGATGTAACGGCTCTTGCAGCGTCTATGACTCAGTTCACATTAGATACTTTATGTACAATTGATGAGCAATCCTCTTATCCATATTCAGCATATTTAATAGGGTTCCGTAAATATTGGATATTTCAATGTCCTTTTGATACCCATCCTATCGATTGTTCAGGTGCGTTAGTAACAGAATCTCCTACGGATAAACAGATATCTGAAAGTGAAAATGGCAATTCTATTGAAGAGCCTGAACCGATGAAAGGTTAATACTAATGCTGAAAATATCCATTCCTACTGATATACAAATTTTACTGATAAAAGCCCTGTTGAAGTCTGGAACCCACGAATGTGGCGGTGTTTTAATGGGTGAGCATATAGGTACAAACCATTTTAGAGTTAGCTCATTAACTGTTCAAAAGAGTGGAACGATAGCATCCTTTGTACGTGGAATTACGGATGCTATTAAAGCAATTAGCCTTTTTCATAAATCAACAAACAATAATTATCAAAAATTTAACTATTTAGGTGAATGGCATAGCCATCCTCTCTTTAGTGTACAACCCAGCAGTAAAGACCATCACACCATGAGGGAATTGGTGTCCGATCCAAAAGTGGGTGCAAATTTTGTAGTTTTACTGATTTTTCATTTAAAAAACAATCATCTTGAGGGCAGTGCCCACACCTACCTACCAGATGGTTCCTGTTACCCATCCACCCTAAATTTAGAGAGATAATAATGAGTGCAAGTCTGTTAGAAAAACAATCAACTGGTGGTGCAATTGCACGAGTAGGGTTTGAGTATCAGGATGCTTTTGTATTAAAGAACTTGCCTCTCTGGCTATCTGAAAGTGCTTTTAGCCACATTGTGAGTGAATCAATAGGTGATGTCGAGGTTTGCTACTTCTCTTCAGAAAACGAGTTACAGCGTGTCATGTATGAAGCCAAAAATCATCCGCTGACTTCTACAGATTTTTGGAAAGAAATTAAGCGCTTCAAGGAGGCTTTTGATATTCCATCAGGTGAATATACTCGCTTTGGTTTAGTATGCCCACTCTATACCTCTACACTTCACCCATTTCTTGCCCAAATTGAGAGAATTAGAGGTGTTGGTTCTTCATACAGTGCAGATTCTGTAATTTTACAAAAAAGTCGTCAGGATATTATTCAGTGGTGTAGCGATAAGGGATTCGAAACCTCACTTGCTGAGTTCGCACTTGATCATGTTGATTTCCTGTCTTTCAATGCTGAAGATAGTGACTCTGTATTTATAGGCGAAATTGAAGAGAAATTATCCAATATTGAACTCACTACACGTAAAGCCAAACAGTTAAGAGATCAGTTTAAAAACCTGATTTCTCGTTCTTCTTTTGGTCCAATATATCGCAAAGACTTTGAAAATTTTATTTGCCATGCTCTTGAAGAAGATAGAAGCCAGTGGCTATTAGATCCTATTAAAATTAATCTTTCAGCATCATCCAGTCAGTATCAAGACTTAAACTTAGATATTAGTGATTTCAATGGTCCTGATCGTGCTCAAAAAAACTCCAGCGACTGGAACAACCTAATCAAAAAAGCAGTATCGATTGGGGATTTCATTCATAGCAGTGGTGACCGTAGAACCCTCCTTATAGATGGCAAACAAAGAATGTCCACCGCATGTATGCTTGGCTATGTTTTTAGTGCCACACGTAATTTCCTACTTGAAATAGAACATAATGGCCTCGCATATCGCACTGATGACCATAAGCAAAAAGAGGGACAATTTTTTACTAAAATCGACGCTGTTGAACGACAGGGTGAAACTGAAGCCATAGTCACTATCGGATTTCCTACAGCTATAGGTAACGACATTGACTCTACGATTAATGAAGTAAAGAACTTGCCTAGATTGAATTTAGAAAGCTCTCATGCCATTGATAATATGGAAACTCTAAATCTTGCTGTCAGAGAGGCAAAATCTGCTGTAGTTTCATTTAAATCCGAAAATAAGTTATCTAAATTACACCTCTTTATTAAAGCACCCTCAGTTTTTGCAATGGTCTTGGGACATCGCTTGAATGGTGTTTGCGATATCCAGCTTTACGATTGGGTAGATGGACAATATATCCCTACAGCCGAACTGAACTTATAAGAAGAATTGACTAGTCGATAATATTACCAATAGATAGGTTGATCATGAACAATCATTCTAATGAAGAAAATACTGATAACTCTTCAGATAAAAAAAAATCACCCGCATTCAAAGTTCTTGAATCCAATGCTGAAAAGTTCTTAATGGTGTGGTGGTATGGGGCGTTAGCAAAAGCTGAACGTAGAAATACCCAACCTAAAGTTCATGTTGCTTTTAGGGAACTTCTGGAAGATTACACAGCCACAGATAATTTTATTTTTATTGATGCCAATATAACAGATTTGGTGTCTTGGCCCATTGGCACAGTCTGGCATCATGAACGATTGGTTGATTATCTTCCCTTAGAAATACGGGAGTTTGATATTGACCATACGGATTTTAAACATACCTATGTTCAAACATATAAGCGAGACGAAAAGACAGGGAAAATAGATCATTTCTTCTCAGATAGGAATAAATTTTATATTAACCCAGGCCAACGTGAGAATTGTATTTCTTTTTCTTTAAAGGATCAGGAATATAAGGAGCTTCTCGTACCTTGTTTTGAGTTTCTGGTAAGAGGATATGGTCTCTCTACAGAACTTCCTAGAATTCTGACAACATATGATGAGGCCGAAAGACATGAACGGCTCTACACACCTCATCCAGAAGAAGAAAATACCTGGACGATCCTTATTGGTGATAGCCTCACATCAGATGATCATGTATTTATTGCCTACTATAAATACAGCGAATATACCCAGGATGCCGTAAGGATCTTATTTAGCAGTATTGCAAAACATGATGATTTTACTCAAAGAAACCATATATACCCTAAAGTAATGCCATGGCATGAGGAAACGAGAAAAATTAGGGTTTCAGGTTTCTGTCTCCCTAACACCAATGCCTTTTTAGCCTTGACTATTCTTGGAATAGAATTACCTGATCAAACACTCATCAGACGTGTTCCAAAAGTAATTCGCCGCTTTAAGAAAAGCGTAGATTTAAACACCCCTAACCCTCCTCAGTTGCAACTAGGTCCTGGTCAGATTAACGTATCTGAAGATCAAGGGGGGCGCAAACCATTATCACAGTCGGTTATTTTAGGTCATGAATTTACATGGTTGGGTGAAGGCCCTATCGGGGAAAAAAGTAAAACGAAGTATGAAAGAATCATCACCCAACCACAGAGAAAGAAAAATATAAAAGAAATAAATATAATTGGTACAGGAGAACCTGATAGCTCTACAGAAGTGCTTAATTCCCAGATCAAACCGACTACTGATCAAGATAAAGCAACGGAGTTTGAAGCTCCAGATCATGGAAGAATTATAGGCCTTTGGAAGGCTTGCTTAAAAGCATGTAGATTAAATCCTAGTATTATCAATACAGTACACTACTACACTTTTGAAGAAGAGTTTAATTACAATGATAAACCAACTCTCATGGCCTTTATTACAGACTCAGAAGAACAAGCTCATATAAACTGGTGTTATGCTGACTCATCCAAGACACGCCCCCGTGGGGCATTGGTCATTCGATTATCTCTTGTAAATTCCCTACCAGTTTATATTTTCGATATACAACCAGCGACTTATGTTTCAACTGTAGATGGAGAAAGCGTCCTAAAGGAACGTGGACATGCTGGAGTAATATTTAGGTCAAGAACCCTAGAACAATTTGAACAGTATATTTCTGATCTCATGGAAAGTCTGCCTTTATCAGAAGGCTCTTATACAACAACCATCTTGGGCTCCAATATGGTTACCCAGTTATTTGTTTTTAGACACTCAAAATCTGCTGGTTTGTCAGAGGGTGAATCAACTTTATTGAATGCTCTAAGAAAAATTGGGATTACCAATATTAAAATAACTTAAGAAAAAGAAGGAAAAAATTATGATTATTATGGCTCAAAAGCCTGAGCATAATTATGGACGATCAACGAACCTGTAAGCTATTAAAATTCGTTTGCTCGAATACTTTGCTTCTTTCAAGTAATCCTATTGCTGTTTCAATAATCAATAAAGAACTTTCTTATGATTGCCCTGAGTTTCCTAAAACACACATTCCTTGAACCATTGCTAACAATGGTTCTTACAATTGCAATCAGATTAATATCAATAAATATTTACTAATCCATTTGAGATTCAACAATTAATCGCTCAAGCCAATCTATAATATGTAACATCGATATTGGTAGTTTTTTTGCAATATCTGGATCTAAACTAGCAAGCTCCGCTTGTTAGACGGTGGCAATCTACCTATTTGCAATAATTGGATCGAAAATCAGATGCACCCTGATCCTAGACATCGAACATGCAACCATGTTGTTTACTAGCTCGCTGCACTGTTGCTAATGATTGCCAATATAACGGCATTAATCCAGTATGCAAATTTGAATAGGCTAGATCTGTATGCCTATGTAAGTGATATGTTCAAAGGGTTTCCAACACAAAGAGAGACTTAGATCGAAGAATTACTTTCTCAGCGCTGAAAACCAGCCCCTGTTAAAACATAGTCATAGGGGTCACTGGACTATTACACTTTATTTTCATAGCTCTAACATAAAAAGCATTTTTTATTAAATTGGCACTTTCGGATACGAGGACGTCCAGCCTGAATAAGCAAGTTTTTATCAGCATCCTACAATGAAGATGAACTTTGTTAAGGGTGCTTCCCATGATTACCAATCCATCAACCAAATATAAACCAGCAAATGTTGTGTCAAATACAAATCGCGTTTGGCCGAACAATCAGCTGAAATCAGCTCCGCGCTGGTGCTCTACAGATTTGCGTGATGGTAATCAAGCACTCGTTAATCCAATGGATCATGATCGTAAGCTCATGTATTTCAATCATCTTGTTCAATGTGGTTTTAAAGAAATTGAAGTTGCATTTCCAGCATCTTCTGATACTGAATTCGATTTTGTTCGTAAATTAATTGATCAAAAGCTAATTCCTGATGATGTCTGGATTCAAGTTATGACTCAGGCTCGACCAGAGTTAATTAAGAAAACCTTTGAATCTTTAAAAGGCTCAAAGCAAGCGATTGTTCACGTTTATAACGCTACCGCACCCGTATTCCGCGAGATTGTGTTCGGAAATACTAAAGAACAAACGATTCAATTGGCATTGGATGCTGTTGGTTTAGTAAAAGAATTGTGTAACTCAAATCCTGGTACCCACTGGTGTTTAGAATATTCCCCTGAAACCTTTTGTTTTACAGAGTTAGAATTTGGATTAGAGATTTGTGAAGCTGTTAAAGACTTATGGCAACCGACAGCTGAACGGCCATTAATCTTGAACTTGCCTACAACTGTTGAGGTTAATACGCCTAATGTGTTTGCTGATCAAATTGAACTATTCATTCGCCAATTCAGCAATCTTGATCATGTGACTATCAGCATCCATCCACATAATGACCGTGGTACTGGTGTTGCGACAGCTGAACTTGGTATTTTGGCTGGTGCACAACGGGTCGAAGGTTGTTTATTTGGTAACGGTGAACGTACAGGTAATGTAGATATCTTAACTTTGGCTTTGAACTTATATAGTCAAGGTGTTGACCCTACTTTGCAGTTTAATGACATCAAGAAGACTGTAAAAATTGCCGAATACTGCAATGACTTGCCTGTCCATCCACGCCACCCATATGCCGGGGAACTTGTGTTTACTGCTTTTTCTGGCTCTCACCAGGACGCAATTAAAAAAGGGTTTGCACATCGTTTTGAATCTGGCGAAAAATTCTGGAATATCCCCTACCTTCCAATTGATCCAAATGATCTAGGTTGCACATACGAAGAAGTTATTCGCGTTAACAGCCAATCTGGTAAGAGTGGTGCTACATGGCTCATTGAACAAAACCATGGTTTGAAATTACCTCGCAATCTTCAGATAGATTTCAGTGAAAAAGTAAAGGCTTATACGAACTTCTCTGGCTGCGAAATGGGCCTAAGTGATATTTGGCAGTTATTCCGTGATTCATATGGAATTGTCCCAAATCCAGATCTATTCCTTGTCGAATACAAGAGTGAATCGGTCAACAAAGAACAGCATATCCATGGCAAGTTCAACCACAATGGAAACTTAGTTGAATTCTCAGGTAAAGGCAGCGGTGTACTTATTGCTTTAATGGATGCAGTTAAGAATTCATTTGGTATTGATGTAAATATTAAGGACTACTCTGAACATACACTTGGCGGCAACACAAATAGTCGTGCAGTGACATATGTAGAGATTGAAACGCGATCTCAACGTAGTTATCACGGTGTTTCAATTGATGCTGACTCATTAAATACATTGCTACAAGCAACGTTAAACGCGGTTAACAATTCAATGAAAAATTAAACAAACAAAAACTCGCTCATAAGGCGAGTTTTTTTATATCAGGAGTAACAGAAGTAATGGAAAAAGTCCTACACATACCTAATCAAAATTGGGAATCACCGCCAGGTTTTGACGCAGGGATTGAGCAGATAGTTATTAAAGATACTTTAAACACAGACACAAAAACGGGAGTGAGAACGCGTTTTGTTCGGTTCAATGCTGGAGCTGGCACAAAAACAGTATTTATCCATGATTACCACGAAGAAGTTTATCTGGTTTCTGGTGACCAAATTTTATTAGACAAAGATAGCTTGCTTAACAAGCAAAAATATACAACCGGCGCATACTTTTTACGGCCAGCTGGAACCAACCATGGACCTTTCTGCAGTGAAAGTGGCTGCATCTTACTTGAAATTCATTACTACTAATTTGAAGAATATAATTTAATAGAGAAAATACAATAATGAACTATCAGACTCACGCCGACTCATGGGAACAGAAAGCTACTATTCGTACTCGTCCAAGACGAATCATTGAAGATGATGAGCTTTGTTACTACCCAAAAGAACGCCAGCCCCTTTGCTTTGATCCAATTATTGAAAAATTAGGAAAAAATGTTCAAGACACGATCTTGCTTCAAAGCCTTTATAAATACATAAAAGACATCATTATTTTTGAAACTGAAATTGTTAATAAAACAGCTTCAGATATTGCTAAGGGCCGCTTCCCTTTCGACTTTCCGTTTTCGGTTAAACATGATGCGATGTCTGTAGTAATCGATGAAGATTATCATGCATTTGTAGCAATGGATTTTCAGAATCAATTACAACAGCAAACTGGAATAGATCCATTCAGAGAATTCAACGAAATTGAGTTGAGCCGAGCTATCCCACGAGCAATTGCACTCCTTGATGATACTTTTCATAAATCAGGTATGGAGCTGATCGCTGTAGCTATTTCCGAAAACACAGTAACGAATGATGTTGCTGCATTCTCTAGGGATGCAACGATCAAACGGTCCATTAAAGGCATTATGTCTGATCACTTAGCTGACGAAGGACGTCATGCAAAGTTTTGGACAGAAATCTGCAAAATTTATTGGTCATCTATTAGTGAAGAATCACGTTTAGCAATTGGCTCAGTAATTCCTACTTTTCTTGAAGAGTACTTAACTAATGATATTCAGAAAGAATTCGATACAGCACTAATTAATGAATTGTCTCTTCCACCAATTGTAAAAAAGAAGCTCATTGAAAGTACGGTAGACGGCTATCCAATCACAGGCCAGCACCCAATGATCGTGAACATTCGAAGATTCCTGGTTTCATCTGGCATCGCTGATCACGCTCCTACTCGAAATCTTCTGGGACAATATTTTTAAGGTGGTATAACAAATGAAATTACTAACTATAAAATTAGATCAAAGCTGCCCTTTTTCGAGTGAAATTGAGTCTCACATTTATGAATTAGGTCATGATGTAGTTCTTGAAAATATTGCATCAAGTCCGTCCAATTTTGACTATCAATTTAAACGGTATGATCCAAAGTATGCTGGCTCTGACGCAGCTGACTCAATTTTTCTCAGTATCAATTATTCAGATGATGAAAAGGCATATACCATTTCTGCTTTACAGTTTTCTGAGAAAAATACTGTCTTGATAGCTAGTTCAAAAATTCCTGATCAAGATTTTTTGAATGGTGCCGATGTTAACAAAAAGTTGTTAGTCGCTTTTGAAGGTGTTGTATCGGATACGCTGGTTCATTTATCGAATGAAATCACCGATAAATCATTACCTTCAGGCTTTGAATTGGCCAACGTGGACGAAATTGATCTAGATGCATTGAGTTATTGGCATCATTCAAATGAGAGCAAATCAGATCGTTTGTATACTAAGAATCTGTATAAAGCTTTTGAGCAGACAACAGCGTTATATCCAACGAATACAGCCATTAAATACGGTAATCAATCGATCACTTATGCTGAATTGGAAGTAAAAGTAACGCAATATGCAACGAATATTACAGCTCAACTTGAAGCAAAACCTCAGCAATCAATCATTGCACTTGCATTGCCAAAATCAATTGAACTTTATGCTGCGATCCTGGCAACACTTAAGTTAAATGCTTGCTATGTGCCCATTGACCCAGAATATCCAGAAGAACGGATGCACAATATTCTATCCGGTGCATTACCTGATTTACTTATTGGCTCATTGCAATTTGAAACAGCTGTAAAATCGGTTTCTGTAGATATTCTTGAAATACAGCCTAGTAATATTTTAGCAATAGAAACACCTGAAGTATCTGACACAAATGCTGTCATGATTTTTACCTCAGGTTCTACTGGAATGCCTAAAGGGGTAAAGTTAACTCACAATAACATTGCACACTTCTGCAATTGGTACATTAATGAAGCTCAAGTTGATCCAACATCTAGATGCCTTCAATTTACAACAGTTTCATTTGATGCATCTTTATTAGATATCTTTCCAACGCTTATTGCTGGCGCAAAGCTGATTGTTCCTTCAAATGAACAACGCCATGATTTCGATCAACTAAACGAGCTAATTCGTAAGGAAAGCGTATCTCACTGCTTTATTCCTCCAGCCATGCTTTCTGCATTACCGCAGTATGAATGGCCATCAATGAAATACATTATTACTGGTGGTGATGTTTGCGATAACACTGCTATTAATTATTGGTCCCAACATACAAGCCTGATTAATATTTATGGTCCTACAGAATGTACTGTACTGGCAACATTCAAAAAATTCAGTCTAAACAGCAATAATAAAATAATTGGTAAGCCTATTGAGAATACTCAAATTTATTTGATTAATGAGCATGGGAAAGCATGCCAAACTCTTGAACATGGCGAGTTGTATATCGCTGGTAAAGGTGTTGGTCCCGGTTATGTAAATGATGAAGTACAAACACAAGAGCGCTTTGTAAAATTAAAAGGGTTTAGCTTATTTAAAACCATGTACCGGACTGGTGATATTTGCTATTGGGATGCTAATGGTGAGTTGAATTTTGTTGGACGTCAGGACAATCAATTGAAAATTCGCGGCTTCCGTGTAGAAATTGGTGAAATTGAAAATGCTATCTTAGCAACCGGTTTTTATGCTGGATGTGTTGTTATCGCGGACAGTAAAAAACAAATTAAAGCCTTTGTTAAAGACCCAGCTAATGGTGTCACTACAGAAGATCTACGTGACAAATTAGTCAACATTCTTCCAAATTATATGCTGCCTTCGGTCATAGTCGAAGTAGAAGAATTCCCCTTCACTATTAATGGCAAAATAGATCGGAAGGCCTTAGCTGAGATTAAAACAAGCTTTACAGTTGAAGTAGAAGAGGAATGGACTGATCTTCAAACTGAATTGCGCCATATTTGGGCCAATGCCTTAGATCTAGATTTGACAGAAGTTACTCTTAAATCTTCCTTTTTTGATTTGGGCGGACATTCTTTACTTGTTTCCAAAATGCTCCTTACTGTTAAAAAAAGCTTCAAAGGCAGCTTTACTTTAGCGCGATTCATGGAAAACCCAACGATCGAAGCTTTGAGTAATTTACTTACTTCGAATGAATTGTCGAAAGGTGCACAGATTTCGGATCGTATTTATTCAGATATAGTTCTGGATCAAGAGATTCAACCTTTAGAGATTAAAAACGCTCATGCATTTAATCCACGTTCGGTTCTTCTAACAGGAGCAACCGGATTTTTAGGTATGCATATCCTTGAGCAATTAATTCAGCTTACTGAAGCGACTATTTATTGTCATGTTCGAGCATCATCACCTGAAGCAGCTTTGCAAAAGCTTAACGATAACTTCCAAAAGTATGGTGTAAATGACCTAACAGGCAATCCACGAATTAAGACTGTTTGCGGAGATCTTGCCGAACCAAGTTTAGGCTTAAGCGAAAATGATTACGCCTTTCTTGCGAAAAACATTGATGTGATTTACCACAATGGCGCTCAAGTTAACCATATCTATGACTACGACTACTTGTATAACTCCAACGTTAGATCGACAGTTGATTTAATCAAACTTGCTTCAATAGAACAGCAAAAACAGTTGGTATTTATTTCAACTCTTAGTGCCGCAAGTAATTTAACTGAAGATGGATACATTGTTGAAGATGGCCCAGCAGCTGAATTGCCAGCTTTCGTTAACAACGGATATAACTTAACAAAGTGGGCTTCAGAACAATTAGTTTGGCAAGCATATGAACGTGGGCTGCCTGTTACACTTATTCGCCCAGGGAATATTACCGGTCACTCAAATACAGGCCATTGCTTCCCCGATCAAAACCGAATTTTGTTATTACTAAAAGGTTCTGCCCAGCTAGGCATCGCCCCTGATTGGGATCTTCAATTTGACCTATGCCCTGTTGATTTTATTGCCAAAGGGTTAGTTGAATCTTCTTTAGACCATACAAAACACACACCAGTATTGCACTTCCATAATCCGATGCCCCTTACATGGAAAGAATATGTCAGAAGATTGAATCATCACGGTGTATCTATTGAATTCATTAATGATAAAGACTGGCGCGAGATGTTACTGAATCTTGATGAATCAAATGCGTTATACCAAGTTGTGTCGTTCTATTTGGATGAGACAAACGAAGATATTGGCGACATTTCAAAAATCGAATTCGAAAAAACACAAAACCGCTTAAGACTTTCAGGAATGGATTACCCAGAAAAAAATCACCAGTTACTAGATGCGAATCTAGGCTACCTCATTTCAAGTGGCTTTATTGAAATACCTGAAGATAAAAAAACCCAAGTTTCACAACAACACAATTCTATGGAGAATTACATGAGTTATTCAGAACAACGCGGAACATTAATCCAACTTCCTACAACAAAAACAGTTAGTACGGCCGTGACTATAAAAGCTGCTCCTAAAGATGTTTGGAAAATTGTAGGTGACTTCACAGGCTTTGATAAATTTGTTGATGGATTAAATCGCATTGAAATGTCAGGCGATGGAGTTCGCTCAGTTCGCCATAAGTTTTTTGCTGATGGGAATGTTGTACTTGAGCAGCTGAACAACCGTGATGACGAAAAAATGCTTATGGACTGGACCTTAATCTATACAAGCATGGATATCGGCAACCTATGGTCATCAATGCGCGTGGTTCAAATTGATGAAAATACCAGTCAAGCCATTTGGGATATTGCTGCAGCACCATGGAATAAAGAAACTCCACAGGCTGATTTTGAAGCATTCTTGGCTGGGTTTGCCGCTGGTGCACTCAACAATGCCAAACAAATTGTCGAAAAACAAAAAGCGGCTTAACACCTTTACTAACAAGTGGGTTTAATAGCCCACTTTTTGGAGTGAACAATGGAAAACAACAATTCGCAGCGTTATTTTTACCCTTCAGTTCCATTTACAAAAACTTTGCATATGGAACGTACAATTATGGCCCCTGCTGCAGAAGTTTGGGCTGTGGTCGGTAATTTTTCTGCTTTTGACCGCTTCACTGATGGCCTTGGTAAATGTCAGATGATTGGAGAAGGTATTGGCCAAGTACGTGTTAAAACGTTTGATTCTGGTGATTTTGTCGTGGATCAGCTCTCATATCGTGATGAAAAAGAAATGAAAATGCATTTCAACATCATCAATACATCATTAAACATTCGAAACTTGTGGGAGTTTTTGAGAGTTGAAGTGATCTCGAGTAATGAAAGTAAAGTTGTATGGGAAATGGCCGGAGAGCCAAAGCTCGGACTACAGGAAGAGCTAGAAAAATTTTTAACCGATTTTGCAGAAGATGCACTTGAGAACATCAAAAACATATGCATCGAGTATGAAAACTCTACCAATTAATAAAGGATAACCGATGAGTACCTTCTGGTATCTAGCTGCCTTAGGTGTCCCCTTTATTTGGGGCATTCAAGCAGTAATGTTGAAATTCGGGATAGGTGAGTTTCCGCCTATCTTTATGGTCTCGTTACGCTTCTTGATAATGTTCATTTTGCTCATACCGTTCCTTAATCGCTTAAAAGGTGATTTTAAGAAAGCTTTACCAATTGGTTTAGCACAAGGCGTTGCACATTTTGCTTTACTCTATATCGGCTTTAAGTTTGTCAGTGTTACAGCTGGCATGATTGTTTATCAAACAAATGCCATATTTACGCTTATGCTTGGTGCAATCGTTCTTAATGAGAGAATGAGCAAACAAGGGCTGGTGGGTATGACTGTTAGTTTGATTGGTGTTGCCCTCATCATCGGCCTACCTCAAGAAAATTCTAGTATTGGTGGTCTATTCTTAATTGCCGCATCTGCATTTATGTTCTCTGTTGGGAATATCTTTGTACGTAAGTTAGGTCCATTCGATCCAGTAGGTCTAAATGCCGGCGTATCATTGATTGCATTCCCTTCACTACTTGCAATCTCATTTATGACTGAACAAGGGCAGTTAGCATCAGTGCAAAATGCATCTTTAGAAGCATGGGGCGCACTTCTTTATACTGCAGTACTGGGTGGCGTAGTTGCATTCATTCTTTGGTATAAATTATTAACAAAATTTAGCGTTGATAAGATTTCACCATACAGTTTATTGATGCCTTTTTTTGCAATGCTCGGAAGCATCGCGATTTTAGGAGAACACGTTTCGATTAGTAATTGGATTGGTGCATTCATTACTGTAGGTGGTATAGCAATTATTCAGTTCGGTCATAAGCTGTTTAGAAAACAGCAGCCTATTAGATAGATCGGTGTAATGGTATGGCGGTTAGAGATACTGACAAATTCTACCGCCATTTCGAAATGATCAAATTGTTTTCATTTCGAATTCATTTGGATAACTCACGAATGAACTTGGTGACATACCTACTCGATTTTTAAAGGTAATACTGAAAGAGCTTTGGCTATCGTAGCCTACCTCTAAAGCCGCATTTGTTACGGAATAACCACTTGCCATAAGCTCCATACTTTTTAGCAATCGTGAGCACCGTAACCATTCACCAAAACTCATACCGGTTTCAGCATGAAATTTACGGTTAATTGTTCGAACGGAAACATTCAATACATTTGCTACATCAGCTAACTCCCACGGACGCGCATAACTTTCTGAGATCCTTTCACAAAAGTTCTTAAGTTCTGGTGAAGTCGGTATAGGTACATTGAAGTCTGTAAATTGAAGTAAGCGCAATTCATCAAGTATAAGTTCGCTAATTCGTTCTTCTCTTGATCCTGGGTTGATCTGATCATCAAACTCAGCTGCCGTATTAATCAACTCTCTCAACAAGGGATTTACTTGGAAAATGCCAAGATCATTCGTTAAGTCGGCACGGGCAATTGGATCAATAAAAATTGTACGAACATCAACATTGCCAATAGCTATCAGACTATGCGTAACACCAGCTGGAATTAACAATCCTCTAGATGGAGGGATAACCCAACAACGTCCATTTGCGTATACACGGATAACGCCCTTAATTATGTGTAGCAATTGGATTACCTGATGATTGTGTTCAGGTTCTTCAATTCCATGTGTATAGACATATTTTATCGAGCGTATGGAATTCTGAAGTTGTTTGGTTTGATAAAACATAACTAATTCTGCCAATAATTTAAAAAACTTTGCAAAACGTATATAAAGTTTTAAATATACGCCACTCTCAACTTAAAATAAGGTTTTCGAGCTGAATCGGCGAATGACCTAATTTTTTATTTATCACAATACACATCGTATGCGACAGAATTTTACGAGTTATACGATGTGTTAAATGCCATAGGTCTTTTGCTCTTACCTTTTGGATGTGAAAGCGATCTGTTAATTGACTAATCACTGTTTCAATCTTTCTTCGAGCCTTCATGAGTATTCGCATCGCCTCTTTAGGTCTGGAATCTCTCATGTTTTTTCTAAAGGGTGTTTGTAAATCAATACCTCCATACTCATAATATTGTTTTAACTGTGGCCTTAAATACCCCTTATCACCTCCAAGTAAACCATAAATATTCTGTGTGATTTCAGGTGCTACATCTCGTTCATCACAATGAGCGGGTGTATAGGTATAACCTGTAATCATTCCGGAAAGATTAATAACGATATGCCCTTTGAAACCATAATATTTTTCTTGTTTTGCAGCACAATAACTAAAACCCGCATCCCCTTTAAAGTTTTTATGTCTCTTGGCCCTCGCATAACGACACACAGGAATTGGGAAACCATCAATAAAGTGAATATTATCTGAACCATAATGCTGAATGAGCTGTGACATAATTTCTTGATTTACCTGCCACAGATTTGCACAATGTTTACAGAAATTGGGATAAGATCCTAGCTTTGGAAACCATTCTAACCAATTGTTTTTAAAATACATCCATATACTTTTATCGGTATCTAGAGCCAGATATTCACCGACAATTTGCATAGTAATGATTTCAGCATCACTAACAGCTGGTGCAAAGCCACGGGTTCTGAGTGGTTGAGTAATAACAACTGGATAAAGTTCTTCTATGATTAAATAGACAGAAATGATAAATTCTTCAATGACTTAAAAAGTTGAGAGTCGCGTAAATATGATAAAAAGTATCCAAAATTTAGACGTATTCAATGGAGTTCTTTCAAATTTCATAAAATTCAAAAAAGTTTATTTTTTGGATGAAAGTAAGAATCTAACCATTATGCACTGTGAATTTGATCCCAATTTTTATTCAGATTATCTAGCATTAGAGCTTTTAGGCACCGAATTATTTACAAAAATATATAAAGCTGTAAAAAAAAGAAAAGCTGAGTTTTTAGCTGGACGGGTGCTCTCAAGTTTTATTTTGCGTGAAATGGGATATAGCAATTTGAAAGTAGATATTAGTGCAGATGGAAGTCCCCATTGGCCTTTAAATATAAAAGGCTCAATAAGTCACTCTAATAACTCTGTGATTTGCGCTGTAAGCCCCATTGTTAAACGAATAGGAGTAGATATCGAATATTTACAGCCTACTGTCCCAATTGATCTTATGGAAAATGTGTTAAATCCAGGAGAATATGAATTCATGGCCAGCACCGGCCTCGATCCATCTCATATATTTTCTTTCGTTTTTTCTGCAAAGGAGAGTCTGTTTAAAGCCCTATATCCAGAGGTGAATTACTATTTTGATTTCAATGCCGCAAGAATCATATGGTTAGATCTGAAAACAAAAAGGTTTAAGATAGCCCTAACCCTTGACCTCAATGATATCCATCATAAAAATAGAACTTATGTTGGTAAATTTTCAATCACAGCATCTCATATGATCACAGCAATTTTTGAGTAGAATCTTTTATGATTAATTAATAGATTCTTTTTAGCTAAATTAATGTCCTAATTAACCTGATAAATACTTCTGGAAACTTAAAATTCAGATTTAATTTTATCAAGTTACATTAACGTTACCTAATCCCGTTACACAATAAATTAGGTATCCAATAATACTGATCGCCAAACTTCACTTCAAAGCCATCATTAAGCACACTAAAATTAACACTATCCATATGATTAAAAATAGATTTATCTAAATTGTGGAAATACATCAATCCTAACTTTATCCACTCTAGTTCATCAAAATTTTCCTCTGGAACTTTCATGATAGCTAATAATTGTTTTTCCAGTTTCTTCATATTACTCTTTTTAGTCATTTTTTTATCTAATACCCATGAAGTATCAAGGTTTGTACCATAATTCTTGTTTAAAAAATTAAGAAAGCCAACCGCAGCGGAAGCTTGCCCAGGAGAATTAAATAAGTAATATTTTATATGCCACATAGTTGGTAAATCTAAACGCGATTGGCTAACTAGCAACATTAAAGCAGAAGCAGGTTTCATGGCTAAACGGGCAGAACGTATACTGGTTTTCCCTAAATATATTTTACTTTTTAAAAACTGATAATAATTTTGAAGAATCTGGTCTGAAAGTGGTGAATTAGAGCATGAGTTCGCCAGTTTCCTCAATTGGTCATATTCAGAACAATAACCTTTAGACTGTGTATCTATTTGTAGATGATGGACTGCAACCAACCAACGCATTGGGAGCTCATATTTGCGTAGACCGCTTGTTCTTAATCTGTGTATTAGAGAACCATAATCTGGAATCTGATCCCCCCAAAGATCATTAGTTTTTTCAAAAAACTGAATGTGTTTAACAATTAGCAATGCAGCCTTATGTGGTCCGATCTCATGATCAAGCCAATTCATATAATCTTTAAAGTAACCTTTAAGATTAGGATTCACTAGCGTTTGAACCAGTTCCTTAATCCTATTGCCCAATATTCTTCGCCACGAACATGATTCACAGTATTTCCCATATCCAGCAGGAATCTGTTGCTGACAGGTTAGACATTGAAATGGTGGACAGCTTAAACATTTCTTACACAGCATCTTTCCTGACAAAACATCCTGTTCAACCAACCTATATCTTCTACAACTTTGGCATGTCTGGTAATCACGGGTTGCACACTTTGGGCAAACTCTTAAATTATCCTCAAAACGGCTGATACGAGACAAACGTTGTGATGCCACACCACATCGCTCACAAGCTTGAAACTCTTTAAAATAAACTGAGCAGCTATTACAAACAGGTCCTTGTTCCGTTATTTTGCCTACAGGGTAATCAATACGTTGACATCGAATACAGGGACGGTTAGTTTCACATTTTTGGCAAACAGCCAATTGATCAGTTTTGTGCAATCTTGAGCTTTTACCACATGATGGGCAATCCTGTTTTTTAAAAACTCTTACATAGCATTTATGGCAATAATTTCGCTGTTTATAGCATCGATGTATCTTTTCAACCGCATCACCACACTCATCACACTGAGGCATGGAGTTTCCCTCTAAAGATTATCCTAATTTTCTTTTTAATCTCAAAAACTTTCGTATTACAGCCTCCTTACTTTTAGGTTTCAGGGTATCAACCAATGCTCTCTTTGGAGGGTAGTTCCGATAAACCGAACCTAACTGTTCTTCAATAGGTCTTAATATGGCTGGCAACTGGTTTCTCTTATCCCAAAATGAAGATCTGTTCATATTTAAAGATTGTGCTGTTTCAATAAATATTTCTAGGGGAATGATGAGTAATTGAAAAATACAGGAAAATAGCCGTTCCCGCTCGATAACTTGAAATTGGCTAATAACCAATCCATTCGAGATAAGCTCAGAATGGGGTACCTGAATCTTGAGTTGTTCAAGAAAAGCCCATCCTTTTCCAGTTGATGAACTAGCTAGAACTTTTCTAATAAATTGTGAAAATAACTTAATCACCGTTAACCAATCATTTAGCGAAATCAAATTATCCTGATAGGTTGCACGGCCTTGTTCCAAGAATTGATCAAAGATTTTTTGGAATGCTAAGGCATGACAATCCATAAAACGTTCATTAACCTCCAATAAGCTTTTTTTACATATTGAACAGCAAGTCATAACCTGATCAGGGGCTTCAAGACGCCTAGGTTGAATGGCATTATGACAATGCGGACATTGATCATGTAAACGCTGATTATGTTTCATACAGCCTGTATGCCAAGCAAAGCGCCAAGGCAAACGGAAATAGGCAACATCATCCTCAGACAAACACTTAGGACAATATTGCCAGCCACCTCGATGCTTGCGGTTTCTTGTACCTAATACCAGATACCATGAATCAAGGGTTCGATTATCCAAGTTATATTTAAATAAGAAATTGCTAAGCGTAGCTGAATCAAATTGGCTTTCATCAATTTTTGTTGTATTGACCAAGGCCCGTAAATGCTCTGAGCTTAAACCTCGATCTACATCTACTGACCAAATTCGCCATTTAGGCCAGAGTACCCCAGTTAGACTTAATGGGTCACAACCACTATCGAGTGCAGCACGTATCAACCATGAAGACAATGCCTCATCTTTCTGTAAAGTCGTGGGGATAAACCATGAATGGACTTCTGTTGTACCTATCATACCTAATCCTCCACATGGCTTATTTCACACTTTCTAGTAAGCTACGGTCGATAAACTCCTGACCAGAAACAATAGCTTTCTTTGCAGCTTCCCGTAAAATTGTTCGCAGATTACCTAAATTTCCATCGGTAATATCATGTAGATATTTTACTGTTGCTGGCTCAGCCAGTTTGGAAGCCTGTTTGAGTGGAAGAACTTTTTCAAACTTATTTACCATGGCCTGAAAGTCCTTATCTAGTTTCCATAAGGGCAAATTAACCACACGAAAACGGCTTACATGCTGTGGATCAGTACGCAGGACACTAATCGCTTCTTCTGTACCAAACCCAACAATGGGTATCTGTGTTTCATTACACAAATACTTAATTGCATTCATTACTGTTCTTTGCTTAATCGGGCTGCCACATAATAAAGAATTCATTTCGTCGATAATGAGGAGTTTTACCTCGTAAAGTTTAAGGCAATGAACCACTTGGTAACGTAGCTTCGCAACAGGGTCTCTTTCTCGAAAGGGAACCCAGAACTTATCAAGAATAGCCATATACAAAGCTTTTTCATCAGGTGAAACAGGTGCCTGCACAACAATTACAGGTTTTACTGCATTATTTTCTGCATTGACATAACCCTCCCCATACAGCTTAAAGAACTGATTAATAATTGAAGTCTTACCATTATTTGGCTTACTCAATACCAGTAAGTTGGGCATACGGCTCCGCTTCGGCAGGGTCAGGAATCCTTTCAATTGGTCTAGTAAGTCATTGGCTGCTGGATACCCAATCCATCGGTCCTCTTCCAGGAAGTAGAGTCTGTCCTCATTAGACTGTTCCACAATAGGGCGAAACTCTTGAAAAACATGTGAATAGTTACTCATGAAATATCCTCATCATTTTCCAGCTCATCGAGAGGCAATAAACCATATACGCTTTCAAGCTGTTGCTCCAAAATCGTACTCTTTTGTTGAGGTTTTTTGCCCTGAATTGACGCAGGGTTAACACTCTGTAGGTGTTGGGTACTGCGCTGATGTGATCTGCGAGCCCGTCGAGTTTTAGTGCTTGCTTCCTGAACACGTTCCCGAAGTTTAGCTAGAGCCTGTCCAAGTTCATGATCCTTTAGATATTCGCCAGTTTCCTTTTTTAGTTCCCGAATCTTTTTGTGTTCCCAAATACTAAATGGTGGAATACTTTGATCAGCTAAAGGAACCTTAAAATAATTTTTGATTTCAGGATCAAAGAACCATATCTCACTAATATTTCTTGGATCACGCCTAAAGATAAATTTACGTTTTTCTTTTTGATTATCAGGATCTACGGCATTAATCCAACCTCTTAGCACATTAGCATAATAAGCAAGGCCATCGATTGTTACACCTGTTGTTTGAATCGTCCTTTCAAAACTTGGTAGAAAATCAAGAAAGAAATTATGATCATTTGCAGGCAATCTGGCAGCTCCAGAACCTAACGTGTTTTTATCGCCAAAAATACCCAACTCAAAAGCATGTAGTGGAGAAGTACCTAAAGCGGAGTGCTTTCTTTTATGGTAAACATTACAAATAAAATCAATCAACCAGTCCTCAAATTCGGAGAATGTGAAAACTGCTTCTGTATCTGAGTTGTAGCCTTTTCTTTCAAAAATATTTGAAAAAGTTGTTCCTGGAACTGCATGAATATCGGTTGCAAATGTTCCCATCAAACGTTCAATGTGGCCACCAAAACGTGGTTTTTTAACTGGTCTGTATTCCAGACGAATGTCATGGGCCATACAAGCATTTCTAAAAGTTTCTGAGTGAAACTCAGGTCCATTATCGACATGAATAGTGTTCATAATTCCCCAGACAGGCCATTCAGCTTGTATCTTGCGCGAAGCTAGCCATTTCTCTTTAGGCAGTACTGCTTGAGAAACACTCATTGCAATCGACATAACAGAGGGAGCATCCAATGATAAGTAATAACCTACAACTACCCTCGAATAGACATCAATTGCCAATGTAAGAAAAGGTCGTCCAATAGGACGCCTGTTAAAATCATCCACCAGAATAAGATCAACGGGTGTATGGTCAATCTGTACGACTGCAAGTGGATAATCAGCATGAGGGAATTTCCCTGCGGCAGGTGTAAATTTGTTATCGGCTTTTTCCTTATGCCCCCTCTTACGAAGAGCCTCCCTTTGGCTAATTGCAGCAATACGGTTTCTTACTGTATTGGCATGAGGCACATCCAAAATATGGTATTCATGACATAAGCGTTTCACTTCAAGTACAACTTTTTGAATACTGATTCTTTGATTAGTCAGGTATAAATCCTTAATGACTTTTTCAATGATTGCTTCAGCATGCTTATTAATTATCTTTTTGCCTTGGGGCAATCCCTCTTTTCTTGGTCGCAATCCATCAATAGTTCCATATGCCTTATAAATTTTTAACCATCTATATATGGTGGCTGGATTTATATCATGTTCCTGAGCCCGCAACTCTACTTCCTTACGACCACTCACACCTCCCTCAATGAAAGGACGGATGATGTTGAAACGTCTTTCAGCCTCAATCCAGTCTTTATCAGCGATGAGCTCTAAATCTTCATGCTGTTCCACAGCTATTGACGGCCTTAATTCACTGATAGCCGCAATATTTTTCCTACCTGTATTATTGTTTTCAACAAAAACTGATTTCAGGTCAATGACTTCAATAATCGTATGAGGAATCCCTTTTATCTGAACAGGCTCCCCAGCAGCTATTTTGATATTCACACGTCTATCATTCATGACAAACTCCCACTTACCCAGAGTTCAGTAGATGGCTGTAAAGGTGCACTTAAATCGCAAACTAGATAACCATGAGCAACTAAATACCAGATTTGACTAATTCCATTTGCTCTATCCCATTTGCCAAGAAAATGTCTGGCTAATAGAGTCTCAAAAGTTACTGCTTCTCGATCTCTCACATAATCCAGTAAGTGCTTTGAATCAGCAGAGGGAAACTCCATCTTTCGGTACTTTTGTAAAAACATGGCATTCGACCATAACTGGTCCCGAATACGCCCCTCATGTGCAATATGAAATTTCCAACCCTCTTCTTTGCATACCCTCATGGCAGCACGATATCTAGCTTTCCATAGATGTAAATTAAGTTGCAATTCATCTGTAGGTTTTACTTCGACCAGTTTGGGTGCAATAAATGGAAGAAAATCATCATGCTTATAAGTTACGAGATAATCTGGGGTGTAAACTCGTTTCTGTCCATTATCAAAATACTCAATGGTAAAGGGCTGGGATTCAACAGCAAGAACATTAGGGTCAACCTCTAATCGAATAAGGAAATCTCGTTCCAGTGTTGATTCAAAGGCCACTGCGGAATCTTTTTTAAAAGGGTATAAACCAGATACACTAATGCGTGTATTACCAATTTTTCTTCGAGCTGGTACGATGTTAACGGTGTCGCATGATTGATTGTTCATTCTGGGTTCCGTTGCATAGTTCTTTATAAAATTTGTCGCATAGTTCTTTGTAAAAGGTGCTCTAAGTCATTGAGCCTAGATCATATTGTCGCATAGTTCTTTGGAAATGACAGTGGTTCATCACCAAAACCAGGGGAAATTACACTGGCGCATTATGGTGTTTTATTTTTGGATGAACTTCCCGAGTTTGACCGCAAGGTACTAGAAGTTTTACGCCAACCTCTAGAAAGTAAAGAAATTATTATTTCCAGAGCAGCACGGCAAATCACGTTTCCAGCTCAGTTTCAGCTTGTTGCAGCCATGAACCCTTGCCCGTGTGGTTATGCGTTTAATCAGGATCATCGTTGTCAGTGTTCAGCCGAAGCCATTAAGCGTTACCAGAACCGTATTTCTGGCCCGCTACTTGACCGCATTGACTTACATATTGATGTGCCGCCTCTTTCAAACCAAGATTTGCAAAGTGAGATTGTCCCTGAAAATTCGGCTTCTGTCCGTCAACGCGTGATTCAGGCATATCAACAGCAAATCCAACGTCAGGGCATGCCCAACCATGCCTTATCTGCGACACAACTGGAAAAGTTCGCAGTTCTTTCGCCAGAAACCAAAACTATTATGGCATTAGCTCAACAACGGTTGAATCTATCTGCGCGTGGTTATCATCGGGTTTTACGTGTTGCACGAACCATTGCAGACCTTGCTCAAAGTCAGCAAATTCAGTCGGAACACCTTTCTGAAGCCCTGTCTTATCGAAGTCCTTTTCAGACCTAAGAAAGTCAAATGTAGAAAGCCGCTGATTTGCAGCGGCTTTCTTTTATTTTTATCAAGTTACACAAGTTTAAAATGCTTTTGTTAAAGTAAAGACTGCACCAGTATCAACCCCACGATTTGCAGCACCACTGAAACCATCAATATTACTACCCACAGCATCTAACTCTGCAGTTAAACCAGAAACGGCTTTAAAGTTATAGGTCACGCCTGCTTTCCAGTCCACGAAGTTGTCATCTTTCGGATTACCATCTGAGTTAAGTCCGTAAATCTTTTTATCTGCTTTGCTATAACCCACACTTGCAACACCACCAAAGCCTGTGTCAGCAAAAGGCACACTATAAGCAAGGTTAAAGTTCCAGTTATCGACTTTTTTACCATCAATTTTTCCTGCATCACCACCGTATTTATTGGTATAGGCAATACTTGGTACAAGGCTATCACCTTTTACAAACGCATCAGCAAAGGTTAATTTTCCGTAAAGTTCAGGCCAACTATAATCACTTGCACTTGGATAATTATAATAAACCACACCAACATCCAAGGTTGGTTTAATCGCCCCTAGAGTCAACGGCGTCGTAAAACCAATCGATGGATCTAACTCTAAATGCGCTGTTCCAAAGTTCACATTTGAAGCAAATGCTGAAAAATACAAACCTGATTTATGCGCTAAAGTAAAAGATCCTTGAATTGCTGGATCATTTTCTGTCTGAGTTTGTCCACGCCAACGGTAATCCGTGGTTAACGCGACATTACCACTCAACGTTAAACCATACTGTGCCAACCCATTTTCTTCAGCAAATGTAGCTGTTGAAAACGTTGATATAACGATTGCTGCTGCGAATATTTTTTTCATGTGACATCCCCTACAGGTGATTTATATTTGTTTAAAACATATTTCAGGTTTACTAATATTAAGCAATTTCTGTGCCAAACCAAACCATTACTTCACAATCAGCCCTATGAAAAATCAGCTCCATCTCACCTATAAATAAATTAAAAAATCATATACTTAATTTAAATTAAAAATCTTTAGAAGAATAATTGCAATTTTTTTTACTAAAAATGTTTGATCAAAGCAATATTTCTATATTAGATTACATGTACATTTTGTTACTTATTACCCGTTATTCTGCAACAAAATATTTTTATTTATCTCATCAGGGGCAGCCAATGCTAAACGTACCAAAGCTACCATTAGTTCTTTTTATTCAAACGTTGCTTGTTTCTCCAGCCTTTGCCAGCGAACAGAGCGAATCGAAAGGTTTTGTTGAGGATGCGAACGGTTCAATTTTATTCCGTACAGGTTTTATCGACCGTGATAAAAAAAATGTTGCTCCTGGTGTAGATACCCGCTCTAGCGTTCAATCTGCAATTGTGAATCTTGATTCTGGCTTTACCCAAGGTACAGTTGGTTTCGGTGCTGGTGTTGTCGGTGATTTCTCATTCAAATTAGGTGATAACAAACACTCTGGCAACCAAATGGTTCCTAGAGATTCAAATGGCAACCCATATGATCAATGGACTCGTGGTGGTGGCTATGTTAAAGCACGTGTATCTAACACGACTTTAGTTTATGGTACTCAAGTTCTTGATATTCCTGTACTTGCTAGTAATACAGCACGTATGGTTCCTGAATATTTTACAGGAACTTTACTGACCAGCCATGAAATTAAAAATCTGGAAGTGATTGCGGGTGAATTTACCAAAGACCAAATGTCTGACCAAATTGCGACCGATCAAAACCATTTAAAACGTGCCTATGTTTGGGGTGCAAAATATAAATTTAATGACCAGTTCAATGCCTCTTACTACGGTTTAGACAGCAAAGATAAATTACAACGTCATTATGCCGATTTAAATTACAAACTCCCACTCAGCGATAAAAGCTCTTTGACTTATGACCTTAGTGGTTATCATACAAAATGGGATAGAGATGCAGCAACTTCTTCATCAAAACCAGATGTTGATTTATCTAAACGTTCAAACAATATTTGGGCATTTTCAACCACTTATAACCAAGGCGCGCACAGTGTAATGCTGGCTTACCAACAAAGTACAGGCAACACTGGCTATGCTTATGGCGAAAACGCTGATGGTTTCCAAAGTATTTACTTGCCAAACTCGTATCTTTCAGACTTTAACGGTCGTGGCGAAAAATCTGCACAAGTTCAATATAACCTAGACTTTGCAACTTACGGTATTCCGGGTCTAAGCTGGACATCAGCTTATGTCTATGGTTGGGATATCAATACTGTTACAGACAACAATGCCAAAGAACGTGAATTCTTTAACCAATTGAAATATACCGTTCAATCAGGGTTTGCAAAAGGTGTGAACTTGCGTGTACGTAACTCAATTTACCGTACTGATCATGCGTATTCATCAGACTACTACATGCCTAGCACAAACGAATGGCGTATTTTCCTAGATATTCCAGTTAAACTCTTTTAATCCACACGGATAAATGAGAATTAAAAAAAACCTACACTTTCGAGTGTAGGTTTTTTATTTAGACAGAAAAATCTAAATTTTTCTTATTTTTTAGCAGCTTCAATGGCTTTCAACACTTCAGCTTTTGCAACGTCAGCACCTTCCCAGCCTGAGATTTTCACCCATTTGCCTGGCTCTAGGTCTTTATAATGTGCAAAGAAATGTTCAATTTGGTTGATCAACAATGCAGGAAGATCTGTATATTCTTTAACATCTTTATAAAGCGGTGTTAATTTTTCGTGCGGTACAGCAACCAATTTTGCATCAATACCACCATCATCTTCCATGTTCAATTTACCCACTGGACGGCAACGAATCACTGAACCAGGCGCAACTGGATATGGAGTAACAACCAATACGTCTAATGGGTCACCATCTTCAGACAATGTGTTTGGAACATAACCATAGTTTGCTGGATAAAACATTGCAGTTGCCATGAAACGGTCAACAAACAATGCGTCTGAATCTTTATCTACTTCATATTTGATTGGATCTGCATTTGCTGGAATTTCAATCACAACATAAAGGTCATTCGGTGCATCTTTACCCGCTGGGATATTGCTATAACTCATGATAGTACTCTTTTAAAGTCAGCCAGTTGAAATGTTTGAAACACAAATACGATTCAAACTGATGGATGGAGAAGGATTATACCGATTACACAGTTAAATTTTAATGTTCCGCCAAGAAATATCTTTTCACTGTATTTATTTAGTGCAAAATCGGTTAATTTCAAACACCAGATTTTTAAGTGCACTCTTTTGGATTAGTACAATCGACTTACCAAAATTAATAATAAAACAGGACAGCACATCGACAGCAGCCAAATAATCGAACGCAATGTCGCCCAATTGGCAAGGTAACAGATTCCGTAACCCACACGTAAAATAATATACGCCCAGCCAAAAGTCATAATCACACTCTGATCCAGCACCATATATTCTGCCATTAAAATAGCGACAAGAAATAAAGGTAAACTTTCAAAACTGTTTTGTTGTACTGCATTGGCACGTGCTGCAATACCTGTTGCTTTGGCTAGAAATTCTCGTGGCTGTTGATTATCTTTTAGCTTAAATCCAGCAGTTATTTTGGCAATCATACTGAAGCCATACGGCAATAAACATGCAATTAAAATCAAATAAATAACGCCACTGATGCTTTGCATCTTCAAGAATCTCTTTATATTGGAATGCAGATATTGCATGATAGCATGGCTTTTCTATCTGTTTTTCTGTTAAATATAACGATTTGTATTATTTCATTTTGGATGCCCATGGCCGACCCGAACCAAAAAGAGATGCTTGCTGCATTGGAACAACAAACGCTTTCACAGCGCAAAGTTGATCGTATTTTAAAAATTGTCCTCCCGATTACGGCTTTTTTGATCAGTATGATCTGCGCCAATTTCAACTGGCAATCGACCGTTGGCACATTCGTGATGCTTACTGTTGCATTTTGGGCAGTCGGAATTCGTAGATGGTCAATCTGGGTTTGGCTTGCGCTGACTGTGGTCTATTGCCTGATTGATAACTATTTTAGCTATCATGGTCTTTTAGATGTAAAACATTTAAAAATGCAACTGGCAGGCATGTTGCCCTTCCTGATCATCATCCATGTCGCACGACCTTATCTAGACCGCTTGATGCTTGAAAAAAACTAAGCTTTAAAAAGTATAGCCCTATAAAAAAAGACCGAAATTTCGGTCTCAGACTGCTGACAAAGGTTGTTCCCACAAGGACAACCTTTTTCTATAATGGAAAGATGCTGAAATCTAACTCGACCCAACAAGAAATTGAGATGGTGACACTCGATAGCCTCGTGCCCAAAGATC
>NZ_JBCNKN010000010.1:0-91838 GCF_039596015.1 Acinetobacter sp.
TCAGAATGTCAGAATGTCAGAATGTCAGAATGTCAGAATGTCAGAATGTCAGAATGTCAGAATGTCAGAATGTCAGAATGTCAGAATGTCAGAATGTCAGAATGTCAGAATGTCAGAATGTCAGAATACATTAAATCAAAAAGGATTAATCTAGGGAATAAATTCTATAATGGAGATTTAATTTAGAAGAATATAGAAAGGAATATGGTGGGCGCTGACGGGATCGAACCGCCGACATTCTGCTTGTAAGGCAGACGCTCTACCAACTGAGCTAAGCGCCCTGAAAATTGAAAATTTCAATTTTATAAAAAAAGACTATTAAAGTCTTTTTATTTTACATTCTCTGAATCAGGAATTTCAAGAGAATGGCGCAGCGGACGGGACTCGAACCCGCGACCCTCGGCGTGACAGGCCGATATTCTAACCAACTGAACTACCGCTGCACGGCAGTAACTTAAAACATAAATGTTTCAGTTAAATATGGTGGGCGCTGACGGGATCGAACCGCCGACATTCTGCTTGTAAGGCAGACGCTCTACCAACTGAGCTAAGCGCCCTTCATGAGAAGGATCTCAATTTCGATAAACCTAATAAATGGCGCAGCGGACGGGACTCGAACCCGCGACCCTCGGCGTGACAGGCCGATATTCTAACCAACTGAACTACCGCTGCACTTATAGGTATATCTACAAACGTTTAAATCTTAAATGGCGCAGCGGACGGGACTCGAACCCGCGACCCTCGGCGTGACAGGCCGATATTCTAACCAACTGAACTACCGCTGCATTATGATTTAAAACGAAAAGGTTTGGTGGGCGCTGACGGGATCGAACCGCCGACATTCTGCTTGTAAGGCAGACGCTCTACCAACTGAGCTAAGCGCCCTTAACGTCTTCATCGTTTGTGAGGTGCATTATAGAGAATCTTCATCCTCTGTCAAACGCTTTTCATCTTGTTTGTTGTTTTTTGTGTTTGAATGATTAAAAAATAAGTCATTTTCAATATATTACCCTTAATGCTTTATAAAATTGCTCATTTTTATATCAAATTTGCTCCAGTGGATATTCAGAAATATAAACCAAAGCTTGCTCTGGAGTTAAATTAAAAAGTTCAATGACATCATCATTACGCATACGAATACATCCATGAGAAGCAGGAATTCCCATCGGCTCTGAGTCTGGCGTACCGTGAATGTAAATATATCGGTTAAATGTGTCGCAACCTGGCCCAGAATTAAAGCCTTCTTCTAAACCCTTTAACCACAAAATACGAGACAGAATCCAATCTCGCCCTGGATGTAATTTTGCATAATCAGCAGTATAAATTTCACCCGTCGGTTTACGTGCAATCAATACACTATTTTTGGGAAGGCCATATCCAATTTTTTGAGCTACACAATGCCAGCCACGTGGTGTTTTCCCACTATTTTCCTGTTCGCCAATTCCATTTAAACCCGTTGAAACAGGATAGGTTTTCTTTAACTTTGGTAAAATAAGCTGTTGCTGTGCAAGATCAATCAAAATATCAGCATTTTGAAGTGTATATTTCATAATATGTACCTCGTTTATACTTTAATTCTGTCATTTGACGGTTCAGGTCGTAACCATAGCCATATTGCAACGATTAGCATTGTTACATCAGTAAAAATTTTTACCCAAAATGGCGCGTTGGTAAATAGCATGATCATTCCACTCAAGAGCATCATACTACAAGCAATCCATTTTGCTCGTCTTGGTACTGTGCCATGCTCACGCCAATTTCTGAGAGTTTCGCCATATTTGGGATGGTTTAAAAGCCATTCATCCACCTGTGGCCAGCCTTTCGAGGCAGCCCATCCCGCCAAAATCAGAAATACAGTTGTTGGCATACCAGGCAGTATTGCACCAATTATTCCTAATGCGATAAAAATGATCACTAAAAATCGCCAGAATAGAATTTTCATGACATCAGCTGATAACGTATAAGGAATATAGTATAAGTAGATTTAACAAAATCCTGCATATTTTTCAATTTTTCATGACGCATTCATCTTGCTTGTTTGAACCATGGCTTAAATTTAAAACACCGATTGTTCGTCAGCTCGCCTTTTGTATTGCAAGCCCCAACATTATTTCTTCTTTGCCTCCCGAGCTTCATTTAACATTTTCATTTGAATTGCATGACGATGCTTTTTGGAAAAATTGCTATTTAAATTATCAATCTCGCTTAGCTGAACTTGATGTAAACCCTGAACCTTTAATGGCATTTATGGCGAATATTAAAAGTACCCGTTTGGGCATTCGCTTTGAAACATTGTTATGGTTTTGGCTACAGGATAATCCAGATGAAAAATACCATCCCTATCGCTTGATCAAACATAGTTTACAGCAGATTGATGGTGCAAAAACCGTTGGAGAATTAGACTTTTTATTACTCAACACACAAACCAATCAAATTGAGCATTGGGAAGTTGCTTTAAAATTTTATTTAGCCGAACAGCATTACCAACTCCCCTTTTGGTATGGTTTAAATCGGGAAGATACCTTACAAAAGAAATTGCAGCATTTCACACGAAAACAATTTCAGTTTACAAATGTCATCGGATATACAATTCAAAAAAGATTTGCCGTTTTAAAAGGCCAACTTTATTTACCGCTATGCCAGCGTTACCCCATTCCTCATTGGGTGAACAGACATCGTCGTCTGGGGCGTTGGGGAAGTAAATTTCCTCAACAAGAGATGTATCATTTATCCCGACACGAATGGATTGCACCAAATCCCCTACCACCAGAAACAGCACCTACGCTTTGGTGGAGAAATGATCTTTATTGCAATAAAGATCTGACTTTATTCTATATGTTTCGTCAACCTAATTTAATTTATATAAATGTAAAATGTTCACAATTCAAGCTACATTCAGTTACATTTTAACGCTAAAAGTTAATACTTTTTTTAAAATAGCTTGTTTATGCTTAATTTACATCAAAAAATATAGACACATGGAGAACATGATGAAAAAAATTCTATTCACTTCAATTGCATTAGCCGTAATTTTAGCAGGATGTAATACCGTCAGAGGGGTAGGACAAGACGTATCTAAAGCTGGGAATGCTGTTTCAAATACAGCTGAAAAAACTCAGCAAAAAATGTAATTTAGCATTTCTTAAAAAACCTTATCCATTCGATAAGGTTTTTTTATGTCTGACGTTCCCTTCCCTTTCCGCTTGACCTATCATAGCCCTCAGGATTTCACCTTTGATATGGTCATTATGCATACTTCCGATACGCTAGAACTGAGTCTTGAGCTTTTACGCCAACCTTCCATTACCCCAGTTGATCATAACTGCCAAAATATTATGGCGGATCGATTAGCTAAGATTGGTTTTGCAATTGAGCCAATGCGTTTTGAAGATGTTGACAATTTATGGGCACGTCGCGGCACGACGGAACCTGTTTTTTGTTTTGCAGGCCATACCGATGTGGTTCCAACAGGGAATCTTGAAGCATGGAACACGGCTCCTTTTGTTCCAGAAATTCGTGATGGTAAACTTTATGGTCGTGGCAGTGCCGATATGAAAACAGCATTGGCAGCGATGATTGTTGCTACTGAACGGTTTGTTGCAAAACACCCAGATCACAAGGGTTCTATTGCTTATTTAATTACTTCTGATGAAGAAGGCCCTGCAAAAAATGGCACAGTAAAAGTTATTGAAACATTAGAACAACGCGAGGAAAAAATTAAATGGTGTTTGGTCGGGGAGCCATCAAGTACCCATCGTTTAGGTGATATTGTTAAAAATGGTCGTCGTGGTTCTCTGAATGCCGTTTTAACCGTTCAAGGTAAACAAGGTCATGTTGCATATCCACACCTTGCAAATAATCCAATTCATCAAGCAGCACCTGCTTTGGCTGAATTATCCAGCACAATCTGGGATCATGGTAATGAGTATTTCCCTGCAACCTCATTCCAAATTTCAAACATTCATGCTGGAACTGGTGCAACCAATATTATCCCGGGAACATTAGATGTGACGTTTAACTTCCGTTTTAGTACCGAAGTCACTGCGGATGAACTAAAACTACGTGTTAATGAGATTTTAGAACGTCACGGCTTAACTTTCAGCATCGACTGGAATCTTTCAGGATTACCGTTTATAACGCCTGTCGGTGATTTGGTTCACGCAACGCAAAAAGCGATTCAGGATGTTTGTCATATTGAAACTGAGCTTTCAACAAGTGGTGGTACTTCGGATGGGCGTTTTATTGCACCTACAGGCGCAGAGGTGATTGAATTAGGTGTTTTAAATGCATCAATTCACCAAATCAATGAACACGTGAATGTAGATGATTTAGAGCCATTGGCAGAAATTTATGAAAATATTTTAATCAATTTACTTGCGTCATAATCTAAACAGCGAAACAACATAAAAAAAAGCCTTCAAACGAATTTGAAGGCTTTTTTTGTAAAACTACAGACCGAGCTGCTTTTGAATTTCATCTAAATTTGGGATGAAATAACGCTTGCCTTGCGACTGTACATATTGGAACACGGTTTGATCATCTATAGGCTGTTCATCATCGACAACCTCAGAAATACGCAAACGAACACTCTCAGGCATACGGTCACATACTAAAGCAAATCGTTGATGAATTTCATCGCCTTCAATAATCAGTGCAACGCCTTCTTTTAAAGCAGGATTATGCACCGCGTATACAGGCAGTTGCACATCGTGCCAAAAAACAGATTGTGTCGGCAGCTGCGTGTTTTGTGCTGACAGAACAATATTCTGAGGCAATAACATTGCATCTTGCTCATAACAGTCAATCATATAAGCATCGATGAATCCTGTTGAAACAGAAATCAAATGTTGTAATTCTTGCGGATCCACATGCTGTGGTGCAACATTTTGTGGGTTCATTGATTACACCTCATGCTTTGTCAGAACCTGTTCAATACGAGCCAGCAAGTCCGATTCTTGGAACGGTTTACCCATATAATGCGTTACCCCCAAGCTAAATGCGCGTTCACGATGTTTTTCGCCTGTTCTTGAGGTAATCATGATAATTGGTAAATCATGATAAACCGCATGATGTCGAAGAATATTCGTCACCTCAAAACCGTCCATACGTGGCATTTCAATATCAAGTAACATCACATCTGGTTTCACATGCTCAATTTGCTCTACCGCATCGACACCATCTTTAGCTGTTACGACATCATAACCATGTCGTTCAAGTAACCGTGAAGTCACCTTACGTACCGTCACCGAGTCATCCACAATCATGACACATTGACGTGCGCGTTGAACTTTATTGGTTTCAACTTTGACTTGTTGTAAATGGCGAGATGCTGTCTGGATACGACGTGCAAGGTTTACTGTATCCAAAATCAGACAGACTTGTCCATCACCCAAAATCGTTGCGCCACCAATGACATCAATACGGGCTAACTGCTTACCTAGCGGTTTCACCACAATCTGTGCGCGAGAACCAATTAACTGATCAACGAGCAATGCAACCGTTTGGTTGTTATGGCCTTTAATGAGTAAAACAGGAAGTGAGTAACCAGCATTAAAACGTGGTTGTGCTGTAGAGGAACCAATAAATTCAGCCGCATAACGTAATTTATAGAGCTGTCCATCCAAGCTAAAATGTTCACTACCTGAAATAAAGTAATCATTCAGCGCAGCAGGTGAAACTCGAACAATACGTTCAATTTGGGCCAAAGGAATAGCGTATTGCTGATCCAGCACTTTCACCATCAAGGCATCACTCACCGATACAGTGGTTGGTACACGAATACTAAAGCGTGTCCCCTGACCAAGCTCGGAATGAATGGTCACATGCCCGCCCAAGGACTTGATCTCATTTTGCACCACATCTAGACCAACACCTCGGCCAGAAATCTGTGTTACGGCTTTTGCAGTTGTTAAACCTGAATGGAAAATGTATTGCAAAATTTCCTGATCACTCAATTGATGCTGCTCAGGAATCAAACCAAGTTGTTGTGCCTTTTGCTCAATTTTTCGAGGATCAATCCCTTTACCATCATCTCGGATATCTAGTACGACATCCGTTCCTTGACGGCTAATCGTGATTTCAACTAAACCTGCATCAGGTTTATTGACTTGACGACGTTCTTCTGGTGTTTCAATCCCATGGTCAATCGCATTACGCAACATGTGTTCCAACGGCGTCACTAACCGTTCAAGAATACTCCGGTCTAACTCTAAGTCACGGTTGATCATTTCAAAATGAACAGGTCGATTTAGCGTAGAAGAAATTTGACGAATCAAGCGCTGTAATCGCGTCGCAACCCGTGAGAATGGCACTAGACGGACACGCATTAAACCATCTTGCATTTCCGACTGAATTCGAGATTGTTGCAACAACAGGCTTTCAGCATCACGAACTTTTTCAGCCAATGTCACTTTGAAGTCGACCAAGTCCGATGCAGATTCTGCCAATGATTTTGACAATTGGTTCAAAGATGAATATTGGTCCATCTCCAATGGGTCAAAATCTGCATAACGTGATTGCTCATCGCCATGTTTGGCAATAATTTGCGTTTCAAGTTCACCTTCCATTCGACGCAACTGGTCAGATAAACGCTGAATCGCCAATTCCATTTCATTTAACGTGGTACTGAACTGGCTCATGTCCATTTCAATACGTGAACGGTTAATTGCATTCTCACCAGCAAGGTCGATCATTTTTTCAACTAGACCAGCAGAAATACGAATCATCTCTGGTGTTTGGTCTGTCGTATCTTCATCTTCCCATTCGCCCAGCATCGATGGAGGTTCAGTACCATCACCCTGTACAGTGGCATAAGTATTGAGAGCAGGTAGATTTTCATCGATAACGAGTTCAATACGTGAGGTAGCATCAGCAAAATCAATAGCTTTTAGTTGCTCAATGATCAATGCTGAATCAGACGACACAGTGGTTTTAACCGCCTGTTCTAACCAGTCTAAAACTCTGAGCAGTAATGCATCGTAAGCATTTGAAGTAAATTTACGAACTGCAAACTGTTCAAATGTATCATCAAACTTATCAGCAACCGCAGCGATGGCCTCTTGCTTCGCCATTCGAGCTGCACCTTTAACAGTGTGTGCATCTCTTTGCAGCTGTAAGAGCAAGCTTCGGTTACCACGGTTATTAAACCATTGCTCTAATTGAATGCGTATTTTTTGAAGCAGTACTTGAACTTCTTCAACAAACTGTTCATAGATCAGATGCTCAATTGAATCGTCAGATTTCGCTTCTGTTCCATGGGTAGTTTCAATAACTGGTTTAGAGGCAACAAGATTTTCTGTTAAGTCTGGTGCAAGCTCAACTGGCGTACTGACTGTTTCTTGCGCTGAAACTTGTAGTTCAGTCAGTACATGTAAGGTTTCTGTTGCAGGATAGTCAACAGCACGATTTTTGACAAATTCAAGGCGTTCCGCCAATTGGTCTTGTACACAACGCAATACTTCTAACAGGTCGGATGTTGGTTGCAATTGTTTATGAATGAGTTTTTCATAAATAGACTCTAACCCATGTGCAATCTGCCCAATATAGCTGGCTTGCAACATATTTGCGCCACCTTTTAAGGTATGCAAATAACGCATTAGAACCTTTAATGCTTCAACGTGGTGTGTATCCTGATACGCAACAAACTCATGTTCGACCTGCGCCAACAACTCATCTGCTTCATCAATGAAAATTGAGATCAATTCCATATCTTGCAAATGATTGATCTGCTCACTCTCAGTCAGCAACTGATCACTCAAAATACGTTGGATATAGGATACAGGAACATCCAGTGCTGTCTCTTCAAGATGTTGCTGTACAACACTAACTTCAACAGGTGGTTGAACAATATTCTCAACATCACAAATTACAGATGATGCTACTTCAATTTGAGGTTCGACATGGTCATTACTAATAACTGGTGCAGAAAGTGAAGCAACCTCTTTCAGTACCGCTAATGTATGTACTGCGGGATAATCCTGCTGATGCTTACGAATCACATCCAGACGGTTAATAATATTATCCTGAACCAAAGTTAAGACTTGATACAACGTCTCGGTTGGTTGTAACTGCTCATGAATCAGTTTTTCATAAACACTTTCTAAGGTATGTGCAATTTCACCAATATGCTGTGCAACAATCATATTTGCGCCACCTTTTAAAGTGTGCAAATAACGCATTAATCTTTGCAAAACCTGATGTTGCTTTGGATTTTGTTGATATTCAGCAAATGCCTGTTCCAACTCGGCAATAAGATCTTCTGCTTCATCAAGGAAAATATCGGTTAATTCCCGATCTTCCAAGACCACACCTTGTTTCTGGTCAAACAATTGCAGATCTTGTACAAGTGCCAATTGACACGCTTGAATTGGTGTCAGGGTAGCTGAAGGAACTGCTTGATCCTCAACATGACTTACTGCGACATTCTGAACAGGCGTAGCAATAGGATGTGTCCAGTCAACTAGCTCATCCAAAAGAACTTGCGTTTTATCAGACAAATGTACCGTCTGACCTGTTGCCAGAGTGTCAAAACAATCAATTAACTGCTGATGTGCTTGGTCAAACAATTCATAAGTATAAGCATCTTCAAACAACTGGGCATGTTCATACAGGCCCTGATAACTCTGTTGCAGCTTTTCAGCCAACGTATGTAATGCCAATGTGGCCGTTTGCTGTGTATGCTGAATCAGTAAATGAACGTCATCTAAAAGCTGTTTTAAGTATTGACCATCATGTTGGCGAAGCTTCTGCTCAAAGTCATATTCAGTATCTAAGAGCGCATCAATCTGAAGAGCTAGAATCTCACTCACAGTACCGCTGATTTTTTCAATTTCCAAATGCCCTTGGTCTTGATGGTAATCCATCCAAACTCGGGTGAAAATATCAGTTGCCTGTGTCATTTGCGAAATATTGGACTGTTTTAAGCCACCTAGATATTTCGTAACATAGTCAGAGAACTCAGACAACAGCTGTGTTTCTGAGTCTGTCAGGGTTTTATTTTCCTGCAAATGGACTTTTAATGTCTGCTCGACATTGGCACTCGCCTGAAACAATGGATCAATATGCGCCATTCCAGAACTGCCTTTTAGCGTATGTAACGCACGAATCAAGGCATCAGTCTGTTTCGGTGAATGCTCTGGTTGCTGCAGAAAATGATTAATGGCGTCTAAATGCTCAAGACCTTCTTCCACATAGATATTGAGTGTTTCAGCGCTTAAATCATTATCCAAAACTTTGGCATCATTTGGCGTACTTTGTTCAGACGCATTAATCGCAGGTACAACATTTGATTCAACCGATACTGGAACAATAATCTCGGTATTTAAAATATCGTCAAACGATGTTTCCTGAGCTAAAACATGCATATCCAGTGCTGTTTCAGTATTACGATCCAGATGCGCCAGTTCAGCCAACAGGTCAAGTAAAATAGGAGAACATGACTGTTGTTGTAGAAGCTCTTGTCCTAAAACAATTAGAGGGCGCACATCTATCGAAAATTGAGCATGTTGTTCAAATATTGGATAGAGTTTAAATTCAAAAAGGTTTTTACAGGCCAATGTAAACTGTTGAACCGTTGGTGTTAATTCAACTGTTTTAGTAATAACACGATTTAATAAATCTTCAACATACCATGCCAACTCCCCCGCATGGTTAGCCCCAACCATTCGTCCCGACCCTTTTAGGGTATGGAAATGTCTGCGAATTTCTTTCAGGTAATTTTCATTTTGAAAATCACTTAACCACAATGGAAATAGCTGATTTAACTCAGTAAAAATTTCCTGAAGCTCTTCTACAAAAATCTCTAAAATTTCGTTGTCTTGCTGTAAATAGGTATCGTCTGGTAAAGAAACCTTTACAGCTAAATCTTGTAGTCTTTCTTTCATCGCTCAAACTTCTTTTGTTTAGCTTGATTTTGTTGAGCGCAAGCTGGAAATAAAAGGTATTGCTTTTATATTCCCAGCCACTGCGGTTGCTTGGAAATACCTCCTTGAAAGGTATTTCTCTTGAGATGAAAAAATCTCTTATTCAGGCAACTTAAAGTCTGTTACAGACTCACGTAAAGACTCTGCCATATTCGCCAATTCAGATACCGAACGTGCCGTATCGAAAGAGGCTGTGGTTGTTTGCGATGTAATATCCTGAACGACATTCATGGTATTCGCAATATGACTTGCAGAAGCCGATTGCAGTTGAGCTGCACTTGAAATGCTTTCAATTAATTTTGCCAAAGTTGTTGATACGCTTTGAATTTCATCCAAAGCAACGCCCGCATCTTTTGCAAGTGTTGCACCACGTACAACTTCCGAGGTCGTTAATTCCATTGAAATTACAGCTTCGTTAGTATCAGCCTGAATGGTTTTTACCAAGTTTTCAATCTGTTTTGTTGCAGAAGTTGATCGTTCAGCAAGACGCTGTACTTCGTCGGCAACTACCGCGAAACCACGGCCTGCTTCACCCGCCATAGAGGCCTGAATCGCTGCGTTTAATGCCAAAATGTTAGTTTGGTCAGCAATATCGTTAATCAATGCAACAATGTTACCAATTTCCTGAGAAGATTCACCCAGACGTTTAATACGTTTTGAAGTTTCCTGAATCTGCTCACGAATCGTATCCATCCCTTCAATTGAACGGTTTACAACACCTGCACCATTGGTTGCAATTGTTACCGAACGCTTTGCTACATCAGCAGATTCAGAGGCATTTTCTGATACTTGGTCAATAGACAATGCCATTTCATTCATTGCCGCAGATGCACCAGCAATTTCTTGCGCCTGATGTTCCGATGCCTCTGCTAACTGGTTCGTTACACTTTGCGTACTTTGCGTATAACGTGCAACTTCTTGCGAAGTTTCATTGATTCGTGATACCAAGTCTCGTAACTGGTCAATTGCAAAGTTAATCGAGTCGGCAATCGCCCCTGTAAAGTCCTCAGATACTGTCGCATAACTACGCAAGTCACCATCTGCCAAGTCGGCAATTTCATCAAGTAAACGTAAAATTGCGTTTTGGTTACGGTCATACTCTTCCTGCAAGCTATTCATACGATATTTATCGGCTTGTCCACGTAAAATGAGCAATTTATACACACTAAATAAGAATGCAGCAAAGCTCAAGATCAGTAATAACGCTGGTAAATAAATAGACTTAATTGGAGATGCGGAGAGTTTATTTAAGTTATTTAATAGAGAGTCAGATTGGTTAAAGATTTGACTTGCAGCAGTTTGAACCGCATCTACTTTTTTGGAGTTATTAAATAAAGTAACTGCACCAGAATGGATAACCTGGTCATATTCGGCTTTCATTTCAGTTAACTGAGCACGTTGGTCTGGATCTTCGACTCGAAGCACACCCAATGCACTGTTACCGTTTAACTGCCCATTTAAGTATTGACCGAAAGTTTCAGTATCGTCCTTAAAGTCATCTGCTGATTCTCCTGAAGAAGATGAAACAGAAAGAATAGACTCAATCGAACGTAAAATCTTTTCTGAAAGGAATACCTGGTTCTTTGTGATAACAATCTGGCTACTCGGCACATTCTGACGTGTCATGTCATCAACCATGGCGTTATATTGTGCCTGAATACCAGGAACAACTTGACTAATCGCCACGTTAATATCATAAAGCTGATTCAGAATTTTTTCATTTGTCGTAATGGTGTCAATGTTTTTAGAAACGACATTCCATTGTTTCTCAACTGTTTTTAAGTCACTATTATTCGCATGACCACTTTTAACCGAATCCAGACTTTCGCTAAAGTGTTTCTGCGATGCCTTTAATTTTTCAATGGACTCTTTAGAACCTGAAGCGGTTGCTTCATTGGCCTGACGGGCAATAGTTTGAGAGAGTAAACGTAAATCACCCAAATTTTCCGTTAATGATTTGTTGCGTGGTACGCTATAAAACAGAAATAATAAAAAGATAAAGAAAACTAATGCACTAATAGCCGCAGTTATAATTAACGGACGGGCCTTTTCTGAATTACCAAAGCCTTGTGCGGCAGTATTTACAGTTTCTTTTACCTTTGTAACCAAACCCTCTGTAACGGATTGATCACCCGTCATTTCTTTACCAAAAACCTTAAAGCCCACAGCTTTTCCCCCAATCGCAAAAGAACATCGCGCTAGAAATTAAATTTATTGAATTGCAGCATTCATATAATCGGTATCTTTTAACATTCGACTGAATAAGAACACATTCCAGTGTCGTTGATGCTGATGAAAATACCCTTGGCAATATTGTTGTAGTTTCTGATCAAGGGTTGAATTGCTTGAAAAAAAACTCTTTTTATTGAAATGCTGAATTCCGAGTACTTGGTCTACTGCCAAGCCAACATAATGATCCTGATGGCTGATACATAAGACCTTTTGCTGCTGTGGATTTTGATTGCTTGTCCCAGAAAAAAACTCTGGTAAATCCGTTACAGCCAGTAGTCGTCCCCGAATATTTGCCAGCCCTTTTAACCACGGCTGACTATTGGGAATTGCAGTCGTATGGGGATAATAAATAACCTCAGATACTTCCCCTAAAGGAGCAACAAAATATTGCCCCAACATTTCAAATGCAATTCCAGACCATCGCGTTACTTCATTTTCAGTTGAGGTATAATTTTTATTGCCTCTTTTTGATAGACGAAGTAATTCGATAAAACCTTTTGCAGCCATGATTTATCCCGCATTAATGTGTTGCTGGATAACCTCAATAAGCGCTTGTTCATCGACAGGTTTTGTCAAATAATCTTTTGCTCCCTGACGTTTGCCCCAAACCCGATCCGTTGCCTGATCTTTGGTACTCACGATAATAATCGGAATATGTTTGGTTGTTTCTGCGCGTGAAATTTGTCGAGTTGCCTGAAAACCATTCACACCAGGCATCACCACATCCATTAAGATCAGATCTGGTAAAGATGCTTCAGCTAAAGTAACGCCATCTGCGCCATTGGTTGCTTCTAATACTTCATAACCGTGTTTAGATAAAATTTCTTTAAATCTAAACGTTTCCGTCGGAGAATCGTCAACAATTAAAATTCGTGCCATTTTTTACCCCAAAATTTAAACGACATGCAAGCGAATGGCATTAACCAATTCATCTTTGCTAAATGGTTTAGTTAAATATTGATCTGAACCCACAATACGCCCTTTTGCCTGATCAAACAAACCATCTTTACTAGACAGCATGATCACTGGAATAGACTGATATTGTTGAGAGTTTTTAATTAATGCGCAAGTCTGATACCCATCTAGGCGTGGCATCATAATATCAACAAAAATAATGTCTGGATTTGTTTCTGCAATTTTAGATAAAGCTTCAAAACCATCTACAGCTGTGACAACTTCGTAGCCTTCTCTTTGCAACAAAGTTTCCGCTGTTCGACGAATCGTTTTTGAATCATCAATCACCATCACTTTTATGTTCTTGTGCTGCTCATCTTGCATGAAATTTCCCCGTAAAAATAAAATTTTTATATAGATGATTGTCCCGTTATTAAACATCTATTTTATGACTTTTTCAACGCAGCTTTTTATTACTTTTTTCAGATTACACGATACAATAATTTACAGAATATTTTATTGCTGACGCATCACATGGTCGATACACAATTAATGTATCGAGTTTTGTGATTCAGTTGGCATCTATCAATTATTATTTTAATTTTTCTGGGGTAATTATGGGGTTAACAGGCAAACTTCGGCTCATATCGTGCCAAAAATTTTTGTCTATCTTTATTTGTCTACTTGTTAGTCAAATGAGCTATAGCACAAGTCACAAACGTTATTATCGATATTATGGTGTAGATGGTATTGCAAATATTAGTTCATCTGTGACATCCAAGCATATTCGACATGGTTACGATGTGCTTGATCAGAATATGTCCCTCATTCAACATGTCAGGCCATTTAATTCTGAAACTTCTATAAAACAGGCACACCAGCGGGAAAGACACTCCAAACAGTATATGGCTGACCGTCAACTTAAAAATGCATACACCAATAGCCAAATCGCCACTGCAAAAAAACAGGAAAGTTTAAAAAATATCGAGAAACAAATCGAATTGCAGCAGCAACAGTTAAATGAGTTATATCAAGATCAAGTTTCCTATAAACGTCAAGAACAAGAGTACCAGAGACAAAACCAGACAGTTCCCACCGCAATTAAAAATCGTATTCATCAAAACGATGTACATATTGGTGAAGCCAAACAATCCATTATTGACTTACAAACCCGCTATCGAAAGACTCAACTGGAATATGATCATATTATTTTCCGACTTAAAAATATGGAAAATTAATTTCATTTGATTTTTTGCTGTGATAGACCTTTTCACTAAAATCTGTAGATCACAGCTTTTGACTTTTTCAGGATTTAAAATTTTATCTTGATTAGAGATACGCTAAAATTCCAATGTCGTTTTATCGTATAATCCCCATCGTCACTTTTTATCTTTAGGACAATGTTCATGCGCGCGAGTCGCTTTTTATTTGCTACGTTGAGAGAAACTCCAAACGATGCTGAAGTCATTTCACATCAATTAATGCTTAGAGCTGGGATGATCCGTAAATTGGCTTCAGGTTTGTATACTTGGTTGCCTATGGGTAAACGTGTGCTAAATAAAGTTGAAGCGATTGTTCGTGAAGAAATGAATCGTTCATGCGCTTTAGAAGTTTTTATGCCCGTAACACAACCTGCAAGTTTATGGGAAGAGTCTGGGCGTTATGTTCAGTACGGTCCTGAATTATTACGTTTTAAAGATCGTCATGACAATCCTTTTGTTCTTGGTCCAACGCATGAAGAGGTGATTACCGATTTAGCGCGTAACGAATTACAAAGCTATAAGCAGCTTCCAATCAACTTTTATCAAATTCAAACCAAATTCCGTGACGAAGTTCGTCCACGTTTTGGTGTGATGCGCTCACGTGAATTTATCATGAAAGATGCTTACTCTTTCCATGCAAATCAAGATTCATTGCAAGAAACTTACGATGTCATGTATGACACCTATTGCCGTATTTTCTCACGCCTTGGTTTGAATTTCCGTCCTGTCCAGGCGGATACTGGTTCTATTGGGGGTTCAGGCTCACACGAATTTCACGTTTTGGCATCAAGCGGTGAAGATGATATCGCGTTCTCTACAGACTCAGATTATGCAGCGAATGTCGAAATGGCAGAAGCGTTACTTGTTGGTGAACGTCCAGCAGCAGCCCAAGCATTACAAGTGGTAGAAACACCAAACACTAAAACCATTGCTGATGTTTGCGATTTCTTAAAAGTTGCGCCTGCGCAATCGGTGAAAGCATTATTGGTTCAAGGAAACGCTCAGGAAGATGGTCAAGTTCCTGTAATCGCCCTGTTCTTACGTGGCGACCATGAACTCAATGAAATTAAAGCTGAGAAACATCCACTGATTGCCTCACCTTTAACCTTTGCAACTGAGCAACAGCTTGAACAATATGGTTTGGTTGCTGGTTTCACAGGTCCACAAGGTTTAGTTGAAAAAGGCCTTACCGTAATTATTGACCGTGCAGCGTCTGTACTTTCTGACTTCGTTGCTGGTGCAAATGAAGCTGACAAACATGCTGTAGGGGTAAACTGGGAACGTGATGCTCAATTCAGCGAAGTGTATGACCTACGTAATGTTGTAGAAGGCGATCCATCTCCAGATGGCAAAGGGACGCTACAAATTAAACGCGGAATTGAAGTTGGTCATATTTTCCAATTGGGTCAAAAATATTCTGAAGCGTTAGGCTGTAAAGTTTTAGGTGAAGATGGCAAACCATTTACTGTGACCATGGGTTGTTATGGTATTGGCGTAACACGTGTTGTTGCGGCTGCCATTGAACAAAACTACGATGAAAAAGGTATTATTTGGCCGAAAGCCCTTGCACCTTTTGACGTTGCCATTGTACCAATGAATGCACACAAATCACCACGTACCTTGCAAGCAGCGGAAGAACTTTATGCTGAATTACAAGCACTTGGTTTTGATGTTCTTCTTGATGACCGTAACGAACGTCCTGGGGTTAAATTCTCTGATCTTGAATTAACAGGGATTCCTCATCGTATTGTCATTGGTGAAAAAGGTCTGGATGCGGGAACTTTTGAATACAAAGGCCGTACCGATGCAGAAGCGAGCAATTTAAGCAAAGATGCTTTGCTTGACCTTTTAAAACAAGCATAAAACAACCATATAAAAAATCCCGCACATTGCGGGATTTTTTATGGCGCTTGCTTCAATTAAGCTTTAGGTAAAGTAACGCCTACTTGCCCTTGGTACTTACCGCCACGGTCTTTATAAGACGTTTCACAAACTTCATCACTTTCAAAAAATAGCATTTGAGCAACGCCCTCACCTGCATAAATACGTGCAGGCAAGTTAGTTGTATTTGAAAACTCTAATGTCACGTGACCTTCCCATTCAGGCTCAAGTGGAGTGACATTCACAATAATCCCGCAACGTGCATAGGTCGATTTACCCAAGCAAACCGTTAACACATTACGTGGAATACGGAAGTACTCAACCGTACGTGCCAATGCAAACGAGTTTGGCGGAATGATACAAACATCAGATTCAATATCAATAAAGCTTTTATCATCAAAATTTTTAGGGTCTACAATTGCTGAATGCACATTGGTAAACACTTTAAATTCAGGGGCACAACGTACATCATAGCCATAGCTTGAAACGCCATAAGAAATTAATTTCTCGCCTTGTTCATTAAAACGGACTTGATTCGCTGCATACGGTTCAATCATCCCGTGCTTTTCACTCATCTCACGAATCCAACGATCAGACTTAATGGCCATTTATTTATTCCAAAATCATTAAAAATCGAATTTAAACTGGCGCTACTTTAACTTAAATCAAGCGCATTGAAAATGGCTGCCATTTGCTTAAATCAATATACGCCAAATTCAGACTGCTATAAAAATAGCATCAAAGATCTGTGTTAAATTAAACTTGTTAAAGCTGAATAGCTTACAGGCACTGAAAAAGACATTAAAATTAATGATGCTGTACGCTGCAAATTACACGGTGTTAACCAATGAATTTTATTTTTTGTCAAAATCTGACCAAAGACAATCCAGAAAAATGCAATTGGCACAACCAAAACTAAAAAAACAGCAATATGTAATAAATAACTATGCCATGTTACCCATGCACTTGCAGGGAAAATGGCAGATGCAAATAACAGTGCTTTTGGGTTTAATAATGTCGCAAAAAGTAACTGTCTAGGACGAATTGTGGGTTGATCAATATCAAGTTCTTGTTTTGCTGTTTTCCATAATTTAACAGCCAAATATAAAATGTAGCTGGCACTTATGAGTTTGATCATAATTGGAAGCAAGGGGAATGTTTTTGCAATCGACCCAATCAGGATTCCCCAAGCACTGATGGCAATCAGATATCCCAAAGCTTCTGCGGGTATTAATTTTAAAGATGATCCTATGCCAATTTTTATACCTGAAGAGGCAAGCAATGTATTTGTTGGGCCTGGTGTAAATAAAATGGTCATGACCAAACCAATAAAAATCCAAGAAATCATCCATTGACCTCAAATCCAAGTTTGGGCAAGAGTATTTCTTTTTGCCAATTTTAGCAAAATTTCAATTGTAAAAATTATTAATAAAACTTCAAATATCCTTATGATTTAACGTATTTTTCAAGCAAATTACACCATTGTATCATACCAAAAATTTTACTTTCTTCATGATCAAAACAGCCAATTTTGACTAAAATTGTGTTATGTTATGCATTGACGGTTTTTTAAACACCTTCTTTATATCAGGGTTTTTGTGATGTTAAAATCCCGAACCATGAATAAATTAAATGAGATCAATAAAGCAATTTTGGGCTTGATGACCTCTCATTTAAGGTGAAAATCATCATGGTCATTTTATATATCGTCCATGAATGAAATTGGAAATTTATGGTTAAACAACTTTTGCAATCGTGGTTGCCATCTCCTGAACGTGTTTCATCTATGAAAATGATGAGACTCTTTGGGGCAAGGACAGCAAATCCTTTGTTATGGTATGTCAACCGCCGTTCCATTTGTAAAGCAATTTTTATTGGAACTTTTTTCGGTTTATTGCCCATCCCTTTCCACAGTATTCTTATTGTTTTGGCGGTCTTGTGTTTTGAAGTCAACCTTCCTGTGAGTCTTGCTTTGGCTTGGCTCAGCAATCCATTTACCATCTTACCTATTTTGTATATTGGCTTTTGGTTTGGAACAAAAATTTTTCATGTACACATGATCGACCAAGCGATGCTCATGGGCGTGATGCATCAAATTGGAAATTGGATTCGTAACTTTGGTCACGGTCATGTTGACTTCAGCTTAGCCAAAATTTTAATGACAGGTCTTATGGTTGAAGCCTTATTATTTTCAACCCTGTTTTATGTTGTGATTGAATTATTATGGCGCTGGGGTGCAATAAAGAACTGGAAAAAGAGCCATGAAAACTTTCCTAAAGCCTGTGAATAACAGGATTCGGGAAGGGTTTTCGGTTTCACATTCGCTTTTTACTGCTCGACTATAAGCAATTAAGCAGGATGATCTGGTTTTCTCAGATCATCCTTTTTTTTATCTAAAAAATTCGATTCTGGTCTTTGTCTGGCTTTGGTAAATGCTCAATTTGAGTCAATAAGGCTTGGGCAATATCCATATAACTTTCATATGTTTCATCCATAGCAACCACACTTGGCTCGCCTTTGTCGGCATTTTCACGAATTTGAGCATTTAAAGGTAAACGCCCGAGCAACGGAATGTGATATTGCTCTGAGATTTTATCCCCCCCCCCATGACCAAAAATTCGCTCCTCAAAACCACAATTTGAACAAATATGTGTCGACATATTTTCAACAACGCCTAACACAGGAATATCTACTCGATTAAAGAGTTCAATACCTTTGGTTGCATCCAACAATGCCACGTTCTGAGGAGTTGTAACAATTACTGCACCTGATACAGGAATGCGCTGCGCCAAAGTCAACTGAATATCACCTGTACCTGGTGGCATATCAATCATCAACACATCCAAATCTGGCCAAAGTGTCTGATTAAAAAGCTGCATCAAAGCGCCTGTTGCTTTTGGCCCACGCCACGCCACAGGGGTATTATTATCGCCCGTTAAATGTCCAATCGACAAAACAGGCATGCCATAGGCTTCTAGTGGCACAAAGTTTTCATTTTCAATCAGTGGCGTTTTTCCTGCATTCCCCAACATGGTCGGAATACTTGGGCCATAAATATCGGCATCTAACACACCCACTTTTAAACCTAACTTTTGTAGACCTAAAGCTAAATTCACGGTAGTCGTCGATTTGCCCACACCACCTTTACCCGATGAAACCAAAATCACATGTTGAATTCGAGGATGTTTTGGAATATCACGCTGTTGTGGTGCCGCTTTTTGAATCGGTGGATTATTTGGATCAACTTCTTGTGTTTTTTCTGAAGCATCAACAACAGGCGGTAAACTACTATTCTCTACTTTTGCCTGTTGGTCATTTTTTTCATGATGTGAATGACTTCCACAACCGCCTGCTGTATGGCCTGTCTTTTGCTGAATCACATGCAAATTCAGCTCTTGGATGCCTGCCTTTTCAAGTGAGACGACCAGTTCATCATGAATTTGTTGCAAAATTTCAGCTTCAGCAGGCAATGTATTGATTGTGAGTTGTAGAATTTGACCTTGTACCTGTACTGAACTCATTCGTTCTTTTAAAGAAACATTTGAGTTAGGCAACATATAATTTTGCAAAATACGCTGGATTTCTTCCTCACTCACCCCCTGTGCGGGTGAAAAGACAGATTTAAGCGAAGAAAACCAAGACATATTGTTACTCCAAAACGAGAGACTGATTTAATCATGAATAGTGTACCCGTAACTCAGCAAGAGGTTAAGTCACCTGAACATCAAGCTTTTTGAATACGATTATAAAACCAACTGATTTACTTGGTTATCTTGTACAATCATCCTAAAATTCTGAAAAGAATTTATTTTAAATTTTTCCAATCAACAGGCTTGTTGATCTACATTGCCCTCAAAAACAATCTGCTTCAAACACACAACGCAAACTATCATGACTCAATTGATGATTCATCTTTGCTATGCCATAAATCATATATAGCTTATCCGACTATTTCGGGCATCTCTCTCACCTTCTTGTAAACTTGAGACGCTGTCATCTCTCTGCCCTTAAGGCAAAGATTATTAATCTTTGCTTATCTTCCTTCATCAGGTAAAATCTTTGACTTGATAAATACGAATGAGAGAACAGTTTCCGTGCGTAAAATTTTAGTCACCAATGCCCTTCCTTATGCCAATGGTCCAATTCATATGGGTCACTTACTCGGTTATATCCAAGCAGATATCTGGGTTCGTGCCATGCGCGCATTAGGTCATGATGTGACTTATGTCTGTGCGGATGATGCTCATGGTACAGCCATTATGCTACGTGCCGAAGCCAATGGTATTTCAGCAGAACAACAAATTGCCAATGTTCAACAAGAACATGAGCGCGACTTTGCAGGCTTTGGCATTAGTTTCGATCATTACGACTCTACACATAGCGAAACAAATAAAGCACGTTCTCAAGAAATTTATGTCAAAAACCGAGAAGCAGGCAACATCGCGATTCGCCCTGTGACTCAGTTGTTTGACCCTGAAAAACAAATGTTTTTATCTGACCGTTTCATTAAAGGCACATGCCCAAAATGTAAGGCAGAAGACCAATATGGCGATTCTTGCGAAGTATGTGGAACGACCTATAACGCAACGGAACTGTTGAACCCACGCTCAACTTTGAGCGGAGCAACACCTGTCGAAAAATCATCAGACCACTACTTCTTTAAACTGCCAAATTTTTCAGAATATCTACAAAAATGGACACGTGATGCAGGTCGTTTGCCTGTTTCAATTGCCAACAAACTGGATGAATGGTTCGATGCGGGTTTAACCGACTGGGATATTTCCCGTGATGCACCATATTTCGGTTTTGAAATTCCAGATGCACCGAACAAATATTTCTATGTTTGGGTTGATGCACCGATTGGCTATATGTCGAGTTTTGAAAACTACATTAAAACCAAACGTCCAGATTTAAACTTTGATGACTACTGGAAAAAAGACAGTCAAAATGAGGTTTATCACTTCATTGGTAAAGACATTGTTTATTTCCATGCCCTGTTCTGGCCTGCAATGCTTGAAGGCTCGAACTACCGCACACCTACAGGTTTATTCGTCAATGGTTTCTTGACTGTTAACGGTCAGAAAATGTCTAAATCTCGTGGTACATTCATCAAAGCAGAAACCTATTTACAGCATTTAAACCCTGAATATTTGCGTTATTACTTTGCTTCTAAACTTTCAGACAAAGTTGAAGATTCCGACTTAAACTTGGATGATTTCATTCAAAAAGTAAACTCTGACCTTGTGGGCAAAGTGGTGAATATTGCCAGTCGTTGTGCAAAATTCATCAATAAAGATTTTAACAATACACTGTCTACAACTTGCATTGAACCTGAATTGGTACAAAGCTTTATTGATGCTGGCGACTCAATTGCCAAAGCCTACGAAGAACGTGAATTTTCAGCGGCAATTCGTGAAATTATGGCGCTTGCTGACCGCGCTAACCAATATATTGATGAGAAAAAACCGTGGGCGCTTGCAAAACAAGAAGGCCAAGAACAACAAGTCCATGACGTTTGCTCAGTCGGTATTAACTTATTCCGTCAATTGGCTGTTTACCTTGCACCTGTCTTACCGACATTGGCAGAAGAGGTTCAGGCTTTCTTGAAATTAGACAGTTTCAATTTTGCATCACGTAAAACTATTTTGGTGAATCATGAAATTGCGCCATTCCAACCACTCATGCAGCGTGTAGATCCAAAAGCAGTTGCTGCAATGGTCGATGGATCAAAAGAGTCTTTAGGTGCGCCTGCGGCTGAACCTGCAAAAGCTGAAAAGAAAAAAGAAAAAGCCAAAGAGAAAAAAGCTGAACCCAAAATTGGTGAAGCAGACATCATCGGCATTGAAGATTTTATCAAGATTGACCTGCGTGTCGCCAAAGTATTGCAAGCTGCAACTGTTGAAGGTTCAGACAAACTTCTTCAACTGACTTTGGATGCAGGTGAAGCTGAACCACGTAATGTGTTTAGTGGTATTCGTGAATTCTATGCACCTGAAGACCTGAAAGATAAACTCGTCGTGTTGGTTGCGAATCTTGCACCACGTAAAATGCGTTTTGGTATTTCAAATGGTATGGTACTTGCCGCAGGTAATGGCGAAGGTGTCTGGGTGATTTCACCTGAATCTGGTGCTAAACCAGGTGATAAAGTGTCTTAATCCTAATAAGATGGTAAAAAAGCGGCGAATGCCGCTTTTTTATTCTAAAATTGATCAAACTGTTTCCGTTACTTTCAAACTTTGCATATCAATCACAAAACGATATTTCACATCACTATGTTCCATACGGGTAAATGCTTCATTAATTTCCTGCATTTGAATCATTTCAATGTCGGCCGTAATTTGATGCTCACCACAAAAATCTAAAAGCTCCTGTGTTTCTTGAATACCACCAATAGCAGAACCAGCAATTGAACGACGTCCTAAAATTAATGAAACAGTATTGATCATCGGTGCAAGTTCACCCAAGAACCCAACAAATACCAATGTTCCACTTAAAGTTAATGTCGGCACATAAGGATTAATATCATGCACATTTGGAACAGTATCAATAATTAAATCAAAATGATTTTGCACAGCTTGCATTTGTTCAATATCAGTACTCAATACAATATGATCTGCCCCAAGACGTTTTGCATCTTCAACTTTATTTAAAGAACGGGTAAATAAAGTTACTTCAGCACCCAAAGCATGGGCCAGTTTAATTGCCATATGCCCTAAACCGCCCAAACCAATTACGGCAACTTTAGAGCCCTGCCCAACATTCCAATGGCGTAAAGGAGACCAAGTGGTAATACCTGCACACAATAATGGAGGTACTGCTTTAATATCCAAATTTTCAGGCACACTCAGTACAAAATCTTCAGAACAAACAATACGAGTGGAATAACCGCCATAAGTAGGACGATGATCATGACGATCAGTGCCATTATAGGTTTGAATGCAACCCTCTTCACAATACTGCTCTAGACCGTGTTGACAGGGAGAACATTCACGACATGAATCCACCATGCAACCCACGCCTACCAGTGCTCCAACTTGAAATTTTGTAACCTGATTTCCAACTGCAACAACGCGCCCAACAATTTCATGCCCAGGCACAATTGGATATTGTGATCCATGCCAATCATTACGAGCCTGATGAAGGTCTGAATGACAAACACCTGAATATAAAATATCAATCAATACATCATCTGGACGTAAATCACGGCGCTCAAAATAGTATGGTGCCAGAGGTGTTGTATTTGATTCTGCTGCAAAACCAAGAACTTTGATACTCATATAAGATTCCTTTTTCGTTAAAATATAACAAGCTTTTAGCTCATTTATTGAGAAGCAAGATCGCCAAACCAATATGAAGATGTAACGCCACCATCCATCAGAAAATCACTACCTGTAATAAAACCACCGTCTGTACCCATTAATAATGCTGCAACATTGGCAACTTCGTCGGGTGTTCCTGCACGTTTGACTGGGCAATGGTCAATCATTCGACGATACCCCTCACCACGAGGGCCACTGAGTTCATCTTTTGCAAGTGGTGTCATAATAATGCCAGGGCTAATTGTGTTCACCCGAACACCTCGTTTACCCCAACGCACAGCTTCAGCCATGACTCGCAGTGCATTTCCTCGTTTAGAAAGCTGATAAGCGTATAATGAATCTTTAACGTGATCAGGCTGTAAAAACGGTAAATCTAATAGTTTTTCTACAGGTGTCTGTGCCAATGCCTGATTTTGCTCTAAAGTTAATGCTGGTAGTCGATGACCAGACTGAGAAGCAATCACAACGGCTGACCCTCCTTCTACAATAGCATCACCAAAAACATCTAAAATCAATGCTGTACCATAGAGGTCGACTTTTAAAATTGTTTCGGGTGATGCCTGCGAAGGGGATACACCGGCAGCATGTATAAGCCCTGTGATTTGTCCTAATTGCATTGCCGTCTCAAGTAATGATTCGACAGCATCACGTGATGCAACATCTACGGTTGCAGTACTTACTTCATACCCTGCATTACTCAATATATCTGCTGCCGCTTTTGCATTTTCTTGACGATGATCTGCTAATAATAGGTGCTTTCCAACACCTACTCTTCGAGCAATTGCCTGACCAATTTGCCCAGCACCAATCACAACCATGATTTTTTTTGTCATTCACTTTTCTCCTGATTTTTCATGATGGCACTCATACGGTTGTTTTCCATCATTTAGACCAGCGAAATATTCTTCATCAGTTACAGGCTCCAACCACTCTACAGCTTTTCCATCCAGTACCTCAGTGATTGCAATATGTGTCATGGCCGTTGTCGCCGATGCGCCGTGCCAATGCCGATGATTGGGCGGGCAACAAATTACATCTCCTGCACGAATTTCCACAATTGGCTCACCTTCACATTGTGTCCAGCCACACCCTGAAACCACAATTAAAGTTTGCCCTAAAGGGTGTGTGTGCCAAACAGTTCTCGCACCCGCTTCAAAGGTCACGCTGGCACTACTCGCTCTGGCTGGTGCTGATGGTGTCATATTCAAAGGATCAATTCTGACATTGCCAGTAAACCATTCTTTTGGACCTACAATGGATGCTTGTGAGCCTGCTCTTTTGAGTTCCATAAATAATCCTTAATTTATTTTTGATGAATTAATTCTACGAAAATCTCAGCCAATGGCTGTATGCTATTCCTCTTAAATACTTGCCTAATTCTACAAATTACAAGTTTCTTTCTCGTACAAACCATGTTGAATTGTTATGATGGTTTTATTCTTGTCCATGATGAGCTGACATGCCAACATCTTTAGATTTTTCTATTCAGCAACAACGCCTTGCTCAATTAATTTATCGACGGACTCAGGAAAATAGCCATTATGAAATGCCAGATTTAGGGCTTAAACTGTTCCGTCTAAATCATCCAACAGAACCAGTGGGTTATGTACAAAATGCAAGTTTATGCTTAATTGCACAAGGAAAAAAACAGGTTATTTTAGAAAATGAAAGTTATGTTTATGATCCAAAACATTTTTTAATTACCGCTATTGATTTGCCAATTTTAGCCAATATTATCAATGCTTCCCCAGAACAGCCCTATCTTGGATTAACCCTATCCCTTGATTTATCCATACTCACTCAGATATTACTTGAGCATCCATTCATTCAGCAGATAGAAAGTACTGAAAAAATTGGCATCGCCATTGGTCAAACAAACGCATCTCTTTTAGATGCCACGAGTCGTTTAATTCACTTGCTTGATTCTCCACAAGATATTGCTGTACTCGCCCCGCTGGTTCAAAAAGAAATTTACTATCGTTTACTTTTAACCAGTCAAGGACAGCGTTTACGGCAATTTATTTCACAAGGCACGCAAGGTCATCGAATTCTAAAAAGCATTGAATGGTTACGTCAGAACTTTACTCAACCCATTCAGATCCAGACACTCGCTGAATCAATAAGTATGAGCATTTCCAGTTTTCATCAACATTTCAAGGACATCACAACAATGAGCCCATTGCAGTATCAAAAAAAACTGCGCCTAAATGAAGCTCGACGGCTCATCATCACTGAAAACATGGATATTTCTTCCGCCGCCATAAATGTTGGTTATGAAAGCCCATCCCAATTCTCACGTGAATATCATCGTTATTTTGGAGTAGCACCGTCTTCAGATTCACGATTGCACAAAGCTGCACAGTCATCACAAGCATCCTAAAATATTATTCGCTATATTTAGGGCTTCGTAATATTATTCACTTGAAAATCCTGATCGTGAACAGGAACACCAGCAATACTCACAAAGCGCTGAATTGGTGAATATTGCGCCACTGTTTTTTTCTCACATCCTGTTATAAGCAATGCCACCATCATAGAAAAACCTATCACAATATATTTCATGACAAGATTCCTCCATTATTTTCCTTTTTGTTATTTTAAAACTAACATGTTCTTCCATTCATACAAGCATAGAAGTATTGTAATTGTGTTTATTTTTTAAACAAAAAAAGCCAAACAATAGTCTGGCTTTTTATTTCGATGAAGAGTGTTATTTGCTGGAGAAAATGAGTTTTAATCCTAAAATTGTAATCACACCACCTGCAAGTCGGTCAATGATGGTTTTAGTTTTCAGATAAAGTGCGCGTGGTTTTGCCAATGAAAAAAGTAACGTCACCAAAGTATACCAACCCGCATCAATCACGAAACAAACCACAGGTAAAACCACATAGTAGTAAGTCGGAATTTCTTTTGGCAATAAAGCTGTAAAAATACTGGCCAAAACCACAGCCGTTTTAGGGTTACTCAGTTGAGTGAGTAATCCCAACCGATAAGCCTGAGCATAACTCATCATGGGTTTATCGGTCTGATCGACATCTACAGGTTCTTTAGCATGTTTTAAAATTTTATACGCCAACCAAAGTAAATACAGACCACCACCTATTTTTAAAATAAGATAGGCTGATGGAACTGCCAACAAGACCGCCTGTAATCCCATCACAGCCAAAAGCCCCAAAATTGCAGCACCAGTACCTGTGCCCAACGCAGTAAATAGACCATGCTGACGCGATTTTGATACAGAAATTCGTACTACATGCACAAAGCTTGGCCCAGGACTCATCGCACCTAACATTAAGGCAATCGTAATTGAAAAAAGCGGAATCAATGAGTCAAACATGATCTGTACCAAATATCTAAAGTGATCTGAGCTATTTTATCATTTTTTTGCCAAAACAAGATAAAGTACATCACTTTGAAAAGAGCCATCAGCTTGTATCTGAAAATAGTCTTTGACCGTATTAGAAACAGTGTTTTGTAACTGACGAATGGTTTTGATATGAGATTCGGGTGTCTGCATTCGTTCGACCCAACTTTTAAAGTCTAATTTTAAGCTTTGCTTATCAATTTGTTCGACACCAAAACCTGCATATTCGGCGAACTGTATCCACTCCTGTACACTATAATTTCGAACATGACTTGGATCTCGAATCATCTCAATCGTTTGTAAAAAAGTATCTAAAATAGGTTGGCAATTGCTAACAATATCCACAAAAATCACTTTACCCTGAGGTTTAAGTACCCGATAAATTTCCTGCATAGCTTGTCCAACATGTTGCCAATGATGGGCAGAATAACGACTGATCACACAGTCAAACTGATGATCGGAAAAAGGTAATTTTTCTGCTCCACCCTGCTGTCCCCGAATTTGTGACAACCCTCTTTGTTGTGCCTGTTTGCATACTAAATCCACCATTTCAGTCGTCACATCATAAGCAACTGTCGTTTCAGTTAAATCAGCAACCTGATAACTGACATGACCACCACCACAACCTAGATCTAAAACCTGTTTCAATTGATTTTGCTGAATACACTGTCGCATTTTTTCAAATTCAATGCCTTGCGCATGGGCTTGCGCTGTTTAGATACGCTTCTGATTTATCTTTATATTGTTCTTGAGAAATCTGTTGTTGGTTGTTCATATTGGTACGCTCTTTGGAATATTTCCATTCAGAATAAACAGAACAATTCAAAAATAATAATGATGAATTTTAAATAAATACATAACAAAAAGTTATGTTTACAAAGAACCGACATCTTTTTAAAGATATTCGGACATTTTTGTCCGTAAAATAGATTTCTATTTTCTTTACTTTTTAATCGTATGAATAAGCATTTACAACGTGCAACTCAAAACAGAGAAGAACTTTTGCATGCTGCCAGCGAAATGATTAAAGAGCATGGTATCCATGTGCCATTACAACTGATCATTTCCCATGCAGGTGTTGGGAGAGCTACGTTTTATCGTAACTTTTCTGACCGTAAACATCTTATTTATGCGTTACTTGAAAATTCAATTGAAAATCTAAAACGGCGTGTTCAACATTTTCGGCAGTTTGATGATGGACTATTTCAGCTTATTCATAGTCATATTCATCACTTACCTTATCTTGCTGCATTAAAAGAATATTGGAAGATTTTAGAACATGATGATCCTGTTTTACATGAACTCATCCAACGTCATCAATCCATTGTTCAACCTTTAATTGATCGGGCAATTTGTGCTGGAATTTGCAGACCTGATCTTAACTTTGAAGACTATCGGACCATTATATCGATTTTAGCTTCTTCTTTTCGTGGTCATACCACACAAGAGCAGGCTCGCTTAGCAAAACGTGCCATTGAACTTTTACTGACAGGCATTCAAAGATCGAAGGATGTGGCCTATGGATAAACAACCACGCTATCTTGAGGCACCTCCAGACTGGACACCAGATGAACGTCCAATCCTCCCGGGTTCACCTCCTTCCATTGCACATTCTCGTGGGAAACGCTATCTCTATTTTATTATTGGGACGTTCATTGCAATATCTGCTGGGCTAAGTAACGGTTTTATCACGGCCAATTTACCCCAATTACAAGGCGAATATGGGCTAACACCCATTGAGGTCGCATGGTTGCCTGCGGTCTATGTCATGGCAAATGTCAGCTCTAATCTGATTTTATTTAAAGCCCGACAACAATATGGATTACGGCTATTTAGTGAAGTTGGCTTGTTGGCATTTATTGTCGTGATGACCATGCACATTTTTGTGCATAACTATCATTCTGCCCTGTTTGTTCGGTTTTTTAGTGGTTTAGTCGCTGCACCTTTAAGCTCTTTAGGCATGTATTACATTATGCAAGGCTTTCCCGCTACACATCGTATTAAAGGCTTATATGTCGGAATGGGCTTTGGTCAGCTTGGCGTACCGTTAGCCTGGATCATTTCTCCGTTATTGGTCAGTGTCAATAACTGGTCTGTGCTCTATACCTTTGAGCTTGGGCTTGCTGTTTGTTGCTTTGCGATGGTCGTTGCACTCAAACTGCCTCGAAGCTTGCGTATTGCTGTTTTCGAAAAAGGCGATTTTCTCACCTTTGCCCTGCTTGCCCCTGGGTTTGCCTGTTTATGTGCTGTACTTTCTCAAGGCCCTTTACTTTGGTGGTTTGATTCACCTTGGCTGGCATATATGCTCATCTCTGGATTTGGCTTGCTGGTCTTTGGCTTTTTCTATGAGCATCATCGACAAAACCCGCTTATTATGACCCGTTGGCTTGGTACGGCATCAACCCTGCGTTTTATTTTTGCTGCCTTTGCCTTACGTTTGCTCATGTCTGAACAAAGTTATGCAGCGGTTAATTTTCTCAAAACAATGGGAATGGGGCCTGATCAATTTGTCAGCCTTTATGCCGTTATCTTTGTTGCAATGTTATTCGGAATTATTTTCAGTGCAGTGACTTTTTCCCGAGAACGAATGGCATTTCAATTATTATTAGCAGTCTTTTTAGTTTTGATTGCCTGTAGTTTAGATATCCATTTAACCAGTGATGTACGACCTGCTAATTTTTATCCAAGCCAGTTTTTGGTCGCCTTTGCCAGTGGTCTTTTTATTGGGCCACTATTACTCACAGGTTTTGGACGTGCCTTGCAACAAGGTGTAGGACATGTTGTGACCTATCTGGTTCTATTTTCCGCTACACAGAACTTTGGTGGATTGGTTGGTTCTTCATTTTTTTCAACTTACCAAAAAGAACGCGCTCAAGTCTATCAACTCACAATTAACAACAGTCTAGAAGCCACCGACAGTAATGTTTCACAACGCCTAAACCAATACCAAGCCAAATATGCCCCCTATATTACTGACCCTGTAAAAAATCAGATTCAAGCCGACGTCACACTGTCTCAAGTAAGTAATCGAGAAGCTCAAGTACGTGCTTATAACGATGTTATTTATCTAAATGGTATTTTTGCACTTATCCTGTTGGTTTGGGGATTAAGCAATATCGCTTGGGCAAAATACACCGCTTACCGTCAACTGCCATCATCTTCTTAATTTCGAGCCCTAATCCATGAGTGAAAAACAAAAAGAGCAAGATCCTAAACCAGAAAATACGCCATCTGCTGAACAACAACCGCATCTAAAGGCTGTGCCACGGGTCAGTAAGTTGATCAAAGCGAAAACATCAACTTTGGTGACGATGTTCTTTGTTCTCTTATTTGGCATCGGGATTATCATGTGGGCATGGCAAATTGGGCCGTTTAATACGCCAATTCAACAAACTGACAACAGTTACATTAAAGGCAAAACCACTATTTTATCTTCACAGATCAATGGTTATGTTCAAGAGGTATTTGTCAGCGATTTTGATCATGTTAAAAAAGGTCAAATTTTGATGCGCATTGACCCGACAACGTATGACCAAAAAGTTTCTCAGGCAAAATCAACTGTAGAACAAGCATCAAATAGCTTTAATAATCAGAAACAAGCGATTGCACAGCGTCAGGCAGACATTGCCGCTGCACAGGCAAAAGTTGCCCAAGTCGCATCACAATATCAATTATCCTTACAACAATTAAATCGTTATCAACAACTTGCCTATACAGGTGCTGTTTCCAAAGCAGATTTAGATCAGAGCCAAGCCAATGCTGCTAATAATCTAGCGTTACTCAATGAAGCAAAAGCCAATGTCAATGTCGCTCAAGAGGCGCTTAAAACAGCACAAGTCGCGACAGTCGGACTTGAAGCACAAGTTAACAGTGCTGTCGCTCAGCTTGATCAAGCCAATACAACGCGCAATTACAGTATCATTTTCGCACCAATGAATGGTCAATTGGGCGAAGTAACACCACGGATTGGACAATACGTTACAGCAGGCTCTCAATTGTTGTATTTAATTCCACAAAATACATGGGTGATTGCTAACTTTAAAGAAACACAAATTGCCAATATGAAAATTGGACAAAAAGCCTTTTTCACCGTAGATGCGCTAAACCACAAAAAATTTACAGGTCATGTTTCTGAAATATCTCCAGCCGCAGGTTCAGAATTTAGTGTACTTAAAACCGATAATGCAACAGGAAACTTTACCAAAGTGGTGCAACGCATTGCTGTTAAAATTATCATTGACCCAAACCAGCCAGAACTGTCTCGATTAAGACCAGGAATGTCAGTGATTACGTCAGTTGATACATCAACCCAAGGTAAGGACAATTAAGCATGCTTCAGCAGATGCCCACATCGCAGGAGATCCCGAATCAAAATCTGATACAAAATGATTTGATCCAACTAGATATCAAGCGTTTAGATTTGGTACATCCACAGATCTCAGGCAATAAGTTTTTTAAGCTGAAATATAACTTGCAACAGGCACAGCAGCAACATAAAACGGGTGTTTTGACCTTTGGTGGAGCCTATTCCAATCATATTGCAGCAACGGCTTATGCAGCACATTTACTGGGGTTACACAGTATTGGGATTATTCGTGGCGAAGAACTGGCAACCCAGTCACTCAACCCAACCCTGTGCACGGCGCAAAGTTTTGGGATGCAGTTTCAGTTTGTTTCTCGGCAGGACTATCGCCAAAGACAGGACGCTGCATTTTTACAACAACTTGCACAGCAATATCCTGATGTATATATCATCCCCGAAGGTGGGACAAATGCCTTTGCGATTCAAGGCTGTAAAGAGATTTTATCGGAGCAGGATCTGGCAAATTATGATGTGTTTTGCTGTGCTGTGGGGACAGGCGGAACCATTGCAGGACTGGTTGAGTCTAGCCAGACACAGCATCAGGTTTTAGGTTTTTCTGCACTTAAAGGTGATTTTTTACAGCACGATGTTGCAAGACTCACAAGCAAGCAAAACTGGACAATTTTAGATGATTATTGCTGTGGTAGTTATGCCAAAACGACACCTGAATTACAACAGTTCATGCAGCAATTTGAAGCAAAATATCATGTACCACTCGAACAGGTCTACACCGCAAAAATGCTGATGGGTGTTTTTGATTTAATTGAACAAGGCTACTTTGCTCAGGGTACTCGAATTTTGGCAATTCATACAGGTGGCTTACAAGGTCGTCAGATTTAACTCTACGCCCCTCATAAATTTGCGTATAATGCGCCCTTTTTATAGATGAGAGAAACGGCATGTCAGCGACACATTATGATGTCATCGTTCTTGGTGCGGGTGCATCAGGCTTAATGTTGGCAGCTTGTGCGGCAAAGCGTGGTCGTTCGGTACTTGTCTTGGAAAAAGCCAATAAAGTCGGTAAGAAAATTTTAATGTCAGGTGGTGGAAAATGTAATTTCACCAATCTTGATGTCGAACCCCAACATTATATTTCACATAATCCGCATTTCGTCATTTCAGCATTATCCCGTTATAGCAATTGGGATTTTATTGGTATGGTTTGCGATTACCAAATTGCATACGAAGAACGTAAACATGGCCAATTGTTTACCCTAAACGGCGCTAAAGAAATTTTAGACATGTTGCTTGAAGAATGTAAAAAAGCAAAACAGGTGTCAATTCAAACCCAACATAGCGTTCATCAAGTTCAAGCACTTGAAAATGGTGGATTTCAAGTCACCACCAGTCAGGCAAGTTTCTCTTGTGAATCGGTTGTCGTGGCGACAGGTGGTTTATCTATTCCAACACTAGGCGGTTCAGGTTTTGGCTATGAATTAGCACAACAATTTGGTCATTATGTTTATCCAACCCGTGCTGGACTGGTGCCCTTTACTTTTTCAGACCAATTTAAAGAAGTGACGACACGCTTAAGTGGCAATGCCTTAGATGCAACCTTAAGCAATGATAAAAATAGCTTTACCGAAGCACTACTCTTTACCCATCGGGGCTTAAGTGGCCCAAGTTCACTACAACTTTCAAATTATTGGCAAGCAGGTGAATCGTTTCAGGTCGATTTCTTTCCACAGCATGATTTATTCAATTTGCTCAAACAGAAAAAACAAAGCCAACCGAAAACATTACTGCGTACAATTCTTTCCGAACTTACAGCTAAAAGTATTGTGGTTGAGTTACAACAACTCATTTGGGCGCAAGAGGCTGAACTCGCTTTGGGTCAATGGAGCGATCAAAAGTTAGAAGCGATTTGTAAACAACTGCATGGTTTTACGGTAAAACCTTCTGGAACAGAAGGCTACCGCACAGCAGAGGTCACACTAGGTGGTGTCGACACCAGCGAAGTTTCCTCAAAAACCATGGAAAGTAAAAAACAAAAAGGCTTGTTTTTTATTGGTGAAGTGTTGGATGTTACAGGGCATCTTGGTGGTTATAATTTCCAATGGGCATGGTCTTCAGCTTATGCCGCAGCCGAATACGTTTAATTCGGCTTTTCTTCGCTTGTTTCCAAATCTGCCATATCCTTTGGTGCAGCTAACTGAGGCGCTTTTTTGTCCTTTTTAAAAATCGCCTTGTATGCCTTTGCCAATACACCAACGGTAATGCCTGCAATCACTAACGGGGCTAAATAACGATTGGATCTTTTTGCATCACTCATATTTCTTCCTCTTTTTTATTTTGAAATAAAAAGGTTCAACCTTAAATGAAGATTGAACCTTAAAATCAGGATAGTCTAAGCATTTGGATTTTCATTCTCTGGATCATAAGGGTTAGTACCAAAAGAAGAACGATCAGCATCTGCACCTTTTTGTTGTGGTGTCATCACAGCAGAAGCTGGTGATTTTTCAGCAAGCGGATTCGGTTGGCATCCTTCTTTTTTGGCTTTCTCCAGTAAATCGGTCAACAGCATTTCGGCAGGTTGACGACCACCCAAACCAAAGGCCAAAGCAAATGCCACGGCTACCGCACCTAAGGTTAAGCCAAATGCCAAATTCACAATCGAGTCGGCAATACCCATGGCACGAAGTCCCATAGCCAATACCAATCCCATAATCAGCACTTTAACCAATGTGCCTAACCAACGTGAACTGTTGTATTCGCCACGTTGCACCACATTGCCGACCAAATTTGCCAACCAGAAACCAATCACCAAGATAAATGCGCCCAGTAAAATATTGGCACCAAATTGGATAAACACCGAAATTAAATGACTAATTTGTTCAAAGCCCAAACGATTTGCCGCTTCGGAAACCGCAAACAGCATAGTAAAGAACACAATTAAACAGCCAACCATTTGAGAAATTTTAGTATTTCCCAAAAAGCGTTGTACATCCACTTTGGCTGGCAACTCATCTATGCCTGTTCCAGCCAAAATATCCTGCACTAAATTTGCAACAAATCGGGACACTACATAAGCCAAGATTAAAATCAGACCCGCTGCAATAATATTTGGTATTGCAGACATGATTTCATTGAGCATGGCTGTTGCTGGCTGAGAAATTGTTTCAATACCTAAGGCTTCAAACGCAATAATTAAAGTCGTAATCAAAATTACGGCAAAAACAAATGAGCCTAAAACCTGACTCACATTGCCATTTTTAAACAACCCCATTTTTTGAGCCTGATCTTGCACACCCAAGCTATTAACAAGCCCTTCGACAATACCACGCACAATTTTTGCCAGAATATATCCCACAAATACAATCACACCAGCGATAAAGATATTTGGAATATACGCAATACTTTGGTTCAGCATATTCTGAACAGGAACTAGGAGTCCTGAGAGCCCTAAAATCGAAAGAATAATAGGTAAGAATAACAACAAGATCAGCCAGTATACGATTTCAGCAATATGGTCACTGAAAGGACGAACGCCAACCTGTGCACTTAGTTTCTCATCGAGTTGTGTTCTGGCCAAAATTTGGCTAATTCCTGTTCGTGCAAGTTTTGCCACAATCCATCCAATAAAACCCACCACAAAGGCAGCAATAATATTGGGAATAAAGACTAAAACTTGTGAAACCATGGCACTGAGTGGTCCACTGACATTATTAATATTTAAAATATTCAGTGCAGCAATAATGGCAATGGTCAACACAAACCAGAATACAAACCGTGAAATAATTTTCTCATAATCAGGGGTATGCCCAGTTGCTGAAGACAAATGCTGATTGGTTTTGACCACCTGTAAGAGTTTTTTAGTTCCTGCTGCAATCACTAACGCGATGATCCAACCCACGATAAAGATTAAAATTGCAGCAAAAACAGGCTGAAATTGATTCCAATAATATTGGAAATCACCACCATTCCAGCCATGGGAATACAAATCATGATTCATTGCTGTTTCCTCTTTTTGTTATACATGAAGTATGTTGTTTTAAAATCGGTTTTTCCTTTCATAAAGAAAAAATTTTTAGGCATTTAAATGTAATCTAATGATGAGCCCTGTCCATTCAGGCGTATTTATAAAGTGTAAGTCGGATATTAAAAACTAGACCCGAAGGTCTAGCTATCTATTTAATCTATACGGGTTGGCTATGAATCAACATATAAATGCCGACTGAAACCAAGAAAATGACGACAAGGAAGAAAATGAAACGTGCCAAGCGTTTTTTTTCTTGTTGCTCGCTATTCTGTGGCGAGTGGTCTGAATAAATAGCCATATCCTTACCCTCTTGTTATACGCCCTATTGGCTAATTTTTAATCTAACATTATTTTTTGTTGCATTGTGTGAAAAAGCATTACAACAACGTACGCTTTGTTTGTAAGTTGTAGTGCTAAAAATACGCTATACTGTGCCCCGTTTTTACGATTCATAATGCCCTATGTCATACCGACTCCAACCTGTAACTTTAGACTTGCAAACAGATGTGACGCATCAATGCTACCTTCATCACACGCGAGACCAGCATTTGATTGGGGTGATCGAATTTAAAAAACCAAGTTATGACTTAAAATGGGAAGACTTAGAATATTTTCGTCGTAAAACAGAAGAACTTTCTGTCATGCCACTTCCTGAATGCATCAGTGCCATGATTATTGATATTCGGGATATTCAGGCTTTTCTTGATCAGGAAGTTCCGATTATTCCATGGCGTCTGATCGAAGAAGAATGCCCGATTCGTCTTATCGTTCCTCAAGAAAGACTAGAATATTATGCTGGGATCTTTGAACCGACATGGCTAACCGCCGACGTAGATACAGCGATTGCCGAAATCCGTGACTTTATGGATATGTTCGTACATTAAGCACCCACATGCTCAAATGAATTCATCCCACATTTTGTACAGCTTTAGTCGCCCTTGCGCTGCTTTAATCGCCCTTGCGCTGCTTTAATCGCAGCTCATTACCAATAATTTTCGACTGCAATATTTCCCACACCACGACGATTCATCGTTAGACCACGTTGTTTTAACGCCTCTTTGGTATCATCGACCATTTGTGGATTCCCGCACAACATAATGTGACTGGTCTCTGGGTTAAATGCCTGACCAGCAAATTGTTCTAATGCACCATTTGCAATCAGAACAGGTAATCGTTCATGTAACGGTGCATTCGGTTCTCGGGTAATCACTGGAATAAAAGAGAAATCTGGACGTCCTTCACCAAAATCTTCATGAATCTGTTTAATTTTTTCGACATAAGCCAACTCAGCCTGACTGCGAACACTATAAACCAAGAAAATTTTCTGGTATTGCTGCCACGTTTCAAAATCCTGCAACATCGATAAAAATGGCGCGAGCCCTGTGCCTGTTGCCAGTAACCATAAATCATGGGGCAATGGTTGCTGATAACGAGCCAGCGTTAAAAATCCATACGGGATTTTTTCCAGATACAATTCATCTCCAACTTGAAGATGCTGTAATCGGGAAGTAAATGCACCATCTGGAACAACGATTGAAAAAAATTCAAGCACCTCATCATAAGGTGACGAAACCACAGAATAAGCACGAACAACAAGTTCACCATCCACTTTTATGCCAATACGGGCGAACTGACCTGCGGTAAATTTAAAATGTGCAGGTCGAGTCATCGTAAAACTGAATAAATTGTCCGCCCAACGTTGAATAGACAATACTTTTTCTACAGTAAATTTTTCAGATGTCATGATTTCAAGGTGCAAGAAATTGTCAGCTCATGTTAGCATGACATGACAAAGATTGATATTTTCCCTAAATTAAGGCTTTTATTATGCGCATGACCTTACGACAATTGGCTGTATTCGTTGCCGTAGCTCAAGAAGGAACTGTCACCAAAGCCAGTGATGCTGTGAAACTGACTCAAAGTGCAGCAAGTATGGCTTTAGCAGACCTTGAAGATGGTTTAGGAGCGCCTTTATTTGACCGCTTAGGTAAACGCTTACAATTGAATGATCTTGGGCGTTTTCTATTACCTCAAGCCTTAGAAATTTTGGGTCGTTGTGAAACTTTTGAACAGATTGCCAAAGGTGAATTGCAAAGTATCGACTTGCGCTTGGGGGCAACACTTACCATTAGTGACTACCTCATGCCAGATTTAATGGCAGGCTTTTTACAAAAGCAACCGCAAGCACATTTACAACTCCAAGTTGGAAATACACGACAAATCATTGAGGCAGTCAATCAATTTCAACTCGATTTGGCTCTGATTGAAGGTTCATGTCATTTACCTCAGTTACAAAGTATTCACTGGCATGATGATGAACTTGCAGTTTGTTGTGCACCAAGCCATCCGCTTGCTCAACTTAACCGCCCGCTTACGCCTCAGGACTTCAATGATGTCGAATGGATCTTACGTGAAGAAGGATCTGGCACACGTGAAGTCTTCGATCTTGCCATTTTAAAAAATTTATCAAATGCCAATATTCGTTTAACACTCGGTCATAACGAAGCCATTTTAAAAATCATTTCAGGTGGATTAGGTCTATCCTGTATTTCTAAACTGGCACTTCGTCCGATGTTAAATTCTAGACAGCTTGTCATTTTGGACACACCATTCTGGGAGCTAAAACGTCCACTTTATATGCTGGTGCATCGCCATAAATATCAGGGGCCGGGCTTAAAAGCATTTATGAAATTTTGTGAAGAACAGGTATAACTAAACAATCAAAGCCAAATATTTTTGGCTTTGATTTAATTTTAAAGTAGGAGTTTAAATTAATATGACTGTACAGGATTTCCTTCAATAATAATTTGATCACTTTGCTCCTTAAAATTAATAATATAAGTCATATATTGTTGATTACTTAGGCTCAAATTTGCCTGACAAGATAATAATGCGTCTTTATGTGTATCAAATAACTAACGTCGAAAGTTAGATAACAACTCGTTGGTGATTGCTTTATTGTGATCAGTGATTTGTGTTTTCTTGGTTTTTGCAGGATTTGGATCAATACGCTCAATCTTTATTGCTTTAAATTTCCCCTGATTTTCTACAGCAATAAATTTTACTTTCTCATTTCGCTTCGGCTCACCTTCAGCGGCTGCTGGGAAATCAGAAATATGAAAAAAAATATCTCCTTCAGCCGTCGCAATAAAACCAAATCCCTTATCAGCATTATATTGCTTAACTTTTCCGGTATAAAATTCTTGCTTCATGGTCTTTACCCTACATTTTTAATTGATTGACATTGTAGCAAAAAATAAAAAAGAGACTTTCAATCAAACCTCTAAAAGTTCGGTTTGATTCAGTCTCTTTTTATGGTTACGTCTAAAAATTAATCTTTTTGCACACTACCAAAGATTTTATCGCCTGCATCGCCTAGACCAGGAACGATATATCCTTGCTCATTTAAACCATTGTCAACTGATGCAGTAAAAATGCGTACATCTGGATGTAATGCTTCCACTTTTGCCACACCTTCAGGCGCTGCAACCAACACCATCACACGGATATCCTTACAACCACTTGCTTTTAATACATCAATAGCAGCAATCAATGAGCTACCTGTTGCAAGCATTGGGTCAATGATCATGGCAATACGGTTGGCAACATCTGGAACCAATTTTTTATAATACGTACGTGCTTCTAGCGTTTCTTCATCACGCTCAAGACCTAGTACGCTGACTTTGGCACTCGGAATAAGATTAAGTACGCCATCTAACATGCCAATGCCTGCACGTAAAATTGGTACAACTGTGATTTTTTTACCCGCAATGCGTTGTGTCGTCACATCACCTGCCCATCCCTGAATTTCCTGATCAACAACAGGAAGATCCTTGGTTGCTTCATAAGTCAGTAACATCGTAACTTCTTGTGCAAGTTCGCGGAAATTTTTAGTACTAATATCTGCACGACGTAATAATCCAAGCTTATGACGAATAAGTGGATGGCGGATTTCTTGAATAGACACAGGAGAAAAACCTAATTATTTAAATTAATCTTAGTATATCGCTTTTCTGTAAAAAATAAAAAAGCCCTCACGATGAGAGCTTCTTTATCTGCCATTAGACTATTGCTTAGTGACCAAATAACATATTTTGAATTGGTGCAAGCAACTGCGCTGCTGTTGAGATCTTAATCAGCGAATCTGGACAAACCCCGATAAAGATGACAAGTACAGTTACAGCAAGAACCATAATCCCACCAGCTTTTTGACCCCAATGTTCTTGAGCATCAATACGTGGTGTTTCTGGTGGTGTTAAGTAAAGCACGATCATTACACGTAAATAGTAGTACAAACCAATACCACTACCCACAATGACCATTGCTGCCAAGAACCAGTGACCTGCTTCTACAGCCGCTTTAACAATCATGAACTTACCAATAAAGCCTGCTGTTAACGGAATACCCGCCAAAGACAATAACATCACAGTTAATGTTGCAGTCAATACAGGACGACGCCAGAACAAACCACGATAATCCGCAACGCTTTCAGCTTCATCGCTGTTGTTATATGGGCTAGACATTAATGTCACGACACCAAACGCACCGATGGTTGTTAAGACATACACCACCATATATAAGTTTACGCTGTCTAAGCTGAAATAGTTTTTGCTGACTAATGCAATCAATAAGTAGCCGAAGTGAGCAATCGATGAATAAGCCAGAACACGTTTCAAGTTTACTTGGCGAACTGCAAGCAAGTTACCCGCAAGGATAGACAATACTGCAATAATGCTGATGACCACACTAATAGATGGAATCAACGCGCCTGCTGCAAGTACATAACGCACAAACAGACCAATCGTTGCAACCTTGGCAGCTGTTGCCAAGAATGTTGAAATTGGAGCTGGCGCGCCTTGGTAAACGTCAGGTGTCCATTTGTGAAATGGTGCAAGTGACAGTTTAAATGCAATCGCAAAAATGATAAGACCTAAGCCCAACACCACCATTGGGTTGCCAGCTTTAATTGCTTGCAATAATGGTACGAAACCTGTGTAGAACGACAATGAACCAGTGTATGCATAAATATATGCGATACCCATTAAGAGCATCGCTGATGCTGTCGCAGACAACACCAAATACTTCATACCCGCTTCAAGTGACTTTTCACGTTCATGGGTATACGCTAACAAACCGTAAATCGGAACTGACATCAACTCCAAGCTAATGAAGAAAGATGCATAGTGAGAACTTGCTACCATCAACAAAGCGCCTGCTGTTGACAGTAACATCAGAATATAGAGTTCTTCACGGTTGTCTTTATAGTTCTCGATATACGCATGAGAAAGCGTACAACAAGCCAATGCTGCAATTAAGATCATCAATTGATAAAGCATGGTAAATGGATCAACCATAAACATGCCCATAATGTTTGCTGGCTTAAAGTTACCACCAAACATTTCTAACAATACATAAATTACCGCTAGATTCAGCCCGATCACAGATGCAGTCGCAATGACTGCATGGTTGCGTTTAATTGCAGTTAAAATCATCACCACAATTGTTGTCAAAGATACAATAATTGCGGGTGCTAACGGCAAAAGATCTGAATATTGGAGTGTGAAGTTCATGATTATCGGATCTCCACATTATCAAGTTGGCTGATTGCTTGTTGCATCAAATCCGCACCATTATGAACAGGGATATAACTATTCGCTAACCACTGCATACTTGAATTTGAAATATCAAGGAAGGTTTGAGGATAAACACCTAACCATACAAGGCTCACTACACAAATCATTAAAATAACAATTTCACGTGCAGAGAGGTCTTTTAGTGGTTGCTTATAATGTTGCTGTTGTTCTGGGTTCGGTGTACCGAACAAAGTACGGTGAATCAGAATCAGACCGTATAGACCTGCCAACACCAAACTTACTGCTGCAATAATCGTAAAAGTTGGATATTTACCGAATGAACCCATCAAGATCAGGAATTCACCGATAAAGTTACCTAAACCAGGTAAGCCGACCAATGCTGCAATAAAGAACATCAGGAAGATTGGCAAGTAACGGAACTGACCACGCATACCGCCCATTAAACGCATGTCACGTGTATGAACACGTTCGTAAACCTGACCGCACATAATGAACAATGCTGCTGAAGAAATACCATGTGCCAACATCATGATCATCAGACCTTGATAGGTCATGATATTGCCTGCATAGATTGCAAGAAGTACAAAGCCCATGTGTGAAATAGAGGTATATGCAAGCAGACGTTTCATATCTGTTTGCTGGAAGGCACACCATGCACCGTAGAAAATACCAATCAAACCAAACACAATTGCGATATCTGCAAATTGCGCTGATGCTTGTGGGAAGAATGGAATAACGAAGCGTAACAGACCATACGCTGCTGTTTTAATCAAAATACCTGCCAAGTCTACAGAACCTGCTGTAGGTGCTTGAGCATGTGCATCTGGTAACCAGCCGTGCAATGGGAATACAGGTAATTTCACTGCAAAACCAATGAACATACAGATCATGAAACCATAAGCAAACTGAGGTGGTAAGTGATTTGCAACTTGCATTAAGAAGTTGTAATCAAAACTCACAACACCATTGGTCATGATGTAACCCCAAACCACTAGGCCTAGGATTGCAATTAACATGATCAAGCCAGAGACTTGAGTATAGATAAAGAACTTGGTAGCAGCATATACACGTGAACGACCGTTCGAACCTTTATGCCCCCATAACGCAATCAGGAAGTAGATTGGTACAAGCATCATCTCCCAGAAGAAGAAGAACAGGAACAAATCGATTGCCAAGAATACGCCAATTACCCCGCCTAAACTCCAAAGTAAGTTTAGATGGAAGAATCCAACATTCTTTTGAATTTCACCCCAAGAACAGCCTACAGCCAAGATACCCAGTAACGCAGTTAACGCCACCATCATCAGTGACAAACCATCGACTGCTAAATGGATGCTAATGCCTAAAGACGTGATCCACGGTAAAAAGAACTGTGCTGCGAAGGTCGGTGCTTTCGCACCAAGCTCGAACTGGTAATTACCATGACTCCAAAGCATTAAGCTTAAACCCAGAGTCACGATCATCCCAATTAAAGCAATCCAACGCGGAAGGTGCTGATCAACTTTATCGACTAACCAGCACAGAAAACCAGCAATGAACGGTACAAGAATCAGCGCGGGTAGAATTAAATTGTTTTCCATTTTATTTCCCCACTACCTGCATAACGATCAAGATCATCAGCAACACCACTACACCAAGTGACATGCTTGAAGCGTATTCACGCAATGATCCTGTTTGACGTGCGCTTGCGAAGCTGTTTCCACCTTTCACTAAAGCAGGTAACACCAACCACATGCCATCAATTGGATCACGACCTAAAATTTTCGCGATCAGTAAATAAGGTTGTACAAAGACAATGTTATACAAGGCATCAAAACCAAATGCATTACGCCAGATATTGGCAATACCTGAACCCAAAGATGTTTGGGCAAATGCTTTGACAGCACCGTAAGCAAAAGCGAACAATACAATACCTACCACAAGACCAGCCAGTGCAATGCCAACAGCTGTATGCTCAGCACCTTGTACTAACGCTTCTAGGTTTTCAGGAATTTGTACCGCAGGAATTTTTGCAGAACTTAACAGGTTTGCTACAGGTGCTTTTAATACTGCACCAATGCCTGTAGAAAGCACTAACAGAACTGCAAGTGGCCCCCAGTATGTAACACCTTTGATTTCATGTGCATGCGTTTTCTCTTCGCCAAAGAACACAATCCAGATTAAACGGAAAGTATAAATTGAAGTTAAGAATGCACCTGCAACCCCTGCCCAATATAAGCAGTTGTACAATGGAAGATTGGCAAGAACACCATGTGCATAGACTTCGCCCAAGATTGCATCTTTAGAGAAGAAGCCTACAGTTACGAATGGAATTGCTGCTAATGCACCACCGCCGACAACGAAACATGCAAATACGAATGGAATCTTTTTCCAAAGCCCACCCATTTTTAAGATGTTTTGTTCGTGATGACAAGCCAGAATCACCGCACCAGAAGACAAGAACAATAATGCCTTGAAGAATGCGTGAGCAAGCATGTGGAATAAACCAGCTTGATAAGCCTCAGCACCAACAGCCATAAACATGTAACCTAGCTGACTCATGGTTGAGTAAGCCAAGACACGTTTGATATCGGTTTGTACCAGTGCTGCAAAACCTGCCACAAGTAACGTGATCGCACCTGTTACAGAAATGAACTGCATCACTTCAGGTGCCATTTCGAACACGGTATGTGTACGGCAAGTTAAATAAACACCAGCTGTTACCATTGTTGCAGCATGGATTAACGCTGAAACAGGTGTAGGACCTGCCATCGCATCGGCCAACCAAGTTTGCAATGGGATTTGCGCAGATTTACCTGCTGCACCCAAGAACAACATCAATGCTGTCCAAATTGCTAAAGAATGGTTATGTGCCAGAACTTCATGTGCATTTGCAACGATTGTCGCAGTATGCAATGTGCCGAACTGTTGGTAAATCAGGAATAGTGCAATCAGTAAGAAGACATCACCAATACGTGTTACGGTAAATGCCTTAATGGCTGCCCAACCATTTGATGGATTTGCATAATAAAATCCGATCAAGAGGTATGAACACAAGCCTACGCCTTCCCAACCAAGGAACAGTACTGCAAGGTTATCGCCTAATACCAAAATCACCATGCTCGCAACGAACAAGTTGAAGTAAGAGAAGAAACGCGCGTACCCTTCTTCGCCACGCATATACCACGATGCGAAGATATGGATTAAGAAGCCGACACCTGTAATCATGCCAAGCATTAATAAAGATAAACCGTCGAGGTGCAATGTAAACTCAGGTGCGAAACCACCAACACTGAACCATGTCCATAAATGCTGAACATAGGCTGTTTCGCCACTACCTAGAAAACTTTGACCTGCAATCAACGCAAATAGTGCGGATAAACCTACTGAGCCGACACCAACAATGGCAGCAACATTTTCAGAAAGCTTATCTTGCCCTGCCGCTAATATCACAAAGCCGATTAGCGGAAATAATATTGTTAGAAATAAATAACTCATCCGCGCATCTCACTCGCAGCATCCACATCCAAATGATGGAAGCGATGATAAAACTGAAGGACGATCGCTAAACCAATACAAGCCTCAGCAGCAGCTAAAGTCAGAACCAGAATAAACATAATCTGACCATCTGCCTGCCCCCAAACGCTTCCTGCCAACACAAAAGCTAATGCGGCAGCATTCATCATGATTTCAAGGCTCATCAGAATAAATAGAAAGTTGCGACGTACCATTACACCGTAAAAACCAAGTGCAAACAGAACAGATGCAACAATCAAACCGTGTTCCAAAGGAATGTTACCCATTAGTCTTGTTCCTCTTCTGCACTCGGTTCTCTTTTACCTAAATGGAATGCTGCAACCAGTGCTGCAAGCAATAACATCGCGGCAATTTCAACCAACAATACATATTGAGTAAATAAAGCTTCACCCACCGCTTTTGGCCCAATAAGCGTTTTACCAAGCATGGCTTGGGTTGGAGTGTAATCACTACCCAACATCCAAACTAAAGTTAAGCCCAGTAAAAAACTCATTAATGCAGGATATGCCCATGCTTGAGAGGTTAACCATTTGCGTTCTTGAGCAACGGTATGTTGACCGAGGTTCAACATCATCACCACAAAGACAAATAGCACCATAATCGCACCGGCATAAACGATGACTTCAAGTGCACCTGCAAACGGTGCACCAACCATCATGAAAATACCTGCAACCGCCAGTAAAGAGACAATCAGATTTAATAAGGCGTGTACGGGATTTGCGTTTGTTACAACACGAATCGTAGACACAATGGCCACAAGAGCCATTAAATAAAATGGCCACATCATGGTAATAAACTCCGTACATCTACAGGTGCGCTTTCTTTTTGCGCTTGACCTTTTTCTTTACCGCTGATTGCCATACCCGTTACACGATAGAAGTTGTAATCAGGATATTTACCAGGACCAGAAATCAGTAGGTTTTCTTTTTCGTATACCAAATCCTGACGCACATATTCACCTAACTCAAAATCAGGTGTGAGCTGAATCGCAGTGGTCGGACATGCTTCTTCACACATACCGCAGAAAATACAACGTGAAAAGTTGATCCGGAAAAATTCAGGGTACCAACGTCCATCTTCTTTTTCTGCTTTTTGTAATGAGATACATCCTACAGGACATGCTACCGCACAGAGGTTACACGCAACACAACGCTCTTCGCCATCTGGGTCACGCGTTAGAACAATACGCCCACGATAACGTGGTGGAACAATCTGTTCGGCAGGTACTTCGGGGTACAAAATCGTATCGCGTTTACGTGTTGCATGGGTAAACACCATCCACAACGTACGAACGACAGACCCTACACCAGCTAGAATTTTAATCATCTTATTCTCCCTGCTGCCTTAGGCCGAATGCTTTAATAGAATTACAGCACCAGTCACCAACAGGTTAACCAACGCTAAGGGTAAGCATACCTTCCAGCCAAAGTTCATCACTTGGTCATAACGTGGACGCATTAATGAACCACGTGCCAAGATAAACATCATGACAAAGAATGCTGTTTTCACAATGAACCAGAATGCTGGTGGGATAAATGAAAGTTCGATGTTAAATGGTGCTAACCAGCCACCAAAGAATAACGTCACAATTAATGATGAAATCAAAATAATGTTGACGTATTCAGCAACGAAGAACATCCCCCATTTCATACCACCATATTCAACGTGGTAACCTTCTGACAATTCTTGTTCTGCTTCGGGTTGGTCAAATGGATGACGGTGAGTTACCGCAACACCCGCTACCACAAACACCATAAAGCCGATGAATTGAGGCACAATATTCCAAAGATCACGTTGTGATTCTACGATATCTCGTAAGTTGAATGAGCCTGCAATCGCAACCACACCCATAAGTGAAATACCCAAGAACACTTCATAAGAAATCGTTTGTGCAGATGAACGAAGTGCGCCAAGTAATGCATATTTGTTGTTAGATGACCAACCACCAAATAGCACCGCATAAACTGCAATACCCGCCATTGCCATAAAGAACAATAGACCGATATTCATATCTGCTGCCCCTAAATACGGGCTAACAGGAATCACCATATACGAAAGCACAGCCGTCGCCATTGCGACTGCTGGTGCTAAACGGAACGTGAGTTTATCGGAAAATTTTGGTGTCCAGTCTTCCTTGAACATGATTTTGAGCATGTCGGCAACAATCTGGAAAATACCAAAAGGACCTACACGGTTTGGACCGTAACGGTCTTGCCACAACCCCAGTAAACGACGTTCAACAAATGACAGTAATGCTGCAAAAACTACAACAACCAGCATAATGACCACTGCTTGCACAACGCTATAAGCAATCGGCCAGTCTGTTGCCCAGCTCGGAAGTCCGCGTAAAGTTTCAGTCATGATTACACTCCTACCGAAACAGCGACAGGTTCAGCTAAAGAAACTGTTGGTGCTAAACCAATTGGATAGCCAATATAACCTGTAGGTAAATACTCAATCACTTGAACTGGCAAGCTAATTTGGGTATCTCCTGCGGTTACTGTAATTTTTTGTCCATCTTGTACATTTAAACGTGATGCATCCTGTTCCCCAACCGCAAAAACAGCTTCTGGAATACGTGACTGCATGGCAGGTGTTTTAATGGTGAATTCACCTGATGCAAAAATATGATGCATTGGTACTAAACGGAAACTTTCAGGGTTTGCAACAACAACCGATGGTGCAACATAACTACGTGCAGGACGTTTTGGTAGACGATCAAATAAACGAATACCTGAATCACCACCTTTTAAGTGACCACCCACTTCATCTTGGTATTTGTTCCAAGACTGTGGAGAGTTCCAACCCGGTGCCCATGCAAATGGAACCAATGAGGCTGCTTTTTGCGGTCCGACATAACCTTCCATAGAGAAAGTTAATGCTGAGTCAACATCGACAGGTTGTTTTGGTTCATGTACAGAAATTGGCGCACGTAATGCTGTACGACCTGAATAACGGCGTGGTTCACGCGCAATTTTCAAACCATGAACACGGTAACCCGCATCTGGTGCAACATCCTGAATAGCTTCAAGTACAGGGACATTTTTAACAACGGATTCAATCACGTCATCTAAAACAGTCCAGTTAATTGCTTTACCTTTCAGACCTGTTTCAATGGCATGTAACCAACGCCAAGACTCTTTAATTGCATATTCAGGTTTGTAATAGCTTGGGTCATAGACTTGATAGAAGCGTTGTGCACGACCTTCCTGACTCACAACCGTACCATCCCCTTCAGCAAAACTTGCAGCAGACAATACGATATCAGCCTGTTTCACAGTTTCAGTTTCACTATGATCTAACACGATGACATTTTTCGCTTTGTCTAACGCAGCTTTTACTTGTGCGGCTGGTAAACGACGGAAAAGATCATTTTCAATCACAACAACCGTATCATAATCCTGTGCAAAAGCTTGTTCTAAGCTTAGACCACCCAACAATGCCAAGCCCATCGAGTTCACTTCAGGAACGACCAGTGTCAAACCAGCAGTATTACCCAAGTTTTGAGCCAACTCTGCCGCTGCTTCCATAATCGCAGGGTCTTGCAAGCTTGTACCTGCAATAATCAACGGTTTTTTCGCAGCTTTTAATGTGTCAGCAATGCTTTGTGCAAATGCTTTAGCATCATCGGCAAGACCAGAAATTACGTCACCTTTGACTGCTGCCGCAACGGCAAAGCCTAAACGTGCAATATCGTTTGGAGAAGCAACCACTTCACCTGTTGCTACATCCGCTAAACGTGTTTGAGTCGCAGCTAAAATGTAGATTGGAGATTTTTCATCTTGACCAATACGCAACACAGGTTCAGCCAACCAATCTGGTGTACGGCGATCTGCCGCCATTTGTTTGGCTTTGTTTTTCGCTGCCTGACGTACAGAAAGCGCCATACGTGGTGCAGTCTGTGTGAGGTCTTCACCTAAAATCAGTACGGCATCATAGCTTTCAACTTCACGTAACGTCGGGTTATAAATCCCTTCGGTTTGCATGATCGATGCAGCCAATTCAACCAATGACTGTTCTTTTTGAGCCATACCTGTTGAATACTGGTCGTGTCCAACCAACTCACGCAATGCATAGTTTGATTCAAGGCTGGCACGTGGTGAACCAATACCAAGAACTTTCTGTCCTTGTAACTTCGCGATAACACTGTCTAATGCTTCATCAACAGAAACTGTTGTCACGGTTCCTGCATTGCGGAATTGAGGTTGACGAGGACGATCTTCACGGTTGACATATCCACCACCGAAACGACCTTTATCGCACAAGAAGTATTGGTTTACATCACCATTAAAACGGTTTTCGATACGACGAAGCTCGCCATAGCGTTCACCCGGAGAGATATTACAGCCCGAAGAACAGCCCTGACATACGCTTGGTGCGTACTGCATATCCCATTTACGATTATAGCGTTCAGAGTGAGTCTTGTCGGTAAATACACCTGTTGGACATACTTCAGTTAAGTTACCTGAAAATTCAGACTCTAATGTGCCTGATTCTGGGCGACCAAAATACACACGTGATGCATTGGCATACACACCAAAGTCTGTACCGCCTGCATAGTCTTTGTAGTAACGAACACAACGGTAACAAGCGATACAACGGTTCATTTCATGTGCAATGAACGAACCTAGTTCTTGGTTATAGTGTGTGCGTTTTGTAAAACGGTAACGACGACGGTCATGACCTGTCATTACGGTCATATCTTGCAAATGACAATGCCCACCTTCTTCACAGACGGGACAGTCATGTGGGTGGTTGGTCATCAAAAATTCAACAACGGAAGCACGAAAATCAGTTGCTTCCTTGTCTTCAATTGAAATATAGGTGTTGTCAGATGCAGGCGTCATACATGACATGACCAAACGACCACGCGTATCCTCTGGATTTGCGTATTGAGTCACAGCACATTGACGGCAAGAACCGACTGAACCTAAGGATGGGTGCCAACAAAAATATGGGATATCGATGCCAAGACTCAAACATGCTTGTAGCAAGTTTTCCGAGCCATTGACTTCATACGATTTTCCATCGACATGAATTGTAGCCATAGTCGAATTCCTTAAGCTTGTTCTACGTTGCTAGCTTGAGCGGTAGGACGATTCGTCACTTTTGCTTCAAACTCGCTACGGAAATGTTTGAGTGCGCCCATAAGCGGTTCCATCGCACCCGGTGCGTGGGCACAGAAAGTCTTACCGATCCACAATTTACGTGTAAGTTCAGTCAGATGTTGAATATCTTCCATCTTCCCTTCACCATTTTCGAGTGCTTTAAGTGCTTTAACTGCCCACGGTAAACCATCACGGCATGGTGTACACCAGCCACAAGATTCACGCGCAAAGAATTCTTCTAGGTTACGTGTCGCTGAAACCATACATTGTGTTTCATCAACAACCATCAACAAACATGTTCCTAAACGTGAACCTGCTTTCATGATGCTTTCTGAATCCATTGGTAAATCAATGTGTTCAGCTGCAAGGAAGTCTGTTGAAGCCCCACCTGGTAACCATGCTTTCAGCTTTAAGCCATCACGCATACCGCCAGCATGCTCTTCGATTACTTCACGTGCTGTTGTACCAAATGGTAATTCCCAAAGTCCTGGGAATTTCACTTTGCCCGAAGCACCATAAATTTTGGTACCCGGATCTTTCGATTTACCCGCAGACAAACCGATATACCACTCTGGCCCACGCAACATAATCGCTGGTAAGTTGTTATAGGTTTCAACGTTATTGACAATCGTTGGGCGACCCCATGCCCCAGCAACTTGCGGGAATGGTGGTTTAGTACGAGGGTTCGCACGACGACCTTCAAGCGAGTTGATCAAAGCTGTTTCTTCACCACAGATATAACGCCCAGCACCTGTATGCACATGAAGTTCAAAGTTCCAGCCTGTTCCAAGGATGTTTTCACCCAAGTAACCTTTGGCACGAATTTGCTCTAATGCTTCATTCAGATATTGTGCAGCTTCGATGTATTCACCACGGATGAAGATATAACCTTGAGTTGCCTCTAAGGTATAACCTGCAATCAACATGCCTTCAATCAATTGATGCGGTAACTTCTCCATGAGCAGACGGTCTTTGAATGTCCCCGGCTCCATCTCATCGGCATTACAAATGAGGTAACGAGGACCGCCATCATTTGGCGCCATCAATGACCATTTAATCCCTGCTGGGAAACCTGCACCACCACGACCTTTGACTGTCGCAGCTTTCACAACGTCCAGAACTTCGGCAGGTTTCATGCCAAGTGCTTTTTTAAAGCCAGCATAACCCTCTAGTGCTTCATAGTCATCTGCACTGCGAACATGTTCCTGTTTACTCAAACGCCAAGTTAATGGGTGAGTTTCTGGGCTACCGTCGCCATAAATTGGTTTTGGTTCAGTATTCATACATACTTCTCCAATAACTGTTTGATTGAAGTCACTTCAACTAAACCGTGTGTATCTTCATCAATCATTAACGTTGGCCCTTTATCACAGTTCCCTAAACAGCAAATCGGTAGCAAGGTAAAGCGGCCATCTGCTGTTGTTTGTCCGAACTGGATGCCAAGTTCACGCTGGAATGCTTCTGCAAGGGTTTCAGCCCCCATTAAGAAACATGCAATTGAGTCACATAATAAAATCACGTGACGACCAACGGGTTGACGATAAATACGGTTATAGAATGTTGCCACTCCTTCAAGATCAGCCACACTTATTGTCAGTAGCTGAGCAATCGCATTCAATTGCGCATCATCCACCCAACCGTTACGGCGTTGTACACACTTAAGTGCATCAAGCGATGCCGCACGTGGGTATGGATAATGACCAATGTGATGTTCGATTTCGTGGATTTCATCCGCAGTCAAAATCCCTTCAACATTCACACGTGGCTTTTTATCAGTCAAAATCATCATTATGCGTTACCCCTTAGCGATCCACGTCAGCCATAACCACGTCAATGGTTGCCAAGTAAATGATTAAGTCAGAAACGAGACTGCCATTAATCACAGAAGGCATTTGCTGTAAGTGCGTGAATGTTGGCGTACGAATACGAGTACGGTAACTCATCGTTGCTTTGTCAGATGTTAAGTAATAGTTACTTGCACCTTTCACCACTTCCGCCATCACAGAAGCCTCTCCTGCTGGCATTACAGGGCCCCAAGACACGCTTAAGAAGTGCGTAATCAAGGTTTCAATATCTTGTAATGTCTTGTCTTTAGGCGGTGGAACAGCCAATGGATGATCCGCTTTATATGGACCAGAAGGCATGTTATCTAAGCATTGCTTGATAATTTTTAGAGATTCACGGATTTCATGGAAGTGAACCATGACACGTGCATAAGCATCGCCTTCATACTCTAGCGGTACTTCAAAGTCATAGTTTTCATAACCACTATATGGGCGATATTTACGAACATCGAAGTCAATCCCTGTTGCACGTAAACCTGTACCTGTTACACCCCAAGCCAATGCAGATTTTGCATCGTATTGCGCAACATTACGGGTACGACCAATAAACACCGAGTTTTTCAATGCAGCAGTGTAGTATTCATCCAGACGTTTTGGCATCCACTCAAGAATCTCACGGATCAGTTTTTGCCAGTTGTTTGGAAGGTCGTGTGCTGTTCCGCCAATACGGAACCACGCTGGGTGCATACGGAAACCAGTAATGGCTTCAATCGCATCGTAGATTTTTTGACGGTCTGCAAACATATAGAATACAGGAGTCATACCGCCTGCATCCTGAATTGCTGTACCAATGAATAATAAGTGGTTATTGATACGGAATAATTCCGACATCATGACACGAATACATTGCGCACGATCAGGAACGGTAATGCCTGCAAGCTGCTCAACACCCATGACATAAGGCATGTTTTGCGCACAACCACCCAAGTAGTCTACACGGTCTGTATAGGGAATAAATGAATGCCATGTTTGACGTTCAGCCATTTTTTCCACACCACGGTGGTGATAGCCGATATCAGGAACACAGTCTTTCACTTCTTCGCCATCTAACTGCAAAATAATACGGAAAGCACCGTGCGCAGATGGATGGTTTGGCCCCAAGTTCAAGAACATGAAGTCTTCGTCTTTGTTGCCCCGTTTTAGTCCCCAGTCTTCAGGGACAAAGCGTAAATGCTCTTGCTCGAAATCCTGCTTCGCCTGATTCTGCATATATGGCGTATATTCTGTCGCACGTGCAGAGTACTCTTTGCGAAGCGGATGACCTTCCCAGTACGTTGGTAACAAGATACGGCGTAACATTGGATGGCCTTCAAAATGAATCCCAAACATGTCATAAGCTTCACGCTCATACCAGTTGGCATTTGGCCAGATATTTGTTGCCGTTGGGACATTCAAATCACTTTCATTCAAGGCAATTTTAATACGGATATCCGCATTACGTTCCAATGAAATCAAATGATAGAACACTGTGAAATCTGATGCAGGTAAACCTTCACGATGCTGGCGCATGCGCTCATCCACCGCAGAAAGGTCAAATAGCATCACGTATGGACGTGACACCGTGCGCAAGAACATTAAAACTTCTTGTACGCGAGCACGTTCAACCCAGACCGTTGGAAAAGTTTCACAAGTCGGTTGCACGTAGAAGTTTTCACCGAATTTGGTTTTAAGCTCTTCTACAATTGCAAATGCTGGGCGCGAATCAACTTGAGTCGATTCTTCTGGCATAGCAATTTCAGTTTCAGCCATTGGCTTGGCTTCCTTTTTAATACAAATTCTTTTAATCCTAACGAAACTTCCCACCCTGTTTGGTGGAATACAATCCTTCGCTTAGATTATTCAATCTCATCCATAGAGCGTAAATTTTTAACCGCGATACGCTGTGCATTTTTACGATCACGTTCTGGCATCATCTTCGGCTTATATACAGGCTTCAGATCATCACCAATCACGGCAGAGAGCGGTCTGCGCTCTAGTTGAATCTGGTCTTGCAATAACATTAATGCTTGAATCAAAGCCTCTGGGCGAGGTGGGCATCCTGGAACATAAACATCGACAGGAATGATTTTATCAACCCCTTGTACGACTGAATAAATATCGTACATACCGCCAGAGTTGGCACATGCACCCATTGAAATGACCCATTTAGGTTCAAGCATTTGCTCATACAAACGCTGAATAACAGGTGCCATTTTCACGAAGCAGGTACCAGCAACAATCATCAGGTCAGCCTGACGCGGTGAAGCTCGAATCACCTCTGCACCGAATCGAGACAAGTCATGTACACCTGTTAATGTCGTTGCATATTCTACATAACAGCACGATGTCCCAAAGTTAAACGGCCAAACTGAGTTTTTACGACCCCAGTTGACGACGTTATGCATCACATCTTCCAAGCGTGTCATGAATACATTTTTATTCACTTCTTCCTGAAGAGGGTCATTAACGATTTGTCGTTCTTGTAACGGATATTGATCCGCCTCTGGATTAGCACGGGTTAGTGTGTATTTCATCCCGTATTACTCCTTGTTGTCAGCCATGACTGTGGTTTTTTTTACTCGTGATTGTGCAGGAATATTTCCTGTAGGGTCACATACCAATTCTTCAATTGAGTTGAAACGGGTAATTTCAGCAATATCCATATTTGGTGAACCAATTTTTGGTAAAGTTCCTGCTGCCTTGCGGCGATCGTATGGCGACCAATTTAATGCGCCAACAGATAGTGCGTAAACCAAACCAACTAAAAGTTCAACAATAAACACGGTAACGGTTGCAAAACCAAACCAGCCGACTTCACGAACTGAAGTTGACCATGCATATAGATAAAGTGCTTCTAAATCGAAAACAACAAAGAAGATTGCAACAAGATAGAATTTGGCAGACAAGCGGATACGGGCACCACCAGCACCCACAACACCTGACTCAAACTGTTCTTGTTTTGCACGACCCCATGACTTACCTCCTAGGAGCAACGGAACTGTAAGCATAAAGACGCAAAGGAATGTAACACCGATCACGAAGGCAATAATTGCCCAATCGTATGGAGTAATGGCACTCATGCGGGGAAAACTCCTGGCAGGCCTATTTTTAACTGAATGTATGTATTGGCCTAAAAATACACCAAACATAAAATTAAACGCACTAATTGTACCCGATTTATAATTTACGTGGCTAGTTTAGTCACCTTAACCTTTTGGCTATTTTTTGATTATTTTTCAACCTAAAAGGCAAATAAACGATAGTACAGCTTTTGCAAACCCTACTTATCGTTTTCTACAATTAGAAAAAACTCAAATCACTTTTTTTTCAATTAAACAGTTTTTTTCTATTTATATACCAAAGTTGAATGCGAACACAATATTCAATACGGTCATTTTTCAAATCACATACTAAAAATCCACCAGATTAAAAAACAATTATCATTTGCATTCAAGTCTATTAACTCACCTGAATAATGTGTTTCTCCAACAAAAAACATAAACTTTTTTTATCTTCATATTATGTTTTTCATCTACACTGGTTTTAACAAAAATTAAAAGCCACAAAGATAAAGGAGGCACTATGGGTCTAGAATTTACACACACATCAAATTATTTTTTATTTGCGCAGCTATTTGTTCGGTATGTGCAACAACATTTAAATTCGCAGTCTGTCAGCACCATGACGATTCCTTTAGATGTTTTAGAAAAGGTTTTTCAAAATGATACCGCTTCTGCAACCACAAATCTGGACAGTATTTTAAACATTGCGGATGAATATAAAGTCGAAACGCTCAATGGTGACCAAAAAATTATTCAAAGTTATTCCATTGACCCTGCTTTACAACAACTTGTATTAACACTCAATGCCGACGCAATTCAAAGCTTGAATGAAGGAAAGCCTGTCATCGAACCCGATGCTTCAGACTATACCTAAATACCTTAAAAGGATAAAAGCCTGTTCAACAGGCTTTTTATACCTCGTCTTTTTCTTTGCGTTTATTTTTTTGCGCTTTAAAGCGTTTAGCAGGCCATGTCATCATAAACCGCGCACCACCGAGGTCAGGACTTTGATCAACCTGAATCTTACCACCAAACCAAAATGCAATCCGACTCACAATGGACAGACCAAGACCATATCCTCCAGAGGCACGCGTCCGACTGTCATCTAAACGCGCAAATGCATCAAAGACACGCTCACGGTCTTCTTCTGGAATGCCCGCCCCATCATCTTCCACACAGATATAGGCCTGACCATTGTCGTGAATACCACCACTAATTCGAATGCGCTCATTACAATAACGCACTGCATTTCCGACCAGATTTTGTACCACACGATGTAAATAACGTCGTTCTGCATCGGCAACTACAGTGTCATCTACAGTCGCAACTTCAATTACTTTTTGGGTTTTCAGTGCTTCGGTTTCTGTTGCAACTTGCTTCAACACATCTGTAATTTGAACACTCTCAAAATCAAGTGATGGTGTTCCCTGTTCAAGTTTGGCATAGGTCATGATTTCATCAATAAGTGTATTGAGTGCTTCAATATCCTTATCAATCATCTCGACCTGACTTTTACGAAACTCGTAATCATCCTCATCCGCCAGCATTTCCATCCCGAAACGAATACGCGCAACTGGCGTCCGAAGCTCATGCGAAACTGCACGCATTAGCTCTCTTTGTGCCTCAATCAAACGTTGAATATGGCTTGCCATGTCGTTGTAGCTTGAAGATAAGCTCGCCATTTCATCATGTCCTTCAACAGGCAATCGCATCGACAAATCACCTGTTTTCATTTTATTTAAGGCACTAATCACCTGCTGCGTTTTGCGTTGCATTGGCAAAATCAAACCATAAACACCCAGACTTAATAAGAATAAACTTAATAAAGTAATTCCTGCCGCCAACTGAAAAGGCATCCAGTTAAACATCGGTACTGGTCCAATCACCAATACTTCAGCAGGATTATTCGGCATTGGCGATACAATCGAAATGGTTGTACCTCGAATAGTGGCACTATCTCTATACAACAAAATGCTTTGATCTTGGCGCAAACGCCCAATCTGTTCAGAGTCAAGCCCTAAACTGAGGATTGGGTGAATTTCAATTGGGTATGAAAAATATTGACGGATTTTTTCGAGATGTTGTTTTTCCTGACCAGGGTAATAAATCAGATAGTCTAAAATAAAAATAGGTAACGCCTTCATTTGACGTTCACCAATTTTATTTACTTTAATATAAAGATAATGCTTTGGATCATGAGGCAACCCAATAAGCAAAGTCGCAATCATGGTTTGCGCATCATAACGGACGACTGCCTGCTGCTGATCAATACGCTTTTGCTCAGAACGTGAAAGGTCTATTTTAGAGCGTTCCACAAAATATAAAGGTAATTCGAGCAAATCGGAGGCATCTGAAATCCAATCCTGCTTTTGTTGTGCAGTTTGTTGGCGTTCTACCCCCTGACTGATGACATAGGCAATACCATCGGTTAAGGACTCTCGATATTCTTGCGCACGTTGATAATTAATAATTTGCACCAACAGGTAACAAAATACTGCAACCAGCGCGACGAGAACAACAACGCCCGCATATATACGCAAGAATATACTGTGTTTAAACACGAAATTTGTCCTTTACTCAGGAAACTACCTACAGGTCTTACATACCGCTGGTTTCTTTTACAAACAAATAACCTTTACTGCGTACAGTCTTAATTCGTTTTGGATTTTCTGGATCATCCCCAATTTTAGGACGAATACGAGAAATGCGTACATCGATTGAACGATCCTGACCATCATACTCTATGCCACGTAAACGCTCGAAGATGTCTTCACGAGAAAGAATACGTCCTGCATTTGAAGCCAGTAACCATAACAAATCATATTCTGCACTGGTAAAGTCGACTAATTCACCATTCAATGTGACTGAACGACCACCGTTGTCAATCACAAGGTCATCAAATTCAATGCGCTGTGCAACTTCATCTTCTACGTTTTTATCTGTACGACGCAACAAAGCACGAATACGAGCAAGCAAAACACGGGGTTGCACAGGTTTTGCAACATAGTCATCTGCACCCATTTCCAGACCAAGAACCTGATCCATATCTTCAGTGCGAGCAGTCAGCATCAAAATCGGTTGATGATAATGTGGACGAACTTCACGACAAACGGTTAAACCATCTGCGCCTGGCAACATCACATCAAGTACAACTAGATCTGGTTGTTCGCTAATAATACGACGAATAGCACGATTGCCGTCTGGCTCCACCCCTACTTCTAATCCATTACGGATCAGATATTCTTGAGTCAAACGCGCCAGACGCTCGTCATCCTCGACAATCAGGATTTTTGGTAACTTTTCTTCTTGGCTCATCTTTTGCCCCTTGAAATATTTTGCCTATCATAGGCGCCATCTTCATCAAACAGATATGTGAATTTATTCTTGCAATATACACATGTTTACATTGTAAACAAGATGGTGTTCACCAAACTGATACACGGTATGTTTATTTTGTAATAATTTGGTTAATTATTGAAAAGTTTAATTTTTTTAACTATTGCTCTGCAATATGTCTATTGACTGAAAAAATAAAATACTTTTGTAAGTTGGCAACCATTTATCTGACAATCAATCATTTTGTAACCATCTCTTCACCTCTTTTATTTATCCACATAGTTATCTATACGTTTTTTAACTCGGCTTTGTTATGCTATGTCTCCATAAATCAGTAGCCTACGAATTTCCCTAAAAAGAGACTGGGTTTTTCACCAAAAATAAGCCTGAAAATTTATAAAAATGTCAATATTGATCTTCTACGTTTTTTACCGTATCTTGTGCCTAAATTCATTTTAAACCACTAAGTCTTGTGTTTATCCCTCAAACATCGAGGACATCTCTCCCGATTCAAATGGTCTATAAACATAACAATGATGACATTGGAGCTAAGCTGACATGAGCGTAATCTCATCAACACCTGGTCAACTACAAGTGATTAAACGCACAGGTGATGTTGCCCCTTTTGATGCAGAAAAAATTTCTGTTGCTATTGGTAAAGCATTTTTGGCAGTAGAAGGACAGCAAAGCGCAGATTCTAGCCGTATCCATGACCGTATTTCTCAACTTACAGAAATGGTTTTAAACACTTTTAGCCGTCGTCTTCCTTCTGGCGGAACCATTCATATAGAAGAAATTCAAGATCAAGTAGAGCTTGCACTTATGCGCACAGGCGAGCAAAAAGTTGCTCGTGCTTATGTGATCTACCGTGAACAGCGTACATCTGCCCGTCAACAACTAAATGCCAACCACCACCCGACACTTCAAATCACGGATGCTCAAGGTCAGTTGCAACCGCTTGATTTAAGTCAACTTACTGCGACAATTACAAAAGCAGCAGAAGGTCTTGAAGGTATTAATGTTCAGGCAATTGTTGATGAAACTGTTAAGAACCTCTACAACGGCGTAAAAGAAAGCGATATTGCCACCACGATGACGATGGCGACGCGTACTCGTATTGAGCAAGAGCCTAACTATTCGTATGTGACTGCACGTTTGCTTTGTAATGAACTGGTCACAACTGGCTTAGCGTTCTTGGGTTTAAGCAACGATACGCTTGAAAATGATGCGCTTGCAGCTTATTTAAACAAAGGCGTAGAGCTTGAGTTACTTGATCCAGAATTATTAAACTTTGATCTTGCAACGCTTTCTGCTGCTATTCAGCCAGAACGTTCAAATCAGTTTACCTATTTAGGTCTACAAACTTTATTTGACCGTTACTTCATTCATAAAGATGGTATTCGCTTTGAATTACCACAATTATTCTTTATGCGTGTTGCGATGGGTCTTTCTCTAAATGAAGACAATCGTGAACAACGCGCAATTGAGTTCTATAACTTGTTGTCTAGTTTTGACTATATGGCGTCAACACCAACATTATTTAACTCAGGAACGCTACGTCCACAGCTTTCAAGTTGCTACCTGACTACCATTGCCGATGACCTTTACAACATTTATGGTGCAATCCGTGATAACGCCATGTTGTCTAAATGGGCGGGCGGTTTAGGAAATGACTGGACACCTGTACGTGCTTTGAACTCTTACATCAAGGGTACAAACGGTAAATCTCAGGGTGTTGTGCCATTCCTTAAAGTTGCAAACGATACAGCTGTTGCCGTTAACCAAGGTGGTAAACGTAAAGGTGCGGTGTGTGCGTACCTTGAAACATGGCACTTGGATGTTGAAGAATTCCTTGAACTGCGTAAAAACACAGGGGATGACCGTCGTCGTACCCATGACATGAACACAGCGAACTGGGTTCCTGACTTGTTTATGCAACGTGTATTTGAAGATGCAGAGTGGACACTGTTCACCCCTTCTGATGTACCAGACTTGCACGACTTAACAGGTATTGCATTTGCTGAGCGTTATACACACTACGAAAACATTGCCAAAGAACAAAACTTGTTGCACAAAAAAATCCGTGCAAAAGATTTATGGCGCAAAATGTTATCAATGTTGTTTGAAACAGGTCATCCGTGGATTACATTCAAAGACGTATGTAACTTGCGTTCACCACAGCAACACGTTGGTGTCGTTCACTCTTCTAACTTGTGTACTGAAATTACACTCAATACAAGTGAAGATGAAATTGCAGTATGTAACCTTGGTTCAATCAACCTTGTACAGCATGTTCAAGGTGGTCAACTTGATCGTGAAAAATTAGCTCGTACAGTAAAAACTGCTGTTCGTATGCTCGATAACGTGATTGATATCAACTACTACGCTGTTCCTCAAGCAAAAAACTCAAACATGAAACACCGCCCTGTGGGGATGGGAATCATGGGCTTCCAAGACGCATTGTATGAATTGGGTCTTGCTTATGGCTCTGATCAAGCTGTTGAGTTTGCTGATGAATCAATGGAAGTGATTAGCTACTATGCAATTCAGACTTCAAGTGATTTAGCAATTGAACGCGGTGCGTACTCAACATTTAAAGGTTCATTGTGGGATCAAGGGATTCTTCCAATCGACTCTTTGGAGATTGTAGCGAAATCACGTCCTGAACGTATGTTCGAAGTAGATCGTACACAGCGTTTGGACTGGAACAGCTTACGTGCTAAAGTTCAAAAAGACGGTATGCGTAACTCAAATGTGATGGCGATTGCACCGACTGCAACCATTTCAAATATTTGTGGCGTATCTCAGTCGATTGAACCGACTTTCCAGAACTTGTATGTAAAATCGAACTTATCTGGTGAGTTCACAGTAATCAACCCTTACCTTGTTCGTGCACTTAAAACACGTGGTTTGTGGGACACTGTGATGGTGAATGACCTGAAACATTTTGAAGGTTCTGTTCAAAAGATTTCTCGCATTCCTGAAGACTTAAAGGCGCTATTCGCAACTGCGTTCGAAATTGAACCACGCTGGATTGTAGATGCTGCTTCACGTCGCCAAAAATGGATCGACCAAGCACAATCACTTAACCTTTATATTGCAGGTGCGAACGGTAAGAAACTGGATATCACCTACAAAATGGCTTGGTTACGTGGTTTAAAAACAACTTACTATCTTCGAGCTTTAGGTGCAACATCTGCTGAGAAATCAACGATTAATACAGGTGCGTTAAATGCAGTAAAACCAACAACGATTGCTGCGGCTGTGACACCTGTTGTTGCTGAAAAGAAAGCTGAAGTGGTTGCTGAAGAAGGTTTTTCTCAGGCAGCACCAGTACCTCAGGCATGTTCGATTGACAACCCTGACTGCGAAGCTTGCCAGTAATACTTTCAGGATAGCCAAATTCGTTTAGCTATCCTGCTCTCATTTCAAAGGTCAAGACAAATGTTTGCACAATTATCCCAAAATTATGAACTCGGTTTAGTGGCCTATGTCTTTACCTATGTTTTTCTATGCTTACCGATTGTCTATCTGATCTACAAAACGAAGAAAGAGAAGCGCAAGTAAAACAAGTGGTGTAGATGCTCTTTTGATCAAAATCAAAACAGTAATCAACAAAACTTGGTTTTGCTTACTCATAATAAGCGTATAGTAGGGACATCTTCGCTGTAAGATGTCCAATTTAAAAGATATACAACAACGAAGAGAGAATGATTATGTCTATCCTAAGTTGGGACGATTTAGAAGATGATTCGCAAAAACCGGCTGCACCAGAGTCCAAGTCTGCGCCCATCCAACCGCAAGAAACGCCTAATACGCAAGTGGTATCTGATCCACAGCCATCGTCGCCGAGTATGGCAGCTCCTCAATCCGCTGGAACCGCTTCCGGTTTCACAGCAGATTCAACCGATTCGGTGGCTCGAGCATCTGAAGCAATCAAACAATTAGATGTTACGTCTGGTTTAGATGAACTTGAAACAGGCGCAAGCCGAGTACAAGTTGATGATAAAGCCATGATCAACTGCCGTGCCGACCTAAACCAGCTTGTTCCATTTAAATATGAATGGGCTTGGCAAAAATATCTGGATGGTTGTGCAAACCACTGGATGCCTCAAGAAGTCAACATGAACCATGACATCGCACTTTGGAAGTCTGAAAATGGCTTGACCGAAGATGAGCGTATCATTGTTAAACGTAATCTTGGGTTCTTCTCTACTGCTGACTCATTGGTTGCAAACAATTTGGTTTTAGCGATTTATCGTTTAATTACCAACCCTGAATGCCGCCAATATATTTTGCGTCAAGCATTTGAAGAAGCGATTCATACCCATGCCTATCAATACTGTATTGAATCTTTAGGTATGGATGAAGGCGAAATCTTCAATATGTATCACGAGATTCCAAGTGTCGCTCGCAAGGCAGCTTGGGGATTAAAATATACACAATCTTTGAGTGATCCGACTTTCAAAACAGGTACGCCTGAAACGGATCAGCAATTATTGCGTAACCTGATTGCATTCTATTGTGTACTTGAAGGCATCTTCTTCTACTGTGGCTTTACTCAAATTTTGAGTATGGGTCGTCGTAATAAGATGAATGGTGTTTCAGAACAATTCCAATATATTTTACGTGATGAATCCATGCACGTGAACTTTGGTATTGATATGATCAACCAAATCAAGATTGAAAATCCACGCCTTTGGACAGCCGAATTCCAGCAAGAAGTGATTCAAATGCTTCTTGAAGGTACGATGCTTGAAATCGAATACGCACGTGACACGATGCCACGTGGTGTGTTGGGTATGAATGCGGCAATGATGGAAGAATATTTAAAATTCATCTGTAACCGTCGTTTGGCTCAGCTTGGTTTACCAGAGCAATTCCCTGGTGTAAACAACCCATTCCAGTGGATGTCTGAAATGATGGACTTGCGTAAAGAAAAGAATTTCTTTGAAACGCGTGTGACAGATTATCAGACTGGTGGTGCGTTGAGCTGGTAGGTTTAGCGTTCGTCACGCGACACATGAGTTGACATTTACGACACATGTAACGACATTACGCGACACATGTAATGACACTGAAATAAAAAATCCGACTTAATGTCGGATTTTTTGTTATTAATTCAATGATTGCTATCAAATAAAATTAACCAATTAAAATCTAATTTTAGAGGGCTAGTAGCCATTTTATCTTAAGAATATTACTGATAAATTAGATAACTAGGAGATAAACCTCCACACAAAGGTGCATAAAATCCCGACCTCCAAAAGTTAATTAACTTTATTATAATTTTTAGGCTTAAAATGAATAACAATTTTGTTGATGCAGATAATTTTGACTATGCTCCATATAAGTTCTATGTATCTCAAATAGAAAGACTAATTGAGATATCTGACCAAAATCCGAAAGTTCAAGCATGGGCACCAGCTATAGTATCTTTTTTCTCAGGTCAATTAATTTCATCTAATGATGAAGAACAACCACAAATCAGTGCAATTCATTTAAGAGCTTTGTTTTATGCAAAAGATAGTCAAAAATTAATAGAATATTTTGAATCAAACTATATGAAAATAGCAGTTTGGGTTGAAAGATTATTTTATTACTTCCGTATCGTTGATGCATATCCATTAATAGCTAAAGAATTAATAACTATATGTCGTATATATGAGATGTTAGACTTTCTCGAAAACAAAAAAATAAAGTCCGATCAAGAAAAAATTTCATTCCTCAGATCTTATATTCAAATCTTACCCTACGCAGACAGAATCAATGAAGAAGAAGTAAAAAATCTTTGTCTTAAAAAAATCAACTATGATTTTGACATATCAAAAATAAACTTAGATAGCAAAATATTGTTACTTACAACAAGAATAGTAAAAGCTAATAGAGGAAATAAAACATACTACAAAGCAATTAATGAAATTAAAGACCTAATCATAAAAATAAGTTTTTTTGACAATATTTCTATACTAAATAGTATTTATCTAGAAGATAGAGAGTTCTTTTTAAAGCACATAGATCTTGTAAAAGAAAGAATCATACAAACAGTATCAATCAATCAATCTGATAATTCACTGTGTAGTTTAATCATAAATCTATTCAATGATAAAATGTTCTCCATTATAAGAGATATATATGCTTCTATTAATTTTAAAAACTTAATTACCACGCATATAGAAAACCACATGTTTACTATTGTAAATTCAAATAATTTTTTAGCTGGTAATGAAAATTTAAATTTTAATTTTGAGAATCAATATTCAAGATACAGTAGTCTTATTTCATCACAAAATATTTATTTAAACTCATATACTTCATTAGCATTTGATACAGCAGAGTATAATTCAGAAATGGATTACTCTCGATACCACATTGCTGCTGATTCATTAGATGACTTCATTGAAAAGAACATAGACTGCTATAGAGTTAAAGATATTGACTATACAGCCTTAGAAAGTGTCACTTTTTTACCAATTGACACTCATCCAGTTCAAGGATGTATTGTAATCAACAATAATGCGCCGCCCCCACTAATTAATACAAGTTTTGATGGGAAAAAAGAAATCAATGAAAAAAATAAAGTTTTATGTTTTCTTACTAAAGGCACAAGAACATATGATGATGAAATAACTTTCATAAATTCACTCCCATATACCACCCAAATAATAACAGACCCCGAGCCTTCGAATTTCTTTAATGCAATAAATACTATAGATTATGATATTTTATATATATCTGCTCATGGAGGCTACGAGCACTTCAACTCTTTCTACGAAGATATAGTTTTTCAGAATGAAAATGGTGAGGAAATTAGGATATCTTCAAATGATATCAATGAAAATTTAGATTTAAAAGAGTGCAAAAAGATTCTAATATTAAATATATGTGATGGTGCCAACCCTGGCTTAAGCTTTTTAGTTGGCAATAGAGGTGTTGCTAATAGTTTTACCAAAAAAAGTTTTTGTACTTTATCTTATATATGGCCAGTTGAACCTGTTTTTGCTGCAATTTTTGGAACAATAGTTTTAAAGAAATTAAAAGATCATTCGCTAAACGAAGCGTACTTTCATACTTTCACATTATTAAATAATGCAAACCATTTTATTTGTGAAAAATTAGAAAGTGAGAATTGTAATATTTGGGAAAATCGGATAAGAAACTATAGTGGCAATTTTAACACTCATGCAAATTTATACGCTGCAGTGCTATACACATAGACAAGAAATTCACTAAATACAAGGAAATTTCATGAAAAATGAAGTTTATATTTCTGTTGATATTGAGACATCAGGACCTATACCAGGTGAATTTAGCTTATTATCCATTGGAGCATGTATCGTATCTAACCCTTCAATCTCTATATATCTTGAGTTAAAACCAATTAGTTCAATGCATGACCTAGAAGCAATTGCTGTAACAGGTCTAAACTTAGACAAACTGGAAATAGAAGGCTTGGATCCTGTAATGGCTATGGAAGATTTTGAAAAATGGATAAAATCTTCATGCCCTACAGATCAAGACCCAATTTTTGTGGGACTTAATGCTCCATTTGACTGGTCATTCATAAATTACTATTTTCACAAATTTTTAGGGAGAAATCCTTTTGGTTTTACTGCTCTTGACATGAAAGCTTATTTCATGGGAGCCAATAGCTGCCAATGGCAACAAACTAAATCCTCTTATATGACAAGAATTCTTAGTCCTAAAATGAAACCATCACATAACGCTTTAGATGATGCCTATTATCAAGCTGAGTTATTCTCTCTTATGATGAAAAAGAGGGAAAATGGCCAATAATATAAATTATATATTTTGAACAGCCTCAATATAACCAGAGCTACGATATGACCATGCCTTAATTCCATCTGACTGGTGTGATGTACCAACAATGACAGCTAGCGGATATGGTAGCTCCCTTGAATATTTCTTCGAAAAATTGAAAAAGCTATTTAAATCTTCTGACGAAATCCTTGGAATTCTTTGTGGGTGGGTGTGCCAATAACCAATCAATCGTAACCCTTTCGCATTAGCTCTAATTATTTCCTGCTTACAACGGACTTCATCTAATTCAAGCCAAGCCCTTCCTGCACGATCGTTAGGATGTGGTATGGATGCTTCGACCAGAACGACTCCCTTCCTATTAAAAGGATCAATAAACAATTGTCCTCCTTGTTCAACTCCTTTATTTTGTCTATAAAGATTAAAAATATCTGCGACATTTTGAGAGACTAAAAGTTCAACATCAATAGATGGCCAAGTCCATTTCCAAGCGATGGCATCAATATTCTCATCCACTAGGCCATTCTCTCTCTAAAATCAATTGTTGTGCGCCTTTAGGCAATTCTGGACCTAAATATTTTCCCTTTAACCGACTTGTATCTTGAGGTTTATTAATACTGGAACACAATACACAGTCTTTAATTTGGCTAGTAAGACTATGTAATGCAAATTGGGCGACCATTGAAGCTATATTTACTATTCCTATTGCTCCTCCTGGTATAAAACTTTCGCCACATGCTGGGAGTGGTTGAATTCCATCATTTGGCCAATCAGTTAATTTGTATTTAAAATCTCCATTATCCTCAAAAAATATACGAGCATCATAAGCACCTCTAGGGGCAAAAAGCGCATGCCCTACATATGCATATGGTTCACTCCATGCTTGCAAGTAAGCCCAAGAACTTCCTTCAGACTTTAGGGCCCATAATCTAGCTTCACATTCCCAATCTGCCGTTGTATTTATAACCAAATCAGCTTTTTCGAATATTTCAGGCTTTTGATTTAATACAGTTTCAACATACTCATTAAATGCTTTCACCTCGATTATAGGAAACTCCATAATAAGTTTTTTTCGTAATTCAGTTGCCTTTAAAGCTCCTAATTGATCTGCACCAAGAACATGTCGCCCAAGATTTTCTGCAACCAGAATATCCGGATCAATAAGAGTCAAATGACCAATACCCGAGCGAGCAAGTTGTGAAGCAACACTTCCACCTAATGAACCATTACCAATTAAAACAACGCTCTTAGATCCAAGTTCATTTGTATTACTATCAATATCCCTAGAAAGCATTGTTTCCTTAGTAAGTAAATTGATTGTAGAAGTTAGAATAATTTGAGGAGGAATTACATTTTTCTCAAAAGTGTGTCTACGTGAAGAACGTAGTCCAAATCTTGGACCTCTATACTCTTGCAATGATGGAGACCGAATATTTAAACAGAAAATTCTTCCACCAGAATTAGGTAACTCCAACAGTACCCATTTACTAATTAAATCTTTACTCTCATCGAACCAAGTTAAAAACTCCTTTGAATCTGCTTGAGAAACATGAGGAGTAATCCACTGCAGAAAATCCTCATTTTGAGGAATATATAATTCTGGTAAAGATAATAATTTTAAGTAATAACTAGGAGTAGCTAATGCTCTAGTTTTCGCACTTCTTCCAAGTACTCTTGCATAATGTTTCTGGATAATCGATTTATTTGAAGACAGCCAAATAGTTTCAAAACCAGAAGAAATCAGTCTACGGGGGTCACTCAAAGCATATAATTTTATAGACTTCTCAGGTCTATCAAAGAGAATAAGGTTCTGTGGAGAAACACCTAATTGTAAATTCCAATACGAGCTAATTTCTTGTTGAAATTCATTAAGACGTGTTTGCTCATCTGAGCCCATCATACATAAAGAAACAATATATCGAATACGATCAATACAATCTTTTACAATGGTTTCTGGAGAGCCAGTAATTGGCCTTTCTTTAAATCCATGAAGACATAAACTAGTCTTCATACTATGTGGCCATACTAACCAAGGAGAGGGCTCTACAGATAACTTTAACTGTCTACGTGGAAAATTGACAGGAAAAGCAATCCTTAATACTCTCTCAATACCAGTATAATCAATGGGTAGCGTAAGTTTAAAGCAAGCTGCCTCCCCAATTTTTGTTGGGGAAGGTCTTAATAAGGATTCGTCTGTATTACTCCCTAAAACTTTTTTTAACTCAGCAATACCACGTTCTACAAATAATTCTATATTTTCAGCCAAGACGACCTACCGGTTTAACAGTATTTTGAATGTTTTCACTATTTGATTCACCACCAAACAATATTCCAATTGCTGCTGCATTTCTAGTTGTTCCCTCAACCCTTCCAGGCTGTGTCCAATCAGGAGGAATTTCTCTATTCACTTGTGAAATGAAAGATCCACTTAAACCAAATTTTTCCTTTATAACAGCTTCAAATGATTCATAAGAACTAAAATCTTCTAACCCAATGGATACAGAAGCCATAGCATTAGTATGCCATTGAAAAAAAGCTTCTTTATATTTATATCCTTCACCTACCCTATTCCATTTTTCAGCAAAATTTTCGGCTGCATCTTCAGGGTTACAAACAAAAAACTGTCCACCTAAATATTGAATATAATCTGGCATTTTTCGAACTATAGCTAAAATTGCATCCAGAGGTCTAAGGGGGTTACTAGCTGACATCTTTACTACATCAGAATAGGCGTGTGTCGCCAATGTTGTAATAACAGCAGAGATCGGTCTCCAATCTTTACAACCAGTACGAATTGCCCATTCGTCTCTATGACGTTTTAATAGTTTAATCGTGGCAATTAATGGGTTCATATCTGAATAATCAGAATATGCAGGAAGTTCCTCTTGTGTTGCAGCATCAAATGTCTGATGTTTCCTCACCAAATCATAACTTTCCATTGCCAACTCTATCTTTTGATACGACACATATTTGAGCCAATTGGCATAGGGTATTGGACTACTTGCTTTCCAACCAGTTACACGATCAGGTACTTCTAATTTACCCTCTCCTTTTTCCTCATCATTCCCATCTATAGCGCGAGCAGGTGTAACATCGATATGAAAACCAGGGTCAACATCAGCGTAAACAATTCTAATTCCCCTACGTAAAGGTTGTATGTCCTTTTGAACACGAGCACCTTCTTTAAAACGTTCTTCAATTGCCTCTAAAATAACGCTGGCCTCAACGCCTTGTGCATTCGGCAACCAAATGATGGCATCAGCATCAACTGTACCTAGATCAGCAGGTGCTCCCAAGACAGGCTTTATCGTTGTTCTCAAACGCATAGAACCCTGAGGGAAAATATGTGCTTCAGCTAATAAAGGGTTGTTAGATGCAGTTAAGATTTTTTCTAATTGATTATATCGCTCCATTATTTGGATATATTTCGACTCTGAAAGCGATATATTCTGTGCCGCTCGTAATAATAGGTATTCCCAACTGTCAACTTTAGATGGAATATTCAGCATATTCATTAATATATCTCCTTAGAATCTAAACCCAAACTTAATGTCGGTATAAATGCGTTATTATGTAATTTGCTTCTATCGTAAATACGATAAGGATGCTGATGTTCTGTGGTTAATAAAGCACCAAACTCTATTGCCAATGCAGCAGGGAGGGCAGCAAAAACATGAATAGGATCTTTAGTAATTGCTTCAAGTTGACTTAAACAAACTTGTAGCGCATTACGAAATTCATGAATTACACTACGATTTTTTACCACCATATAACTTGGTTCAGGAATAGAAAACTCAACTACGCGAGCATCTTCTAACACATCTATAATATCTTGCTTAGGTAATTGAGCTGAAACAGATAATATTAATGCAATTGGCCCAGTCCCTTCTGGAGGTAATGAAAAAATAAACTTTGGCGCTGCTGCTGATGTATCTGGCCACTTCAAACCATGTTCACGGTTAGCAGAGAAAAGTAATCGCTTAGAACGATCACCTATTGACTGGCCCAAAAGTATTAGTGCTGGGATATCTGCTAATCCTACAATTGCTAAGGTAGGCATATCACCATATGAACCACCCCTCATTCTTAATTTATTTTCAAACTCGAACTGAATACTATCTTTAATTTGCTGCCAATAAAGTTTATCTCTCCCGCGAGGCCCTGGAGGCGGAAAAATAATCCTAATTTCATGACCAATTGCAGTAAGTCCTTCAGCAGACATAGCCATTAATAAATCTCTAGTAGAAATTTCATTTGTTGTAGCAAAATGTTGGCTTTGTACAATTACTGGAACAGCTCTCCCTCCATCAGGGGTCGTGGCAGCCAATTTGATACGCGTTAAATAATCCTGATGTAAATCAGTTAAATCAGACTCTGGATATCCATCTGCATCACGATCGATTCTGTCGTGGCAATTGGGACACAACAGCATAAGGTTATCACTATTATTTGTAAGTGCTTCAGCTTTAGTCCCATCATGTTCTTTATCGGCTCTAGGTCCTTTAGGACTAGCTGGCATGATATGGGCAACCTCCCCCCACCGCATAGTTTTACCTACGCGATAATCATAAGTAAGATCATTACCACATAATTCACAATGACCAGCAGCTTGAATCCAGACAATTCGTTTTGTCTCTTCATTTGTACTGAATCTACCTTTTTCAGCTTTATTCTTTTCTACAACCCCCATCTACTTCTCCAAAATTTTATATCAAATTTAACTTTTACTTTTTATTATAACTATAGGTTTTTTATTTAATTTCAAGTAAAAATCTAAATATTTTTTAGTTTTATAAATTAACAATACTATTACTTAAGACATTGAATTAATGATATTTTTTTTGTAATCAACATTTTTAAAAATCAGAATAATACATAATATATTGAAAAATAATAGATTTTTTTATAAATTAATACTTGAGTTTTATCTTTTCTCCTTATATTTTTAAATTATTAATGGTTATTAAGTAATCTTTTCATGATGAGAACATCTCAAGAAGTAAGAAGTGAACTTCAGAAACGGGGTCTATCTATTGCGGATTGGGCTCGTCAGAATGGATTCACTCCAGAATTAGTTCATCAAGTTTTAAATTCAAATAAAATCCCTGTCCGTGGTAAAAGCCATCAGATCGCAGTCAAACTTGGTCTAAAGGATGGAATTATAGAACCCGATTTTACTTTCGAAAAAATTAAGGAGACGCTGTGACAAGAATTTCATAAAGCACAAATAGAAACGGATCCTTTCGGATCCGTTGGCTCTACACCTAGATATAGAGACCTGACAATCCAAGTATCTTCCGTGTAGAGCCATTCGTCAAGAGTTGCACTGGCATTTTGTTTTTACAAAACGAATTTTATCGTCCCTAAAAAACAAAAAAGTGCACATCGAATGAAACATATATGGAAGATATATCATGAATATTTTTACAAATAATGCATGGGACAATTTCCCAGACTCATTACATCAGCAGATTGTTAATGCATTCAATAAAAAACCTGATCTTGATGGCGTCTTGCATGGTCAACGACATATTAGTCAAGGCAGTGTAGGAAAAAGAACAGGACTATTTTCTAGTTATAAGAATAACGGAATGATTCCTTATGAAAGCCAACTGGAATTAGCACATGCAATACAACTTGAGCGAAATCCATCTGTTAAATACTATCGTACCCAAGCCTTAAAAATTCCAATAAGCCACGATCAATTTCTTTATCCAGACTTTCTCATCAAATATACAAATGAAAAGATTGCTTTCCATGAAGTTAAACATTCAAAAAGGTTTCTAGATCAGGAAGACATCGAACGTTATCAATGTTTGAAAACTCTCTTAGCTCCAAGCGGAATTAATTTTGGTATTATTGATCGACATGATTTGTATTCTGAAGCAGAAGCAAAAATCTTACTGCATTACAATCAGCGAAGTCATGCTAGAAGCTGGTCTAGTTTTGAAATTCAATTTGCTCTATCCCTGCTGACACCTGGTACATCACTGATTAAAAGCCAATTGATGAGCATATTAAAAAACAATAGCTTGCCCTTGGAGTTGGGTGAGTTTCTCATCTTTCATAAATATATAAAGCTTAATACGCCAAATAATAAACAAGGAGGAATCTAAGATGACTCTTCCTGACTTTATTCCTCAAGTAGGCCTACGTTTTTCTTTTAAAGATACAAATTTTGAAGTGACCTATGTACACAACAATGTAGTTCGTTTTTCTGCAGTGAATGGTGGAAAAATAAGTAATATCCCGATTAATAGCTTTTCTGAAAGATATAAAACAGGAGAGATTCAATGTACCTCTGCTCCCCATAAGCTCTTACTCAATGATCAATTACTTGATAAGACTAGACGAGCTGAAAACTATATAAAAGTGATTATTACCACGTTAGATGACTACTTTTCTCATAAAAAAATTGGAGCTGTAATTCCTGAAATTGCTAAAAAGATAGATGACCCTTTCCCTCCTAGTACATCAACAGTAGTACGTTGGGTTCGTAGATATCTAGAAAATGACCATAATTTACTTAATCTTTATAAAGAAAGACCTGGCAATAAATACTTCAGATTTACAGCACAAATGGAGCAAATTATCTTCAGTGCTATAGATGAAGTCATCAATGATGAAACTCTTGCGCTAACAGTGCAAAATATTGAGGTAAGTATCAATCAAAAAATGTTAGAGCAAGACATGAAGGAGGAACCACCGTCCACTAGAACAATCCAACGTAAGCTCAAACTATATGATCCATATATACTTATTAAAGGAAACGAGGGAGCTCATACAGCTAGACAACTTCTTAAAGCAGCAGGACGAAAGACAAAAAGCCCATTTATCCTATCGCTTGTTGAAATTGATACTCATATTCTAGACATTATTATTATTGATTCGACAACGAAACTTCCCCTTGGACGCCCTTATCTAAGTTGTGCGATTGATGTGCATACCCGAGCTATTGTTGGCTACTACATTTGTATGCTTCCTCCAAGTGCGACAACTACCTTAGCTCTATTAAAAAATATGCTTTTACGGCCATCTCAGAATTTACCTGGGGGCATTCCTTCCTTAATTATTCCAGATAATGGAGTCGAGTTTAAAAATTCTGCACTAAGCCATATCTGTAATCATTTGAAAATTACAATTCAACCAGCTCAAAACAGGAACCCAGATAATAAAGCTCATATTGAGCGTTTTTTTGGTACGCTTACTTTTGGCATAATTCAACAACTACCAGGTACAACATATTCAAATCCTAAAGCTCGGGGAAACTATGACTCAAAAAAACATGCAAGTGTTACCCTAGAAAATCTGAAATCATATGTTGATGAATGGATTCATAATATATATCACTGCTCAATCCACTCAATGACGGGACGAATACCAATACTATTTTGGAAAGATGCTACTCAAAGTTGCCCACCATTAACCATATCAACTGATGAAGTAGATATTATTGCCCGTCGCCCAATCAGTAGAAAAATTCATAAAGGACAAGTCAAATTTGAATATTTGACCTACTTTTCGCATGCGTTAGCAACCCTTGAAGCAAATGGCTTAACTGACGTTACTGTGATGATTGATGAGCTCAATTTAGAGCACGTATATGTCAAACACTCATCAATTGATGAAGTAATACGAGCGGATTCAACAGAGCCTGATTACACCAAGAATCTCTCTCTGCAAGAACATCTTGAAATTCGCAAGGAACTTAAACTGATATCTCAAGCAGATAAGCAAAGATTAGGAAAGCATCGCGTATGGTACGCTCGATGGAAGTTATACGAACGTATTCAAAAAGATGCTTGCTCTAAAAACAAAAAGTTAAAGCAGTTGAAACTAGAACTTCCTGAAACACTTAAGAATCTCTTAGACCAGGATATGCGTACAGTGTCTCAACCAACAGACCCATCAGCTTCAACATTTATCTCTTCTTCTGAAATGGATCTTCTAAATCAATCAAACCTTGATAATGATTTTGGAACATTGGAGTTTGATGATGAATAAGTTAGATGCACTTGAGTTGAGTAAAAAGCTTAACAACATGGTTATTACTTCCTCTGAGTTTACTAAAGCTTATGACGGTATTACGTCTTGTTCAGCACAGACGAGAGCTTATCAGAAGCCTATTGGCAGCTTACTTATTGCAGAAGGTGGGCTTGGTAAAACGACACTTTCACAATCAATCCTGAAAAAGAATCCTTGTTATGAAAAACAAGAAGATGGCTACACCAAAAGAGTAGTCCCTGTGTTCTATATACAAATCCCATCGCCAGCAACAGTTAAATCTGTTGCTGGCATGATGCTAAAAGCCTTGAATGATCCAGCACCTCTTTCTGGAACAACAGCACAGATGACAGAACGTTTGTGCTATCTCTTAAAGCTCTGTGAAACGGAACTGATCCTTATGGATGAATTCCATCATTTATTTGATATGCAAAAGGTATCGAGGAAGATGAATATTGATGTCTGTAATTGGATCAAAACAGTGACAGACTCAACCAACATAAGTTCCTGCTTAATTGGCTTGCCTGAATTTGCACCTTTATTGCAAATAGATAGCCAGCTTGCACGACGCTTTCCACTAACATTCAAGTTATCTCGGTTAAATATCGGTTCAACTCAATTACCAGGAACCCTTTACGGGTTCCTATCACAAGTAGAACAGAATATTGAAAAAAGACTCACATTAAAATTTTTACCGCGATTAATTAATCCCTTATTCGTTCTACAGATTTACGCTTCAACTAAAGGATACCATCACTACATTATTTCACTGATCAGAGAAGCACTGCTATTCGCCCTGCTAGCTGATAGTGACGTTATTACTCAACAGCATTTTTCTTTGGCGTGGGATAAGGGCATTACCTCATATACCAATATGACCACACAGAATCCTTTTCATATGGACACGTCTAAACTAGTACAACGAATGAAGGGTGATCACTGATGCAAGAGAAGCCTTTAATACCAGCAATCCCAATACCATTTCCTGATGAAACCGCTGGAAGTTTTCTCATCCGTCTCATCAAGCTGAATGGGCATATCTATAGCTCAACCTTTTATCGATCTAAAATAGATCTCAAATACAAAGAGACGTTAAGCTCAATAATCACACATGATTATCTCTTCCTTAACATACTCAAGAAATTTCAGCTCCCTCATTCTTTAAAAGAGTTATCGCTCAAAAGGCATAGTTCTACTTTACGTGGGCATGTAATCTGGAAAAATAAACTATCAATACCAGATTATTTTTTCTCAAACGATATCGAACGATTCTGCCCACTTTGCTTAAAAGAAATACCCTATTGGAGAAAAATTTGGCTAGTTAAACCGTACTATGCCTGTCTGAAGCACCAAATTCGCTTACACACGACTTGCCCTAGATGCCAATCAACGCTCAGTAGTTTGCGTACCGAAATCTGTATTTGTTCAAAGTGCCTAGGTGATCTAAGAAATTGCGAAATTGAGACAGTATCAGATGAACAAACTAAACATATCAGGTGGTTTTTAGAATTCATAGAAACTGAAGAACAAGAAAAATTCAATTTATTAAAAATCTTCTGGTCCACACTTAAAAAATTTTCAGCCCATGATCCAGCCCCACCCTCAATAGAACTATTGCTTGAAATAACCTATTTATTCTTTATGGATCGTGATTCCTCTATAGAAAGGATGGTTGACTGGATATCTCAAAGGTCTCATCAAGTCCATCCAAGAATTCAGCTAGTTCCATTCCTCATTTGGGATACCATGTATTTCGGACAATATACTAAAAAGATTCTTGAACAATTGCCCGTACCCACTGAATTGGCCCCAGAACATTTATTCCACTTATTAACCATTCAGGAAAGCTGCCAAATCTTAGATATATGCTACTCAACGATTCAAAGATGGATAGAAAACAATAAGTTGCATTATATAGTCTCAAAGGATATTCCTAAAAACCGTAAATTCCTTTCAAGCCGTGATATAGAGTATTTCCTTGTTCAGAAAGCACTTCATCCTTCACCCAAAAAACTGAAACTACCGCCAAGAAAAGATGGGCAAAGACTAACGATTACCGATGTGGCCACTAAACTGAATGTTCATTACGAAAACATTCGGTGTTTGATTAGGACTCGCTATCTAAAAGCAGACAAATTATTAGTCAGATTTAGATGGGCTTATTTTATTAATTCTAAAGACTTAGAGGAATTCAATGAAAAATATATCTTGGTCGGCAGCTTAGCAAAAAAACTAAAAGTTACCCCTCAAAATCTTACTGAAAAGCTCGCCAGTATTGATATTCATCCAATTAGTGGGCCACATATCGATGGAGAGTTTAACAACGTATTTTTGCAAGAATCCGTAAGACATTTAAGCCAAGAAGTTATTGAGAAAATAGTTAACTATCCGACTCTTACAGGTCGTTATCCTAGTTTTGAGGAGCAACTTCCTAAACCGCTACCAACTTATCTTTCTTTAAATGAAGCAGCAAAGAAACTCCATATCAGTCCAAATAAAACTGCCAGATTAGTCGAAAAAGGCATCCTTGAAAAAGATACATCACATAATTTAAGTATTTCAATCACTATTCAATCTTTAAACATGCTAATCGCAAACCTACACAATCCTAAATTCATATCTGTAAAACAGACACTTATACGACTAAGTTGTTCTGCAAACTGGTTTCATGAATATTGGGTTGAAACAGGTTTTATTCATATTCATGATTTTCTATACTGGCATTTTGTTGAAAGACATGAGCTTAATAAAGTACTAAGGTTAAAGAAAAGTTACCTTACTGGCACTGAATCCAGCACTCTACTTGGCATGCACAAATCTCATGTGACAAACTTAGAATCCCAAGGTTTAATTGAACCTGTTTATTTCGGAACGCCAAAAATAATTAAATTATTTAAACGAGAAGATGTCTTAAAGTTGAAAGAGTTAGGATATGGGGCAATCAACTAAATTACAAATAGTTCGCTTTATATCTCTTATATCATTACTCAGTTAGCTTATTAAATAGTATTGCTCTCTTCGCAATCATTAGTGCTGATTACGTTCCTCACGACGTTTTTTGAGTCGTGCAACCACCTGATCATGTGGAATTCCAGGCCGTTGATCTGCTTGTGATGCCTCAACTTTGTCTTTGAACCATGCATTGTATTCGGCTTCATGTTTGGAGCTATCAAACTCAGACACTATAGGATCAAATTCAGTGTTCATGTGTGACTCCCGATCAATATATGATCCAAATTTTAACAGGCTTTATCCTTTTTAATAAGAGAGTACATAATTTCTCTAAATCTAGACAAAGTAAAATTTTGGGAGTCTTGGATAGGCCCAAAATCCAAATTATTACCATGTATGATCAAAATAGTAACATAATTAGGGCTTTAAAAAATTTAACTAAATGATCAAATAATTCACAACTCACACTGATTATTTTATTGTTATATAATAAAAATTTTCAAAATGGCATAAAATGGTTTCTGATCTAAAAAAATTTGAAAAGAATAGAAAAACTAGGAGGCAATTAGATAAATTATCTAAGAGTGAGGACAACTTAGTTATTATTCACTATTCATGTGAAAGTTTCTATGATAGAACTGATGGTAGAACTCCCCGGGTAACATCTATTTGCACTCGTAATTTTGCTTCTGGCCAGACATCCTCATTTTCGATTCACAAGATAGCCGAATTAAAAAAAATAAGTAATGAAAAAATTCAAGAACACTATGATTCTCTAGAAAAAGAAATGTTGAAAGAATTCTTTAATTATATGAATACACATAAAAATTATATTTGGGTCCATTGGAATATGAGAGATATTAATTATGGGTTTCAAGCACTAGAACATCGCTTTAGAATATTAAATGGAAAACCTATATCCTTGGAAGAAGATAAAAAATTTGATCTTTCAAGAGCGTTAGTTTCATTATATGGTAATGCATATATTGGTCATCCCAGATTACAAAATCTAATGGCAAAAAATCATATTACAGCTAAAGATTTTTTAACAGGTGAAGAAGAAGCAAGAGCTTTTGAAGAAAAAGAGTTTGTTAAATTACATCAATCAACTCTAAGGAAAGCAGATGTACTAGCTAATATTTTAGGAAGAGCATTGGATAACACACTTAAAACAAATGCTAAATGGCATGAAAGATATGGACTTAGTATTCGTCTAGTTCCTGAACTACTACAAAAGCATTGGATCGCTTCAACTATAATTCTATTACTAGGAGTAATCTCTGCAATAGTCACAATTTATCAAGCATTATAATTATTTAACACTTTATTTTTTAATAGCCTTTTATTAAAAAAGGCTATTAAAGTTTAGACAAAATTAATTCATTTGTTACCTCTAGGCTTAATATTATAATCCTTATCAACTCGCCCTTCCTCACTTGAAGCATTGATCATAGTGGCTCTGACCCAAACAACACGATCAGGCAAGCGACGTATATGACCACGCCTTAAATGCATACGAGGACTATTGTGTGAACCTGACTGACCAGAGCTAGAAGAATTTTTAGTTTTTTCTGTAATCTGCAAAACTCTATAGCTATAAAATGGTTCACGCTCGGCCTTAATTCGTTTTTTATTAAGCTTATCTACAGCCTCTATTTTTGTTGTCCCAATATTTTCACAATTAAGGATAGCACATGCCTGAGTTGCCATTGATACCTCATCATGGCAATCTAAAATAATCTGTTGAAAAACATTATCTTCTCCAATTTTATTTCTCATCGCTTCACAGGCTTCAGGCAATAACATGAATGGTTCAGCAAATATATGAGAGCTTACTTCTTTGACTTGTCCATTTTTTCTTAATTTTTCAGCAGCGGCTTTTGAAGCAGGTAAAATTTTGTCGTCTGCTATATATTCATCCATACTTAATCGACGAATTGTATTGTCATAAGGTACGAAAGTACCGCCAGAAGAAATTTGCCATCCACCATTTACAGTCCAAAAAATTGGTACAATAAATGCACCTCCTTGCTCAAAACGATCTAAAATATTGAACAACCCTGGAATGATTTCAAGACCTGGTTTAGCCTCCCAACACAATGCAATACGCTTTGTTGATATTGCTGTAGGCAATCCTCCTACACTTGCTATTGACGGTACCTCTTCCTTAATCCATGGCGCCTCAAAAACACAAATTGGATATGGCAAATGGAATAAATCCATGTGAGATTGCTTTAATTCATCTGGATCAAATAGATCACAACAATTAGGTAAAATAAATTTCTCAGCTTGGCGAAGCAACCCAATAATTCTTTTATAAATATTCGCACTATGAGGCATAAACCTTTCAATCTTTGGAATATTTTTTGTTAATTCTTCAATAGCATGTGTTGTGTAATTTAATACTTGAACATCTGTCATCTTTATTTAAGCCTTTATTACTAATTCATAATTATTCGATTACATACAATCAGTAATATTTATAAAAGATTGAGTTGCTTAGATCAATCCCAAAACCTACGATCAGCGTCAAAATATGTCGTTCCTCAAAATGTCATCTTATGTGTCGTTTTCCTAGAAAAATGTCAGCTTATCTGTCGTATTTTCATGAAACTGATTGTCGCTTAGTTCTCTAAATCTTTGTTTTATAAAAGGCACCAATGTCAACATATGTGTCGTGTGACGCGTTCGCGTCACGCGTAAGGCGACATATAAGTTTTCCCTAGCGACAAATGAAATTTCCTTGAAATAAAAAATCCGACTTCATGTCGGATTTTTTATTAGTATTTAGAGTAGATTCATTTATCTTCTGTCAATTTATCTTCTGTCAATTTCTCATTCAGGCCGTCCGCTGAATGACAGTTGATGTGAGATTTTTGACGCATATTTCGAGATTGTAATAATCTCTCTATCATGCGATACATAAGTTGAAACTTACAACTTACCATTACGCAACACATGTAATGACACTAGAATAGAAAAATCCGACTGACGTCTGATTTTTTTTAGATATATTTAAGCTTATCCTATACTTGTAAAGCTAAAACCGAAAAAACAGAATATAATCTTGTTAAAAATTTATAGTTGGGCTTCAAATACCCCCAAATCAATATTAGAGATTAATAATTTATGAGCCATTCATTTAAAGTTGCAGCTAGAACCTTACGCCATTTAGGAGGAGAATTAATAACGTCTGATGAAATGGCTCTTAATGAATTAATTAAAAATGCTTTTGATGCGGGATCAAAGAGAGTAAAAGTATTTATTAACTACCCTATGAATTTAGCTGTACTCTCAAAAACGCTAGAAGATTTCACATCTTTAAAAATCAATAGAAACAAAGCCTTAGAGCTAATAGAGATCAATACCAAACTCTATATCAACTCACTCAACACGGCCCCCCTCTCTACTTTTCTAACTTATATTGATCAAGTATTAAGTACCATTAATGAGCAAAATAAATTTAATATAATCTCCGAAATTAAAGATAATTTTTACAATATAAAGATATGTGATACTGGTCATGGAATGACCGAATCAGAACTCGAATCAGTTTTTTTAACTATTGGTACTCCCTCTAAGTTATCAAAGAAATCAAATGGAGATCGTATCCTTTTAGGAGAAAAAGGAATAGGCCGATTATCTATGATGAAGTTAGGAAATAAGGCAACTGTAATAACTAAAACCATTGATGATCAAATATGTAATTCAATATTTTTTAATTGGCAAGATTTTGATAATCCTGATTTATATCTTGATGAAATCATCATTGAAACTCAAAAAATTAATTGTCCAGAAACATTTATAACTGGCACACAAATTCATATCACCGAACTATTATCTGATTGGAGCTTAAAAAAAACAGAAATATTTGTAAAAGAATATATTCAAAGACTAAGAAGCCCTTTTAGAGAAGGGAAGTCTGACTTTCCAATTGATATTTTATTAAATGATACCAGATTAAATATAACCCCTATCCCAAGCTGGTTAAAAGAACAATCTAGTCTACAGGCAGAATATATATTTGAGCCTTCTCAGATAAATTCAGCTCTCCATGGAAGCTTGATATGGAAAGATTCATCAGCACAAGATATTAGAAGTTGGTCAGTTGATGATCTATCTAGAATACTAAACACTTCAAGTTCTCAATTAAATCTTTTAGGTCCGCTTAAAATAAAGTTTCTCTGGTTTAATCGTAAAGATCTAATTAGTACCGTAGAAAGAAGTCTCAAAAATATTAAAGAGGAATTAAATTTATGGGTGGGCGGATTTAGTATTTATAGAGATGGTTTTAGAATAGGATTTACTGGTGGATTAAATGATGATTGGCTAAAAATGGATAGCAAGGCACTTAAAAGTCAAGGTTATACTTTCAATCGCTATCAAACTGTTGGTGAAATATCTATTAGTAAAATAAAAAATCCAAATTTAAAAGATACAGCAAGTAGACAATCATTAATTAATAATAATGAATTTGAACTATTACAAGACCTCATATCAGAAATAATTATTAAAGATACAAAAAGTCGAATCGAAGATAGAAAAAAAATATTAGAAATTGTTGCAACTGATGCATTCATAAAATCCTTAGATAAATCTGATGAATCATATAAAAAGGCTAGTGAAGCCTTAAACACATTATCAAATAATGGAAGCCAAGAGGATAAAGATATTATTGACATGGCTCAAAATGTTATGAAAAATCAAAATGAGCTTATTAATCAATTAAATGCAAAAATGGAAAAGGCTTTCGAAACCAATACGGATATATTGGAATTAGCAAATTTGGGACAAATGGTAGATATTATTGCTCATGAGTTAGCTCGCATAACAGAGAATACATCAAATCTTTTAATTCGATTAAAAAATAGCGAAGACAATAAAGAAGAAACGTCAAACATAATGAATGAATTACGTAAACAAATAATCGCAACTGAGAAAAGAATTAGAAGTATTGATGTATTAAGCCCGGCAGTAAGACAAAGAAAAGAAAGTTATGATATTACAGCGCAGTTTAAAACAATACTTGAAGGATACGCACCTAAACTTCAAAGACATAATATTAATTATAAAATAACTGTTGATGATTCCTCTGAGCTAAAACCAGTGCAGGTTACGATGGTTAGAGGATTAGTAGCACAAATTATGGAAAACTTACTGACCAATTCAGTATATTGGCTTGACCAAGGGTTAAAAATTGGTGAAAAAGAAAAATTAATTGAACTCAATATTGAGAGCGATACTAAAATTATATATATCCGAGATAATGGCCCAGGGGTTGACCCAGCTTATCATCTAGATATTTTTAAGCCCTATTTTACAAATAGAAGAGGGGGTAAAGGTCTTGGATTATATATAGCCGCAGAAATTGCAAAATACCACGAATCAAAATTATATTTGTCTAATGAAATTGAACAAGATGGAAAGTTAAGAACTTTTATCATTGAATTACCGAAGAGCTCTATTTGATATGAAACCGACCCCAGAACAAAGCAAAAAGAAAATCCTTATCATTGATGATGAAATTGAGGGTATTTCTCTCAAAAAAGCTCTTACAACTGCTAATACATTCTTTGAAGCTTTAAGAGATCCTGATAGTGAAATTCGGGAGGAAATGGATAACTTTCTAAATAAGCATCAAAACCAATTTCGTAATCAATTGGAAACTGATGGTACTGTTCATGAGGCTTTTTTTAAAGAAGTAATTCTTTCTGATAGTTTTAAAAATAGCTTATCTACATCTTCATTAACTTATAAATCTCTTTCAAGCTTATATCAGGAAAATGAGTGGCTTCTTCGTATCAAAGAGCTAATTACAAAAGCATTTCCTACTGACGTCTATGAAGTTAAATGTTTAGAAAATATGAACAATACCAATATTGATGAATTAGATAAGTTTGATTTATTGATAGTTGATTGGTTTCTTGAAAATGGTTACAGTCAATCTAGTGATCTACTTCTTAAGCTTTCAGAAAAAGATAACCTACCAGCAATTATTTTATTAACTAGTCATGAAAATATATTAGAGTCAAAGACAAAATCTGACTTTTATATAAAAACTAGAATTAGTGGTGCTGGTTTAACGATATTAATTAAAAAAGAAATTAGGGCAGAAAGTTTTGGCTATATTGGATTAAGAATGCTGGCTGAGAAAGCCATTAAACAAAGACCAATAGCAAATGCAAGTAGGCATTATATTAAACAATGGGAAAACGTTTTAGAGTCAGCCAAACAGAATACTATTAAGTCTTTATGGCAGTTAGATACATTTATTATGAAAAGTATTCATACAGATGCGATTTCAGATTCCCAACCATATAGCAATCATTTTCATGATTTCATTTCACGTGAACATTCATGGCATATGGAAACTAATACCGCACTAAATACATATGCAGATAATTTAGGAACCGCACTTAATGAGCATAATTACAATGATTTATTAACACATCATTCAAATGAAGACTCCATAACACTGCATAGAGAGTTATTACAACATTATTCTTTTCAGGGTGGTGTTAATACTTTCAAAATCCATGACATCACTAAAGATCAACTTCAACGGGAGATTTTAGAGAAATTACCATTTGGAGCTGTATTAGTACATGCAGACAATTCAACCTCAGACTCATACGAAGCTTTTGTCAACATCACTCAACCTTGTGATCTAAGTGGCCTTATTCGTAACCAACCAAATAATTCATTAATATTCATGACATTATCATTAAAAAAGAGATTAGTAAAAAACTCTATGTTTTTTGATACTTCAACCTATCATATTTATGGACTTACTTTAAATGATACTCTCTATGACATGACTCCTAAAAACAAACAACTATTAGGTATAAATTTTAATGAATTTTATCAAAAATTTAGTAACTATAAATTAGTTGGAGTCTTACGTAATGACATAACTATGAGTTTACAGCAAAGTACTGCAGCCTCCATTATTAGACCAAGCCAACCTAGGACAAATAGACCATGTTTTGGTTTAGCAAAACTATTTCTTATTTCATGTTCATCAACAGGAGAGAAAAAGTGTATTAGTTTCCCAAATGAAATTGAATTCTTAGGTTCAACATATAAATTAGATAAAACTAAAAATCTATTACAAATTATAGGAAATAATTTGGCTTCAGCTGCTTTTTGGATATGCCAAGAACTAGAATTTAAAGACAATTCAGATGAGTTTAATACCACTTATAGGCTATTTCATGAAAGTATTGATATCTCAAAACTACCAAGCATTTCACATAAGACTACAGTAAGAATGCTACCAGTAGACTCTCTTGATGATCATTCACAAGCAATACAAGGTATCCTAGATAAAATCTCTAGGAATAAAAATACAATTTGCTTAACTTATGAAAAATTCCATGATTAAACTTATTTATGGCAAACCAAACAAGCCCCAGCCCCCTCATCCTCCAAGTATAGATCATCAATATCAATAGTATCTATTCTTTGGGGGCGTAGTGGATTAACAGGTTTTCGATGCATAGCCCTTTGTTTTCTTAGCTCATAATCTTTATAAATTTGTGCCAACCTCTCAGGTTTTTCAAGATCACTTAGCGATTCTCCTCGCGTCCAAGTAAATGGAGAACCTGAATCTATTGCTGTTTTCTCATAAGTCTTTGCATCTTCAAATGCTTTAGGGTGGCGTTCTTTTAATCTTGCCCACTCAATTTTTTGTTGAAAGAAACAAAACGTACAACCACTTCTAGAACGCCATTCATAATAAGCTGGCAGTCCAATACCGGAGGACTCTAGCAAATCATAAACACCTGGCTTATCAATCCCATGTTCACGAAAAGGCAATATAACTTCTAGGTTTTTATGTTGAGACACCAAACCTTGACGATGATCTTCATCTGCACGAATTGCAACATAGCTATATACTTTATCTCCCTGATCTAGCCATGGTTTAATCCAATTTTTAAAAGGTGTGAGCTTTAATTGTCTGGTACACCATCGGGTCTGTGCACTAGGCAAAAAATTATTGTATTGACGAAGCCAAAAATCAAAATCACGATCGCCATTAATATATTCGATTTTCTGACCTAAAAAACCTTCAAGCTTTGCTAGGAACTCATAAACTTCAGGAAGTTCTTTCCCTGTATCGGTAAAAAAATAGCGTATTTTTAACTCGGGGAAATTTTGACGCATATAGATTGCAAGAGCTGCGCTATCTTTTCCTCCTGATAATCCTAAAACATGATGTTCAGTCATGCCTTACCTCCATCCACATGCTGTAGCTCTTGCATTACCTTAGAACCTGCATCAACTAAAGCTGCCAAGAACACTTCTTTTTTATATTGCCCTTTTTCCAGTGCCTCAATTAACTGATTAGATAGTCCTTCAATATCATTAGCATCATGTTCAGAAACATCAAAAGAGCCTGTTATAGTTTGCTTACCACCCAAAACAATCCCTATAGCCTGTCTAGTTGGTTCTCTCTCACGGATACCAGCGAAAACCTCAAGACGTCGAAATTCAGTTGCCCATGCAATAAGTTGAAGCTCGCCTGCATCTATATCATGATCTGTCCATGTATCACTTGGCTTACCAAGTGCCAACATTAATAAACCTTCTAACTCATGAGTATATCCACTATAAGATGCCATACGAGTAATAAAAGCCTCTAATCTAAACTCAGCACCAATCCCAGATATATTTTTTGCTCGCAGATGCAGTAAATCTAAATTAATATTTTGTTGATCTAAAGCAGTGAGTAAATTTTTCTCTATTTTACGTAATCTAATTTCAAAGATAGAAATAAGCTCATTGATGACTTCCGAGGTACGTTCAACTATTAACTCTGCATTAGTAGACTCAAATACAGCAGGTAAATCAGTGAATAGTACCTTATGGGGATCTGAAGCATGTAAAAGCATATCTCGAATAACTTTCGCTTCTTTAGATAGTGAATTAGTTTTACGAGTCCATGCCGGGAGCCCAAAAACTATTGATACTAAAGCTCTAGCTGAGTCTAACGGTTCAACTCTAACTGGATAGCTTAACTGTGATGATAAAGAATTGGCTAAGAGCTTCAACATCCTTTTCTCACTAGTCTTAAGCTCTACAAACCTCCAACTGATTCTTTTAGGTGACTGCAACCATTCATCAATTGATGTTTCATTTAGATCTGGGGTAAACATCCCATCCGTATAAACGGCAATATACTGTTTATATGAGATAAAAAAAGCCCAAACTAAAATTGGCTGTAAACCTTTCTTTACACCAAAAGGAGCTTTAGATAATAAATCAAAAATTTCAGAGAGATTGACTACACCCTTTGCTTTACTTATGAAATCTTTTATTCCATTCCATACCCCAACAATATTACATGGATCAAATTCTGCTTCAGGTGCACATATCTCCCAAGTATCATTTTGATAACGATGAATATTGAAGGCCTTAATAGTTGTTCTATAAAGGCTGGCAGCTGCAGACATATTCTCAAAACCTAGGTTTTCAATATTGTCATTTGCAAGCAATGCTCTTAAAAGATCTTTCTGGGCTTTAACTGCACTAGTTGAAAGAGTATTTCTGTTAACAAGTTCACTACTAACTTTAGGAGATAAATTAAAAATTTGATCAGCCAAATCTGATGCTATTTTGGACAAACTACCAGTAAATGTCTGCTTACCCCACTGCCATAAACAATTATTAAAAGCATATTTTAACTCATCATTCAAAGTTTGCTTGACGAGTTGAATTCTTGCTAACACTTCTCTCATAGCAATACTATCAGAATGCAATTTGAGGCTATTATTTCTAATAAACTCTAAGCTTGCGAGTTCCTTCGCTAACCCTTGGATATTATCTCCATTTTTAGGGAAACCAACTAAGACTCCTTTAGCAAAAGCTTTTGAAACTAATTGTTCATTCTTGCCTATTTCATCTTTATCTTTATCTTTAACAATAATATCAGGAATTACAAGTAGGAACTCACCAAAAGCACTTCCTTGAGTCTGGAAAGAGTCAATATGCTTTTTCACGTCTCTTTCAGAAACAATAGAACAGTTTAACCACCTCATAGCCCCTGTATTCCAATAATGTCTACGAGCCGTTATAGGGGTAAATGCAAGGGTATTTTTTAATTCTTTATAATCAACATCCAACACATTTGAAGTGGCAGTATTTAGTGCAGCTTCAATATCAAAATCACTTCCTGCATAAACACCCCAAGCACCTGTATGTTTTCTAAAAATTAAAATTGATGCTTTTGCTAAGTCATTTAAGGCATCCTGAATTTCAGTAATAGATGCGTTAGGCACTGAGCAATTCAATAACTGATCCTCAGCAACGAGGCCTGATCCATTTCTAAATATTTCGATAAGAGCAATTGTTTTAACTAAGTTTACATGAACATTCGAAAAGATCGCCTCAGCTCTTTCAATAGCATCTACACTGATTGACCATCTATGTCCATCTACAGAAGCTAATATTGCTTGTTCAAAATTAACCCGTAGATAGTCCCAAAATTGATGAGGCCAATAATAGTCAAATATCTCGCCATCCATTCCTTGTAATACTTCAGAAAATCCTAGTGGCTCTACCGAAGTTAAAAAGCTAAAGATACTGCGTTCATTCTGACCAAATTTTTTCCTTGATGCAGGTCCTAACATAACAGCCATTACGGGATGAAGTGGCCAACATGCTTCCAATAAAACTGAAAGATTCGATACAGCGCTTGGTCTTCTTTTGTGAATAACCTTGGAGACATTTTCAGCAACTTTTCTTGCTTCTTCATATTGAGTCTCAACATGAATCGCCTTACCTATTAACTCCAGAGTTTCATCCGTATTTGTAACTAAAGGAATATCAATATAACGGCCTTGTACTTTCGCCCACTCTTGTTGGACGTTACTTCCTAACTTAGCTGCATATTGCTCAAAAGATTGATGTAAGATCCCGATAATAACAAGATTTCCTTTACATCTTGCCGCTGCTTCAGCAAGGTCCTGATAAAATCCTATATCTTCTCCAGAATATGCTGCATACTCTAAAAATTTTCCAAGCTCATCAATTAATAATAAAACCCCAGATTTTTTTGGCAAAACCTCCGTCAGCTTAACCAATTGATTTATAATCGAATCTTCTTGATTAATTAGTGATTTATATTGTTCATCTATGGAGTTTAACGTCGTCTGAATTTGCGATTCAATTGAAGTCTTTTTCCCTACTATCGGCAGTACAATCCAAGGTTCATCTGTGTAGAAATATTGCTTAATACCAACATTTATTTCATCGCCCAATATAGAGCGTGACAAATCTCTAATATCTTTCTTTTCATTAACACAAGAAGCTAAAGTTAAAGCAAGAGATGACTTTCCACCACCATATGGTCCTGTCCAAGTAAATGCTTTCTGTTGTGACTCCTGTAAATAACTACCTGTAATATCAAGTAACTGTTTTGCAGGAGACTGTAAAATGTAGCCACTTATTGCATCGGCTCGACCTAGATCAGTATCTAAACGAATTGAGCGTAAGAAATTACGATGTACTGATACTAATTCTGATAATTTCTTACTCATACGCACCTCTTAAAATTCGCATTTTTACAGATCCCAAAGTTTCTGTACCAATTCTACTCACCTGACGAATTCCAGAACTATCAGTCCACTGCAAATAATTATTAGTAATCTCTGAAATTCTTGAAAGACGATCGCCAACGGCACTTTCATCCAACTTGAATACTCGCCCAGGAGACCCGTAGTCATGAGCAATTAAATTAAATGACAAAGTTTTTTGAGAAGTATTAGTAATCAATTCCCATTGTTCCCAAAAATCTAGTAATGCAAATGCAAAAACCTGATCAGGTAATGAATATTGATTTCCTCTATTAAAACGATATTGCCCTTTACTAATTTCTGATAGTAAACCAATGCCTGCAAGTAAAGGTTCAATATTATCCTCTGTATCATGCGATGAAAAATAGCACTTCAAACTTGTCGTTATGTCAGTTGATAACGTTACATCAGACCTGCCTTTCTGATTAGATAGGGCTAGATCAGAAATAAGTTTTTTCACCTCCAACTCAGTAAAGGTCTGATTTTGAATAAAATTATAAATAGAATAAATAGTTGCTGTACGTCTTGCCCTTCCGGCTAGTAACCAATGTAATAACCAAAGAGTAGCTTCACTTTCTAAATATTGATCAACGCCACTTTTCTCATCAAAGAGTAAATATCCAATTTCTCCAATTTCGAATCCATTCTTATCCGTATGTTCTCTAATAACATCACAAGCTAATGCCCAATGTTTAATAGCCGCAACCATATTCTTACCAACACCAAATCGCTCAATAGCGTCAGGAGCTGAAAAAACGGTTTTAGGAGCATAATCACTATCAGCTTCATAAAACTTAAAAACTTGGTGATATGCCTTTTTTAACCACAATTGACGTAAAGGAAAAGTTTCATGCCCTGAAAACATAGGCTTCATGGTCGAAGGAAAATTTATTTTATTCATTGGCTGGTGATTCTATCCAGTAACTATTGTACTTACTGGAACATTCTACCAGTAGAAACAATAAAACTAAATTGAATCTCTGAGAATAGCTATCAATACTCACAAGATTGTTTAAAAAACAAACGAAAAGAAAGAATCCACAACAATATGCGATGCGTACCCTATAATTAATAAACAATCATAAGCTTACATTAAAGCTCAACCTTACATTCTAATTAAAAATTTTTAATATGATTGATAAGATGCTAAAAAATAATATTTTTTTTAATTAATTTTTTTATTTTTATGCTCCCCGCTAATTTAAGTTATTAATAACTATGAAGTATTATTTAATGATAAAACATTTCAGTAAAAGAAGCCACTCTCAGAAAGGTGGCCTATACATCCAATCAAGCTATCTTCAATACCTAGTAATCACATTTATACCATCCCTGCTTATCATCCCATATAACTCTCCCTGACTCTAACGGTGTCTGTTTATATAAAACATTTGGTCCTGATGAGATTTGATTGAAATTATTCAACCAACCTTTGATATTGATTTTCAGATTAGTACGATCATTTGAAAAACCTTCTAAACTAGCGATGACCAAACCATCAACTTGCCGATACGTTGCCTGCCCTAGAACGATAGTTCCTGTAAATTCAGACAATCCTGTATTTTTACAAATCGTTTGACCAATATCTTTCGGTTTAGGAGCATTGGTTATGAGATTTCTCTCATACTTATTTTTCAATTGTTGTTGTTCAAGTTTGTATTGTTCAATAGCTTGCTTTTTCTTATTGTCTTCAATATTTTTCTTTGACTGGTAGGCAGCTACATTGTTATATACTTCATCATCAGAAATTACAAATGTCTTTAAAGTTACCAAATTTAAAGGCTGATTGATTCCACCTATACGTGATGAGGTAGGCTCAATTGAAACATTCCATGATTTTTTTGATGCACATTTAAATGTGCCCATTGCAGAGGCCAGACTTTGATTATCTAAAGCCGAAATATGTGTACCTTTTAAATAACGAAAATCGCTTTTAGACATTTGAAAAAAACGTCCCTCTTGACTAGTACATAAGTTACTCATATAGGCATGAGGAATTAAAGCATCAGGCACATTTGGTTGAAATAGATACTCTTTACCATTGTCATCTTTACCATTGAGAGATTTAGACATGATTAAATTATTCGGGGTTTTATAAGCTTTTACATCACTAGGCTTGATTGAATCAGCCGTTACACACCCAATAAAAGATAAACATGAGCTGACAATAATAAATAAATTTATATTTTTCATAAAGATGATCCCAAAACACACAAAACCAAGTATTTTTACTATTATTAAGTGAAGCAAGATTAGCATAAAAGAGGATTATAATCCTCAAAATATATTAAGTTGATCTAGAATGCCTTAAATTTGGAGTTGTGTTTCATGTCTAAATTTCCAGATGACTACCGAATGACACGTCAAGAAATAGACGATTTACGTCAAGATACTAAGGATGTACTGCAATCGCCTGCCTATTTAGCACTGCAAAGTCAAATAAAGCCATTAAATTTATCAAAAGTTAGAATCTTAGGTACATATACTTATATAACTCGTACCCTACTAATTATTACTGTTCCAATTAGAAAGCAAACGAATGAGCGTGATATCGCTAAAGCAGCAGCCTATGTACTTCGAGAAAGCTTTATTAAAGCTGCACGTACTGAGAAAGTACTTTACGTAGAAAATGATACTCTATGGAGTAAGACTCCACTTGGTCAACCAGTTTTCATTAAACAACTATTTGGACGACATCCTAATCTTTCAAAAAAAATTGCTAATCGCAGAACATTTAAAATTAAAAAAGACAGGTTAACGGTGCAACCAAATAAATGATTTTAAATCAATAATCCCCCCAATTAGCACCCTGACTTAGATACACTCACTTGTGAAACAAGTTATACAGCTTTGATTATCTACGCTAAATATACTGGATATGCGGATTTAATATTCTAGATAATAAGGTTATCCCTCATTAATCTCTCGGCAATAAAATTTGAGGTTCGACTTCAAGGATATGGGCGATTTCATAGAGCTTAAGAACTGTAATATTCACTTCTCCCCGCTCAATTCGACCTAGATAACTACGGTCAATATTACAAAGTAATGCTAATTTTTCTTGGGTAATTTTCCGATCAACTCTACATGTGCGAATCGCAAGTCCAATTTTTTGTGCTAAATCGTTCATAAGTTCTATTCCCATAAAGAATAGAACTATTCATTTTTGAGGATTAAGTATCCACGGCTTATAATCCTCATCAACTATAGACTTATAAAAATACCCCTGCTAAAACAGTAATAATCTAAAACTTCTTAGAGATAGCCCACATGAAAAATCAATTTTTTCTAATATGTTTAGGCACAAATGAATAAAAGGGACTATAATCCTCATTTTTATTGTAAAATTTCAGATGGACGAAATTAAGCATGCGCTTAAATCAGAATTTCTTTTGCTGATTGAGAACGAAATTCTTCTTACATGGTACAAACCAAAAGATCTTTGGATAAAATTTGGGAATCAATCTCAAGCAATTAAATCGCAGACCTACTCTCTTATACGAGAATTAGAGAAATTTGGATATGTAAGAAAAAAATATGATGAATCTGGTAATTTTTATTATTCAGAAACCGATAAATTGACCGAATTTAGAATCATACACTGCAAGGAGAAAGCTACAAGAGTCTTAACTGAAAAGCTCAAATTAATTGAACTTGAGAAAACAGGAAAAGTTTTGGAAATACAGCTAACTATAGAACTCAGCAAACAATTTCCTGACATTAACTTTTGCCTTAAAAATCATATAAAAAACAACCAAGATATTTTAAAAAATTTAGACTATAAAAAGAATATTATATCCAGCATTCTTAACGATATAGAATCATATATTGATTAATATAAATAAAATATTTAATTAATGTTTATTATTTTTAT
>NZ_JBCNKN010000011.1:0-77120 GCF_039596015.1 Acinetobacter sp.
TGTGGGGTTACCCATGTGAGAGTAAGTCATCGCCAGCTCATTATTCAAACCCCCGACCAAGTGTCGGGGGTTTATTTTTATGCGGAAGTTAAATAATCATAATTGAAATAATAAAATTAAAATAATCGTAATTCGTGGATTTAGAAATTATTAAAGGTATTACTCAAAAAAGAGCAATATCAGATGAACAGATATTTAGATTCTCAAAAAATCAGCATATATTGAGTAACATAATAAGCATTATTAGGTGTACGTCTATTGGGGGAGTTTAAAGAGAAAGAAATGGTATTAAGGCGTTAACTTTATTTTAGAAAAAGAGAGGATATGTTTATTGCCCCTGAGGCAACAGCCAATCGTCCACCATCAATTATTTTATACTAGAAGGATAAAAATATATGCATAAAAATTTTGATATTGTTAATAAAAATATAGAGTTAGATAATGAATTTTATAAAACTCTTTTAGAATCTACCAATGCAATCCCTTGGCAAATTGACTGGAAAGCACAGAGATTTACATATATAGGGCCTCAGATTCAGGAGTTATTAGGGTGGTCTCATTGGGATAATGTTTCTGATTGGGCGGATAGGATGCATCCTGAGGATCGTGAATGGGCTGTTAATTATTGTGTGACATTGTCCAGAGATGGTATTGACCATGAAGCAGATTATCGAGCTTTAACCGCAGATGGTCGTTATATATGGGTTCGTGATGTTGTACATGTGATCCGCTGTAATGGGGAAACAAAATTCCTTGTTGGGTTTATGTTTGATATCAGTGAAAGAAAGAAAAACGAAGAAGAATTAATTAGATTGCAAAAAGAGTTGGAAACTTTATCTTATCAGGACAGTTTAACCGAAATCGCAAATCGTCGTTCATATGATTTATTTTTACGACGAGAGTGGGATATTGCAGTTCATTTTAAAACAGTTATTTCTATTATTTTGATTGATATTGATTTTTTTAAAAAATTTAATGATACCTATGGTCATAGTGCAGGTGATACTGCATTGAAAACGGTCGCCCAAATTTTAAAGTCTGAAGTAAGGACTCAAGATATTGCCGCACGATTAGGTGGTGAGGAGTTTATTATTATATTACCAATGACCGATCATCAAGAGGCGATGTTAATTGCAGAGCGTATCCGATGCCGTATTGAAGCAACTTCAATTCAGCTCAATAATTATATTGCTTCTTTGACTGCTAGTTTTGGTGTTGGATCGATTATTCCAATGGAAGGGGATAACCCTGAAAGCTTAATGGTAACAATTGACCAAAGATTGTACTGTGCGAAAGAAGAAGGCCGAAATAAAGTGGTCGGATTTTAAAAAGAAGGCTGTTTTATCAAAGTATGTTTCAAGTTTAAAAAAGACCTCCTCAGTTGGTATTGAGGAGGTCGTTATTTTATTGTTCAGCATTCCATTCTTTAATGAATGCCATCGTTAATTTAGCGGCATTGCGTTGAGCGATTCCTGAACCGAAGAATGCAGCAACATTTGGATCATGATCTGCTCCGGCAAGGTCGGATAGACTACGAAAAGCAATAAAAGGAATATTGTTTGAGTATGCAACTTGAGCAACAGCAGCTGTTTCCATATCGACACAATCACCTTTCAAGTGTTTATGTAGGTACTCTCGATATTCTGCATTTGCCAAGAACGCCCCACCTGATACGCCTCGTTGTCCAACGACAATTTTTGGATGATAACAATTTGCACCTGAACAGATGGCCTCAAGAGCTGATTGCGTATTGTTTTGTACTTTTGTCACAATATTGAGCATTTTACTATCGACAGGGAAATCGACTCGCATTTCTCCATAAGCCATAGGAACATCTGTATCCCCAAAACGACTGGTAAGTGCAACTTGTTGATAGTTTGTTGCATTCATGACATTTGTTTCTCGAAGGAATTGGTTTTTCCATGCGGGAATATTGTCTGCGAGTTTGATGCCTAGGCAGGAAATATCACCTGCTTTACCGCAGGCATTGGGTAAGTTGTCTGTGTTATTAAAATAAACTTCATTAGGTGCAATCCAGCTCTTGGCAATCACAACATCACCAACATGGTAGTCTGGGTTTAAACTACCTGCGATACCGCTAAATACGATACCTTTTAATTTGAAATGGTCTGAAATCAATTGAGTTGTCATTGCTGCATTGGTCATGCTGATGCCACTGAGTGTGATGACAACGGGTGTATTTTCGAGTGTACCTGTTACGAATTTACGACCATTAATGAGGTATTCATGTTTGTCTTGAGTCGATTGAATCAGTAAATCGGCTTCTTGTCCGAACGCGGCAATGATTCCCAAACGAGGTGTTGCATCGGTCAAAACGTCTTGTTTAAGTTTTAGTGCGGTTGGTTTTTTTTGAAGCGTCGTCGCAGTTGAACAGCCAATTAAACCAGCCGTTAAGCCGACAGCTCCGAGCAATAGGGATAGTTTGAATAAACGCATAGCACACTCTTATAGGGAGGATAAAATTTAAGATCAATAATAAATTAAAAAGCAAAAAATATTCCAATTTTCTGAGCTTAAATGAGGAGCCATTGACCTTTCATCAATGGTGAGCATCATCTAAACGTAGAAGGATTGTTTATTGTCCTTATTTTTGTTGATTAAAAATAATTTATTGATCTAATTTGATTTTTGCATTTTTAAAAGCACTTCTGAGCCCTTCTTCAAGGGTTGGATGGTAAAACGGTTTGCTAAGGATTTCATCAATTGTACATCCTTCATCAATCATCCAGTTCAACAAGTGCACCATATGTTCAGCAGATTCAACAAAAAATTCTGCGCCTAAAAGTTGGCGTGAGTCTTTGGCAATATAAACTTCGATTGCCCCCATATTTTTCCCTAAAACGATGGCTCTGCCTTGACGTTCAAATGAACTTTGTCCTGTAACAAAATCTATTTTTTGTTCCGTTAGGTGCTGATGACTTGAACCTGCAGTCGCCATTTCTGGAGATGAAAACATAATGCCTAGAGCTGGGCGAGTTTTAATCGAGCTAATCTGTGGATAATTTAGACAATTATGCACAGCCATACGTCCTTCGTGCGCTGCTTCATGTTGTATTGGGGTTGCACTAAATGCATCGCCTGCAACAAAAATTGGGTAGTCTGCCAGTTGTTTGGTGTCAGGATGAATTGGAAGACTTTTAATCTGTTGAAATTCGGGATGAATATTTTGTAATTGAAGCGTAGAAAGTAACGATGTACGTCCTGTCGCATTTAAAAGATAATCCACGTATATGGATTCAGTTTTGCCGTTGACGGTGTAGTCAATTTTGACTTGATTGTCTTGTAATGAAACTTGGTCGGGTAAGGTCTCAAATAAAATATTCAGTTCTTTTTTCAACTGGTTTTGAGCCAGTTCTTGTAAATATGGACTCGATAAACTGCCGACTTTTTTACTACGAGCAAAAATGGTTGTGGTTACACCTAGACGATGAAACGCTTGTGCCAGTTCAATGGAGATAACGCCACTGCCAATGACTGCAATGGACTTTGGCAACTGCTCTAATTCAAAAATTTGGTCTGAAGACAGTTGTTTATTGCCAATGTGGGTTTGCCATTCTAAATTGATATTGGGTTTTGAACCGACAGCGAGAATAAAGCTTTTTGCCTGATACTGTTGTCCATTAACTTCGACAGTGTTGGCATTGACAAAGTGGGCTTTGCCATTGATTTTATGTTCTTGAGGCCATTTTGCAACATCTTTTAAGGTTGCTGCACTAAAACGATCACGTAATTGTTGTATGTGTTGCATAATCTGCGAAGTATCCGCAACAATTTTAGCCTCAATTCCAACCTGATCGAGATGTTGCGCATCATAGAGTCTATTAGCACTTGAGATTAAAACTTTGCTTGGCATACAACCGACACGGGCACAGGTCGTATCCCATGGCCCCTCATTAATGACAAGAATATTTTGTGTATATTTGATGGCTTCTTTATAGGCACTGATTCCTGCTGTGCCTGCGCCTAATATAATGATATCGTAAAGCATGATGTTATTCTTTAGCATAGTTTTATTGACTATAACGAATATTTTTTTAGCTTTTGACGCTATTTTGCAAATTTTAACATTTTATAATGATTTAATTTTAACCACCAATCATAACGCTGGCTGTAGGACGTAAAGACATGGTGCTGCAGGCTGTTATACCTAAAATCAGACTAGATAAACCAAGAAAAAGAATAACTCTGATCATAACGAAAGAAGATGTTTTAAAAATGATGATCTGAAGATAACAGAGATATTTTCGAGGGGATATTTCATTGTGGTGTATATCTGTATCAGGCCTGCCAAGTAGAGGTTGTTCACATTTCATTCCCTCAAAGAGGGAGGGTCGCGTTGGTCATAAACGTCAATTTCATCTGAAAAAATGGATTTTTATTCCTTTATTTCATGGGGGATAGCAACCTGATGGTTTCTATATTTTTATAAATGACACAACGTATGGCTGAAATGCGAATAGCCTCTATGGTGCAAAATTTTGTTTGACGAAAGTTAGTCGTCAAGTAAATCCATTTGCTTTGCAAGCTGATATAAATTGTTTGAACGATTACCTGTACGACAGAACATGAGAACTGGCTTTGGCAATTCATTGAAATGATTTGCAAAATTACGTACATCAAGTTCTGTAATTTGACCTGCAACGACAGGTTGATGAACATAATCTAGCCCAGCCTGACGTGCAGCCGCTTCAATTTGTGCACTTGTTGGTTGTTCTGCACCACCTTCTAAATCTGGGCGGTTATTAATCACAGATTTAAAGCCTTGTTCAACAATCTGACTGATATGTTCTGGCAGGATTTGTCCAGCGAAGCCAACTTGCTCACTCATTGTTTTCTCCATTTATATGATGGGTTTGGATGTCTGTATCATATCATTAACCTTAGAGATGCTTCTGACACAAGCATATTTTTTAACAAGAATATGAGAGATTATGTGAATGATCAGAAAAAAATGCTCTACATGGACGAAGTGGAGTATGTACAATGTATTTAGATACAGAAAATGATTAAGATTTACTCCAGAGCATGAGCGTTATTGAGGAAAAAAGGATGATCATCGTTTGCCCATCGTGTACAGCTAAAAACCGTGTGCCTGAGGAAAAATTAACTGAAAATCCCCATTGTGGACAATGCCATCAGAATTTAATTCGTCTGGCTCCAGTTGAGTTAAATGAGAAAAATTTTAGTGAATTTATTCAATATAGTGATTTGCCTATTTTGATTGATTTATGGGCAGATTGGTGTGGGCCATGTAAAATGATGGCACCTCATTTTGCTGAGGTTGCGAAAGCCTATCCTCAGGTTGTTTTTGGAAAAATTGATACAGAACAGAACCCTCGTTTGAGTCAGGCATTTAATGTCAGAAGTATTCCAACATTGGTGTTGATGAACAAAACAACAGAGGTGGCGCGTATAAGTGGTGCTTTACGTGCACCTGATTTGAAACAGTGGTTAGATGAGCAACTACAAAAATAGGATATGAACGTGTTAGATTCAAGCGTAAAACCAGAAGGTATACTTTCACTACAAACGATTGCCATGCCAGCAGATACAAACTGGAGTGGTGATGTTTTTGGTGGCTGGATTGTGTCACAAATGGACTTGGCGGGTGCCATTCATGCAGAGCGTTTTAGTAAAGGACGTTGTGCAACCATTTCAATTCATGAAATGACATTTCTTGTCCCTGTTAAGGTTGGCGATGTCGTGAGCTGTTACACCAAAATTTTAAAAGTGGGGAATACTTCAATTCAAATGCAAATTGAAGTTTGGGATAGTCATGACAGTTCTCGACAGCCTAAACGTATTACCCAAGGGACTTTTACTTTTGTTGCCGTAGATACACAGGGGCATAAGCGCCAGATCCCCGATGAAGTAAAACAACAATTTGTAAATCAGCTTTAAGCGAAACCCCAACACATGAATCATGTTGGGGTTTTATTTTTAACCCATAATATGAATGGTGCTTGCACCAGCCCCCACAGATTTGACCTGAATCTGGACAGGAATACGTTCATGCATTTCCTGAACATGAGAAATCAACACCACTTTACGTCCCTGACTTTGCAGGCGATCTAATGCATCCATCACAATATGTAGCGATGCTGGGTCGAGCGTACCAAAACCTTCATCAATGAATAATGATTCAAGTTTCATAGTGCCTGATGCCATGTTGGCAATTGCTAAGGCGAGTGCTAAAGATACCAGAAAGGTTTCCCCACCTGATAATGAAACTACAGGGCGAATTTCACTATTCATTTCTTGGTCAATAATGGCAAGCCCTAAGCTATTTGGAATCCGTTGTAGTTGATAGCGTGGTGCAAGTGGTTGTAATTGCTGATTTGCATATTCAACTAAAATATCTAAATGATGTTCTTGGGCAATTTTTTTGAATTTTCCACCATCGGCACTCCCAATTAGGTCGGAGATTTTACTCCAGCGATACTCTTTTTGCCGAATATCCTCAATTTGGCGTTCAAATTGCTGTTGTCTTGCGAGATTTTGTAAATTGAGTTCTAACTTGAGTTTAATGGCATCACGCTGTTGTGACAGATTTTGAAGGTCTAGCTGTGTTTGCTGTAATTGCTGCTCGACCTGTTGCTGTGTCAAAGCAGGTTGTTGCTGCAAATGTTGTTGATGTTGCTCTTGTAAGGTGGAAACTCGCATTTGCGCTTGTTGTAGTGCCTGAATCTGTTGTTGTATCCGTTGGCGAATTGCATGTACGGTTTGAAGGTCGATTGTGGCTAAAGCAAATAATTGAGCCTGACCAAAATCTGGATGTTCATTTAACCACAAATCAATTTTATTCTGACAACTCTGTTGTTGCTGCTGAATATGTTGTTTCTGGTTCTGTTGTTGTTGGATGTGCTGCTGCTGTTGCTGGTAGTGCGCATAGGCTTGATCAAACTGTTGTTTTTGGGTTTGATAGCTTTGTTCAAGTTGCTGTTTTTTCACTCTTAAATGACTGAGCCATTGTTTTGCAAGTTCAAATGGCGTGTCGCTATAAGGGCGTGTTAATGCCATCACTTGCAATTTAAGCTGTTCACCACGTTGTAAAATATCATCTGACTCTAATTTTAGGCTTTCTAATTGTTGTTCTATTTGATTTAGATTCAGAATTTGTGGTTGTAGTTTCTGTTGCTCTATTTGCAGCAGTTGTTGCTGTTGCTGAAATTGTTGGCGCAATTGCTGACGTTGTCGAATACGTTGCGTTAAGGTTTGAATGGTTAAAACAGGATTTTGCTGCCACTGGCTAAAATCAGATCCAGTCAGATGCTGTGTGATCGGCTCAATGAGGTCGTGCCATTGTTGTAAAAGTTCAAGTTGAACCTGTAGCTGTTGGCGTTGTTGCTGACGTTCGATTTGTTGCTGTAACTGCGCCTGTTGTTGCTGAAGGTTCTCTTTTGTTGTTTTGATTTGGGTTGCTAAAGCCTGTTGTTGGTCAAAATTCAGCGTCAAAGCAAGGGTTTTGGCTTTGTTTTCTAGATGATGTTGAAGGGTAAGTCGCTGCTGTTGTGTCTGCTGCTGTTGCGTCTGCTGCTGTTCAAGCTGACTACTTAAACGGACAGACTGCTGTTGATGCTGCTGCCATTCATCAAATGCGTGTTGCTCTTGCTCTAGGGCAATTTTTTCTTGCTGCTGCTGAATTGAAAACAGTGATTTTTCAAGCAACTGTTTGTGCTGTAAAAAAGGATGTTCGGTACTGCCACAGACCATACAAGGTTGATTTTCCTGTAGGTTCTGGCGTAGCTGTTCGACCTGTTGTGAATGAATCAGACATTGCTGTTGCAGGGTTTGTTGTAAATGTTCACGGGCTTGCTTGCTTTGTTGGTAGTGTTGAGCAGACTGCTGTTGTGCTTTTTCCGCAAGGGCATGTTGTTGTTGGAGTTGGGCAAGCTGTTGGGTGATCTCTTCATTTAACTGGTCGTGTTTGAGATATTGCTGAATGAGCTCTTCAATTTGTTCCGCTAAATACTGCTTTTCTAACAGTTGTTCACGTTGTTGCTGTGCAATGTGTAGTTCATTATCTCCACTCAACGATGCGTCTGCATTGAGTTGTTGAAGCTGTTGCTGAATCTTTGAAAGATCGGAATGTCCTAGTTGGGGTGCAACCTGATCAATTCGTTGTTTATGTTGCAAGATGTGCTGTAATTGACGCAGTGTTGCTTCGGGTTCCAGATCAAAAGGCTGTAAATCTTCACTGTCCGCCAGTTGTTGTTGCAGATGATTTAACTGTTGGTCTATTTGATGTAGCTTTTGCTGTTGTGTCTGAACCTGTTGTTGGTGGTCTTGTTGCTGCTGTTGTAAAGACGAAATTTTAGGTTGTAGTTCCCGATATTGAGCAATTAATGTTTCACGGGTAATTGCATGTTCTTCGGCTTGTTGAATTTGAGGTGTGATGGTGCGCTGAAACTCAATTTCTTGAGCGAGTTGCTGTTCACTAGCTTGATACGCGGTTTGAACATGCTGAAATTGTAATTCTGTTTGGGTAAATGCCGTTTGGGTAAGTGTCAGTTCCTGTTCTACTTGTTGTAGAAGCCGTTGTTGTTGCTGAAATATTTCAACACTAGAACGGATGCTTGCGAAGGTTTCAAGCTGCTGGAGCTGTTCCTGTTCGGGCTGTTGTTGGTCTAATAACAGCTGTTGTTGCTGGGCATGTGCTTGTTTTTGCTGCAAGTCCTGTATTAACTGTTGTTCGTGTTGATACCATTGTAATTGCTGTTCAAATTGGCGTTGTTCCGATGCAAGCCCCTGACATTGGCTGTCCAAATGCTGCTGTTGCTGTGTGAGTTCCGAAACTTCTGTTTCAGTTAGACACTCGATGCCACCTAGCATATTGCTTAGATTTTCTCGTTCTAGGCGAATGGCTTTGGTCTTTTCAAAAGCAGCCTTACCCACCAAACTGAAAATATTGGAATTGGTCAGGTATTCGAGTAAATCGGCACGTTCCTGATCTTTGGCTTTTAAGAACGCCCCAACTTCAGACTGTGCCAGTAGTACGGCACGGGTAAATTGTTCAAAACTTAAACCGATTAATTGATGAATACAGGGTGTACATTCTGAGATTTTTTGCGTGAGTACACGTTTTTCTGGAAGGGCAATTACAGCACGTTCAATTTTAAGATTCCCATCGAGTTTATTCCGTGCCCGACGAATTTCCCAACGAGCCAAATAACGCTTTTGATCCAGTGCAATAAACTCAAGTTCGGCAAAACCACTGGCACAGCCACGCCGTAACATATTTTTTGAGTCTTTAATGGCAATCCCTTGTCCACTATGGTCAGGCAATGAACCCGCTGCTCCTGTCAGACGTGGTACCTGATCGAACAGTGCCAAACACATGGCATCCAATAAAGTAGATTTACCCGCGCCTGTTTTACCTGTAATGGCAATTAATCCTGCATTGGCTAAGGGTGCAGATTCAAAATCAATCTCATGTTCTCCCGCTAAAGAGGCCAGATTATTTAAACGAAGACGTAAAATTTTCATGGCACTTATCCTTCAGCGTGGGGTGTTTCAATATTCTGAGCTTCTTCTAACAGCAATAAAAAGTCTCGCTCGACTTCTGTATCAGGGGTATAGCCCATATTTTGCCAAAGTTGCTGGAACAATTTTTCAGGGGTAGGTGGTTCTAAATCAATTTTGGACTCAATGAGTTGATCGCCTTCTTGCTGTAGCATTTTTCGGACAATACGCACCAGTCGATAACGGTTTGCGGGTAAAGCCTGTTCAATTTGCTGACGTAAATCTAAAGGCGGTGGTGTCAGGCTAAAATATTCAATATCAACATAATCACGTTGTTCAATGTCTGTAATTTCACCTGTTGCAAGCTGTTGTATTTTTTGGAATATCTCTTGGAGTTCCCCTGTCAGCCGATGCAAGTTGATACTGCGCGGGATGATTAATGGTTCAAACTGAAACTGTTGATCGGGTGGTGCAGTCGGGTCTAAATGAACATCAACCACCTGATGTTTGTACTGTGTTTCACTAAAAGAGAGTGGAATAGGCGCACCGCTATAACGAATATTAGGCTTTTGAATTTGTTGTGGTTTATGTAAATGCCCAAGCGCAACATAGTCGATATCATCGCCAAAAAGTTGGGTTGAAAGTGCCTCTTGATGACCAATGATAATCGGTCGTTCAGAGTCCGACTCCTCTGCACCGAGCAAATGTGCATGTGACATTAAAATAAGTGCTTGCTCTGGAGTTTTTCTGGCTTTTGCTTCTTTAATTAATTGTTGATGTAAATATTCAATCGCAGATTGGCTATCCTGTGTTTGTTCATTAAATCCAGTAATTTCAGCAGGGCGTAAAAAAGGTAGCGTTAAACACCACGCCACAATATTGTGTTCGGCATCAAAAATTGGGGTGAGTAAACGGTCAATATCTAAGGTCTGATCATCTTTCCAATGAATCAGACCAACGGCTTTGGCGTTATATTTTTCGAGTAAAGGTTCAACCTGTTCAATCCGATAACCTGAGTCATGATTTCCCGCAATCATGAGCGTTTGCATATGTGGAGCAGCCTCATGCGCATCGGCTAAAAATTGGTAAAGTTGTTTTTGTGCGCTTGATGCAGGATTGATGACATCAAAAATATCGCCTGCAATAAGCAGGGCATGAGGTTGTTTTTCTTGAATTTGTTGAATAAGCCATGCCAAAAATTGCTGATGTTCATATTGGCGAGAATGATGATAAAAAAATTGCCCTAAATGCCAATCCGAGGTATGAAAAAAATGAACAGCCATATTTAGTAGCGAAGCATATAAAAATTAGAATAAGGCTACTTTAGCAGGTTCTCGCTTTAAACGGGAGTTTTGGTCAATGCTGATTTTGCTGTGGTGAAATGAAAAATAAAAAAGCCATATCCTGAATGATATGGCTTGAGGAAAGACTAGAAAAGCTTATGCTTTTTTAGGTGCAACGTGATGTGTTTTTTGTGGAAGTGGTTTTTTCGCATCATGTTTTACGACATGTTTTTTAGTGACTGTTGTGTGGTGATGAACATTGCTTTTATGTGCAACAGGTTTTTTCGCAACGTGGTGTTTTTCAGCAACTTTAGCCGCTTCATGTTTTGCTGGTGCATGCATTACATGCTGTTTTTCAGGCATCGCATGTTTGTCAGCTTGTGTTGGAGCAGCCATTGCAGTTGCTGTAAACGCTGTTGCAGTTAAACCAACAAACAATGCAGATAGTAATTTTTTCATGATGTTTTACTCTTTTGGGTTTTAAATTTGATAGGGTTATCATGACCTTAAGTTGTGGATTTATTGTGAAGGTTTTATATGTGCTTATATATTCAAATCTTTATATAAGTATTATTAATTAAAAATTAAGATAGCATCTGTTTTGATTAAATAATTATATAAAACAAATAGTTATAAATTTTTAATAAGCGAATTTTAAAATAAAGGAAATGAAATAGATAACATTGCTGCAATATATTCATCTCAATGATTCATATATGAACACTTATAGCTAACAATTTAAAGGCTTTATGGATATTTGATAGAGACGTGCATTTTTAACGAGGCCAAAAAAATAAAGACCAACGATTCGAGTGAGAAAATCGCTGGTCTAAGGACATCATACAACGGGTTGTTTTTGTGTTTCGTTCCCGAGGTGAATTACATTTATTGCTCTGGAGTAAAGGTCACCGAAGCATTTGTGGATGCCGAACAAAAACCTCGGTTGCTACTGACCTTATACCTATATAACGACAGCCTTGGGTAAAAGGTTGACAAGGAATTTAAAAAAAATGATTAATTTATTATTTCGGCTAATCATTAGTCACTTTTCGGCTGTGGTATTTTTAGCGGAAGGGAAACCTGCTAGGTTAAACTTGATTTTTTAAATAAAGGTAAAAACTATAATTTCAAAAGGTTGTTGCTCAAATGATTTCAAACTTGGCGATAAAATTTGAAAAGATCCGCCGCATTTCTAGTATCCTATGTCTTATCTGTTTTATTTATGTTGGAAAAGTAAGCGATTTATGAAATAACAATAGTTTTTTAAATGATATAAGATAATGATTTGAATGGTTTTTTTAAATATAAGTATGAATTGTGAATTCTAATGTTACATTGCGATATATTCAGGGTAAGATAAAAGTATGGATAATTATTTAGAAAAAAGTTGGTTTGTACTATGACTTCTTTACGTCCTTATTTTTTATGGTTTTTCCTATTAAGTTTGATTATCACTTTTATTATTGGCTTAATTGGGCTGTTTTTGCCCATTGGAAGTGGTGGTTTCCTCACGGCTTTCCCATATTTAATTGCCATGATTGTGGTGTTATTTCGTTTTTTAAAAAAAGAAAAACGGGCGCCTACATCTTCAGAAAAACATAAACTTTCTTTGGGTTTTATGGGAATTTTTTGGGGATATAGCTTAATTGGTTTTATCGTGGGGCTGTTGTGGGCTTCTCGTGCAAACCCTCAGGTACTTGATGATGCGTGGACATATTTACAACATCCACGATTTTTTATCTATGCGATAGGATTATTCTTACTTTTGGCTGTGCCATTGTATTTGGTTACGTTATGGTTTTATGGCAAACAGGCACGACGTATGGTCAATAAAATGCAAGAAGACCATGAAATTGAATAACGAAATTAGCCAATGTTCCAGGCATTGGCTAATGTCATGTTAGGCAAACGCGCTGTGCTGAGCCTGTTTTAACGATAAAGGCGAATAGGCTTTTGGATCGACCAAAGTTGGTTGATTGAGCATTAATTCCCGTAGAAGCTGTGCTGAAGCAGGCCCCATACATAGACCATTTCGAAAATGCCCAAAGTTTGCCCAAAGGTTTTTAATTTCAGGGATTTGTCCAATATAAGGTACGCCCGTTGGAGAACTAGGTCTTAAACCTGCCCATTGATGCACCAAAGGAAATTGGCGTAATTCAGGCACCATCTCTGTCACGGCATCAAGAATATTCTGCTGGATTTCTGGTTTAGTTGTGTGATCAAAGCCAAACGAGTTCATGCTTGAACCACAAACAATATGTCCATCTTCTCTTGGAATCAGATACATGACCTTGTTCATGCACATTGTCGGTAGCCAGTTTTTTGGCGTTTTAAATAAGGCCATTTGCCCATGAACGGGTTTAACTGGAATATCTAATCCTAATGGTTCTGCCCATGTTTGACTCCATGCGCCTGTTGCCAAAACCACCTGATCGGCTGAAAAGGTTTGTCCCGAAGCGGTATGGATGCTTTGAATTTGTTGATTATGGATGTGTAGTCGGTCAATTTGACAGTGTTCGATGAATTTAACTTGGGGTTGTTTTTTTAAGTAGGCAATCACTGATTGTAATAAACGCGGGTTACGGATATTGGCCAAATGCGGAAAATACAGTGCTTGAGAAAACTGTGAAGAAACGCGTGGGTTGATGCTTAAAATTTGATTTTGTTGGATTATTTTGCAGACTTGCATGGGTTCTTGATATTTTTCAGCATATTTTAATCCAGTTTCAAAATCTTCCTCATCAAAAATCAGCATGCCAGTCGGATGAATTTGAAAGTCAATTTGACTGACAGGGTAGAGTTTTTTATTGAGCTTTTCATAAAAAGTTTTGCCATATTGGGCGAGGGCATTGACTGCTTCAGGGTAACGCCAAGGGTACATGGGCGAGAGAATCCCGCCACCTGCCCAAGAGGCTTCTTGTCCTGCTGCTTGCTGGTCAAAAATGGTGACAGTGCAACCATGTTCAATCAGTTCTAATGCGGTCAAAAGACCGCAAACCCCCGCCCCAATAATGGCAATATGTTGCATGGCTGCACTCTTATGTTGTGTTTTAAATAATTACATAGCTTTGAGTTGTCTTGCTGCTGTTTCAGCGAAGTAAGTCCAGATCCCATCTGCACCTGCACGGCGACAGCAAAGCAATGATTCTAAGATAACATTTTCAGATAACCAGCCATTTTGGATTGCACCTGCCAACATGGCATATTCACCACTGACCTGATAGACAAATGTCGGTACGCCAAAGGTGTCTTTGACTTCACGAACTACATCTAAATAAGGCAGTCCAGGTTTTACAATCACCATGTCTGCACCTTCTTGTATATCTAGCGCGATTTCATGTAAGGCTTCGGCACGGTTGCCGACATCCATTTGGTAAGTGTATTTGTTGCCACCTTTTAAATTCGTTGCAGAACCGACAGCATCACGGAATGGGCCATAGAAGCTAGACGCATATTTTGCAGAGTACGCCATGATATTGGTATAAATATATCCATGTGCTTCAAGGGCTTGGCGAATTGCGCCAATACGACCATCCATCATATCACTTGGGGCAATAACATCCGCACCCGCTTCAGCATGGCTCAAGGCTTGTTTGACAAGACATTCAACAGTTTCATCATTCAGCACATAACCTGTGTCATCAATAATGCCATCCTGACCATGTGTGGTGTATGGATCTAATGCACCATCGGTGATGAGTACCATTTCGGGCAATTCTTTTTTGAGTAAACGGCATGTGGCTTGTACAACGCCATCTTCACGCCAAGCGGCTTCTGCTGTGAGACTTTTATCTTCTTGTGGAGTAACGGGGAATAATGCCAGTTTTGACACGCCAAGTTCTAAAAGCGTTTCTGCCTTTTTTAGAAGAAGGTCGGCAGATAGACGCTGTACATTCGGCATACTTGGAATATCTTGCGTCTGGTTTTGACCAGGCAGTACAAAAACAGGATAAATAAGATGTTGTGGGGCAAGGTGAGTTTCACTAACCATCGTTCTAAGTTGATCATTTCTACGGATACGGCGCATGCGAGTCGCAGGAAATGCAGGACGATTGAACGTATAAGTCATAACAATCTCGATGTTCAGTATTAAACTTACGCGCTATTGTAGACCTATAAAATGAATTTGCACAGGTCAATGGAATTTTCATGGAAAAGGAGATCAAGGGATGACACACACCAAACAACCGTTATGGACAGGGCATTTAAAAATAGATGCCCAGACAGAAGTTGAATCTGTATTACAACAGCTTTGTGAAACTTTTAATGGTTCTCCTTTCTTTCGGCATAATCGGATGTCCATGCGGGTGATAGAAAATCAGATCGAAGGCTATGTTGAAATGCAGCCGTTTCTGGTTGGAAATGTGGCTTATCAAATTTTACATGGCGGTGTTGCCGCAACATTGCTGGACAGTGTTGGGGGTGTTTGCGCAATGGCTGAGCTATATAAACGTATGACGTATCAGACCGAAGATGTTTTACACAAAATGTCCCGTTTGGCGACATTGGACTTACGGATTGATTATCTGGTTGCAGGGAAAGGAGCGTATTTTCGGGCGAAAGCAGAGATCCTTCGAATGGGGAAAAAAAGTTGTACCATGCGTATGAATTTATTCAATAATGAACAGATATTGATCGCGACGGCTATCGCGTCTTATGTTTATTAAGGATAGATGTTACAAAAAATTAACGAAGGTCATCGCTGTTTGTAATTTCCTAATACATTGTTTTTTATTCTAAAAAAATAAACAGAATTGATGTTGTACATAAATTTTGAAAAAAAACAATCTTGTATTTTAGGTCGCAACATGTGATGTTTAGTGCATTATTCAAGTCTAGAGAATCTATTTAAAGAAGCAAAAATGTAAAAGTACATCAAGGTATTTTGAAGACATGAGTTTCTTTAATATTCAAAGAATTAGGAACATGTATGACAGATGTTCAAAGCAGTCAACTACCGCAAGATGATCAAAATGGACAAAATTTAAAACAAAAAAGAAAGAAATTATTTTCTTTCTTTTTTGTTATTTTGATTATCGCTGCAATTTTATATGTAATCTGGGCATTCTTTTTGAGTGGTACAGAAAGCACAGACAATGCTTATGTCGGTGCAGACACAGCACAAGTCACCTCTATGGTGAGTGGGCAAGTGTCAAAAGTGCTAGTGCAAGATACGCAACAAGTGCATAAAGGCGATGTCTTAGTCGAAATTGATAATCGTGATGCAAAAATTGCCTTGGCACAAGCAGAAGCGTCACTGGCAAAAGCGAAACGTCAATATAAGCAAACGGCAGCTAACAGTAGCTCATTGAATTCCCAAATTTATGTGAGTTCAGATGCAATCAACAGTGCTCAGGCACAAGTTGCAAAAGCGCAAGCTGACTATGATAAAGCAAGTCAGGATTTGGCGCGCCGTCATGCCTTGGCTGCAACAGGTGCGATTTCTAAAGAAGAATTCAGTACCGCACAGGCAACAGCACAAACTGCACGTGCCGCGTTAGATGTAGCAAAGGCTGGATTAGCGCAGGCACAATCAAGCCGAAAAGCAGCTGAAAGTAATTTGGCAGCGAACAATGCACTGATCTTGGGGGCAAGTGAAAACTCAACTCCTGACGTATTGGCTGCTGAAGCTCAAGTACAACAAGCACTTTTAGACTTGGAACGCACGGTGATTCGTGCACCTGTGGATGGTGTTGTGACCAATCGTAATATTCAGATCGGTCAGCGTGTTGCACCTGGTTCTGTGGTAATGAGTGTCGTTCCAGTTTCTCAACTGTATGTCGATGCAAACTTCAAGGAAAGCCAGCTTGCCAAAGTCAAAGTTGGTCAGAAAGCGACATTGACTTCAGACTTATATGGTCGTCATGTGGTATTCCACGGTACGGTTGTTGGTTTTTCGGGTGGAACAGGTGCTGCATTTGCCTTGATTCCTGCACAAAATGCAACGGGTAACTGGATTAAGGTCGTACAACGCTTACCTGTTCGAATAGTACTTGATCCGAAAGAACTTGTAGAGCATCCATTGCGTGTCGGTCTATCGATGAATGCAGACGTTGAACTGACCTCGAAGAATTAATATGACGAATAAAGGTACTCCTTTTGCTGAGCTTTCGGGTGGTCGCTTATTATTAGCGGCCTTCGTGATCGCCTTGTCTAACTTCATGGTGGTACTAGATACCACCATTGCCAATGTATCTGTTCCGCATATTAGTGGTAACTTGGCGATATCAACCTCACAAGGCACATGGGTTATTACCTCCTATGCTGTTGCGGAAGCAATTTGTGTACCGCTTACTGGATGGTTGGCGGGACGGTTTGGGACAGTTCGTGTTTTTGTTATGTCCCTGATCGGGTTTACCGTATTTTCATTGTTATGCGGGCTTTCTACAAGTTTAGAAATGCTGGTGTTCTGCCGAATTGGACAGGGCTTGTTTGGCGGGCCGTTAATGCCAATCAGTCAGGCGCTGTTAATGCGGATTTTCCCGCCAGAAAAACATGCACAAGCTATGGGTTTATGGGCGATGACAACCGTTGTTGGTCCAATTTTAGGCCCAATTTTAGGTGGATGGATTAGCGATAATTTATCTTGGCACTGGATTTTCTTTATTAATATTCCTGTTGGTATTATTTGTGTGTTGGCGGCAATTCGGCTGTTATCACCTGCTGAAACACCAACACAGCAAATCAAAATTGATAGTGTCGGTTTAGGATTATTGGTGCTATGGATTGGGGCATTGCAGCTCATGCTCGATTTAGGGCATGACCGTGACTGGTTCAATAACACCTTTATTTTGGGCTTGGGTTTAACGGCTGCTATTGGCTTTATTTGCTTTTTGATTTGGGAATATACAGAACGGCATCCCGTAGTGGATATTCGGATATTTAGACATCGCGGTTTTACCATTTCTGTTACGGCATTGGCATTTGGTTTTGCAGCGTTCTTTGGCAGTATCGTGATTATTCCTCAATGGCTACAAACCAATATGGGATATACCGCGACATGGGCGGGCTATTTGACTGCAACGATGGGGTTAGGAAGTTTAACCATGTCACCAATCGTGGCAAAGCTTGCGACCAAAGTGGATGAACGGGCATTGACCTCGTTCGGTTTTTTCCTGATGGCGGTTGTGACTTTAATGCGAGCCTTTTGGAACAATGAAGCCGACTTTATGGCCTTAGCATGGCCACAAATTTTACAAGGATTTGCAGTTCCTTTCTTCTTTATTCCACTGTCAAATATTGCACTGAGTTCGGTTTTACCCCAAGAAATTGCCTCTGCTGCTGGTCTGATGAACTTTATGCGAACCATGGCCGGAGCAATCGGGACTTCTTTAGCAGTGACGATTTGGGATGATCATGCCAAGATTTCCCATAGTGAAATCGTCTCGAAACTCAATGCCATTCCAACAGAACAGGCATTGACACAAAATGGATTTAGCAGTGGCGAGGCTTTAGCAACAATTGCAAATCTGGTCAACAAAGAATCGACAACATTGTCGGTAAACCATGTGTTTTTGTTATTTAGTATCATCTTTGTTGTGGGTGGATTGATTATTTGGTTGAGTCCAAAGCCAAGGAAAAATGCCGCAGCAGGGCAAACCGTTCATTAACAATAAAAGCCACAATATATGAATTGTGGCTTTTGCCTTTATACCGTTAAACTTGACTTGGCACGTATTAACGCATTATGCCATTTTTCGAGGTATTGCTGCCTCTGATCATCGGACATATTCGGTTCAAATTCGCGATCTAATTGCCAAGTTTTTGCAATTTCATCTAAATGGTTAAACACACCTATTTTTAATCCTGCCATTGCTGCTGCGCCCCATGCAGTAGATTCATGCATTTTGGGACGTAACACAGGCACATTTAAAATATTAGCTTGGAACTGCATGAGCATATCATTTCGACTTGCACCACCATCGACCCGAAGTTGTTTAAGTGGCTGAGAAAGGTCAGACTGCATCGCTGTTAAAACATCGGCAACCTGAAAGGCAATCGCTTCTAAGGCTGCACGGGCAATATGCGCCTTATTTGTCCCTCGTGACATGCCACACAGTAATGCGCGGGCATCACTGTCCCAATACGGAGCTCCCAACCCTGTAAATGCAGGGACGAGGACGACACCTTCAGTATCTGTAACCTGATTTGCGAGTTTTTCGATTTCCTGACTATGTTTGATGATGCCTAAACCATCTCGTAACCATTGCACAATAGCACCCGCCATAAAGACACTGCCTTCAAGTGCATAATGGGTTTGTTGCTGGGCATTCCACGCTAAAGTTGTCAGAAGCTGGTTTTTACTATATTGAATTTCTGTACCTGTGTTAAACAGCATAAAGCAGCCTGTACCATAGGTATTTTTGGCCGTGCCTGCTTCAAAACATGCTTGACCAAATAATGCGGCCTGCTGGTCACCCAAAACCCCAGCAATAGGGATGGTACTCCCCAATAAACCTTGGGCAGTGTCTGCAATATATTCATCTGAATGGATAATCTGGGGTAGCAATTTATCTGGAATATTAAATAGATCAAGCAGTTCCTGATCCCATTGTTGCTGCTCTAAATTCATGAGCATGGTACGAGAGGCATTACTGACTTCAATAACGTGCTCTGCACCTTGCGTTAGATTCCAGATTAACCAGCTATCAATCGTTCCGAAAGCAACGTGCCCTTGTTCGGCAAGTGTGCGAAGGTTTAGAATATTATCAAGCAACCAAACCAGTTTCCCTGCACTAAAATAAGGATCGATTCTGAGACCTGTTTTGTGGTGAATTTTATCGACATAGCCTTGTTGAATCAGTTGATTGCACCATGAAGCAGCGCGACGGTCTTGCCAGACGAGGGCAGGAGCGAGTGGTTGTCCTGTCCGTTTGTCCCATACAACGGTGGTTTCACGTTGATTGGTTAGACCTAATGCTAGAATATCCTTGGCAAGAAGATGTGCTGATGCGAGCGCCTGCTGTACAACGGCAATTTGAGTAGACCAGATTTCATTTGCATCTTGTTCGACCCAACCTGATTGGGGTGTTTGAATCTGAATTTCACGTTGGGCTGTTGCATGGAGCTTGCCATTTTCATCAAAAATAATCGCTCGGCTAGAGGTTGTGCCCTGATCAAGCGCCAGTAAGTAACGCATAATTTTTTGATTTATCGAACTTGAAAAACAAAATACTAGCGTAATCATTATGAGAAATACATTGGCTAAACGGGATTGTTGAGAAAACACACAGATTTTTTCAAAAGTTGTGTTATGATGTTTCTATATGGGGATGTTATTGGCTTCGACGCTGGTGATGAAGCTCATAGATGCATGTCGAGAGCGCATTTTCTCTCGTAAATCAAATTTGCATTTTTATAGTCGCAAACGACGAAACTTACGCTCTAGCTGCCTAAGGGCAGCTTGTCCGCTTCCTAGAATACTTGTGGTCTGGGAACCCGACCGAAGCGCACGCACACAAGTCCGTATAAAGTCAAGCCTTGGGGCTTTATACCAAACTTAAAGGATCGCGTCTTGTACCCTGTTCGTCGGGTCACAAGGGGTTAAAACAATAGACGATATCTAAGCATGTAGTATTCTCGAGTGTAGTGCTGGCGGACGCGGGTTCAACTCCCGCCATCTCCACCAAATCCTTAAATTTATATGCCGTTACATAACGATATATAAGACCAAAAGGCTTGATTCTAAAGGGATTAAGCCTTTTTTCTTGCCTATATATACCGAAACATAACTTAATATAGTATTGCTCATCGTGTATCCCAACGTGTATCCTTAAATAAAAATTGAAACCGAAGGGATACAAGGAAATGAAGCGTACAGAGATTAAACGCCGTCCATTGTCTGATACCGTCCTTGCCAACCTAGAGGCAGAGCCAACCGAATATAGAGAGCTAGACGGCAATGGCTTATATTTCCGTGTCAAACCTGATGGCAATAAATCATGGCAGTTACGATATAAAAAGCCCAATGGCAAATGGTCATGGTTGGGGATAGGTGGCTATCCTGAAATAGGCGGACAATTGGCACGTAAAAAGGCCCAAGAGCTTATTGCAGATATCGGCAAAGGTGAGAACCCCATTATCACCAAGCAAGAGCGAAAGGCCAAAGAGTTGGAAGATAACAATGCAACCTTTGAGGTGTTGGCTAGAGAGTGGTTAGACACAAAACAAAATAGATGGGTAGCCGATACCATGACCCGAAATAAAGGGGCATTGGAAAAGCATATCTTTCCAGTTCTAGGAAGGCGACTTTATACCTCTATTCGTCCTATTGAGTGGATGAATCACTTAAAAGGGATACAACAAGAACATAAGATTTATGAGCAAGTAAATCGTATTCGTGCTATGTGCCGTGACATTTATGACTTTGCCAAAGTTACTGGACGTATTGAATACAACCCACTTGAGGGACTGCATAAGTTCTTAGAGCAAGGGAAAAAGGAAAACATGGCTCATGTGGATGAAAAAGACTTACCACCACTACTTAGAGCAATTGATAGCTATCCAACCCCTGATATTCGTATCGGCCTAAAACTTTTAACAATGCTATTTTGCCGTCCTACTGAATTAAGAGAAGCGACATGGGCAGAGTTTGATTTAGAAGAAGGGTTTTGGAATATCCCCGAAGAGCGTATGAAAAAACGCCGTGAGCATATTATTCCTTTACCAACCCAAGCAATTCATTTACTCAATGAATTAAGGTCCATTCGTACTGAGTCAGAATATTTGTTTCCTAGTCGATCTAACAGTCAAAAGCCTAAATCAGACACCGTTTTTATTATGGCATTACGGCGTTTAGGTTATGAGGGTAGACAGACTCCACACGGCTTTAGACATATCGCCAGTACCTTACTCAATAACAAAGGTTTTGATGAAAGACATATTGAGGCTGCATTGGCACACGTTAAGGATGGCGTGGCAGGTGTATATAACAAGGCTCAATACTTAAATGACCGTAAATACATGATGCAGTGGTACGCCGACCATTTAGAGAAGTTGGCAGACGATACGGTCATTCAATTTAAGAAGGCATAAAAATATTTTTATTGCATTTTCTATTACTTTCTATTTGGTAAAAGATAGCTTTGAATAAATGTAATATTTTGCCAATATAAAGCCGACTTATCCACATTTTAATAAAATTATAAGTTCAAAGTTAGTTTTTTAAAATCAGTATATTAAAAAGTTATCAATAGGTTTTGTTCGCTAAAAGGCTCAAAATTTCAATTTTTGGAACCTATCGTAAATGCCAATTTTGTTAATGAATATGCTTGTTCGTGCATATTCATTCATATAGAGGCATTCATGCAACCTATCCGGGTTACCTACAATCAAACATGTGAACTTTTAAGCATTTCTCGTGATGCTTTACGTTTACTGGTACAACAAGATCCAACTTTTCCACGTCCAATTAAATATGGTAATAACCGCCAATCACCTGTTTACTTCGACTATGCCGACCTATTGGAATGGCATCAAAAACAAAAAGCCATTTATGCAGTTGTAGGGGCTTAATGATGGATATTACACAATTAAACTCCGTCCTAAGCCACCTCAAGCAAGGTAAGACCATTTCTCAAGCCGAAGCTATAGCCCTATGCGACTGCTATCGCCTTAGTGCCGTTATAGACCGTCTACGCAAGCAGGGATTTAACATCCTGACCCACAACGAAGCCAATTTAAATGGCAAAGGTACTCATGCACGTTATGAGTTGAAGGAGTTTGAAGCATGAACCAGGTAACCCATTTCGATTTTAAATGTCATTCGGTTCGTATTGCTTTTGATGCCAACAATGAGCCGTTATTTTGTTTGACAGACGTATGCCATATTTTATCTGTGAGCCGTACATCACGGTTACTACGTGCATTGGATGAAAAGGGTATGGCAGATTGCCACATCCCTACCAATGGCGGTACTCAGAAACTCAAATTTATAAATGAGCCGAACTTATACCGAATCATATTCCGTTCAAATAAACCCGAAGCCCTGAACTTTCAAGACTGGGTATTTGCTGAGGTACTGCCAACCATCCGCAAGACTGGCAGCTATTCAGCCCGACAGACCGCCTTTGATGAATTGAATCGGTTATGTATGCAGGCAAATACCCAAAAGGAAAAAGGTTCATTTCACGGCACAGGATTAGCCAATCATCGTTATGTCATGCGAGATTTAAACCTAAGAATTGCCACATGTAAAAACAATCTACAACTTACATTTAAGGGGTTATCCAATGAATAAACATGTAAACCCCGAATTTTTTAGAGCCTTTGACCACTATAAAAACATGGTGAAGCAATACGGCAATGACCACCCAGTAACAGAACAAGCGTTATTTCTAACGATGCACTATACGCCTGAACACATCAAAGAAGAGATGCACCAAAAGGCTAAGGAACTCAATTTACTGCCTAAACCAAGTGGTTACACCGATGACGGCGAACCAATGTACTGCCTTGATGATATTGCCAAACACTTTGGCATTTCAGTTGAGGAAGCAGAACAAAGTCTTTTAAGGATGCTAGATAACCGCCAACAGGTCGGACTTTCCAATGACGGAATTTTGATTAACTCCAATACCAATATAAATCGTGTGCAGTGAGGTGATGACATGCAAGTATTAAGTACAACACAAAACCAAGCGTTAACCATGTCTAGCCGTCTGATTGCTGAATTGACAGGAAAAAGACACGACAATGTTATGGCTGTCATTCGAGATTTAATAACAGCCGATATTTTAACCCCTGAAATTCAGGAGTTAGATTATATGCATCGGGGAAATACCTATAAGCATTTCTTGCTTAATAAACGAGATAGTTTTGTTGTTGTTGCTCGTTTATCACCTGAGTTCACGGCGCATTTAGTGGATAGATGGCAAGAGCTGGAGCAGCAATTAGCCCCTACCTTTAATTTACCCCAAGATCTACCAACCGCATTACGTGCATTGGCAGATACCCACGAGCAACTCCAACAGGTACAGCTTGAACGTGAAATCGCAATCAAGACTAAAGCTCATATCAGTGATAAAAAGACCGCTACGGCAATGGCAACAGCCAGTAACGCCGTGCAGGAAAATACACGCTTAAAAGACCAACTGGGGCAGAGCAAAAAGAATGCGACTGTTTTGGCCGTAGAGCGTTTAACAGGTCATACCTACACATGGCAGCCACTCAATAAATGGTGTAAAGCCCACGGTGTGAAGCCATCAAAGGTGCATGATTCCCGTTATGGCAAAGTAAATACTTATCCATCTCAAGCATGGATGGATGTTTATAACGTGGATCTATCGGCATTATTTGGAGGCATGGCATGCAATTGAATACAGCATTATGGATGCCTGTCAGATATTCTCAATTTGAGGATGGACGAACATTTATAGCCAGTGCTGCAACTTCTCCTCAAGTTGAGGAAAGGAGTGCTATAACGCCTCCTCAAGTTGAGGAAACGAGTGCTATAACGCCTCCCTCAATGGGGAAAGCCTATTTCCTATCCTCAAATCAAGTGCAAGAAATCTGTGTTCTTGATTTATTATTACTTGCAAGGCTGAACCATCGCCGTTATAGTAATCTCGCTTTGAGCAAAATCTCAAAGTTAGCTTTGGTCGGCTATATTGTAAAAGGCGCATATAGTCCGCTCAGGGCTTTTTTTATGCGTTATTTCTCTATGCGTTCGCATGTTATGGTGAAGCTGGAGAGGGACACTTTCGAGTGTGCAGGTTTCCTTTTACGCCTGTCGACCAACCCTTTTCAGCTTTGCCACCCTCATTTGGTCGTGAATGGTAAAGCTCCCAACTTAGTAAAAGGAGCGCATTAATCATGCCTAATCAAAACACATCTTTAAAAAAATTAGATACAGCATGTGCCCACCTTGAAAGCTTAAATTCAATGTTGCTTTTAGGGCACTCGACATTAGAACAAACACGCCTTGAAGATGATCAATTTGAAAATATTTTGATGCTATGTGAGTCACTAACTCAATTAGCTATAGATCAGATGGAACAGTACGGCTTACAAATCTCGCCTGAGATTGTATTAACAGAAGCAATTTTAACGGCGTTAGAACACCTTAAATTTACTCAACTTGCCGAAAGTGAAGTGTGTAATTGTTTGAATGGATTAATGGGTATAACACAAGCAATTATTGAAAAATTGGAGGGTGTAGCATGAATATTAAGCATTCTTTAGATACTTTAATCACTACCCAAAAACAACAAAGCCCACTACAGGACGTGGGCAATGTTGCAGATAGTTCAATAATAGAAGAATTAGAGAACAAGACAGGTTTCTTATTAAACAATAGCCATTTAAAAAAAGCAATGTTTACCGTGTTTGGTGGTTGTCCGCCTGAAATACGCCGTTCTGAAATAGAAAATGCTATCCAGTACGGTGAAGCAGCAGACAATGCACTTTATGGCTTGGCTGTATGGGATACATTTAACGAACATCTTGAATATTCAGGCTGTATTTTTACCAATCCGACTGCATTGAATGAAAAGGATGTGTGTTTTGGATATGGCGGTAATTTCTTTAATCGGGATAAATTGAATCAATCCCCTTTACTGGTTACAGAGGATTTAGTTTTTGCATTCAAAACGGCATATCCAGTCTATCAAGCCAAGAAAATCACTGCCTCTATGCTCAAGGCATTATCGGTGCAGTGTGAAAAACTCTATTTCGTAGCAGCTTTGCATGAAAAGGATGACATTCAACGCCGTTTTAGAGAGTTGGATATTCCAATGCTGTTCTTATCTGAGCCACCATCTATTGTCATGGATCAAGTTGAATTGGATGGAATGCTTGAGCAATGCTTGGCGGATGCACAAGCACATCCTAAAGGCCATATCGCCAAACCATTTAAAATGGATGATGGTTCATGGTTGCATATTCTTGATACTGGGCTTTATCAAATTAAAGAAAAACAGGACGAGAACGGTGAAACTAAGCAGATTAAAATTGCCATTTCCAAGTCTTTAATCATTCTGGGTGAGGCTCGCAGCCTTAAAAATGACAATTGGAAGCGTGTTATTCAATTTCATGACAAAGACAACACCCTACACACGTTGATTATTCCCTATGAGCATTTTATGGGTGAGGCACAAGACGCATTGAAGCTAATTGCCAGTCATGGCTTAATGCCACCACGCCAAACCCATAAAAAGAACGTGTTTATCCATTACCTTCAAGACTACCCGATTGAGCAACGCTTTCGATGTGTAGACCGTACTGGATGGTATGGCAACGCCTTTGTGACTACCCATAAAACCTATGGCGACCATGAAGATGAACAACTGCTATTTAACAGTGAAATGAAAGACCCCTATAGCACGATGGGCAGTTTGGCAGGATGGCAAGAACTCAGCCGATTAATTGAACCTCATGCACTGGCGGTATTGTCCTTTGCCTGTGCCTTTTCAGGTCAATTGGTCACACCACTGGACATGGAAAGCGGTGGCTTTCATATTTATGGTACGTCCACCGATGGGAAAAGTACCATTACAAAGGCTGCTTGTAGCGTATGGGGCAAACCTAAAGACGTATCCAAGTCATGGCGCACCACCGACAACGCTTTAGAAAATGATGCTGAACTTAGAAACGATAATTTTCTAAACCTTGATGAATTACGGCAAGCCGTTCCTAAAGCGGTATCGGATATTGTCTATATGCTGACAGGTGCACAAGGTAAAGCACGAGGCAGTAAATCGGGCAAGAACCGAGAAACCAAGCAATTTAACTTGATGTATACCTCTACTGGCGAGATTACCCTAGAGAATCATTTACGCCGTGGTGGCATTGAAATGGATGCAGGCTTGTTACTGCGTTTTGCTCATATCCCCAGTGATGCAGGTAAAGGGTTTGGTGTATTTGAAACGATTAATTACGGCAACAGTTCAAGCGATGTGGGCAACCGTATTAATGAATTATCATCCAAGCACTACGGTTATGCAGGCGTTTTATGGCTTGAATACCTTACCGCCAATAAAGACGAAGTGATGTTACAGGCACAAACCATGCTTGATGACTTTATTTCCCAACACACCACCAAAAACAGCCAAGCAGCACGAGTATTGCGCCGTTTTGCATTGGTGGCCGTTGCAGGCGAATTGGCAACACAAGCAGGCATCACCACATGGCAACAGGGACGTGCATTTGAGGCGGTAGGCCAATGTTTTAATACTTGGCTTGCCACACTAGGTAATGGTGAAAACCTTGAAGAAACGGCGATATTGGAGCATTTCAAAGGCTTCTTTGAAGCACATGGTACAAGTCGTTTTGAACGCTTAACTGTAGTTCAGCAGCCTGACGGTGAAGTGGTACGGCCACGGATCCATAACCGTGTTGGTTACTATGATGCTGATGAAGGCATTTACCTTGTATCTAGCACCATGTTTAAGCAAGAGATGTGCATTGGGATAAATGAAGCCAATGCTAAGAAAATCCTATTTCAACATGGTTGGATTAAAGGGGCGGTTGAAGGTGATAAAAAACTGTATGCCAAGAAAGTTAGTAATACCCTACCTGATGGAACACGCCCACGCATGATGCACTTTAGCATTGAAGCAATGCAGAACACGGACAACGAAACTTAAAACATTAGTTTATGTGGTGGACAAGGTGGACATGGATTGAATACTTAATAGTAAGTTGCTGTTATTTATTAATTATTTTATGTCCACCTACTGTATATATTGATATTTAAATAGGTGGACATATAGTGGACAAGGTGGTCGTGGTTTTAGCCTTATTTATCATGTCCACCTTATTTATTTTGTATGTCCACTTTTTTTGTGTCTTGTTTCATCGTGTAGTGGACACAATTAGATATTAAAAATCATATAGATATATTGGTATGTCCACTTTGTCCACCATGTCCACCTCAAATCACACACATAATAGGGTAAACATTCCTACAGTCGGATAAAGGTTTAAATGAGTGTTAGCGGTATCTCAATGGGAGTGAATTTTTTTTAGAACAGATACCTACATGTTAAATGATACCGATTAGACTTTACCAAATCGATATTCAAGGAGAGTCGTAATGACTTTGAACCCTGCAAATGATGCTGTTGAAAGTTGCCATGAAATACTCTTAGAGATTCAAGCCTATAACAATGACAATGATATATATTCGACTTGGGATAAGGTTATTAATAGACTTTTAGTTAATAATAGTGTTGATTTAAAAAAAGCATATTCAGAATTGCATGAGAAGTTGAATAATCATCCTAATGCTTTGAAAGCACTACTTGAAGGGTTGATACATTTAGCAGCATCTTTTAGCCCAGAACAAATTGGACAAGAAAGAGAGAAAAAAAAGAATATTGAAAACTTAAATAAAAAAATTGAAAAGACAGCTAGACTGCTCTCATCATTGCTTCAGCGAAAAAATGCATTGAAAGAGCAAGGAGGGTTTTCGTGTAGCGGAGATTCTAGCGTATTGAAATTAATAATGAATGCCTCAAATATCAATGGTCATTTTAATACTTTTGTTAGAGATAAACTTCAACAGCTAGAAGGACAATATGACTCAAAGTATTGGCCAAGGCTCAGTGAGTGTCTTGATGTATTAGCAAATGATATAGTTAATTCACATGTTGAATCCAGTGACTCCATTGTTGAAGCCCAGATAAGCAAAACTAAGGCGGGAACATTAACGCACTTTGTGGAAGCATTCTATGAAGTAATAAATGATAATAGATCTGTAAATTACGGACATATACCAAATGATTTTAATTTAACAGATAGTAGTCTTGCTACTTTAGTTAATTGCTCTCTAGGCCTTGATCTTTCTGAACTCAAGGGTAGTGAGTTTATCAAGACTATTCGATCTAGAGTAAAGACTAACACACATTGAATTGACCTTTTTACTCTTAAAAATAGCTATGATTTTGTGATTAACCATTTCCCTCCAAGGGAAGTGTTACAGTAGATTTATAGGAATTTTCACATTCAGCATTTTTTAGATATATAATCCTTAGCTGAAAGTCACATCCTCCATCTTGGGTAGGTAAGTTATTTTACTGAGCCATTTGGTCTGAAGGGATGTGACTTTTTTACTTTTGGAACGCTTAACCGTTTCATCTAGCCTAAGCCTGTACTTTGTACTACAAATTAAGGGTTGATGGGTTTTTTATGGCTATCGGTAAAAGTGGTTTGAACTATGATCATAGGGGTTTTCTAATAGGAGATATGCCACCAAAAGCTATAGGGACTATAGATAGCAACGTCCTAGAGATATTGAGGCTATTACAGCAAGAAACAGCAGCACAAACACGCCGTTTTGAAGTAAGTCGGCTACAACGTGCAATGAATGAAGCAAGACATGCCAAAAACTTTGAAGATCTGATGAATCAGGCAGTGCAAAACTTACATTCAGGTAGCCAATCCCAAACGAATGCACTTAAAAAGCGAAATCAAACATTAAAAGAGCATGATATTGGTTTAGAAACAAAACCTAGTATAAATAGTGAACCAGTTCAGAAACAAAACCAAGACCAGAAAAAGGACTATCGAGGACGGGCTATTGCTGGGCAGTCACAACAGATAGACGAAAAACCTACACCTAATAAAAAGAGTAAAGGACGTTTTGTTGCAGGAGAAGTGACGACAGTAGCTAAATTTAGTGATGTTGTAGGGAGGTTTGGCAATACTGTATCAGGATTTGGGGCAGATACACGCGGTATTGATCCGACAGTAGATGCATTGCATGAATTGAGCACAGCGTTAAGTCCTGTTAAGCGTGTTGCGAGTCTGGCCTTTAGACCCCTAACAGGTCTAGCCAAAATGCGTAAGCGTTCTGAACCATTACCGCGGGAACAGTCAGAGCATAACAAGAAAGAAATTAAACTACTGAATCAAATTGCAGACCATGCAGGACAAAATGGGGGGAGTGGCATTGGTAAATTGCTTGGTCGCACCCCACTTGGTCGCCTGCTGGGTGGATTAGGTCGTGGTAGGGGCAAAGGCAAAGGTGGTCGTGTTGGCGGAAAGCTTGGTCGGTTTAAAAAGTTAGGTAAATTTCTTAAATTTGGTCGTGGTGTCCCCTTACTTGGTGCTGCATTGGCTGCATTGTCATTTTCGGACTGGAAAGGGCAATCAACGGCGGAAAAAGGCGGAACAGTAGGTTCATTGGTAGGTGGTGGCGTTGGTGCATTTGTTGGCAGTATTGTTGGCCCTGTTGGTACAGTTGTCGGCGGTATGGTCGGCTCATGGATTGGTGACAAGCTTGGTTCAACGGTTGCGCCGTATTTTAAATCGTGGGTAGAGTCATTAGAAAAATCAGATATTGCCAAAAATATCCTGGATAAATGGGACTCCTTTGTTTCGATTGTGACAAAGTGGTTTGGGGAGGCATGGGAAAGAGTTAAGAATAAAGCTTCAGATGCTTGGGACAAAACAAAGAAAAAAGGGAAGCAAGTAATTGATACTGTAGAAAATGGTGTCAAAAGTGCAGTCAATTACATTTCAGGGGGAGCTAGTCCGCTTTTAGATTTAATTGCTAAAGGAGAGGTGGGGACGACTGGAATGGAAGGTTACGACAAGATGTTTAGAGGCTCAAGAATCACTGCCGAAAGCATGTACGGTAAACCACTTTCTCAATTAACGATTGGTGAGGTCAAAAAATTACAAGAAGCAAGTTTGAAAGAACAGAAAAGCCGAGGTATTTCCGCTAAAAAGCGTTCTTCAGCAGCAGGGCGGTACCAATTTATACGTACAGGTTTTGATGATTATATACGGGCAGCAGGATTAACAGATAACGATGTTTTTTCTGCGGAAAATCAAAATAAAATGGCAGATGCCATGATGAGAAAAGGGAAATATGGTTTAGATGCAGTAAAAGCAGGCAAAGCAACAGTAAAACAATTTCAGAATAATGTGCTGTCTCCTCGTTGGGCATCTCTTAAAAATTCAAGTGGTCGGGGGAATTATGACAATGATGGCATTAACCATGCTGGAATATCCTCCAGTGCTATACAAAATGCAATTAGTGAAGAGATTACGAAAAAGCCTGCTACTAAAGCAAGACAAGCTAAAATTGCCGTTAAACCTGCAAGGGATGCAATGTCCACGACAAATGCACAGGCTATAAATATTCCTAAGGCAGAATCACCAAAGATAGAAACGGCGATAGCACGAGTATCTTCTAAAGGCCCTGAGGGTGTCGTTGTGGTCAATTCTGCTACAAAAGATATTATGCAGGATGTAAGTAATCCATATTTTGCTATGGTGTTTTCTGGTGGCATTGGGCAGGCTTAAATTTAAATAAAATGCCCGTTAAAGGGCTTTTTCACATATTGTCCAACATAGGGAACATTTTGATGAAGGTTAGTGGAACAATCGCAATTCCGTTTTGGCTAGTTGCATCGAGAGGAACGCTAGCAGCCTGTAAAGCAACAATATGCGACTGTTCAAAAACCTTCGTTTTATAGCTATGACGGTCATAACAAAATATAGTAATCCGCATTAAATAATCTTTAGGTAAGGCCAGTGTTCCATCTCCATTATTAAACATAATATTTTTGATGGATTTGGCACTATTTAAAATGGTTGCATTTCTTGTTTCAATGAAATTGACTTGTATTTCACCTGAAGAATTTCCTGTAATCTGATTTAAGTTGAATGCACCCGCTTTAATACTGTCTATTTCAGCATCAAGGATGGACAAATCAACACTTTGGGCCAACCACGGTAATTTAAAGGATTCATCAAAAAGTGGAATATGTCGCTCCATTATGCTTTCTCTGGGATCTTTTAAGAGATTGTTTAAGTAAGAAGGATCAAATAGTTCTATTTTTTCTTTATTAAGTCGTGAACTAGATTCAAGTGGTTCGAGCTGCACACCAAAATGGGCAATACTCATTGTTCCCATTGGGTATAGTGATTTTAGTAAAAGATTCTTTGCATCTCCTGCTTTAAATCCACCCCATACGCCGTTACCTGATGAATCGGAAGAAAATTTTAGATCTGGTAACTGGTAGGCATAGTCTTTATTATCATCAAAGATAGACATTCATAAACCATTTAAATTATGACAATAGTTGTGATTTTTGCATTAATATTTTTTTCAAAAATTTAAAATTCCAAATAAAAAAACCTCCCTGGGTTATTTCCCCAAAGAGGTGACGATAATATGGCTATCGGCCAACAGAACTAGCATCTCACAGTATAGGTGCAATAAAACATATGGTTCCATATGCCATTAAATGGTACGTGATGTAAAGCTAGCAAGCTCTATAGGTGATGATGAAACGACAAATAGTTTGGTGATTATCTATAAAGGGTATATATGGCATTTCAATCTAATAAAGATAAATGGGTACAAATTGGAAAAAATCTTTGTACAGCAAGAAATCTAGCTAATATGACCCAGTCAGAGGTAATGGTTAAAGTTTTTAATGTACGTAATCCAAGTCAGAAAAATCGTATCAGCGAAATTGAAAGCGGTAGGGTTATTCTTAGTTCTGAAATATTACAAGAGCTTTGTTTGTTGTACGGTATATCCGCTGACTGGATACTTGGTTTTACTGCTGAACCAGAGATTGACCTAACGGCAAGTCGAGTGGGGCTGTTGTATAACGGTATGGCACATGCATTATCGCCGTTGGTAGAGAAGATCATCGGAAATATTAGCGATGCATTCTCTGAAGCGGGTGCACAGTATCTTGCAAGCTTACCTAATTCAGGGGTTTTGGCACTTATTCATGATGCGAAAGCAATTATCACTGAAATACAACAGGGAAATGTAAGTGATGAATCCCTAATTACATTAATGAATACAGTTCGTGAATGCGATGTTTTTTTAGCAAAAAGTACAGTGAAGTTCTATAGCCATTTAGATGATCTGTGTGAGCGTGATGAGTCAAATGTCAATGAGATGATCATTAAATCACAAGAGGTTTCTATTGCTAAACGTGATAGCTATCGTGAACGAATGCACTTAGAAGTATTTAGCATTCCTAAAAAGGATTAAAACTTTACGAGTGTCACTAAAAATGGAAATTTAACGGTGTTTTTAGTGGTGAGAAGAATAGAGTTACGATGATCGTAGGGCCTTTTAAATCCAAAATAATCTAAGAAAATATCATTGAGTTCTATTCTTGGTACGTGCGTCATTTTCTTTAAATTAGGCAGATTATGATTAGTTTGTTTTCGGCAATATTGGAGAAACAAACTAATCATGAAGATTAATTATGCTGTATTAGGCGTTCAGTATACACCTGATGAAGTGATTCCCTCGATTAGTGCTTTGGGTAAATCCGTAAAAATTGTAGTGCAGCGAAGGGTAATAATTTCTCCAAATGAGATTAATCGTGTTTCTTCAATCGTGAAAGCAATGAAGCGGGATAATAGAGAGCTCGATGATGTTATCGTTATTTCAGGGCCAGCCCTAGTACAGATTAGCCAGACGATGTTAAAAGGGTGATTTATGCCACGCTGGACGGAAGAATCAAGACAGTTACAAAGGGAAAGGATTTTAAAGAATCGCCCCTTTGATAAAAGTACAGGTGCACGTACAGCTGAAGGTAAAGCAACTGTTAGCAAAAATGCACTTAAACCTTTTGAAAAAAGATTACAGGATTCAAAAAATGTTTCAAACGATTGAAAATTTAACAACTGATAAAGATGTAATTGCCCATGCGAATGCAATTAACTTTAGTTACCACTTGGCCCTCAAAATGGCAGAACTTGCTAGAAATGGTTCAAACAATCTTATTTCTAGTAAGATTATTGAAGTATCTACAACTAAAAATGTAAGTATTTCGGAAGCTTTTAGCCTGATTATGGGTGAGTTAGAGGATGAACTTAGAGAAATGCGTGTTCGCCGTGAGCTAGCACTGGAATCTTATGACCTTCACCTTGCCGAACACAAGGACGAATTAGAAACTATTAAATTTGGGACAGTAGAAAGTCATTCATTGATGAGAAAGCTTACTTTGGATATTGAATCCTTTCATAAGAATACCGTTCACAAAATAGAAGCATTAAAGAAAAAGGATTTTACTGATGAGCAGATTAAGACTGTTTTAGATATTGATCAGGCAAACTTTAATGAAGAACAGGTCAAAGATGATCTGAATAAAAATTCTGAAAAATATATAGAATTAGAACGCCGTAAGAAGAAAATTTATACTGAAGCTCAAGACATTAAATTACGTGTTTTATATGATTTGGATGTTTGAAAAGAACTAAAAGTTGGAGAGTACCGCTAAATTTTTCGCTAAAGGTATCGCTAAAAGTGAAAATTTAGCGATACTTTTTAGCGGTGAAAGTATATAAAAATCATATATTAATGATGATTCAAAAGGAAATTTTTTACCAAAAAAAATACGAATAGTAGTGTGATTTTTAGCGGTAGTTAAATTTTCCATATTTTCAGTGTGATTTTGTTCTTATGTAGCGAGAGAAATAGCTACCTTTTAGTATCTGAATTTTAAGCAAGGAAAATCGCATGGGTAATACAGCAATTGCCACAGCTAGGGCAGCCAATGCCCCAACAGTGACATTACCTACAGATGGATTAAGTATTATTTATGAAAATATTTCACCACATTTAGTCGCACTCATTAGGCCTTGTGATGATGAGGGGAATGATATTCCTAATGAGTCAACTGTATATGGTATTTTTGTTGATGGTGATCAGAATTTTGAGAGTAGTTGGCAAACGCCGTTTGAAAACTCTAATCCTGAACATAAGCTGCCAACACTGATGGCAAGCATCCAATCTGGACAGATGGTCGATTCACTTGGAACAGTATCAAAAGCCATTAAGGATTTTAGCGATACAGCAGCGGATCTTGTAGATCCATTGTTATCTACATTGAAAGATCAGGCGAGTTCATTAAAAGGTAAAACAAACCTAACGAAAGTAAACACCCGGCAGATATTTTTAAGTACCCAATCTTTGAGATTAAATTTAACTTTGTATTTTGCTGCCTATGCAGATGCTAAGATTGAGGTGGAAAACCAAATATCCCTATTACAGCAATGGGCCTTACCTCAAACACTTTCTAAAGACTCCCTTAGCCAAAATGTCATAAATCATGGTTTAGAGGGATTATTCCCTAGTGTTATTCCGCCTTATGTTTCCTTAACTTTGCATGGTAAGACTTATACACCGTTAATAGTTGAAAGTGTTCAAGCTCCCTTAAATTGTCCAGTTGATAGTAATGGAAATCGCATATCGGCTCAGATCCAGATTAACCTGATTACATTAACAGCGTGGGATAGGGGCGATGTGATCCAGCTTTATAAGTAAGAGAAAATTTGTTCATTGTAGGTTTTATTAAACAGTTGGAAGCAATACCATAACGGCACAAATACCCGATTAAATGAAGTCAAATATTCCTAGCAGCAAGTAATTTGTATCCCTATTTGTATCCCTTTAAAATTGGTATGTAGTAAATTTAATATAATTCAATAGCTTGTATGTTGAGTTCAATTGTCGCCATCCCAAATACCTTCCAAAACATGGCGAAATATGCCAAGTTTTAAAGACAAAAGGCTTGATTCTAAAGGGATTAAGCCTTTTTTCTTGCCTATATATACCGAAACATAACTTTATAGTATTGCTCATCGTGTATCCTTGAATAAAAATTGAAACCGAAGGGATACAAAGAAATGAAGCGTACAGAGATTAAACGCCGTCCATTGTCTGATACCGTCCTTGCCAACCTAGAGGCAGAGCCAACCGAATATAGAGAGCTAGACGGCAATGGCTTATATTTCCGTGTCAAACCTGATGGCAATAAATCATGGCAGTTACGATATAAAAAGCCTAATGGCAAATGGTCATGGTTGGGGATAGGTGGTTATCCTGAAATAGGCGGACAATTGGCACGTAAAAAAGCCCAAGAGCTTATTGGAGATATCGGCAAAGGTGAGAACCCCATTATCATCAGGCAAGAGCGAAAAGCCAAAGAGTTGGGAGATAACAATGCAACCTTTGAGGTACTGGCTAGAGAGTGGTTAGACACAAAACAAAATAGATGGGTAAGCTGACTATTCTTGTACTCATATTTTACTGATGCTACCTGTTCCTTTGTTCCTTTGTTCCTTTGTTCGTATGTTTGACCAGTAATAATTGCCACTTGTATCCTCTACAAAGATACCTTGCTTTTGCATGGTATGACTTGCCATAGACGAAGTGAATCTAGGCAATTTTTTATCTTTTCTGACATGTTTAAGCCTGATTTTTACTATAAAAGTTAGGTGGTTTTAAAATATGCTATAACTCTTATTATACAAGGCTTAGAAGTAGTTTTATCTGTTTTTATGTTGGTATATTTTCCTAATGATTTAGGTTGTGGTTAGGGTGAGGTTCCAAATCTGAACCTTATGTTTATGGTATCGACACGTGGCTAGTGTCATGTCGATTTTTTACAGTTTTATCGACATGAGGGGCTTCTCATGTTTACGTTATCGACATATCATCATTGTCATGTCGATTTTTTAGTGTTTTATAAACATGACCACATGGAAAGCAAGCGAACCCTATAATAATTTGCCGATTCTGCCACCTTCTCAAGATGTGGAAAGTAAGCTTGTCTTAAAAGCCTGTATTGAGGCACGTTCTGCATTGGCCGAGTTAAAGCAGGCAGGCGAGTTAATTCCGAACCAAACGATTTTAATTAATATTATTCCCTTGCTTGAAGCAAAAGACAGTTCTGAAATTGAGAATATTGTCACGACAACAGATAAACTTTTTCAACATGCACAAGGCAACGAAGAACAAGCCGACCATGCAACCAAAGAAGCCTTACGTTACCGCACGGCGTTATATCAAGGTGTTAATGCAATTCAGCAACGCCCATTAAGTACAGGCACAGCCATTGAAATATGCCAGACCATTAGAGGGGTAGATTTAGGTATTCGAGCAACTACAGGCACGGCATTAAAGAATAGTTATACCAATGAAGTGATATATACGCCACCAGTCGGTGAGGATGTAATACGTGGGCTATTGGCGAATTGGGAAACATTTTTGCATTACCACGAGGATATCGACCCACTAGTTAAGATGGCGATTGCTCATTATCAATTTGAAGCGATTCACCCTTTTATTGATGGTAATGGACGTACAGGACGTATTTTAAATATCCTTTACCTGATGGATGTAAAGCTTCTCACCTTGCCTATTTTGTACCTAAGTCGCTTTATTATTCTGAATAAGGCGAAATACTATGAATTTTTATTAAACGTCACTACACAAGGGAACTGGCAAGACTGGATTTTATTCATGTTGCAGGCGGTAAAGAATACCAGTGAATGGACGATTGCCAAAATCAACAGCATCCGACAATTACAAGAACATACGATTGAGTACATCAAAACCCATGCTGAGAAAATCTACTCTAGGGAGTTGGTTGATGTGATTTTTGAGCAACCCTATAGCCGTATTTCTAACTTGGTCGATAAAGGTGTAGCAAAACGCCAAGCAGCTTCAACCTATCTTAAAAAGTTGGTTGAAATAGGTGTGTTGGAAGAAATTAATGTAGGTAAAGAAAAGTTATTTTTGCATCCAAAGCTTTTGGCATTACTGACCAATGATGAGCATCAATTTGAGCCATACCATATTGAGCATACAGAATGAGCATTACTGTAAAACCGCCTAGCAGCAAGTAATTTGTATCACTCCTTGTATCATTGCACTTTTATTGAAACCAAAGGGATACAAGAAAATGAAGCATACATGTAAGTTTTCGGCTCATTTTGCACTTTTTTAGACTTTATTTTGCACCGAATTTATACGTTATTTTGCACTATTGTAATGCTATGAAGAGTAGACAAAATAAAGTCAAATTATTGAACATACCTGATCACTTTAAACCCAAAATTCAATCAAAAAATAAAACAATTTTAAAAAACAGGTTTTGTTAGACTAATGCCACTTTTGATCATTACAATGGGCAAGATGTGCAAATAAAAATCAAATATCAGGTCATATTATTCACCTCAGTACTGTCAATGTTCACAGGGTGTACAACGCTTGGGCCGCATAGTGGTTCGGTTGCATCGCGTTCAGCAAAACTGTCATCGGGGCTGCAAAAAGCTTACAGAGTGTCACCCGATCAGGCACAGCGGTTATCTCCAATGATTATTCAAAATGCAGATCAATATACAATTCCACCATTACTGATTGCTGCCATGATTAAACAAGAGTCAGGTTATAACAGCTATGCTGTGTCGCCAACGGGAGCTGTCGGGCTGACCCAGATTATCCCGAGTTACTGGCAACAAACTTGTGGGGGGAACTTAATGGATGAAGCAACTAATATTCAATGCAATGCCAAAATTTTAAATAACTATCATCAACAGGCAGGCAGTTGGTTCAAGGCAGTTGCTTATTATAATGTCGGGCCTACAGGTTATAAGTCGAGTTTCTGGACACGACATAAAGCAAAAAAATATGCACGTGCTGTAATGCGAAACAAAAAAGCATTGGCGAAAGAACTTTAACGGTATCCAAAAAGCGAGATAAATCAGGTTAAAAATTGTGGCGTCCTATGCTAGAATTTGGCAACTTTAAACAACGCTGTGGTGTTTTTGTATTGTTTCGGCCTGCTTTTATTTTGGCATGGGCAGCAATATTTTTACAAATTGCTGTATTTCTACAGCCATTATTACCAGAAAAATTTCAAATTTCTCCAGTGTGTGAAACGATTGCCAGTGCTTTGCATTTAGAGCAAAAATCTCGGCATAGCATGTCATCCATGGACATGTCAGATATGTCAATGCACCACTCGGCAATGTCTTCTACACAACATGATCACCAACAGCACGATCCTTCTCATGAGTGTATTTACTGTACGGTTTATGGTCATGTTGTTGCGATGCTTGATTTTGAAATTAAGCAAGTTTTAGATCGTATTCAGATCCGATTATTGGCTTTTCGCCAAGCGTTTAAACATGTCTATTTTGTTCTTCAGCGTCTCTTTTTAACCCCTCAGGGCAGAGCTCCACCTCTTTTTGCATAAATCTTTTTACTTTTAACGAACTTGAAGCAGTGAACTGACTTCGAGTGAGATTTATGACATTTATAAAAAGAGTAAAGCATCATGTCTTACCCTAAATTTTCATTATCTGCATTTGCAGTGGCAATGTCGTGCGTGACGCAATTGGGCTATGCAGAGGACATCACCGAAACGGATAATCAATCACCGTTCATAACACAACTTGCCCCAATTGTGGTAACTGCTGAAAAAGGTAATCAGTCAAATGGACTGGTTGTGGTTGCAGACCCTAAACAACCTATTCAGCCTGTCCCTGCAACAGATGGTGCTGCCTATTTAAAAAGTATTTTAGGTTTTAACCAGATTTCTAGTGGTGGAACCAATGGAGATATTACGTTTCGTGGCATGTTCGGATCACGTGTTAAAGTATTGACGGATGGCAGTGAAAAACTAGGTGCTTGTCCTGCACGTATGGATGCACCGACATCTTATATTTCTCCCGAAACTTATGATCAAATTAAGGTCGTCAAAGGGCCTGAAACGGTACTCTATCCAACACCTGGTTCAGCAGCGACCGTCATTTTTGATCGGACTCCTCCTAAACTAAGTGCCGACAAAAACGATGAAGGAAATGCTAGTGTGCTTGTGGGGTCTTATGGTCGACTAGATCATAATTTTGATGGTGCAATTGGAGATGACACAAAATATCTACGCTTGATTGCCAGTCGTTCAACTTCAAATAGCTATAAAGATGGGCGGGGTCAAAGCGTACCTTCGGCATGGGAGCGTTGGAGTGCTGATGTGGCAATGGGATGGACACCCGATGCGGATACGTGGGTAGAAGTGACGGCAGGAAAAGGAGATGGACACTCGCTTTATGCAGGGCGGTCTATGGATGGCGCTCAATTTAAACGTCAAAGTTTGGGTTTACATGCTGAAAAAAGAAATTTGAGTGAGCATGTCAAGAAAATTGAAGTGCAGGTCGACTATACAGACAATGACCATATCATGGATAACTATACCTATCGTCCAAACATCGCTATAAAGAGCTCGATGGAATTAGCAAGACAGACATTAAATTCTCGTCTGGCTGTGACGACGCAATGGGGGAAATGGGATATTGTGAGTGGTGTAGATTCTCAGCACTGGAATCATGGTGGTGACATGCGTATGGATAGTCCCATGATGCATTCTTACAAGCCATATACACGTAATATGACGTATCAGTCTTATGGTGCATTTAGTGAGTTTACCTATCATATAAATAGTCAAAACCAGATTGTAACGGGATTGCGTTTAGACCATGTCAATATGGAAACCTCAAAAACCAATGTCATTACAAATCCAGTCAGCCGAAATCAAATCACTCCGAGTACATTTGTACGGTTTGAAAACGCTCAGTCACAATATGGTTTAAAGAACTATGTCGGTATTGGTTATGTTGAACGTGTGCCTGACTTCTGGGAATTATTCAGTACGAAATTGCCCTCTGGAACATACACCATTAATCAGATGAATGGTTTAAAAAATGAAAAAACTACGCAGCTTGATATTGGTACACAGTTTGACACTGGTCGTGCTTTAACTGCATGGATTTCTGCATATACAGGCGTGGTCCAAGATTTTATTTTAATGAAATATACAAATCCAAATGTATCACAGTCCTACCCAACAGCACGTAATGTGAATGCCGTGATTGCTGGTGCAGAAGCAGGCGTGGGGTATAAATTTACCGACCATATTCAGGCAGATTTGAGCACAATGTATGCTTGGGGTGAAAATACGACAGACCATAGACCACTCCCACAAATTGCACCTTTAGAAGGACGTTTCAATTTACGTTATATTCAGGATAAATATACATTGGGGCTTTTGGTTCGAAGTGTTGCGAAACAAAATCGTTATAGTCTTGATGAAGGTAATATTGTCGGATACGACATGGGACCAAGCAAAGCATTTACCACCGTGGCTTTAAATGGAACTTACCATTTAACCCAAGGTGTTGATATTTCAGTCGGTGTAGATAACCTGTTCGATAAGGCCTATGCTGAGCATCTCAATAAAGCTGGGGCTAGCATATTTGGCTATGCAGCAGATACACAATTTAATAGTATCGGGCGCAATTATTGGGCGCGTATGAGTTTTAAATTTTAATCATTTATCATAGAGGCAAAAATTGTCTCTTCTAAACGATAGTTAATCGAATTATTGAACAGTGGGAGTGCCTTATGGCGACAAATCAACAACCATCGAAAAACAAAGGCTGGATGTGGGTCATCATCGCGATTCTTCTTGGTGTTGCGTTTTTGGGTTTATTGGCGTACAGCGTTAATTCTGACAACAAAGATATTAACCAGTATGCGAAACAATGGCGATCAACAGGTGATAAAGAAGCCTCTATGCCAATGGATATGCAGCATGGCGACATGCATGATTCAGATATGAAAAATATGGATATGTCGAACATGAGCCAGCATGATATGCCAGCATCAGAAATGCAGCACATGGACATGTCTGATATGCAGCACAAAAAACAATAACTTAAAAATCAAGCCATGCGTGGAACATCACGCATGGCTTGATTGTCAGTCAAAAATGATTTTTGAGTTTTGAAATCATAAAAAATAAGGTGAAGAATCTGGATTTTTGGATTCGAATGAGATCCTGTTAGAATCAAAAAAAGTAATCTTTAAATATCAGCTCTAAAGGATAATGTATGGATATTATTACGGTTGCTGCTGCAATCATTGTCAATGATCAGGGGCAAGCCTTATTGGCACGCAAGCAGGGCACACGTTATTTTATGCAAGTTGGTGGCAAGTTAGAGAAAGATGAACAACCACGAGATGGATTACTCCGAGAAATTCAGGAAGAAATAGGGGTAACGGCTGAAATTGTAAAGGATTTGGGTCTTGTTAAAACCATGGCTGCCAATGAAGCGGGCACAGAACTTTATGCCTATGTGTTTCAGGTTAAATTGCATGATGTCCCGCATGCTTCAGCAGAGTTAGCTGAAATTTGTTGGGTAGATCCACAGCAAACGCAGGACATTCCTTTAGCCCCGTTAACCCGAGACTTTATTTTCCCGTGGCTTAGACAAAATGCTGATGGCTTCAATGATGGTCGCATCCGTTAGAAATGCTATTTATTTGGTTTAAATTTAAAAATAGTGAGGTGGTTTTCTCATATCTATTTTCGTAAATGGATAATATTATGATTAATAATAAATTTTTTAAAAAAATAATAGTTCTGCTGCCTGTGGTTTTATTTGGTATAGCAGTTTTTATTATTCATCGTCAGTTAGAACATCATGCTTTACCTCATTTTATTCATCTCTGGAACAGTGTGCCGTGGTCAGTAACGGCCTGCGCGATGTTATTGACGCTGTTGAGTTATTTTCTTTTGTCCTTTTATGATTTATTGGCATTAAGGTCATTAGGATATAAAGAAATTTCCTATCCAAATATTTTACTGACTTCATTTATCAGCTTCGCCATTAGTAATAATACAGGTCATGCATGGGCTGCGGGTGGTTCGGTTCGTTATCGGTTTTATAGTGAAAATGGCGTACAAGGCTGGGATATTGCCAAAATTTCATTATTTCTGAGCGTTACTTTTTTTATTGGCGTAGTGAGTTTAGGACTGATTGCTATTTCACTGGCACCTAGCTCTATATTGAACATGATTCAGCATATGGCATGGTTTTATCTGTTGATTGTGCTCTGTTCTGCCTTTTTGATAGCCTATTGGGGCATGGTGATTTTTCGGAAAAAACCATTCCAGATCAAGGGCATTTCAATTGCTGTTCCAAGTGTGAAAGTCGCCATATTACAAACACTTTTGGCATGTGCTGACCTGTTACTTGCTGCTTTGGTTTTGTGGGTATTTGTGCAGGATCTCCCTGCAATGACCTTCGAAATTTTCTTGATAATCTTTATTTTATCGCAATTTCTTGGGCTAATCTCTCAAGTACCGGGCGGTATTGGCGTATTCGAAGGAACATTTTTAGGTTTATCGGGTCTTTTTGTCGCTTCAAATCGCTCTGAAATTGCAATTGCACTGATTTTATATCGTAGCATTTACTATTTTCTGCCTTTACTGCTTGCAGGCTTGGTATTGCTTATCCAAGGTGTACGACGACATCGAGCAGAATTATCCAAGGTGGAAAAGTTCCTTGCACGTGTGATTCCATCTACATTGCCTCAAATTCTTTCTATTCTATTTTTTATTACAGGCGCATATCTGCTTTTTTCAGGTTCATTGCCAATTTTGCCTGAAAAAATACGTTGGTTGCATCGATTTATCCCTTTGTCACTGGTGGAATTTTCGCATTTAACAGGATCATTGATTGGAATTTTACTGCTGTTTTTAGCACGTGGGATTCATATGAAACTTGATGCAGCATGGTATGGAGTGTTGATTTTACTGAGTCTTGGCATATTGACGTCGGCATTGCGTGGTTTTGACTGGTTCGAGATATTGGCTCTCAGTGTTCTATTCATTGTGATGTTATTTTCACATCGTTATTTTTATCGAAAATCATCGCTGTTGCAGATCTCATACGATCCAGTCTGGTTCGGCATGATTGTGATGGTATTGATCGGAACTGTTTGGTTTGGGTTGTTTTCTTATCGGCATATTGAGTATTCCAGTCAATTATGGTGGCAGTTTTCTTATAAAGACAATGCCTCTCGTTTTCTAAGGTCACTGATTGTGATTGGTGTGGTGGTTTTGGTGGTACTGATTTGGCAATTATTAAAAGTTGCCAAGCCTAAAGCATTGAATCAGACCCATTCACACGATTTGCAAAAAGCGGCAGAACTGGTTTCTAAATGTCAGGGAACCCAAGGTTATTTGGCTTTATTGGGCGATAAACAGTTGTTTTGGAGTGAAGGGCAGACTGCCTTTTTAGCCTATGCCGTAACGCCAAAATATTGGATTGTAATGGGAGATCCTGTTGGAAATCAGGAGGATTATGAACAATTATTGTGGGAGTTTAAGGAGCAGGCAGACCGATTTGGCGCCAAAATTGCATTTTATCAAGTGGGTGAAAACGATTTGCCACTCTATTTAGACCTCGGTTTAACTTTACTTAAACTAGGACAAGAAGCACGAGTACCATTAATTTCATTTAGCTTAGATGGACGCAAACGTAATAATTTACGCACCGCAAGAAACCGCCTGTTCAAACAAGGATACCAGTTTAAAATTTTAGAATATTCGGAAGTTGAAGCGGCATTACCACGTTTAAAGCAGATTTCAGACGCATGGTTAAAACAGAAAAATGTACGTGAAAAAAGATTTTCTTTAGGATTTTTTGATGAAAACTATATCCAAAGAACACGAGTGGCTGTCGCTATTTCTGCTGACAATGAAATTATGGCATTTGCCAACGTATGGGAAACGCAACATAAGGAAGAGCTATCGATTGATTTAATGCGCTATGATCCAACTGCACCGAATGGCATTATGGACTTTGTGTTTTCAAGTTTAATGCTCTGGGCGAAAGATCAGGGCTATCAATGGTTTAATTTAGGTATGGCACCACTTTCAGGATTAGAACGACATCCGCTTGCACCGCTGTGGCATAAAATTGGAACAACCATTTTTGATTTGGGCGAAGAATTTTATAATTTTGAAGGGCTGTATGAATATAAAGCTAAATTTGACCCCGAATGGCAGTCACGCTATTTGGCAAGCCCCGCAGGATTATCTGCACCATTTGTACTTTTAGCCATAACACAGCTCATTGCGGGTGGTTGGAAAGGCATTATTGGCAAATAGCAGAACCAAAAAATTAGAAACAATGGCGGGATTGATATTGTCATTGTTTCTAATTTGGTTTCAACAAACATCAAATATTTTATGCGCAAGCCTTCTTTTGCAGTTTATAACACTCATCCAATGCCAATTCATAATATGCCAAACCTTCTTGTGCTGCGTAAAAGGCTTTTTGCTGTAAATCGGGTTTACCATCACAAATCCGTTTGATCAGCTCCATTGCTTCATGCGGATGCAAATCATCATAATGAGCATGTGCACGCAACCATGCAATTGTCCGTTTTCCAAGATGCACTTCAGGATGATGGGTATAGGCTCCAATGCCTTTATAAACCTGAATACTCCAGTCGCCAGTTGCCCATTCAATTGCCAGATTGGTTGCTGCAATTCCTTCGGCAAGGCTACCACGATAATTAATATCCCATAAGAAATGATTGACTGCATTCATTGCTGCTGGTGGACGTACAGCATCAAGCGTTTCAACCGATAAACCGAAACCACCCGCCCAGTCTCTGTACCATTCTAAATGGCGTTCTTCAACTTTAATATTTTGAATGAGCCAGTTGCGCGCTTCAGTCACCCCTTGTTCAGCAAAACCAGTTGCTTTTGCCAAAGACATCGACATATAAGAAGGGAAATGTGCCACTAATGGATAAAAATTAAGCAGAGTGTAGCGAAAGCACTCTAAACTCAGTTTTCCATTTGCCATCTCGATAAAGAGAGGATGATGACTCACACGGTCTTTGGCGGGTGTTAAATCATCCCAAAATTTTTGTGACCATTCTGTATGGGGCGTTAATTGCAGCTCTAGATCATATACTTTTTGTTTCGCATTCATGAATCTACCGTCCTAATCAGTTTAAATTGTCCATAGCAACAAGGGATATTTGGGGCGCATTAAAATTAGAGCTTTTTCACCAAAAAATATATCTGTTTTTGAGTGCGTACAAGCCTTTTTCAATAAATTTTTCTGTTTCTGTAAGGATTGGTGAATCTTTGAGAGTTAAAGAGTTTTTTATTGAAAAAGTACTTTTAAATTTTGATGTTTTAACTTTATTATCAAGTCCTATAAGAGACATTCTTTACTTTGTCATAGAGAAATAATGAATAAGCAAAGTATAGAAAGGTCGGTCTAGACAAGGTTTGGGTATAGATGAAGTTAGATGGAACCACGATATTTGATAAACAATATATAGCTCAAAATAAGAATCGTTGGTTGAACTATGTCCGATTTCCAACCCCTCTAGAACAAGATTACCAAAAAAAATATCGAAAAGCGGCTACATATGAGTTTCGCTATCGTGCTCCTATTATCCTGATTTTGTATCTCTTTTTATGTGTTGGTATTGGTCAGGTACTACCCGATGAACAAATAGGAAACTGGATTGCCTATTATGGTTGGGTTGGTGTGGTGATCATCATCGCATGGGGCTTATCTTTTAGTAAAAAGCTAGAAGAATATTTTGACTTATATGTGGGTATTGGCTCGGCCTTAGCGATTGCGATTACTTTTATTTTGATCACGACGACGCCAAATGGCCAGAATAATGTCCTTTTTCATGCTGCTATGATGTATGCAGTTTTGATTACATATACTTTCGTTGGTCTACGATTTTATACGATTTCAATTGCAGGCTGGTTTGGCGGTCTGTTTGCTATATTGATTACATTATTCTTTAAAGATGCTATTGAATGGACTTTCCTCAACCGAACCTATACGTTTAGCAGTATTTTAGGTATGGCTGTTGCCTATGCGACAGACAGACAACATCGTGAAAGTTATATTCAAAACTGTATTATTGCTTTAAATAATCTTGAATTAACGGCACAGGCAGAACATCTGGCAATTTTGTCCCGTGAAGATGCGCTAACTGGGCTTGCCAATCGGCGTTATTTAGATGAAGTTTTGCATCTGGAATGGAACCGAGCATTAAGAACGCATAATTTGATTTGTATCATGATGGTCGATATTGATTTTTTTAAACGCTATAACGATAGCTTAGGACATATAGAAGGCGATAAGTGCTTAAAAAAAACCGCCACTATAATTTCATCAATGGCGTGTCGTGCGGGGGAGTTGGCTGCACGTTATGGTGGGGAAGAGTTCTTTTTATTGTTTCCATCGACAAATGAGAAACAGGCACAAATATTGGTTGATCGTTTAATTACTTCCGTTCGAGATAGTCATATTCCTCATCCAGATAGTGATATTTCGGATCATGTTACGATTAGTGTTGGGATTGCGGTTACTGTTCCGAGTGAGAAAAATAGTATTGATGAGTTACTTACAGAGGCAGATAACGCGCTTTATATTGCAAAGATTAATGGGCGTAACCAATATAAAATGATTGTTAAAAAGGAAAATGTTTAATGTCCTGTGATACTGGGAACAGTCCAGCTCAGCATTTGGGGAAGCCTCAGTCTTATGTATCTAAAGTAGAAATATTGGAAAGGAGGCTTGATGCGATTGAGTTAATAGATTGGTTGCATTTCTTAGAAATGGATATTTCAATTTTTATCAAAGGGCTCAACGATCATAGAAGATAAAGAATTTCTAATGATTTGAATATTTCCATGATAAATATCTTTGTCAATTTTTGCACAACCATTAATTGTAATAATGATATTACCAAAATTTTTATATGCTGCTTGAATCTTCTCTAGTTTATAGCTCCTATCTATAGTTAATGAATTAGTTGCATTTAATACATTGTTTGGGCCTTTAATAACTGTTTTTGCGGATACTCCAGAGCCTAAATCTAAGCCAGATATCTCTATTGACTTAATATTGGCTTTTTCTTCAATAAGAATATCTAAAGCATCAATCCATTTTAGTAAATCAATTTTTAAAGGAGTGATAGTAAGTTTGAAATCTGATGCTTGAGATAGTTTACTGATTAAACCTTGTATACCTTTAGGAGGATTTAAAAATTCCAATCCAATTGGCGTATCATCTGATATTCGTAACAAGCATTCTTTATATAGAATCTTATTGTAAAATAGCTCTTTACCAAAAGGATCTTTAATTGTTTCATTAATTTCTAATTTTTCTATATATCTTGCTTCAATATAACTTTCTCTTACTCTATCCAGTATAAATCCACTAGTTTGATTTTTATCAAACGAGAATTTTTTTAATTTTTGTGCCAGCTCTGACATTGAAAGAGGCCATTTGGTTTTAAACCATTGATATCTACTCATCTTTAATTACTCTCCATCTAAGGGCGTTGGAGATAAGTCTTCTAGTGATTTTCGTGCAGAAACTTCAATTAAGTTTAAAAGGTAAAATTTCAAGTCGCCATCAGTAGGTTTAAAGTTTTTAGTGTAGTCAGTGGAGTTCGCTATTCGATTTGAATATTTAGCACTATATTTAAATCCAGTACCTTGTCTACCATTTTCAAAAGATGTCTCAAATTGAACTAAATGATAAGGATCTTTTATTTGCTTTGCACGCCAAGTTATAGAGGTGATAAAGAAACCATCTTCAATAAGTTGCACATATTGTTCGGATGCAACTAAATTTTGGCCACTGAATACAGCACTTTCAATAACACCAATCATATTTTGTTTAATTTCTAAATTTTCATCATCATCTTCATCTGGAGTATCTTCATCTTCAAATTTATCTACTTTTAAATTAGTTACTGTCAATAATTCAAAGTCTTTAATATCAGAGATCAATTTCAAAAAAAAAACGATTTCTTTCTTCAGGATTTAGAAGATTCTCAACTTCAATTTTCTTAATAGGAATTTCAATTTTTTTAAAAGTTTCGACTTTGTCTTTAATAAGCTCAACTATATTCAATGCCTTTTCTGATGCGGGCATGCGTATTACTGTTTGTCCATTTTTACTTTCCATATGGATACTTGCATCTTTACGCTGTCTTTAAATAAGTCGGGTTTTTGAATAATCGTATTCAGTATTTATTACAACAGCATCATTACCTTTTTGATGAGATGTTACATTATCATTATTGTGCGTATCCTCTTTATATTCCTTTACTATATCTTTCATTTCATCTACAGAAAGTTCAATAGGTAAGATAACAGAGGTCATTTTTTCATTACGCTTTTTATAATCTCTCTTTTCGATTAATCCTGTGATGTCATAATAGTCATGTGTCCATATCGAAAGCTCTTCAATTAGATCATTACGGGTCGATTTGGGAGAGAAAAAAATTCCTCTATCTCTAGCTAATTCATTCAAAGTGACATCAGTTAACCGTTGTTTTCCAGAAGTTAACAAAGAAAAGATATCATGGTCAGTGGCACATAGTTGTTGAAAAGATTGTTTGCTCATAGATTCATTCCTATCTCAATTTCTGAAAATGTACTCTTAACTTGTGGCATTGAAGAAAACTTGATGTCTCTAACTAGCTTAGCAAAGTCGCTATCTTGATTACTTTCGGTCATTTCCTCAATATAGCGATCTACGGCTTTTCCAAAAATTGCTGAAGCAGTAGGAGAAGAATCTAATGTACGAATCTGAATATCGGTATCTTCAGATAGAACTTGGTAGTGCCTTAAGTAATCAATTAAGTAGATGAATTCATCAGTTTTTTCACCTTTTCTTCTGTAATAGATTATAAACCCTTTACGGTATTTATCTTTTTTGAATTCTAAGATAATCCAAGGTCCACTAAGCATTTCTAATCTTGCTGCTTTTGCTTTTTCTGGTTGTACATTCGTTTTTCTTACTAGTTGGGGGTAGAAAAATCTACAGAGATCATTGTTAGGTATTTTATCAGGTCCTGATTTCCCTCTTAAAATGCATAAGTCATGTCGAATATTATCTAACCAAAAAATATCTTGAGGACCTAAAACAAAAATTTTAGAGCCTTTTGGAATATCTAAATCCTCGACTTTAATGCTTGAAAGAATATTAGAAAAATCTTTATCGTATTCTCCATCATGATTATATACAAAAAGTAGTCCGCAAATTTCAGGTGTAACATGATCATGAATGTATAACTCATGCCATTCAGAACTTTTCTCAGCGCATGAAACTTGCTTGGCTAAACTAACAATTGCATCTTTTATAGTAGTTCCCTTAATCGTTCCCTTGGCATAACTTTTCAAATCGCAATTAATATAAGTTCTTGATTGAGAATAGGGCTCATCATAATAAAAAACTACATCAGATGGATGGGTTTTATTTCCATGTACTTCTGGATTTTCACATGGCCAATTATGATTTGTAGTTCCTGTTCTATTCCACAGAAATTCAGAAAATAGATCATTTGATAGAATTTCTGCCATTTGAGCTATTTTTTCGGTTTCGGCCATTATTTTTCCTTAAATAGACCTCTTTCATAAATCAAAAAACACCCAACTTTTAGATTAAAAAATCATTCTGCAAAGTTTCAGATTTTGAAGCATAATCGCCCCATGAAATATCTCGACTTTAAAAAGCTTCCTGAAACTCAGTTTAAGCGATACACAGGCATCTCATGGTCAACCTTTGATTTAATCGTGGAATACATGAAAAAGCAGATCCCAATGAAAGGTAGACCAACCAAGCTTGGCATTGAAGATCAGGTTTTACTTTGTCTCAGCTATTGGCGGGAATATCGCACTTTATTTCACGTTGCCACAAGTTATGGTGTTTCAGAGCCGACGGCTTCCCGAATTGTACGTCATGTTGAAGATTGCCTGATTCAGTCTAGACTATTTAATTTACCAAAAGAATTACCTGATGGTGAAGGGATAGACTGGAATGTGGTGATTGTAGATGCCACAGAAATTCCAATCCAAAGGCCTAAAAAAACAGAAGAAAAGTTATAGTGGCAAGAAAAAGGCACACACCTTTAAAGTACAGATGATAATTCACTACAAAACTCGGAAAATTCTGAGTTTATGTGGTTGTCATGGTGCTATGCATGATTTTGAGCTATTCAAACGTAACTTAAATCATATACCAGTTGGAGCTTTTCTCCTTACAGATAAAGGTTATCAGGGAATTTATAAATTGTATCCGAATAGCCTGTTCCCTTTAAAAGCGAAAAAGCGCTGTAAACTGAATCCTGAACTCAAAATTTACAACCGAGAAATCAATAAAAGAAGAATTGGAATTGAGCATGTATTTGGCAGGCTCAAAACCTTTAAGATTCTTGTTGGACGTTATCGAAACCGAGGAAAAAGACTGGGGTTGAGATTTAATTTAATTGCGGGAATTTATAATAGAGAGTTGAGTGAAAAATGATTTATGAAAAAGACCTAATATGATCTATTTGATGTTTATGTTTCTAAAATAAAATATTAAAAGAAATTTTTAGATAAAACTATCAAAATTTAAATGTCTGATAAGAATATAAGTATTATTTAATTTATAAGAGAATAAAATAATCTTGTTGATAAAAAACCGCCATGAATGGCGGTTTTCTCAATGACAACTCATGTGTCGCGTGACGGCGTGACGTAACGTCACACGACACATATGTTGTCATTTTCAGAGTTTTGCGACACATAAGCTGTCATTTTATAAAAAGCTGTTCTTTCATAAGTAACTTAGGAAGCGTTTCAGTTTAATGCTAAAAGATGATCGCTATATATCGTTAGTATATGTTCGTAAACAGGATGGATCCTATAGTTAGTAGGGAGATAACACCCTGATTAACCATCAATTAACACGACGTGCTATGTCGCGTTAATTGATGGTTAATAGTCATATATCTAATTATTTCTGATAATGTTTAGAATGGCGATCACTTAGCTAAACGGATATTTTTATGCAGAGCAATATCAATAATTATGGCTTAAAAAACATTGTGTTGCATAACTCTTACATCAGAAGTAAGCGTTCATTGGTTAAGTGTGATGGTCACACAAACATTACCGGTGCTAATGGTGCTGGTAAAACCTCACTGCTGCACCTAATTCCAATCTTTAACGGAGCAAAACCAAATCAAATGGTCAGCAGGAGTGCTGGCAAAAGTAATTTCCTGGATTATTACTTACCTAATTATCAAAGCATGATTGTGTTTGAGTATTTGCGTAAATCAGGTCTGTGTTGTGTTGTTATGTATAGACATAGTAGTGAGAAGCATTGTTATCGCATTGTGCAGGGAGGATTAGACGAAACTTTATTTTCCGAAAAATATAATGTTTTGTTTACTGCGGGTGCTGATGCATCAACGATTTTGAATACGATTAGAGCTGATGGAATTAAAGTCAGTAATCAATTCGATAATAGTTTGGATTACGCTGCAATCTTGCATAATGATAAAGAGCGTCTGCGAAGGGACCGAAGCTTACGAGTCGCTGCTGCTGACTTTTCGATTTGTGATACGAAACATGAGTTAAAGTTTCTTGGCGAGTTCTCTCGTGTTCCAGTTAATAAGGGACAGTTGATCGTCAGTTTTAAGAACATGCTTGTCGAATCCTTTTTAAGTGATGATGTTTCAATAACAAAAAAACCAGAACATGAAAAAAATATAACAATTATCCGTGATATTAGGAGTTTAAATGCATTCAACAAAGAAAAAGTAAAACTAGAAGATGGCATAAAACAGCAGCATGTTATCAGAACAACTTTAAGTGATTTGGCCACGGCTCGAGCTCAATCACAACAAATGCAAGTTCAATTCGCTGAAGAATATTCTGATAAAGAACAACAAATCACAGTCATCAAGCAGAGGGCAGATGAAGAATCTCAACAATTGTTGCAGGAGAAAAATAGGATTAGTTCAATGACCGCTGATTTAAGTGGTAAGTTAACTAGTTGCTCGAGGAATTTAATTTTACTTGAAGAACAACAAGATGAATATCAACGGATCAATATTCTCCAAAAAATAACCGAATATGACTCACTGCAAGTATATGAACAAGAGTTGAGAGAGGCCAAAACACATTTACAGCACTTGCAGGAGTCGCATCAACAAATTATCAATAACTTTGAAAGCAACAAAAGTACAGTGCTTCAGAATAGCATCACTTCGATAAAAGCTATTCGTCTTAAAGTTGATGATTTGAAGGACAAAAAGGAGGAGGTAATTCGTCAACGTGATGCTGCACTTGATGAGCGCCGCGACTTGAATGCTGGAGAGTTAAAGAAGTTAGAAAATGTGCAAGAATTGGCACTGGAAACAGTTTTAGAGCGAATAAATAAACTCTTTGATGAGATTGAGTCTAATCAGAAGTCAACTGATGAAGAAGCCCAGCAAATTACCAATTCTAAAATGTTAGCGCAGCAACGTTCAATTGAATATTTGGAACAACAATCCAAACACCAGAAATTAACTGAGCAAGTTGAAGCAACAGGAAGAGCTGTGACTTTAACACAAAAGGACTTTGAAATTGCTGAACGGGTTTATAAACAACATGAAATTAAAATAGAGGAATTACGTAAAGAAATTAATTCGGAGAACACTTTAATTAGCTTCCTACGAGACAGTGAAGATCAGAACTGGAAACATACTATTGCAAAGGTTATTTCGCCTGAATTATTGGCGCGTAAAGATCTAAAACCCGAGTGGGTGATAAATGGTTTAAATGATTCTTTTTATGGTCTAAATTTGGATACTAGTTTACTTCCTATTCCTCAACAGGCTGAGTCAATTGATGAGTTGAAGATACGTTTAAATCGTCAGATCGAAATCACCCAAATTGCTAAGAAAACTAGAGATGATAGTGAAGCTATTGCTAAAGCCAGATATAAGGAAAAGACTGCTCTAGATACAGAGTTGACAGAGGCTAGTACTGAATTACAACGTAGGAAAAGTCGCGTTGATGAGGCTGAACAAGCAGTTAAAACTTTACAGGAATCCATACTCAGTCAATGCACATTAAGAAGTAGAGAATCGCGCAAAGCATTAAAACAAGAACAAGAAAATGAAAAGCTGATGCGTAACGACCACAAAAATGCAAAAGCAGAACTGGAGTTTAGCCATAAGAAACAATTGGAGCATTTAAAAGTATCTTTTGACAATCTGAATATGGCCAATGACAATAATCTAGCTATCCTACAAACTCAAATAATCAGTATAGAGACGAATAAAGAACAACAAATTAAAGAATTGGAACAAGCTAAAAAACGTGCATTGAAAACTGAATCAGCAGATACAGATGCTATTCAGAATGCGGAAAATAGGCAAATTGCTGCGCATAAAAAAGTCGATTTGATAATGTCATATGCCGCTAAAATTACTGAATATAAAAAGTGGTTGGAAACTGAGTTTTCTCAAAAAAATGACTTAGAAACTAATAAATTTGAATTTGAAACTGAATTAAAGCGTCTGGTTGTTCGGGTGGGTGCAATTGACCAGAAACTAAAGGACATAGAAGAAAAGGCTGGCTTAGAAATTACCACAATCAATAATAAACTTGTTCAAATAGATACTAACCAGAAAAAACTGTCGAATTTGGTTAAATTAATCTCCGAGAAACTGGATGATTTTCCAGAATTTAAAGCGATACATGACAACCTACCTTTAGATTTTGAATGGTTTATTGATAACACTCATGAAAAGTTGGATGGTTTTAAGCTGCAATTGAAAGCGCTCAAAGATGCTTATTATGCTGTATTGAAAGCATTAAAAGCGGCCACAGGTAGTGAACTTGAACAACAGTGGCTAAATCGAATGTCGAAATATGCTTTTAGAGTAGACAGTGCTCCGTATTATCTGAGTGCAATGAGTGAAGTTGAGGAAATGTACCATTATGATATTCCTCAGAAAGTAGAAGTAGTCATCCATGTATTTGAAGTGATCTCAAATTCCTTTGTCAGCTATTATCAGTCTTTACGCCAGTTTAAAAATAAGGTGGAAACAGTATCACGTGAGCTAAGCAATCAAATTAACGGTACTAACCCATTTACTTTTTTGGACGAAATTAACATTAAACTGGAACCAAAGATTGATAGATGTGGTTTTAACAGCGATTTAAAACAATTTGTGATGGAGTGGGAACCGTCAGCAGATAACTTTAATGCCCTGCCAGATGACTCACTTCTTGATTCGTTTGATAGGGCGTTACGTGTGTTAGATAGTTCTAAGTCCATAACGAATGATATTGGCTCTTTGGTTGAGTTAAATATTAACTTCACTGAAAATGATCGATATGTTGAGGTAAGAAATGATAATGACTTTGAAAACTCTAGTAGTACGGGCATCTCACGTTTAGCTATTTTGGTGATTTTTACCGCCTTAGCAAGAAAGTTATGTCCTGATCCAGATGTTATTATTCATTTACCAATCGATGAGTTGGGTCAGATTGACACGGTAAATTGCGGTAAATTGCTAGATTTCATGCGTGAGCGAAACATTAATTTGGTTTGCGCTCAACCCAAAATGGACGATATTTTAGGGAAATATTTCACTTGTAAGAATGACATAGATAAAAAAATGGGTGTCCGACACTACATTGCTAGGTCAATTGTTCAAGATAATCCATTATTAAATCAGCATCAATCTAGCAATAAAATTAATACTCAAATCATGGAGATCGCTGATGAATAACGAAGCTTTTTCCGAGATTGTTCACCTACTCATTAGTGGTGAAGTTATAGATAACCTTTGCTTTACGCTACATTATCAACGGCTGCTAGATAATGTCTTTTTTGATGAGATGAATGATTTTCTGCACAAGATTGACCGTAAATGTGTAAAAACTCATGATGGATATGGGTTTTATGCAGTATATCTGAATGTCCAACAGCGTAAGGTTCAAGATAGCATAGAGTCACATTTTAATGCTTTCGTCAGCAAAATTGAACCGCTTGTAGAATGGGTACGCTTGTGCCGCTCTCTGCACTCAGAAAGTAAACCTCTTGCTTATAACGATATTATAACTAAAGGCCATTTACTCTCAGCGATTGAGCAATCAGAGTATCTACAAAGTCGTTTGAAAGAAATTATTAAAAAACTAGGACGTTCCAATACTGCTAGTTCATCTCAAGAGCACTTGGAGAGCGTGCTGAAATATCTGACCGCTGAAAATTATTTATTTAATACTGGTAGTGACACTGGTTCAGTTTATGTCGCTACGGCTAAATGGTCTTTGTTCTATGAACAGTTAGAGTATATTGCAGCATGTGAACAAATTAAGTCAGACTCAGATAGTCAACTAAAGCAAGATGCTCTTTTATAATACAGGATTGAATTATGTCAGATCAAAATCATCCAGCGTTAGTGCCATGTCGTTTATTAACAAATAATATTGATTTAATAGGACATGCCATTAAACACCAACATGGCATCATCGACTGTACTTATGATATTGAAAATAAAATTGAGTCGTTAGCTAAAGCTGGATTAGGCTATCGTGATCTTGATGGTTTTATCATTCAAAGTAACGTATTACGGTTTGTATCTCATTTTGATCGCAGAGGACGTATTAAGAATAGTCCTGGTCAGATTGCATCGCTCATAATCCGAATAGAGGAATGCGCACACTCGTATGCTTTTTCTAAACAGAGAAACTATGAAGATGCAAAATATGACCAAGGAGAATTAATCGATGCGCTCCTAGAGCTGTCTAATGTACTTGTTGAAGACTATGTTCATTTTTCTAGCCAAGTTCATGAAAAATTATTGATTATTAGTGATCTGGAAGTCCGCATTAGAGCTAATGAAAAAGCAATTCAGGATTTAAAGCCATTAAGCGATATCATGGTTCAGCTGTCACCAGACAAACTGGCTCAACTTGGTGTTGGAGACAAAGAGATTGAACGTCTGATTACCAAACGGTTAACACCGATCGTTTTTAAGTGCCATAAAGAACTGATTAATGCAGGGCATGTATTGAATGAATATCTACTCCGATGGAAGAAAGATTTAGAAATTCAGAAACGTAATTCCATGATTGATGCTGTACATAGTTTTTTGGCTGGTAAACAGCTAAATTCTATATTAGATCAAAGCACTGCACCTAGCCCTTTTTTTCGAGTTTATAAACCACAATTCACGGCCTATGCTGATTTAGGTTCATACAGAGCACAGGAAACATTGGAGCTAATCGCACGAAAAGCGAGTGAAAATAGAGAGAAGACAACAAAAGAAGCTGAAAAAGAAATTGTTGAGGTAGAAATACAGTTAGATGCAGAAGTTCTGGTAGAACCCTCAGCGCTAGAGGTTGCATCAAACCATTTCTTTGAGGCGTTGATGCATCCTCAAGGGCCAGTTGAGCTCACTGCTGTACAATGTTATCAAGACTTAAAGCCAGAAGTTGAAATCAATTCTTGGGTATTGCATCTTGTCAGTTCGTATCGTGATAATTATGAATATTATGCTGGGGTATTAGATATGCATTTTATCGAAAATATCATTCCTAATTATAACGGCAACTGGTTAGTTCAAGATGTCGTAATTAAACGTATTTAACAGGTTGTCATGATTACTGGTACTCAATTAAATGTTATTCAACAGGCATTGCTCAATAGAACGAAAAAAGTATCGTTGAATAATACGTGGCGAATGCTACATGACTCTGAGGCAATTGGCAGGGTTAGAGGCCGTGATTTGCATCTAGATGATTTAGACTTTGTGAGGTTAGATCAGATTTATAAGCAATATAGGAAAGTTGAAGCTGATATTAACATTCCAAAGGGATTATCTCGATTTGAACATGTTAAATACAGTATTAATGAAAAGGACACTAATAAATCTGTTTTTTCAGATTATCTAGTCTTTGCATCTGTCAATGCGGCATTACCTCTGAAAAGTGGTATGTTAGATATATCACATCCGAAGTTTCTAGCCACAATAGATATTAACGAAGTAGATACTAGTGCTATTAAACAACTGGTTATTGTAGAAAATGGCGACATGATGGTCCACTTATATAAATGGCACCAGTATTTGCCAGAGCAATGGCAGGGTAGCCTCTTTCTATATCGCGGACAAGGAAAGAATATTAAGTTGGTTAATGAGCTGTTAGAAAGATTAGCTGATACAGCTAAAATTGCAGTTTACTCTGATTTCGATCCTAGTGGGCTTTTGATAGTTTTAAATTACATCTCAAGCCGTGATATATACATCGTCGTGCCAAAGGATTGGCAAAACTTAGATGAGGAACATTCATCAAATGGATTGCAAATTTATCTTAAGCAGATATCACAATCTATAAATTTTGATGAAACTTTTGCTAAGTATACTATTTTAAATGATATTTTTCAGCATATGAAAAAAAAGAAATTGGCGATCATGCAGGAGAACGTCCATCTAATGAATGGCTTGGATATCATAAGGGTGATTTAGATTTGAAGTTTAAAAGTGATTAGGGTGATTTTTAATTTTTGGATTGATATTTTTTTGATTGGTTAATAAATATTAAGTATTCTAAATACATTACATCTTCATTTCATGAGATGAGTTGTTGATTAATAATGAAGCTAGGCTATACTTGAAATTAGTAAATCAATTGAATAATTATTCAAAAAAACTCGGACTATAGAGTCCGAGCTAGTTGCCTTTATTTGTATATATACTTATTACTAGGTATGTATTCTCTTCTTTGCATTAGATTCACAATCTTTACACTTTCATTGTGCTTCAAATATTTATAAGTAAAATACTTAGCAACCTTATCTTCATGAGTGGATAAGATGATCTGTTTTTGACTAAAGTCATTTCGTAAAACCTCTACTAATGACGACATATTTATATCATCCATAGTCTGAACAGGATCATCAATTAGGATTGTTGAAAATCTCGTAGAATAAACTCGATGTAAAGCTAAGGTAAGTGAAATAACGACTGCGGATATTTGTCCAGAACTCATTGTATTAAGGATGTCATGGTCACTTTCCCAATTAGAAACTAGTCGTACATTTTTCAGCTCATCATCACCTGTTGGATCTTTAATAAATATTCCTTGACCGTGCCCAGCTTGGTGTGTTTGTAGAATTTTTCCAGAGTAGATGTAAAAAGGAATTTCAATCTCAGTAATTAATTTTTTTCTGTATTGACGAATTTTTGTGCGTACAATATTGATGAGTTCAGTAATATCACTTGAGGCAGTATCTAGTAGATTGTATCGTTTCTTAAGTTCTATAAGTTCATCTACTATTTGTTTCATTGAACTAAAATAAAGATTTTTTATATAACTTTCTTTTTGGTTAAGTACGTCAATATTGACTTGAGGTAACTTGTCTTGTTCGCTATTAAAATAATCTCTATAGATTCTCTCGAATATATTTCCATTATTAGCTAAATCATAACTCTCTGGTGGAATACCAATAGCCGAGCGTATTCGTTCGCTTATTTTGTTAGTTGCTTCTGTAAGATTAAGACTATTTTGCAAAGGAAAAGTAGTTCCCATCAAATCATGATGTTCAATATTTTCTGATTGTAGCCATTTTTGAAGATTTTCAAGACGCTCACTAATATTCTTCGCTTTTGTAAGCAGATTGATATCTTCATGTGATGCAATCAATTTTTGTTCAAGATAAGTAGAACAGGCAAGAATTAATGGGGAAAGGTGGGTTGTATTGAAATTATCTCGAGTAGTTACAAGCAATTTGTCATTCTCAGAAAGCTCAGATCGGAGTAAAAGACTATGTTGCATTACTACCTTAGTTAAATCATCGTGACTTTCATAATCTTGACCACAAAGTAAACATTTAGATTCATTTGGTATTTGATGCAGTCCAGCAGTCATAGCATCGTGATGTTTGAGTAATTCTGAGTAAATAGAACTTAATCCTCTAGCTTTATTTTCTTCTGCTATAAGAGCTAATAGTGCCGCTTCAAAAGTATTACTATCTCCTAGCATCAGTATTTGGAAGATAGTTTTAAAGTTAGAAATATTACCAATAGCTTTTAAATCACCACTTTTGAGAGTAGAAAGAGTATTCTTAACAATATGATATGAGTGATTCTGATTCAGATATAAATCGTAATTTTGGATAGAGTTAAAGTATCCGATATAGATCTCAAGAAATTCACGTTGCTGAATTACTCTTTCAAAAATACGGTTTCTTATGAAAAAATTTTGATGTGTAAGTAAATTTTTAACATTAGTGATTTCGGCTAAAGAGTTATTAAGTTTTTCTTGATTAAGATCAGAGATCGACACCAGATCCCAAAAAGGTGATGTATTAGTCTCAACTAACCATGGTAAAGCATAAGTATGCTGTTCTGCAGTACTATTTGAGATATAGCTGTCGTCTTCAATTTTGTATAAATGTTTAATCTCTTCGATACGTTTTGCATACGTTTTCTTAGTACTTCCTATCTTGTTTGCGATTTCTGATAATTTAACTAGCTTTTCATCTGCCTCTCGGGTATTACCAAAAAGTTGTGCAAGTTCAATTGCCCGTTGAGCTTCATTATTTGATTTCAGAAACCGTGAAGTCTCCTCTTGCTGTACATAGTGGAATAGTAGAAAATCTCTTGAAAAGTCTTGGCTGTTAAAATATTCTTCTAAAGACTTATCAGTTGCCTGAATTAGAGTTTCATCTACTACTTCATTGAGTTCCCATAATTCAGTAAATTTTGAAATCTTCTTGAATGAACTAGGAATAGGGTATTTAAGTTTTCGTTTGAAAACTCTAGTTTGGGATTCGGCATTTTTAAATTCAAGAGTTATTTCGACATTCTCTGCGCCTTTATGTGCAACTACTACATCCGCTGGATTTTGGCGGTTTTCTAGAGAAATCAATCGAGAAATATTTCCAGTTAAACCCAATTCGATAGCATCAAAAACTGAGGTTTTACCATATCCATTAGGACCATCAAGTAAGACAAGGTTACTATCTTCAAAATTGATGACATATGGTTCATTACCAAATATTTTAAAGTTCTTCAGAGTGATTTTATTTAAAGTAATCATTCCAATGTTCCCCAAATTTTTTCTATCTGCTTATAGTTGTCATCTTCAGACCATTCTTTCTCTGAAGTTAAAAGTTGGCTGTATATTGAGAGGTAGCGTGGGGCAAATGAGTTTTCAATATCAAGGCACAGGTTCGTTAGTTCTTTTTCCTTGGGACTATAAGTAATAAAGGGTAGTTTAAGTATAATTTTCATTATGAGAGAATAATACCCTTGAGAATTATTTTGACTACCTTTAAATTCTAAAAAGTCTTTCCCATTTTCACCATTGATAACTTCATTAATTACAGTATTTGTAATTTCGTTAATATTGTTAGTCGTTAGATAATTATGTAAATCTTCAAGTTCATGTAGAGAATGAGTAATCACATTTTTTTTGAAATTATACTGATCCTCCTCAATTGAGAGAATTAGTTGTCGATCTATTGCATTTTCATTGTGACAAATCAACATAGTACAGTTTTTCTCAAATGAGAGCCCTACTACTCCTGATTGACTAATAAATTCAAATAATTCTTGTGCATCTTGTTCTAGTAAGATTTGAACTGCTTCATTAGATTGATTATGAAGTTGAATCGTGACGAAATATTCCTCACGTTCATTTTCTTCATTTGGACTAAAAAGATGGATAGTTTGAGTTTGAAAAGGTAAATCAATATTTATTTGAGTATATCCATTACTTGAAAGTATGTTTTTGAGGATTTTGATCATTAAGATAGTTCATCCTTTGCGATTGATAAGGGGATAAGGTTTATAAATCTTAAAGGCTCATCTCTTTTGAGGCGGCTATCTGCATCTTCTGCGATGGGGGCTTCTGTATGCATTGATGATAATGGAGAGAATCGATGATGATTTATACCGTTATAAATAAGATTTTCAATTTCATATAAAATCTCATTTATATTCGGGTTTGATGTAATATGCCTTTCAATTTGGGAAAGACGTGGTGTATTAGTAATTGTAGTTGGTAAATAATGTTGATATGGGGGTGTTGCATTACGATAAATAAATTTATATTTTGAGTTGTTAATAATGAATCTCTGATAGTTTATAGTGTGAAAAATTTTTATAAGTACGTAGCGAATACCTTCACTATTTGACTCGAGTGCATTATCGATATTGCATTGATGGTTGAGCTGTATTTGTGGGGAGAAATGACGATAATATTCCCAAAGCTCAAGAGGACTTAAACCTAGCAGAAACTTACATATCTCTTGTAAATTGCAAGAGGTTCCATCATTAGGTTTTATATATCCTTCATCCGGATCATCCATGTAATGTTCAATATGGTAGGCAAATCGTTCTTTAAAATGATAAGCTAAATATTCTTTGCTCATATCTTCATGATCTTTATTAAGTACACTAATAATTTCAGTAAAATGAATAGGAATTTTTTGAGAATTTTGTTTGTTTTTGTGGCGTTGTATGATGTATTTATCCATAACTCCTAAGAAGTATAGAAAAGCTTTCTCCAACTGATCGTGGGTTACTGAAATGCTTAGCCTTGTGAAGGAAATTGATAATTCTGATTTAATTTTGTCATTTATGCTACTGAGATCACAAAATGAATTGCCATCATCGTATCTGTATGCTTCTAGCCTTGATATAGCATTATTCTGACCATTGTGTATATCTGATAAAAGTTGAGCTAATTCTACAGCGGTTTTATTTTTAAAAGCATTTCTAATGATTGATGTAGTTTTAGATATCTGCGTGGCATCGGATGCTGCTTTATGGAGAGTTGATGTCCTATCAGTTGGGAAAAGATATTCAACTAAAATTTCTTTAAGATCATTGGTAATTGATGATGCTATATCATTAAAACTAGGCCTAGGGTTTATCACTTTCCATGTATGAATTTTCCCAATTACATTGGGATGTTTTGATAGTTCTAACGTGATTTCTAAAAGAGCATCTGAATATTTGCTATAGCTACATGTTTCATATGCTTTTACTTGATGAAAGGAGATAGGAGCGTTATCAATAATAATTTCAAAATCTTCATTATTCTCAAGCATCAAACTATAATTAGAGAAATCTTTTTCGATGGATTCCTCGTTGATACATTTTAAAGAGTAATAAAGTGCGACCTTACCTTGGTAGTTGAAACCACTCCAAGATGGCGATGCATCAAAAGACATTGAAAGCTCCCTCCCACACGAAATCTAAATAAAGTGTAAACTTATGTATTTTTTTTTGACATTATGTAAGTATTTTTATCATTTTTTAAGGTCAATTTCTAGTAGTTTTTTTGGGAAATATAAAAATATAGATTTTTTCAGATACAATCTTATTGTACAAAAAAAACTATGATTTAATTGTATATAGGTGATTCAGAGGTAGGGTAAAGTGGTTAAGGAAATTAAATTAAAAGAGATACGTGATCAATGTATAGCTTTACAAAAAGCAATGGATGCTTCAAGAAACTCAAGAAAAGATGACGTTTGGTTACACTCAAGTTTTAAAATATTTATGCGGAAATATAATGAGATACTAATAAAAGCTCGTGAGATAATAGATATTAATGCGCCAGTAGACATGTATAACTTAGAGAAAGTTCCTTCTGCTTTCGATACGGTTACCATTCAGCAGAGAATGTATTTTGATGATGTTTATTCTAACTTATTAATACTTAAATCTTTTATTGAGGCTTCAGGAGGGTTGGCACAAGTTGAAGCTGACAATATCTTGAATTTTTTAAAAGCAAATCTTCGTAAAGCAATTTATGATATTCCTCCGAATGAAAAAAGTGTACAGAATGGTATTGAAAGCTTATTAATTGGCAAAGGAAAGCAAAAAGGAATTGATTACGACAGAGAGACTGGGCGAGTTAAAATAGCAGGAAAGGAGTCAGTACCTGATTTTGTTTTCAGAAATGAAAACATGGTGTTAGAAATTAAAATTTGTAATCGTCAGGGTAAGTTAGCTGAAATAATTGATGAGATGAATGCAGATATTATTGCTTATTCTACTGAATATGAATCCATTTACTTTTTAATTTATGATATAGGTTTTATCAGAGATGAAGATGAAGTTATAAAAGGATTACAGAGATCTGAAAAAATTAAATGCTGTATTGTAAAGCATTAGTTTAATTTTTTTAAATGAGGTGTTTGATGATCAATAATAAACGGAAGTATGCAGATCAAGAAGTTCTGAAACGGCAAAAAGCTCATGAGTCAGCTAAAAGTATATTGAACCATTCTTATTCAAAATCAATTATTGATATGGCTGAAAAAGAATATGAAGAAGACTTTCAAAAGATTATTGATGGAGAAACTACTTTTGAAGAAGTTGAAGCAAAACTATTGAAAAAATGGGATAAAAAAGTGGCATTACAACGTAGAATTTTAAAGCTGGAGGAAGAATTCAAAGAAGCTAATGACATTCTCAATGACTGGAATAATAAGAATAATCCACTTTATGAACGACATAAAAACTGTACTGAAGGTTTAGCTTCTAGAATTGATAAAATGAAAAAAGAATTATTGGAAATGACTTAGTATTTTACTAAAGTTAAATATATAGCTATGAGATAGTTCAGTTTTATGTCTCATCTTTTGAATATTTCAATTTCATAACATCTTTTGTCTTAAATAGGCGAATTCTATATTCAGAATTACCCAAATAGTATGCTTGTATAATATCTTGAGCTTGTAAATTTGTAATATGTGAGTGGGGCATACCTAGCAATTTACTAGCTTCGGCTCCCGTCATATAGGTTTCTTTCAACTTAAGGACTTCATCAACTTCCTTTTGCCGAACGAGTTTCCAATACACCAAATTTTCTATAGTTAAAAAACCAGATTTGCACCAATGTTCACCTAACCAATTCACTGAGCAATTGAGTAGTCTTGCTGCTTGCTCTGTAGATATTGAGTTTTCACTCAGCAATTTATGCTTTAGCCGAAGTACGGATATTTTTGGAATTTTAATGGATAAAGGATAATTGACATCTTTAATAAGAATTCCTTTATTAATCAAAACAGAAACCTTATTGGGGCTAATGTTTAAGTGTTCTGCTGCTTCATTTAACGAGAAAAAATTCTGCTTTTTTTTTAGTGGAGTAACGCCTTTTTTAGGCCTGCCTGTGCGAGTGGGATAACGTATTATTTCATCAAAATCATGTTTCCTTAGATGATTAACGGAGCGCTTAAGATAGATATTTAGTGGGGAAGCATCGATATGTGGACCTCGAATAGGAACAATCCCTATGCTTGTTAGTTTTTCAACAAAATTTGTAGGATTAAGGCCTAATTTCTTTGCGAGTGTTGAGGCAAGGATATATTCATTTTGGAAATTTTCTAGCTTTATAAAGGAATATCCTTTAGCTGCTTTTGCATCATTACAAAGTTGATCCAAATCGAACCATCCCATGTTCGTTAATTTGCGTGCAGTTTCGTAGTGTATATCGAGCTTTTGTGCAATTTCTTTTAAATCTAATTGCTTAGGATATGGGCAAATCTTCTTCATACGTGGTTGTTGTAATAAAGTTTCATGCTGTGTTGTCGTTAGGAAATTTTCAATATAATTGCTAGGGATGGAACTATAAGAATATTGATTATCATCGAGTTTTAGAAAGTCTTGATCGATCCAATGGTCGAGCGTTTTATGTGTAATATCTAAAATAAGTTTTAATTCAGCCCTTTTTATATCATTAGTACAGCTTTCATCACTAGGCGTATAAACGTCACACTTTGCCTCCACTAAAGCTGCATAATTTTTAAATAATCTGGAGTATTTCAAAAATGGGAGCAGTTGAATTCTAGGGTGCGCTAGTTTGATGCGTTGATTAACCAGTGTACTTAATCTATCAACGGATTGATTAGGAACATTAAAATATTCATATGTCATTTCTAACGCTACTTCAATGCTCATGGAGTTATCAAGCTTAGAGAAGCTAAGTATTGCTAGCCAGTATGCAGTGAAATGTTTAAAGAATTCATTTGAATCATAATTAAGAATTTCAACAAACCATCTAATGACCTGTATCGAAGAACATTTAATCTTAGGTGCATCTTGCAATAGTGTATGGCAATGACTGCATTTTGTCACTCCTGAGCTAAGCGATATTGAGTATCCACATTGATAACATTTATCGACAAGGAAAATAGAGTGTATTGGGCATGCATATAAGGGTTGTAAAAGCCAAATTTTTTTTAAAAAATGGCTGTTCTTCTAAGCATTGTGGGCAATAAGAACAAGAATAGTATTTTAGTAAATCTTCATGTAGTTCTAGATTGCTCCATTTTCTCGCTGATCGGCTTGTGGGGCCAGCTTTTGCAAAAGCAATACTCTGATGATATAGGTCAATATTAAGTAATTTTAAGACATACTTAAAACGTGGAAGATCTGCTAATTTACAATTTGGTGCACTTTTTGCTAAGAAGTGGCTCTGCTCTTTATTAATTAATCTCTCGATAGATGTATGTCTATTAAGCTCAGCAATTCTAGCTAAGAAGCTCTCTGCCGATTCGCCATCATAAGGAATGGGATGAATAAGAACGTTGCTAACTAATGTCATGAGTACTCCTTTTTTAGAGTACTAGCTAGATTTGATAAAGACATTTCAAAAGGATTGGTTATTTGTTTACTGATAAATGATGTAATCCCTAGGTTCCAAGCCTGACTAAGGTCATTAATAGTTATCGTATTTCTATTATCTACCAAGGCAATTGCTATGCTTTCACGTATTAAGCTCATGACATAAGCATGATAGCCTTTCGTTGCTGTATATATTTGTACTCTTAATAGGAAGTTATCAAAATCTGGCGAAAATGAAATTTGAATTTCCGATGCCCTATGACTGACCTCTTTGAGAAAAGGGTAAAGTGTTCCTGGCGTGGTTTGAGTGCCTAAAGTCAGAGGATTTAATTGATAATGAAAAGGAAATCGCCTCGCGATTTGACTATCAACTTGAATGAGTTCGGCAAATTCAGGTAAACCAACGAGACAAAAGCTTATACCTGTTTCATTGACTAAGGTTTTAAGCCAATTACCCACTGTAATGTTTAAACGTGTAGATGTTGCTTTACGTTCAAATAAATGGTGAAACTCATCTAGAAAGACAAGCTTGGTTTCACACTGTTGTAGTAAATAACCTAACCGATCTGTTAGGTAGGAAGTTGTACCTGTGTGATGAGATGGATCCCCTAGCTTATGTAACATTGTTATTGCTAAAGACTTCACGGTAGCGGGTGAAGGAACTTCAACATAGAATGCTGGAATAATCGTTTTTTTACGATCTTTTTCTACTTTGATGGATCGTGGCATTTGACTCACAATCGTATTACATAGTGTTGTTTTCCCAAGACCACCTTTTGCCAGAAGCATACTTCCAATAGGTTCTTTGTACGCGACACTGCGCTCCGCACATTGTTGAATTCCATTAAAAGCCTGCATGAATTCATCAGAAGTGATTACGATTTCGTTAAGCTGACTTACGTGTTCATAGATAGATTGATTACTTATCATGTCTTTTCACCTTAAGTGACCCAAAACTTACAGCTGGTTGTTGAGCATTCTGTTGTTGGGGAGTAGCTGTGAGTTCTTCGTTACTAGGGGGAGAAGAAGTTAGCTCGGACTCCAGTCGTGTAAGCTGTTTAGGTAGCTCAATTTTGAATTGTTTCAGTTTTGGTTTTTTACGTACAAGATCCTTTTGTATATCTTTCATAAGCTGATACAAATTATAAAGATCTGCGTGTTTCCCCAGTCTTTGTCTATCGGATTCAGACATCTGTTTTTTACGCTTCTGAACTTCTAGGTGAACACTGCGAGATAGGTTATACGTGTATTCAGGCTGAGTAGAGTCTGCTTGAATGACTAGATCCTTTTTATCTGGGTGTATGATATAAACTTTACTTAGGTCTAAATCATCAACAAGTACAGTAACTTTTTTGATGCCGTCAGCTTTCAATGTGGTGAGTGCATGTGAAAAGTAGCTAAGTCCATCAATAATCACTTGCCCATGATTGATATTTCGGTCAATAGGTCTTCTACAAATAATATCAGCATCGGTTTCTGTTAATGAGGAGGGCTTAATCTTTTCAGTAGCATCATTCCAAGCAACAAGAGGTGCTCGTCCAGTAGTCCCATGTATTGTTTGCTGATAGACGGTGTTTATCCAAGAATCGACGTATTCTTTAACCTTGTCTAAAGTAAGGCTTGCTTTGCTGGATGAATCATATTGTCCTCGTGCTGTAGGATTGGAGAATGTTGTACCTGGAAGTTTTTGCAGAATACCTTCTGTTAATGTGCTGAAGAAGCGTTCAATATGAGGTTTGTTGTTTGGCGTCCCGATTTGCGATGGTGTGATAGTAATTGAGAGTTGTTTACATACACGTGCTAGAGCATTGTTTTTAAACTCAACACCATTATCTGGAATGATAATAGAAGGAACTCCACCAGGTAGTTCGTAACTATGGCGTGTAATCATGTCTTTGATTACAGCTAAAGTCGTGAGTGCACTAGGCGGAAACATACTAATGTAGGTCCCGACAATAGCACGTGTATATGTATCGATGGCACAAGCCAAAAAAGGTCGTCCGAGTGTTTCTTCAGTTTCAGGATCAATGACGATGATATCTAGATAATGGGTGTCGATTTCTACAGTATGTAGAGCAAATGAGGTTGGAGTGCTTATGCCAGCAGCCTGAAAGTATTTACGAGCGACTCGACTCCCTTTCTTAACACGCATTTCAATATAAGGATCTAATTTTGCAATAGATCGCTGTATGGCTCTAAGGCTAGGTAAATATGTAGTTGGAATATTTTGTTCATTAAGCTTGCATAATACGAAAGCCCTCACATCTTTGCTTGTCCGATGCTCTGGTTGTAGATATATCTCGGAAATAACCTGTTTGATGATTTGATAGACTTCTGGTGGGTATCTTAGCGTCTTATTACCTTTACCATGTTCGCTTAGGCTGAGAGCGTTATGGCTACTCATTCGATATTGTAATATCCAGCGCGCAACAGTTCTGGCTGATGGTGGAGATGCATCTTCAATTTCTAATGCAATTTCTTTAATGAGTTCTCGAAGTGGTTCAATAGAAGTGGGGGCTGTCAGTTTTGCTAGGGCAGTGAGTACATAGCGTTCTTTGCGACGAATGGTTGAACAACTGTCTGGATTGATGAATAGCTTTTCTGGAGCGAAGACACATTGAATATCTCCAGTTTTATAGCGAGTTTCAAAGGTAATGGCGGAAATGGAAAATGGTTTTCCTCCTGCAATTGATGCATAGCGGATTACACCATAATTAGATGAGGTGATTTCAAATACATGTTCATGATCAGCAAAAGTGAATCGAAATCCAGGTTGAGGGATGAGTAATGGCTTTTCCATTTTAGAAATCCTTGCTTGGATAATGATTTTTTAGGCTGATTAATGTGATTACTTCATGAAAAAGTAAGTAGTCACCTAATCGGGGATCTAGATCTTCTTCTTGTAGGGTTTTATATACTTGCTCGGAATATTTGAATTTATGAGGTTTCAAGGCTTCTGTTGCGAGCTCAATTTCATATTTCGTCCAAGAGCATGTATGGCCTCGTTGATACCAATGTTGTAATTGTTGTAGGTCTTTATTCGATGGCAAGCTTTTCTGATCAATCAGTCGAAATGTAATGTCTAAAGGATGTAGCAAGTTTGCTAACCTAAGAAATTTGTCTAGATCATTTACAGATAGGCTGGAGATATTGGGTTTAATTTCATGAACTTCATATTGGTTGTTGATTGTTTGAACTAAGAAATCTGGGTAACAGAATTCCTTTTCTCCAAGAGCGATTTTGAGAGCTTGAGATCTAAAACATTTAACCTGTGGATTTTTCTCAAGACAAATAACGTGTGCCAATTCAAGACGACTTTCGGTAGGAATGGAGCCCCCAGATTTTGCGCTGGGGAAAAGTGCAGTTCTTCGTCCATAGCAGCCTTGGTAGATTTTCCTTTGACCATGGATTGTAGAGGCAAGATTCGGCTCTGCTTTAAAAGCGTTATTAATTTGATTGAGAATAGATTGATGAGGATTGTGTTTATCATCAAAAGAAAAAGCGTACATATAGTATTTCCAGTATGTATAGCCATTCATCCCATTTTTAGGGATGAGTTAATTCTTGCGTAAAAAATACGCAAAACTTGACTGTTGGCTCTATACGGAAGATACTAGGATTCTCACATCTCTGTACTTTCACGTATAGAACCAACGGATCCGAAAGGGTCCGTTTTTATTTGGGCAGAATTTTATGTCATGGCTTACTTCTCCTATGTTATTGGCTTTTATTCTGAGTAATCAGAAGTTCTAATAATTTTTATTTTTTAAGCTCTTGTTGCGTTATAGCAGCATTACGCTGTTTGACTAACCACTCTGCAACATCCTTTACCAGTGCATATTTCCCGCGACGGTTTTTAACTGAAAAGACTGGGATCGGTACAGTTTTTCTTGTAAGTGCTTTTCTGAATGCATCAGTGGATCGATAGCCTAGAGCCACTCGTAATGCATCATCTGCAATCATCGGGCCATGGCGTTCAAAAAGCTCACGTTCAATGGTTTCTACACTAACTGGAGTGATGTGCTGCATTCCTGCTCTGTCCTAGCTTGTCCTAACAATATGATATAGACGGATGGAGAGTTATACTAGAAAGGCAAAATCTGTATTAACTTTACTCTATTAATAGTATTTAATTATATAATTTACAAAGACTAATTTAATTTAGGGTTCTGATTTAAAAAAGGGACTTATATGAGAGAGACGTGTCGTAAGAGGCGTGATGATATAGATATTGTGAGAGTAAAACTTTGGTACGAGGAGGTGAGATATAGGCTGTCGTTAAAAACCTCTTATCAAATTGAGAAGGCTATTGAACCAATGGCATTTGGGAAAAATGAATATGGAGATCCTTATCACAATAATAAGTGGTCAGGCTATGCGGCTGGACGGCATACACCTAATAAACGATTAGTTGAATTGGTAGAACAACAACTACGCGGTACTTCTGAGGTACTTAATAATATTCTTTGGGAAGCAATACGTGGGCACAAGGGAGTGGATTGGCTTATCAAGGAAGGAGTAAGATATCTTCCATGGGAGGTTCAAAGGATTTTATATAAATACAATAAAGATGGATTATCTAACGAGTTATTTTCTTTTTTATATACGAAAGAGCTTTTGAGGCTTGAACGACTAGCAGGATTAGATTCTTTAGCTGCCTTGATTATTTTTTTACGTCTTGCAGATAGTAAAAACTACAGAACAGCTGCCTTCGATATAGGATGCTCAATATATCGAGTATTATTAATAGTATGTACATTTCCGTACTATCGAGAACACAATGCTGAGTTATTACAGTTGATGAAACGATATGTGTTTCCATTAGCTCATAATGGAAATAGATGCGTTGGAGTTGAAAGTGAAGAGGGTTTTACTTTAGAAGTCAAATATTTAAATAATATTTTTCTTGAGTTAGAGCATGAAAAAGAGAGGTGTTTGATTCAGAAGCAAAAAATACGTGTGATGCTAGATATAATTCATGGCTCAGAAAATTTTCTCCATAAGTTAATCTTCATTATTCCTTTTGAACTTAAGGATGACGCATCAGTAGACAATTTAGCGAACTTGTTAGATATACAAAAAATGAAAAAATGGACAATAGAATGCCTTAAGTGTGGTGTTGCACCACTAAGTATCGAATCAGTTGAGTTTAGCCCCTTTAGTCATTAAGTTGAAAAAGGCTGCAAATTGCAGCCTTTTTATTAGGTTGTCTATGACAACTTATGTGTCGTTCTTTGCCAACTTATGTGTCGAAAATGACAACATATGTGTCGCGTGCGTAAGACGACAAATGAAATTTCTTTTTTCAAAGAAATATTCAATAACCTACGTACAAAAGCGACTTTTAGAATTTCGTTAAGCGACAAATAAGTTTTCATAAAGAGCAGAAAACGACATATAACATTTCATTTATTAAAACCATGTTTAGACTGGAGTGCATAAACATCAGTTTTTAGAAAAAGGCGAACTTTTTTTTCATTTCCAAAAAAATAAGCCTCTATCAAACCTTGAGAGTGTAAGTTTGTTATATATTGGTGAGGCATACCTAGATATTTACTGGCTTCAACGCCTGTAAAATATTTTTCTTTCAAATTTTTTATCTCAGTTAAAATATCTTTTTGAACATACTTGCCAATTTTAAGATCAATTATGTTTAAAAAATTTGTATCAATCCAATATTTCTTCAACCAATTTGGTGGACAATTAAGTAGGCAAGGTACTTCGGTTAAATTAATATAGTCACCACTATTAAGAATATTATCAACATAATTTATTGATGCTTCTGATATGTAAAAAGATTGAAGAAGAGATCTTTTGTGTGATTTTAATATTTTGCAATGAATAAGTTTTTTAACTTCCTTTATTGATATTTTTAGTTTTAAAGAAGTAACTTCTAGTTCATTAGTATCTTTTTGATTCATATAAGTTTTATAACCAAACCCTCTATCGTAATTTTTAATTGATTTAATTAATTCTTGAGTCAGATGCTGTACGTCATTTCGTCTAAAAACATCAATTTTAACATCATCTATAAATGGTCCATGGATAGGTTTAATCCCGATCGAATTCAGTTTAGCTGTAAGATACTGGGTAAGAACATCCAAATCTTTTGCTAGGCGATTGACAGTGATATATTCATGATTAAATTTTATTAAATCATCTTTGTTTAGGACAGTATATGGACGATTTTTTTTGTAGATTATCTGTTTTTGTATAAGTCTATCTGTTGAGAAAAGCTTACTAGCTAATTCATAGTAAATTCCAAGAATTTCGGAGGCTTCTTTTAATGTCAAATAAAGAGAATCTTGCTTTTGATATTCAAGGGGAGCAGTCAAACTTCCTAACAGAAAACTATTCACCTTTTTAGCAGAAAATCCATCATCATTTTTTAAAAATGAAAAATAATTTTCATCTAGTTTTGCTCTATTAGCACTTATTAAAATTGCTGTTGTCCTTTTTGTTAAAATAAAATCTTCATCAATTTCTTTGAATTTGGAATAATTAAAACTATATTTTTTAGTTAATTCTAATGCAAATTTTTGTATGTTTTTTTGCATAGAAGTTAGGAAGTGAACTAAGAGTAATTTAGGATGTCCAATTAGTCGATTTTTATAGATGATTTTATTAAAAATTTCTTCTGCTTTAGTTTGATTTGTAAAAAATAAATAGGTTAATAATATTGGAGGTTCATCAATAGCAAAGTGTTTAAAAGTAATATAGGTAGATTGAATAGATGAAAGAAAAAATTTAATTGATTTGATTAACTCTAAATTAGTTGAGGATAATTGTTCTAGAAACCATTTATTTGCTTGTATTTCATGCTCTAAAATATTTACATGTGATTGATTATTGAATTCTTTATTGCATTTATAGCATTCATCAATTTTTTTACGATTCGCATTAATGGTATGATGACAATAGTTACATTCCGTTATAAATTTTGTTTGGTGAACTATACAACAAGTTAAGTGTTTTAATAACCATTCGGTTCTTAATATGCCATTTTCCTTGATACACTCCGTGCATAGTTTTGAACCATCTGCACAAAAGAATTGATAAGAAATTGGCTGAGCTTTCCATAGGCGTTGTGATCTTTTTGTTGGTCCATATATGCTTGGAATAATACTGATACTAGACTTGCAAATACCTAATTTTATAATTATTTTTTCAAATTTTTCTTGATCACTTAACATGCTATTTAAGCTTTTAGTATGTGTTGGAAACCCATAAGCATTTAAAAATGATGCAAGAGATGTATAACCATTTTGAAAAGATGCTCGAAGTAACAGGCTCGCAGCTGATTCACTTGGAAGTGTTTTAGGAAGATATAAAAGTGTCATTTTTTATCTAATTAGTGAATTGATTTGTAAAAACTGAAAAGCTCTTTTTCAGACACAATAAAAGGGTTTGTTGTTGACAGACGCACTGAGCTAGTAATATCTGTTTCCCATGCCTTAGAAAAATGCTCAGAATTTAATACTCTGGAACTAGTACTCAATTGAAAAAACAGTGCACGCTTTATTAATGACATTAAAAAATCATGATAGCCAGCTGTCGCGATAAATAACATTAATACAAATCTATCTTGTGATAGATCTTCCGTACAAATTTGCATTTCATTTCTAATAAATTCTTGAACCTGATAGATAAATGGTTTGATGTGTGTTTTTTCAGGATCATTATTAATTGTTAATGGGTTTAAATAAAATTTATCTTTATAACGTCGGCTCTGTTGACTATCACGTAAAAATAAATCTACATATTGAGGTAATGAAACAAGGCATATACAGATCTTATTTGAATCACCTAGTGTTTTGATCCAATTGGCAATATTTTCATTGGTTGTTGTGTATTTTTTATGTGATGATTCAGTTGAATATACATGATGAAATTCATCAAAAATTATTAACTTTGTTTTACTGATTTTTAATTTTTGGGCTAGTCTTATATATCTATCAAATGCTGTACCAGTTGAGGGATTAATATCACCGAGCTTTTGCAGCATTAGTTTTGTTAAATTATCGATATTCGTCTTGGCTGGTATTTGAATATAAAAAGCAGGTTTAATGACTATTGAATAGCCCTCATGGGAAATAACCTCATCAGTAAACTTTTCTAGTATTTTATTACATATAGTGGTTTTACCGAGTCCACCCTCAGCGACTAGGAGGCAATTCATTGATTTATTTGGTGAAAATAGAGTTTCCTCCCAACACCTAAAAATTCCATCAATAGCATTTTTATACTCTTTATGAGTAATAATACAATAATCTAGCTTTGCTATGGTAGATAGAATTTTAGTATTCATAAGAATCTCCATTCAGTGATTCATATGAGAACTCATCGAACTCTCCAAACTCTATATTTTCAGTGATTGTCTGATTATTAACTAATTTATTTTTTAAAGGATTAGATTGTGGAGGTACTAAAAATTCTAATGGATCATTTAAATCTATGAATTTTTTCCTATTCAGTTTGTTTTGTTTTTTATAGCTCATAATTAGTTTATTTAACGTAATACGTGCTAAAACATTTTCAGAAAATGGATAGTTTTTTAGATCTTGTTCTTTTATACGTTTTTTTATTTTTTGTGTTTCAATGTGGTGATCTAACGTAAGTTCAAATGTATATTGTGGATCAGTTGAAATAGCTTCAATTATTTCATTATTTTCAGCTGTTTTTACAAAGACTTTACTTAGATCTGACTCATTTACGTAAATAGTACTATTTCTTAAATTTTTATTTTCAAGTGCTCTAAGTGCATGAGAATAATAAAATAAATTTTCATATACAACCTGTCCGTTAGATATCATTCTGAAATATGGGATTCGGCAGATAAAATCTGCATATTCCTCATCTATTATAATTGGACGATATGATTTTACAGCTTCATGGTATTTAGCTATAGGAACACGGTTAATTCCAGAATGTAAACTTTTATGATATATATCAATCCAATTCGAGATACACTCTTTAATTTGAGATAGAGTCAAAGAAGCATATTTTTTAGATTCATATTCTTCTACACGAAATCTATTTGAGAAGGTTGTACCATCAATTTTCTGTATAAAGTTATGAGCTAAAGTCCTAAAAAATCGCTCTACATATGGTTTATTATCAGGTGTCTTTACTTGAGATGGTTCAAGCGTTATTTGAAGCTCTCTTGCTAATGCAAAAACTGAATTATTTATAAATTCTGAGCCATTATCTGGAATTACTACATCAGGAACACCAAATGTAGTTACCATATTTTTCATTGCTTGAAGTGTAGTGAATGAATTTGGCGGAGATTCAGATATATAGAATCCTAAAATGATTCTTGTGAAGATATCTATAGCCACAGTGATCCAAGGTCTACATTTTATTTCAAGAGTTTCATCATCGAGTATGATTAAATCAAGTTGATGAGAATCAATTTCTACTAAATTCAGAAAACCTTCACTATTAATTTTTTGACCCGTAGCCTTAGAGTTATTTTGTGCAAAACGAGCTGAATTTTTAGCTTTATCCTTACTATATTGATCAAAATGAAGTTTTTTTAAACGTTGAATTTGTCTTAAGCTATATAGTTCTTCCTCAGCATATGGCAATTGATTGTCATTTAAATATTGAATCATTTCTCTATTTATATCGTGAGCACTATCCATAAATGAACCCTTAAGCATTTTTTCTAAAGCAATGCCTAATGCTTGATTTATAATTAAAGGTTTACGAGAAGATAGATTTCCTTTTCTTTGGTCAGTCAAACTTCTAATATCGAAATTACTTGATATATATGTACGAATCCAATTAGAAAGTGTTCTAGTAGTAGGAGGAGACGGATCATTAATTTTTTGAGAAATAATTGCTATTGTATTATTCAGATTAGCTTGACTATGAGGAGAGTGAGTATTTTCTAAAGCTTGCTTTACGTATCGGTACTTTTTGTTTAATACTTCGTATTCTTTAGAGTTTTTTAGAGTTTCAGTTTTACTAAAAGTAACTGTTAATAAATTATCTTTGATAATTTCATCAAAAAAATCTCTGGACCAATCTTTTCTCTTACCTCCAATTACGGATGATATTCCAATTCTATCAAGATAGATTGATACAATTTCATATTCACTATTTTTGTATATAAATTTCATACCGAAATGTGGTGTTATAAATAAATATTTCATAATAGAACCTCAAATATCAATATTAGCTAGTATATGTTTGTAGAAAACTAGATAACATATTTCATTGTAAGAGTATTTGTGTTTTGATAAGTAATCTAATAAGGATGTAAAATCTTTATTTATGTCCTTTGTTAATATTTGTGCTTGATTTATTTTGTCTTTATTCATATTGATATTTTTTATATTTTTATAAATTCTTAGAGTCGAGTTGACCTCTTTATTACTTGGTAAAGCTATCTCATCAAATATTTTATAATTAATGTTATATGATTTTAAAACTTGTTTAGTTAATTCTAGTTTCTCTATTTTTTCTTTCGAAAGTGATTTTAAATTTGATTTAACTTCATGTACTTCATAGTTATGTAAGTTATTTAAAATCAAAAAATCTGGTATCGCATACATTGCTTTTGAAAGGGTGACTTTTAGAGCTTGAGTTCTATACTTTAGAACGCTTATATCACGCTCTAAATCTAGTGCATGTGCTAACTCAAGTCGGCTTTCTAATGAAAAGGCTCCTCCATTTTTATAACTTGTAAAAATAACTGTACGTTTGTTAAATGAACCGTGATGTATATTTCGGATACCGACAAACTGCCCAGAAATGGTTATTGGTTTTTCAAAAGCCTCTTGTAGTTGAATTTCTAAGCGATTGGATATATTAAATTTTTTTCTGTAATTTGGTTTGAATCCCATTTTAGTAATCTCTAAAATAAATAAATGTATTTATCCTTCGACCGTAATTCCGAGTCGAATCTTGACTAATTAGTGCAATCAAGAGATACTAAAAACGCCAATCGTTAGCTTTCTCTTGATTGCAAACGGGTAAAGCGGATTCTATGAGTCCGCTTTATTTTTTCTTAAGTCATTCTTCTTTCTCCTCGGGAATTAGTCCAAGAGCAACAGCGATTTTTTTACTTTCGCCTCGCTTTGGTAAACGATTAGTATTTAGAATTCTATATACTAAATCTCTCGAAAAGTTATGTTCTAGGCTCCAGTCGGAAATATTTATTCCCTTTTTTTCAAAATCATCTTTTATCTGCTGATTTGTCTTCATAGTAATAATAAGAATAATTTAAACATAATCTAAAAATAGTTGTTTTTTGATCTTTTGCAAGTGTTTATTATTTTGGATTTATTTTTTTATTATAAAAATAATAA
>NZ_JBCNKN010000012.1:0-65998 GCF_039596015.1 Acinetobacter sp.
TGTTAATTTGTCTATTATTTAGCCCATCAATCGACTTCAAACCGATTTAATCCCAATTCCAAGTCAGGTCAAAAAATAAAACCCTGACTAAATCCAAATTTAATCAGGGTTTGTCAATAATCTGAAAAGCCTCTTACGAGGCTTTTTTTATTTATTCAGGTTTTAAATGACGAGGTCTAAAGCCTGTGAGCAACAAACCAATGGCATATGCCAAAGCACCTGCTATACACAATGCTCCTAATTCAACAATTTTCATCCATGTCGACAAATGACCACTATAAAGATGTAGACCATACGCCAAAGCAGCGATCATACAAATATTGGCAATCGCATATTGGCTAAAGATTTTTTTCCAGTGCGCACCAAAACGGTAAATATTGCGTTTATGCAGGTAATAATACAGCATTCCTGCATTCACAAAAGCCGAGCCAGACGAGGCAATTCCCAGCGCCATATGCTCTGCTTCCCAATGAATCAATTTAAAGAAGCTAATTAAAATCACGTTTAAAATCGCATTGGCTGCAACCGCCATCAATCCAACCCGCACGGGCGTTTTGGTGTCTTGCTGTGCATAGAACCCTGGAGCAAAGACTTTAATCAACATAAATGCCAGCACACCACCACTCATACATTGCAATGCCAATGCCGTCATGCGTGTATCTTCTGCGGTAAATTCACCACGTTCAAACAAGGTCTGGATGATCGGTGTGGAGAGCATAAACAGTGCCACACTTGCAGGTACACCCACCATAATGATGACCCGTGCAGCCCAGTCAATCATGCCACGAAAGCGTTCTAAGTCTTGCTCGGCATGACGGGCAGAAAGTGACGGTAAAATCACCGTACCAATCGCTACACCAATTAAACCCAATGGTAACTCTGTCATGCGTTCGGCACTGTATAACCAAGACACCGAGCCACTTTGCATGAACGATGCCCAAATGGTATTTAACAATAAATTAATTTGCGTTACCGATACCCCGAATAATGCAGGCAGCATCAGTTTAAGAATACGCTCTACCCCTTCATGCTTAAAGTCGACACGTGGTGGAATCAGCAATTTTTTACGCCATAATTCAGGAATCTGAATGGCAAGCTGAATGATCCCTGCGGCAAGCACCGCCCACCCTAAAGACATAATCGGTGTTTGCAGATAAGGTGTTAACCACCATGCCCCTGCAATCATCACAAGGTTAAGTAAAACTGGTGAAAAAGCTGGACTAAAAAAAGACCCGTAACTGTTTAAAATACTGCTCGCAAATGCGGTAAGTGACATAAACATCAAATACGGAATCGTTAACCGAAACATGGTGACGGCCTGATCAAACTTTTCAGGGTCGCCATGAAACCCCGGTGCATAGATGTAAACCACAGCCGGTGCAATAATCATTGCCAGTAAGGTAATCGAAGACATCACCACCAGTAAGCAACCAAAAACCCGACTAATCAGAATTTGGACTTCTGCATGTACACGTCCTGAACGGTATTCCGTCAATACCGGAATAAATGCTTGAGAAAATGCGCCTTCTGCGAACAACCGCCGAAAAAAGTTGGGAATACGGAATGCAACCACAAAGACGTCAAACTCTTTACCCGCACCAAACACGTTGAGTAGCACCATATCTCGGACTAATCCTAGTACACGAGACAGCATGGTCATTGCACTCACCATAAAAGTCGACCGCCAGAGCGCCATCGCTTACACCTAAGTCAAATTTGAAGTGGCTATTTTAAAGAAAACCCAACTGAATTTCGTTAATTATTCTTCAATTTATGTGTTTTTCTTTGTGTAATAGATTTCGAAAGTGCATCCAGTCAAAATAAGGCCCCGGATCTGTTTTGCGTTGGGGTGCAATATCGGAATGCCCTGCCAAATGCTGCAAAATTTCAGGATATGCCTGCTGTAAACAAGCCACCACTTTCGCCAAAGCCTGATATTGCACTGGTTCAAACGCTTGATCATCCGAACCTTCAAGCTCAATCCCAATCGAATAATCATTACATTCTGGCAAGCCTAAATACCGAGAACGCCCTGCATGCCATGCACGGTCATTAAAATTAACAAACTGAATGACTTCGCCTGTGCGCAAAATCAGCAAATGAGCGGAAACCTGCATTCCTTCAATGCTTTTAAAATAAGGATGTGCATCCCAATCTAACTGGTTTTGAAAAAACTGCTGAATGTACCCGCCACCGAACTGATCTGGCGGCAAACTAATGTTATGAATCACCACCAATTGAATTTGGGTATTGGCTGGACGTTGATTAAAATTTGGAGAAGCAATAAATTTTGCCCCGAGCAGCATGCCCTCTTTGACTTGAAAAGAATGAGGTTCAGGCATGTACAGACTCCATAAAAAATCGTATTTAACTGGATTATAATACCAGTCTGACTCAAATCCAGTGCTTGTTTACATCTTATCCAAGAGATTGCACTGCGCTTATTTTTACTTTTTGTGCAACAACGATTAACATGCTCTTTCAATATTTTTCATTGTGGTCACCATGGATCAATATTCTCCGTACAAAGGCAAATCTGGCATTAAACGTATTATGAATGCCACAGGTTACTCCGTTGCAGGCTTTAAGTCCGCTTTTCGCCATGAAGCTGCTTTTCGTCAGATTATACTGCTCAATATTGTCCTACTTCCTATTAATTTATATTTAGATCTCAGTAAAATCGAACATCTAGTGCTGATTTTAATCGGGTTATTGGCACTCATTGTCGAGCTATTTAACTCTGCAATTGAAGCTGTTGTCGATCGGGTTTCGTTAGAAAAACATCCTTTGGCCAAAAATGCCAAAGACATGGGCAGTGCTGCTCAGTTTGTTGCACTTGCCATGATTGGTATAACATGGGGTGTGATTCTCTTGTTTTAAAATTAGAAAAGGCTTCCGAAGAAGCCTTTCATTTCAACAGCATTGGTATTTCAATTACCAGCCTAACGCTTCTTGCTGTTTTTGAATCAACTCTTTAATGCCTTTTTCAGCAAGTTCCAACATAGCATTGTTTTGGCTGCGTGTGAAAGGTTTATCTTCCGCAGTCCCCTGAATTTCGATGAATTCACCTGATTGTGTCATCACAACATTCAAGTCAGTCTGGCAATTTGAATCTTCTTCATAGCACAAATCTAGCAAAGCTTCATCTTGATAGATGCCCACTGAAATTGCAGCAACCAAACCTTTTAAAGGGTCTTTTTTAATTTTCTTTTGCTCAAGCAAGACATTCATGGCATCAACCAATGCCACTGCCGCACCTGTAATGGATGCTGTACGTGTACCACCATCGGCCTGAATCACATCACAGTCAATCGTAATTGTATTTTCACCCAGTTTTTTTAAGTCGACCATCGCACGTAAGCTACGGCCAATTAAACGCTGAATTTCTTGTGTACGACCTGTTTGTTTACCACGTGCTGCTTCACGGTCTGAACGTGTATGTGTTGAACGTGGCAACATGCCGTATTCTGCGGTAACCCAACCTTGCCCCTGACCTTTTAGAAAACGTGGCACACTGTGGTCAATACTTGCAGTACAGAGCACTTTAGTATGTCCAAATTCAACCAAAACAGAACCTTCGGCATAACGGGTATAGTTGCGCGTAATTTTTACATCACGTAATTGATCGAGTGCACGCTGGTCAAGACGCATAGTTTTTCCTATTGTGTTGCTGCAAATTGCGACAGATTATAGCAGAAAGCCACTGCCTTGCGTGGCTGTTGTTACCCATGCAATATGTAGAAAACATCTTCAATTATCATCATCTTTAACGCTAGCGCATCGAAATAACTCTAGGTAAACTATTTCTCAATTCTGACCAGAGATATTACGCATGTCGATACGTGCCGAACGCAAATTGCAAAGTCAGCAGTGTATTATGGAAACCGTATTGGCTTTAGGATATTCGGGACACAATTTTAGTAGCATCAGCCTACGTCAGCTCGCCCGTGAAGTCGGAATCGTTCCGAGTGCGTTATATCGTTATTTCCAAAATAAAGAGGCCCTTGCATCAGCATTGCTTGATCAGGTTGCGTTGGTCATTAAAAGTGATTTAGGTTTGATGATCGACTGTTTTTTTCAACATCCTACGTCTTTATCGCAACTACAGAAATTTTTTACTCACATCGAGCAACAGGCTTTATATTGGCATTTTTTTATTGCTGAACGCTGGGGCGGTTTTTCCTTATTGCAAGAAAAAATCGAACAGGAAATTGAGGATTTAACCGACAATCTTGCCCAAAGGCTGAAACGTCAAGCCTGTTTACCCGTGATCTACCAGCAACAAGAAAAAACCTTGGCAACAATTTTGCTGCCATTGTCTTTTGGATGGATCATGCGCTGGCTTCAAACCAGACACACACCACAAGCAATCGAAAAAACCCAACAACTTTTACAGCAGTTTCAATCACAAATGACGATTCTAAATAGGGTGTGATTAAAACCACTGTTCAATAAACATTTAGAATCTAAAGTTTTTTTGCCAACAAGGTCGCAAAGCGCTGTTTAATCCGTTGGCCATTTTCATCTAGACGATGCAGCCCTCCGACGTTCTCATTGTATTTTAAGATTGTCCAATCTTGATAATAATCACGTAACTCGCCCGTACTAAAGGCAAAAGGGAAAAATGGCTGTGCGGGATAATCTTGAGTATCCATAGCACAGACTATCAGGTTTAATCCCCCCGAAACAGTTGCCTGCTGCATCTGAGCAATCAATTTTGGGATCGTTTCGGGCTGTAAAAACATCATCACCACTGTACAGCAAATAAAGTTATAACTTTTTGTAATTTCAGGGTTTTGATTCAAGTCACGAATCTGAGTTTTTACATTCTGAATTTGCTCAGCATCTAAAATTTCATTTAATTGTTGGATGCTGTTTGGGTTAACATCCCACGCATCTAGATCAAAACCATTTTGGCTTAAAAATAAAGTATTACGTCCTGTACCACATCCGACATCGAGTGCTTGCCCTCCTTTTAGCTGAGGCAACGCTGCAAGAATTTCCGAGTGTGTTTCAGTTAGCTGATATTTTTTAGAAAAGTAAGCATCTTTTTCACAATAAAAACTGAGCTGACATTGGATATCAGCACTTGCAGCAACAATTTTGTGCCATGCCTGAGGCTCAATAAAAGGGGGTTGATGCTCTACAGAAAAATGATGCTCAGATAAAGTATTTCCCTGTTCATCCAACATTGCAAAATCTAAGTGCCCCGATAAAATCGTCAGCTTTGCCCATGTGCCTTTTTTTGTATTATGTTGGTCTTTAAAACCTTCTGGAATTGAGCTCAAATTCCAAACTGGCAATTGTTTATAGCAGAGAAGCTGTTTCATTATTTTATACACCCCATATTGATGGTCACTCAAAACTTAAAGTCCGTTCCGCTTTGTTCCTTTATTTTCCCTCTTCTTTAATTATAATTTGGTTATTTTAGACCTAAAAAAGGGAGCATTGCCCCCTTCTCTTCACTATTTTTATAAATTATTTCGCTTTACGCTCTTGGTTCACCAAGTAGGTAAGTACTTGAGTGACTTTACCATCTTCACCCTGAATCAGGTATTTACCATTGACCACAACCGCAGGCACACCCGTTAACTGATATTGAGCCGCTAATTTATTTGACTCTGCAACTTTGGCACTTACAGCAAATGAGTTGTAGGCTGTATTAAATTTGCTTTCAGGTATACCATATTTGGTAAAGAATTTTGCCGCAGAAGCCTGATCAAAGATTTGCTGGTTTTGCAAATGAATCGCATCAAATAATGCCAAATGAGTACGTTTACGGACACCCAATTGTTCAGAAGCATAATAGGTACGCGCACCAGATTCCCAAACAGGATTCATTGCCGCAGGTGAACGTACAAAGTTCACATCTTTTGGCATTGTTTTTAACCATGTTTGCATGTGCGGTTCTAATTTAAAGCAGTGTGGGCAGCCATACCAAAAAAATTCACGTACTTCTACTTTCCCTGGAACGCTCACTTTCCCCGGATTTTTTAGTATCGTATAGTCTTTACCTGCAACAAAGTTTTCTGCCATTGCGCTTGCAGAGAACGCCATAATCGCGGCTGCCAGACCGTGCATAACAAGTTTTTTCATGGACTCAATTATCCTGTTCAAGAATTTTTGGTTATCTTATTCTCTAACTATAAAACATCTATACAAAAAGCGTCTGTTTTCTGTGAACTTTTTTACAGCTTTTATCGCTTTTTTTCTAAGAAACGCTACACTAACCACTATTGAAAAAAACAAATGCTATAGATTAAGGTGAATGTCATGTCACAGCTGAATGTTGATCCACAGGAAATCGCAAAATTTGAAGCACTCGCAGAAAAATGGTGGGACCAGCATTCCGAATTTAAACCATTACACCAAATCAATCCGTTACGCTTAAACTGGATTGACGAACACGCAGAAGGCTTACGTGGTAAAAAAGTCCTTGATGTCGGGTGTGGCGGTGGAATTCTGGCTGAAAGCATGGCACGTCGTGGTGCAGATGTTCTCGGGATCGATATGGGTGAAGCACCTCTTGCTGTTGCACAACTTCATGCCCAGCAACATCAGGTGAATAACATTCAATACAAACAAATTCCTGTAGAACAGCTCGCAGAAGAACAAGCAGGACAATATGATATTGTGACCTGTATGGAAATGCTCGAGCATGTTCCAAACCCTGCTTCCATTCTTCAAGCTTGTCAACGCCTCGTTAAACCTAATGGTTATGTGTTCTTTTCAACCATTAACCGTAATCCAAAATCGTATTTATTCGCCATTATTGGGGCGGAATACGTACTACGGATGTTACCGAAAGGCACACATGATTATCACAAATTCATCCGTCCGTCAGAACTGGCTCAAGATATCAAAAACGCAGGGTTAGAACTCAAAGCCATGACTGGGCTACACTATAACCCACTCACCAAACATTATTGGCTTGCGCCCAATGTCGATGTGAACTACATGGTGTATACAAAAAATCTAGGTGCATAATGAAAGCGGTTTTATTCGATTTAGATGGGACACTCATCGATACAGCAGCAGACTTTATCCGCATTATTCAGCAAATGTGCAAAGAAGAGCAACGTGAAGTTGTCGATGCAGATGCCATTCGTATGCAAGTGTCTGAAGGTGCCCGTGCAATGGTCAAACTGGTATATCCAGAGTTGGCCGTTGATGACGCAACATTTTTGGCGCATCGCCAGCGCTTCTTAGACATTTATGCTGAAAATATTGTGATTGATACCGACCTTTTTGAAGGTATGTATCCTCTGCTGGCACAATTAGAACAACGAGGCATTCCGTGGGGCATTGTCACCAATAAACCACGTTCCTTGACTGAGTCTTTATTACAAAAACTACAATTAGAACGACGCTGTTCTGTATTAGTCTGTCCTGAGGATGTAGTACGAACCAAACCAGACCCTGAGCCGATGTTTCTGGCGGCTCAGCAGCTTGAGATTGATCCCCAGCAGATTATCTATGTAGGAGATCATCCTCGGGATATTGATGCAGGTCGTCATGCACAGATGTATACTATTTTAGCGGCCTATGGTTATTTACCACTTGAACACCGTCATGACCTCAAGGCATGGCAAGCCGACTGTATTATTGACAGTGTGCCGCAGTTACAGCAAATTTTAGAACAAAAGCTTCAACAATAAATAATGATTTACCAAGAACAGGAGGTTTCATTATGAAATATTCAGAATACCAACCTCGTCCTGACTTATTAAAAGACAAAATTATTTTAATTACAGGTGCAGGCGATGGGATTGGGCGAGCAGCTGCCATCAGCTATGCCTTACATGGTGCAACTGTCGTCTTACATGGCCGCACCTTAAATAAGCTCGAAGTGATTTATGATGAAATCGAAAGTCTAGGTGCGCCTCAACCTGCAATTTTACCCTTACAGCTTTCGACTGCATCCTCTCGTGAATACGAACATTTAGTGACCATGCTAGAAGAACAATTTGGCCGTCTGGATGGCATTTTGCACAATGCAGGCGTACTCGGCGCTCGTGTACCACTTTCAGATTATCCTATCGAAACATGGGATGAAGTCATGGCGGTGAATCTTCGCGCGCCTTTTGTTTTGACTCAGGCACTTTTGCCTCTTTTACAAAAATCAGAAAATGCTTCTGTTGTTTTCGCCACCTCTGGGGTTGGTCGTGAAGCACGGGCACTTTGGGGGGCATACTCTGTTTCCAAAGTCGCCATCGAAGCCATGAATAAAATTTTTGCGAGCGAAAATAGCTTCCCTAATATCCGTTATAACTGCTTAAATCCGGGGGCAACACGGACAGCAATGCGCGCCAAAGCCTACCCTCAGGAAGACCCTCTAAGCTTACCTACACCTGAAAGTCTTATGCCAGCCTATCTTTATTTAATGGGTGAAGATAGTGTGCATATGACAGGTGAAAGTATTGATGCACAAAATTAATTAATTTATTCATATATTAACACTTAGTATTATATCGGGTGCTGAGCCCTAATAAACAATAATATTTAGGCGATATTCATGTTTTATCCTGATTTTATTTTTGTTTTAAAAAAATGATGCCATGATCTTCACAGTTTCTCTGCATTTATTTTATACAGTACATACAGCACCCTGCTATTGGGTTAAAAGAAATTTTGAAGGTGTCGAATGAAACGATTTCTGATCACACTCATCATCAGTTTCTCGACATGGCTTAACTTTTCTGTCGTTTTTGCTAATCCACCTAGAGGCTATACAAACTTCGGTGAAAAATCTGACGGTGATACAGTCATGTATGGATCTCATTACGATCGCCGTGGTCCCCCAAAAGATATGTTTGAGGACTTACAAGAACGTCGTCGTCAACGAGAAGAACTCGGTTTTCAGCGTTTAAGACAAATGAAATGGCAAAAAGGTTATACCATGCCACAACATTATCGTGGTGATAGTTATAAAGTCGATTATTCGGAATATCGCTTGCCCCGACCTGAACGAAATCAGCAATGGTATAAAATCAATAATGATTATTTACTAATTGATTCAGGGAATAATGTCATTATTGATACTCGCTAAATCCTAGAAAATCAAAAAGCGCCATCAGGCGCTTTTTTATGATGAAAGCGTTTTTACATTAACTTAACGCCCTGCTGTCCCGCAGGTGTCACTTTAAAAATTTCGACTTCAAAAGTAATGTTTTTGCCCGCAAGCGGATGGTTAAAATCTACTTCGGTGATGTCATCATTCACTGTTTTGACCACACCAAACAAGTTTGATTTAGCTTTGTCTTCAAATTCAATCATATGCCCAATCACAGGACGCTGTTCAAACTTGACGGTATCAAAACGCTGAATGTTTTCTGGGTTCCACTCACCAAAAGCTTCTTCTGGTGGAAGATGAACCGTACGACGATCCCCAGCTCTTAGGCCAAACAATGCCTTTTCAAATCCTGGAAGGAGATTTCCATCCCCAATCACAAGACTTACAGGTTCTGGACGGCTACGGGTATTGTCAATTTCAACGCCATTTTCAATCGCAACTGAAAAATGCAAATCGACCTTTGCCCCATCGCTAATCCGAATTTCTTCTGTTGGATGAATAATCTCTGTCATGTTATTTCTTCACAGCTGCTTTGCGGTGTTTTTCCAAAAAGAAGGTATCAATTAATAATAAAATTGTACCTAAGGTGATTGCACTATCTGCAACATTAAAGGCTGGGAAATTATGGTTTTGGTAATACACATGAACAAAATCGACCACATAACCCAAAGTGACCCGATCAATCAGATTACCCAATGCGCCACCCAAAATAAGTGCAATGGCAGCAGGTAAGACTTTGATGGTCTTTGGCATTTTCATGAGCCAAAACACAAACACCAAAGAGACAGCACCTGCCAGCCCCATAAACAGGTATTGTTGCCAACCCCCTGCGTCAGATAGGAAACTAAATGCCGCACCGTAGTTATGCAGTAATGTCCAGTTTAGAAACGGTAACACATGTAGTGGTTCAGCATAATTTAGGTGTGTACTGGCAATGTGTTTTGTCCATTGATCCAGCACAATGGCAAGGACTGAAAGTCCAAGCCAAATTAAATTATGTGCATAAAAAACCACGCCTTTTTGTTGCGGATTAGGCATATTTTCTCTCTTCACCTTGACCTGCGACGTTGATAATACAACGCGAACATAAACCAGGATGTGCCGTATGTGTATTTACATCAGGTAGAACATGCCAGCAACGAGCACATTTCTCACCTGAAGCAGCCGTAACCTGTACCCGTAACCCTTCAAGCTCGGTTGCTTCACCTTGTTCGGCAAAGGCATGAACCTGAACCTGAGACGTAATGAGTACAAAACGCAATTCATCGCCCAAAGTATTCAACACGTTTTCAAGTGCAGCATCTGCCCATAATTCAACTTTAGCAGAAAGGTTACTACCGATGAGTTTAGCGTTACGCGCAACTTCAATCTGTTTATTTACTGCTGATTTTATTTGAATTAATGTTTGCCAATCTGCTTCAGAAAGTAAGTTTGTGGTTACTGTCGGAATTTCATACCACTCTGTTGTAAACACATACTGTTCAGATTGTTCAGGAATCAGCGGCCATGCTTCTTGTGCTGTGAAGCTTAGAATTGGGCTCATCCAACGAACAAAAGCCTGTACCAAATGATACAACGCGGTCTGTGCCGAATGACGTGCTTTTGAATCTGCCTTAGTCGTGTATTGACGGTCTTTGATGATGTCGAGGTAGAAACCACCCAAGTCATTAATACAGAAGTTCGTTAATGAACTACACACAACGTGGAAATTCATTTCATCATACGCTTGCGTAATCACCTTTTGAACGTCATTGGCACGTTGCAAAATGTACTGATCTAACGCAACCAACTGTTCTACTGGCAACAAATCTGTCGATGGTTTAAAACCATTTAAGTTCGCCAACAAGAAACGTAAAGTGTTACGAATACGGCGGTAGCTATCGCTGACACGGCTAAAGATTTCTTTTGATGCTGCAATTTCATAACGATAATCGCTTGATGCAACATACAAACGCAAACCATCCGCACCCAATTGCTTGATGATTTCTTCAAGCGGGATGTAATTACCTAAAGATTTAGACAGTTTACGACCTTTTTCATCTACCGTGAAACCATGTGTTAACAAGGCTTTATATGGTGCACGACCATTGATTGCCATTGAAGTCAACAATGATGACTGGAACCAGCCACGATGTTGGTCTGAACCTTCTAAGTACAAATCAGCAGGGCTATGTAGCTCTGGACGTTTTTCAAGTACTGCATAGTGCGTTGTACCAGAGTCGAACCAAACATCTAAGGTGTCGCGAACGCAGTTGTACTGTTCAGCTTCATCGCCCAAGAAATCTGCCGGAGTACGATTAAACCAAGCATCAATACCTTCTTGTTCAATCAGTTTGGCAACCGCTTCAACCAATTCAGCCGTGCGCGGATGTAATTCGTTGGTGTCTTTATGAACAAAGAACGGAATTGGAACACCCCACGTGCGTTGACGTGAAATACACCAGTCAGGACGACCATCAATCATCGACTCAATACGGTTTTGACCCCAGTTTGGAACAAACTGAATGTCATTTTCAATGGCGTTTAATGCGCCTTGGCGTAAACCTTGTTGATCCATGCTGATAAACCATTGTGGTGTCGCACGGAAAATAATTGGGGTTTTATGACGCCAGCAATGTGGGTAGCTGTGACGAATTGCTTCATGCGCCCACAGACGACCCAATTCGCCTAATTTTTCAATAATTTTTGGATTGGCTTTATAAATATGTTCGCCTGCAAACACAGGAGAAGTTGGTAAATAAACACCGTTACCACCAACAGGATTATCGACTGCCAAGTTATATTGCAAACCGACTTTATAGTCGTCCACACCGTGACCCGGTGCAGTATGTACTGCGCCTGTACCGCTTGTAGCAATAACGTGCTCACCTAAAATGACAGGGACTTGACGCTCAGCGATTAAAGGATGCTGTAATGATAACTTTTCAAGCGTTGCACCTACAAAGTCTGCAAGTACCACAGGGTTTTCAAGCTTGTAGCGTTCACACGCAGAAGCAACCAAGTCTTTTGCCAGAATCAGGTTTTGTAAACCTGTTGCGGTTTGAACTTGCACCAATTGGTATTCAATTTCGGCATGTAAAGCAACTGCTTGGTTCGCAGGTAATGTCCACGGTGTTGTTGTCCAAATCACCACATCGGTTGGGTTGGTAACAGTTACCCCCAAACGTGCAGATAAATCAGCAAGATCAACGACACTAAAGCCTACATCAATCGCATCAGATTTTTTATCTTCATATTCAACTTCTGCTTCAGCCAATGCTGAACCACAGTCTAAACACCAGTTGACTGGTTTTAGGCCCGGTTGAATGTGACCATTTTTCTGAATTGCACCCAATGCACGAACAATATCTGCTTCTTGCTTGAAGTTCATGGTGAGATACGGATTATCCCAATCACCCACAATACCTAGACGTTTGAAGTCTTTACGTTGAAGATCAACCTGTTCTAACGCATATTCACGGCAATGTTTACGGAAAGTTGAAGCATCAACTTTCTCGCCTACTTTACCCACTTTTTCTTCGACTTTAAGTTCAATTGGCAAACCATGACAGTCCCAGCCCGGTACATACGGTGCATCGAAACCATCTAAAGTACGGCTTTTTACAATAATGTCTTTTAAAACTTTATTGACAACGTGCCCAAGGTGAATCTGACCATTGGCATACGGAGGGCCATCATGTAATACGTATTTTTTCTTGCCAATACGCGATTCACGAATTCGCTGATAAATGTTGTCGGCGTACCACTCTTCTAACCATTTTTCTTCACGTACTGCCAAATTTGCTTTCATCGCAAAGTCAGTACCCGGCAGGTTTAATGTGGCTTTGTAATCCACTGCATTTTCAGGAGTTTGCTTATCGCTCATGCAAGTTACTTCCAGTTCTCTATCAGAGCTTTCTCTGATGCGTTATACAATCAAATCAATTTAAAAAGGAAACGTGTTGTTGTGCTCACGAAATACTCGCAATTGTACAACATCTTCATGAATTCCTGCTTTTAATGCTTCAAGCGAAGGGTAATTTCGTTCCCCATGCAGGTAGTTTAAAAACGTAACCCGCATTAATAAGCCATACAGATTAGCAGAAACCTCAGGAAAGTGTACTTCTAAACGCCATTCGGGATGTTGTTGCGCAATCGCAGGGCGTGTTCCCACATGACCCGCACCAAACAGACTATCATTTTGATAACCCAATATCCCTTGTTTATGTGGGTTTTCTTGTACTTTATTGACCAATGAAGTGGTTTCACACACCACATCAACGCCATAAATTCCATTTAAACACGGTCGATGTCGATTTAATCGCACATTAATGGTCGGAAAATCAAGCGTTCTTCCCAATTTGTCGCCATGTTGTACCCGACCTGTGATGCTATAAGGTCGCCCCAAAAGCTTTGCAGCCAACGCCAGATCGCCTTGTTGTAGTGTTTGACGAATGCGGGTCGAACTCACCCGTTCACCATCCAACAAAACCGTTTCCAGATTATTCACGTTAAAGCCATATTGCTTTAAAAAGTCACTATTTCCCTGACGGTTTTTCCCAAAATGGAAATCATCCCCAAGTACCAAATGCTGGGCATTTAAGGTGAACTTGAGTAAATCCGCAAATTCCTTTGCACTCTGGTTTCTAAAACTGTCATTAAATTTGGCAACTGCAATATAGTCGACGCCCAATTGCTTGAGATATTCAACTTTTTCACGTAATGAAGTAATTCTAGGCGGTGCGTCATGGCCTTTAAAGAACTCTAAAGGTTGAGGTTCAAAGACAATAACCAGTGTTTTTAACTGTTCAGCGTGTGCAACCTGTTTAAGCTGTTGAATCATCGCCTGATGCCCAAGATGAACACCATCAAAATTACCAATCGTGACAGCCGTTTTTGGTAACTCCAGATCAGATGCGAGTGCATGCAAACGAAGTAGCTTCATAGGTGATTTAAATCTAACCGATGTTTGAAAGTGGTCTATTTTGCCATATTCTCATTGATTCGTCTTGCTTGTTATTTTTGGCTCGGTTTATTTTTAAATAAAGCGACGAAAAACAAAATTTTAAGTCGCTTTATCTTGATTTTTTTGGATATAAACTACAGATTTTCAGCTTCTGATAATGCAGATTTTTCTGCTGTACAGCCACTGAGTAGTAATGCAACAGTATGCTGTATAGCACGCTGATGGAAATTACGGTTACGCAATGTTTTGCCTGTCAGTGCTTCAAACTGAATATCAAAATCGGCATAACTTTGCGTGATTGACCACAAATTGATGATGAAAATTTCAGGATCAATTTCTTTCGCCAGTTTGCCTTGTTCTTGCCACTGCTGTAACACTTTCACTTTACGTTTAAAATGTTTTTTGATTGAACCTTTTAAAACCGTGTGAATATACGGCGCGCCTTGAATAATTTCCAAAGCAAATAATTTAGATGCTTTCGAATGTGCTTTTGAGTATTCAATTTTTTGAATAATGTATTCTGAGAGAACATCTGCAGGTTCTCGATCAACTTCAAATAATTGCAAAGGCTCTAACCATTTTTGCAATACCAGCATCAATACTTCGACATAAAGTGCTTCTTTATTTTCGTAATAATAGAAAATATTCGATTTATGCATCTGCGCCAATTGTGCAATTTCGTCTAGACTTGCCCCACTAAATCCATAGACTGAAAAGACATCTAAAGCAGCGTTTAGAAGCTGATTTCGTTTTTGTGTACTCTTTTTTAGTTCCATTGCCAATCAATACAAACCCAGAGAAATTTAGCAGATAATTGTAGATTAATAATGCAACTTTGTGCAGACCAAGTTAGGTCTTTTCATGCTAACTTGGTCACAAAAAATTCATATTCATCAGAAAAATGCGAAAAGTTAAATTCTTTTCTTAAAAACCAATGAGTTTCGTTGATAGTTATACAAAGCTTGTCTTGCATTTGGCAGATCATCCACCGAAGCCGAGCTAAAACCATGCTCTAAAAACCAGTGGGCGGTTCGGGTGGTCAGCACAAAAAGTTGTTGAATTCCCTTCTCTTTTGCCTGTTCTTCTAAAAAGTGCAAAATCTGGCTGCCTCGGTTTGACTTTCGATAGCCCGGGTGTACCGCAACGCAGGCGATTTCAGCAGACGGAATTTCATTTTCTTGAACTGGAATTGGATACAACGCTGCACACGCCAAAATTGTTCCATCACGTTCAATCACTGCAAACTGATTAATTTCGTTCTCCAGACGCTCGCGTGAACGATACACCAAAATACCTTGTTCCTCTAACGGACGTAATAGATTGATCAGACCGCCAACATCCTGAATGTTAGCAATTCGGACATCTTCATAGTGTGCATCGGTTACCATTGAACCAATCCCGTCACGGGTAAACAGTTCTTGAATCAGTGCGCCATCGTGCGCAAAAGGTAACAGATGTACCCGTTGCACGCCATTTAAGGCCGCATCTCTTGCACCGACCAAATGCAAAGCCTGTATTGGATTTTCTTTTTGTAGGGTAGGAATGAATTCATCCAGTTGATGTGGGGTGATTTCCCGCAACAGTTTACCTTTCTGGTTCAAAATCCCGTGTTGTTGTCCCAGAAAAATTAGTTTATCCGCTTTAAGTGCAATTGCCGTTTTAGTGGCGACTTCTTCGGCCAATAAGTTAAAAACTTCACCTGTGGTTGAATAACCTGTCGGCCCTAAAATGACAATATTATGTTGTTCCAATAAACGGTGCATGGATGCCGCATCGACTGCACGGACTTCACCTGTAAGCTGAAAATCCACGCCATCATGAATCCCATACGGCTTTGCTGTTACCAGATTTCCCGAAATAACATCAATACGTGCCCCATACATCGGTGAGTTTGCCAACCCCATCGAGAGCAGCGCTTCAATTTGCATACGAATTGAACCCACAGCCCCTAACACACAAGGCAACGCCTCACGCGTGGTAATTCTTCGGTTTGAATGAAAAGGGGTGGTTTGCTGTTGTGCATTTAAATATGCATTGATTTGTGGGCGTGCGCCATGCACAAGAACCAAACGGATACCAAGTGAATGGAGTAAGGCAATATCATGAATAATATATTGAAAATTTTCATGCAGTATCGCTTCACCTTCAAACATGATCACAAAGGTCTTGCCCCGATGGGCATTGATATAAGGTGCTGAATTACGAAACCAGTGCAGATAGTCTGAAGTGTGATGGGGGTCTGTTGGCGACATCGTTCTATCCTGCATGAAAGCTTCTATCTAAAAATTTCTACTATATGCAATATCAGGGTCTGTTGACAATTCATCTCTGTACTCAATGCACAATTTTAGCAACGATATTCCCTTACCTTTGCACAGACACGTTGCCTATGACTGTTTTAAATGATGGATCAAAACGAAGATTCATTTTCAACATCAATAACTGTATGTCACACCAACATTCACTGCGGTGGCGTTCCTACGTCCGACAATCGGGCTATCTGCGGCATGGTCAGCCAATCTATTATATGTGCCACCCAATAACGTGCCCCAATGCTGATCTAATTGATGCATCCAGTTAATATTAAGTTGTGTGCCAAGGAGACCACCTTTGGCATGGTATTGGCGGTAGCCACTTCTTTGTTGCTGATTAAAATTCACCCCATAATAGGTATTCATATAACGATCATCCGCAGCCAAAATTACAGCTTGCACAGCCACGGTATCGTCCGAGGTTTGTAGCGGAATCAGCGTCAGGGATGCCTGAAATTGAGAGCCTTCACTTTGAGTTAAAGGCAGAGTGACTTTTATTTCTGGAATAAGCCAAGGTTTCATTTGCCATCCAAGTGCAACAGCCGTATTTAAACTGCCCTTGATTTCCCCCATGCCTTGTAAGTTCTTGGCTCCCTCCCGCCAGCTCGAATTTTTTTCTGCACGTCCAAACGAATATCCAAGTGTATGTTCTAAATAAAGACCATTTGCCGCTTGCAGGTCATAACCAATACCTTTGGTAGTATCAATAAAAAAAGCACCTTTTCGCATCTGAAACAGTGGATCAACTTGCCAAGTATTATCCTTAGAACCACTGTAACGCGGTGCAGATTGTCCCACGCCCCCAATCACTGTTGGTGGATCTTGTGGAATATCAAGGTTTTCTGCAAATATCGCGGGGCTAATTCCCAATTGAGCCAAAAGCAAAAAAGCATTCAATTTAGTGTTCATAAATTTCCCTTCAACTCGACTAAACACACTGTTATAGTTTTCACTGAGAAGAAGGATGTCGCACTAGAATCAATAGAGATTCAGGAAATATTCAAGAATGTGTCAAGGCAAATAAATGAAACAAAAAACTGCATTAGTCATTGAAGATGACCGTGACGCAGCCAGCGTTTTAGAGGCATATTTACAACGGGAAAATTTTGATGTCCTCTTGGCATACGACGGACAAAAAGGACTTGAAATTGCATTACAAACCAAGCCCGATATTATTTTACTGGATGTAATGCTACCGCGTTTAAATGGCACAGAAGTACTGGCAAGTCTGCGTAAAAAAATCAATACGCCCATCATTATGCTGACCGCTATGGGCGATGCGACCGATAAAATCGGAGCATTACGCTACGGTGCCGATGACTATGTGGTGAAGCCTTATCACCCCGGTGAAGTCATGGCACGGGTACAGGCCGTGCTACGTCGTACTCAAGCCGCACATGACACGGTTGATTTGCTTCGCTACAAATCATTAACGGTGGACTGTTCTGCCATGAGTGCCATTTTAACCACCCCTGAAAAACGGATTATTCTGGAACTCACGCCCACAGAGTTTAGCCTACTGACCACGCTGCTACGTGCGCCCTTAAAAGTCTTTACCCGCTTTGAACTTTTAGAAGCCTGTTTACCCGAAAGCAATGCCCTTGAGCGTGTCATGGATACGCATATTTATAATCTCAGAAAAAAACTTGAACAAGGCGGACTTGATGAGGTTTTAATTAATGTCCGTGGCATTGGCTATCGGTTTTCACAACTATGAAACGCCCCGAGTCCTATAGTTTATGGCGCTGGTTCTGCCTCAGAATATTTTCACTGGCAATTGGAAGTATCGTACTAATTGCACTGTGTATGTGGTTGCGCTATGTCTTTTTAAACTGGTGGGTGCTCAAACAAATGCCTTTGGTCACCCGACAGGAATTTTTGTATTTAAGAGAACATCCCAACGTCAATGCAGGACGTTTTAATCAACTGGTGGATATTTGGTATGGGCAGTCTTATTCAGACCCGTCTATTACTTCTACAGACTTGGGACTACTCGGAATTTTAGTCATTGTGGTCACCCCAATGATGGTGACTTTGGGCTTACGAGCAGCAAGACCACTCTCAAAACAGTTTAGTCATTTGGCAAAAGCAGCAAAGGCCGTAACCGATGGACATTTTGATGTCAGCGCCACACAGGAAAAACAAGCCCCGCAGGAATTACTTGAACTGACACATGACTTTAATGCCATGACTCGCCAACTGGCACGTTATGACAAAGAATTACGCACTTCTCACGTTGCTCTCGCGCACGAATTACGCTCGCCTCTCACCGCAGCAATGGGCAGATTACAAGGAATGCTAGATGGTGTTTTTCCAAGTGATCCCAAACAATTAACCATGGTCATGAATCAGCTACAGCATTTAAATCGGTTGGTGGAAGATTTACATTTTTTATCACTAGTCGATGCCAACCAACTGTTGCTCCATCAGGAAAATGTTGCGCTGTATGCACTGCTTCAAGAAAAAATTTTATGGCTCCAACCGCAATTTGACCAACTCCAGTTCCATGTCGAAAACCATGTACCGCCTTCGCTGACATTGCATGTCGATGCCCTTCGTTTAGGGCAACTATTTACGATATTGCTTGAAAATGCCTTACGTTATGCTGCCGATGGCAAAAAAATAACGGTTGATGCCATCGAAACATCTCAGAATTGGCAACTTTCTTTTCGAGATTATGGTCAGGGGGTAAGTGATGCCTTTCTTCCACAGATTTTTCAGAAATTTACCCGTGCCGATGACTCGCGTGCCAGACATTCTGGCGGTAGTGGTTTGGGACTATCAATTGCCAAAGCCATTGCAGAAGCACATGGCGGTTCGCTAACGGCAGAGAATCATCCTCAAGGGGGGTTACAGCTCTTGTTGCTATTACCGAAATGATGTTGCCGCCCTTACAGAAGAATAGATCTCCATCTTGATGATTTCTTGACAATACATCAATGATTCCTCGACGTGCTGTTGCTTCAATCGCAATATCTGGCAGAGGAATTGAACATGTTACAACGATACTTCACCCTATTATTACAACGCCCTTTTCAGCCCATCCCGTTTCTTGCAAAAATGGTCTGGTTGGTTGCGTTTAGTCTGGTGTTACTGGCCTGTGCCAAAGCACCTTCGGAAGATCAATCTCCTCCTCGCCCTGTACAGTATGTTGTGGCAAACAGCTTGCCCATGCAGCAACAGTTTCAACAAACTGGGGAAATTGCCCCACATACCAACACACCGCTGAGTTTCCGTGTCGATGGACGAATTTTACAATTAAATGTCGATGTCGGCGACCATGTAAAAGCGGGACAGGTATTAGCAACCCTTGACCCTCAACAAGGCATTCACCAACTCAGCGGTGCCAAGGCCACCGTGACCGATGCCGAAGCCACTGTGCAACTGACACAAAGTAATTTTAAGCGAATGTCTTTGCTTGCCAATTCGGGCGCAATTTCATCTTCAGAGCTAGATCAGGCAAAAACCAATTATCAATCTGCCTTGGCAAAACAAGAAAATGCGAGTGCTGCGCTCAAAAATGCACAGGATAATTTAGCTTATACCCGACTGATTGCCTCTAGTGATGGTGTTGTGCTGAGTCGTAGTGCCAATGCTGGACAAGTGGTGAGTTCGGGACAACAAATTATAGAAATTGCCACAGGGCAAAGCCGAGATGTTATTTTTCAAGTGCCTGAAAGTGAGCGTCTACTTTGGCAAAACACACACAATGTCACTGTACAACTTTTTAATCAGCCCAACATTCAGGCTCGGGCACAACTGCGAGATATCAGCCCACAAGCCGACCCACAAACCCGAACATGGCGTGTTCGAGCCACCCTCAACCATCCACCTGCCGAGATGGTTTTAGGGGCAACCGTGCTATTACAGTCCAATGCCACGGACACGCATTCTCAGATCAGCATTCCCAATACTGCACTCACTAGATCTGCGCAAAATCCTGCCGTTTTTATCATTACCCCGCAACAAACACTTCGACTACAACCAATCGCCATTGACCATTACACCGCATCCAGCATTGTTGTTGCGACAGGGCTTCGTGCGGGAGATCGGGTTGTCACCGCAGGGGTCAATAAACTCTTTTCGGGGCAAAAAGTCAGTTTACAGGAGGCGTTTTAATGCAAAATCAGCCTTCTGCACAGCGCTTTAATCTCTCAGACTGGGCGTTAAAACATCAACAACTCATTATATTTTTTATGCTGGTACTGGTCGTGGCAGGTATTTTGTCTTATCAACATTTACCCCGCGACGAAGACCCCGCCTTTACCATTAAAACAGCCGTAGTCTCAGCACGTTGGTCAGGTGCCAATGCACACGATATGGTGAATTTGGTAACCAATCAGCTTGAACAAAAAGTTCAGGATTTACCTTATTTAAATGACGTCCAAAGCTATACCCGTGCGGGCGAAACCACCTTATTTGTCAATTTGCGTGACGATACACCCCCCACAGAAGTGCCTAAATTGTGGCAAAAATTACGCAATGATATGAGCGATGAACAGGCCGACTTGCCCAGTGGCGTACAAGGCCCTGTCGTCAATGATCAATTTGATAATACCTATGGCACAATTTACGGTTTTGTCGCAGACCGTGGTTTTTCAAATCTACAATTACAAGACAAGGTCGACCATATCCGTCGAGAGCTGAAAAATATTCCCGATATCGGAAAAATGTCGCTGTTGGGGGTTCAAGACCCACAAGTGGTGATTCTGTTTTCACCGCAAAAACTGGCAACGCTAGGACTCGATTTAACGTCGGTCACAACAGCCATACAAGCCCAAAATAATATTATCCCGATTGGGAAATTACGCACAGTTCAGGAAAAAATTGCCCTCGATGTTTCAGGTGCTTATCAGAACCCGCAAGATGTACAGCGTATGGTGCTGCATATCGGACAACAATTTATTCCTTTAAGCGATATTGCTACAGTTTCAATAGAAGCCACCTCACCGCCTCAACCCATGTTCCGTGTCAACGGCAAACCAGCCATTGGACTGGCGATTTCGATGGCAAAAGGCGGCAATATTTTACAATTTGGACAAGACTTGTCACAAAAGATGCAACGCATTCAGCAACAACTTCCCATCGGGATTGAGGTCATCAAAGTGGCAGATCAGGCAGCTATTGTGCATGACGCAGTGAATGAATTTTTGCGTGTCTTGCTAGAAGCTTTGGTGATTGTAATTGCCGTTTCATTTTTGTCTTTAGGGATGCGTGCAGGCTTTGTGGTGGCAATGGCAATTCCACTGGTACTGGCGTGTACGTTTATCGGCATGCAGTTTGCGGGGATTGGCCTGCAACGTATTTCTCTGGGCGCATTGATTATTGCACTTGGGCTATTGGTCGATGATGCCATGATTACCGTCGAAACGATGGTTTCAGAACTTGAAGCGGGACGCTCGCGCTATGTTGCAGCCACGACCGCCTTTAAAACCACTGCTTTTCCCATGCTGACAGGAACATTGGTGATGATTGCAGGGTTTATTCCTGTCGGCTTTGCCGCATCCAGTGCAGGCGAATACTGTTATTCCTTGTTTATTGTGATTGTGCTTGCGCTCATCAGCTCATGGATTGTGGCAATTATGTTTTCACCTTTATGTGGAATCTGGCTGCTCAAACAACAACCACCGCATCAACCCACCAAACCCAATCGTTTTCTGCAAATTTACCCCACTGTTTTAGACTTCGTGCTGAAACATCGCATCAAAACACTGCTCAGTGCTTGTTGTTTACTGGCGGCATCACTCTGGGCAACCACCTTGCTTGAAGGTGAGTTTTTTCCTGCCTCAGACCGTCCTGAATTATTTGTGAGTATCGCACTCCCGCAAAATGCAACTCAACAGGTCACAGCGCAACAAATTTCCCGTATTGAACAGTTACTTAAGGCGAACTCCGATGTGGATCATTTTTCTAGTTATATTGGCTCTGGTGCTGTACGTTTTTACTTACCTATGGACGTACTGCTGGATAATGAAAATATTGGGCAACTCGTAGTGGTTGCCAAAAACTTACAGGCGCGGGAACATCTACAAACATGGCTAAATCAGCACATGGCAGCCCAGTTTCCCAACCTTGTGACCCGTATTTCTCCTTTAGAACTCGGCCCACCCATCGGTTGGCCGATTAAATATCGGATTAATGGGCCTGATCAAGATCAAGTCAGACAAATTGCCAATCAGGTTGCCAGCATGCTCAGTCAGCAACCTCAAACCCGAGAGGTTAATTTGACTGCGGGAGAACCTGAACGACGGATACATGTTGAGGTCAACCAAACACAGGCACGTGCCAGCGGCTTGAGTTCAGAACAAATTACCTCTCAAATTGCCACTATTTTTTCTGGGAAAACCATTTCCCAAATACGTGATGGAACGCACTTAATTGATATTGTGTTGAAAGGCGACGCCATTTCACGTCAAAGACCTGAAACGCTTAATCAGCTTATGCTCAGTAATGCCACAGGACAAAAAGTCCCCTTACAACAAGTGGCGACACTAAGCTGGAGCGTCGATGACCCGATTTTATGGCGAAGACAACGCTTACCATTTATTACGGTACAAACTGACATTGCCCCGCAGTTGCGTGCTGAAACCGTATCGGAACAGCTCGCGCCTAAAATCCAGACCATTCGGGCGCAACTTCCCGCAGGCTATAGCATCGATGAAGAAGGGAGTGTTGCAGAGTCTCAAAAAGGCAATACTTCTGTATATGCCGTTTTGCCTATCACTTTATTAATTATGCTCATTTTATTGATGATCCAGTTGCAAGATTTCTTAAAGGTCTTTCAAGCCATCATCATTGCCCCTTTCGGTCTGATTGGCATTGTTGCGGCAATGCTGCCCACGCATACGCCAATGGGTTTTGTCGCCTTATTAGGCATTATTGCGCTAAGTGGCATGATTATTCGTAATGCCGTGATTTTAATTACCGAAGTCAGTCGTCATGCACAGCAAAATATGCGTTATCCAGAAGCGATTAAAACAGCCGCATTACACCGCTTTCGCCCTATCCTGCTTACGGCATGTGCCGCCATTTTAGGCATGTTGCCTATTTCACAACAAGTTTTTTGGGGGCCAATGGCTTATGCGATTATTGGTGGCTTAATTGCCGCCACACTATTAACCTTAACGTTATTGCCCGTGGTGATGAGTCTGTCCCATGATTTAGCAAACTATTTGCGCTCTCCAAAACGCGAAGATGTCTAGGTTGGCAGCACTAAATTTTTTTAGTCACATCATCCTATTTAGATAGATAGACATTAAAAAACGGACTGATTGTCCGTTTTCTTAAATCTGATTTATGGCTGTTTTAAATAAGGCCATGCGGCACGCAAATAAATAAACATCGACCACAAGGTCAAAATTACAGCGGTATATAACAAAATATAAGCAAGTACACCTAAAGGCTGCCAGTTCAACAAAAAGACACTGATGGCAATCATCTGAAAAGCCGTTTTATATTTACCTACCGTAGAAACAGCAACATTGGTTCTTGCCCCAAGCTCTGCCATCCACTCTCGCAATGCCGAAACGGTAATTTCCCGTGAAATAATCACAATCGCAGCAAACGCCATAGTAATGGTCGGTTTCCACTGAACCAAAACCACCAAGGCAGCAGCCACCATCAGTTTATCTGCAACAGGGTCAAGAAACCGCCCAAATGCCGATGTCTGATTCAAGGCCCTTGCCAGATAACCATCGAACCAGTCGGTTACAGCAGCTAAAATAAAAATGGATGTTAACAATACATGACGGAAAGCACTACCTTCGTGTCCTGCAACACCAATCGCAGGTGGCCAATATGCAATCAATAGAAATACAGGAATAAGTACAATTCGTGCAATGGTTAACATATTTGGAATATTCAGGATTCGTCCTGTTGTCATAGACACCGCCAGTTTACCCCTGCATCCACAACACAATGGTGGATTTGACTGTATTTTAAAAAATAGATCTTTTGCACTTTATACGAAATGGCTGTCAGTGTCGACTGGTGAACAAATGCATATTGATCTTTTAAACAGCAAAAATAAACAAATGCCAGACAGCGTTTTACTGACATTTGATATATGGCTTTATTTTAAATAAAAAGAGATCTCTAACGCATCAATGTTAAATGGGGCTTACTCATGCAAAACCTTATAAATCGTTCGGGCCATTACCTCGCCCAACCCAGACACTAGCGTTAGCTCTTTTTCTGATGCTTTTAATACGCCTTGAATACCACCAAAATGGGTTAATAAATCACGGCGGCGTTTCGGCCCTAATCCCGGAATCACCTCTAAAACTGAACCTGCACGACGCTTATCGCGTTTTGCCCGATGGCGGGTAATGGCAAAACGGTGAGCTTCATCCCGAACCTGTTGAATCAAGTGAAGGGCTTTATGGTCTTCTGCAAGCTGTATCTTGGTTCCATCGGTAAAATGTAACGTTTCCAGACCCGGTTTACGGCCTTCTCCTTTTGACACCCCGACCATGAAAGCATCCAGACCCAGTTCCTGCATGACCTCCATTGCCATATGCAGTTGTCCCTTCCCACCATCAATCAATAATAAATCGGGCAACATGGCTTTTTTATAACGACGTGTTAATGCCTGACGCATTGCTGCATAATCATCCCCTGCCTGAATATCTTCAATAGAAAACTGTCGATAGTCACGCTTACGCGCCCCGCCCTGATCAAACACCACACACGATGCAATGGTCGCCTCTCCCATCGTGTGGCTAATATCAAAACATTCAATCCGATCTACGGGTCGACCAAGCACTTGTTCAAGCTGATAAAAGCGTTCATGCAATTCAAGATGATTACTCAATTGTCCCTTAATGGCATGCTGTACATTCATCTGTGCCAGTTCGAGCCACTCAGCACGGGTTTCACGAACATTGGGTTTAATTTTTATTTTTTTGTCAAAGTGTTGTTGCAAGGCCTGTTCCAGTTCCAAACGGTCTGGAATATCTAGATTAATAATCAATTCACTAGGAATTTCATCTGCAACCTGAAAATAAAAATTGGCAATAAAATCACTCAACATCTGCCCGAGGTCGTCACCCAGCATATCTGGAAAATAACTTTTTCCTCCAAGCATTTGTCCATTACGCACATACATAATTTGTACGCATGTCACTCCTGCCTGATGTGCAATGGCGAGAATATCCGCCTCACCTTTGATTTTATAAACTGCTTGCTGGGCTGAAATCTCTCGTAATAGTCCTAAACGGTCACGAAAGAACACCGCTTTTTCAAACTCGAGTTTTTCTGCGGCCTGTTCCATTTTCTGAATCAACTCCTGATTCAGTTCTTTGGTATCGCCTTGCAGAAAACGAATCGAATTTTGAACATCCTGCGCGTAATCTTCGGGGTTGATCAGCCCAACACATGGCGCACTACAGCGTTTAATCTGATATTGCAAACACGGACGTTTACGCTGTGCGAAATAACTGTTTTCACACTGGCGCACATTAAATAGTTTTTCTAACGTCAACAACGTATCTCTGGCGCTATAGGCACTCGGATATGGGCCAAAAAATTTTCCAACCTGATGTTTACCTTTACCACGCCCACTGGCAATTCGTGGATACGGCTGATCACTGGACACAAAAATATAAACGTAGGATTTATCATCCCGCAGCATAATATTATAAGGTGGACGATGTAATTTAATTAGATTTTGTTCAAGTAACAGCGCTTCAGTTTCAGAACGAACCACCAAAGTTTCAATGTCATAAATCCGCGCAACCAAAGCCTGTGTTTTAGGATGTTCTATGGTTTTAACAAAATAGCTTGAAACCCGATTTTTTAAATTTTTAGCCTTTCCAACATACAACAGTTCACCGTCTTTTCCCCGCATTTTGTACACGCCAGGAAGCTGGGTCATGTTGGCTAAAATTTTTTCGATATGGGGACGAGCGTTTGGGTTCACTATATTTGATCTGGCTACAGGCGAATATCACTAATGTGATGCTTTCAAATCCAGTTTTCAAGCGCTCAAACGTGACATTTCAATGCTCATTTCCAATCCCGTTATGATTCCAGACGGTAATAGGTATATTTCACATCTTTTTCTTTATACACCGCATAGTTTTTTTGACGGAAATCAGAGAACCAGCCATTTCCTGTATAACCTGCAATATGCCCATAAATATGATCCCCAGTTCGTTGGATAATATAAATATCCCCCTCTTGCGGACGATCAAAGGCAGGCTTGATTTTATGATAACCATTTTTTTCCAGCGTTTGTCCCCAGTCCGATGCAGCAATCGGATGCTGTGTAACATTCGCGCCTGCAACCTGTAAGGCAATTCGAATATGCTGAGCACACTTTTCAGTACTATGTCGTGCCGAAATACTTTCTAATTTTTTTGAAAATTTATGTAAATCAATATCTTTAGTAGGCTTTTTTGCATTATGATGCCGATCATGCGCTGACGATACAGTCAGATCATCTTCCTCAGATTGCTTGTCTTTCTTTGAATGACGAGCACGTGCATTTGCGCGCAATTGAACATGAAGCGCCTGATGTTCTGTGGTATGGACATGCACATGAGCTGGATGATGGTGAGCATGAATCATGATAATAAAACCTATTCTCGGTAAGCCCGCTGCGAAACCGCCTCATTCTAAAGGGCAAGTCTTTAAGGTTATTTTAATAGTTGTAACAGATTCTTATTAATTTTTAGCCATCTTGAAATATTTTTTAGATTTCCAAGCGTTAAAAGCATCCTTTTTAGGATGCTTTACAATTTTAGGTGGTTAACATATATAAAGTTGAATAAAAATAAGGCAAAACGTCCTCGACGCAAAGAATAACTTTTTAAATTTAATATAATATCTAATTATATTTTTACTCTGATCCAAATTTGATGAACATAACCAAATGCCGTGTTTTGCCCGCCAGTCGGTCACCTGCTTGATTAGGTAAGCACCCACATTTTGAATCAAACTCGACAGCCACCAACGTACCGAGCCATGCCATGATCTAAATTCTTTTTACGATCAACAAAAATAAGGCAAACGATACAGAAAATACAAATAAATCCTAGATAAAAGTAAAAATATTCTTTATATACAAAACTGCGATTAAATTTTTTGTATCTTTTAAAATCAAAAATAATCTTCTTATTTTTCCTTGACATAAACATTGTTTAACACATAACCACCTGTGTGTTTAAGCAATCGTGGGACGACCTAAATGGCTTTGAGCGTATTTGATCTTTTTAAAATTGGCGTTGGGCCTTCTAGCTCGCACACCGTTGGGCCAATGCGTGCTGCTCATCAATTTATTCAACACTTTAATCAACAGCAACTTTTTGAAATTGCACGGGTTCAAATCGTACTCTATGGCTCTTTAGCCTCGACAGGAGTTGGCCATGCAACAGATCAGGCCGCACTTTTGGGTTTAATGGGTTTTGACCCTGAAACCATTGATATTGCTCAGGGACAAGCATATTTGGCACAACTGTCTGAGCAGCAAAAACTAAAACTCAAAGGCCAACATGATATTCACTTTAATACCAAGCAAGATCTAGTCTTTAATGAAAATGCCTTGGCGTATCACCCCAACGCCATGTCGATCAGTGCTTATACAAAAAATGAGCAACTTCTTTTTACCGAAACGTACTATTCTGTCGGTGGTGGCTTTATTTTAAATGCACATCAAATTCATCAACACAGCAATCCAGATGAAGATGTTCAATTACCTTATCCTTTTCAGAACGCGGCAGAACTATTACAGCAATGTAAACAGCATCAACTTTCTGTTAGCCAACTGATGCTGGAAAACGAAAAAATTTGGCGTAGTGAAACTGAAATTCGCAATAAAATCATGCAAATCTGGCAAGTGATGCAGGAATGTATTCAGAATGGGCTTGAACATGAAGGAATTCTTCCTGGCGGATTAGATGTCAAACGACGTGCCAAAAAATTTCATCAAAAACTCTTGCAACGCAAAGACCTCAACCTGATTAGCACCACATTTAATGCTATGGAATGGGTAAATTTATTTGCGTTGGCGGTCAATGAAGAAAACGCTGCTGGCGGACGTGTCGTGACCGCACCAACCAACGGCGCAGCAGGAATTATTCCTGCGGTTTTATATTATTACCAAACTTTTGCTGACAATGTTTCCGAGGGGAAAATTGTCGACTTTTTCCTGAGTGCTGCTGCTGTCGGCATTTTATGTAAACTCAATGCCTCAATTTCAGGTGCAGAGGTCGGTTGCCAAGGCGAAGTTGGTTCTGCCTGTGCAATGGCATCGGCAGGTTTAGCTGAAATTTTAGGTGGAACACCTGAGCAAGTCGAACATGCTGCTGAAATTGGGCTTGAACATAATCTCGGGCTGACCTGCGACCCGATTGGCGGCTTAGTGCAAGTGCCTTGTATCGAAAGAAATGCCATTGCAGCGGTCAAAGCGATTAATGCAGCACAAATGGCGTTGCAAGATGAAGACGAACATTTTGTTTCTTTAGATAAAGTAATTCAGACCATGAAAGAAACAGGTCGGGATATGTCTGATAAATATAAAGAAACTTCAAAAGGTGGATTAGCCGTCAATAGTATTGAATGTTAATGTAATAATGTTATCGGGGCGGCAGTATCTTCTCCGATAACATACGACTCCGATATTATTATTCAATAAGTACTTTCTTATTATTTTCTGCGCGTTTTCTTGCATAGTTTGCCCTAAAATTAAAAGATATTAGAATTCAACTATTTGTTTTTATAAGAAAATAATTTTAGTTCATTTATTTATAGCTAAAAACTATTAATGAATTTCAAGCAGAATAGTCGGCTTTTTTTTCCTTTGCTAAAATAGCCATAATTTCTTCATCTTTTGATTTATGTTTATAACCATCATTTAGGATGAAATGGAATAAACAAACCACCTAAATCATCGATATAAACACTTCAACACCTGAAGAGACATACGACATCAGTATGACATTGATGTCTCCTCTTTCAATATCTCAGCATGAAGGCTTTTGTGTTTCTTTCTGAACAACTTCATGTAATTCATTCATATAGGCTTTTCTTATGAGCAACGAAACTGTCTCATCAGGAAAAAGTGTTTGGCTAAAGTTTTATCGTTTTCTGGTTATTCTGATCACTTTAGCAACAGCTCTATTTCTGATTATCGCAGGCTATAAACTCGTTTCTTTAGGTGGCTCAAGCTATTATATCGTAGCAGGTCTTGCCTATTTTATTGTTGCAGTTCTACTTTTCTTACGCAAACCATTGGGTTTATGGCTTTCGGGTCTCACCTATATTGCAACGGTCATCTGGGCTTTTTCTGAAGTTCAGGGACTAGACTACTGGCAGCTTATGCCACGTTTAGTTATGCCAACAGTTTTATTTGTACTCAGCCTTTGGTTAAGCTCAACGCTGTCTATTTCTCGCTCAAAAGTACGTATTGCCAATAATCTGGGTTTACTTGGTTTCTTTGGATTAATTCTGTCACTCGTTGCAGCGTTTTTCCCACATGGTGTCATTCATAACGATGTTGCATTGACGCAACAAGATAAAAATTTAAGTCAGGTTAATCCACAAAACCCTGAAAACTGGGAATATTTTGGTCGTAACTCAAATAGTACCCGTTTTGCGCCATATCAGGACATTACTCCTGAAAATGTCAAAGACCTTCAGGTTGCATGGACATATCGTACAGGTCGCCCAACCAAAATTGGAGTCGATGAAAATACTCCAATCCAAATTGGTTCAACACTGTATTCATGTACACCAACCAATATTGTGACAGCCATTGATGGTGACACAGGCAAAGCGCTTTGGAAATTTGACCCGAAAGCCACCTCTGCTGAACATGTGACCTGTCGTGGTGTAGCATATTATGATGCGACTCAGGACAAAACCGCTCCAGCAGCACAAGCATCTCAAGTGTGTCCACAACGAATTTTAACCTCAACTGTAGATGGTCGTTTAATCGCGCTTGATGCACATACAGGTAAACTTTGCCCAAGTTTTGGTGTCAATGGACAAGTCGATGTACTCCATGACATGGGGCCAACAGAAAAAAGTAAACGCTATCATCCAACTTCAACCCCTGTGATTGTCGGTCATGTTGCTGTGATTGGCGGCTGGGTACGCGATATTGTGCATGGTGAGCCTTCTGGCGTAGTCCGTGCCTATGATGTCAACACAGGTAAATTGGCTTGGGCTTGGGATGTTGGAAACCCAGAAAATACAGGTGAACCTCAAAAAGGAAAAACCTTCACACTTGAAACACCAAACGTCTGGACGGTTCCAAGTTTTGATAAAAATCTGAATCTGGTTTACTTGCCAACAGGGAATGGCCCTCCTGACTATTGGGGCGGTGACCGTAATCAGGTGAAAGAAAAATTTGGTGCAGCGATTGTTGCTGTTGACGCCTCTACAGGCAAAACCAAATGGGTTTTCCAAACTGTCCACCACGATGTTTGGGATTATGACTTACCTTCACAACCTGTACTCTTTGATGTTACCAATGCGCAAGGACAAAAAATTCCTGCTTTAATTCAAACCACCAAAACAGGACAAATCTTTGTACTCGACCGTCGTACAGGTAAACCTGTAACTGAGGTTGAAGAGCGTGCTGTCACCACTGCCCCTGCTGCACACGGTGAACGCCTTGCTGCGACACAACCTTTCTCTGTCGGTATGCCATCAATCGGTGCAGATCCGCTAAAAGAAAAAGATATGTGGGGCATGACCATGTTTGATCAGCTCATGTGCCGTATCGACTTTAAAGATTCAATCTATACGGGTGCATTTACACCACCAAGTGAAAAATCTTATATCGAATGGCCAAGTCTGCTTGGTGGAATGAACTGGGGCGGTATTTCAATTGATGAAGCACGTGGTTTAATGTTCGTCAATGATATGCGAATGCCACTGCGCATGCGTTTAGTCACCAAAGAAGAAGCGAAGAAATTCAAGGTATCTACAGATGAAGTCCCAGGCTTTATGGGAACTGTACGACCTCAAGTCGCTGGGATTTATGGCGGTGTGAAAATCGACATTCTACAATCTGTCTTTGGTGTGCCATGTAACAAACCACCGTTTGGAACCATGAGTGCGATTGACCTCAAAACCAAACAGCTTGTATGGCAAGTACCAATGGGAACTGTTCAGGATTCTGGCCCATTTGGAATCAAAACCCATCTTAAAATGCCATTAGGTATGCCAACTTTGGGTGGGCCAACTTCTACCGCATCAGGCCTAATTTTCTTTGCAGGAACACAGGATTATTATCTCCGTGCGATAGATTCTAAAACAGGAAAAATCGTCTGGAAAGCACGTTTACCTGTGGGTTCGGTTGCAGCACCATTGGTGTATAAATCACCAAAAACAGGCAAAGAATATGTCGTGATCTCGGCAGGTGGTGTAAGCCATTCTCCTGACTTAGGTGATTATATTATTGCCTATGCCCTCCCCGATAAAATCAAAAAATAAAAACTTTATTTTCTGATTTCAAGACCAATCCCTCGATACATCATCGGGGGATTGCTCATTCAGCAATGCTCATTCAGCAATGCTCATTCAGCAATGCTCATTCAGCAATGCTCATTTTTTCAAATTGGCTATTGGATCGATGGAAATGAATCAACATAAACTTCGCCATTTTTATCAGCACGTCTCTGACCATATCCCCCAAACCTGACTGTAGTTCTTTCAATTAAACCTAAAAAATAGGAATAGGTATCATTGCGATTTAAAAAGCAATGTCTACTTAACTTAACAAAAACCTGTATAACTTACATGTTAAGACCTTATTTATTTCTTACTTTCTGCTATCTAGTTCAGGAGTGATAAAATGAAAAAAGTGAAACTTATTTTAAGCGGAGTTGCGATTCTTTCCGTATTAAGCCTATCAGGATGTTGTCTGCTTGACCCATTTTGGTGGGATGGCCCACACGGTGGTTATGATCATCACGACGGTGACAGACATGGCGAGTGGCACGATAGAGGTCGCGGTGACTACCGAGGTCGTTGGTAATTCTTCATTATTTTCTTTTAAAAGCCTATCGAGATTTCGATAGGCTTTTTTTTATTCTTTAAATTGGCTCTCTCGGTTAGTACCAAAATGGCTCTCGTTTATTGAGTACCAAAACGACAAATTAATCTTATTAGAAGTATGCATACGGAAGCGTTGAAACGATTTCATTGTTCAATCAATACACCGATTGTAAAAATCGTTTTAACTAGAAAATTGAAATGGTGTTGATATTTCTTGATCATTTAATCAAGCAATATCAATCTCCTATAGGTTAAGGAAAATGGTATGGCAACACATCACAATGATTCTGGGGCTGCCTCCAAAGCATTAAAAAGCGGACTTCAATCCCGACACCTCACCATGATTTCAATTGCAGGTGTCATTGGTGGTTCGCTTTTTGTGGGTTCAGGAAGCATTATTTATAATACAGGGCCTGTTGTTTTTCTCACCTATGCTTTGGGTGGTTTACTGGTCTGGTTCATCATGCGGATGTTAGGCGAGATGGCTGTTTTGAACCCTGATAGTGGTTCTTTTTCAACCTATGCTGACCGTGCGATTGGTCGTTGGGCTGGTTTTTCAATTGGCTGGTTGTACTGGTGTACCTTGGCAATGCTGATGGGCTGGGAAGCCTATGTCGCAGGTAAAATTTTAAATAACTGGTTCCCATTTATCCCAATTTGGGCCTACATGGTTGTGGTGATTGGTGCCTTGGTTGCAGTCAATCTTCAAAATGTCAAAAATTATGGTGAGTTTGAGTTCTGGTTTGCGCTCATCAAAGTCATTGCAATTGTTATATTCCTCGTGATTGGTAGTTTAGCCATCATGCATTTATGGCCTTGGGGTAATCCTGCGGCATCAGGAATCAGCAATTTAACCTCTCAAGGTTTTATGCCAAATGGCGCATCGTCCGTGATTACCGCCTTATTGGGTGTGATGTTTGCCTATATTGGCGCTGAAATTGTAACCGTTGCAGCCGCAGAGTCAGAAAACCCTGCTAAAGAAATTCGTAAAGCATCCAACTCGGTGGTTTGGCGAATTATCTTGTTTTATGTAGGTTCAATGTTTGTCGCTGTATGTTTGATTCCGCACAATAATGAACTGTTAAAAGATTCAACTTGGGGAACTTATAGTGTGACTTTATCGGCGCTGGGAATTCCGAGTGCACGTCACATTGTAAATTTTGTGGTGTTAACTTCGGTATGTAGTTGCTTTAACTCAGCTCTTTATACGTGTTCACGCATGTTATTTTCTTTGGCAAAACGTGGGGATGCGCCAAAAAGCTTTGGGGCTGTGAACAGTAAAAGTAGTCCGTGGGTGGGCGTATTGGTGTCATGCTTATTCTCTGTCATTGCTGTCGTTTTAACCGCAAGCAAGAGCATGGACGTATATGACTTTTTCATGTTAACCACTGGGGCAGCGACCTTATATGTGTACTTAACCATCGCCTATTCACAACTTCGGATGCGTAAAAAACTCGAAGCCGAAGGGGTTAAAATTGACTTTAAAATGTGGATGTTCCCTTACCTAACCTATGTGGTGATCTTCGCCATTATTGGTGCCATTCTCACCATGTTAATTGAAGGGACTTATTTTAAAGAAGTCATCTACACCACAATACTCTTTGCTGTTATTGTAACTTTCGGGTTATTGGCACAAAAATTTGGTTGGGGTAGAGAACGTAGAACCGCTCATTTAACCCACCATGAAGAAAAACTGGTTTAACCCTCTGTTCTAGGAATAAAAAAAGAGAGTTTCTCATCGGAGACTCTCTTTTTTTCAATTTATAAGGTCTGTAATAATCTGCACCCCGAAAGTTAGACACTCTTAGTCTAATTTGAAGGGTGCTTTTTAATGACTCTTAATTCCCTAAAAATCAGTTACGAGTTGGAACGCCTGCCTCTCTTAAACATTGCAACAACGTTCCAAATGCCATGACCATATCTTTTTCATTTACACAGGAAAACCCCATCAGTAGCCCCCGCTGCGCACGTGCATGCGCATGTAAATAATATTGGGAAAGTGGACGTACCTTCACCCCACGTTGCAGCGCAACCGAGGCAATCGCAACATCATCACATTCTGCTGGAAGCTTCAAAACCAGATGTAATCCCGAGGCATTGTCATATTCATGCACATATTCCTGCCCCAAATAACGGTGAATCAGATCAATCAAAAATGCCCGACGTTTGCCATAAAGTAAACGCATACGGCGGATATGCGCTGAATAGTGCCCTTCCCGAATGAACTCAGCCAAAGCCTTTTGCAGCAACAAATGCCCACCCCGATACAGTTCGGCAGAAACAATCCTTAAGGGTGAAAAAAGCTGACGAGGAACAACCAAATACCCTAAACGCAAAGCGGGATAAATCGTTTTGCTAAAGGTGCCCATATAAATCACAGGTGCATTCGGCTCTAAACCTTGCAAAGAAGGATATGGCTGTCCTGAAAAACGGAACTCACTGTCATAATCATCTTCCACAATCCAGCTACCGTGCTGACGTGCGGTTTGTAAAAGTTGTTTACGCCGAGCCAAACTCAAATGAGAACCTAATGGATATTGATGAGATGGTGTGACAAAAATCAGTTTGGGAACACTATTGGCAGCATCAGGGATAATCCCCTCGGCATCGACAGGAATCGGCTGTAACTCCAGTCCATTCATTCGCAGGATGTTTCGCATGCCCCAATAAGAAGGGTCTTCAACCCAGACTTTATCGCCAATATCACTTAACGCACGAGAAACCAAGTCAATCGCCTGATGGATCCCTTCGGTAATAATAATCTGGTCGGCATCGCACTGTACCGAACGTGCGACACGTAAATAATCTGCCAGTGCCTGACGTAATTCAATACATCCCCCTGCATTGCTATAAATCAGGCGTTCCACATCAGGTTCACGGGACAACTTCGACTGGATACGGCTAAAAATATGATGAGGAAATTCCGTCACATCTGGCGCACCTGGAACAAATGCCCCCCATTGATGCGGAGAAGCAGCCGCATAGCCAATTAAACTCGAACCACGCTGTGACAGTGCATAACTATTTTTATCTTTCTTTTTATTTACAGGCGCATGAACTTTTGAGCCTGTCGTATTTAAAAAAGCTTCGGGCAAATGTTCTGCCACCCATGTGCCGTGCCCTGTACGTGCTTCGACATAACCTTCTGCTCGTAACTGTTCATACGCTGTGAGGATTGTATTGCGTGAAACTTGTAATTCCTGAGCCAGATCTCGTGAAGCCGGTAAGCGTGTTTTGGGTGGTAAGACACCTTCTAGAATCGCACTGCGCAAACAACGAAAGACACGTTGGTGTAATGTACCTTCGCTATCTTGTTGTAGGCGTTGCAGGACATGATCTCCCAGTAAACTACGCAATTGGCTCTCTCCTTAATTTAGAAATGGCTCTCGTCAGTTGTCAGTTAAAGCGAGAAATTACTGTGATAGACAGACATTGTAAAGCATCCTGAATTTGAATGATGTGATTGCAAACAATACTGTGATAAATGATGAAAAAATGAGGGAAATAACATGAGCACCAAACATTCTGCACTTAACGAACGCAAACAGCAAGCAACTCCACGTGGCGTTGGTGTCATGTGTCAGTGGTATGCAGAAAAAGCTGAAAATGCCACTCTTTGGGATGCTGAAGGGAATCAATTTATCGACTTTGCAGGTGGTATTGCAGTGCTCAATACAGGTCATCGCCATCCAAAAGTGATTGCAGCAGTGACTGAACAACTCACAAAATTTACCCATACCGCTTATCAAGTTGTGCCTTATGAAAGCTATGTTTCTTTAGCCGAACGTATCAATGAACGCGCACCCATTGCAGGCCCTGCAAAAACAACATTCTTCACCACAGGTGCAGAAGCAGTCGAAAATGCCGTAAAAATTGCCCGCGCTTATACAGGTCGTCATGGCATTATTACTTTTGGTAACGGTTTCCATGGTCGTTCATTCATGACAATGGCGATGACAGGTAAAACAGCACCTTATAAACGTGATTTTGGTGTGATGCCTGCTGGAGTTTTCCATGCACGTTACCCTGTGCCTGCAAAAGGTATCTCTGTCGATGACGCGATTGAAAGCATCGAAAATATTTTCAGTGAAGATGTTGCAGCGCATGATGTTGCAGCCATTGTACTTGAGCCTGTTCAAGGTGAAGGCGGCTTCAATGTTGTTCCTGCCGAGTTCCTAAAACGCTTACGTGCTTTGTGCGACAAACACGGTATTTTAATCGTTGCGGATGAAGTGCAATCTGGCTTTGCCCGTACAGGTAAACTGTTTGCCATGAACTATTTTGACACTAAAGCCGACCTAATCACGATGGCGAAAAGCTTAGGTGGTGGTTTCCCAATTTCAGGTGTAGTAGGTCGCTGTGATGTAATGGATGCGCCAAACCCAGGTGGTTTAGGTGGTACTTATGCAGGTAGCCCAATTGCAGTTGCCGCTGCACATGCCGTAATTGATGTCATCGAAGGTGAAAACTTATGTGACCGTGCTAACGAACTCGGTGCAGAACTGGTTGCTACACTTAAAGACATTCAAAAAGCATCGGGTGATGTCGTCACCGATATCCGCGCTTTAGGTTCAATGGTTGCGGTTGAACTTGAAACAGCAGAACAAGCCAAAGCTGTACAAAACTATGCCATGGAAAATGGTCTATTGCTTCTTACTTGTGGTAAATACGGTAATGTTATTCGTTTCTTGTATCCACTTACCATTCCTGCTGAACAATTCCGTCAAGGTCTAGACATCTTGAAACAAGGTTTTGCAGCATTGGTTGGCAGCAAAGCAACGGAGCAATCTGCATGATTCAAAACGATTTACAGCACTTACTCAAACACCCAGATATTACGTTTCAAGCACCTGCTTCAAACAATTATATTCAGGTTGATGATGCTGCAACTGGCGAAGCACTGGCATGGGTGAAAACCTATGACCGTGCAGGGGTCGAAGCGGCCATTGCACGCTCTGCTACAGCACAGGCTGCATGGAAAAAACAAACTGCTTTAGCACGTGCCGATGTCCTTTGGGCATGGTTTAACCTCATCGTTGAACACAAAGAAAATTTGGCGCAAATTTTAACAGCGGAACAAGGCAAGCCTTTAGCCGAAGCCCGTGGTGAAATCGGCTATGCTGCGTCTTTTATTCGCTGGTTTGCCGAGCAAGCACGTCGTGTCGATGGTGACGTACTCTCACCAACTTTGCCAAATCAACGCCTTTTGGTGATTAAACAAGCCATTGGTGTGACGGCAGCCATTACCCCTTGGAACTTCCCTGCGGCGATGATTACCCGTAAAGCAGCACCTGCTATTGCGGCAGGCTGTTCAATGTTGGTAAAACCTGCGGAACAGACCCCGTTAACCGCCTATGCACTCGAAGTTTTAGCCCTTCAAGCGGGCTTGCCTCAAGATATTCTAATCAATATCAGCGGTGATTCTAGCGAAGTCGGTAAAACCCTCTGTGAAAATGACACTGTGCGTAAACTCAGCTTTACAGGGTCAACTCAGGTTGGCCGTATTCTGATGCAACAATGTGCCACAACCATCAAGAAACTATCACTTGAACTTGGTGGCAATGCGCCAGTGCTTGTGTTTGACGATGCCAATCTTGAACAAGCTGTTCAAGGCATTATGGCAAGCAAATATCGCAACAGTGGTCAAACTTGTGTGTGTGCGAACCGTATTTATATACAAGATGGTATTTACGATGCGCTGGCTGAGCGCTTGGTTGAAACCGTTGCCAAACTACAAGTTGGTGATGGACGCAAAGAAGGTTCAACACAAGGGCCACTCATTAACGAAGCTGCCATCAACAAGGTTCTATCTCACATTGATGATGCAACTGCCAAAGGTGCAACTGTACGTATTGGTGGGAAACGCTCGGCTTTAGGTGGCACATTCTTTGAACCAACGGTTTTAACTGGCGTGACTCAAGACATGAAAGTTGCAAAAGAAGAAACTTTTGGCCCACTTGCACCGCTCTTCCGCTTCAAAACTGAAGAAGAAGCGATCAGCATGGCAAATGATACCGAGTTTGGTCTGGCGGCTTATTTATTTACTCAAAGCACAGCACGTCAATGGCGTGTGGGTGAAGCACTTGAGTACGGAATGGTTGGAATCAACACAGGTGCCATTTCCAACGAAGTCGCACCATTTGGTGGTGTAAAACAATCTGGCTTAGGACGTGAAGGCTCTAAGTTCGGCATTGATGAATATTTGGAAATGAAATATCTCTGCGTCGACTTATCAGAATAATTTCTGCCCCACGCTTTAAAGAACCAACCATGCCCATTCATGGTTGGTTTTTTTATTTCGATGCAAAAGGATTCCATCCTACCGAATCCAGATGTAGATCTCTCAAGCTCAATCTACAGCGCTGATTGGAGGGATTTTAGTAATCCACGGTTGTTGCTGTTCTAACAGCTTCATATATTTATAAAAAAGCATTTTAAGGATTCAAAATAACTTCAGATAACACACGCTGTACCCCTGCCGCTTGCATATCGCCCCACGCCTGCTGCAAAGACACGTTTAAATCGATTGCGCCTGTAGCATCTTCAATCACAAAAGTATTAAAACCAAATTTGCAGGCATCAATTGCTGTCCATGCCACACAAAAATCTGTCGCGATTCCCACCACATAAACCGTCGTTATACCATGCTCTCGTAAATACCCTGTTAAGCCCGTTGGCGTTTTTTGGTCAGCTTCCATAAATGCTGAATAACTATCAATGTGTGTATGAATTCCTTTACGGATAACCAACTGCGCATGTGAAATGTTTAAATCAGGATGAAATGCTGCATCATGCGTTCCTTGTACACAATGGCTCGGCCATAAAACTTGCACACCATAATCAAGATCAATAGTTTCAAACGGTTGTTTCCCAACATGGTTTTCAGCAAAAGAAATATGATCGGCGGGATGCCAGTCCTGCGTCAAAACCACATGCTCAAATTGACCTGCTAACCGATTAATTAACGGAATAATCAAATCTGCGTCAGAAACAGCCAACTGCCCACCCGGAGTAAAACCATTTTGTACATCGACCACAATTAAGGCTGTTCCTTGCTGATTGATCACTAATTTCTCCCTATTCCATCAATTGTTAAAAACCAACTGGTCACAATATCACGATTTTTTTTACAGTATCCATTGTATTTTTAACGCATTTTTATGTAATAACGACGTCAGTGCGCCTGATCAAAAAATAATAATAAAAGTTTTCCAACCTTTAACGAAAGTATATTGTTCTTCCCGACACGTTCAGTCATAATTTGAACAAGTCATATTCAACGTCGCTTTCATTTCGTTGAATTTTCGCTTAAATTCAAAACTACAGCTACCATTCTTTCTCTTTTCCTCTGTGAATGGTCAAATAGGATAATTTTTTAAAATGACTCAGCTAGCTCAGAATATTCAAGGCTCAATTGTCGCACTTGTCACCCCCATGTTTGAAGATGGCAGCGTAGATTGGAAGAACCTTGAAAAGCTCGTTGAGTGGCACGTAGAACAAGGTACAAATGCGATTGTTGCAGTCGGCACTACAGGCGAACCCTCTACGCTGAGTATGTCGGAACACACACAAGTCATTAAAGAAGTCATTCGTGTGGTAAACAAACGTATTCCTGTGATTGCTGGTACTGGTGCAAACTCAACACACGAAGCCATTGAACTTACCAAAGAAGCTCAGACTCTTGGTGCGGATGCCGCTCTTTTGGTTACACCTTATTATAATAAACCGACACAAGAAGGTTTATATCAACATTTTAAAACCATTGCAGAAGCGGTTGACCTTCCGATTATTCTCTACAATGTCCCAGGTCGTACTGGTGTCGATATGAGCAATGATACTGTCGTTCGACTTGCAGATATTGAAAATATCATTGCAGTCAAAGATGCAACAGGCGATGTTGCCCGCGGCAAACAACTCATTGATGCCTTAAATGGTCGCATGTCTGTATTTTCAGGCGATGACGAAACAGCCGCAGAGCTGATTGCACAAGGTGCTAAAGGCAATATTTCTGTGACTGCGAATGTTGCACCTAAGATCATGAGTGAGATGTGTGCAGCAGCTTTACAGAAAAATCAGCAACTCGCTGGTGAAATTAACAGTAGAATTGCAAATTTAAACAATATTTTGTTTTGCGAATCGAACCCAATTCCTGTGAAATGGGCGCTCCATGAAATGGGCTTAATTGGTTCAGGTATTCGCTTGCCATTAACTCCACTTGCAGAACAATATCGCGCACCGTTGCGTGACACCCTAAAAGCAACGGGTATTATTTAAAGAGCACAATATTATGCAATTACGTTTAGGTTTAACTCTTGCACTTTCAGTTTTCAGCTTAGCTGGTTGTAATATGCTTAGCATTAATAATGGTTCCCTGAACTATAAAAAACCAGATACAACCGAACCTCTAAAATATCCTGAAGGTGCGTCAGTTAGACCTGCAACGCCTTTGTACCCTGCTCCAATTATTGACCCACTTGCTTTACAACATGCCCCAGATTATGAAAATAAAAAGGGCAATCGATTTGCTATGCCACGTCCAGGTGAAGTGGTTCCCAATCGTGCTTTGGCTGAAGCAAGTGAAAACTATCCAAAACCTGTCGTAATTGTTGATGGAAATCAAAATCCATTACTGAAAGTTACTGGTAAGTCTGATACAATTTGGCAGTACACGCTTGCAACACTAAGCAGTCTAAATTACAGCGTAGTAAGTCAAAGCCAGACGCGTTATGAAGCGACCATTAAAGTCGACAATCAGACCTATGTCTTGAAACTTTCCGCTGTTGGTAAAACCAATACCCTCGTTTTATTTAACCCTGACAACAGCTTTGCTGATCAGGTAAAAGCGAAAGCATTGTTAGACCAGATTTCTCAAAATTGGCCAGCCTAGTCATATCATCTAGGTATATTTTTGAAAACAGGTTCATCCCATGTTAAAACAAACCTTGCTCTACACCGGTAAAGCGAAATCTGTTTATGAAACAGATAGTCCCGACCACTTGATTTTAGTCTTTCGTGACGATGCTTCGGCGTTCAACGGCGAAAAAATTGCACAACTAGATCGTAAAGGCAAGGTGAACAACCGTTTTAATGCCTTTATTATGGAAAAACTGGCAGCAGCAGGCATTGAAACCCATTTTGAGAAACTGCTCACTCCAACAGAAGTTTTAGTTAAAAAACTAAAAATGATCCCTGTAGAGTGCGTGATTCGTAACTATGCAGCAGGTTCTTTATGCCGTCGTTTAGGCGTAGAAGAAGGTAAAGAGCTTGTTCCACCAACTTTCGAATTGTTCTTTAAAGATGACGCTTTGGGTGACCCAATGGTCAACGAATCTCAAGCGATTGCTTTAGGTTGGGCAACTGCTGAACAGTTAGAACAAATGAAAGTTTTAACATACAAAGTCAATGATGTTTTAAAAGCATTATTTGATGCAGGCAACATGCTACTTGTTGACTTTAAACTTGAATTCGGTGTGTTCCACGACCGTATCGTATTGGGTGACGAATTCTCTCCAGACGGTTGCCGTTTGTGGGATAAAGACACCAAGAAAAAATTAGACAAAGACCGTTTCCGTCAAGGTTTAGGCGGTGTTGTTGAAGCATATGAAGAAGTTGCTGCACGTCTAGGTATCGATTTAACAGATATCTAAGCACTCTGCTTCAAAGCGAAAAACCGAGTCTTGTGGCTCGGTTTTTTTAATTTGGATTAAGCACTAAGCTTGGTATTGCTCAATCACAAATGGCTCGGCCAAATAACTTTCCACTACAGCAATAAACTGATCCCAATGTGGTGTCTGCTTATGCAAGGCAATGGCTGCTGCATCATCCCAATGTTCAATCAATAAAAAAGAATATTCATCTAAAATATCTGCTCCCAACTGATAATGTCGACACCCAGCCTCTTTTCTGGATTCTTGTACCATGTGCGTTAGGGTCTGAATGAAATTTTGCTTTTGTTCAGGTTTTACTTTGAAGAATACATTTAAAATAATCATAATATGAACTCTTTTTTGCAATATCTTGATGATGATTCAGGATCGGTATATCTTGAAATTATTAAGTGTAGTTTAACGATAAAAATATTACTTTGAGCCCACGACATGACATATTCAATACAAAGAATTTATCAATATACAGGACAAAAACCTGCAATTTTTGTGGATCGTTTATGGCCACGAGGTATTCATAAAGAAACGCTGGCAGATATTCCGTGGATGAAAGAAATTGCACCCAGTTCCATGTTACGAAAATGGCTGCATGAAGACCGAGTGAATCATTATGCTGAATTTTGCCAACGCTATGAACAAGAGTTAAAAACACCTGAGCAACTCGAACAACTCAAGCAAGTCAAACAGTTACAACAACAAAATGGTACTTTAACCCTGCTCACTGCGGCAAAGGAACCTGAGCTGAGTCATGTTCCTGTCCTGATTCAAGTCTTACAAAAGATTTAGTTTACTGTTGCTGCTGTTGTTGCATCTGCTGCCAACGGCGTTGTTGTAGACGTTCAGCCTCAACTTCACGTTTGTTTCGTGCCGACTCGTACAGTCTGGTTCCTTTAAGCTCTGGCGGCAAATAGTCTTGCTCTACAAAATGCTCAGGATAATCATGTGGATATAGATAATCCACACCATAACCCTGTTGTTTCATCAACTTAGTTGGCGCATTACGAAGATGAAGCGGTACAGGAAGGTTTGACGTTTTATCCGCCAACTCCAAAGCCCGATTAATTGCCAAATAAGTGCTATTACTTTTAGCACTGGTGGCTAAATAAACCGCACATTGTCCAAGCAAAATACGAGATTCGGGCATACCAATCACTTGTACCGAACGGAAGCATTCACCCGCAAGCAACAACGCATTCGGATTCGAGTTCCCAATATCTTCCGATGCTGCAATGAGCATACGACGGGCAATAAACAGTGGATCTTCACCGCCTTTGAGCATACGTGCCATCCAATACAAAGCAGCGTCAGGGTCACTCCCCCGAATCGACTTAATAAAGGCAGAAACAAGGTCATAATGCTGTTCGCCAGATTTGTCATAGCGAGCAATATTTTGTTGTGCGACTTTCACAACCAACGCATTATTAATATGATTTTCTTGATCTGGATCAAAAGTACTGGCAACCAAGTCCAGTAAATTTAGCGCTTTACGTGCATCCCCTGCCGAAAACTGGAAAAAAGCATCAAATTCATCAATCAGGATATGGCGTTTTTCTAAGAAACTGTCTTTTTGAATCGCACGTTGTAATAAGACTTCAATCGCTTGAGCATCTAACGCCTGCAAGGTATAAACCTGACAACGCGAAAGTAACGCACTGTTAACTTCAAATGAAGGATTTTCGGTGGTAGCACCAATCAAGGTGATTTTGCCCTTTTCGACTGCGCCGAGTAGTGCATCCTGCTGTGATTTATTAAAACGATGAATTTCATCAATAAATACGACAGGCGTCAGTAAGTCACCACTTTCTGCAATGACTTCGCGTAATTCCTTTACCCCAGTATTTAGCGCGGATAGACTCACAAAAGGACGGTCGACTGCTTGTGCTAAAAGCAGTGCAATCGTGGTTTTTCCAACCCCTGGTGGCCCCCAAAAAATAATCGAAGGCAAATGCCCCTGATCAATCATTTGACGTAAAGGCGCATCCGTTCCTAGCAAATGGTCTTGTCCAATGATTTCGGATAAATCTCTTGGGCGTAAGCGTTCAGGTAAAGGAATATGCGTTTCTGACATAATCTAGTTTTCATTATCAAACAGGCTTCATAGTTTACTATGTAATACAACTCAGACCGAAATGAAACTTTTATTTGTGATTATGCAGCGATAACACCGCACAAGCTGAACATTGCAATGGTTTAATATTGTGGTTTTTCAAAATCTCTGAAAAATCCCACTCACTGCATCCACGACCTTTTGTCAAAGATTAACGTACCCAACGGACAATATATTCATCAATATCATCTTCTTGGATTTGTGTTTCAGAAATACAACGCCCTGCAACCGACTTTTTAGCCTTAATCACACTTTGGCGGGAACCTGTATTTAAATAATGCCATGAAGGCAAGTTTTTCCCTTCATAAAGACGGCGATAAGCACAGCTTGAAGGTAACCAATATAAATGAGGTAAATTCTCAAGCGTAAGCTGAATACAATCGGGAACCTGTTGTTTACGGTGGGTATAATCCTGACATTGTCCTGTCTTACAATCCAGTAATTTGCAGGCCACTTTGGTATAGGCAACTTCCTGAGTGTCTTCGTCCTCAAGTTTGACCAAACAACATAAACCACAACCATCACACAATGCTTCCCATTCAGCATTGGTCATTTGTTCTAGCGGAATATTTTTCCAAAATTGTGTTCGTAACGACATGAAAAATGATAAAAAAGATAATAACGTCCCAGTATAACATGCTCATCGAGTGACTTTGTGCCAGAACACTTGATTTAAATGACTGCCGATCATTGAAACAATATGCACATATTTTGAACAAAAACTAACATTTCCCGTCACCGAGCATTGCTAGACTGAAACAGGAAAAACATATCAAAGGAGAATAATAATGTTCCGTTGGGCGATTATCTTTGCTGTGATTGCATTACTCGCCAGCCTCCTCGGTTTCGGTGGTGTTGCAGGTCTATCTAAACAATTTGCTGTTATCTTACTTGTTGTTGCCGTCATTCTTGCCGTCATCGGATTTTTCTCTCGAGGGCGAGGTTAAAAAAACTCACAAAAAAGGAAGGCGGTTTTGCCTTCTTTTTTATGCTGTATTTTCCCAATATAACGTATGGTGTTTTGCGTGGTAAAACAGATAAAATCCAGTGTAAATCAAAGATTCGAATTCTTTATAAACCAATCATTTTAAGGACAATATAACGATGAATACTTCACTCATCACTCGCGAAATTTCCTACACAACTGCAGATGGGAAAACCTTGGTTGGTTTCTTTGTTGCGCCAAAATCAACAGTGCCTGTTGCAGGTGTATTGGTGGGGCCAGAATGGTGGGGACGTAATGACTATGCCATACAACGTGCAACTGAACTTGCTGAAAAGGGTTATGCAGCGTTGGCAATGGATATGTACGGTGATAAGAAAACCACTGAACAAGCGAGTTTGGCGAGTGAATGGATGACGGAAGTTTTTCAAGCACCCAATACCCTTTTAGACCGTGCGCAAGCAGCTTTGGAAACACTGAAACAACAGCCCGAAGTCGATGCAACACGTTTGGCTGCGATTGGTTTTTGTTTTGGAGGCAAAGTCGCACTCGATTTGGCACGTGCAGGTGCACCATTAAAAGCGGTTGTTTCATTACATGGTAATTTATCAGCCCAAACACCAGCCAAAGCAGGAACCGTTCAATCGCACATTTTGGTGCTGCATGGTGAAAAAGACAGTATGGTTTCTTTAGATGATGTTGCACATTTTGAGCAAGAAATGAAAAATGCACACGTGCAATATCAAGTCAAAGTTTTACCCAATGCCAAGCATGGTTTTAGTAACCCACTTGCAGACCAACGCGCCAAAGCCAACGGCATTGATTTAGCCTATAACGCCGAAGCAGAGAAAGATGCTATTGATACAATGTACACATTTTTAGGCAGCCAACTTGCTTAAATAAAGTGTCGTATTGGTGTCATACAAGTGATATAAATTAGGAATTGATAATAAGAGGGAATCTACCATGACCAAACAATGTGTTTACTGTGACTATGATGAATACAACATCATTGCCAAAAATGATTTTGGTGCAGTCTTTCCTGAACCAAATCCATTATCACAAGGCCATGTAGTCCTCGTTCCCTTACGACATATCGATTCCTTTTTTGACATTACCGATAAAGAACGTAAAAGCCTACTTTCATTGCTAGAACAGGCACGAAATGAACTACAAATCCTTCACCACCCTGAAGGGTTTCATATCGGTTTTAATGATGGCAATGTATTTGGTGAACATGCCGAACATTTACATATTCACATCATCCCGCGTTATAAAAACCAGCAATTAAAACTGGATGAACGCTGGGGTATTATCAGCGAAGATTAATTTCAAAAATCTTGACTTAGGTCAAAGTAAACACTCACTTTGACCTTATCACGATTGTCATTTCTTTTTTATTCCGTGGTTGGCTATACTAGCGCCCTCAGTTTTGGCTAGGCATGTATGTCCACATTTTCATTTTCTGATGCTTTACTCACATGGTTTGATCAATATGGTCGCCATGACCTCCCTTGGCAAGTTGCAGATGATCCCTATAAAGTTTGGGTATCAGAAATTATGCTACAACAAACCCAAGTCAAAACTGTCCTGCAATATTTTGACCGCTTCATTCAACGCTTTCCAACCGTTGAAGCCCTTGCTCAAGTTTCATGGGATGACGTCGCACCGTACTGGGCAGGTTTAGGCTACTATGCCCGCGCCCGCAATCTGCATAAAGCAGCGCAAATCGTTGCAACGCAGCCTCAGTTTCCACAAACGCTTGAAGATTGGATTGCCCTTCCGGGTATTGGTCGCTCTACCGCAGGGGCACTGATGTCATTAGGGCTCAGACAATACGGCGTGATTTTAGATGGCAATGTGAAACGTGTTTTGGCTCGTTTTTTTGCCATAGAAGATGATCTGAGCAAGCCCGTTCACGAAAAAGAAATGTGGCAGATGGCTGAAAATTTGTGCCCGACCCAACGCAACCATGACTACACACAGGCGATTATGGATTTGGGTGCGACCATTTGCACACCGAAAAAACCGCTCTGTTTGTACTGCCCCATGCAAGCGCATTGTCAGGCACATTTACAAGGTTTAGAAGCCGAACTGCCCTACAAAAAACCGAAAAAAGCAGTTCCTGTCAAAACAGCACAAGTGCTATTACTGCAACATCAAGACCTTTGGTTGTGGCAACAACGCCCAAGTTTAGGTTTATGGGGCGGTTTATGGAGTCTACCAATTTTTGATGATGAATCAGCACTGCAACATGTAACCGCAGGACTCGGACTTGAAGCTCGTCAATCTTTAGGCATGATTCGGCATAGCTTCACCCACTTTACATGGGAACTGCATGTCCAAAAAGTAACGGTAGATGCAGACCAGATGGAACACTTACTCATTGAGCTGGATGGCCTATGGCTTACAGCCGAACAAGCTGAAAATAAAGGTATTCCAACAGCCATGAAAAAGGTCATTCAACTGAAAAACCAGTAAGATAAAAGCCAGATTCATGCAGGTTACTCAGTAAAATTGTCAAGCCAACTGAACTGTGCCATAGTGAAAAACGCATTCTATACGTAGCCAAAATCAGGAAGGTTTTTTCGTGTTTCGTCCAGTTGCTTCCTTTATTCTTATTCTCAGCGTGATTGTATTAGCAGCCTGTAGTACAACGCCAAAAAAATCTCCAGTGCTCCCGAGCCAAGAGGTTTCAAGACTCAAATCAATGCCTTTAAATTCGCATTTGCCTATTCCTGTACAACATGTGTCGGTACGGCAATTACAAGACACTTGGGGCAATGCCCGAAGTATGGGGCGCAGACATGAAGGCATTGATATTTTGGCTCCACGTGGAACCAAAGTCACCAGCACTACCGAAGGCATCATTGCCAGCCTACAAGGCAATCCTTTAGGAGGCAATGTGGTGTGGATTTTAGGCCCCGCAGGGTCTTGGCATTATTATGCCCATTTAGAAAAACATAAACGTGGTTTAAAGGTGGGTGACACCGTACATAAAGGCGATGTGATTGGCTATGTCGGCAATAGTGGCAATGCACGACATACCGTCACACACTTACATTATGGTATTTATTTAACAGGTAAAGGACGTGGTGCAACCAATCCTTATCCTTATTTACGTTACTAGGAAAGACACATGTCTGAAGCAATTATCGAGCGTCTCATTCAATTTGCTGAATCAGGAAATCAACAGCGTATTTTACTTAATGGTCAACTTTATCAGGGTTGGATTATGGAAATTGGTGAAGATGCGCTCCTCATCAGCACAGGCTATAATGACAAACACGGCAAAGATGTCTGGCTCAGTTTTCACGACCTAAGCCAAGCCGAACTTTCTTTTTGGGATACAAAACAAGACCAATGGCTTCAATTCAAATTACATTAATGCCATAAGGAGATCTCGATGCAACCTTCTATCCAACGCTGTCGCTGGTGTTCAAACGATCCGCTTTATATCGACTACCACGACCACGAATGGGGAAAACCTCTTTTCGATGAAAAAGCACTGTTTGAATTGTTATGTTTAGAAGGTCAGCAAGCGGGTTTATCTTGGATTACAGTACTCAAAAAACGAGAGACGTATCGTCAACAATTCTTTCAATATAGCATTGAAGAAATTGCCAATTTCACCGATGACGATTTACAACTCAAAGTACAAGATGCTGGACTGATTCGACATTTAGGCAAACTCAGAGCAATTCGGGGAAATGCACAAGCATGGCTGAAACTGCAAGCTGAACATGGCAATGTCGCCACATGGTTATGGCAATATGTCGAACATAAAACCATACACAATGACGTTCCCAGCTACAGCACTGCACCCGCCCAAACGACCTTGAGCGAGCAACTTTCAAAAACATTAAAACGACATGGATTTAAGTTTGTCGGCCCCACAATTTGCTATGCTTTTATGCAGGCATGTGGCATGGTCAACGACCATGAAAATGACTGTTTTTTAAAATATTAAAATAATGAGGGATCTTTCATGAGCGACAATACAATCCGCGGTTATGCTGCTTTAGCGGAAAAACAAGTCTTAGTTCCTTACGAATTTGATGCAGGCGATTTACAACCGCATCAAGTTGAAGTCAAAGTTGAATATTGTGGTTTATGTCATTCTGATATTTCCATGATCAATAATGAATGGGGCGTATCTCAATACCCACTCGTCGCAGGTCATGAAGTCATTGGAACCATTATTCGTTTAGGCTCTGAAGCCAAGGGGCTCAAAATCGGACAACGTGTCGGCATTGGCTGGACAGCAGAAAGCTGCCAAGCTTGTGACTACTGCATTGGTGGGCAGCAAGTGCTGTGTACAGGCGAACAAAAAGCCACTATTGTTGGTCATGCAGGCGGTTTTGCCGATAAAATCCGCGCGGGTTGGCAGTGGGCAATTCCCCTTCCAGATGACTTAGACCCAGAAAGTGCGGGGCCACTACTCTGCGGTGGTATTACGGTTTTTGATCCATTACTCAAACATCAAATTCAAGCCAGACATCATGTCGGGGTCATCGGCATTGGAGGCTTGGGGCACATGGCGATCAAACTGCTCAAGGCATGGGGCTGTGAAATTACCGCGTTTACCTCTAATTTAGACAAATCAGACGAACTCAAAGCTATGGGCGCTGACCACATTGTCAACAGTCGGGATGCTGATGCCCTGAAAGCGCAATATGGAAAATTTGATTTAATCCTGAGTACAGTCAATGTCACGCTCGACTGGAAAAGGTATTTAAATGCCCTTGCACCCAACGGCACCATTCACCTGTTAGGGATTCCTCTTGAACCCATTGCAACCCCTGCAACGGCGTTAATTAGCGGTGCAAAATCAATTACAGGTTCTCCGACAGGTTCGCCAGAGGCTTTACGTACCTTATTAAAATTTGCTGCGCGTAAAAACATTGCACCACAAATCGAACTTTATCCAATATCACAAGTCAATGATGCCATTGAACGTCTAGAGTCAGGTAATGTGCGTTATCGTGTTGTGTTAAAAGCCGATTTTTAAATTTATTCTTTTCGGTTTCCTTCTTTAAAACAAGAAGGAAACCTTATCGACAAACCTTAAAACCATCTTTGAGTTTTTCAGCAACATAATCGATAAACAGTCGAATCCGTTTGGGCAAATGTTCTTGCTGATAATACACCGCATGAATATGTTGCTCACGTATCTCGATTTGATCTTCAAACAAAGCGACCAGCCTGCCCTGTTCAATATCTTTCCACACCATAAACTCAGATAAACAGGTGATGCCATGCCCCCGCAATGCCAATTGTCGGACGGTTTCGCCATTTGACGCTTTGAGTTTAGGTTTGGCACTAAAATATTGATCGTCTATTTTTAAAGGCCAGTTGTTTAAATGGGTCGGACGCGTAAATCCGATTAACGTATGTTGCTCTAAATCCTGTACCTGTTCAGGAGAACCCGCCTGTTGTAAATAAGTAGGGCTTGCCACCAGATATAAGCGACTTTTACAAATCAATTTGGCGTGTAAAGTTGAATCATTCAGTTCACCAAAACGAAATGCCACATCGGCTTTTTGTTCAAGTAAATCAATTACCTGATCATTACTATTCAGTTCAATTTCAATCGCAGGATAACGCTGCTGAAAGTCGTGGATCAATGGCGTGATAATATGCAAAATAAATGGCGAGGCTGAATCGACCCGTATCACACCCGTCACATCCTGATCGGATTTGAGCAGCGCATCTTCCGCTTCAGCCAAATCATGCAAAATTTTACGTGCCTTGACTAAAAATAACGCCCCTTCCTGACTCAATTTAATTTTTCGGGTCGTGCGTTCAATGAGTGTGACATTTAATTTTTTTTCTAAACGACTCAATGCCCGACTCACCCCCGAAGAGGTCTGAGCCAATTGTTCGGCAGCCGCAACAATTGTGCCTGTATCTACAATTGCAATAAATGCCTGTAATTCTTCAATGGTCGATTTCATTCGCTGGTTATTCTTGACGGTTTTTCAACAATATATTGCACAAATTCATATTTTTCAGCAACAATAAATCCCGCATGATGGTTCTATCAATAAAACTCATTTTAAGGTGACTCATGCGTATTCCTGCATTTGGTTTAGGAACATTCCGTCTAAAAGATCAAGTCGTAATTGACTCGGTTAAAACAGCGCTTGACGTTGGCTATCGTGCTATCGATACAGCACAAATTTATGAAAATGAAGCCGAAGTTGGTCAAGCGATTGCCGAAAGTGGTGTGTCACGTTCTGAACTGTTTATTACCACCAAGATTTGGACAGAAAATTGCAATGCAGAACAATTGATTCCAAGTTTAAAAGAAAGCTTACGTAAATTAAGAACCGATGCGGTGAATCTGACCCTCATCCACTGGCCTGCACCAAAACTTGGGCTAAATATCCCTGAAACCATGCAAGCCTTATTAGAAGCAAAACAGCAAGGTTTAACTGAACTGATTGGTATTTCAAATTTTAATATCGCTCAAACCCAACAGGCCATCGACAGCATTGGTCTAGAACACATCGCCACCAATCAAATTGAACTGAGTCCTTATTTGCAAAATCAAACGCTGGTCAATTTTTTACAAGCACATAATATTGATGTCACATCGTATATGACGCTTGCTTATGGCAAGGTTTTAGCCGACCCAGTGCTTGGCGAAATTGCTGCACAACATCAGACATCTACGGCGCAAGTGGCTTTGGCTTGGGCATTACAACGTGGTTTCGCGGTGATTCCATCCTCGACCAAACGTGAACATTTAATCAGTAATCTAAACGCACAGCAAATTCAACTAAGTGCAGATGAGATGCAACGGATTGCCACACTTGAACGAAATAGCCGTGAGGTCGATCCCGAACAACTCGCACCGGCATGGGACTAAATCAGGTATATGAAAATTAATTTTCCACTACTGGCTTTGGCGGTTGGAGCATTTGCCATTGGGACTACAGAATTTTCCCCGATGGGACTACTTCCCAATATCGCGGCTGATCTTTCAATGAGCATTCCTAGTACAGGGATGCTGATTACAGGTTATGCGCTTGGGGTGATGATTGGTGCACCACTGATGACACTGTGGTTTGCACGCTTTCCACGGCGAAAAGCACTGATTTTGCTGATGTTGATTTTCACATTGGGCAATCTCATCGCGGCCATTGCCCCAAACTATATGAGCCTGATGGCTGCACGTTTGCTTACCAGCCTGAACCACGGGGCTTTTTTTGGAATTGGCTCGATTGTTGCGGCAAGTGTTGTGCCTAAAAACCAACAAGCCAGTGCGGTTGCCACCATGTTCATGGGGCTAACCATTGCCAATATTGGCGGTGTTCCACTGGCAACATGGGTTGGTCAGCACATTGGCTGGCGAAGTTCCTTCGCTGCAATCTCCGTTTTGGGCATCATCACCATGCTGTCATTGTGGAAAGCCCTTCCTCAAGGTAGCGTGGGACAACAACCCAAAGTTGGTCATGAACTTCGGGTTTTAACCCGCCCGATGGTGGTTTTGGCATTATTGACCACGGTGTTTGGGGCAGGTGCAATGTTTGCACTCTATACCTATATTGCACCGAGTCTACATACCTTTACCCAAGCCTCCCCAACATTTGTCACGTTAATGTTGGTACTCATTGGTGTTGGTTTTTCAATTGGCAATCACTTTGGTGGAAAATTTGCAGATCTGTCGATCAATAAAACCTTAATCACGTTTCTTATTGTTCTCATGGTCATGATGGTGACTTTCCCTCTTCTTGCCCAAAGCCAACTTGGCGCAGCCATTGCTTTGATCATTTGGGGTGCTGCTGCATTTGGTTTGGTTCCGCCTTTGCAAATGCGTGTGATGTCCGTTGCCCATGAGGCCTCTGGATTAGCTTCTTCGGTAAATATTGGGGCATTTAATCTGGGTAATGCACTAGGTGCGGCAGTCGGTGGAGCAGTCTTGAGCTTAAATTGGGGTTATGTTGCAGTATCTGTAAGCGGTGCGGTTTTAGCTGCTATTGCACTGGTTTTGGTGATGATTCAAATTCGAATCGGTCGTCAAAGCTAACATATTATTGTCCTGTTCTGACCCAAAAAATCAAAACAGGACATTCTCATTTTAGATTTTATTTAAATCCAAAACATCTTTCATATCGTATTTTTGTGCATCACGTCCCACCACCCAAGCAGCAGCACGAACAGCACCCGAAGCAAAGTTCATACGGTTGGTCGCTTTATGTGTCACTTCAACACGCTCACCTTCGCCAATAAACATGACAGTATGTTCACCGACAATATCACCGCCACGAATCGTTTCAAAACCAATGGTTTGACGCTCACGTGGGCCTGTATGTCCTTCTCGACCATATACTGCAACTTCTTTTAAGTTACGCCCCAAAGTATCCGCAACTGCTTCGCCCATCATCAACGCTGTACCAGATGGTGCATCGACTTTATGACGATGGTGCGCTTCAATAATTTCGATATCGACAGTATCACCAAATACTTTTGCCGCCAGTTCAAGCAATTTAATCGAAACATTCACCCCAACCGAATAGTTGGCTGCATACACCACGGGAATCTGTTTTGCAGTTTCATTTAAAAATTGTTTTTGTTCGTCAGATAAACCTGTTGTTCCTATCACCATCGCAACGCCTGCGTCACGACACAATTTTAAATGCTGTTCTGTAGCAGCAGGTGCAGTAAAGTCAATCACCACATCACACACATCCAAAACACTCGCCAATCCAGCAGAGATTTTGACACCAATTGCCCCGATTCCCGCAAGTTCCCCTGCATCCGCTCCGACCAAACTACTTTCTGGACGTTCTACTGCTGCCGCAAGTTGATAACCTGCTTGCTGTACAGCCTGAATCAAAATGCGACCCATACGGCCGCCAGCACCTAAAATCCCAATGCGTGGTGATGTAGACATGTTGTTATTTCCTGAACATTTAAACAATGTGGTTACTATAGCAAAACTTGCGAGACGGGTTAAAAATCTTGCATAAAAAAACCCGCCAACTCATCATTGGCAGGTTTTTTTAAATTCGTCAGGCTTAGTCAAACAAACGATCAAAGAATGATTTTTTCTTTTCACTCGAATGTTGGTCATTGCCATCCATCGAAGCCTGTAATTCTTTTAACAATTCACGTTGACGTGAAGTTAAATTCACTGGCGTTTCAACCACAATACGGCAAAGCAAATCGCCAACCATACTGCTACGCACAGGACGAACACCCTTGCCACGTAAGCGGAAGACTTTACCATTTTGTGTGCCTTCAGGAATTTTTAAGCTCACACGACCATCAAGCGTTGGGATCTGAATTTCTTTACCCAAAGCAGCATCCGCCATGTTCACAGGTACATCCATATACAGGTCTGCACCGTCACGCTGGAAGATTTCATGCTCGCGCACCACTACTTCAACGTATAAATCGCCTGCTTGACCATCGCGAATCGCTTCGCCTTTACCTGTTAAGCGAACACGGTCTCCGTTATCCACCCCAGCAGGAATCGTCACTTCAAGCGTTTGCTGACGTTCATTTACACCAGAACCATGACATTTTGTACATGGGTTTTTAATGATTTTACCCTGTCCACGACATGTGCTACAGGTTTGCTGCACAGAGAAAAACCCTTGCTGCATACGAACCTGACCCGCACCATGACAGGTTTTACAGGTTTCAACATCGTTCGGATTTTTAGAGCCTTTTCCGTCACATTCATCACACGGTGCAGGCGCTGTAAATGTAATGGTTTTTTTCACCCCTTTGATGGCTTCTTCAAGGGTTAAATCCATCACATAGCGTAGGTCTGAACCACGGCGTTGACGTTGTTGCGAACGACCGCCACCACCAAAAGCACCACCGAAAATGTCACCAAACTGGCTAAAAATATCTTCTGCACTAAAGCCGCCGCCAAAACCACCGCCAGCGCCACCAAAACCGCCCTCAAAGGCACTATGTCCCATACGGTCATATGCACTGCGCTTTTCTTGGTCACTTAAAACTTCATACGCTTCAGATGCTTCTTTAAATTTATCTTCAGCTTCAGCATTATCAGGGTTACGGTCAGGATGATACTTCATCGCCAACTTGCGATAGGCTTTTTTAATTTCATCATCACTTGCGGTTTTAGAAACGCCTAAAACCTCATAATAATCACGTTTAGCCATGACAGGCGATGCTCCTCACGGAATTTTTAAAATACGACAACATCCGTTTAAAATTGGGACGCTTACAGGTTTTACAAGGGGATTTGCTGAAAAAATAATAGATTTAGAAAACAGCTTTATGTTTGAAATACTTAGACAAGCCTTTAATAAAGCAGTTCAAAAAATACATCCACGCAATAAATGCAAAAACAACGCCAGCAACCACACAGCCCGTCACCCACTGGAACGCATTCCATGGGTAAAAACACAAAGGAATAAACCATAGGGCAGCAAAAGCAGAAAGTAGGATAAAGAACAGGACGTTACGCATGACCCAAAGCGCATGTGTATGTAACCAGACCTCTACATCGTTTGTACGTGACACTTTTGCCGCAAGAAAATAAGCAATCAGCCCCGTAACAACGGTGAACAGTGCAAAGAACATAAACACATAAGCAAGCGAAATCATACGTCGTTGCTGTGTAATAATGTCTTTTGCCATCTTTTTTAAACCCCTATCCAGCACATTTTTATCTTTCAATGTCGCTGATGCATTGCGCATTTTTTTGTGTTGAAAAATCAGCTGCTACTATATTGAATTTTTCAATATTTCGCACCCTTTTCTTCATCAAATGTTCACCAAAATATGTTGGTTTTTTATAGAAACCGTTCAGCGTATCCTATATTTTTAAATATGACCTTTTGATATAATTTTTTCAAATATTATCTCTGCACGAACAATTCTAAAATCCGTCCCTGTCTGACTCATTTTAACGCTCGCTCTGCCATATTTTTGATCTTTTTTATTTACATCGCAATACCCTAAATAAATTGCTGCTTTTGAAAAGAATTTATTTACGCTACACGACTATTGGCTAAGAGTTTTTCCTGAAATTTTTGTTATGTTTAAACAAACTCTCCCGTTCCTTCAAGTCAACGACACATTGTCTACACTTGTCATTGCGGACCATTGTTCATCCCATAAGGAAATTTAACATGGCACAACATATCGATGCCCCATTACGTGAAGATGTCCGTTTATTGGGTAATCTTCTAGGCGAAACCCTAAAAGCCCATGCAGGTGATGCACTTTTTAATCGGGTTGAACAAATTAGAACCTTGGCAAAAGGTGCACGTGATGGACAAGTCGAGGCAGAAAAGCAACTTGAACAACTCTTCTTAAGTTTAGAAGACACGGAAATTTTGCCATTAACACGCGCATTTACCCATTTCCTAAACTTTGCCAATATTGCCGAGCAATACCATGTTGTACGTAGTCGTCGTGCCAGTGAATTCGACCCTGAACGTCCATCTCCAAATCCATTAGATCCTTTATTTGAAAAATTTAAACAAAAACAGATTTCTACCGAACAGCTTTATCAACAAATTTGCGATCTAAAAATTGAGCTCGTTCTGACTGCACACCCAACCGAGGTCAGCCGTCGAACACTCATTCAAAAATATGACGATATTAACCGTTGTCTCGAACAGCTTGATCAGCAAAAACTCACCCCAAAACAGCGTGAAGAAGTACTGCTTAAACTGAAACAACTAATTTGTTCGGCTTGGCAAACAGATGAAATTCGTCAAAATAAACCGACCCCAATTGATGAAGCAAAATGGGGATTTACGGTCATTGAACAAACCTTGTGGCATGCAATTCCAAAATTTTTCCGCGAACTGAATGACCTCACGCTTGAACATTGTGGCAAAGCACTGCCACCCCATGTCACCCCGATTCGTTTTGCTTCGTGGATGGGCGGTGACCGCGATGGTAACCCGAATGTTACCCATAATGTTACTCAACAGGTGCTTTGGTTCTCACGCTGGCAAGCCACCGAACTGTATTTAAAAGACATTGAAAGCCTACGCTGGGAACTTTCTATTCAGGAAGCATCTGATGAGTTGCGCCAGAAACTCGGACATACACATCCTGAACCGTACCGCGAATTTTTACGTGAAACACGTCAACGCCTCCAAGTCACCAAACAGTGGCTTGCCGATAAATTACAGGGCAAAGAAACCATTGATGATCCTCAAGTCATTCATCATAAAGATGAATTACTTGAACCGCTTATGGTTTGCTATCGCTCATTACTCGAATGTAATTTACCTGAAATTGCCAATGGCAATCTGCTCGACTTTATCTATCGGGTACACTGTTTCGGCATCGAACTGTTAAAACTTGATATTCGTCAAGAATCAGGACGTCATCGTCAAGCCATTTCAGCCATTACTGAATATTTGGGTTTAGGTAATTTTGAAACATGGACAGAACAAGCTCGCCAAAACTTTTTGCTAAATGAATTGCAAAGTAAACGCCCGCTGTTACCTAAAGTGTTAAAAGAGCCTTCGGACAGCCTGATCAATCATCCTGATGTTCAGGAAGTTTTTGCTACCATGCGCACGCTGGCAGAGCAACCTGCGGAATCTTTAGGGGCTTATATTATTTCCATGGCGGAACATCCAAGTGATGTGTTGGCCGTGTTACTTTTACAAAAAGAAGCAGGGATCCAGCAACCATTACGCATTGTCCCGTTGTTTGAAACACTGAAAGATCTGGATGGCGCAGCCACAACCATGAATACGTTGTTCAATATGCACTGGTACAAACAGCATATTCAGGGTAAACATGAAGTCATGATTGGCTACTCAGACTCCGCCAAAGATGCAGGCTTTATGTCAGCAAACTGGGCACAGTACCGCGCACAGGAAGAACTTGCAGCTGTCGCTCAACAACATGACGTACAACTAACACTCTTTCATGGTCGCGGTGGTTCAATCAGTCGTGGTGGTGCACCGACCCAACAGGCGCTGTTCTCTCAACCACCGGGTTCTATCTCGGGGGCAATTCGTGTTACAGAACAAGGCGAAATGATCCGCTTTAAGTTCGGCATTGAGGGCGTTGCCTTACAAAACCTTGAAGTTTATACCGCTGCAACCTTAGAAGCCACTTTGCTACCGCCACCTGTCCCTCGTCCAGAATGGCGCGAACTGATGAACCAAATGACTGAAACTTCAGTCAAACTTTACCGCCAGACTGTCCGTGAAAACCCACATTTTGTGGAATATCTACGTACAGTTACCCCAGAATTAGAACTGCAAATGCTGCCATTGGGGTCACGCCCTGCCAAACGACGTGTCAGTGGTGGCATTGAGTCGTTACGTGCTATTCCGTGGGTGTTTGCATGGACACAAATCCGTTTAATGTTACCTGCATGGTTAGGTACAGGAGCTGCGATTGATGAAATCATTCAACAGCAACAAAAAGGCAAACTGGATGAAATGCTACAACAATGGCCTTACTTCCAAACCCTGATTGATATGCTGGAAATGGTACTATCCAAAGCCGATGCAGATATTGCTTTGTACTATGAAACGCATCTCACACAAAGTGATGCTTTGCGTGAACTAGGGACAGAACTCAGACAGTGTTTACAAGACGCTATTGATACACTACTTAGACTCAAAGGTGAGTCTGAACTGCTCAGCCAAAATGAAGTACTCGATCAGTCAATGCGGGTACGCAAAACCTATCTGTTACCATTGCATCTATTGCAGGCTGAGCTCATGAAACGCCGCCGCGAATACTTCAGACAGCATCAGGCTGAACATACACCTGTCGATCATGCATTAATGGTCAGCATTGCAGGCATTGCCGCAGGACTTCGTAATACGGGTTGATAGAAGACTCTCACTGGGTAAATTGAAGAGTGAAAGGTGATATCCGCATCACCTTTCACAAAAATTTATGACAAAATAAAATCTCAAAACATATAAAAGAAACTGTAATTTTTTATTCTAAATCATTATCTAGCCATATTTTTTGCTCTACATCTTGAATTAAATTACTCATTCCATGCATAGGCTTTATTCCCATCATATTGAGCTTTTCTTTTAATGACCCCACCATATTCTCACGTTCAATGGACCAACTCGATGCAAAACATCTCCAGAACGTCCATCCTGCACGTTCTAATGCACGTTGGCGAATCATATCATCATGCCATTGTTCTGGTCCGTGATAACTATCGCCATCACATTCAACCGCTAAACGCTGATCTCCATCCGATTCAACCACCAAATCGATTCGATAACTGCCAACTTTCACCTGTGGAGTAACTGTATATCCCATCTCATGTAATACCATGAATACAGATTTTTCAAATTCCGATTCACATAGCTCTAATTTTGCTTCAAACGATGCTTTTTGATCTTCCTGCAAATCATAAAAATGATTGAGTAAATTCAATCTTAAGTCTTTTGGAGATATATGATCACGACTTACAGAATGAATAAGGTACATGCGCTCCCGAGCACGGCTCGCAGCTACATTAAATCTCTGTTCATGGTCTGATCGACTCAAAGCATGACAATTCTCAGGATCTGCAACCATAGATAAGAAAATAATATCTCTTTCTGCGCCTTGGAATGCTGAAGCATCACCACAGGCAAATTGAATCTGAGTAAGAGTTCCTGCACCAAATTCATTCAAAGCTTCTGATTGAATAAACTCAGCTTGTGCTGAACCCAACAAAGAGATTATCCCTATTGATCTATTTGCATATCGTTCATCTTTGAGAATTAGCTTCATCTCTTCAATAATAGCTTTTGCTTCTATTCGATTGATATGTTTACTATTTTTAGATTCTCGATACCCCTGTGGTGTATAAATTGCAACTAGAGCCGGACTCAATTGCTCAGACTTCTTCGATAATCGCATTGGTTTTATACGGCTACCATAAAAGTTTTTATTGCTGTAGCTAATGATTGCAGGATGGCAACGAAAATGCTCAAGAAGCATGACACTTGATTCATAGATAGAAGAAGCCATGTCATATAACGACATATCTGGTGTTAAATATGCAGCATGTGGCTGACCATGCAAATAGCGATTCCTCAATACATCAATTTGAGCACTTGCAAGCCCTACATTACTCGGAGAAACTTGCTTATTATCTCCTACAACTAATAACTTTTTAGCACGCATTAAAACAGGTAATACGTCAATTGATGACTGTGATGCCTCATCCACAATAACTAAATCGAAGAGACCTAACTCAGCAGGCATAGACTCTGATACCTGAAGATGTGACATAACCCAACAAGGGATGGCTGCCGTTGCCTCTTTTAAAGCTGCTTGCGCATCTTTTATATAGCGTGGTGCATTCTTACCAGTCCCTTTGCCATAGTGCTGAACAGCAATTTTATAGCGTTGCAATGCAACCAAGACTTTATCTGAAGCATTCTCTTTCAATGCTAACCAAGTTTTATGGGCTGAGATTTGTGCATAATCCTGAGATAAATTTTTCTCATGGATACGGCGTCGCTCATATAAATTTTCAATACGGCTAGTATTACTAATCGTAGTAATGTAATTCTCAAGGCGTTTCCATTCCCAAGCTTCAATAAATGTATTCTGTAAGATTGGATCTTCAATTTCTTGTGTGTATGGAATCTTTAAAATATCCTTACTCAAAAGCAAAGCATTGGTTTGACTAAGTTGAATACTCGCTGACTCTACTCTTTTAAAATCCTTTTCCAAATCTTTCAAATGTATCAGCCGTTTTAATAAATTTGCATATTCAATTAATTCATTCTCATGTAATGAGTTTGTATCAATCTGAGAAATAATTTTTTTCAACCGATTTGCTATTTTGTTGTCAAACGTTGACAGATAAAGCATTTGATTGGCTAGTTTACTTTGATAAACTTCTAGATTAAATATACTTAATTTCTGATCCAATAGTTGAATTAAATCAATGATATTTTCAGATATTTGATAAAATTCAATAGTCTTTGCACGACTAAAAACTTTTAAATAATTTAGATTAAATAAATCCAAATATTTATTATTCAGATCTAAGCATTTTTGCGTTTTCGTAATGAGCTGTGTAAATTCTTTTAAGATATCATCTATGCCACGATGATCAAGTTCAATTAAAGGAATATCCAACTGCGCGGCAATACTGTTCCATTTACTCATAAAGATATTAAGCGTCTGCTTTCTATCAATATAGTCTTTAATACGTCTCCATTCGTCGGTTGTATCTGGATATTTTCCAGAAACTTTAATGGACTTAAATAAATTTTGTAATTCCGCAGTCCCAAAATGATACCAATTAAACGGTTTACCTGTATCAACAGCACGCTCAATCGCCTGATACTCTTTAGAATTTGGTTGTACTTCAAAATTTAATGCTATCGGCTCGGTAAGTAAGATTTTTCTATATTCTAATAATGGTTGGACCTCTTGAATCAGATTTGTATAAACATCAAGTTCCATACGCTTATCTTCCGCATTTATCTTTTTAAAGTAGCGCAATAACCACGGCTCTGCCTGATCAAAAACAAGCTGAAGGTCTTCTAAATAATTTTTCAACCAGCCCTTAAATACATTAATTTCAGATTCAGAAACCTCTTCTTTAAAAATATGTTGTTCATTCTGTTTCAAAAATGCTTCTATTTCATTTTTTTCTTTCAAAAATTCGCTTAATTTTTTCAGACTAACAGAATCTAGCAGTTCCTCAGGAACTGGTAACAAACCATAATCAATATATTGTAAATCCGTTCCTATTTTCTTTCTTGATTCCCTCAATTGGATCAGTTCAATTTGAGAAAAGGGAAATTGATCCTTTATATCCAACGTAAGTTGATCTTTAAACCATGCATACGCAGATTGCTTTTCCAATACTGTCTGCACGATATCCATTGGTAATTTTTTATTACCATCAACTTCAATATTCTGATAATGCTTTTCTGCAAAGTTATATATTTCTCGATCAATTAACGCCATCTCATGGTGATTATGATCCACTTGTTGCTTTAAAGCCTCGATATCGTTTCTAACTTCTGAAACATTCATTTGCGTAATTTTTTGCACAATAAAATCGATTGAAGCCTCAAGTTGATTTTTACTTTCCTTACTCGAACCAATTCGACTGACAACCAAAGGTTTTAATTCATCTGGAATTTTTTCATGCACAGTTTTTAGAACATGAGGTTGCTGTGCAGTGACTAATACCTTCTTACCATTTGCCAAATAGTGACAGATGATATTGGCAATACTATGTGTTTTTCCCGTACCTGGAGGGCCTTGTACAACAACACCACTGTTATTTAAAAGATTTTGAACAATTGTGATTTGCTCTTTGTTATAAGGTAGCGGGAAATAGAGTTCTTCAACTTTTGATCCATATCCTTCTGTACCAGAACGCCCTCTGAAACGATAAAACTCCTTATCTTTAATACTATTATCTAATTCTGTCACTAATGATAATGGTTGTTCTGGTATAACAACTGAAGGGTCGTTAATCTCTATTTTTAATAATTCAACATCATCTCTTAAAATAGAGTTCTTTTTAGGACGACTAAATAATACAGCTGCTAGTGTCACTGTTAAATTTTTAGATGGTATTGTCCTATTTTGTGCATCGATAATCATACCTCTAGAAAACACATTTGAAACAAAAGCTTCAGCTAAATCAGAGTAAGTTTCACCTTCAAATAGCTGCAATGATCGACCATTATTTAAATTCTCTTTTAAAGCTAACTTAACTTGTCCTGAATTAGGTAAATCATCTTCTAATAAAATAGCATCCATTTCTATATTGGCACGGGTATCTTTAGCACCTACACGTATTAATCCATTTTTTTCAATTTCCATTTCTAGGGGAATTGTTATTAATGGATATGAATAAAGTTTTTTAGTAGTAGGGAGGACCCAATCAACTAAGCCAAAACCCGCAACAATTTCCTCACCATCACCTGTTCCCCCTAGATTAATGGCTGTATTCCATGAGAATAATTTGTCATATACAACAATTGATCTTTTAATTTCATCATTACTTTTTTTCCATTCATTCCAACTATTTACATAACTTTCAAATTCCCTAAAAAACTGCTGAATTTTGGCAATTTTAGGCACCAAATCATGTACCCACATAAAGTATGGTAATTGAAATTGGTGAATTTTCTTAAAAGATAAAATCTGATTTAAATGAATAAAATTAATAGTAGGTTCTGTTTCGGTATCAATATAGATATCTGATGCAAGTAGCTCCGATGGTTGAGGCATTAACCGAGTCTGTAATCTCTCAATCTGGAACCACCAATCCCCATCATGCAAAATATTTAAGCCGTGTATCTTTTCTAAATCATGAGAATAAAATCGATGACCATTCATTTCATACTGAATTTTTTGAGTATCCTCAGCCTGATGAGATACATAATCTAATAACTGGATAAGTTTATTCTTAGCAATGTGGCTTAATTCAATATCACGATTCATCATCTAATTTAGTCCTTCCTTTCTTTTTAAAAATAGATTAAACCTCAACCACATAAAGAGTATTATAACCACAATTTAATAATAATGAGCACCCATACATGTCGAATTGGTTCCCCCAGTGGCGTCCTTATCAAGGTCAGGTTGACCTCCAACCTGTCGCGACAAATGAATATCTTCCCCCTCTACAAAGCGCCATTCTTGGTATACAACATGCTTTTGCCATGTTCGGGGCAACCGTTCTAGCACCATTACTGATGGGATTTAACCCAAATCTTGCTATTTTAATGTCAGGCATTTGCACCATTTTATTTTTCCTGATTACAGGTGGACGAGTCCCAAGCTACCTCGGCTCAAGCTTTGCCTTTATTGGTGTAGTTGCTGCGGCAACGGGCCACGTCACGGGTGCTGGAGTAAACCCCAACCTTTCGGTGGCGCTCGGTGGCATTGTTATGTGTGGCATTCTTTATGCACTGATCGGCATCATTGTTATGCTCACAGGCACCCGCTGGATTGAAAAACTCATGCCGCCCGTGGTGACAGGTGCAGTCGTGATGATCATTGGACTTAACCTTGCGCCTGTCACCATTAAAAATGTTGCAGGACATCCTTTTGAAATGTGGATGGCACTCTTAACCGTATTGTGCATGGGTTCTGTGGCAGTATTCACGCGCGGGCTGATACAACGCCTTTTACTGCTCATTGGCTTGCTGTTGTCTTACTTTATTTATGCCCTGCTAACCAATGGTTTAGGCTTAGGCACTGCTATTGATTTTTCACAAATTTCAGCCGCAGCTTGGTTTGGTTTGCCTACGTTTAATCATCCAACTTTCCAGACCAACGCCATGCTAATTATTGCCCCTGTCGCGTTAATTTTAGTTGCAGAAAATTTGGGGCACATTAAAGCTGTTGGTGCGATGACGGGTGAAAATCTAACCCCACAACTCGGCAAGGCCTTTATTGCAGATGGTTTGGCAACGACACTTTCAGGAACAGTGGGCGCACCTGGCATGACCACTTATGGTGAAAATATTGGCGTTATGGCAGTGACCCGCGTGTACTCCACCTTAGTGTTTGTTGTGGCGGGCATCTTTGCTATTTTCCTAGGATTATCCCCCAAATTTGGCGCAATTATCAGTACAATTCCAACCGCAGTACTCACAGGCGCATCTATCGTTGTCTTTGGTTTAATCACCATTGCAGGCGCAAAAATCTGGATTGAAAATAAAGTTGATTTTTCCAAAAACCATAACTTAATCATTGCCGCAGTGACGCTCATTATGGGTGCAGGTAATTTTGAATTAAGTTTTGGAAGTTTTAATTTAGGTGGTATTGGTACAGCCACATTTATTGCAATTGCACTCAACTGGTTATTTAAACTCAAGCAATCATAACCCACAGATCTCTTCTTCAAAGGCAGTAAATACTGCCTTTTTACTGCAAATCTTTGGTACAGATTGCCATTTTTTTCACCACTAAAATACTGAAAACTACAGGCTCTCATTGTCTTTTACAAATTGAGCTAAATAATGATAAAACCTCTCCTTGTCAGTTTACTTACAACCGTCAGTATCACATCCGTTTCATTCGCTGCCGAATCTATCCAATGGGGATATGATGCACAGCTTGCCCCAGAACACTGGGCAGATCTCGCTCCACAATATCAACTCTGTCGGACAGGAAAAAATCAGGCACCTATCAATATCCAAAAAAGTTATCGTAGTATTGAGTCTCAGCCACTACAAATAACCTATCCCAGTCCGCTCAAATCCGTTATTTTTGATGGGCATACTTTACAAGCCGACAGTAAAAGCCCAAACAATACTCTCCACTTAGACCAGCAAACTTTTGTGCTTCAGCAATTGCATTTGCATACCCCAAGTGAAAATAAAATCTCAGGAAAATCCTATCCTCTAGAACTGCATCTGGTTCATCAAAACCCACAAGGTGAGCTTGCCGTTGTTGCCGTCATGATGAAACTCGGTGCTGCAAACCCTGCGCTTACAGAAATGCTCTCTCCTACGCATTTTCCCAAAAACCAGACTCAGCCGCTTAAATCAGCACTACATTTGAACTCACTGTTACCTAAACAACGGTATTACTATCGGTTCTCAGGTTCACTCACCACGCCACCGTGTTCTGAAGGTGTGACATGGCTTGTCTTAAAACAGCCTTTGACGCTTTCACCACAGCAGCTCAAAAAAATTCAAACGCTTTTGCAGCATGCTAACAACCGCCCTGTTCAGCCTTTACATGGTCGTACTATTTTAGAAAACTAAGGAGATTTCCCCAATGGTAGATTTAAAGGCGTTGGGGAATTTTAATCAGTATAAAATAATAGCTTCTTAAAATAAATTTTCTTAAACACATTTAGAATAAAATTAAATTCCAATTTAAGATTCGTGAATATAAATATTCATATTTTTTATCAAAATTAATTAGAGTGAATTATTATTTTTTAATTAATAGACCACCATTTATAATAAATAAAAACATATTAAAAAGCAAACAAAATACTATTTAAAATATTAAATTTA
>NZ_JBCNKN010000013.1:0-58940 GCF_039596015.1 Acinetobacter sp.
ATTTTTTAAAACTCATCCAATCAATCTAAAAATTTAACTATCAAGCTAAATCCTTGTTAATCAACAAGTTTTTATCTGCATCACCGCCGATGGATGTGCATTCTACAGTATTCTCATCCCAATACAAGCTTTTTATAAATTTTATTTTATCGTCTGATCTTTTTTAATACAGATATTTATTAAGTTTATGTTTTTTATATTGTTTTATTTTTACATTTTTGCACTGAATAATTGGGTATTATTTCAGTGCATCATGTATTTGTTCTGTTTTAGCGCTTTACAGCTACTTTTTCTCGTTGACGCACAACTTTTTCTACTTTTTCTCGTGCACGTTGACGTTTTAGGGGAGATAGGTAGTCTACAAAGAGTTTGCCATTTAAGTGATCCATTTCGTGTTGGATACATACGGCAAGTAAACCTTCTGCATCTATCTCTATTTTTTCACCCGACAAATTCAATGCTTCGATTTTGACACGTGACGGGCGTTCAACTTTGTCGTATATTTGTGGAACAGATAGACAACCTTCTTCATAAGGCTGTTTTTCTTCTGTTAATGGGGTAAGTTTGGGGTTAATAAAAACAAGAGGCTGATCTTTATTTTCAGAGATATCCATAACGATAAGCTGAATATGTTGATCAACCTGTGTTGCAGCTAGGCCAATGCCTGGAGCTTGATACATAGTTTCAAACATATCTGCAACGAGTTGACGAATTTCATCCGTGATTTCTTTCACAGGTTGTGCAATGGTGCGTAGACGTGGGTCTGGGAAACTTAAAATGGGTAATAAGGCCATAATGCCCTCCTCTACAGATTTCTTTCATTTACAGCTGATGAAGAACTAGGAACGATGCTTCATAGAAAAATGCTATATAAGTTCGTTATTATAGCGCAATTACAAATATCCATTTAGGAAATATGATAATGAAAAAGGTTTTATTGGGGAAAAACCATTTCTCGGGTTTAAGCGTAAAAAGGCACTTGGCTGCTTTAATGTTAGGGGTGAGTTTAAGTACTGCTTTTATTCATCTTTCACATGCTTCTCCCAATATTACGCCAACGGTATTAAGGGCAAATGCGCCGCATGTTTATGTAGTGCGTAAGGGCGATACCTTATGGGAAATTGCTGGAAAGTTTCTGAAAAATCCTTGGCGCTGGCCACAAATCTGGGCCAATAATCGCCATATTAAGAATCCACACTGGATTTATCCTGGTGATCGTCTTTTGCTTTGTTCATATCAAGGGCGTCCTTTGATTGGTAAAGATGAAGGCGATGGTTGTGAAGGGATTATTCGTCGTCATTTAGGTGCAGTGAATTTAAAACCTCAAGTTCGTGTTGAGTCGCCCAATGATGCGATTTCGGTTATACCATTAAAAAATATTGAAGTTTGGTTAAAACGCGCGACGATTTTGACACCTGATTCGCTGCAAAGTACACCTTATATTGTTGGTGCTGCTGACGAGCGATTACTCGCTGGGGCTGGCCAAACTATTTATGCGAAAGGGAATGGTTTAGTTGTTGGTCAGCGTTATGGTGTTTATCGTGAAACAACACCATATACATCTGTTGATGCCAATGGAAAAACCAATACCATTGCAATTGAGCTTTTAGAAGTTGCGCGTGGTGTTTCAACGAATCAAGATGGTCAGATTACCACACTAGAACTTGATAAGTCTTATGATAAAGAAGTTCGACGTGGTGATGTTGTCTTACCTGAACTTGAAGCTGATTTACCAAGTTATTTTTATACCAGTGCGCCAAATCAGGTTACAGCAGGTGGAAAAATTATTCGGGTACTTGATAACCTTGATTCTGCCACAAAGCACAGTGTTGTCACCATTGACCGTGGTCGCTTAGATGGGGCTCAATCGGGTCAGGTGTTTAATGTTTACCAACAAGGCAGCACCGTATCTGATGTAAAAACAGGTGAAAAAATTACGCTTCCAAAAGAGCAGGCAGGCACGATTATGATTTTACGTAGCTTTGATCATTTAAGTTATGCCTATGTTCTAGAAAGTGCTTTGCCAATTAAGATGGGTGCATCTATTGCTCCACCTACTGCATCTGAATAAGGGTTGGTTATGTTGAATCAACTATCAGTCGAACATTTATCTTGTATAAAACTCTGGTATTTGGTTCAACATTCAATCGTGGCTTATCGGAAACTTATTCAATATTTTGGGCATGCAGAAAATGCAACATCATCGCAAAATTTATTGCGATGGTCTGAGCTAAATATTCATAAAAATCATATTGATCGGGCAAAGAATTTTTCTTCTCCCCAAGAACAACACCTTTTTGCAACCATTATTGCTTCCATACAGCAGCATTGTGATTTTATTTGTACATCTCAGGATGAAAGCTATCCCTCTCAGTTACTGCCTTATGATGACCACCCTCCTATTTTATTTGGACAGGGAAATGTGTTTCATTTAAGTCAGCCTCAGGTTGCTATTGTTGGTAGTCGAAAAGCATCTTCGCATGGTTTACAGATTGCCTATGATTTTGCTTATTATCTGGCTGAAAAAGGATTTTATATTACCAGTGGTCTGGCATTGGGAATTGATGAAGCAGCGCATTCTGGTGGTTTGCAACATAGTAGAACCATTGCGGTGATGGGGACAGGCATAGACCAAACCTATCCGCCTTCACATGTGTCTTTGCGTCAAAAAATTTTGGCCCAAGGTGGCACTATTATTACGGAATTTCTACCTCAGACGCCGCCGCTTGCAAGGTATTTTCCCCGTAGAAACCGTATTGTCAGTGGTTTGAGTTTAGGGGTTATTGTGGCTGAAGCTGCATTAAAGAGTGGTTCAATTTCTACCGCACAATCTGCCGCAGCGCAAGGTAAAGTTATTTTTGCAATTCCTGGACATATTTATCAGGATCAAAACCGAGGTTGCCATCAATTGATTCGCGAAGGGGCGATTTTAATTGATCATCCTGAACAGGTCATTGAAGATTTGGCATTACCCACGCAATGGCAGATGCAACAACAGCAACCCTCTGCTGCCCCTGAACAACATGTGCCTGAGCATTTGGTTGCTATCTATCAGCAACTGGATTGGGTCGGCACCGATCTGGATCAACTTGCGGTTCGTTTAAAGCGCCCTGCACATCAGCTTTCTGCACATTTAATGGAGCTTGAACTCTTGGGCTTGTGTTTACAGCAAGCGGGGCGTTATAGTCGCTGTCACCCATCCATGTAAATCCATTCTCAGTAGTAAAAAGACATGATTACCTCATCGGTTGCTCAGGCAGCTCAACTTTTAAAACAAGGTCAGGTTTTAGCTTATCCAACTGAAGCCGTTTGGGGATTAGGTTGTGATCCGTTCAATGAAGATGCCTTTTCTCAAATTTTGGCCTTAAAGCAACGCCCGATTGAAAAAGGGGTGATTTTACTGGCCAGTTCAATTGCTCAAATAGAACAATTACTGAGCCCTTTAGATGCGGCGATGCAGCAACGTATTATTGAAAGTTGGCGTAACCGTAAAGAACAAGATCAGGGTATCACGTGGTTATTGCCTAGTCAGGCAAGTATTCCGCACTGGATTACAGGTCAGCATCCAAGTGTTGCAGTTCGGGTAACACAACATCCTTTATGTCAGGAACTCTGTAATCAGTTAGGACATTTTATTGTGTCAACCAGTGCAAATCCTGCTGGTTTGGAGCCTGCACGTAGCCGACAACAAGCTCAGGATTATTTTGCAAATCAAATCTCGTATTTAGAAGGTCATTTAGGTTCGAGTGCGCAGCCAAGTAAGATTATTGACGCACTGACAGGTAAGGTAATTCGCGAATAATGTAGACAAAAAAAAGCTCAGTCAAAAGAGGTTGCGACTGAGCGAAACTGAGTCCGAGGTATCATAAGTTTACAGCCAATTATGATAGCTTTTACGACCTTAGTCTTAGAAAGGCAGCCATTATGGATAAATTATTTTAAATTTAAAAATAGTTTTTACGTCTTAATAAAACTTAATAAAATAGCCAGAACACTATAAATTACAACCATTGTTAAAAATCAATATGTTACATAATTTCTATTAATTTAAAAATGTATTTATTTTACATTTTTCACCGAAAATATTTTTTCTTAAGGGGCTTATTCACATTTTATATCAAAAAAAGAACCTTTCTTTTTGGGAAAAGTTCTTCGATTTGGCGTCATTTTGAAAGTATAGAAAATTATTTACCCGACCAAACAGCTTTTTGTACATTGACAGAGTTTGGAATAATTTTCAGTTCAGAAAAACGATTTGCCAAAACCTGTTGGTACTGAACCACTTGTTGATTGAGTGGTGCAGCATTGGATGGTTTTGGACGGCGCTGTATAAATGCCAAACTTACATTGGGTTTTAAACCAATGCTGGTCGCAAATGCATCTGCTGTTGCCTTTTGGTGATATTGAACCCATTTATCTGCAAGATTGATTTGTTCAATCAATTCTTTGACTGCTTTGGGATTTTGTTTCGTAAACTGTGGTGAGGCCAAATAAAAAGTGTAGTTTGGACTTAAGCCATTTCCTGTGGTGAGCACACGGGCACGGTCTTCGAGTTGTGCTGAAGCATAGTAAGGATCCCAAATCGCCCATGCATCAACTGCACCCTTTTGAAAAGCTGCTCGTGCATCGGCTGGGGCTAACCAAATCGGTTGTATATCGCTCCAGTTCAGTCCAGCTTTTTTCACAGCCTGCACCAATAAATAATGCGAGCTAGAGCCTTTTTGTAAAGCAATACGTTTACCTTTTAAGTCTTTGATCTGACGAATATTTGAATGATTTGGAACCAATATGGCAGAGGCAAATGGCTTTGCAGCTTCATACGCAATGTAATAAAACGGTTTGTTGACTGCTTGAGCATAGACTGGTGGTGTATCACCTGTTACCCCAACATCAATCGCACCAACGGCCAAAGCTTCTAGAATTTGCGGCCCTGCTGGAAATTCATTCCAAGTAATTTTTGCATTTGGAAACTCTTTTTCAAGTAGCTTTTGTTGTTTGGCAATTGCGAAATTCACCGAACTTTTCTGGAACCCGATACGCAGTTGTTTAAGGTTCGGATCCACCGCCCATGCCGTATTAACTACGGCTATTGCCAAAATGCTAGTGACTGTGAGTTGTAAGCAACGAGAACCGATTTTTATTTTTAAATGTAATTGTTTTTGAAGCAGATTCAACCTATTAGAATTATTTGAATAGGTCTTATTTTAAACATGAGTCTGATCAGAAATAAATAATAAAAATTGATTTCAATGTATTCAGAAAAGATAATTTTATATGTTGAATCAATATAGTTATGCGAGAAAGAGATAATGGTCTAAAAGAAATAAGAAACCATCTGATGATGGCTTCTTGAATAGCGAATTTTTTAATAACGGCGGAAAATTTGCCAAATGGACACCAAAAGTAATCCACTAAAGAAGGCTAAAGACCACACAGGTAGCGATTGCCCTAGAAATGACCAGTTAATTTTGGCACATTCACCTGAACCTGTAAGCACTTGAGAAAGCACTTCTTTCCACGGTAATACATCAACCAAATAGTTTAAACCCGGCCCACAGCTTGGAACCTGATCGGGTGGAAGATGCTGAATCCAAACATGACGTGTAGCAACCCCTGCTGACCACAATATCCCTAGACCCGCCAGTGCCGCATAAATTCGTTTCATTACATTCGATGCTGGATTATGAATGAGGGCAATGAGTGCGAATAGCCCCATTGCCATCAAACCAACACGCTGAAAAATACACAAAGGACAAGGTTCTAAGCCTTTGTAATGTTCAAGATACAAAGCAAAAGACATACCGATAATACTGCACAGCAGTAAAATGGCATTCACAAGGCGATAACTCAATTGCAAGGTTCTACCCCTCTTTCGTTTAACGAAATTGTTTTAAATATTCCAGAAAATTCTGTTGTGTTTGTTGCTCTAACTGTTGTTGCGTCTGAATCGACTGCCGAGCCAGTTCGGTAAAATAATGCTGTTTTTCAACTGAAAGTCCATGTTGTTCAAAGTTTTTCGAATGCGCTTTTGCAAAATAGCTGCCCATATTCCATGTTCCACCCAAATTCAGCATATCCTCAATGACCCGTGCTGAAAGGGTTTCACTCTGGTCTTTAGCCCGAACAAACATCAAATCTAACGCTTCTGTATACAATGTTGTTTGATAACTGGCATCAAATAATGTCGCAATCGATTGCATTGCTTTTAACTGTTCATTGAGCCACTCTGCAATAGGATAATTTGCCTGAGCAATTTTAATTGTTGCATTTGGCGCACGTCCACGCTCTACAACTTCAGCCTGATTTTGCTCAATTTGTGTTTGTTCTTCATCCGTGATTTCTGGGCTGTCCTGTAATAAACAATACAGCGCCAAGATCTCTAAAAATGCAGCACTTTTTTCATCTATCCCAATTGGACTATATGGATTAACATCAACTGCACGTAATTCGACATAGGCAACGCCACGCTTTTGAAGTGCCTGTGACGGTGTTTCATTGCCTTGTGGCACTTGTTTTGGTCGAACCAAACTGTAGTATTCATTTTCAATTTGCAGCACATGGTCATTGATTTGAATTGGCTCGCCTTCGGCATCTTCCAAACCTAAACGAGTAAATTCAGGATATGGCGTTTTGACTGCGCGCTGTAAACCCTCTAAATAACCATGTAAATTGTTATAGTGAATGCCCAGTTGTTTCTGAGTCGAGTTTTGATAGCCGTGTTTCCCCATACGCAAAGCCGTTGCATATGGTAAATGTAACGTCCCACCTGTTAATGGCAATAAATGATGCTCTCGGCCAATCAAAAAGCTTCGACAGACCGCTGGGCTTGCACCTAACAGATACATCACCATTGGGGTTAAACGAATAAAATTGCGAATCATGCCAAAGTAACGATGGCTACGATAATCCTGCAAACTCAGTTGTTTAAGCTGTTCATCGCTTTCATGTTGTTGTAGTTCGACAAACAGATGGTCAGGGAAGGAAATATTATAATGCACCCCTGCGATGGTTTGCATACGACGTCCATAGCGCACCCCTAAACCATGTCGGTAGAGCGTTTTAAACAGACCAATATTGGATGAGCCATACTGCGCCAATGGAATCTGATCTTCGTCCTGATCGAGCATACACGGCATCGACATCGGCCATAATTTTTCACCTTCAGCCAAATGCTGGTTTACCACAGCGTGGATGTCAGTTAAATACGCCAGTGCCGACTGAATAGAGTCTTGTGGTGGTGTAATAAATTCGAGTAAAGCTTCTGAATAATCTGTCGTAATATGCGGATGTGTTAATGCTGAACCCAGTGTTTTTGGATGAGGTAATTGCGACAAATAGCCGTCTTGCTGCATGCGTAGACTTTCACGCTCAATCCCACGCAATGTTCCTTGTAAAAAGGATGCGTCTACCCAAGTTGGTACTACAAAAGATTGGGCATTGAGTTGACTCATACAGATATACTCACTTGAATTTTAAGGGTTAGATCTTATCCATTGTCTGCCCAAACTGATCAGACAAACGCATCTAGCTTACAACTTCCTGCCAGTTGCGCAAGATTGTAACCATAATTATTCAGGATAAAATATCTTAATTTTGTGCTTTTATAAAAATAATCGCTGAAAGATCACCACAATCCATGAAAATAGAAGCTCAAAATCCAGCTTTTTGATACCTTCAAAATTGCTCTGGATTCTTTCAGATCATTCCTACTTTAATTACCTTATTTTTCTACAAAATTACAACGCGATACTAATTATTGAATGATCTTTTTTTATTAGAAAATATAGAAAGAACCGACATCTTTTTTGTCAGGAGTTAATCATGAAAAAGCCTGTGCTTTGTATCGCTTTTGCTATGGCAATGACCCTTTCTGCCTGTAGTACGCTGCCCACTAAACCACGTACGTTCGACCAGCTTGGTCAATTTACCAGTTACCCCTTAAATACACACAGTTTCCGCATCGGCTTTAAAACCAATTTGGATATAAGTTATGGTACTGCTGAAGAAATCACTTTGGTTAAAGCCGCACAGACAACGGTTAAACAAGGTTTCCGTTACTTTAAAGTCCTGAATGACCCAAGTAACCAAACCCAACGCCCACCGCGTCAAGCCGTTGTTTACCCTGCACCTGCACCGATGTTCTATCCGTATGGTCCATATCGTCATGGTGGTTTCTGGAACGATCCTTTTTATAATATGCCACAGGTCGTCACTCTTGACCCAACTGAGGTGTCTTATACCATCGAGTGCTTTAAGGATCAGCAAAAAATACCTGCCGATGCTTTCGATGCAACCCTGATTTTGAAATCATTAGGTGCTAAATATGGCTTAACGCCTTTTGGTGATATTCTACTGCCTCAAGCACCGACCACAACTCAACCTAGGACGGCACAATGAGTTTAAACACTCAAACTGATTCCCCTAATTTACAACGCAGTAAACGCTTTGCCACCATTGCACTCATTATTGCGGTGATCATTTGGCTTGGTCTGATTATCTCTGCCAAATTTTTCCCGCATGACACGCAGCTCATTCATATTTTAATGTTAGGTGCGGAGGCAGGCGTGGTCGGTGGACTCGCCGATTGGTATGCGATCACCGTATTATTTCGCAATCCTTTTGGCAAAATGCCAATTCCACGTTTTTTACGTGACCACACCGAGATTATTCCGCGAAATAAAGCTCGTATTGCCGAATCTATGGGACGTTTTGTTCAAGAAAATTTTCTATCTCCACAGATTGTCCAAAAAAGCCTGCAACAAATCGATATCAGCATGAGTATTGGTCGTTGGTTAGCATCCTCGCAAAATAGTCAGCAAGTTACGTTAATGATGCAACAGACCTTACCCAAGGTTTTTGACTTTGTTGGCCAAGAGCAAATTGCCAGTTTTATTCAAAGTAACAGTGTGCAATGGGTACGCAATACGCAAATTAATACCCTCGCCAGTGAAATGTTACGTGCTGTTTTAGAAAATGATTTCCATCAGGACATGTTGCAGCATGGACTAGATGTCGCGCATGAATGGGTGTTGACGCACCCTGAGCAAATGCGTGAAGTGACTGAAAAATTATTTAAAGAACTTGGGGTTGGTAAACTTGCCAAAGGCTTTCACTGGATTGGGATCGATATGCAACAGCGTACCATCGACAGTCTGCTGGAAAAAGTTGAAGCCATGCTGGCCGATCCAGAACATCCGTGGCGACAACATGTAGAAACCTATGGGCACAACCTGATGCGGGCATTGGCTGATACCAACAGCTCCGCCAGTATCCGTCTCAATGCCACTAAAAATGCATTGCTTGAAAGCCCTCAAATGTTGAACTTTATTAGTGGTGCAGTAGTAATTTTATGCCAAGCTATTAAACAGGATTTACAAAAAACGCATTCTGGCATTGCGATGAATGTACGTGCTGCGATTGAATTATTGGGGCAAAACCTGATGGAAAATTCCGAAGTCCGTCAACTACTTAACCAGCGTTTAAGTAGTGCAGCAATTCAATTGAGCGATCAATATAGCGATAAAGTGATTCGCTTTATCAGTCAACGGATTCATGAATGGGACTCTACCGAAATGATTGCCAAAATTGAAAATGAAGTTGGCGGTGATTTACACATGATTCGAGTGAATGGTGTCGTGGTTGGGGCATGTATTGGACTTATTCTGGGTGTGATTCGAGCGAGCATAGAAGTTTTGTTGTAACGCATGATTTTAACAAGTAAAAAAATAAAAACTGTTGCAGTACGCTCCTGTAACGGTTACAGGAAAAACCCGACACCCATTGCAAAAAATACGCATTGTGCGCAAATCTGAACGTGTTATTTTAAATATTAATTTCTAAACAACCGATCATAGCAGAGTTGTCTCATGCTGAACTTCCCGTCCAAACTGCCACAACAAGGCATCACAATTTTTAGTCAAATGTCTGCTTTGGCACAACAACTGAATGCACTTAACCTGTCACAAGGGTTTCCTGATTTTCCAGCACCCACAGCGCTGATTGAACATTTGGCAGAAGCAACCCGAGCAGGATTTAACCAGTACGCAGCAGGTGATGGATGGTTGGCTCTCAGAGAACAAGTAGCACAACTGTTTCAGCAACGTGATGGGATTACACTCGACCCGATTCATGAAATAACCATTACCCCGGGGGCAACCATTGGACTTTATGCCTCTATTCAGGCGTTGATCCGTGCGGGTGATGAAGTCATTATTTTTGACCCAAGCTATGACAGTTATGCACCTGCGGTACAGCTTGCTGAAGGAAAATCAATACACATCCCTCTACTTGCACCTGATTTTAAAGTGGATTGGCAACGTGTTGCCGAACAGATTTCTGAACGTACACGCATGATTATCGTCAATACCCCACACAACCCGACAGGAACGATTTGGGGAAAACAGGATTGGCTCAATCTCATTGCACTCATTCAAGATAAAAATATTGTCGTCCTTTCAGACGAAGTCTATGAGCATCTTATTTTTGATGGTCAGCGCCACTACTCTGCCTTATCGTTTCCAGAATTACGTGACCGCAGCATTGTCGTTGGTTCGTTTGGGAAAACTTTCCATGTCACAGGCTGGAAAACTGGTTATTGTGCGGCCTCACCAATGCTGATGAAACTGTTCCGACAAGTGTACCAGTTTGCCAATTTTTGTGGTGTTACGCCATGTCAGGTGGCACTCACACATTATATGCAGCAGCACCCTGAACATATTCAGCAACTTTCCAACTTTTACCAAAGCAAACGCGACCAGTTCATCACGGGCTTACAACAGTCTGCGTTTCGCTTTACCCCCGCACAGGGAACCTACTTTCAAACAGTCGATTATCAGGATATTCGACCCGATTTAAACGATATCGAAATGTGCCAGTTTCTTGCCGAACAACATAAAATTGTTGCAATTCCAATTTCTGTGTTCTATCAGCAAACTCCTCAAAACCTACGCATGCTCCGCTTCTGTTTTGCAAAAACGGAACAGACCCTGACCCATGCCTGTGAAATTTTAGCGGACGTCTAACTTTTATTTACATCAATCACACTGGTGTAAATTTAAACAACCTGTAGAATACCGCCTCACTCTGATATTGGGTCATTTATGAAACAGCGTTTGGTTTTTTCTGAAGAACATTTATGGAAGACTTTTTTCGTATTTTTACTTCCTTTAGTGGCAACCAATATTTTGCAAAACCTGTCTGGAACCATTAATACTGTCTTTGTGGGACAGTTTCTTGGGGTCGATGCCATTGCCGCTGTTTCTGTTTTTTTCCCAATTTTATTTTGTCTGATGGCCTTTGTCATTGGTCTATCCGCAGGTACGACTATTTTGGTTGGGCAGGCTTGGGGCGCTCAAGATATCGAAAGAGTACAACAGGCGGTGGGAACAACACTCTTTATGACGTTCTTTGGTGGCTGCTGTATTGCTGCTTTTGGAATTGCATTTGCCCCGCATCTATTAGCACTGCTTGGAACAGATAGTAAAATTCTACATCTTGCCGTTCCTTATGTTCGCAGTATGCTTGCGGGTAGTCCATTACTGTTTGTTTATATCATCTATACCTCAGTACTTCGTGGTGTTGGTGACAGCATCACACCATTAATTGCACTGTCCATGACCAGCTTACTCGGCTTGGTAATTACTCCCGCCTTTATTGAAGGCTATTGGGGATTACCCAAACTGGGGATTGTGGCACCTGCAATTGCGGCAATTGTCGGAAATATCAGTGTTCTGATTTTTCTCACTATTTATCTCAACCTGAAAAAACATCCACTGCGCCCCAACCGACAGTTAATTGCCCATTTTCATTTTAAACCCGAACTCAGCAGAACGATTTTAAAATTAGGGATTCCAACAGGTATCCAAATGGTCACAACTTCACTTGCTGGCCTTGTGGTGGTCAGTCTGGTCAATCATTATGGCGCACATGCCACCGCCGCGTATGGCGCAGTCAATCAGGTATTAAACTATATTCAGTTTCCAGCCCTTTCAATTGCGATTGCGGCTTCAATCTTTGCAGCTCAGGCTATTGGTGCGGGGAAAGCAAATTTGCTTTCTAAAGTCATGCGTACCGCAATGGGGATGAATCTGGTCATTACAGGTAGTTTAATTGTGTTGGCCTATTTATTTTCACGACATTTAATGACTTTATTTATCACAGACCCTAATGTCATTATTTTAGGACAAAAATTATTATTTATTGTTTTATGGGCGATTTTATTTTTTGGTGCAAATGCCATTTTTGCCTCAATCATGCGCGCGAGTGGTACAGTTACTCTGCCAATGCTCATTAATATCGGTTCTATTTTATTGATTGAAGTCCCATGTGCTTGTTTATTCAGTCATTTGTGGGGACTAACAGGTATCTGGATGGCATATGCTTTGGCATTTGTCAGTTTATGTCTTTTACAGGGCAGTTATTATCATTTTATCTGGAAGAAAAAAACCATTCATCGCTTGGTTTAAAATAGGCACACGATATAATTTTCATTATTTTGTCATATCATGATCAAGATTTTGTCACAAATATTTTTTAAAATCGCTGCCTGTCGCAATCATTGAAATGATATTGTCATAATTAAGCTTTGTAATAACCAACATCACACCATTAAAAGCATTCAAACAGGATAGGAAATTTGTGAAAGAGGATTATATTTTAATTGTTGACGACGAATTACCGATTCGCGAAATGATCCATACTTCACTTGATATGGCAGGATTTCAATGTCTTCAGGCTGAAGATGCGAAACAAGCACATCAAATGATTGTCGATCAACGTCCTGCACTTATTTTACTGGACTGGATGCTGCCTGGTGGAACCAGTGGTGTAGATTTATGCCGACGTTTAAAACGCGATGAAAACCTCTCCGAAATTCCTGTCATCATGTTAACTGCACGTGGCGAAGAAGATCATAAGGTACAAGGGCTTGATGCTGGTGCCGATGATTATATGACCAAGCCTTTTTCAACACGTGAACTGGTTTCTCGTATTAAAGCTGTTTTACGACGCTCAAATGCCTTAAGTGGCGAAAAAACCATTGATGCAAACGGTTTAATGCTTGACCCTGTAAGCCAACGTGTTAGTTTCTCCGACACAATATTGGACATGGGGCCAACCGAATACCGTTTACTGGCATTCTTTATGACCCATCCAGAACGTGCTTATACACGCGCACAACTGCTTGATCAGGTCTGGGGCGGCAATGTTTATATTGAAGATCGTACTATTGATGTTCACATTCGTCGATTACGCAAAGTTCTGGAACCTTATGGTGTCGACCGTTTCGTACAAACGGTGCGAGGAACAGGCTACCGTTTTTCGACCCGTGCAGATGTCTGCTAGGATAAATTTGTTGTATGTATGAACCCTATCCAACCCCTGAACTGAGCCATGAACACAAAAACTATCGTTATAGCAGTTTATGGCACTATGCAAAACAGGATGTAAGACAGTTCCTTTTCTTTATCTTGGTTGCAGTTTTGGTTGGTGCTGGCATTGGCTATATTTGGGTATGCATCGCAATTGCCTGTTTTATTTTTTTTAGTCTACAACTTTATTCACTGTACCTCGTCAACGACTGGATTGCACACCGCCCCTACGATACCCCACCCAATTTAGAGGGAATATGGGGGGCGTTATTGTTTAATATCTATCGTTCACAACGTCAGGAACGTGTGGTGCAAGCAGAAATGGTCGGGCTGATTGACCGTGCCCAGTCCTCCTTGGTCGCACTTGCCGAAGCGGTTGTCTTAACCGATGAATTACAACAAATTGAATGGTGGAACCCTGCCGCAGCACGCTTACTGGGTATTCAGGAATTAGATCGTGGACGCAACATTCTCAGTATTTTGCGCCAACCTGCCTTTGTAGAATATTTTCATAATTTAGAACAACAACCTGATGGCATTAAATTAAAACTTTCCTTACAAGAAGAACGCTACGTCCAAGTCAAACTGACCCGTTTTGGCATGGAAAGTCGACTACTGGTTGCCTATGACGTGACCCGTGTACATAATTTAGAACAAATGCGAAAAGACTTTGTCGATAACATTTCTCATGAGTTACGCACACCACTGACCGTTCTGAGTGGTTATCTGGAAATGTTTACCGATCAGGATGATTTTAATCCTCGCTGGAAACGCCCTTTTGAACAAATGCAGGCACAAACCAAACGCATGAATGCTTTGGTCAACGACTTACTGCTGTTATCCCGTCTGGAAAATGATAAGACCATTGCCAAAAACCAGATTGTGGATATGCCAAGTTTAATGAATCAGCTATTTGATGATGCGCAAGCCTACAACGCAGACTATGGTCATATCCTGAATCTGGATATTGATAGCCACTGTGACCTCATTGGCTCGGATATTGAACTGGCAAGTGCCTTTGGTAATTTGATTACCAACGCCATTAAATATACGCCAAAAGAAGGTGGGGTCATTACTATTGGCTGGCATGATGACCATGACCACGGATATTTTACCGTTCAAGATAATGGAATAGGCATTGACCCGAATCATCTCCCACGTTTAACTGAACGCTTTTATCGGGTAGATACGGCACGTAGCCGCCAGACAGGGGGGACAGGCTTAGGGCTGGCAATCGTGAAGCATGTTTTGATGCAACACAATGCTCATTTGGAAATTGAATCTCGCCCAAATCAAGGCTCTTGTTTTAAAGCAGTTTTTCCGAAAGAACGACTCTATCAGGCTGACAATTAAATGTCTGATTGTACTTTACCTGATGGTAGAAACTAGAATTTCTCTTGATTTTTAACCATCAAACCCACTATTGTGTCGCCATGAAAAAATTGTCTATCTTTTTGGGTCTATGTGCGCTTGTTCTTGTCATATTTACCAACATCAAAATCCAGCAACCATCTCAAAATGAGATTGAACACTATCAGGCATTGCTATGCTTTATTGTACGCCAACCCAATCCTCCTCAGGATGATGCACATTTCATGCAAGAAATGGAAAAGTACCAGCAAGGCAGTATTTCTGATTATGCAGTACAACATCCCGACTTTCGTAAAGAACTTGCAAAAGAGTGGATTGACCGTTACAACAGTTTGAGCCCTGAGCAAAAGCAGCACGCGAGACAAGACTACAAACCTTGTATTGATGCCTTAAAGAAAACCAAAACTTCATAATGGTTAAAACATATCTGCCACAGTCATAAAAAGCCATTCTGGTCGGTGTATTGCTAGAACGGCTTCCACTTCTACTCTCTCGACATCTCATATTTGAGTTGCATTGTTCGTAAAACAATTGAAAGACATACTCGACCCAAATAACATCCCGCGAAAGTGCCCATACGCAAACGTATGTCTTTCACCGCAAATCATATGCAACCAATCCTTTATCGTGCTGCAAAGATTAAGGCGAATAAAAAAACATCAATTTTTTTATTTACAATCAAATTAAATCAATTATTATATATAAATATATTTTATTAATTTAATAAACATATCACTACAAATCAATGATGAAACATGACTTAATTCACAATTTTTAAATAATCAGAAACAAATTACATATAATTTTTATCTATATCGACGTTTCATCAATATCTATAATCCTTCTATAAAATACAAAAAGGTGATTTTATGAAAAAAGTAATATTTTTAGGTGCACTCTCTCTTATTTGTGCCGCTACTGTAAACGCAGCACAACCACGAGAAATTTCCTCAGATAAAGTTGCTCAAGCCGAATTTAAAAAGATGACTTTAAATAAAAATTTACCTGCGTGGGTAAAACAAGGCGGAACAACTTCTGAAACCAAGTCAGTCACAATTGCAGGTAAGCAATATCTGGTTTTCAGTTCATGCAAACCACATGATTGTGCAAGTGAACAGATTGCAACATTGTATTCACCGACAACGAAGGCAATGTCGTCCGTCTATTCTGTCGTCAACGACAAAACAGCGACGCAACAATTAAAATGGATGACAAACCAACCTGAAATTTCTATTGCAGGGAAAACCGTTTTATTGGCGGCATTGACAGGTGCTTTAGAGAACTATCCACAAAAATTTAATTTCTAACCCATCTTTCAAATGGTTTTAGGGTTTGTTGGCTTTTCACGAATGTCTGCTGAAATGCTGACAAACCCACATAAAAAAACAGCTCACTTGAACTGTTTTTTTATTGATTGCTAAAAATGAATCACTTCATGGAAGGTCATTTTCCTCGCAACAGAAAAACTAACCTATCACGCCTAAACGCTCACCCATGTTCACCACAGATTCAGCTTTAAATTGTGCATCCCAATGCATGGCATTCGGTTCAAATAAAACGATAGCAGTTGAACCTAAATAAAAACGACCAAGTTCATCACCTTTCGCCAAAGCCAACTGGTGCTTTTGAAGTTCTAAACGTCCTGTAGGCTTCACTTTGCCTGTCGCGACTGTTTCAATCCCCGCCACAATCATTGCACCGACCAACACCACCGCCATACGACCAATTTCGGTGTCGAATAAACACACCATACGTTCATTTCGTGCAAATAAACTTGGTACGTTTTCTGCGGTAACCTGATTTACCGAAAACAGCTCGCCCGGTACATAAAGTGTTTCCGTAAGCGTTCCTGCAAATGGCATATGCACACGGTGATAATCTTTTGGAGACAGATAAACCGTTGCAAACTGTCCATTACGAAATGGTTCTGCAAGTTGAGGGTCAGCAACCAACTGCTCTACAGAAAAATGCTGTCCTTTGGCTTGAAAAACCTCACCTTCTACAATGTTTCCGATCTGTGAAATCATACCATCTGCAGGACTCACAATACTGTGCACATTGGCATCGACTTCACGGACGCCTTGCTGCAAACCACGCGTAAAGAACTCATTAAACGATTTATACGCCAACGCATTTTTTTGTTGAGCAATCGATAAATCAATTTGATATTTCGATTTAAATGCCTGAATTGCAATATTTTTAACAATTGGATTTTCACTTGCAGCAACCTTACCCACAACACGGCTAAGTTGATGTTGCGGCACAATACGCTGAGCCTGTAAAAAAAGCTGTTTCTTTAATTGATCTGTGAGGCTCAAAATGGATTCTCTCCCGTAACAATTGGACTGTCGGGGCGATTTCCCCACTCACTCCACGCGCCATCATATGCTCGAATCTGCCAGTTCAATAAACGCCCTACAATATAAGCCAAACCTGAACGGTGATGTGACTGGCAATACACCACAACAGGTTGTTCCAAATCAAAACCTATCTGGTGTAATCGTTGCTGTATGCGCTCGAAGTCGTGTAATTTTAAATGATTTTGCCGATTTAGGGCAGTACTCCATTCATAATGCAATGCACCAGGAATATGTCCACCACGGCGAGCCGCCAGTCGGAGTCCTGTATATTCATCTAGCGTTCGGCAATCCCAAAGCTGTACAGAACCTGCTTGTACCTCGGCACATAAATCTTGATATTCCACCCGAACAGCCTTTGCATGTAGGGTATCCACTTGCAATAGCGGTGAAGAAGAAATGGGTTGAGGGATTTCTATCGAAGTCGGGTATTTCGCTGCAATCCACGCATGAATACCACCATTTAATAAACTGGTTCGATAAAAACCAAGGCAGTGTAAATTCCAAATGAAACGCCCTGCCCAACCACCACCTTCATCGTCATAAACCACGACATGTTGTTCAGGTGTGAGTTGAAGTGTTTCAATCAGTTGTTGTAATTGCTGTTCATCAGGCAATAACCCTGATGTCAGCCCTTGCTGTCTGACCAGTTGTTGTGGTTTGACATGAATGGCATGCGGAATATGCAACTGCTCATAAACCGAAGCTCGACTTAAATCGATGATCTTTAGATGTGGATTGCCCAAATGTGGCACAAGCTCTTCAGCTTCGATCAATAAGCCAAAGTTAAATTCAGATATAGCCATAGAGTTTTTGAAATCTCAATTCTGCCAAGTTTGATCTTAGCATAGCCAATTTATTCACTATTCTGATTTTTTGTACTACTCATCACAAAATTTCAGATTTAAGCGTTTCTATTGATGTACAAGTTTTATGCCTATCCTAAGCCCGTTCTAACCCGACCTGTTCAGGCTCGTCAATGTCAAACACCTGACGCAAATAAGCCAAAAAGGTATTGTTATCGGTCATGGTTTTGCCTGGACTATCTGAAATTTTTGCCACAGACTGACCATTGCATTCCACCAGTTTGAGTACAATATTTAAAGGTTTTAAGCCCATATCATTGGTCAGATTCGTCCCAATCCCGAAGCTGACTTTAAAACGGTCTTTAAAGTATTGATGTAAATCCCATGCACGGTTTAAATCTAACCCATCACTAAAAGTGAGCATTTTGGTTTTACTGTCAATTTTTAACTTTTGATAATGTGCGTAGGCTTTATCGCCCCATTCATACGGATCACCACTGTCATGACGCAAACCGTCGAATAATTTGGCAAAATACAAATCGAAGTCACGCAAGAACGCATCCATTCCGACCACATCGGTCAATGCGATGCCCAAATCTCCACGGTACTCTTGTACCCACGCCTCTAAAGCCGCTTTCTGGAAATTGCGTAACCGTACATCCAGTGCCTGAAATGCCTGTAAAAATTCATGCGCCATTGTCCCAATTGGAGTAATCCCCATTTCCTTGGCCAACATGACATTACTGGTTCCACGGAAAATATTCGGTGCAGTACGATGAAATTCTTCAACAATATGTTGATGCCATGCCAAACTATAGCGACGGCGTGTGCCAAAGTCTGACACTAAAAATGGATTATTTTGTGGTTGCTGCTGCTGTCCTAATTGTTTTAACAACGCCAGTTTGGCTTGTAAACGACGTTCGCCTTCGGCAAGCACAGCGTCTGAATGAATCCGTTTAAAATACAACTCATTGACGATAGACAACACAAAAATTTCAAACATTAATGCCTGAACCATTGGCCCTTCGATATGAATATCTAAACGTCCTTGGCGATCAATACTGGCATGAATAAAGCGGCGTTTCAGTTGGAATAATTCTAGATAATCAACAAAATCACTTTTAATAAAGCGCAAATTACGCAAGTAAAGTAATTCATCGTCCTGAAAGCGTAAATTACAAAGATGGTCTAATTGTTCATTTAAGTCGTCTAAAATATCGCTCAGTGGATAAACAGTATCTTCGAGGTTACGACAACGAAATTGGTAGACACTGTGCGTCTGAGGAAATTTGTGTAACACCACCTGTAACATGGTGAATTTATATAAATCCGTATCGAGTAGAGATCGTATTATTGGTTCCATATTGAATATAGATCTTTCTTAACTCAGGGCATTAAACCATATTTTTAGATTGAAACACCCTAGATTTCGTAAATTCCCTCTAAAAATTCATCTTAAAATCCTTTTATTTCATCGTAAAGTCATCCATTTCAGGCAGTGATTTCATTTTCAAAAAGCCATGTCTGCTTTATAGTGCTTATATTTTTCAGAAATAACCTGTTCATTATGCGTGCTTTATTACAACGTGTACAACAAGCCAAAGTCGTGGTCGATGACCAGATTACAGGCGAAATTGGCACTGGTTTATTGGTATTCCTTGGAATCGCCAAAGAAGATAATTTAGACATTGGGAAAAAACTGCTCGATAAAATTTTTAAATATCGAATTTTTGATGATGAGCAAGGCAAAATGGGCTGGAATGTCGCTCAGGCACAAGGCGGTGTTTTACTGGTTTCCCAATTCACCCTCATGGCGCAAACACAAAAAGGTTTACGTCCCGATTTTGGCCCAGCCATGCCACCAAACGAAGCGAAAGCACTTTATGAGCAACTCGTTGAGTATGCCAAAAGCCAATATCCACAGGTTGAAACGGGGATTTTTGCCGCCGATATGAAAGTTCATCTGGTCAACGATGGGCCAGTTACTTTTAATCTGGAAGTAAATTAACCCATAAAAAAAGCCCTCGTCATTTTACGAAGGCTTTTTCATTTCATGCCAAGATTATTTACCAAACTTATGGCGAACAAACTCACGTGCATGTTGTACTTTTTCTTCTACAGGTTTCGGAAGTTTTGGTGGCAATAAACGTGCAACCTTATTAAACCAAACCAATAAAGTGAAATCGCCATCTGCTTTAATGCTACCGTCCTGAATACCAGTCATAAACGCAGCAGGACTCCCTTTTAACAAGGTTTTAACTGCCTGATCACTGTTTGCAAACTGCAAAGAAAAATCAGCAGGTTGTTCTGAACCAGCGACTGTTTCAACTTGCCCTTGATTTACGATAATTTGTCGAGCAAATCCCGCTTCAGTTGAAATTTGAATACGTAACTGACGATCATGGATGAGTTCAATAAATTTAGGATTGGTTTTCGCCAACTGCTTCATCCGCAGGGCAACCCCGACCAACAATAAATCGAGTGGATCTGTACTTACATTTACTAAAGGTAATTTTACGACAGGAATCGCAGAAAGCTTCATGTGCATTTAGCCTATTGTCATTTTGTCTTGATTTGAGTCATCGTATCATAACTTAATCGGGCTGCTACATTGCTTTGTATGATAATTTTTAAGAAAAAAAAGAAGGTGTATTTTTCAATACACCCGAGTTGAGTAAGCGCGAATCTTATTATTATTGTTCGTCATCATACACAGGGGTATGTTCAATCAGTTGGCGACGTGCCATTGCCTTTTGAGCCAATCGATCTGCTCTGAGTAAAACCAGTGTAATCACTGCCATTGCACAGCTTAATGCCGTTAAATAACTGTATGTCATTGGCCAATGAAATAGATGCTGCACACCAAAACGCACGATTTCGATCATGCCCCAAAACGCCATACCTGCAAACATAAACCCAAGCCAATGACGAAAGGGCGAAAAGAAAACAGCAACCAGTGCAATTAGAATCAAGCCAAGCCCCACAAAGCTGGCAAAATTTGCTGTTATCATAAAACCTCCGTCTATCACGCTCATGATGTGAGTGAAACGCTCAAAGCTATTTGCTGCTCAGTCGTTATTTGCATTTTGAATCGGACTTTTAAAAATGACCTTTGATTGCATTATGCAAAGTTTTTTCTAAAAAAAAAGGGGAATTTATCTCTTAAGCGACACATATTGTCGCAACATTATTTTGTCATTACAAAATTTTAGACCACAAAAATAAGCCAACGAAAGCATTTATCGCTGTTCGCGTGTCATTACAATTCATGACAGCATTTTGAAGATGATTTTTGAATTTTTTTCGCGGCTTTGAACCAAAAATATGTCTAAATTTTTCAGGCTTAAATCTTTCATTTTTATTAAAATAATATGACAAAAGTGCAATCCTGAAATTGCACTTTTATTTAGGCTTACAGCGTCAATTAAAGTTGCTGAATTTCCTGATCATGCATCCCCAAAAGATACAACACACCATCTAAACCAACATTAGAAATTGCATGGTCTGCTGTTTGGCGAACCAATGGCTTCGCTTTAAATGCTACGCCCAAACCAGCCAAAGCCAGCATCGGTAAGTCATTGGCACCATCACCAACCGCAATGGTTTGTGCCAAAGAAATGCCGAGTTTCTCTGACAATTCTTGAAGTAGTTCTGCTTTACGGGCAGCATCCACAATCTGACCTGAAACTTCACCTGTGACTTTGCCATCAACAATATCGAGATGGTTGGCATGTACTTCATCAATGCCCAGTTTTTGTTGCAGATATTCTGCAAAATACTGGAACCCACCCGAAAAAATAGCCGTGTGATAGCCCAATGCTTTTAAGGTTGAAATGAGTCGTTGTGCGCCTTCATTGATGGTCAGACGTTCTGCAATTTCTGGCAAAATAGCAGCATCTAAGCCTTTTAATAAGGCAACACGGGCACGGAAACTTTGTTGGAAATCAAGTTCTCCTTGCATTGCACGTTCAGTGATTTCTGCGACTTGTTCACCAACACCCGCTTCACGAGCCAACTCATCAATCACTTCCTGACCAATCAGGGTAGAGTCCATATCAAAGCAGATCAGACGACGATTGGTGCGGTACACATCGTTTTCCTGAACTGCAACATCGATATTGAGTGTGTTTGACAAGTTCAAGTATGCCTTACGCATTGCTTGAAGATCTGACACCTGCCCTTTTACTTTAAACTCGATACATGCACGTGCAGGAACCTGTGTTTGTTCAGCATCGCGATGTAGACGTGATGAAAGTCGGGTCACGGTTTCTACATTTAAACCTTGTTTTGCGACTTCTTCAGTCAAGGCATGTAGATCGGATGCGGTCAATTCTGGCGCGAATGTCGTCACAATATAACGGCGCTGCCCACCTTCACTTACCCATTGATCATATTCTGCGTTGGAGATTGGTTTCAAACGCACAGTTAAACCAATTTCATGTGCTAAAATAAGCAGTTCTTTCATTGCCAGTGCAGTTTTGGCAGGGTCATCGGATGCGGTGACAAAACCCAAGGAAAGCTGGTTATAAATCACCGCTTGGTTAATATCCAGGATTTGCAATGAATGATGGGATAAAATGTGTATCAATCGATTGAGTAAGTTCGGTTGATCAGGTCCTAAAAATGATATAAGGGTGATTTCTCGCATGGATTGACTCTAGTCTGAGCTACAATTATTGTTGGAATCATAATCGAATTTGAACTGAATTGCCTTGGAAGTTTATCTTGAATGCACCTAGACAAGGGCTATTTGCTAGCCTATTAATTGTAAGCTTTGCATTGCAAACCATTTTGTTGGTGATTGCGACCACACATCAACTCAAAGAAAACCGTGCCAATCAGGGACAACTGGTTACATCGCAACTGGTCACAGATAGCTTACATGAAATGGATCCGCCAAATCGTGTGTCTTTGGCATTACTGGTTGATCGTTATAAAACCAATCCAAGCATTGCCTCTATTCGCATTTTAGATGCCAACAGCCAAGTACTTGCAACGGATGGTTTATACAAAACCCGTTCAGGTGAAGTCTTCACCCGCGATGCCCTGCAAAATGAAAAGAAAGTCGGAAGCGTTGAAGTTACACTCATCAAGCCAAGCATTGGGGAAATTTTACGTAGCGAATGGCTCGCCATCTTTTTATCGCTACTGCTGCATGCCTTACTCTGGGTTGCTTATCGTGCCATTGCTCGTCCAAGTCGTAGTGAATACTTGGCACGCATTAACAATGAAATGCGTCTTAAACATGAAATTCAAGAATTAACTCAGGCACTTGAACAAGAAAAACATCAAACAGCGATTGCAATCGCACAGGTACAACAACAACCGAAAAAACAAACCTTACATCATCCTGCCTTACAACCAACACAGGATATGAACGAACATCAAATTGCGCTCAATATTCAATTCTATGATCCAAAACAACTGCTCGATACGGTTAGCCAATCTGTTTCTATTCCATACTTCAATCTTTGCCAATTATTTTTAAAGAAAAGTACCGAACTTTGCGCCAAACACTATCAACTTAATAGTGCCGACTTTAAAGTTGAACAAGAATTTGATCATGAGGGCGCAACGCTAAGCACCACCACACAGCATCCAAAAGCCACCGAATGTTTACTGATGATTGGAACTGTATTCCAGTTATTGTCAGAGGTACTCTACAAGCGTTACCGTGAAGAAAAGCGTTTCGTTTTACAAACCCGTTCTGCTGTCGCGGGCATGGTGGAAGATATGCAGCTTGACGCAGCTCAGGCAGCGACCCGTTTGGCGCATCATCTTACTGCAAAAGAAAGCGCACTTTACCTCAGCAATGACCTGCTTAAAAAAGTCAGTGACTGCTATCAACTGGTGGCCTTGCCAAATCCAAGCAATGTCCTCACGCGCCATGCATTTATGATTAACGGCATGAATGCTGAATGTGCTGAACTGGCACAAAGTTTACGTACCGAAATTTTAAAAGGTAAAAAGCAGATTTCAACCGAAGCTTAATCCCCTTCTGCTCGTTCCAGTTAAACCCGTGCTTTGATCTGATCATTCGCACGGGTTTTTCATTTTCTGGAAATAAATAACAATATTCAAAATTCGACTGAAAGAGATTTCAAGCTACAGTTGATTTTATGCAACTTGCCATTATTAACAATTAGATATCCATGTTTGCGACACTGCGTCACATAGATAAACATAGGCAAATGCAATTAAAAGTTGCTAATATAAGTTTCATATAATGACAGGCACAGCATGTGTGCAAACTAAATTAAGGTGAAAATGGATGGCGCTCAATACGGTTGAAGAGCTAGTCGAGGATGTCCGCGCTGGTAAGATGGTCATCTTAATGGATGATGAAGATCGTGAAAATGAAGGTGATTTAATTATGGCTGCGGCACATGTTCGTGCTGAAGACATTAACTTTATGATCACCCACGCCCGTGGTCTGGTATGTTTAACTTTGAGTAAGGAACGCTGCGCCCAGCTCAACTTACCCCTCATGGTTGACCAAAATGGCGCACAGCACGGCACAAACTTCACCCTCTCCATTGAAGCTGCCGATGGCATTACCACAGGTATTTCTGCCGCAGAGCGTGCGCATACTATTCGTACTGCCGTTGCTGCTACAGCGAAACCAAGCGATATTGTTCAACCAGGTCACATTTTCCCACTTATGGCACAACCCGGTGGTGTATTGCACCGTGCAGGACACACCGAAGCAGGTTCGGATTTAGCCCGTTTAGCTGGTTTAGAACCCGCTTCTGTCATTTGCGAAATCATCAAAGAAGACGGCACAATGGCTCGTCGTCCAGATTTAGAAATATTTGCCGAGAAACATGGCTTAAAAATTGGTACAATTGCCGATCTCATCCACTATCGGATGACCAACGAACAAACCGTTGAACGATTAAGCAAAGAAACCATTGATACCGATTATGGAGAATTCCAGTTATATCGTTATCAAGAACAAGGCAGTCCAGATATCCATCTGGCATTTGTCAAAGGTGAACCGAAAGAAGGTGTATCAACAGTCCGTGTTCACGGTTTTAACCCAACACGTGATTTGTTAAAACTGAAGAAACAGTCTGGTGAACCGGCTTGGAGTTTTGACCGTGCCTTACAAACCATTGCAAACAGCGAACGCGGTGTTTTGGTTTGGATTGGTCAGAAAAACTTGCCAGATTTAGGTGCAGCTTTAGATGCGCTTCACCATCCTCAAACAGGAAAATCAAATGCTGCCCTGTCACATCAATATCAAACCATTGGTGTAGGTGCACAGATTTTACGTGATTTGGGTGTGGAGAAAATGAATCTGCTCAGTTCGCCTTTACGTTTTAATGCCCTTTCAGGTTTTAATTTAGAAGTGGTGGAATATATTTCTGCCGAAGATGCCACTGGAAAATAATCGAGGTTGCTATGGCGATTCGCCGTATTGAAGGTTTATTACATCTCGCAAGCGAAGGCCGCTATGCGATTTTAGTTGCTCGTTTCAACAGTTTTGTCGTTGAACATCTTTTAGAAGGGGCAATTGATACTCTAAAACGCCATGGTGTTGCTGAAGAAAACATCACGGTGATTCATGCTCCTGGTGCTTGGGAATTGCCTGTCGTTGCAAAAAAATTAGCAAATTCAGTACAGTTCGATGCCATTATTGCCTTAGGTGCAGTCATTCGTGGTAGTACACCACACTTTGACTTCGTGGCAGGCGAATGTGCCAAAGGATTAGGAGTTGTTGGTTTAGATGCAGGCCTACCTGTGATTAACGGTGTTCTGACAACAGACAGCATCGAGCAGGCGATTGAACGTTCAGGCACCAAAGCTGGCAATAAAGGTAGCGAAGCTGCTTTAACGGCCATTGAAATGGTGAACTTGCTAAAGGCTATTTAATTCATGTCGCAAACATTACAAGCAATTTATGCAGCAAAACGTAAAGCACGTCGTTTTGCTGTACAAGGAATCTACGAGTGGCAAATGAGCCACAACCCTGTTCATGAAATTGAAGCGCGTACACGTGCCGAAAATGCCATGCACAAAGTAGACTTAAACTATTACCATGAGTTACTCACTCAAGTGATTGCAGACCACGAAGCACTTGATGCATTACTTATTCCTGTTCTTGATCGGGAAGTAGACGCATTAGATGGTGTTGAACTGGCAACTTTACGTTTAGGCGCTTATGAACTTCGTAACCACATGGAAATTCCATACCGTGTTGTGTTAGATGAAGCAATTGAACTTGCAAAACACTTTGGTGGCGCAGACAGTCATAAATACATCAATGGTGTACTTGACCGCCTAGCACAAAGCTTACGTGAAGCTGAAAAACAAGCTTAATCAGGCGAAACTACATGGCCGAATTCTCAATTATTGACCGTTATTTCAAAACACAGCGCCCCCTATCTACAGCGGGAACTGAACTGGGTATCGGAGATGATTCGGCTGTGGTCACGCCTCCCCACGGACATCAACTGGTGATCTGTACAGATACGCTGGTTGCTGGTCGACATTTTCCGCTTTCGACTTCTGCCCATGCCATTGGCTGGAAAAGTGTTGCCGTCAACTTATCTGACTTGGCAGCCATGGGTGCAACACCCCACAGCATCTTACTCGCGCTCAGCTTGCCTGAGGTCGATGAAACATGGCTCAGTGACTTCTCACAAGGCCTATTCGATTGCTGCGCTCCTCATCAGGTTCAACTGATTGGCGGAGATACCACTCAAAGCCCACATTTAACCATCAGTGTTACTGCTTTGGGCTGGATTCCACAGGGACAAGCCATTACTCGTCAAGGCGCAAAGGTTGATGACTACATTGTGGTTAGCGGTCAAATTGGCGATGCTGCTTTTGCGCTACATCATTTAGGGCATTCATTACAACAACGTCTTGACTACCCGACACCACGCTGTGAATTAGGCCTGCAATTACGCAACTTTGCCTCAAGCATGATTGATCTGTCCGATGGGCTGATTCAGGATCTTGGGCATATCCTTCAAGGTTCACAGGTCGGTGCGATTTTAAATTTAGAAGATTTACCGATTGATTCCTCATTGTCACATTTACCTCTGCCCCAACAATGGCAATATGCACTTGCAGGAGGCGATGACTATGAGCTCTGTTTCACCATTTCACCACAAAAATATGCAGAACTCTCATTAAAAGAAATTGATGTTCCTCTTAAAATTATTGGACAAATTCAAGCATCACCTCGCTTAGAACTCCAATATCAGGGTGAAATACAACATTTAGATCTACACGGATATCAACACTTTGCATAAACCATCTATCAACTTTCAAGCCATGTCTTGGGCACAGCGTTTGGTTGTCTTTTGTGGTGTTGGCTTTGGTTCAGGTTTAACCCCCAAAGCACCCGGCACATTTGGATCAGCATTTGCATTGTTGTTTATTCCACTGTGGCTCTCACTTGGGTTTTCAGGTTCAGTCTTTGTCATCATCATCATGTCGCTTGTCGGTATCTGGATTTGCGGAAAAACAGCCGAAATCATACAAGTACACGATGATGGTCGTATTGTTTGGGATGAATTTGCAGGGCAATCTATTAGTTTACTCCCTTTAATCTATTTTAATCTAATCGAGTTAAAATGGATTCTAATTGGATTTGCCCTGTTTCGCCTATTTGATGTTTGGAAACCGTGGCCTATCCGCATTGCCGATCAAAAGGTGGCTGGTGGCTTCGGAATTATGCTCGACGACATTATTGCAGGCCTTTGGGCGGCAATATGTATTCTCATCTATTTATTGCTTTCTGGTGCTTCAGCACCATTTAAGTAGGTTATTATGTCAACTACCGTGATTATTCTTGCTGCAGGTAAAGGCACTCGCATGCGTTCGCAGCTGCCTAAAGTTCTTCAACCTTTGGCAGGACAACCCTTGCTCGGTCATGTCATCCATACCGCAAAACAATTACAGGCTAAAAACATTATTACTATTTTTGGTCATGGCGGTGATTTGGTTCAGCAAGCGTTTAAGAATGAACAAATTGAATGGGTTGAACAAGCCGAACAGCTCGGAACAGGACATGCAGTACAAATGACCCTGCCCGTTCTTCCTCAACACGGTACATCGCTGATTTTATACGGTGATGTTCCTTTGGTTCATCAAGAAACACTTGAAAAATTGTTACATGCCACTGCACAAACAGGAATCGGTATGATTACCCTGAATGTGACCGACCCAACAGGTTACGGGCGCATTGTACGGGAAAATGGTAAAATTCAAGCTATTGTCGAACATAAAGATGCCACCGATGCACAACGTCAGATTCAGGAAATTAATACTGGAATCTATTGTGTTAGCAATGCCAAATTACATAAATGGTTACCTCGTCTATCCAATAACAATGCACAAGGCGAATATTACCTAACAGATATTGTTGCTATGGCCGTAGCCGATGGACTTGAAATTGCCTCGATTCACCCCGAATTAGCATTTGAAGTTGAAGGCGTAAATGACCGTATCCAACTTGCAGCACTTGAACGCGAATATCAGGCACAGCAAGCACTTGAACTGATGCGCCAAGGCGTTACATTCAGCGATCCAAAACGCTTTGATTTGCGTGGTTCACTTAAAGTCGGTCAGGATGTCCGTATCGACATCAATGTCATTATTGAAGGCGACTGTGAACTGGGTAACAACGTTGAGATTGGTGCAGGATGTATTCTCAAAAATACCAAAATTGCAGCTGGCACAAAAGTTCAGCCATATAGTATTTTTGATAGTGCCGTTGTCGGTGAAAACACGCAAATTGGCCCATTTGCCCGTCTACGTCCAGGCGCAAAATTAGCGAACGATGTGCATATTGGTAACTTTGTTGAAGTTAAAAACTCATCGATTGGTTTAGGTTCAAAAGCAAATCACTTTACCTATTTGGGTGATGCCGAAGTCGGTGCAGGCTCAAATATTGGTGCGGGTACCATTACCTGTAATTATGATGGTGTCAATAAGCATAAAACCATTATTGGTGATGCTGCTTTTATTGGCTCGAACAGTTCACTGGTTGCACCTATCCAGATTGGCAATGGGGCAACTGTAGGTGCGGGTTCAGTGATTACACGTGATGTACCTGAGAACACGCTGGCATTTGAACGTGCTCAGCAAATTGAAAAAGCAAATTATCAACGTCCCCAAAAGACTAAGAAATAAGAGGAATATATTATGTGTGGTATTGTTGGTGGCGTTGCAGAACGTAATATTAGTGAAGTACTCATTGAAGGGTTAAAGCGTCTGGAATATCGTGGTTACGACTCTGCTGGTCTAGCCCTCGTTCATCATCATCAAGTCCTTCGCGAACGTCGTGTAGGGAAAGTGGTGAATCTCGAAGAAGCCGTTCAAGAACAACATTTGCTTGGTTCATTGGGAATTGCACATACACGTTGGGCAACTCACGGTAAACCAACTGAGGTGAATGCTCACCCGCATATTTCAGGTAAAGTTGCTGTTGTTCACAATGGTATTATCGAGAACTATGCTGAACTAAAAGTAGAGCTACAAGGCTTGGGTTATGTGTTTACCTCGCAAACAGATACTGAAGTTGTTGCGCACCTCGTTGCTGAATCATTAAAAACACATTCTAGCCTTTTGAATGCCGTACAGCACATTGTGCCGCGCCTTAAAGGTGCGTATGCACTGGGTATCGTCCATGCAGATTTTCCAGATGAACTCATCACGGTTCGTGAAGGTTCTCCACTGGTGATTGGTGTGGGAATTGGTGAAAACTTTATTGGTTCAGACCAACTTGCTCTTTTACCGATTACAAACCGCTTTATTTACCTTGAAGAAGGCGATATTGCCCGCCTAACACGTACTTCAATTGAAATTTTTGCGCACGGGACTCAATCTATTGATCGTCCTGTTAAAGAACTTGATGCGACAGTAAGCAATGTTTCTAAAGGCGAATATAAACATTTCATGTTGAAAGAAATTTATGAACAGCCTGAAGCATTACAACAAACCATTTCTCAAGCGTTAAATGGCAATGGTTTACGTGAAGATTTCTTAAAAAATGCTGAATCTGATTTTGAGAAAATCGAACAGATTCAAATGATTGCATGTGGTACCAGTTACCATGCAGGTATGATTGCAAAATACTGGGCAGAGCAACTGATTGACATTCCATGTCAGGTTGAAATTGCCAGTGAATTCCGTTATCGCTCCCCTGTAATTATCAATCGTACATTGTATATCTGTATTTCGCAGTCAGGCGAAACAGCAGATACCCTTGCAGCATTACGTGACACACAAAAACGTGCCGCAGAAAAAGGGTTAGACATTGCAACGCTCGCAATCTGTAATGTTCCAACTTCTTCAATGATTCGTGAAACAAATCATTCTTTACTTACACTTGCAGGACCTGAAATTGGTGTTGCTTCGACCAAAGCCTTCACAACGCAGCTTGCAGCATTAATGCTCCTTGTTTTGAAAATTGGGCACGTCAAACAGCGTATTTCAGCACAGCAAATGGATGAAATTACGCGTGAATTATGGCATTGTCCAAAAGTGATTCTGGATACCTTACAACACAATGCAGAAATTTTACGTCTTTCTGAACTGTTTGTTGAAAAACAGCATTGCTTATTCTTAGGGCGTGGAACCAATTTTCCAATTGCGCTTGAAGGTGCATTGAAATTGAAAGAAATTTCATATATTCATGCGGAAGGTTATGCTGCTGGTGAATTAAAACATGGCCCATTGGCATTGGTTGATACTGAAATGCCTGTTGTTATCCTCGCACCGAACGATGACATGCTCGATAAATTAAAATCAAATATGGAAGAAGTACAGGCACGTGGTGGTGAACTTTTTGTTTTTGCCGATGAAAACAGCAATATCAAAGAAAAAGATCGCCAACATGTAGTCAACATTCCAAGTGTCAATCCTTGGTTAGCACCAATTATTTATAGTATCCCAGTACAGTTGTTGTCTTACCATGTTGCGGTTTTACGTGGTACAGATGTCGACCAACCACGTAACTTGGCAAAATCGGTTACGGTTGAATAAGCTAGGGCTGAAAATGGCAAGAGTTGTATGAGAGTACTTTTAATGTACTCTCATACAATAGAAAAAAGCTTTGAACCTAAACAGATGAACAAAGTGATGAAAACCTCAAAAGATAAGTAAAATAGAATTTGTAGGATCTACTCAACACTCAATCCATGTGTTTCATTTTCGTCTATCACCCCATCTTTTTAATTAAATCTTAAAGCATCAATAACTAACTTCAAAGCTGGAGACTGTTGATGTCGATGTGGGTAATATAAATGGTAACCTTGAAACTGGATACTATAGGGCTCAAGTACTTTAATTAAACGCCCACTTAACAGGTCATCTTCAACCATATCTTCAGGAATATAAGCAACACCTAAGCCTAAACGCACAGCATCCACACTATGGTAAGACTCATTAAAGATCCATTGTCCACTGATTTTAATTTTGACTTCCAGCCCATCATGTTTAAACTCCCAAGCATATATTCCTCCCTGAGTCATTAATCTAAAACCAATACACGAATGCTGATATAAATCTTGAGGAGTCTGCGGTACGCCATTTTTTTCAAAATACTCAGGGGTGGCGACAACGGCCATATTAACATCTGGACCAATTCGAACAGCGATCATTCCCTCAGCAACCCGACTACCAAACCGAACACCTGCATCAAAGCGTTCTGCCACGATATCAACCATACCGCTATTCGCTGTCAACTCGATATTGATGTCTGGATAAAGTTGGGTCAACTGCTGTAATTTAGGTAATAAAATTTGACGAATCGCATGACTACTGGCATTAATCCTTATCGTTCCCGCAGGACTGTCCCTCAGTTTGGTCAGTAATGAAAGTTCATTATCAATATAGTCAAAGCTAGAACTAATCGTTTGCCGTAATCGTTCCCCTGCTTCTGTAGGCGATACACTTCGGGTCGTTCTAGTAAGCAGCAACATCCCTAAACGCTTCTCCAACCCACGGATAGTATGACTTAAAGCTGACTGGGAAACCCCTAGTTTCCCTGCTGCCTTAGTAAAACTTCCCTCTCGAGTTACCATCAGGAAAGCATAGAGGTCGTTGTAATTTTCTTTTGTAATCACAATGCTTGTATCCCTGTTTGAAATTGCGCTTGAAATCAGTATAGAACTTATTAATTAGTTTTTTTCATGATTCCATTCAATTTTAAGTCCTTAATCATTTATTTTCCCATTCTTATACTCGTAACAATATAAATTTAATGGATAAAGTTGAAATGAAAAAAAGTGATCTTGATAGATGCAAATGGTCTTACAACACAATAGGTCATTTCATGATGGATCAAACAACCTAATGTACAATTAAGTTTATTTTTTCGTCAGAAAAGTAAACTCCATATTGTCCATAATGATAAACAGATCGACATATTTGAAGGAGATGCCATTCAGCGGCAGGATATTGTAATCAGTACCTTGGGAGGTATGGATTTGGATGCCAAAACCGAAAATATTGTCAAAGTTATGCAGGAAATGGGCGTCAAACATTGACTAATTTAAGAACCGCAGAGGGGATTGAACATCCTCCTCTGGAATATACCATTTTACGCCCTGTATGGCTTAGGGACAAATCAAACATCTGAACGGTTATCGTTCATTGATGAATTTTAATCATAATACCATGTTGATTTTTGGGCTTTATCTATCTGCCTTAAAATTTTCATAATGGTTTATAGGAATATCTTAAAGAGAATGTTTTATATTCATATTTAAGTTTCCTTAATTTTTTTGCTTCGTGCTAAGACGTGAAGTTAAAATCGCAGAAATCACTAAAATAATGGCACTCACCCCAAAAGTCGCCTGATAACCACTATGGTCAAATAACATACCACCGAGTGTTGAACCCAATGCAATTGCGAGCTGGACAACTGCCACCATTAAACCACCACCAGCTTCAGCATCATTAGGCAAGGTACGGGCCAACCAGCTCCACCATCCTACAGGGGCCGCCGTTCCCAAAAATCCCCATATACCCAGCAACACAGCGACCACAATTGGCCATGTCCCAAAAAAGATTAAGCTGATTGCAATGACCGCCATCATGATTGGGATCATCATTAAGGTTGTATAAAACCCACGTTTCAGGAAAGTATTAATGACGCTGGTGCCAATAAATCCCATCACTCCAATTCCAAGCAGAATCAGGGACAAGGTCGAAATATTAACCTGGGTGATGGTTTCCAGAAATGGTCTGACATAGGTATAAAGTGAGAATTGCCCCATAAAAAATAAGCTGACCGCCAGCATACCAATCATCACCACAGGATTACCTAATAACCCCACAATTGATGAACGTTTTTCTGCTGACTCAGATGTAACCTGCATGGATGGCAGGCTGATCCACTGCCAAATAAGTGCGAGTATGGCAACAGGAACCAAACTAAAAAATGAACCGCGCCAACCAATGATTGATCCCAAATAACTGCCTAAAGGTGCAGCAATCACCATTGCCAAGGCATTACCACTATTAAAGATCGCCAATGCGCGAGGAACTTGGGCACTTGGCACTAAACGCATTGCCATTGCTGCTGACATTGACCAAAAGCCACCGATGACCATACCAATCAGTGCTCGTCCAATCATGTAGATTGTATAGCTTTGTGCAAGTGCGACAATTGCACCTGACACTGCCATGATAGCAGTTAAAATTAATAATAAGGTTTTGCGGTTGATGCTTCCTGCCAAGCGAGAGATTGTCAAACTTGTAATGACAGCAAAAGTGCCTGAAATAGCAATTCCTTGTCCTGCCAGCCCTTCTGTAATATGAAGATCCGCGGCAATTGGAGTAAGTAAACTGACTGGCATAAATTCAGAGGCAATCAATGCAAAAATGCATAAGCTCATTGCAAAAACACCACTCCAATATGCAGGTGGTTCCACATGCTCTTGTTCTTCTAGAGGACTTGACATTGTTATTCCTGACATAAGATTGAGATGCTAATTATAAAAATAAGAACCGTTGGGAATAAGCAGGGTTAAAAGAATAGAGTTATGTATATAATTCATGAATCGATCTCTACAGTCATGAGATCATTGGTCACCACAGCAGATTCATTTCACTGCAAATTTTGCCCTTAACTTAATGAATATCCAAAAATTAAAAGATTTTGCTTGTAAATTAATGAATATTTATCATAAGTCTATGCCGTTTTTTTAGACTAATCCTGAACACCCAAAGTAGCTAGACTTTCTTCCATACCTAAACTTGTTAAAACACATCTGATATGGGAGCTGAGATCATGCAAACTCGGATGAAAAAATTTCGTAATGTGGCCTTAACCGCTGCTCTGGCAACTACAGTCAGTTTATTTTCTTCAACCTCAACGATGGCGGCAGATATGTCAAACGGCGCAAATAACTTTTATCAAAGCAGTCAGGTCACCATCCAAAAGGTAACTTTTAAAAACCAGTACAACATGAATATTGTGGGTAATCTGGTCATCCCTAAACATCTCAAGAAAAATACCAAATCCCCTGCAATTGTCATTGGACACCCGATGGGCGCTGTCAAAGAACAAAGCTCCATGCTGTATGCCCAAAAGTTGGCAGAACAAGGGTTTGTGACGCTTGCAATTGATCAGTCATTTTGGGGGGAAAGTGATGGTCAACCCCGTAATGTGGTCGCTCCCGATATCTATGCTGAAGCCTTTAGTGCAGCAGTAGATTATCTGGGAACCCGTGATTTTATTGACCGTAACCGTATTGGTGCTTTAGGGATTTGTGGTAGTGGCAGCTTTGTGATTAGTGCAGCGAAAATTGATCCACGGATGAAAGCTATAGCAACAGTCAGCATGTACGATATGGGTTCTGCTGCTCGTAATGCATTGAACCATTCTCAAACCTTAGCGCAAAGAAAACAGATCATTGCAAATGCAGCTCAACAGCGTTATGTGGAATTTACTGGGGGTAAAACAGAGTATACCAGTGGTACAGTACATGAACTCACTGCCGATACCCATCCTATTCAACGTGAATTTTATGACTTTTACCGTACGCCACGTGGTGAATTTACACCTAAAGGCTCAAGCCCAGAGTTGACTACACATCCAACTTTGACGAGTAATATCAAGTTTATGAACTTCTATCCATTTAATGACATAGAAACCATCTCACCTCGTCCAATGCTATTTATTACTGGTGATCAGGCACATTCAAAGGAGTTCAGTGAAGATGCTTATAAGCGTGCAGGTGAACCTAAAGAGCTGTATTACGTCAAAGGTGCTGGACACGTTGATCTTTATGACCGTGTTGATTTAATCCCTTTCGATAAATTAGCTGACTTCTTTACTAAAAACTTAAAGTAAGCCCATCATTTAGCCAAGTTGAATAGACTCAAGTCAGCTTGGCTTTTTTTAATTGAAAGGCCACGTTATTGTTCAGTCATGATGACAAAACATACCGTTATCTTTATTCTGATTGTAGTAGGTTATAAGTATATTATTCACAACCTATAGTACTTTGAATGATCCGAAAAGTAGGAAATAACCCAAACGTATACTCAGAACAGATCAAGTAAAGCCTGTAAGAGAGCAAAAATACCAATATCTACACCTAAAATTGATCAGCCAATTAATCTAGATACACAAAAAATGGAGTTCCAATGTGATGGGAGAATTAAAATATCTTCCCCTGATTCTAATCTTGTTATTCACGATTGATACCCAAATGAAACATCCATATACGACTTAAGATGGATAGAAAAGAAAACATTCAACGCTATTTTCAAATATTGAATAAACTTACACTTCACGAATGACTAAAATCTAGTTGAGATAAAATGTGGAAATAAAACAAATAAAGTATTTTTTGACCGTTGTTGAAGCGGGTAGTATCGGAAAAGCAGCTCAAAAACTTGATATTGGTGCGTCAGCCATTAGTCAGCAAATTAGTAAACTAGAACAAGAGTTAAGCATTCGCTTATTACAACGTAATGCTTTTGGTGTTACACCGACCCCAGCAGGCTTGGCATTTTTAAAACATTCTCAACTGATTTTACGTCAAGTGAACTTTGCGATAGATGCTGCGCATTCGGCACGGCTTTCTGGTCATGTCAGCCTTGGTTTTCCACCAACCATTAGTGCTTTGCTTGGTATACCTTTAATGAAATTAATGTCTGAACGCTATCCCGATATTCGCTTAGAAGTGATTGAAACACTCTCGGACAACCTGATTCAAGCAATTAACTCGCGTCAGCTTGATATCGCGATTATTTTTACCAATGAAATTGATAAACAGTGGTCGATACAACCTTTGGTACGTGAACAAATGTATTTAATGGCGCGCAAAGAAGTGCTCGAAAAATACGGTCTTGCCGACTGTATCAAAAGTGGAATTATTCAGTCGCAGCAAATTGGTGATATCCCGTTAGTATTACCACGTCAACGCCATAGCTTAAGAAAATTACTTGAGCATAAGATTGGTAAACTGAATGTTGTCTATGAAATTGATGGTCTACATTTACTGATGAATAGTCTAATTCACCTTGACCTTGCAAGTGTTCGCCCTGGAAGTGCTTGTCTTAATGAATATAAACACCAATTACAGCTTCTAAAAGTAATTTCCCCCGAAATTGAACGTATTAACTACTTAGTCAGTTTCTCTGAGGATGAGTTATCTCCTGCTGCACTGGCTGCAAAATCAGCAATTAAAGCCTGTATAAAAGAATTAATTCAAAATCAAATCTGGCCATGTTCTGAAATGATTCTATAAAGAGTCATTAATTTTATTAAATACCTAATTAATTTTGTCCCCTTACTCCTGACTGCTTTTTAGGATTACATTTCACTTTGAATAGGATTTCTACTTAATAGAAATATGAATATGTAACTTGAACTGGAAACAAGGCGTCACATCTTCTTTACTAAGGATATCTGTAAAGCCCTCTGCCCCATTCTTCTTTTAGGTCTTTTCGAGCGAATTAGTTTATATCCAAGAATAATGTTGAATGTTTCCATTCTGTCAGACCAAGGAGGTCTCCAATGGATAATAGTAGGAATAAACGTAGTGCTACGTTTAAAAAAATATTAAATGTAACGAGTGGCAACTTTTTAGAACAGTACGATTTTTTTCTTTTTGGTTTCTATGCTACTTATATCGCAGCAAAATTTTTCCACTCTGAGAATGAATATGTCTCTTTAATGATGACATTTACCGTGTTTGCAGCGGGCTTTCTTATGCGTCCCCTCGGTGCTATTTTCTTGGGGGCTTATGTCGATAAAGTCGGACGACGTAAAGGGCTTATTGTGACTTTAAGCCTCATGGCCATCGGCACCATCTTAATTACCTTTGTACCAGGTTATGAAACCATTGGTATTATTGCGCCAATTTTGGTGGTGATTGGGCGTCTGTTACAGGGCTTCTCAGCAGGTGTTGAATCTGGTGGTGTATCGATTTATCTAGCTGAAATTGCAACAGATAAAAACCGTGGATTTATCACAAGCTGGCAATCTGGCAGCCAACAAATTGCGGTGGTATTCGCAGCATTACTTGGCTACTGGCTCAACACCATTTTAACTCATGCTCAAGTGGGTGAATGGGGCTGGCGTATTCCGTTTTTCATTGGCTGTTTGATTATTCCTTTAATCTTCTTATTCCGCCGTACCTTAGAAGAAACTGAAGACTTTAAAGCGCAAAAATCGCATCCTACTTCAAAAGAAATTTTCAGCACGCTTGCGAGCAACTGGCGCATTGTACTTGCAGGTATGATGATGAGTGCCATGACCACAACCACGTTCTATTTCATTACGGTTTACACCACTGTGTATGCAAAACGTACTCTAGAAATGTCGGTCACAGACAGCCTTTTAGCAACCGTGTTTGTAGGTTTATCCAATTTCTTCTGGTTACCAATGGGTGGTTTGCTTTCAGACAAAATTGGTCGTCGTCCAGTGTTAGTCGGCATTACAACCCTTGCCATCTTTACAACTTATCCAGTGTTAAGCTGGTTAGTGAGTGACATTAGTTTTACCAATCTAATTATTACGCTTGCTTACTTCTCATTTTTCTTTGGTATGTACAACGGCACCATGGTCGCAACACTTGCCGAAGTAATGCCAAAACGTGTTCGTACAGTTGGCTTCTCTTTAGCGTTCAGCCTTGCAGCCGCTATTTTTGGTGGTATGACGCCAATGGCATGTACTTACCTTGTCGAAAACACAGGCAATGCCAGCACACCAGCATTCTGGCTGATGTTAGCAGCGGTATGTAGTCTCATCTCAAGCTTGTATTTATGTCGCGGTTCTAAGCAGAACAAATCTGACGCGATTGCTGAACCTGCAAAGGTTGGCCCTTAAAACAATGACTTAACCTGAAATTTTAATGAACAGTACGGCGCATGTTGCAGCCGTACTGTGCTCTCCTGTCATTAACGTGAGATACTATGAAAAAGTCCCCTATCTTCATGACCATTTGCCTAGCTGGTGCAGGCTTAGGCTCAACGCTTGCTAACGCAGATACACTCGAAGTGATTAGTTCAGGCGGTTTCTATTCATCTATGGAAAAACTCATTCCAATATTTGAAAAGCAAACTGGTCACACGGTTCACCTTTCGTCTGGTTCATCAATGGGCGCTTCGCCAACTGCAATCCCAAACCGACTCGATCGTGGTGAACGTTTTGACATGGTGGTCTTAGCTGCTCCTGAACTGAACAAGCTTGCAGAAAAAGGCTATGTAGACCCAAACTCACAAAGTCCTTTAGTGAATTCGAGCATTGGCATGGCTGTGCCTAAAGGCGCGCCAAAACCAGACATTAGCTCTGCGGCAAAATTTGAAAAAGTTTTATTAAATGCTAAGCACATTGGTTATTCAGCAAGTGCGAGCGGTACACATCTTGAAAAAGATGTTTTCCCAAGCTTCCCACCTGTCGAGTACAAAGTGATTGCTGGTAAAGCAGAAAAAGTAGTCGGTGATCGCGTTGCAAAACGTATTGCTGAAGGCCAGTTTGATATTGGGTTCCAGCAAATTAGTGAAATCAAACCTTTTACTGGCCAATATGGTCAAGTTGATTTAGTCGGCCCAATTCCTGCTCCTTATCAAAAAGTCACTGTATTTGCAGCAGGCATTGGTAAAAACTCTGAACATGCAAAAGTCGCAAAAGAACTTATTCAATTTGTGAAATCGCCTCAAGCGACACAAATTATTGAAGAACAGGGTCTTGAGCAGGTTAAACAATAAAAGCTCTAAAAGGCAGCATTTTGAGAGGATGTTGCCTTTACTCTTTAGACGGTTTACGTAGCGTAATAGAACAAAATGCAGAGCGATAAACCAGTGTAGAATAATGAACAAAGGACAATGTAGTATTTGCCGTGGAACTCAAACAATTAAAGTATTTTATTGCAGTGATCGAGTCTGGAAGCTTAGGTAAAGCTGCAAAAAATCTCGATATTGGAACTTCTGCATTAAGTCAGCAAATCTCAAAATTAGAAAGCGAGCTTTCTATTCGCCTTTTACAACGTACTGCTTTAGGTACCGTTCCCACCCCTGCGGGTTTAGCTTTTTTTCAACAGGTTCAACTGGCGCTTAGACACTTAGACCATGCCGTAGACTCTGCACATTCTTCACGTTTAAGCGGTCATGTCACCGTCGGTTTTTCACCAAGTGTCGCGTCGGTTATAGGCACGCACTTTTTAAAACTCATGAGAAATCGTTATCCCGACATTAAAGTCCGTTTAATTGAAGGCTTGTCGGGTGATCTCAAAGCCTTAGTGAATGCAAGGCAGCTCGATGTGGCGATCATCTTTAGTGACGATGTCGACCCACAGTGGGCCATACAGCCTTTAGTCAAAGAGCAAATGTTTTTAATCTCGCCTAAAGAAGTGCTGAGTCAGTACCATCTTGAAAGTTGTATCGACACTCAAACCATTACCCATTCACAGCTTAAAGAACTTCCCCTGATTTTACCGAGTCAACGACATGGACTGCGCTTGTTGCTCGAACAGAAAATTCATCAGCTTAAAGTGGCCTATGAAATTGATGGGCTGCATTTGTTAATGGAAAGCATTAGCCAACTCGAAATGGCAACCATCCAGCCTGCGGGTGCATCGTTAAACTCACGGCAAGACCTCTGTTTACTGCGCATTGTAGAACCTGCCATTGAGCGTATTAACTATTTAATTAGTCTGTCTGAAGAAGAACTCTCGCCTGCTACTCTAGCCACCAAAGTGGTGATTCGTGCTTGTGTGACTAACCTGATTAATGAAAAGCGTTGGCCTGGTGCTGAACTCGTAAACACTTAAGCGCTTAGTGTTCACTTTTACTAAATACCCATTCAAGCTTAGCCTCTCACTTCACCTTCCCTTTTAAAGCTACATTAGCCTTAGCTGAGAAAGGGAGAAATCCATGCATGATGTGATTGTAATTGGTGGTGGGAATGCCGCACTGTGTGCCGCGCTCACGGCAAAAGAAAGTGGCGCATCTGTGCTTGTCATAGAAGCAGCACCTAAAGAATGGCGTGGTGGTAACTCACAACACACTCGTAACCTCCGTTGCATGCATGATGCTCCTCAAGATGTATTGGTCGATGCCTATCCTGAAGAAGAATATTGGCAAGACCTACTTAAAGTGACTGCGGGCAAAACCAATGAGCACTTAGCCCGTCTGGTTATTCGTAGCACGGCAACATGTCGCGACTGGATGCGTAAACATGGTGTTAATTTTCAGCCGCCACTATCGGGTGCTTTGCATGTTGCTCGTACCAATGCCTTTTTTATGGGTGGTGGTAAAGCCCTCATTAATGCGTACTACCGTAGTGCTCAAGAACTTGGCATTGAGATTTTATACAACACAAAAATTAAAGACCTAAAGTTAACTCAAGGACATTTTGAAGCCGCAATTGCTGAAGATGGTCGTGTATTTAAAGCGAAAAGCTGTGTATTGGCCGCAGGTGGTTTTGAGTCAAATCTGGAATGGTTAAGAGAAGCATGGGGACAAAATGAAAATGGCGAATGGCCTGCCGATAATTTCATTATTCGCGGAACCCGCTTTAATCAAGGCAACTTGCTCAAATTTATGATAGATCAAGGCGCCGATATTATTGGTGATCCATCACAATCGCATTGCGTCGCTGTAGATGCAAGAGCACCGTTATATGATGGCGGCATCTGCACCCGTATTGACTGCGTTTCACTGGGTATTGTGGTCAATAACAAAGCCGAACGTTTTTACGATGAGGGCGAAGACTTCTGGCCAAAACGTTATGCGATTTGGGGCCGCCTTGTTGCCAAACAACCTCAGCAAATTGCCTATTCGATTATTGATTCAAAAGCCATTGGTCGCTTTATGCCACCTGTGTTTGCGGGGGTAAAAGCAAATAGCATTCAAGAACTGGCCGAAAAAATCGGGCTAGATGCAAAAACCTTCTGTCACACCGTAGAAGAATTTAATCAAGCCTGTGTGCAAGGCACCTTTAACCACACAGTTTTAGATGACTGCACCACCCAAAATATTGTTCCCAACAAGACCCACTGGGCAGTTCCTCTCGATCGCCCACCCTTCTATGCCTATGCGCTTAAACCCGGCATTACCTTTACCTATTTAGGCTTAAAAGTCGAAGACGATGCTGCGGTGCGTTTTAACAATAAAGCCAGCCGCAACCTGTTTGTCGCAGGTGAAATGATGGCAGGTAACGTACTTGGTCAGGGTTATACCGCTGGCGTTGGTATGTCGATTGGCACAACGTTTGGACGCATTGCCGGAAAAAATGCAGCCCACTATGCACTTTCACAAGGAGTTGAACATGAATGCTAGTACTAAAGCCCTAATTCCAGTTGTTCAGCTCTCTGACCATGAGCAGGAAGTTCAAAGAGCCCTACAAATTTGTAATGCTTGTCGCTACTGTGAGTCATTTTGTGCTGTATTTGCGGCGATGACCAAGCGTCTTGAGTTTAATCAAGCCGATATTCATTACCTCGCAAACCTGTGCCATAACTGTGGTGCTTGTTTACACGCTTGCCAATATGCCCCGCCGCATGAGTTTGGTGTAAACATTCCAAAAGCAATGGCACAAGTACGTTTGGAAACTTACCAAGAGTTTGCGACACCTCAGCCTTTAGGCCGACTTTATAAGTCTGTGGGAATTCCTTTTGTTTCGGCGCTATCAGTTATTTTCTTTTTATGCATGTTAGCTGTGGTGTGGCACAAAGGCATTGACCTGTTTGCAGGCTATCAAGGTAATTTCTATGCGATTTTCCCGCATAACTTTTTAGCGCTACTGTTTGGAGCGACCTTTACAGTTGCGATTGTTTTGCTCGGCATTGGGATTAGTAAATTTTGGCGACAAACATCTAAAGTTATTCACGGCAAAGTTGAAAAACCAGATCTAGTTCAAGCTACCCAAAATGTATTAACGCTTAAATATTTAGATGGTGGACATGGCAAAGGCTGTAATGAGCAAGATGACCGTTACACACAAATCCGCCGCGTGTTCCATCACCTCACCTTTTATGGCTTTATGCTTTGCTTTGCAGCCACAGGTGTAGCGACTTTATATCACTATTTCCTTAACCTACATGCGCCGTACCCTATCTTTAGCTTGCCTGTTATTTTGGGTACTTTGGGTGGGTTTGGCTTAGTGATTGGACCATCTGGCTTGCTCTATTTAAACCTTAAACGCCACCCATTACATGGTGACCGCGAGCAAAAACCTGTAGATCGAGGCTTTATTTTCCTTTTAATTTTAGTCAGTGCTTCAGGCTTAGCTCTCATGGCATTTCGTAATTCTCCATACATGGCACTTTTACTGATTTTCCATTTAGCTACGGTCATGACATTCTTTATTACCATGCCATTTGGAAAGTTCGCACACGGTTTTTACCGCAGTGCTTCTTTACTAAAATTTGCCATCGAAGAAAGAAAATCTAAATCATAACCCCTTATAAATAGAATATAAAGCCGGTATAAACGCCTTATATTCAATGTAAAAACCATCGCCTACTATTCTTCATATTGAGCATAGCAGGCGATTTTTTCTAACAACAAACCATAATAAAAATTATTTATAGGTTCATTACTCAAATTTTAACAGTCTCTTTGCTGTAAATAAGTCAGTACTATAGTCGATAAAAACCCTTATTTTTCATGTTTTAATCTACAAATAAATATATTAAAATACGCATCTTTTTATTCCTTATGTCAAACTCAAATTACTTGCTCATCCTGTTCTTTGAAAAGAATTATCGCTTAAAGACATAAGCAATATCATAGAAATGAAAATTAAAAATATGGGGAAAATATGAGTAGAAGAAAAATTTCTGAATATAGACAGACATTTATTCTAAGGATTATGGCAACAGCCATTCTATTATTTATTGCATTTTTAAGTACTGAAATCAAAATGATTGTCATACTATGCTTTATATTTCTGATTTTTGTTTGGATTTGGGGATTTAAAGAAAAAATTATTTTGTCTCCAAATCAGCTAACAAAACAAAGTTTATTTGGAACCAGAACAGTGCTGTTAAATGCAAAAACTGAGTATTTTTATAAGTTTGTACAAGTACGCGTACAAGGTATCAATACAGGTCAACATACATATATTACAGTCAAAAATGGTCATCAACAGATCAAAGCAAACAGTAATATCAAAGATATAGATAAATTACGTGAACAATTAATTCAGCTTGAAATTCAAAATTTACAACCACAGATTCAAAAGGCATTACAGGAAAAAAGTAGTTTAAATTTTGGTGTCATGAAAGTATCAGCCACAGGTCTTGCATATAAAAATAAAATGCTAATGTATTCTGAAATAGCTGACTTTGGTATTCAAAATGGCTTTTTCTTTGTTCAGAAACAAGGGGGCAAAGGAAACTTCTTTAAAATTTCGGTATCAGATATTCCTAATATGACAACTTTCTTTGGATTATTAGACTATTATCTTCAGGAAAAACTAGTGGCTTAGATGAACATCATCTTCCTAATTTAAATTCAATCAGAGATCTATTCATTTATGGCTGATTTCACCATATCAGCCATATGGCTCAATCACTCAGAATTTATAATCGAAACGAATACTATATCTATAATAACAACCTGAGCCTTGACGATATTCATTTTTCTTTATGTATTCTTCTTATTATCAGTAATACCACTTCAATTCTGGTTGTTCTAAATCATTCATTAAACCAACCTATCTACTCTTGGCTTCAATCAGCATTTTATGATGCAAAAAAACACCCCGAATTAGTCGGGGTGTTTTTTTACTCTTTCACACGCTAAATATTTAGAATGGAATACGTTTATATTGACGATATTCAGGTTTCCAGAAATTTTTCTCGATGTTTTCAAGTAAAATTTCATCCGACACAATCGGGGCAACGCCTGCTTCCATCGCAGCTTTAGCGACTTTAAAGGCAATCAAACGCGATACTTTCTGAATTTCATTAATATCAGGCAATAAATCCGCTTCAGGGTTTTGAAGCATTGGTGAACAATCCGCCAATGCTGTACTTGAAGCGACCAACATGCTCTCGGTTACTCGAGTCGCAGATGCTGCCAAAATACCTAAACCAATACCCGGGAAAATATAAGAGTTATTACATTGAGGAATGTTATATAACTTGCCTTTATAATTGACAGGTGCAAATGGGCTACCTGTTGCAATCAATGCTCGGCCTTCTGTCCACTGAAGAACATCTGCTGGCACAGCTTCAACACGCGATGTCGGGTTCGACAACGGTAGAACAATTGGACGTTCACAATTTTGTGCCAAAGTTTTAATCACTTCTTCACTAAAGAGCCCCGGCTGACCTGAAACACCAATCAATACTGTCGGTTTGGCATTTTTTACGACATCCAATAATGAAATCACGTCTTCAACATTTGCCCAATGCGCAACTGATTCAGGTTTTTGTGCTAATTTACGTTGGAAATCCAATAAATTTGGCTGATTTTCAGTAATCAAACCAAAGCGGTCAACCATAAATACGCGTTTACGTGCTTCTGCATCGGTTAAACCTTCAGCAACCATTTGCGTTATGATTTGCTCAGCAATACCACAACCTGCCGAACCAGCACCCAAGAAAGTAATGGTTTGGTCTCTGAGTTGTTTGCCCGCTGCACGACTTGCCGCAATCAAGCATCCTACTGAAACAGCCGCAGTTCCTTGAATATCATCGTTAAAACAGCAAATTTGATCACGATATTTTTCCAAAAGTGGCATCGCATTTTTCTGTGCAAAGTCTTCAAACTGAACCAATGCTTTTGGCCAACGGCGATGAATGGCTTTAATCACATCATCTACGAAGTCATAATATTCATCACCACTGATACGTGGTTGACGCCATCCCATATAAATCGGATCATTTAATAGCTGTTGACTATTGGTACCAACATCAATAGTAATTGGCAATGTATACGCTGGGCTAATCCCACCACAAGCGGTATACAATGAGAGTTTACCGATTGGAATCCCCATCCCGCCAATACCCTGATCGCCAAGTCCTAAAATACGTTCACCATCAGTGATCACAATCACTTTGACATTCTTTTTATTTACATTCTGTAAGATATCATCAATGTGTTCGCGGTCAGGATAAGAAATAAATACCCCACGATGACGGCGATAAATATCAGAAAAACGCTGACAAGCCTCACCCACAGTTGGTGTATAAATAATCGGCATCATTTCTGCCAAATGATCTTCTAATACACGAAAGAACAATGTTTCATTGGTATCTTGAATATTACGCAAATAAATATGCTTATTAATCGCATCATGAAATGCAGAATACTGCTGATAGGCGCGCTGACTTTGCTCATCGATTGTTTCAACAACGTGTGGAATCAAGCCATGCAAATTAAAACGTGTCCTTTCTTCCTCGCTAAATGCTGAACCTTTGTTCAACAACGGGAGTTCCAATAAGGTATTTCCTGCATAAGGAATATAAAGGGGATGTTTGGTTTGCGTCATTGCTGTCATGTCCTGTCTGTTTTTTTATAAGTTAGCAAATTTACTAACTTATATTCCAATTAACCTTACTAAGCTTAATTCTTTTTTGAGTAAAAGGGGTATTTCTTATATTTATAGTAGCAATAGGAATATTTTTAAGATTAATTACATAATCCACGTTGAGCAGTTATCGCCCAAGTGGATCTTTTTTATTTTAAAATAATTTATGCTTTTTGTTTGGTAAAACGTGCAAATTTACGATTAAAGTTCGCAACTCGGCCTTCATTGCTTGCCTGACGTACTTCACCAGTATAAAACGGGTGCGATGCACTTGAAATATCTAGTGTCACATAAGGATAGACTTGCCCTTGATATTCTCTAGTTTGCTTTGGTTTTAGCGTTGAACCAATCAAAAAATAGGTATTGGCATTGGTGTCATGAAATAACACCTGCTGATAGTCAGGATGGATATTCGATCTCATTTTTCGCCTCAATTATTGTTACATTATAACATAACAATAATACTCAATCCTACCGCTAAATTCAAACCTAACTTTCACCATCCTTTTTAGCTTCCGTTTAATTCGTTCTTCTTTTGTAGAATCTACACTGTAAATAGAAATGCCTTTTCCTAAATCGCACAAAATTTGCTATATTTGCACTCTTTCTGTGACAAGTTTTCTATAGATTATGAATACGGCAATACAAGCAGCTCTCGAACACGCAATCCAATCGCTTCAACAGCAAGGTGTACTTCCACAAGACTGGAAAAATAGCAGTACATTAACGCGTACTAAAGACCGAAGCCACGGTGATTTTGCTTCGAATGTTGCCATGATTGCCGCTAAACCAGCAGGCATGAAGCCACGCGATATTGCAGAAAAAATCCTTGAAAATTTGCCAGAAGTTGCAGATATCACCAAAGCTGAAATCGCAGGGCCTGGCTTTATCAACTTCTTCTTAAATGCCGATCAGCGTTTTGCCATTTTAGATCAAATTCAAGCACAACAAGCCGAGTTTGGTCGTACTCAAAGCAATGCGGATAAAAAAATACAGGTTGAGTTTGTTTCTGCTAACCCGACTTCAAGTTTGCATGTTGGACATGGTCGTGGTGCGGCATACGGTATGACCGTTGCCAGCTTATTAGAAGCTACAGGCGCGCATGTTGACCGTGAATACTACGTCAATGACGCAGGTCGTCAAATGGACATTTTGGCAACTTCAACCTATTTACGTTACCTTGAACTTTTAGGGCAAAAACTTGTTTTCCCTAAAAATGCCTACCAAGGTGATTACGTTAAAGAAATCGCACAAAGCATTATCGACAAAGACGGCGATAAATACGTTCGTGATGTTGCTGCTGTATATGACAATGTCCCTGAAGATGTTCAATTTGCTGATGAACTTGATGCCGATGGCAACAAAGTCGTACTTTCAGGCGATAAAGAAAAACACATTGATGGCCTCATTGCCAATTCGCAAAACTTGCTCGCAAACGGCTACCGTGTTTTCCATCAAGCAGCTTTAAAAGCCATTTTAGATGACATTAAAGATGACTTAGGTGAATTTGGCGTAACTTTTAATCAATGGTTCAGCGAAGCAAGCCTGACTGAAAAAATTGATGAAGCTCTTGAAACATTAGAACAACGTGGCTTCTTGTATGAACAAGATGGCAACATCTGGTTTAAATCGACTGAATTTGGCGATGAAAAAGACCGCGTTGTCAAACGTCGTAACGGTCAAACCACTTATTTCGCATCAGACATTGCGTATCACTTAAATAAATTACAACGTGGTTATACGCACATTATTGATATTTGGGGTTCAGACCACCACGGCTATATTGCACGTGTTAAAGCCGCGATTGATGCGCTAGGTTATGACTCATCTAAATTAACTGTGCTTTTGGTTCAGTTCGTCAGCTTATGGCGTGGCGGTGAGATGGTACAAATGTCATCTCGTTCAGGTCAGTTCGTAACGTTGCGTGATCTTCGCAAAGAAGTTGGTAACGATGCTGCACGTTTTTATTACGTGATGCGTAAAAGCGAACAACACATCGACTTCGACCTTGACTTGGCTGTATCTCAAAGCAAAGACAATGCGGTGTACTATATTCAATATGCCCATGCACGTATTTGCCGTATGCTTGAAAAAGCCAAAGATACAGGCATCGCATTTGATGCAACACAAGCTCGTCAGTTTGCTGACCAGTTAAGCTTAGAAGCTGAGGCCGAAATTTTGGCAAAACTTGCTGCATATCCAGAAATTGTGAGCCGTGCTGCAAATGCCTATGAACCGCATCAGATTGGTAACTATTTGAAAGAATTGGCTGCTTTGTTCCACGGTTGGTACAACGAACACAAAGTATTGAGCGATGATGAGAAACTCACTCAAGCACGTTTATTGCTTTCTGTGAATGTACGCCAAGTTTTACGCAATGGCTTAGGATTATTGGGTGTTTCTGCACCTGAAATGATGTAATCAGCAACGCAATACTTTTGCACATCATCGCAAGACGATGTGCAAAGCCCAAGTGATTGTAAATAAAGAGGGTTCTCACGTGTTTGGAAAAACGCAACGTGGTGTTTCAGAACGACCTAAGCAGCCAAAACAACCATGGATACCGAAATGGTTCGTGACGCTTTTGGTTATTCTTATTATTTTAAGTGGCGCTGTTGCCTTTCTGCTGTGGAAACCGTGGGCACCCGTACAACCTCGTACCGAGGTCACGGCGGGACAAGATCAGGAAGAGACCAATAAGGACTATCGATTTTACGATCAGTTACCGAAACAACAGGTCACTCCTATCCCTGAACAAGCCGTACCTGATACTCAGCCTAAAAATGTCGGTGTGATTGTAGAAGCACCATCTCAACCGACTGAAGCAAATACGGCTTCTGATGCGGTTGAAACACCTGTAGCTACAAGCTATATTTTACAGATCAAGAGCTTTACCGACCCTGATAGTGCGGATGCAAAGCGTTCTGAAATTATCATGAATAAACTGCCAGCAGATGTGATTACCAGCCATGAAGGCGGGAAAACTTGGTATCGTGTCATTTCAGGCCCGTTTACCACTCAAGACTCAGCACTGGCTGCTCAGCAAACCTTACAAAACAGTGGTATCGACTCGATTGTCGTGAAACACTAAAAAGTAGAGCGACCATGTGGTCGCTCTTTTTCTATCTGCTTTCATTGTATGTTGTATGGATGATTGCCTCATCAAAATACTAAACCAGATATCACTCCAAACACCAAATGATTTAAAGCAAAAGAAAATAGATTAACGACTCAGTCAAAAAGGCACATCTCCCTGTCGCAAAAACAGATTAAATCAAAGAACGTAGCTTTGGGAGGTTTCAATGCTGTAAAGTAGAATTATCTATTCTTCTTTATACGCAAAACAACCCACATAATATTCAAAACAAATATTATATTGATGTTTATTATTATTCGTATGATATATGAATATAAATTAAAATAGGTATTCAAATCATGTGTACAAGAGTGCTTTATCTGGGTGAAAATCAGAATGTAATAACAGCCAGATCGATGGATTGGAAAACAGATATTCATACCAATTTGTGGATTTTGCCACGCAATATAAAACGAAGTGGAATGGCAGACCCTCAAGCGATTCAATGGACATCAAAATATGGCAGCGTAATTGCAACAGGATATGATATTTCAACGACTGACGGCGTGAATGAAAAGGGGTTAGTTGCAAATTTACTTTGGTTGATTGAGTCCGAATACCCAAATCCAGATATTGTGAAGAAATCGCCTTTAAGTATTTCACTCTGGGCACAATATGTTTTAGACAACTATGCAACCGTAGACGAAGCGGTAACAGCACTTGAGCAAGAACATTTTACAGTGATCACAGACACCATTCCCGGTGAAGAACGCCTCGCAACGGTACATTTGTCTATTTCAGATGCATCAGGTGATAGTGCGATTATTGAATATATTAATGGCAAACAGGTCATTCACCACAGCCGTAAATATCAGGTCATGACCAACTCGCCAACATTTGACCAACAGTTAGCCTTAAATGCGTATTGGCAACAAATTGGCGGGACTGTGATGTTACCGGGAACAAACCGCGCATCAGACCGTTTTGCGCGTGCATCGTTTTATATCAATGCCATTCCTCAAAATGCCAATCATCGTGACACACTGTCCAGTGTCTTTAGTGTCATTCGTAATGCCTCTGTCCCATTTGGCTTGACCACTGAAAATGAACCCAATATTTCATCCACACGTTGGCGTACAGTGATTGACCATAAAAATAGTTTGTATTTTTTTGAATCGGCCATTTCACCCAATATTTTCTGGGTTGATTTAAAAGAGATTAATTTTGCCAGTGGTGAAACTCAAAAATTAGATCTTGGCCCGAACCAAGAAAATATCTATTCAGGTAAAGCCAATGCTGAATTTAAAATTGCTGAACCATTTCGGTTTTTAGGTACATATTAAGCATTTAGAAGTACTGAAATGCATTAAAGTGACAGTTCAACTTGGGAAATCTGATCTATACATCGTTTATGTTTAGGCATAAACCTATTTAATAAGATGTTTGATGCACGATAAACATCATTGCGCTGATTATGTAGTTTCAGAAAATCATGTTTATCTGATGATGGAGGGATAGGCGGATATTGAAGGCCAGCTTTCTGGACAACACCCCACCTATCCCTTATCTCTTTTATAAGATGATGCACTCAACCTAATCTGGTTTATGACAACAGTCTTTGAGTTCTAGTTCAGATGGTGAAGGTGCTTCTTTTGCTAATTTCTTTGTGGGTAATTTGGCAAAGAAAATAAAATTGCCTACTAAAATAAGAACAACACCTAATATCGCACTCGTATTCCACACATATCCTTCCCAAAACGTTGAGATACTCAAGGCAATTAATGGAAACAATAAAGTGCTATAAGCCGCCTGCCCTGCACCAATACGCCCAACTAATAAGAAATAAGCAGAAAATCCAACCACAGAACCAAAGATCGCCAGATACAACACTGCCGTAACAAACTTCGGCTCAAATGCAGGCATAAAATGATGACCTTGTATAATTGCCAAAAGTGCCATAAAGATTACACCATAGCTCATTCCATAGGCATTGGTGGTAAAAACATCTAAACCTTTACGTTGGTGGCGAGTGCTGACCATATTGCCAAACGAAAAACCTAATGTTCCCAAAACACACAGCCCTATGCCAAAGAAGGTCTCCGTTTGTAATGTTGTCGCGCTAATATCCTGCCAGAATAATGCAATCATGCCCGCAAAACCCAAAATCGCTGCGGGATAAAATCTGCGTGAAATAGGCGTAGCAAAGAAAAGTCGACTATTGATGGCATTAAACAACACAGCCATTGAGAAAATAACCGACTCTAAACCGCTGTTGACATAAGCCACTGCCGTGTAAAAACACAGGAAGTTCAGCCCGAACACACACATGCCTTGCAACATACAAAACATATGGTCTTGCCATGTCAGATGATGCCGTTTGCCTTTGTATAACAATGCTATCCACAAGATGACAGCCGCAATCAGGAAGCGCCAGAAAATTGAAACCTCAGGGCTTACAACGCCTTGCTGGGCAGTAATTGCAATCCATGTTGTCCCCCAAATCAAGACAACCAACATATACAGAAAGGCATTCACCATGACAGACTCCTCTAGATCAACACAACAATTCAGAAGAATTATTTCAAAATTCAATCTGTCTGACTTGCATAATCTTGCGGTTTTTACCAACTGTATGACCTCAATCAGGATAAAAACCGTTACACTGGTTTAAACCACAGTGCATCATCACGTTGTATCTAGAGCATGTCTTATCAGATCCTCGAACAATTGCAGCAGCATAAAACCAAGCTCCTCAACAGTGTCGAATTAGGACAAGGGATGCAGCTTGCCGCATGGTTTAATCAGCATGATCTAGTACATGTATGTAGTGACCATCATACCTTGAGTTTATATACGCAAGGGGGATATGAAAGCTACCAAAAGACAGCTCAGGGTTGGCGCAATGGCGGTGGGCCAGATCGTTTTTGTTTAATGCCGCAAGCCCAAGAGTCGATATGGGACTTACGTGGTGAATTGTTCTTTGTGCATCTGTATTATACCGATACCCATTTACGCCAAATGGCGACTAAAATATGGGACAAAGAGCCAAACATCATTCAACTTGATGAAAAAGCTTTTGTGAATGACCCTTATATTACCCAGCTTTATCGTCAATTTTTGCTCAGCTATAACTGGCAACAAAATGATCATCTATTACAATTAAGTAGTGCAGCAATGCAACTGTTAACGCATGTTTTGCAAAATTACAGCAACCTGCACTGGCGTTTACCAGAAATAAAAGGTGGTCTTGCGCCCTTCACTTTGCGTTATGTAAAAGACTGGATTGAGCAACACTTACATCTTCCACTCACCATTGCCGACTTAGCAGCACAGGCGAATTTAAGTGAGTACCACTTTGCACATATGTTCCGTCGTTCAACCCACATGACACCTCATCAATATGTCATGCAACGACGTTTACAGACCGCTTATTTATATCTACGGACACATTTGCATTTGAACCTGACTGAAATCGCCATACTCTGTGGTTTTAGTTCAGCCAGTCATTTCAGTCGCTGCTTCCGACAGTACTATGGTTATCAGCCTTCTTTGCTTCGACTACAAATCGATTATTGATCATCTGCTTGAAATCGTATAAATATTTTCCTATAAAACCACTTTAAAGTAATGACTACCCCTGCATGAGCCAAGATAACGCCCCCAATTATCAACCCTTACAACCTCAATATCGTTTACTCGTTTTACTGGTTTCAATTGGTTTCTTCATGCAGGCGCTAGACACAACGATTGTCAATACAGCCTTGCCCGCTATGGCAAAAAGTCTAGCTCAAAACCCACTCAAAATGCATGGCGTCATTGTGGCATATGTTCTCTCTGTTGCGAGCTGTATTCCTTTAAGTGGCTGGCTGGCAGATCGTTTTGGTTTAAGAAATATATATCTCTTTGCAATTTTTCTATTTACCATCGCCTCTTTAGGTTGTGGTTTCTCTAATTCATTTAACGAGTTAATCATTTTTCGGGTGTTACAAGGAATCGGCGGTGCACTACTCTTACCTGTAGGGCGACTTTCCTTACTCAAAATTATCCCACGTGAACAATTTCTAGCAGCCATGAGCCTGATGAGTCTTGCTGGGTTAATTGGCCCTTTAATTGGCCCCACTCTCGGTGGCTGGCTGGTTGAATCTTTCAGTTGGCACTGGATTTTTCTCATCAATCTGCCGATGGGACTTTTGGGGATAGCCGTTACCCTGAAGGCACTTCCCAATATTCAAACCCCTGTTCAACCTTTTGACACATGGGGAATTATTCTCCTCATTATGGCAATGATTGGGCTTACCCTCGGCATTGACAGCTTTTCGGAGCAACACTCAGGTCTGCTGAGTGCCGTTCTCATTGCAATGGGTATATTTGGAAGTCTCGCTTATGCGTATTATGCACATTTGAGTCGTAAGGCATTATTTAGAAGTGATTTATTTAAAAACCGTGGATTTACCGTCGGAATTTTGGGGAACTTTTTTGCCCGTTTTGCAGGAAACTCAATTCCCTTTTTACTGCCATTGATGCTACAGGTTGTATTCCACTTTGAACCATTTATGACGGGTTTAATGCTGATTCCACTGGTATTGGGTTCATTGGTTTCTAAACCCATCGTTCGCCCTCTGATTCAACATTTAGGTTATCGCAATGTACTGGTTGCCAATACTGCCATTTCGGGGCTATGTATTATTGGTTTTGCGCTACATCATGCCACCACACCAGAATGGCTCAGAGCAAGCCATTTCTTTATTTTTGGTATCTTGAACTCAATCCAATTTGTTTCAATGAATACCTACACCTTAAAAGACTTACCCAAACAATATGCCAGTAGCGGTAATAGTTTTTTATCCATGATCATGATGCTCTCCATGAGTATTGCCATTGCCATCGCAGGAAGCCTAATTACGATTTATTCTCTGCCATCACTCCACTTCACCATAGAACAAGTCTTCCATTACACACTAATGACGCTGGGGCTATTCAACATATTCACTCTCTGTATTTTCCTAAAAATACCAAAGGGTCAATAACAAATTACAATGGGTTTGGGCATCCACTTGCTTTAAAATAATTACATAAATGATCAGCCTTATCCGTGCATGAAAACGCTCTCCAAAAAGACCAAATTGGTATTCCAGACCATCTCTACAGGGATGGGTTTGGGGCTTGCTGGTTTTGCCCTATTTCTACTGATGCATAACACACCTGCCGCAGCACAGGATTATCCTATTCAGGGTTTTGATGTGTCACATCATCAAGGCAAAATTAATTGGAAACTGATTTCACCGAAGCAATATCATTTTGTCTATATCAAAGCTACCGAAGGCGGAGATTACCAAGACCCAAGCTTTCAGGACAACTGGTTGCAAGCACGAGAACAAGGACTTCATGTCGGGGCATATCATTATTATCGACTCTGCCGCGATGCCAAAATTCAGGCAGAAAACTTTATTGCCACTGTTCCCAAAAAATGGGATGCTCTGGCACCTGTCATTGACCTCGAATATGACGCGCAATGTTTAGCACAATCCACACAACAACAACTGATTCAACAAATTCAATTAATGCGATTCCTATTACAACAACATTATGGAAAAGCACCCATTTTCTATGTTTCCAAACCGTTCTATCATGTTGTTCTTATGGGACATTTTAATAAAACACAACTTTGGATTCGTGACTATGATGAACCCGATCCAATACTCAAAGACAAACGTGGCTGGTTCTTTTGGCAATACAGCAAACAGGGAAAAATTGCAGGTATTTCGCAACCAGTCGACTTAGATGTCTATGCAGGTTCAGAACAACAATGGCAAAGTTATCTTCGCTATATTGGCATTCAGAAAAAATAGGCAGAATCTATGCGTAAAATTATTCATATTGATATGGATGCGTTTTATGCTTCAGTCGAACTACGCGAGCGACCAGACCTACAGCAAGTTCCTGTCATCATCGCACATGATCACCCACGAGCAGTGGTCACCACAGCATCTTATCCTGCCAGAAAATTCGGTTTACGCTCTGCGATGTCGGTTACGCAAGCAAAAAAACTCTGTCCACATGTGGTCATTTTAGAACCCCATTTCGAGCTTTACCGTGCCGTATCGCTAGAAATCCAGCAAATTTTCCAACAATACACCCCCATCATCGAACCCCTTTCACTTGATGAAGCCTATTTGGATGTAACTGAAAATCTAAAACAACTTCCAAGCGCAACCGAAGTCGCCCGACACATTCAGCAAGACATTTGGCATACAACACAACTCACGGCCTCGGCAGGCGTGGCTCCGAACAAATTTCTCGCCAAAATCGCATCCGACTGGAACAAACCGCAAGGTCTTTGTGTAATTAAACCGCATCAGGTTCAGGCTTTTATTCAAAATCTAGCTTTAGATAAAATTCCAGGGGTTGGTCGTGTCACACAGGCAAAGCTTTCTGCACTCAACTTATTTACACTCGGTGATCTACAACATATTTCTGAATCCCTCCTGATTCAGCATTTTGGGAAATATGGTCAACAGCTTTTTTTATATGCCCAAGGCATTGATCATCGCCCCGTTGTAGCAAGCCGTATTCGCCAGCAAATCTCAAAAGAAATCACCTTTGATACAGATCTCAATCTCAGCCAATGTCAGTCTTATTGGGAACAACTTGCCACTCAGGTTTGGCAGAGTTTGGAAAAACGAAATCTAACCGCCTATGGCATCTCGATCAAACTCAAATATCCCGACTTTAAAGTGTTACAACACAGCAAACGCTTTGATCAGGCATTACAACATCAACAACAATTACAACAGGCAGTCGCTCAACTTATTCATGAAGCTCATATTCCCCACGAAGATAAATTCCGCCTGATGGGTATTGGTGTTTATCAACTGATTGCACAACAAGAAATCAATCAACTTTCGCTCTGGAATGAATAAATCGGGCTTATTGGTGATAAATAGTGCTCTTTTTTCAGAAAAAATCGAATCAACCACAGACAAATCCACTATTCAAATTTTCTGACCCAGTTGAAAACTATTTTAACCTCTCTACAAAACAGGGGATTTTTACTGCCACGACATGAGCAAATTTTCATTCAAAATGAATAAATTTCAACTTCTATATTTTATCGTTCCAAAACTGGGAATCCTCGCCATAAACATCGATGGATTGCCCACAGATGCTCAACTTAATCTCGCCATTGACTCTCATTTCGATTAAGCTATTGCGCTTCATCTGTAACCAATGTTTTCAAGCAATTACAGATGAGGAATGGATTTCCCTAGACTTTCAATACACCGATTTGGACTTTTTCGCATGACCGCAATGCCTTCCGTTTCTTTAGAAAAACGTGCCCGTCAGGCCGCATTTAGCAGTTTTATTGGTGCTGTTGTCGACTGGTATGATTTTTTACTGTATGGCATTGTTGCAGCATTGGTTTTTAAAACCCAATTTTTTCCAAGCGTTAGTCCAACTATGGGGACGCTGGCAGCCTTTGCAACATTTGGGGTGGGCTTTCTCTTTCGCCCTTTAGGTGGCATTGTTTTTGGACATTTTGGTGACAAAATTGGTCGTCAGAAAATGCTCTTCCTTACCGTATTCTTCATGGGAATGGCCACTGTTTGTATCGGGTTGCTCCCTAATTTTGAGCAAATTGGCTGGTGGGCACCTATTTTGCTCGTAACTTTACGCGCCTTACAAGGATTTGCCGTTGGAGGAGAATGGGGCGGTGCTGCACTCATGGCGGTTGAAAATGCACCCGAACACAAAAAAGCGTTCTACAGCAGTGGTGTACAAATTGGCTATGGTGTTGGGCTGATGCTTGCATCAGGCTGCGTTTCTCTTGTAATCCTATGCCTTGGGCAAGAAGCTTTTAGCGAATGGGCTTGGCGTATTCCATTTCTCATCAGCATCATTCTCGTTGGATTTGCCGTTTGGGTTCGCTTACAACAACACGAATCACCTGATTTTATTCCCCAAAAACATAAAGCAACACACACAGCTCAAAGATTTCCAATTATTCAAGCGATCAAAGAAAGTCCACGTGGCTTTTTCTACATTATCGCACTACGTTTGGCAGAATTACTGACCATGTATTTAGTGACGACATTTGCACTGAACTACTCTACTCAAAATTTGCATATGTCCTCACAGCTATTCCTGAATATTTCCTTATTGGTTGGTGCAATTAGTTGTTTTAGCATACCTTTTTTCGCCCATATGGCAGACCGTTTTGGTCGACGACGCATGTGCATTATCGGTGGAATTATTGGTGCACTGGCAGCATTCCCCTTCTTTTTTGCGTTGCAACACGGCTCTGTTTTTTGGATTATCATCCTCTCTATCCTACTTGCAAACTTAGCGCATGACATGGTTGTGAGCGTACACCAACCTATTTTTACAGAACTCTTTGGTTCTCAATATCGCTATAGTGGTGCAGGGGTCGGTTATCAACTTGCCAGTATCATCGGGGGTGGTTTTACACCATTTATTGCCACAGCATTAATTGCATGTGCAAATGGACACTGGATTTTGGTGGCAATTTATCTCAGCGTTGGCTGTTTACTTACCGCAATAGTTGCAGCATCCATGAAGGCTAAAGTATCATCAAAATAAAGAATTCAAGGTAATTTTTATGACCGTTCAGCGCTTACATCCAACATCACGTTTTTGCGAAGTTGCAATTTCTGGCAATCTTGTACATTTGGCTGGTCAACTTGCAGATGATACGACTCAAGACATTCGCTCTCAAACACAACAGACTTTAGCCAATATCGACCGTTTCCTTGCAGATGCAGGCACAAATAAAAGTCATATTCTATCGGTGATTATCTTCCTTAAAGATATCAATCAAGACTATGCTGCCATGAATGAAATCTGGGATGCATGGATTGATCCACAGAACCCACCTGCTCGCACTTGTGTTGAAGCGAAACTGTATGCTCCTGAGGTTTTGGTCGAAATGACTGTCACGGCTGTTCGTCCATAATCCTTCTGTTCCCAGCCAATCATCGATGGTTTTTGATTCATGCAAAAGCCATCGATATTTCCTCTACATGTAAATCTTCCCGCAACCGCTGTTCATCAGGCACCCCGATATAACGCAAGACCTTATATCCACCCAACTCTAACAAGCGATCTTCATATTGACCCGACTTTAACTGTTGACTCATTCCCCAAACAGGGTCATATAAAGAGATAATCGCATTAACCTGGTAATGCTCATTCAACACAACAAAATCAGCACTTAATGTATTGAATTTATGACGTGTATGACCATATTTAGTCGTCAATAAAGCGTTATAAGAAACTTTAGCTAAAACCGTATATTGAGGTAATAACGAAGATAAACGGTTCAGCAATACTTGTTCGTTATAATTTAGCACCCGACGTTGTTTGAGCGCACTATCATTCAAACTTTGTTGGTCTTTTTTATAACGAAAAATAAATACAGTTAAAATCAGTATACTAATTATTGTTAATAGAATTAATTCCATATTTTCAACTCCTTATAATTATTAAAATACATATGGATGAACAATAATACCCTCTTGATATCATCCCTTTTATGATCTTTTTATCATGAAGAAAAATGAGATAAAATGTCAACCTTACAAATACCTACCTATATAAAGCACTTTGTAAATAAAAATTTATAAGTATATCTATTCTCAAAATTGCAATTTCAGTCAAAGTGGTCAGAATATACCCAGTATCTCAATTCAACAATATGTTGTTTCCACTCGAATCTGGGTACGCTCATCTAATGTATAAGCGACCTATTTTGAAAATCTAAGTCATTAACTCTTTGTCTTTCCAAATAACGTGAATTTATCTACCATAAATTCGCGTTTACCTGAGATTGAAAGCATTTTTGCAGTATTTTCAATACAGGGATATCTTGATATTCAATCTATTTTATTTCAATTATGATTATTTAACTTCCGCATAAAAATAAACCCCCGACACTTGGTCGGGGGTTTGAATAATGAGCTGGCGATGACTTACTCTCACATGGGT
>NZ_JBCNKN010000014.1:0-58739 GCF_039596015.1 Acinetobacter sp.
AATTCTTACCATTCAATCAATGAAATTTCTTTCGATAAATTGTCAGTAAAAATCCACACAAGTTGTTCTTATCAATTCTTTAATGATCTTCTCACCAGTTCGTCACCAGCAAGCTAGGTCGGCTATACTACTCTTAATCTCTTAAAAGTCAACAGGTAATTTCGATATTTTTTAAAACTCATCCAATCAATCTAAAAATTTAACTACCAAGCTAAATCCTTGTTAATCAACAAGTTTTTATCTGCATCACCGCCGATGGATGTGCATTCTACAGTATTCCCATTCCAATACAACCCCTTTTTTTAGTTTTATTATTTAAGAGAACGTTTTTTGAGCTATTTCGCTAGTTTTTTATGTGTTTTCCCTTCGTACATGCATATTCTGCTATGTTTTGGTTAATCCTTAAGCGCCTATCTTCGTTCGTTTCTTGCCATGATTATTTTTTTCATCAAATTAAAGCAGCTAAAAATTTATTCATAAAACAAAACTTATATAAGTATAGAAATTCCTTGGGGTTCAAAAATTATCAAAGTCTATCAACATCAATAGATTCCCCTATACAGATACCACCAAAGCGACAGCACTTTGATCATTTCTTTCAAGATTGCTATATCAGACAATAATTTCTGGGATTAGCCACACAAAAAACATATCCACCTAGATATCTCATTTCACAAAATATTCACTATGCCACTTCTTCATTTAGATTAAATATTTAACTTTCCTCAAATACAGCTTTCAACAAAGCAGATCACATGTCGGTAACAAGGTAATTTTTTAAAGTTGCTTTGCCTTGCTTCCAAATCAAAAAGAATGTTTTTTATTTTTTTTAATGGACATGGTTATGCCAGCTCAAGATAAAGTAGCTACCACAATACCGAATTGAGCAAAGCGAACTTTTAAGACCAAAGGTTTTAGTTTAGAAATCACTCATAGATAGATGTAAATTAAAAAAAGAGCAGCTATACCAAAAAGTTAAACACTACACAAAATATAAAGACTAAAGTTATGACTGTAGTGCAATAACTACTATTGATTGTGCTTGTCTTTTTTCTTCCCAAATCAACTTTTTCACTATTTGAATTAATTAGAATCTGTAACTTGCTCTAAAACAACTTATTCATGAAGCATGGCCACACAAACCTCTTTATTATTTTAACTATTTGATTTTTAATAAATATAGATAAATCTTATTTTTCAGACATAAAAAAACCGCAATTAAGCGGTTTTTTTAAATTGGTCGGAGCAGTAGGATTCGAACCTACGACCCCCTGGTCCCAAACCAGGTGCACTACCAGGCTGTGCTATGCTCCGTCTGTGGGGTGAATGATGGGGCTCGAACCCACGACAACCGGAATCACAATCCGGGGCTCTACCAACTGAGCTACATCCACCATAACGCAAGTTCTATATATCAGACAACCATGAATGGCGCGCCTGACAGGATTCGAACCTGTGACCATCCGCTTAGAAGGCGGATGCTCTATCCAACTGAGCTACAGGCGCATGACCGATGATAAAACTTATCACGCGATACTTCCGCCGAACTTAAAACTTAATTTAAGTGGTCGGAGCAGTAGGATTCGAACCTACGACCCCCTGGTCCCAAACCAGGTGCACTACCAGGCTGTGCTATGCTCCGATTATCTCAGCTTTTTCTGTATCGCACATCGTGCGGTACGGTGTGCATTCTAGGCGGGACGATTGGTTTGGTCAATACCCTATTTAAAAAAAAATCGCTTTTATTGCATTAAAAGACTATTTATTCAGCAGATTAGGATAACTTTTCATAAAAAAGCTATTTTTTATACATTTTTCTTTGTTATCAATATGATATTTTTGTGCAAATAAAATAGCCCATCAAGAATGACGGGCTATTTTGTATCCAGAATAAAGTTTAAGAACGATAGTCTGCATTGATTTTGACGTAGTCATAAGACAAATCACAAGTATAGACAGTGTCTTTTGCATCACCTCGACCTAAATTGACACGAATTGTCATTTCAGTTTGTTGCATCACTTGTGCTCCAGCTTCTTCTGTATAGTCCGCTGCCGCGCCACCATCTTTACAAATTTGGACTTCATCAAGCCATACTTGTACTTTTTCGACATCTAGGTTTTGAATTTTTGCATAACCAATGGCACATAAAATTCGTCCCCAGTTTGGATCTGAAGCGAAGATTGCCGTTTTAACCAATGGAGAATGCGCAATGCTGTATGCAACTTCGCAACATTCTTCTGTGTTTTGTCCGCCTTCAACGGTAACTGTAATAAATTTGGTTGCACCCTCACCGTCACGGACAATAAGTTGTGCCAGTCGTTTCATGATGCGACTTAGCACTTCAAGAACAGTGCTATAACGTGCATCTTGCTCCGAGCTGATTTCTACGCCCCCAGCCTGACCTGTTGCAGCAAATATGCAAGAATCGTTTGTCGAAGTGTCGCCATCAATGGTGATTCGGTTGAATGATTGATCTACCGATGTTTTTAATAGTTTTTGCACCAGATTTTTTGCAATTGGTGCATCGGTTGCCACAAAAGACAACATTGTTGCCATATTTGGGCGAATCATGCCTGCGCCTTTGCTAATTCCGGTCATGGTATAGATCACACCATCAAGTTCAAATTGCTCTGAAGCACCTTTAGGTGTGGTATCTGTGGTCATAATGCCTTTTGCAGCAGCATCCCAATGAGCTTCTGACAGGTCAGAAATCGCAGGTTCTAGTCCTGCTAGAATGCGAGGCATTGGTAATTGTTCGCCAATTACACCTGTAGAGAATGGTAAAATTTGCGTAGCAGTTACGCCTGCAATATCTGCCAATGCCTGACATGTTTGTTGTGCATTTTTCAAGCCCAACGCCCCTGTGCCTGCATTGGCATTTCCTGTATTAATCACAAGATAACGAGGATCTGTTTCTAGAAGATGTGCTTTTGAAACTTGAACGGGTGCAGCACAAAAAGCATTTTGGGTAAATACACCTGCAACTTTTGTGTTTTCAGCAAATTGAAAAATTACTAAATCTCGTCGATTTGGATAACGTACATGCGCTTCTGTAGAACCAATTTTGACACCTTTAACCACATGCATATGTGGCATTGACACGTCACCAACAGCCATCTTGAATGATCCACTTCAATGAATAATAAAGAAGCTTTAGCTTATTAGATATAAGGTAAAAAATCGAGTTAAGCTTTGATGTTTACAACTAGAATTTTTAAAAACTGACCAGAGTTTTGACTTTAACTAGCAATCGATAGAATAAAGTTACCTTAATCATATTCAAATATGCCCATACAAAAAGGCTTCATGCCGTTTTGAACCTCGATTAAGTCCAAATTGGTATGAAGCCTTAAGTATCTGCTGAATCTATTCACAATGATCTATAATGAATAGGTCCCTTCAAATTAGATGCTAGGTGTCTAATTTAAATGTGGTTTTAAAGCATTGCTTTTATTGTTGCGGTGCTGATGGCATTGCTAAAAGTGCCTGCTCTGCCATTTGTTGGCTTTCGCTTGATAATGCAGGATTCGTTGCAACGATACGCTGAACATTTGCAGTCGTTGCTGGTGCAATTGCAGCGGTTTGAATGGTGATTGGACGACCGTTGGTTTCACCCAAAGTATAACGAATGCCTGTGCGTGGGCTGATCACTGTTGTTGATCCACCTTTGACTACAGCCTCTGCTGAGGTTGTTCCTTTTGCAACCAATACATTTTTCACACTTGTTGTAAAAGGTTGTGCTTCATTTGCAAAAGCCAAAGCAGGTAGAAGCAATACAGACAATAATGTAGGTTTTATTATATTCATCATAATTTGACCATGACTCGTGTTGAATTATCAAATGCGGTTTAGTTTACTTGAATTTAATCTGCAAACCCATGTTCCATGAAATAAAAAAGCAGAACTCTTGTTCTGCTTTTGTAAAATGGGCGTTTAGATTTTTCCGTGACACTGTTTGTATTTTAAACCAGATCCGCATGGGCATGGCGCATTACGGCTTGCAGGTGGTTCAAATGCCAATTCTGAAGAATCTGATCCTAAATTATGATCTTCTGCCGCATTATTCCCTACAGAAATAGCACCTGTTAAGCCATCAACTTCATCATGTTCGAATGTCAATCGCATTGAGTCCGCTTGCTGTTGTTGATACTCTTCAAGTTGGGCTATTTCTTCTGGCGAAGGAATATGAACTAGAGATAAATCATTAACAACATCTGACTTCACAATGCCCAACATATTTACAAATAAGTTAAAGGCTTCTTTTTTGTATTCCTGCTCAGGGTTTTTCTGTGCATAACCACGTAAATGAATCCCTTGGCGTAAATAATCCATTGCCGCCAAATGATCTTTCCAGTGGCGATCTAGTGAATTCAGCAAGAAATGACGTTCAAGCATTGGAGCTGATTCTTCGCCCATTTGCTCACGGCGCGAACGGTAACGTGCTACCACTTCGTCAGTAATGCGTTCAACCAGACCTTCTTCATCTAAACGACGGTCTTCATCTAACCATTGTTGAATTGGCAATTGAATATTGAGTTCTTTTTCCAATGCCGCTTCGAGGCCTTCAATATCCCATTGATCATGAATAGATTCTGGTGGGATAAAATTAGCAATAAACCCTTTCATCACTGATTGATGCATTTCTTCGATGTAATCTTGCAATGTATTTTCTGCAAGAATTTCATCACGCTGTCTGTAGATAATTTTACGTTGTTCGTTATTTACGTCATCGTATTTAAGCAAGTTTTTACGAATATCGAAGTTACGTGCTTCAACTTTACGTTGTGCATTTTCAATTGAACGACTCACCATTTTATGTTCAATGGCTTCGTCTTCTTTCAATCCCATGGCACGCATCATACCGACTACACGATCACCCGCAAAAATACGCATCAAGTCATCTTCTAGAGACAAATAGAAACGTGATACCCCAGGGTCACCCTGACGACCAGCACGTCCACGTAACTGGTTGTCGATACGGCGTGATTCATGACGTTCTGAACCAATGATGTGCAAACCACCTGCATTGAGTACAGTTTCATGATCTCGTTGCCATTCTTCTTTTAGGCGAGCCTCATCTTCTGGTGTTGAATTTTCGATTTTTGCAAGTTTGGCTTTCCAGTTACCACCAAGCAAAATGTCCGTACCACGACCTGCCATGTTGGTTGCAATGGTCACAGAACCTGGACTGCCCGCTTGCGCAATAATGTCTGCTTCGCGTTCGTGTTGTTTGGCATTCAAGACTTCATGTTTGATGCCCGCAGCAGTCAATTTTTGAGATACAGCTTCACTGGCTTCAATGGTTGCAGTACCCACCAAAATTGGTGCTTGAGTTTCTTGAATCCGTTTAATTTCTGCCACAATCGCGTTGTATTTGCCATCGCGGTTTAAATAAATTAAATCGTTATGGTCTTGACGAACCATTGGACGGTGGGTTGGAATAAGAACCACATCCAGACTATAAATTTCTTTCATTTCCGCGGCTTCGGTATCTGCTGTCCCTGTCATACCTGACAGTTTTTTGTATAAACGGAAATAGTTTTGAAATGTTGTTGTTGCAAGTGTCTGGTTTTCAGGTTGAATTTCCAAACCTTCTTTTGCTTCGACCGCCTGATGCAAGCCTTCAGACCAACGACGCCCTGGCATGGTACGTCCAGTATGTTCATCGACAATTACGACTTCACCATTGTTAACGATATAATGTACATCACGTTGGAAAAGGAAATGCGCACGAATCGCAGCTGAAACGTGGTGAACCAGATTTAGATTGGTTGCTGAATATAAGCTTTCACCTTCTTCAAGCAAGCCCATTTTAATGAGTTCTTGCTCAACTGTTTCATAACCGATTTCAGTCATTTCAACAGAGCGTTGCTTTTCATCAATCCAGAAATGTCCGCCATCAACCACTTTTTCTTCTTTTTGCGGATGCAATTTTGGCGCAATCGTATTGATTGCTGCATAAAGCTGAGATGAGTCTTCACTTTGACCTGAAATAATCAACGGTGTGCGGGCTTCATCAATTAAGATAGAATCGACTTCATCAATGATGGCATAGCTTAAGCCGCGTTGTTTTTTCTCGGCTAATGAGAACACCATGTTGTCACGAAGGTAGTCAAAACCGAATTCGTTATTGGTACCATAGGTAATATCGGCACGATACGCTTGCGCTTTTTCTTCAGGCGCTTGCATAGAGTAAATTGTCCCTACGCTTAACCCCAAAAACTCAAATAATGGACGGTTTAATTCAGCATCACGTTGTGCCAAATAGTCGTTGACCGTAATGACATGCACCCCTTCTGAGCTTAAAGCATTGAGGTAACACGCCAGCGTTGCCATTAAGGTTTTACCTTCACCAGTACGCATTTCAGCAATTTTACCTTCGTGTAAGGTAATACCACCAATCAACTGTACGTCATAGTGACGCATCCCCATGACACGCTTACCTGCTTCACGACAAACGGCAAACGCTTCTGGTAATAAGTCGTCCAAACTTGTCCCAGACTGGTAACGATCTTTAAATTCTTGAGTTTTTGCAGATAAGTCTGCATCGCTAAGCGCGACTATCGTCGGTTCGAGCGCATTGATCTTTTCGACAATTTTACGCATCCGTTTAAGTTCACGCTCATTTTTTGTACCGAAGATACCTCCGATCAGACTTGCCAACATGAATAAACTCTCTAAATTTTGGTAATCAAAAATAAATTAATAATTTGTCTCTATTATGGAGTTAGTTTTTTGAAGTACAAGTTTTTTGCGTAAAAACCGCTACTTTTTTTATTCATCAAAGAAATATCCTTTTCCTTCACCCATATTTTGACCTGCCTGATTCCTGCTCCTTTAGCACTTTTATAGATATCAAAATGCAAAAACAATATTTTTAATGCTTAAAAAACAGGCGCAACATGATTTATCTCTAAAAACAAAAGACCCACCGAGGTAAATTATCATGTCTTTACGTCTAGGCGATATCGCTCCAAATTTTCAGCAGCAGTCAAGTACTGGTGAAATTGATTTTTATAACTTTTTAGGTGATCACTGGGGAATTTTATTTTCACATCCTGCTGACTATACCCCTGTGTGTACGACAGAATTAGGGTTTACAGCAAAACTCAAAGATGAATTTGAAAAACGCGATGTCAAAGCCATTGCCCTTTCTGTGGATGATGTGGAGTCTCATCAAGGTTGGATCAAAGATATTAATCATACGCAAAATACGACTGTTAACTTTCCAATTATTGCTGATCAGGATCGCAAGGTATCTGAGTTATATGGTTTTTTACACCCAAATGCGAGTGAAACAGCCACCGTTCGTTCTTTGGTGATTATTGATCCGAATAAAAAAGTACGTTTGATTATTACTTATCCTGCATCGACAGGGCGTAATTTTAATGAAGTTTTACGTGTCATCGATTCATTGCAACTCACGGATCATTACAAAGTTGCAACGCCAGCAAACTGGCAGCAAGGTGAAGATGTTGTAATTGTGCCATCTATCAAAGATGAACAAGAGTTAAAACAACGCTTTCCGAAAGGCTATAAGGCTGTTACGCCATATTTACGTTTTACACCACAACCCAATAAATAAAAGATATTTTCTGTTCAACCAACTGCATGTGTTTGAATAGTTTTTTGCATGTTTTTACGCATAAAAGCATGCTATAAATGGTCGTTATAGAGATATTCATGATTGACCAATGTTCAGTATCAAAAAAAGTCTTATCTTCGGTAGTGTGGGTTTGGTTTTAGGGCTTCAAGCTTGTACTTCACCCACCGCCACTATACGTCCCACAACATGGGCAAGCCCGATTAATGCTCACTATAATTTTTATCAGGTCAGCCCTTGGGTTTTTCGGAGTCAGCATCCAACGACTCAGTTGATTCCAATGCTTCAACAACATCAAATTGACCTGATCATTAACTTAAGAACAACCAATACCGATTTAGTTTTATTGAAAAACAATAACATCCATCTGCAAAATATCCCGATCCATACGTGGCGGATGCAGCGTGAAGATTTACTCAAAGTCATGCAAGCATTACAGCAGGCTCAGCAACAGCATCAGCGTGTTTTAATTCATTGTTATCACGGTTCTGACCGTACAGGTGCAGCTATTGCAATGTATCGAATTATATTTGAACATTGGTCCAGACAAGATGCGCTGGCTGAAATGAAATATGGCGGCTATGGGTTTCATCCCATCTGGAAGAATATTGAGCAGCTATTTACTCCAGAAAATATCCAGTGGATTCAGCAACAGCTCAATCCACCTCTTTAAGAGTAAAACTTAACGCTGGTCGAGTGGAACCCAATCAATGACCCAAGCAGATTTCATTCCTAAACTACTGTCCGCCTGAATTTTTTTACGTGAATTATCAGCAGTATCACGGTCTTTTGCAGGACCCACCATAATTCGAATTCCTTTTGATGTCGGGCTAGTCACCACTTTATAGCCTTTGGCTCGCAGCTTCGCCACAATGGAGTCGGCATTGGCTTGGTTACCTGCCAGAGCAACCTGAACCATCCATTTTTTATGCTCATCACCATCCATTAATTTTCGCGCTTTTTCGGCTTCAGCTTTTTTCTTTTCTGCTGCCTTTTTTGCTTCTTTTGCGTCTAACTCTTCTTGCTTTTTCTCTTCAGCTCTTTTCTTGGCTTTTAACTCAGCCTGTTCCTGCTTTTTGTCTTCTTCCGCTTGTCGTTTCGCTTCGGCACGTTTTTTTGCTTCTAAATCAGCTTTATGCTGTGCTTCTTCATCGGCTTTCTTTTTTGCAGCCAAATCTGCTTTACGTTGTGCGGCATCTTCATCCGCTTTTTTCTTTAGTGCTAAATCTGCCTTATGCTTTGCATCATCGGCTGATTTTTTCGTATCAGCATCATTTTGTGTTGTCGTAGACTTGGCCACTTTTGTCTTTGCAGCAGTTTCCGCATTTAATTTACTTTTTCCCCCACCTATCTCAGGTGGGATATTGTCAGAGCTGTCTTGTTCTTTAATTCGACGTTTATTAATTTCAGCATATTCTTCAGCGGCTTTACTCGCTGCATTTGCCTCAGCCTGTTGTTGCTGTGCCAAATATTGTTGTGTACGGGCTTCTTGCTCAGCTACTGCGCGTTCACGTGCACGTCGCTGTTCTTCAAGCAGACGTTTTTCTGTTTCAACATCTACAGTCAATGGTTGTAAGGATTGCATTTCCCCCGGCTTTGCAGCAGTTTTTGCAGGAGCCGTTGTTGGCTGCGCCACAGTAGCAACATCTTTATGTTGTAACTCCTGTGAGCCTTTAAAGAGTAATGCTGCCAATAAGACGCCACCACCTAATAAAACAACGCCACCCATCCAGCGTTGTTTGCTATTCATTGACATTATCCGATGTACTCCCAAACCGCTTCCAAAGTATGAAACGAACCACAAACCAAAATAAGCTGATGTGACTGCACTTGTTCAAGGGCAATCTGAAATGCTTCAGCAACATTCGTCAATTGTTGTGTATGTGTTCCTTGTAGTGCTTCTTGCAACTGCGTTAGTTTAGCAGCACGAGGAACGGTCATCTCAGCTATTTTCCATTCAGAAACAACAGGTTTCAATAACTGTACAACCGAATGAATATCTTTATCGGCCAACATGGAAAAAACTGCCACAACATCTGTGTACTGTTTATTGCATTGCATGAATTTCTGCAATTGCTTTAACAAAAATTCAACACCATGCGGATTATGTCCTGCATCAAAAACGACCGTTTTTCCTTGGATTTCCCGAACTTCAAAACGACCTGCAATTTTTGCTTTCGCAACACCCTCTCGGATATGCTGATCAGATACGTTTAAACCACTCAGAAGTACCGCTGCGACGGCGGTCGACAGGTTTTCCAAAGCCAAATTACCACGAGGAAGTTTGATGGTCATTGCAGGAGATGCAAAGCTCCAGCTACCATCTTCATGGTCTTGGTAGAAGTAATCACGGTTAACAACATAAAGCGGGGCTTGTTCTTGTTGTGCCTTGGTTTGAATCGCTTGGGGTAAATCTTGATTGCCAGCAAAGATAACAGGAATCTGTGGGCGGATAATCCCTGCCTTTTCAAAGGCAATTTTTTCGATGGTATCCCCTAACCAATCCACATGATCCAAACCAATATTGGTAATCACGGCAAGATCAGGGTCAATCACATTGACAACATCCAGACGCCCACCAAGTCCAACTTCAAGCACCCAAACATCGCATTGTTGTTGCTCAAAAATCTGGAAAGCCGCCAATGTAGTCGCCTCAAAGAAAGACAGGCTCAAACCGCATTCGCGTCGAGCCTGATCTACCTGAACAAAAGCATCAATCAAGGTTTGATCTTCTGCTTCTTTTCCAGAGACTTTGACTCGTTCGTTAAAATGGTAAATATGTGGGGATTGATACAAGCCAACTTTATAGCCTGCTTGCTGCAAAATAGCTGCGATTGTTGTTGTCGTTGAGCCTTTACCATTGGTTCCTGCAACAGTAATGACCTTCGCTTTTGGGCGAGTAACTTTTAATTTTTCAGCAACAGGAATGACACGTTCGAGTCCTAGGTCGATTCCTGTTACATGCACATGACCCCAATAGTTGAGCCATGTGAGTAGATCATCAGATTGTAAAGGGGTACTGATATTCAATTTAGATGTTCATCAATTTACTTACGATTCTGTATACAGTATCACGTAATGCATGACGATGAACAATTTGATCGACCACACCATGATCAAGCAAATATTCCGCACGTTGGAACGGTTCTTCAAGTTTTTCACGTACAGTTTGCTCAATTACACGTTTACCCGCGAAACCAATCATTGCTTTTGGTTCTGCAATGTGAACATCGCCAAGCATTGCCAATGACGCAGTTACACCACCATATACAGGGTGTGTTAAGACCACGATATACGGTAGGCCTGCCGCTTTGACTTTTTCAATTGCAGCCGCAGTACGAGCCATTTGCATAAGAGACAACATACCTTCTTGCATACGTGCACCGCCTGATGCAGCAAAACAGATGAATGCTTGTTTTTTTGCAATCGCACTTTCAGCAGCCTGAACAAAACGGTCACCAACGACAGTTCCCATTGAACCGCCCATGAAATCAAATTCAAAGGCACATGCAGTCATTGGTACATTTTTAAGCGTGCCTTGCATGACAACCAAAGCTTCAGATTCACCTGTTTTCTTTTGTGCTTCTTGCATACGTACTGGGTACGGTTTGCTGTCAACAAAATGAAGTGGATCTTTTGCTACAAATTCCTGACCTAATTCAGTCGTCACCTGATCAAAGAACCAAGTTAAACGGTCACGTGCTTTCATGCGCAAATGTTCGTCACATTGTGGACACACATGCGCATTAAATGCCATTGCTGTCAGTGTCGTTAATGAATGACATTCTGGACACTCAACCGTTGGCTCACTAAAAGAAGCTTTTAACGTTTCTTGCGCATCTGGCACATGAATTCCTGGAACAGGACGTTCAGTCCAAGGCGTCGATGGATTCAGAACTTTGCCTGCTTTAACTTCTTGATTCATACTTACTCATCGAGCGCAGCTCGAAGCTCCTTGATTTTATTAACCGTTTGATCTGCGGCTTGTTCTGGTGGCAATGTTGAAAAAGGCTTAACCAAAGCACTTCCAACAATCACAGCATCTGCGACAGCGCCCATGGCTTTCGCTGATTGTGCATCGCTAATTCCAAAACCCGCACCAACAGGAATAGAGGTTTGTGTTTTGATTTTTGCAATGCGGGCTGCTGCTTCAGCTGTATCTAAGGTCGCTGCACCAGTGACCCCTTTTAGTGAAACGTAGTAAATAAAACCACTTGCTTGCTGAATAACATGTTGAATACGTTCATCGGTTGAAGTTGGCGCCAAAAGGAAAATCTGATCTAAACCGTGACGTTTTAATACCTGATTAAATTCACCCGCTTCTTCAGGAGGTAAATCAACCAGTAAAATGCCATCGACACCGCTTTCAGCTGCTTGTGCAATGAATTTTTCATAGCCAATCACTTCAGCAGGGTTTAAATAGCCCATTAGAACCACAGGTGTTTCCTGATCTTTTTGACGAAAGGTTTTCACCATCGCCAATGCATCAAGTGTATTTGTACCACCTGCCAATGCACGTTCTGCTGCAAGTGCAATCACTGGGCCATCTGCCATTGGGTCAGAAAAAGGTAATCCCAGTTCAATTACATCTACCCCAGCCTCAACCATACGGTGTAATAATGGAACCGTAACTTCAGGATGAGGGTCACCCGCCATAACATAAGAAACCAAAGCTTTTCGCTGTTGAGATTGAAGCTGATTAAAACGTGTGGCTAGACGTGACATAGGGTTTACTTTCCTTGCATACAAAAAAATAAAGTTGTGCTGTGTGTTCGACACGACACCGCATTGTAACGCTATTTTTTATGCATTGCACAGCGCCAATATTCGCCCGATTGTATTCAACATTTTTGGAACAATCCGCAAGGTACATTAATCAATATTTAATAGTTTTTCTCAATGATCAAAGATACCTAATTTCGGGAAATTCCATAATTCAGATTTATGCCTATTTTATTGGCTTTTTTAACAAAAAAATTTATAAAAACATCAATATAGATTAAAAAATCTTGTCTTTTTTTAATAGCAAAAGCTATTGTCAGATATTCCAGTTTTCTATTTTTAGGATTTTTCTTCACACCGACATCCCAAAAAATACGATTGCATCCGATCTTGCATATTTTATCAGGCCCGATTTTATCCAAATAAAAAAGCCTCAAAACTGAGACTTTTTTATACTGAATTTAGACTTACATATCTACAATTGGAATACCATCCAAACGTGCAACCGTCATCAAATCTTTATCGCCACGACCCGAAACCGTTGCAATAATGATTTGATCTCTTGACATGGTCGGTGCAAGTTTTGTCACATATGCCATCGCATGTGAACTTTCTAACGCTGGAATAATACCCTCAATGTGAGTCAAATCACGGAAGCCTTGTAAAGCTTCTTCATCATTGATTGGGACATACTGCACACGGTTCATATCTTTCAAGAAACTATGTTCAGGGCCAACACCCGGGTAGTCCAAACCTGCCGAGATACTGTGCGTTTCAATAATTTGACCTTGTTCATCACTCATCAAATAGGTACGGTTACCGTGTAAAACACCGACATGACCTGCATTTAAAGGTGCTGAATGTTTTCCTGTTTCGATACCTAAACCTGCCGCTTCAACACCATACATTTTTACGTCTTGGTCATTGAGGAATGGATAGAATAGGCCCATTGCATTCGAACCACCACCCACGCATGCCACCAAAGCATCTGGTAAGCGACCTGCTTGCTCTAAAATTTGCTGACGCGCTTCACGACCAATAACCGACTGGAAATCACGTACCAATTGCGGATATGGATGCGGCCCTGCCACGGTACCAATCACGTAATAAGTACTATCGACATTGCTCACCCAGTCACGCATCGCTTCATTCAGCGCATCTTTTAGGGTTTTTGAACCACTTTCTACAGGCACTACAGTTGCACCGAGCAAACGCATACGATAAACATTCATCGCTTGACGCTTAACGTCTTCTGCGCCCATGTAAACCACGCATTCAAGCCCTAACCGTGCGGCAATCGTTGCTGTTGCAACACCATGCTGCCCTGCACCCGTTTCAGCAATAATACGTTTTTTACCTGACAGTTTTGCTAATAATGCCTGACCAATCGTGTTATTCACTTTATGTGAACCCGTATGGTTTAAGTCTTCACGTTTTAAATAAATTTGCGCACCGCCAAGGTGCTTCGACCATCGTTCAGCATGATAAAGTGGACTTGGACGGCCAACATAGTAGGCCAAATCACGGTCAAATTCTGCCAGAAATGCTGCATCATTTTTCATTCTGTTATACAGATTTTCTAAATCTTCTAGTGCAGCCATCAATGTTTCTGACACAAATCGTCCGCCATGAATACCAAAGTGACCTTTGGCATCTGGATATTGTGTGTAGTCAATCACTTCATTTTGCTGATCCACAATGGACTCCTTGCATAAATCTTTCGATAAGTTGTTGGTCTTTTATTCCTTTTGCTGACTCCACCCCTCCACTCACATCAACAGCAAATGGTTGTGTGGTCTGTATCGCTTCTTGAATATTTTCAGGAGTCAAACCGCCCGCCAATATCAAGGGGATATCTAATTTTGGAAATTTTGACCAATCAAACTGTACACCTGTACCACCCTTTAAATCAGGATGCCAAGCATCCAGTAAGATAGCACTTGCGCCTGCCTGTTGGTAGCGCTGAATTTCATTTATTAGATCAAGATCAGGTTTTACCTGAATCGCTTTATACCAACGCCGTTTGCTCTGTCTGGCAATTTCGATGCATTGCTCTGGTGTTTCATCGCCATGTAACTGTAAAACATCCAAAGGGACATCAGCTAAAAGATCTGTGATTTCCTGCGCAGTTGCATTAACAAATAACCCCACAACCTGAACATATGCAGGTATTTTTTTAATCAGTTGTTGTGCCTGCACAGAGGTTACAGCACGAGGGCTCGGTGGATAAAATACAAATCCAATCGCATCCGCACCTGCATCAACAGCGCTTTGTACGTCTTGACTGCGGGTAATCCCACAAATTTTAGCTCTGGTTCTCATCGAATTTTCTTTATCCAGACATTCATTTATTCGCTCTGCATTAAAGCGGAATTTGACTGTAAAAATCTAGTTTAAATTTGAATTTACAAGCGATTGCGTGCTAATTGATTGTTTCGGTCATGTAAACTCCGTATACTGCATAACAATTTATCAATATTTTATACATCAAGTTTAGGGAAGTTGGTGAAAGTCCAGCGCTGCCCCCGCAACGGTTATCAATACTTGCATATTTAGCACCATGCTAACGCCACTGTTCATTGAGAATGGGAAGGCGCTATATGCAAAAATTTATTTATATTGTAAGTCCGGAGACCTGCTTGTTGTTTACTTCTATCAAACATTTACGGGGAGTGAATGTATGGAGCAAACATCTCATGTCTATTTTTAAGCCAACTATTTTAGTTACGGCTATAGCTTCTGCTATGGGTTTAACAACCGTGGCACATGCTCAAGATTCGAATACAGATCAATCAAGCGTTCAACTTGATCCAATTGTGGTAACTGCCTCTAAAACAGAACAAAAAGCGAGTCAAGTTCCTGCACGTATTACTGTCATTACGAAGAATGATATTGAAAAAAATCCTGCATTAAATTTGTCTGATATCTTAAAACAAGATGCCGCTTTAAATATCGTGCAATCGGGCGGTATTGGTCAAACCTCTTCTATTTTTACCCGAGGCACAAATTCTAACCATACGTTGATACTCAAAGATGGCGCATCCTTGGCTGAAGGAATTAATGGTAAAAATAATTCTGAATTACTAGACTTATCTGATGTCAACCAAATTGAAGTATTAAAAGGCCCAGCTTCGGTACAGTATGGATCCGATGCAATTGGTGGTGTCATTCAATTACGCACAGAAAATCCGACAAAAAATGCTGCTTTTATTACTGGCCTCTATGGCGAAGACAATACCTACAAAACCATTGCTGGCGCAGACTTAGCTCAAAATGGCTTCTTTGCGCAAATCCGTGGACAACGCATGGAAAGTGACGGGACACCTGTATTAAACACCCAAGACAACAGTGATAAAGGTGGATATAACCAAAAAGGTTATAGTGCGAAAGTCGGTTATCAACAAAGTGATTTCAGTACGAGCCTTGCTATTAGTGAAAATAAAGGCGTAAATAATTATTTGGATTATAGTACTGGTACAAATACTGCAAAACGTGATTTTAAAAACCAGCTAATTAACTGGCTAGGCCAATATCAATTTAATGATGCATTGACTTTAAATACACGCTATTCAAATTATAAAGATCAGGCAACCTATGTCGAGACATATTCTTATGCTTATAAGAGTGAGCGTAATGAAGGTGATGTCAACTTAAACTGGAAATTTACCCCTCAACAAAATATGTTGATTGGTGCATCAACTCAAGATACGGATGTTACTTACGACTATTTATCTGGCAAAAAAAATCTAAGCTCTACAGACTATTATTTACAACACCAATATAATAATGCTGCTGTACATACACAAGCTGGAATTCGTTTAGAAGATAATGATCAATTTGGTACACATACTGTTGGTCAATTAGCAGGCCGTCTACAAATTACGCCATTAACCAGTATTTATGCCAATATTGGTACTGCATTTAAAGCACCAACCGCTTATCAACTATATGCAGACTATTATGGAAACCAAAACCTTAAGCCAGAAGAGAGTATTTCTTATGAATTAGGCTTAGATCAACAATTCAATTATGGTTTAAGTGCCAATGCTTCGGTTTATTATACAAAAGTAAAAAATCTAATTGGATCAAATTCTAATTATCAATATATCAATGTTGATAAAGCCAATATGACTGGTGGTGAGCTTGGTTTAAAATGGAAACAAGATCAACTATTTGCATCGACTGAATATGCATATGTTAAAACTGAAGATGAATCAACCAAACAAGAACTTATCCGTCGCCCTCGCCAAACTTTAACCGTTACAGCAGGTTATGATGACGGTGTTTATGGCGTGAATGCTTCTTTAGTTTCCCATTCTCATGCTAAAGCCAATACGACTGTAAAAGTACCAGGTTATGCAACAGTCGATTTAAATGCCTTCTGGAATGTAAATTCAAACATCAAACTCTTCACCAATATTCAGAATATTGGCGATATAAAATATAAAGCAGTTTACTCAAGTGCAGATACATGGTACATCAATGGTGGTCGCCTTGCATCTGTAGGTGTAACGCTTCGCTACTAATCACAGTTAATAAAAAAATAGCCGAAACAGCGCTTTTTTAGGATAATGGCCTCCAAAACATTATCCTTTTTTTATGGAATTTTTATGGGACATCGTTTAAGCAAAATTTATACACGTACAGGTGACACAGGAACAACAGGTTTAGGAGATGGTTCTCGTGTTGCAAAAGATGACTTACGTATTCAGGCACTTGGCGATATCGATGAATTAAATGCGATCATTGGCGTACTCCGCGCTCAAATTAAACAAAGTGAAACGCCTCATCAGCCAGAATGGGAAAAAAGTTTAAGCCTGATTCAACACTGGTTGTTTGATTTAGGTGGCGAAGTTTGCATTCCAAATTATAATTTACTCCAACCCGTATGTATTGAATTTCTTGAACAAGAAATTGACCGTATGAATGAACAGCTTCCTATGCTTAAAGAGTTTATTTTACCATCAGGCTCTTTATCTTGTAGTTATGCACATCAAGCTCGTGCTGTTTGTCGTCGCGCCGAACGGAGCTTGTTCTCTGTCCAGCAACGTGATCAAAATATTCAAGCCATTGCATTACAACTTTTAAACCGTTTATCGGATTGGCTATTTGTGGCCTCACGTACCTTGCAAAGACTCGAAGGTGGTAGCGAAGTCCTTTGGCAAAAAAATATTAATGACATCATTTAGACCTATACTTTTGACACAACATATCAAAAGGCTGACATCATGCAAATTATTGGACATCGCGGTGCAAGAGGTGAAGCACCCGAAAATACGCTAGGTGGATTTCAATATTTACGCCAGCTGGGTATTCGTGCTGTCGAGTTTGATGTCAGACAACTCAAAGATTTGTCTTTGGTGGTGATTCATGATGATAATTTTCAGCGCACCGCCAATATCAATAAAAACATTTATGAATGTAATAATGTATCTGAACTGACCCAGTTTGACCAACGTGCCCAATGGCCTGAGTGGCCACAACCCGAATATGCCCCCACCCTTGCTCAGGTTTTAGCGGAAATTGCCAATTTTGAGCATATCGAAGTCGAAATTAAGGCTGTAGCGCATCAAGATGCAGCCTATCAACTGATCGAAACACTCATCCCTCATTTAGCTGGTTTTGAATCTCAAGCCACCATCACCAGTTTTGACCATAAAATTTTAACAGCGTTACAACAACAAAATAGCTCGTTCAAACGAGGACTATTGGTCGAGTCACATCCTGACACGGCGGTTGAAACAGCCACCCGTCTAGGTTGTCAGCGTATTGGCTGGATGAATCAACTGGCAACAAAACAACGTATTCAAGATACTTATGCTGCACAATTAAACACGAGTGTCTGGACAGTCAATGATGTTCATCGTGCAAGAGAATTACGTGAACTAGGTGTACAAGGTTTGATTACAGATCTACCCAAAATAATGCTTCAAGAATTACAACAATAGCGTAATATGAAAGTAGAATATAAAAGCCTGTATTTTCTGTTTCGCTTTTAAAATACAAGTGTATAATATTAACTCAGGTCGATTTCGCATCAGCACGAAATATACCTCGAATATTACCTTTAATGTATGTTCTGAAGGTTATCCTATTTACATTTTAGGAGTGTCGCTACACATGACTCCCCTGCCCAAAGCCCCAATAAACTGGACTGCTGCCATTACTTTATTGGGTACGCCTGTTGCGGCCTTAATTGCTATACCGTTGTACGCCTATCATCATGATTTCACTTTAGGCGCATGGTTAAGCTTGTTTTTCTTATTAGCTGTCAGTAGCTTAAGTATTACTGCGGGTTATCATCGTTTATGGGCGCATCGTGCCTATGAAGCGTCGCTCCCGCTCAAAATCATCTTAATGCTTGGTGGTACCTTCGCTGTTCAAAACAGTATTTTGTATTGGGCATCAGGTCATCGTACACATCACCGCCATGTCGATGATGTAGAACAAGATCCATATTCTATTAATAATGGTTTTTGGTATGCACATTTGGGTTGGATGATTCGAGATTATCCCGCTGCCGCACCAAACTACAAAAATGCACCCGATTTACTCAATGACAAAGTCGTGATGTTCCAAGATAAATACTACGTGCCTCTCGTCATTGCAGTCCACGTGGTGATCTTAGGTGTTGTGGGTTGGGCCGTAGGTGACTTTTGGGGTGTGGTGCTGTTGGGCGGATTATTACGTCTGATTCTCAGCCATCATGTCACCTTCTTTATTAACTCGCTTTGTCATATGTTTGGTAAACGTCCGTATACCGATGAAAACACAGCACGTGATAACTTTTGGTTAGCCATTGCAACATGGGGCGAGGGTTATCATAACTATCACCATATCTTCCAATACGACTACCGTAATGGTGTGAAATGGTGGCAATATGACCCAACCAAGTGGTTGATCTGGAGCTGCTCTAAACTTGGATTAGCTAAAAATCTGCGTCGTATTCCAAGCTTCAATATTAAAAAAGCCGAATTAGCAATGAAATTTAAATATGCCGAACAAGATTTAGCAGTCTATGGACATGACATCAATGAAGATCTTTTGTCTTTAAAATTAAAGATTTCACAAGAATCGGAAGCGTTTGCTCACACTTTAAATGACTGGAGCAAGCTAAAAGAACAAGAAATTCAAACCAAAAAAGCAGCAATGACTGAAAAAATCCATCAAATGGATCACAAGCTAAAACTTGAGTTTCAGTTGATTGAACAGCGTTTACAGCATCACCGCGATCGTCTTGAAGTGATGATTAAAAACGTCAGAAAACTGCCTTCTCGCTAAAATATTTCTGTCTCGCAAAGCCCGTTCTTTTGAATGGGCTTTTTTATATTCTTGCATCAACAGCCCTCATAAAACTGTGATTTTAACACTCAAAAATAGGCCTTTTTATCTTGGCAGAGTTCAAATATAAAAATTATCTTCTCTCCATCTTCACAATCAGATAGACTACAAATCATTCAATTCAGCAGAGGTACTTTTCATAAAAAATAATATTCTAAGAACCTGAAGTTGAATGAAAAATTGCGAGATAGATTTATACATAAGGTCTATTGATTGACAGGCAATTTCGTTTCTTCTTGCTATAAATTTATTGAAAATGATGATATAGGATGGAACCACGTGAGTAGTTTTTTAGTCTTCGTTACAATTGCCTTTCTAACATTATTAAGCCCCGGCCCAGGCGTATTATTCACCATTACGAACTCCATCAATTATGGAATACGTACTGCCCTATTTGGTATTACCGGGCTAATTGTCGGCATGTTTATTATTGCTATGATTTCTGCCAGTGGTGTGGGTTTAATTATTACCAGTAATCCAACTATTTTCACCATTTTAAAATATATTGGTGCACTCTATTTAATGTTTCTTGGTTATAAAAATTTTATAAAGAAAATACCTTTACAAACACAGGTCACTAAAGACAATCAAATAAAATCCAAAATCAGTAAGGGATATTTATTTTATCAGGGACTTTTTGCGTCATTGCTCAACCCTAAAACCATTGTTTTCTTTATTGCCTTGTTTCCTCAATTTATTGATGTTCATCAAACAATTGTGCATCAGTTCTTAATTTTGTCGCTTACATTTTGCTTTATTGGTTTAATTATTCATCTAATTTACGCAAATTTTTCTGCTTTATTTAAAGATAGGCTACTGTCAGGTAAAAACTTTTCTCGGCTCAATCAAGCAAGTGGTTGTATTTTCTTTTTATTGGCCGCGTTGCTCATTGCACACTAACACCTAAAATCACCCAAAAGTAAATGCCGATAAAAAACCGATGATGTTAAATGACATCATCGGTTTTCAGTAAAGCAAATTGTATTTAAAGCTTAGTTTTCACTTACAAATGCAATATCGCTTAACCCTGCTTGACTTGCACGGGACATGACCTGAGCAACAGTGTCGTATTTAGACTCTTTATCTGCCCGAAGCTGAATGGTTGGTTTCTGAGCCGCTTTACCTTCTTCTTGGAAACGATGTGCCAACTCATCTAATGTCACAACCTGATCATTCCAAGCCACTTCACCTTTGGCATTAATACTGACCGTAATCGCTTTTGGTGGCGGAGTTGTAATTTCCGCTGTCGTTTTGGGTAAAGTCAGCGGAATTGATGGATTTGCAACAGTTGCTGTTACCAAGAAAATAATCATCAAAACCAGCATGATATCAATCAAGGGAATGAGGTTCATCTCATTCATGCCAGTGTCGTGATCTTCACCCAATTGAAAAGCCATTACGCCTGACCTCCCGCATAACTCTGTTCAGCTGCTTTGCCTTCTGTTTGAGCGGTTACAGTTTCTTGCTGCAACATCGTATCAATTAAAAGACTGTGCGCTTTGTCCTGCAAAGCATGTGACAAGGCACGGTTAGCACGTAAGCAGATGTTATATGCCAATACGGCTGGAATTGCGACTGAAAGACCTAGACCTGTCATGATCAAAGCCTCACCTACAGGTGTTGCAACCTGTGCCAAACCCGCTTGCCCACTGCGTCCAACGGCAACCAAGGCATGGAAAATTCCCCACACGGTACCGAATAAACCAACAAATGGTGCGATAGAAGCAATCGTTCCCAACACAGATACGCCTTTTTCTGCTGATGTTTTTTCTTCAGAAATTTGACGAAGTAAAGCTTGCTCTGCAACAGCTTTACGCTGCTCAAAAGACAACGGTTGTAATTTTGCCTTGAGCTGACTCAATGCACGTTCCAATTGAGCATATGCCTGCTGCTTCAACTGTCGAGTACCCATTAAGCGTAAAATGAAAATTGTCCATGTCGCAATCGACATTGCAATTAATACAAAATACAGGGTTTTACTAACGGCATCTGCATTTTGCCAATAGACTGAAAAGTTCATGTACTCGAACTCCTAATTGAGTTAACCGTTAAATCGATTAAGTAAGATCAAATGGTTGGTTTGCCCGAATCGGATACGCCACACCATTTTCTTTATAAGGTTTAAATTTTGCGCTACGTACAGCCTTCTTAATTTTTTCATCAAGGTCTGGAAGTCCGCTACTTTTTACAATTCGTACAGAGGTAATCACCCCTTTTTCATTTGCTTCAATGGCAACCACCACCGAACGTGCTTCACCCTTTAAGTCACTCTGGTCATAAGAAGGTCTTGGACTACGACTCCATTGAACCCCAGCCCCACCAATAGAAACACTTTTAGGTGATTTATCCTCTGGCGGTGTAACAGGTTGTTCTTTAGCAACGGGAGCTGGTTCTGGCTTTACCACAGGTGCAGGTGCTTTCACCACTGCTTTGGTTTCTGAAACGGTGGTACTCACCACTGGACTCGGTTTGGTCACTGGCGGTTGAATCGTCTGTTTATGTGTTTCAGCTTTTACTTGCTGCACCTTTTCCACTTTTTTCGGTGGCGGTGGCAATTGCTGTTTTACAATCTTAACTTCTTTAACTTCCTTCGGTTTCTCTTTTGGCTTTGGCTGCTCTTTTGGCTGAGGAGGAAGAATCTTTGCAGGCTGCTGGATTTTGACAAAACGTACTTTTAAGGGATCTTTATGAATCGGCTTAATTTCTTGAACCTTCATTTGACCCAATGCCCAAAGTACCCCCAGATGTCCAACAACCACTACAGCTAAAGCAGTGATTACTTTTTTCTTCATACCACTATCGGGCTGATTTTCGTTAAATACGGTAGAGTGACTCATAGCACCATATGACCTGTGGCACATGCTTTGTATTTTTTAAGATTAGATCATCCAAAATACAAATCATATTTATCGGATTGGACAATTAAGTTGCACTATAATAAATGAGAAGTGTTTTCATTTGCAACTTATTTTTCATTTTTACATTGCACACTGTTCAAGTTTAAGCATTGATCTTAATTGCTCGTCGGCCATGTTATAATATAACAATTTTGTTTCGCAATGATTTTCTAAGAATAATTTGTTACTTGGCAGGATATGTAGCCATTCCTTTTTAGGATGCACCGATATTGTAAAATGATGTGAATTACAGCGCTTACGCCATAATTCACCCGATCACATGTTCAAACGAGAAAGAATAACGCTACCCTTCTTGCTTACTGATTTGAAGTGGTGCATCGTCATCTGTACGGGTATAACGGTCTACGACCACGCTCACCATCATATCGCCCTGTACATTAACCACTGTGCGCACGGTGTCCAGAATACGGTCTATCGGCAGTAAAATTGCAATCGCCTCGGCAGGCAATCCAACCGATTGCAACACCATAATCATGGTCACCATGCCCGCACTTGGAATCCCTGGTGCACCCAATGATGCAATCATAGCTGTCAGGCAAACAATGATTTGCTGTCCGAGATGTAAATCTAGGCCCATCAAATTCGCCACAAAAAGTGCAGCAGCGGCTTCATACAATGCCGTACCATCCATGTTTAAATGTGAACCTAACGGAATCACAAAGCCTGAGATTTGTGGACGTACACCTAAATTTTCCTGCGTACATTTCAGGCTTAAAGGCATGGTAGCTGAGCTTGAACTGGTCGCAAAGGCAGTAATGAGTGCCAGACGTGTACCTTTAAAAAAGGTCAACGGCGACATTTTCCCAAAAATCCATAACAACAATGGCAAGACCACCAAACCATGAAAAATGGTGGTTCCCGTGACCACTGCGGCAAACTCTGCAACCCGGCTTAAAATAGATAAATCTTCTTTGGCAATGAGTTTTGCCAATAACGCAAAAATCCCAATTGGTGCGAGCTTCATCACCCAACTCACCAAAAGCATCACCAAATCAAAAAATTCTTGGCTCACTTTGCGAATGGATTGAAAGCGTTCTCCGCCATAGACTAGTGCCAAACCCATCAACATAGCAAAAATCACAACCGACAGGACGTTGCCATCACTAAATGCCTTAAATGGGTTAATCAGTGTATTTTGAACAAAGTTCATTAAAAAAGAAGATGCGTCCAACGACTGAACCGCAGGTTGATGTTGCTGCATGGCGCTCTGGAACATGGCGACATCTAAGCCCTTGCCAACTTCAAAAATATGCGCACACGCCAAACCTAAAAACAGCGATAGGCTCATGGTGGTAAAACTACACAGTAAGGTGATTTTCCACACTTTACCGAGCTGATGTCCTGACTCCAGACTGGCAACACCAATCACAATCGAAGAAAAAACCAAAGGCACCAATAGCATTTTTAAAAAGCCAATAAAAATGCCACTAATAATGGTGAGGATGTAAACGCTTTGATCAAAAAATGCTGCATCTGGATAAAAGCGAAGTAGTAATCCAAAGAAAATACCGATCAATGCGGCAATAAAGATTTGCGTGTTTAAGCTCATGCCAATCCATTTTGTCGTGTAATTATGTTTAATATGGCATGAGCTGAATGGAGAATCGAGTCTTTACTTAGAACTTTTATTGCGTTTCTATTTCACGTAAACGAATCAGTCCTTCTTGTACCGTACTACACACCAGTTCACCGTTTTGCCACATACGACCAAAATTAAGCCCTCGTGAGTTCGCGGTTACCGTTGCTTCCATGTCATAAAGCATCCAGTCATCTGCCCGTAATGCACGATGAAAATAGATAGCATGGTCGATACTGGCACACTGCAAACTTGGAGACAGATAATTCAGTCCGTGTGGACGTAGTGCTGTCGTCATCAACGTAAAGTCAGAATAAAAAGCCACGATGGCTTGGTGTAGTGCAATCTGATCTTGATCCGCAGGAATCCTTTCATGAGTACGGACATAATGCGCATATTGTGGTGGTTCTGGCTGTGGATGGAAGAAATTACTCACATCATAGATTGGACGTAATTCAACATGACGCTCTCGCATAAAACTTGCGCGTACATTTTCAGGTACAAATTTTAGTAATCCTTGTTTCAGTTCTTGCTCATTTTTCAGTTCTTCAGGTTTTGGATAATCAGGCATGTGTTGCTGATATTCCAACCCTTCCTCTGGCGGTGCAAATGAAATCATGGCAGTAAAAATGAGTCGCCCATGCTGAATCGCACGTACCTGACGGCTGACAAAACTTTTGCCTTCTCTTAAACGATCCACCTCATAAATAATCGGTGCATTAATATCACCACCAAATAAAAAGTAAGCGTGCATCGAATGTGCAGGTCGATCCGTTGTATAGGATGCAGCTCGGAGTGCTTGCCCCAAGACTTGTCCACCAAACACACGTTTTCCGACTAAATTTCGGCTTTGTCCACGATAAATATTGTCTTCAATTTTTTCTAGACTGAGTAGATCAATCAATTCTTGCGTTAGGTTTGTCATGTTCCTGCCTGTGTCGTTCGAGCACATCTTAAAGGTCTATCTGGGTTATTGTGCCATAGTCTTTCCAAGGGTAAAGCACATTTTCCATTCATCGATAATGTGAAATTCCCTAAGAAAAATACGTTTTTTCAACCAAATTTATGCGCAACCCCAAGGATTTTGGTTAAAATGGTCGGCTAAAGTAAATTTACCAGAATGGTCTTTTTGACCTTTCCATGTGGTTTTTCATCACGGCTTTACATCAAGTTGAAGTAGGAGTTCTTATGTCCAAGAATAGCTTTGGTCAAATCTATCGCAGACTATCAAGCAAAATTCTTGATCTTGTGGTCACCCCACACCTTCTTGGAGATGTTCCACCCACTTCAGCTGAAGCTACATCCGTTGAAGCTCAGGCAGAAAATAAACCAGCTCAGCTCACTGTATACGTTTTACAGAATTATTCTCGGAGTAATGCGCTTGTTGTCGACAGTGAAACACGACGGTTAAATTTACCTGCGGCTTTAGAGCCTTTAAATATCACAGGGCATCAGGAAAAATCATCTGTTTTCTTTTTACAAAAATCAGATTTTTCAGTCTTTAATGCCAATAGCCCGACATTACCTCCACGCTTGCTTCGCCTCATTGATTTGATTGAGCAAAATCCTGAACTGGACATTCAGCTCGTGCCTGTCACGATTTTGTGGGGACGTTCACCAGATAAAGAAGATTCTCTATTTAAATTATTATTTACTGACACTTGGGCGACACCAAGCACCTTAAAACAACTGATTAATATTGGTATGCATGGTCGTCAGTCATTTTTAGAATTTCATCCGCACCAATCTTTACGTGAATTGGTTCAGGTGGCACAAAAAGAACATCCAAATCTGTCACCTGCCACTTATATTGTCAATCATCTCAACCAATATTTAGACCGTCAGCGTGAAGCGATACTTGGCCCCGACTTGTCTGACCGTCGTAACGTAATGCAATCACTGATCAAATCGTCCGATGTTCAAGAAGCGATTCGCCGTGAAAGCATTCGTGGCAAAGTCAGCCTGTTTGAAGCAGAACGTCGTGCCATTGGTTACGTCAACGAAATTGTATCGGACTATTCATATTCGACAGTACGTTTTGCCGATATGGCACTGACCCGTTTATGGACACAACTTTACGATGGTGTTGAAGTACATAACTTTAATATTGTACGTGAACTGGCCAAAGACTATGAGGTGATTTACACCCCTTGTCACCGCAGCCACATCGACTATTTATTGTTGTCTTATGTGATTCACCGTCGTGGGTTAATGGTGCCATATATTGCCGCTGGCGATAATTTGAATCTGCCATTTGTCGGTCAGATTTTACGTGGCGGTGGTGCATTCTTTATCCGTCGTTCTTTCCGTGGCAATGGACTTTATACCTCGGTTTTCAAAGAATATTTGTACAGTATTTTGTCTCGAAACACACCTTTGGAATACTTCATCGAAGGCGGGCGTTCTCGTACAGGTCGTTTGCTGCCGCCAAAAACAGGCATGCTTGCCATGACGGTACACAGTCATTTGCGTAGTCGCAGCAATAAACCGATTGTGTTTATTCCAACTTATATTGGTTATGAACGCCTCATGGAAGGTTCGACGTATATTGGCGAAATGCAAGGCAAACCGAAAGAAACCGAATCTTTACTTGGCATTGCCAAAACTTTGCGCAAAATCGAACGGATTTTTGGTAAGGTGCATTTAAACTTTGGCGAGCCTGTATTTCTGGATGATGTTCTTAAAGCGCATAATGCAGAAAATATTCGTATTGTTAAAAATGACGATCCAATCCCAGCCCCAGTGTCTGATGCGGTAACCAGTTCAGCATATGAAATTTTGAAAAAAATTAATAATGCCGTGGTCATCAATCCAGTCTCACTGCTTGCATTAACCCTGCTTTCGACAGACAAACATACTTTAGACGAAGCAGTTTTCATCAAACAACTTGAAACCTATCGCAATATTGCGACACAAGTGCCTTACGACCAACGTACAGAAGTTACCCCTCTGTCTGGTAAGGAAATGATTCGTTACGGTCTAAAACTAAAACTGATTAAACGTGTCCAACATGCTTTAGGCGATATTATTGCCATTGAAGACAATCAAGCCGTTCTTTTAACCTATTTCCGTAACAACATTGTGCATGCCTTTGTGTTGCCATCCCTGATTGCATCATTGGTTGAACGCAATGGTAAAATTAACCGTGATGAACTATCAAATGTGATTTGCACACTTTACCCATTCCTCAAAGCAGAATTGTTTATGAAATGGGATGTGGCTGAACTTCAAGCACCAATCCAACAATATATGGATATGTTGATTGATGCTGAACTCATCACCCAAGATGCGCATGGTGTGTTACATAGTCCGACACCAAACTCAGAAGCACATCAACAACTGGTATTGATGGCGGCCCCTGTAAAACAAAGTCTGGAACGCTATTTCATGACTGTTGCACTGATTACACAACGTGGTTCAGGCAATATTTCTGCAAAACAAGTGGAAGATTTAAGTCATCTTTTAGGACAGCGCTTATCGGCTTTATATGAATTTAATTCGCCAGAGTTTTTTGATAAAGCCTTGTTCCAAGGCTTCTTAAAAGTGCTTACGCAACAAGAATATATTCAAACCAATGACCAAGGTTTCCTTGAATATAACGAAAAATTCAGCCAAGTGGCACAACATGCCAACCTGATTTTAGATGATGCAACCTTGCACATGCTCAAACAAATCACCCAGTTTAGTGATGAAGAATTACAGCAAGCTTTAGATGCCGTTGCCGCACAAAATGCCAAACGTCGTCTTAAACGTAAAAGCAAATAATAGGCCAAACAAGACCACGCCTCGGCGTGGTTTTGTTATCGTCATCAGCTAGATGCTGCCATTAACGACTGATACACGTCAAAACAGTTTCGGTACTGCAACTGAAAACCACTACAGCATAGCCGTGTCGCATATATGCGTTTCCCTGTTTGCTTGTTCACATCCGTAACACTTAAAGTTGGCTGGCCTGCTTGCTGCTGAAACCATTGTAAAATTTCATGCATCAGCACAGGTCTAGAATCACTCACAATATAACTGTGCTGTAATTGTTGTTCAGGAATTTGAGTCAAATACGCCAGAAAACCTGCCAAATCATCCAGATGGATACGATTTGTCCAATGTCTATGCGGATATGTGGTTGCCTGTGCCATTTTTTGCATACGGGCAACATGACTTCCGTAAATACCACTCGGACGAATCACAATCACCTGCTCAGGGTATGCCTGTTGCCACAATTGTTCCGTCTGCTGGAGTAATCGCCCAAGTGAGTCGCTTGGATTTGCTGGACTTTCATCATCTATTGCCTGCCCTTCATCTTCACCATAAACACGGGTCGATGACACCACCACAATACGTTGTACTGGATGATGTTTTAAAGCCTGAGCAATGGGTTGAACTGTTTTGACATAGGTTTCATGATATGCCTCAGCATTACTTTCATCAGGGCTGAGCAGTACATAAACCCAATCTAACGGCGGATAGGCTGTCAGATCTAAATGATGAACATCCTGAATGGCATGTTGTGCAAAAGTGTCTGTTTTTGCACTTCGACTCATGGTATAAATCTGGTGACCATCTGCAAATAGCTGTTTTGCAACACGTTGAGATGTTTTACCATAGCCGATAAATAAGATATTCATAACAACTTATCCTGCTGGAGGGACATGACTTCAATTCAGACCCTGCAAGGTATTGGTCAGGCTACTGCATCCTTGCTTGAAAAACTGCACATTTTCACAACCGAAGATTTATTGTTTCATCTTCCCCGTGATTATGAAGATCGTAGCACGATTATTCCCATGAACCAATTGAGTGTGGGACGCAGTTATCTGCTTGAAGGTGTGGTGCAATCTGTCGACTTCCCGCCAGGCAAACGAAAGTCTATGGCTGTGGGCTTACAAGATGATACGGCAAAAGTTACCTTACGTTTTTATCATATTTATAAAAATTTAACTGACCGCCTACAAATCGGCAATCGTGTTCGGGTATTTGGCGAAGTACGTGTGGGCGCACGTGGCCTAGAACTTTATCACCCTGAAATTCAGAGTGTTACCCCGCATACTGCACTCCCTAAAACCCAACTCACTGCCATTTATCCCAGTACCGAAGGTTTAACTCAACCCAAATTACGTGAATATATTAAGCAAGCACTACAACAGCACAGTGACCATCTACCTGAGTTGATTCCTGCACAATTTCACAATGGTTATGCCTTACAACAAGCACTGTTATATATCCATGAACCGCCAATTAGTGCCAATATGCAGCAACTCAGTCAAGCGGCTCATCCTGCACAACAACGTCTGATTTTTGAAGAATTAGTAGCACATCAAATCAGTTTATTGACACGTCGGGCTTATATTCGTCAAATTCAATCACCTGTGATTGCGACCAGCCAGACCTTGGCAAAACAACTTTTAGCACAGCTTCCATTTAGTCTGACTGCGGCACAAAAACGAGTCTCCAAAGAAATTGCCCATGATCTAAAACAAGATAAAGCCATGTTACGCTTGGTACAAGGCGATGTCGGTGCAGGAAAAACATTGGTTGCCGCCATTGCAGCCTGTCACGCACTAGAGTCAGGTTGGCAAGTTGCCCTGATGGCACCTACAGAAATTTTGGCCGAACAACATTTCTTAAATTTTAGTCGCTGGTTTGAACCTTTAGGTATTCAAGTCGCTTGGTTGTCGGGTAAACAAAAAGGCAAAGCACGGGCACAAGCAGAACAGGATATTGCATCAGGTTCAGCACAATTGGTTGTTGGAACACATGCCCTATTTCAAGACAATATCAGCTTTGCCAAACTTGGACTGGCAATTATTGATGAACAGCATCGCTTTGGGGTCGATCAACGCCTTGCGTTACGCAACAAAGGCGAAAAAGGCACCACGCCACATCAATTGGTGATGACAGCAACCCCAATTCCCCGAACACTGGCCATGAGTGCTTATGGTGACTTGGACACTTCTGTTATTGATGAACTCCCTCCCGGACGAACACCAATCCAGACGGTTACTATTCCCCTCGAACGGCGTGAACAGGTCTTACAAAGAATTGCCAATAACTGCCGCGAAGGAAAACAAGCCTATTGGGTGTGCACCTTGGTTGAACAGTCCGAAACCCTCGATGCACAGGCTGCCGAGGCAACGTATTTAGAAATAAAAGAACGCTTTCCTGACCTCAAAATTGGCCTGGTACATGGCAAAATGAAAGCCGATGAAAAACAATCCGTCATGCAGGCATTTAAACAAAATGAACTTCAATTACTGATTGCCACAACGGTCATTGAAGTCGGTGTCGATGTGCCAAACGCCAGCATTATGATCATTGAAAATGCCGAACGCTTAGGACTTTCACAACTGCACCAGTTACGTGGGCGGGTTGGACGTGGTGCGCTTGCCAGTTTTTGTGCCCTACTTTATAAAACACCCCTTTCTCAAAATGGTTACGAACGACTGGCCATTTTAAGAGAAAGTAACGATGGTTTTGTGATTGCTGAAAAAGACCTTGAACTTCGTGGCCCAGGAGAGCTACTTGGCACAAAACAGACAGGTGATATGGGGTTCCGTGTTGCCCAACTCGAACGGGATAATCACCTTTTGGCACAAGCGCATCATGTTGCCGAGCAAATTTTAAAACAATACCCTGAACTGGTTGAACCCTTGCTGAAACGCTGGTTACCCGAAGCCCCTCGTTATGCGTATATTTAAATTATTCCAACACATACAGCAGGTCTTGCACATTCAACTGCCCTGTAAACTGTGCAAAAGTGACCATGCTCCTCTTGGTCATACGATCTGCAAAGACTGCTGGCAAAACCTGCCGTGGTTAAAACAAGTGGTTGAATATCCAAATTTAAATGTACAAGTTGCCTGTTCATATCAATACCCGCTCAATCGGATGATTCAGCAATTTAAATACGAACAACAGCTCCATTATCTACCACTCTTTACCCAACTCTTGCTCAGCTTAAAGTTACCCAAAGTTCAAGCAATCGTCGCCATGCCTATTTCTGAACAACGCTTGGCAGAGCGTGGCTATAATCAGGCATTTATTTTGGCAAAACAACTTTCCAAACAATTGAACGTCCCGATTTGGCAACCCGTTTCAAGAAAAAAGGAACATGCTCAAAAAGGACTATCACGTGTCGAACGCTTGCAAAATATCGAACAACAATTTTATGTTTCCCAAAGACCCAAATTACGCTTTAGACGTGTACTGATTGTAGACGATGTCGTGACAACAGGAAGTTCACTAGATGCCTTGGCACGTCAGCTTAAGCATCTAGGTTGTCGGGAAATTCATGCCGTATGTTTGGCTATGCCACCCATCTAATTCAAATGAATTTTTATGATTCAACGAATCAAGGCGTCACGTCACTCACACCCCATTTCGGTTCAGGTGAATGATAAAGTTCAAATTTTTCGACAAGTCCTTCAATCTGATCCGACACCTGTAACGCATCTGCAAAACGTGATTGCGTAAATCCTGTATCCACCGTACGTTGTATCATTTGAAGTAATGGATCATAAAAACCATTCACATTTAAGAAACCACAAGGTTTAGCATGAATTCCTAACTGCGCCCATGTCCATTGCTCAAAAATCTCTTCCAAAGTCCCCGCCCCACCCGGTAACGCAATAAACCCATCAGCCAGCTCAGACATTTTGGTTTTGCGCTCATGCATATTTCGAACAACATGCAGCTCGGTCAGGTTTGGATGTGCCAATTCCTTATCGACCAGTGCCGTAGGGATCACCCCAATCACACGGCCACCTGCCTGCAATGCACTATCAGCAACTGTTCCCATCAGCCCTGAACGACCACCACCATAAACGAGGGTTATGCCTTTTTTAGCCAAAACCTGTCCAACACATTGGGCAGTATGTATAAAAATAGCTTGGTTGCCTGCTTTAGAACCACAGAAAATAGCAATTGATTTCATAAAAATTAACCTGTTATGCAACTGTCATGTATTAAAAATAAACTAAAGCATCTTTTTTTTAGCAAAATAACAAAGTGGACAGTGTTTTTAATGTATTCCTTGTCTAAAATACACGCATCGTTTTACCCCCCAACCTGCGTAAGGGAGAAAGACACCGATGCTTGAAGCTTTTTACGCCACAGAGCGTGGTAGTCTCGAAGATGCAGCCATCAATGGTGGATTTGATTTATATCCAGAATTGGTATGGCTTGACCTGATTGCTCCATCACAAGAGGAGCAACAATGGGTCATTGATGCTTATGAACAGAATTTACCAACATTAAACTCTTTGGAAGATATTTCATCTTCTGCCCGCTTTTACCGTGATGATGATGGCATTCTTCACATCAGTACTTATTTTTTAACAAAAAATAAGAATTATCAAGCTGATGATGGAAATGATGAAGCTGGAAACATGTTGGCCATGGTGCAAACTGTTGCGTTCATTTTAACAAAAGAACGTCTAATTACCTTACGCGGTGAAAAACTGGTTGCCTTTCGCGCCTTTCGTGCGCGTGCTCGTCGTAATGATTATGATATTGATTATAAAGATCCTATCTGGATTTTACTTGGCTTACTTGAAGCCAAACTTGATGAACTAGCAGACATCCTTGAAGACATTCATAAAGATCTAGAAAAGTATTCAACCGAAGTGCTCAACAACCATCATCGGGAACAAATGCTTGATCTTGACGACATGATTACTCGCTTAGCACAACAAGAAGATACCTTAGGTAAAGCACAACTTTGTCTGATTGATTTACGCCGCGTTTTAACTTTTTTATCTCGTCCACGTGCGCTCGGTAGTCATATTTATGATGGAGAGATTCGGGAAATGAGTGAAGATGTCCGTTCACTGGTTGAACATGATGCGTTCTTGTTCCAAAAAGTACGTTTCTTACTTGATACCACATCAGGGTTTATTAACACTGAGCAAAATGACACGATCCGTCGATTCTCTATTTTACCTAGTATGCTTACACCACCCATGCTGGTCACCAGCTTATATGGTATGAATACCACGGTTTTACCCTTTGCACATGGGGATTTCAGCTTTACTGCTGTTTCGATCATTATTGTAGGATCTTTCTTTGCGCCACTCATTTATTTCCGTTGGAAAAAGTGGATTTAAAGAAAATACACTGTATATGGCAGCTTTCCCTTTTTAACTGGACATCAAGCCCAATTAAAAAGGGTGCTTTGGGCATTTAAGCAATCAATTTTAAGTCATCTTGCAAATGACAAGCTTGAATAATTTTAAGCATTTTCTCCGAGACTGCCTTGAACTGGAGCCCCTGAGCCTGTGGTGTTTGACGCAACCATTGCACCAACACCGCCAACGCCAATGTATTTCCTTGCTCAAGGCCAGACAAATCAACAGTTAAAGGAAAACTTTTCTGTTGATGAATAATTTCTAGCCCTTGTGTATATAACTGTGCTGCATTATTAAAATCTACATGCCCAGATAAAATCAATTGCTGCGACTTAAATTCAATCACCTTACACCTATTTCACTTATTTTTTTGCTGCGTTATCAGCATTCGGTTTAAAGGTTGCAATCGCTTTATCCAGATTACCACCATTACGTTTTACCGTATCCGCAAACTGATTACGGAACTGTAGACCTAAATCAATCCCCGCTACATTAATATTGCGCACTTTCCACTGGCTGCCCGCATCAGTTAACTGGAATGATACAGGGGTCTTTTGTCCCTGATTATTAAAGTCGATGGTTACAACAGGATATGCACTGCTGGTTTGTTTGTACGGACGAAGACTATAGGTTTGATTGCTATATTTCGCTAAAGCAGCACCATAGTTCTGAACTAGACTTTGACGCAAGTTACGTTCAAATGTTGCACGTTGCTGAGCTGTACTATTTTGTGCTGAAGCATAAGTACCCATCACAATACGGGTAAATGCTTGTGCATCTACGTTTGGCTCAAGGGTTTGTTTTACAATCGCATTTACCGCAGAAGGATTGTTCTGTAACTTTGCATGATCTGCTTTTAAATGACCAATCAAACTATCAGCAATACGTTTTACAAATGCAGGTGGCGCTTCAGCAGGTGCTGCCATTGCTGTTCCTGCAATCATTGTTGATAAAATACTTGCTGTTAATGTTTGCTTCATTAATGTATTCAAAATTATTACTCCTCTAACCTGCTTATTCAGCAAATGATGTTTGTGCATCCGTATGTTGTGCTGTTTCTGAAGCAGCCTTATCGCCAGAATCACCTGATGATTTTCCAGACATTCCAGTAATAAACTTACCGATCAAATCTTCCAGATCCATAGTGCCTTGTGTGTTGCTAATCACGCCGCCACGTTTGATATAGTTCAACCCACCACCAGGAACAATTTTCAAATATTTTTCACCGAGTAAACCATTGGTTGCCACCATAATATAAGCATCTTCATCGATGTTAGTGATGGAATTCATGTTACTCAACAGTTGCTGTTCCATTGCTTTTTGTTTAGCGGCATCCGCTTGTTGATAGCTATCGCTATAACGCAGCTCATCTAATGCATTTTTTTCAACTGTCTTTAGTTGGTCAGCATTAAATGATGTCAATTTGCCATCTAAATCAAAAGTAACTTTCGCCAATCGGGAAATAGGATCGAGAGTAATCGACTCAACCCGTCCGACAGTTACACCACTCATGGTCACCTTGGCACGAGGTTTTAAACCATTTACATTGTCAAACTGTGCGGTCATGGTGTAGCTGTCACCCAGATTATTTCCTGTTAAACCGCTTACTTTCATTGCCAAGAAAAATAATGCCAAACCAAACAGGATGACAAATACACCTACGGCCAGTTCACTCTTACGTGATTTCATTACACTCCTCCAAACATGACCGCAGTCAACACAAAATCACAACCTAAAACGCATAAAGATGAATACACAACAGTCCGTGTTGTGGCTGTCGAGATTCCTTCCGATGTCGGTTCGCAACAATAACCTTGATAAACTGCAATCCATGTACAGATCACAGCAAAAACAATACTTTTAATAATCCCATTGACGACGTCGTGCTGAAACTGCACAGAACTTTGCATTCCACTCCAGAATGAGCCTTCATCGACCCCAAGAAAATCAACACCCACCATTTTCCCGCCAAAAATACCAATCGCAGAGAAAATGACAGTCAGCATAGGTAAACTAATTGTTCCCGCCCAAAGTCGCGGAGAAACAATCCGTTTTAATGGATCAACACCGATCATTTCCATACTAGAAAGCTGTTCGGTTGCTTTCATTAAACCAATTTCTGCTGTTAATGCTGAACCTGCCCGACCCGCAAATAATAATGCAGCCACAACTGGTGCTAATTCTCTCAATAAAGTGAGGGCAACCATTGTACCCAACATGCTTTCACTACCAACATTGACTAAAATGCTATAGCCTTGCAAGCCAATCACGAGACCGATAAATAAACCCGATACGGCAATAATCAGTAAGGACATCACCCCAACACGGTACATCTGGTACACAAACAAACGTACCCCAAGCCATGTTGGAATTGAGAAAATGATTTGCAACAACATCATCGTTGCCACACCAATTCCACGAACACGTTCAATCACACGTCTACCTAAATAGGCAATAGCATTCATGAACTCACCTCTTGGCTTAAATAAGCCTGATGACTAAATTGAAAATCGACTGGACCTTCCGCCTGTCCATTTAAAAATTGTTGTACAAAAGCAGATGGATGTTGTCTGAGATTTTCTGGCGTACCTTCGCCCTGAATTTGACCTTCCGCAACAATATAGATGTAATCTGCAATCGACATGGTTTCATCAACATCATGTGAAACAATAATGGTGGTCAGATCAAGCGCTTCACGTAAAGAACGAATCAAACGGGTCAAAACCCCCATCACAATCGGATCTTGTCCTGCAAACGGCTCATCATACATAATCAAATCTGGATCAAGTGCTATCGCACGTGCCAATGCAACACGACGGTTCATCCCACCAGAAAGTTCAGAAGGCATCAGTTTTTCAGTGCCACGCAAACCAACCGACTCTAATTTTAGAGCAACCAATTCTGCAATCAAATTTTCGGGTAATTGGGTATGCGCTCGAATCGGAAATGCAACATTTTCATAAACCGACATATCGGTAAATAGCGCACCACTCTGGAACAACATCCCCATTCTCGCACGCGCTGCAAATAAGTCATGCCGAGTCATTTTCGACAGATCTTGACCATCGAGCAACACTTGCCCCGCATCGGGAGTCAACTGCCCTCCAATCAGGCGCAGTAATGTGGTCTTCCCTGTTCCTGATGGCCCCATAATGGCAGTAATTTGCCCACGGCGAATATTAAGGTTTACATTGTCATAAATAACACGCTCGCCCCGTTTAAAGCTCAGATTTTTGACCTCAATCAAGGTCTGAGCTGGCGAAGTCGCTGTCTTTTCTGTCATAGACTAATCCCTGCTTATCATCACGGCCGTCAGTTTCATCTGCATGAGATGTTGAAAATCTCTCATATATTCATTTTTTAATCAAAAAAAACACAAGGATTTCTTTGAGTTAAAATCTCAATTTTCATTAAAAAGTACAATATAGGGAGTCAAGCCTAACATATTGTAAAAGATTACATATAGGCTTTCTGAAACATAGCTTACTATTTTAGCAACAAGAAAATTTTAGATTTTTTCCACACAAACAAAGCCAGTGCTTTACCCGAATACTTTTACATCACATTTATTTTAAATGTTTTATCTTTTATGAAAAATTAACTTTATGTTTTCATAAGATGTAAATCTTATCATACTTTAGATTTATTTTGTTGTATAAAAAAGAAACCAGTCATGACGACTGGTTTCTTTCAATTTCAGACTTTAAATCTTAGTCTGAGAATTTACGACGACGGTCTGTACTACCTTCACGGCGTGGACGGTCTGATTTATTAAATTCACGACGTGGACGATCTTCGCCACCAAACGCTGGACGATCACCATTAGCACGGAAAGTACGTGGTTTATAATCTGCGCGGTTACCACGATTATCATCATTTGAATCAAAACGAGGCTTATCACCAAAACGGCTTTCGCGACGTGGACGATCTTCACCACCAAATGGACGTTGTTGTGGACGGTCACCATTAAACTCACGACGTGGACGGTCTGAGTTAAATTCGCGACGTGGACGATCTTCACCACCGAATGAACGCTGTGGACGGTCGCCATTGAACTCACGACGTGGACGATCTTCGCCACCAAATGAGCGTTGTGGACGGTCACCATTGAATTCACGACGTGGACGATCTTCGCCACCAAATGAACGTTGTGGACGGTCGCCATTAAACTCACGACGTGGACGGTCAGAGTTAAATTCACGACGTGGACGATCTTCACCACCAAATGATGGACGGTCACCACGTGGTTTATCATCGAAGCTACGACGCGGACGATCATCACGACCACCTTCACGACGTTTGAAGTTACCTTCACCTTCGAAACGACGACCACCGCCGTTACTGCGACCACGGCCACCGCCATTGTTGCGACCACGACCACCACCATCACCACGACCACTACGTGCAGGAGGTGGAGATGGCTCAAGACCTTCAATTTCAGAAACGTCTAAACGTGTTTCTAAATAGTCTTCTAATGCACGGATTTTACCGCGTTCACGATAAGTCGCTAAAGTAATTGCCTTACCTGTACGACCCGCACGACCTGTACGACCAATACGGTGTACATAGTCTTCGTGTTTCATTGGAAGACCAAAGTTAATTACGTGTGAAATTGTTGGTACGTCTAGACCACGTGCTGCAACGTCAGTTGCAACTAAAATCTTTGCACGACCTTCACGGATACTGCGTAAACGACGATTACGTACTGTTTGAGGCATTGCACCATGAAGTGCAACAACCGAATGACCAGCTTCAGAAAGTTCTTCAGCAAGCATGTCTGTATCTTCTTGAGTAGAAGCGAATACAACGGCTTGATCTAAATCTTCTTCACTTAACCAGTGGGTAAGCAATTTTTTCTTATGCTCAAAACCATCAGTCCAGTGTAAAGTCTGGCTAATATCTGTATTCGTAGAATGACCTGTTTCAATTGCAATACGTTCAGGATCGTTCATCATGCGTTCAGCAAGATTAATGATACGTGGTGCAAATGTTGCAGAGAACATTAAAGTTTGATTACGGCTTGAAGCCAAGTCGCTAATTGCTTCTAGGTCTTCAGAGAAACCTAAATCAAGCATACGGTCAGCTTCGTCGACAATTAAAGATTCAACTTTATCAAGTTTGATTTGACGACGGTTTACCAAGTCAAGTAAACGGCCTGGAGTTGCAACAACAACTTGAGCGCCTTTTAATTGTTGGATTTGTTTACCAAAAGGCATACCACCCATGATTGCAGCAACACGAACGCCTTTCATATGACGAACAAATGCAATTGCGTCTTGGCATACTTGTTGTGCAAGTTCACGTGTTGGAGAAATAACCAAAATACTTGGTTGAGTAATCGCTTTCATACGTTCTTTAAACGGTACTAATGTTTCTTGACCAGCTAAAGCGTTTAACGTAGGAAGTAAGAATGCAGCAGTTTTACCAGAACCCGTCTGGCTAGATACTAGAAGGTCTTTCCCTTCTAAAGCAGCAGGAATCGATTGTTCTTGCACAGGAGTAGGCGCAGTAAAGCCAAGAGTCTCAAGTGCTTTTTGTAGCGACTCGTCTAATGAAAAATCAGCAAAAGTTTTGCTCATAGAGATATTCACCCTGATCTGGGTGCTCCAAGATAATTAAAGTCTATTGGACATCGGCAAAAAGCGGCACAGCAGTAAACGCTGAAAATATAGAATCAGCGGCGATCCGAGAACGACGATGCGTATGACGCACACATGATTACAGCCGCAACCTGAAAGAATCGCTTAAGCGATTGGGTGGGGCGCGAAATATCGTCCTCTCTTTGGACCGGACGCGCATACACAATGATAGAAGAGAAATGTTCAGGTAATGAACGGAATTTAAGTGCGTTGGACGATTATAGCAGCTTTTAATTTGTTGTCACGTACTTTGTTGCAATCTGCAATAAAAAAGCCAGTGATTGGTCATCACTGGCTTTTGAATCATACATCAATTTTATTTTGCTGCATCTGCCCATGCAGGAACAACAGCTTGCATTAATGGCTTTAACATTTTCATTGAACTTGCGATGACTTGTCCATTTTCCATAGACTCATTACCACCACGTGCATCAACCACTGTACCGCCTGCTTCTTTGACAATTAACTCGCCTGCTGCGATGTCCCAAGGTTTTAAACCTAATTCAAAGAAACCGTCAAAGCGGCCAGCCGCAACATAAGCCAAATCCAGTGCAGCTGAACCTGTACGACGGAATTGTGCGCCTGCTTCAGTTACTGCTAAAACAGCATCAAAATGTTGTTTTGCATAAGAAATGACTTGACCGTTACGTTTAGCACGATAAGCGTGACCAACAGAAAGGAAAGTATTATCCAAGCTATCCCGTGTGTTTACACGGATACGGCGTTGATTTAAAACTGCACCACGACCACGACTTGCAGAGAAAAGTTCGTCACGTACAGGGTCATAAATGACACCGTGTTGCGTTACGCCTTTGTGTTGAACTGCGATAGAAATACAAAAATGTGGAACACCATTAATAAAGTTTAATGTGCCATCTAGAGGGTCGATGATCCAGCACCAGTCTGCATCATGGCCTTTGCCTTCTTGCATACCAAATTCTTCACCGAGGAAGCTATGGTTTTTATAACTTTTGCGAAGGGTATCGATTGTTAATTGTTCTACATAACGATCCACACGTGTAACAGGACCATCAATGCCTTTTTCTTCAACTTGCAAGTCGAGTTTATGACGATTTTGATGCGCTTTTAAAAGCTCTAGACCAACTGTTTGAGCCGCACGCGCAGCCATCACCACCATAGGTTCCATTGAACACCCACTTAAAACAAATTAAAGATTTTGACAAAGAATAATGCATAAAAGCACAAATATTCTAACAAATATCTGTGCTTTTTGCTAAGAAATATTTTCTAAATGTTTAAGAGCCGTTTCTCAAACAGCCATCGTGACAACGATGAGAGCCTAAACAACCTGTATCGTTTTTTTCCATGCCTGAAGAATACTGGTTTCAATTCCTTCAGCATCCAGACCGCAATCATGTAGCATTTGCCCATGATCTGCCTGATGTAAAAATTCGTCAGGGAGTCCTAAGTTCAGTACAGGTTTGGTCACTTGCATTTTCGCCAGTGCTTCATTGACTGCACTACCTGCTCCCGCCATCACGGCATGTTCTTCAACGGTCACAAATAATGATGTCCGCTCACTCAAATCAGCAATCATTTGTTCATCAAGCGGTTTTACAAAACGCATGTTCACAACGGTCACGCCAACTTCAAGCTGTTCTGCCAGTTGTTTTGCAACTTGTACAGCAGGCGCAACACGACTACCAAAAGCTAAAATGGTAATTTGTTCATCATGCTGTGATTGAATTTCCTGAACAATTTCAGCGCGTCCAATTTCAAGCATTGTCCATTGAATTTCAATATCAACACCAACACCTGCGCCACGTGGATAGCGTACTGCGGCTGGACCGTTATATTGATATGCGGTATGCAACATTTGACGACATTCATTTTCATCTTTTGGCGCCATAATCACCAAATTTGGAATGGTTCGCATGTACGCATAGTCATATGCACCTGCATGTGTTGGACCATCTTCACCCACCAGTCCTGCACGGTCGATTCCAAATGTCACATCCAGATTTTGCAGTGCAACATCATGAATTAATTGGTCATAGCCACGTTGTAAAAATGTCGAGTAAATCGCAACAACAGGTTTTAAACCTTCACATGCCATGCCCGCTGCAAGCGTGACCGCATGTTGTTCTGCAATTGCTACATCAAAATAACGCTCTGGATAGGTTTGTGCAAATTGAACCATCCCCGACCCTTCACACATTGCTGGGGTAATCGCCAATAAACGCGAGTCTTGCGCGGCTTCATCACAGAGCCATTGTCCAAACACATCTGAATATTTCGGTGGTGCTTTCTTTTTAACGCCAGTGCTTTGTGATGCTGTGACTTTTTTTGCAATGGCATGATAGCCAATCGGGTCAGCCTCGGCAGGTAAAAAGCCTTTACCTTTTTTGGTATAGATATGAACTAAACGTGGGCCTTTACGCTTTTTCAATGCATCAAAGACATGAACCAGCTGCTCAACATCATGACCATCAAATGGGCCAAAATATTCAAATCCAATTGCTTTAAATAAATTATCTGCTTCTTGGGTTGCCGCCTGATGCAAACGAGAGGTGTAATCCCATTCAGGATGAGGTTCAACAAATGCTGCACCTTCGGCATCGATATTAATCAGATGTCCTTTTTCCCAAATTGCGGCTAAATGCTTGGCAAAACCACCTGTGCTTTGGGAAATCGACATATCGTTGTCATTTAGAACAACCAGTAAATCGGCTTGATGGGCAACTGCATCGTTCATGGCTTCAAATGCCATGCCTGCTGTCATTGCACCATCCCCTACGATACATACCACTTCGCAAGGATTTTTTTGGTAACGTCGTGCCAGTGCCATCCCTAAACCCGCAGAAATAGCGGTTGATGAATGTCCAACACCAAAATGGTCAAATTCAGATTCTTCTCGGGCAGGGAATGCCGCCAAACCATTTTTAGAGCGAATGGTGGTGAGCTGCTCACGGCGTCCAGTTAAAACTTTATGTGGGTATGCCTGATGTCCCACATCCCAAATGAGGCGATCATTCGGTGTGTTAAAACAATAATGTAATGCAACTGTCAGTTCAATCACGCCAAGATTGGCACCGAAATGTCCGCCACTTTTCCCAGCAGCATACAAGATGTATTGACGTAACTCATCTGCCACCTGTTCTAGCTGACTTTGATCTAGTTGACGTAATTGTTGTGGATGATCAATTGCATCCAACAATGGCGTAACAGGACGTTGAGTTGGGATTTCTGTATACAACATATGTGGCGAAGCCTTCTAAAGCCTGGCAATTTCCTAAGCTAGGGGATTGACGTAAACCGATAATTTTAACTCATCGGGCGTTGTTTTCAATGTGCCACATTTCTTTTTCGATATTGCGCATTGCTTTTGTCATAGACAAGGATGCTGATTATCCTGAAAAATGATGCCAATGTTCAACTATTATTAATTAGTTTGCATAAAAAAAGAAAATAATTGGCTTAATTTCTATATATGTAATCTAGGAATATCTCTATTTGCGCTATACTTCTGTCGATTACCGATGACCAAAGAGCTTTATTGTGCCTATTGCTTTTGTTGCAACATCTAAACTTCCAACTGCATTTGGAGATTTCAAAATCAGTGTTTTTCAAGATCCTGAAACAGGTGAAGAACACGTGGCTTTGTTTAAAGGACTTGATATGCCTGCTACAGAGCCTGTTTTGGTTCGTATTCATTCCGAATGCCTAACAGGTGATGCATTCTCATCTTTAAAATGTGATTGTGGTCCACAGCTTAAAGCCACACAAAAAATGATTAATGATGCAGGTCAAGGTATCATCTTATATTTACGTCAGGAAGGTCGCGGTATTGGTTTAACCAATAAAATTCGTGCTTATGCCTTGCAAGATCAGGGACATGACACTGTTGATGCCAATTTAATGCTCAACCTCCCTGCCGATGCACGTGAATACGATATGTGTAAAATCATGCTAGATCATTTACAGGTTAAACAAGTGAAATTAATCACCAATAACCCGTTAAAGATCGATGCTCTTAAAGCATTGGGAATTGATGTAGTAGAACGTGTGCTACTGACTGTAGGCTTAAATCCATTCAACGAACAATATTTAAAAACCAAGTTGGAACGAATGTCGCATATGTATAATAAGGATGATTTTTAATTCATTACAAATATATCCTATTCATAAAAAACCCAAGGCTGCTGTCATGTATTCTTGGGTTTTAATGTTTAAAAGATTAAATTGTCATTGAAAAAATACGGGTATTCGGTAATTTACGTTTTAGCCTTAAATCAAATGCCATACAAATATTACGAATAAACGGCTTCCCCTGTTCAAGAATATGTATTTGCTTATCGTTAATTTCGAGCAATCTATCTTGCTGCATTTCAACCAACTGCGCTAAAACCTCTGGCAGTTCAGGAAATGTCATGGCTGGATTTTCCCATGATGTGGTAAATGTACACATCAAATTAAGAATATGCCTACGCATGACCAAATCCTCTTGTGTCAGTGCATGCCCCCTAAACACAGGCAACTCATTTGCCTCTAGACGTGCATAATATTCTTCTAGATTTTTCTCATTTTGCGCAAAGCTGTACCAACTATCGCTAATTGAAGAGATCCCCAAACCAATCATCACCTGCGTTTTAGATGAGGTATAGCCCATAAAATTACGATGCAATGTTCCTTCATGAAAAGACTGATACATATTGTCATGGCTGAGTGCAAAGTGATCCATACCAATCTCATGGTAGCCATGTGCTAGAAGTTTTTTCTTACCCTCTTCGTACAATGTACGCTTCACATCATCCTGAGGGACATCCTGATCCTTAAAACCACGCTGTCCATTGCCCTTAATCCACGGAACATGCGCATAACTATAAAATGCCAGACGGTCTGGATTTAAATTGTTGGTTTGTTCAATGGTATATAAAACATCTTCTAAACGCTGAAAAGGAAGTCCGAATACCAAGTCATGTGAAATCGAGCTATACCCGATTTCTCGTGCCCATTGTGTCGCTTGCGCAACGTGTTCAAAGGGCTGAATACGATGAATGGCTTTTTGGACATTCAAGTTATAGTCCTGAACCCCATAACTGACACGGCGAAAACCCAAATCATATAAGGCTTGTAAGTGTTCTCGACTCGTGCTGTTTGGATGTCCCTCAAAACTGAATTCATGCCCATCCGCAACATCTGCCTTTGCCAAAATTCCTTGAATCAATTGGGTCAAATGTTCGGGTGAGAAAAAGGTAGGCGTGCCCCCGCCTAAGTGGATTTCTTTAATTTGTGGACGGTCTTTTAATAACTGGCAATATAAATCCCACTCTTTTAATACCGCTTGAATGTACGGTTGTTCAACTTCATGACGTTTGGTCACGCGTTTATGACAACCGCAAAAGGTACATAAACTTTCACAAAAAGGCAGATGAATATAGAGGCTAATTCCTTCACTACGATTAGATTCATCAAAAGATTTGTTAAGCGTTTTTTGCCAGATATCTACAGAAAAAGAAGACTCTTCCCAATATGGCACAGTCGGATAACTGGTATAGCGTGGTCCAGGAACATTATATTTTTGAATTAAAGAACACCCCATCACAACATCCACTTAAAAGACCGATTTAAAACCATAATAAAATTATGTGTATAAAATGCAACTGTATTTTGTGCGTTCCATCATATTCATTGGATAGCTCGCACATAAATCTCATCAGAGTTAGATGTATCCGTCACGAAATGAATCAAAACTGCCGAGATTTTGCATAGAAAAACCTTAAAATTTAGCGCTTTTTATGTTTTGATGTCAGCTGTCATTTCAGTTCTTTGAGAATGTGCATGCAACATCAAATTTCAGCCGATATTCAACGCGTTCGTGAATTTCTTCTCGATTTACAGGCGCGGATCTGCGAACAACTTGAACAACAAGAACATGCAGCGGGTGGTACGGCGCATTTCATCATTGATGATTGGGAACGTGCCGAAGGTGGCGGTGGGCGCTCACGTGTTCTGCAAAATGGTGAAGTGATTGAAAAAGGTGGGGTGATGTTTTCCCACATTCAAATTAAACACCTTCCTGCCTCGGCCACGACACGTCATCCTGAAATTGCAGGTGCGAAGGCGCAGGCGCTTGGCGTTTCACTGGTGATTCATCCTAAAAATCCGCACATTCCAACCTCACATGCCAATATTCGTTTGTTTATTGCACAGCCCGAAGGGAAAGACCCAATCTGGTGGTTTGGTGGTGGCTACGACCTCACCCCTTTCTACCCCGATGATGCAGATATTAAAGCATGGCACCAAAATGCTTACGACCTATGTCGCCCTTTTGGTGAACAAGTCTATGCCGAACACAAACAATGGTGTGATGATTATTTCTATTTAAAACATCGTGATGAACAACGTGGTGTTGGTGGTTTATTTTTTGATGATTTAAATTGTTGGGACTTTGAAACCTGTTTCAAATATATTCAGGCTGTCGGTAACGGTTATCTCAACGCGATTATTCCTATTTTTGAAAAACATCGTGACCAGCCGTATACCCCCGAACAACGTGAATTTCAGCTTTACCGTCGTGGACGTTATGTTGAATTTAATCTAGTGTATGACCGTGGCACACTGTTCGGTTTACAGACTGGAGGGCGAATTGAATCCATTTTAGTGAGTCTGCCAAATTTGGTGGCTTGGTCATATCGACCTGAATGGGATGAGGATTCACCTGAAAAGCGTTTAACAGACTATTATCTAAAACCACATGACTGGCTCAACGAGCTATAAATTTTAATGTGAATTACACAGCAAAATTTGTTCCTAACCCAAATAAAAGCAGCCTAATTCAAGACTGCTTTTATGTGATGCTACCTCAACTAACTTAACTTGTTTTTTGAACGGTTGAGGCTTGTGCATGATCTTCATCGACAATGGCGGTTTTACCACTTTCGGTATTAGTCACTTTAAATTCAATTCGGCGGTTACGGAATTTACCTTGATCGGTCACATTGTCTGCAACAGGGTTTTCAGCGCCAAAACCGACAGCTTTAAATTTACCCGCATCTACACCTTTTGACACAAAGTAATCCACCACAGCCTGAGCACGTTGTTGGGAAAGTGTTTTGTTATGTGCCGCATGACCTGTTGAATCTGTATAGCCTTCTACAGTTAACACAACATTTGGGGTTTGTTTAATTAAGGCTACCGCTTGGTCTAATACGTCTTTATTTTGCTGCGGGATTTTTGCTGAGTTACTTGCAAAGTTAATAATCTGGATATTTAAAGCACGTGCAATATCTTCAGGACGAGCCGATGTTCCCAAGCCTGAAAGAACCGATTTACTTTGATCAATACTATTTTTTACAGATTGTTCAGCATTTAAAGGCGCTGCTGCAATCACATTTAATTGTGGAACAATCGCTTTGATTTTACTAACCAATGCATTGATTGCATCGGCATTCGAGGCATTCACCGTGATTTTATCGCCTTGCCAGTCAATGCTTGCATTGGGTACGGCTTTCACGACATTGAGAATGTCTTCAATTTTGTCTTGAGCAGGTAACGTTGTTGCATAAGCCTGATCTGTCGTGACATTACATTTTGCATGAGTTCCAAATACTTTGGTCAAGGCTGTTTGAATGAGTGACGCCAACGTACTATTTCCGACATTGCCATGACATGCCTGAATTTGATTTCCAACACCCGACGTTAGAGCCAGCCCCGCCACAGACGATGCTGTTGAAATGGCTGCATCACTACTTTGTGTTCCAGATGCCGTACCCACTGTCGTCATATCTTCTTTTTTATGCTGACATGATTTCCAGAAAAATAATAATAAAGCAGCCAAAATAATTAAGAAAATCCATGGCAGTAATTTACCAAAAGCACCACCTTCTTTGGGTTTTTCTTTACTATAGACCTGTTGAGATTCAGGCTGTTTCCCAAAAATCCCTGCTAGCCCTAACGCAGATAATAACCCTGCTGCCCATGCAGGAAAATAACGGGCAATTTCCCCCGTATATTGATCTAAATATGTACTGATATTGCTATCGCCCGCTTCATATTTTAGAACCTGAGCACTCAGTGGAATGGCCTGATTAAACAGTGATGCAATCGTATTTTCAGGCAGGCTATGATGTGTTGCGAACCCTTTCAATAACTGATTCAGCGTGTCGGATTGCCCTGCAAATAATTGAACTAACCCATCATTTGAATTGGCACTCGTATCAAGCCTGTCTGGAAACTTATGAAAAATAGCCAATAAGATTGGGTAAAACTGGGCAAGAAGTGATGATTTTTTATCCTCATCAATTTCTAACTGTTGATGATCGACAATAAAAGGCGTTACCTTTTCCTTGAGTAACTCGATTGGGTTTATAGACATTTTATTATTCTCCTGATTTTAACCTTATTCTATTGTTTAAACATTGGAATAAGCTCATCTGAACATGCTTAAATGCGATAAACATCACACATTAGTTAGTTTTTTGCTAAATATATCTAATATTTAACATGGACTTACACTATAGATATGAGCATTATTCATACAAATAAAATAGTTTAAATTTACAGCAATCATGTAATTCAATTTTAAAATTCATCATTTTCTTCTGTATGAAAATAAAATGATAAATTTCGATTTGCTGGCTTTTTTGACGTATAGTTTCAGGTCAGTTTATTTTTATCAGGGTAGATTCATCACATGAATAAGGTTTTTGCAGTTGTTGGTCATCCAATTGAACATTCTCGCTCTCCTGAACTGCATCATGCTTTTGCTGAAAAACTTGCAATTCCATTAACCTACAGCAAACACCTTGTTCCTCTTGATGGATTCACTCAACATGTCAAAGCGTTCTTTCAAACAGGCGGTCATGGGCTCAACATTACCGTTCCATTTAAAGAACAAGCTTTTGCCTTATGTGATGTTCTAACTGAGCGAGCCAAAATTGCCAAAGCAGTCAATACACTATGGATGCAAAATGGAACCTTGCATGGGGATAACACCGATGGTCAGGGCTTGGTTGAAGCTATTCAAAGCTTAGGTTGGTCACTTCAAAACAGTAAAATTTTAATTCTTGGGGCTGGTGGCGCAACGCGCGGTGTCATTTATCCATTGGCAGCGGCAGGTGCAACGGAAATTGTAGTTGCAAACCGTACACTTGAACGAGCAGAACAACTGGTACAAGACTTGGAACAACACGTCCCTCATACACGTTTACGTGCAGTTTCGTTGAATGCGCTAGAAGGCGAATTTGATCTAATCATCAATGCAACATCTGCAAGCCTTTCGGGTGAAGCCTTACAATTACCAGCACAACTCACTTTTCATCATGCTTACGAAATGGCATATGGCAAACCATCGAGTTTTCTTGAACAGGCACAACAACGCCACGTGCCACATAGTGATGGTTTCGGTATGTTGATTGGTCAGGCCATCGAGTCTTTTTACATCTGGAACGGGGTGAAACCCAAACTTGCCGATTTTCTCTATTTAGCGCCAAAGGCCTAAGTTAACCACCTGTGACAACAACACAGGTGGTTAAATTTATATTTATTTAGACGTTTCCAAAACTTTCATATAGACCGATTTAAACAGCGTATAGTCTAAATATTCGTAATCCTCGTCAGTTAAGCCTGCAAACAAAATTGGACTCATGGTTTGCAGGCGTGACGCTTCATAAAACTGCCCCAATCGCTCTGCAACACGTTTCAAATGCTGATTTGGTTTTTCTCCTGTATTTTCAACAAGGTATTGTGCTTCATACCATTTTGCAAACCGCTGCGCAGAAGACGGATAGTGCTGCTGAATTTGTTGCCACTGGCGCTGTTGTTGTCCATTTGATTGCGCTTTTAACACAATTTCACGTGTTTCACGTTGCAATAACTGGCTACGACCAACCTGATACTGTTGCTCTAACTGTTGTCGCTGTCTCTGCTCTTGTTGGGTCAAATTCGTTGTGCTGTCTTCATCCGCCAAAGAACGATATGCCATCAACGTTGCCAAATTTTGAATATCCTGAGCAGTATATTTTTTCACTGCTTGCGGATAATCCCGAGCAAAGAGCAAACCATACACCAACTGATAAGTCTTCACATACGACTGGGTACGTACATACCGTTGTTCAGCAAACTGTTGAACTTGGGTATTAAAATCTTGCTTATTGGTTTTTTGCTCAATTTTATCCATCAAGCCTTTTAACATACTGTCCTGACGAACATCGCCCAAAGGTTTTGCCTGACGCATCGCTGCACGATTAATTGCCTGTGGATGTCCATAATTTTTATATTGAGTTTTTGCTAAAATATGAATCGGTTGCTGATCGGCATTCTTTTTCAGCAATGCCAGATCATAATGCGTTTCCATCAAACGCCCCTGCTTGTCTAGGGTTAAATCAATCACCAGTGGGCGACGCTGCACTTGCGCAGGTAAAATCTTTTCAATTTCTTCATGTTTCTGCTGCCACAATGACTTGAACTGATCCACCGTAACCAAATGCTGTGCATTGTCTGGTGTAAATAAGGTCGATAACTGTACAAACTGCGTCACTGAAGATTCAAAATCTGTGTTTGAAGCAGATGATGGCGCGAATAAATTGATCCGATATTCATCGGCACAATACGCATAAACCCCTAAAGGAATGTTCGACTTGGCAGAATAGGCCTGACATTGTTGTTTTGTTAATCCTTCATCATGTATAGCTTCAGCTTGATCTTCCGTTTGGGCTGCTTTTTCGGCAGCTTGAGCCGCAGCTTCCCCAGCCTGTGCAGCTTCAGATAATTCCGCTTCAGTTGCTGTCATTTCTTTGAGTCGATCTGTCGCCCATGTCGCTTGCTGTTCAGGCGTCATTTGCTTGAAATCTTGTGTTTCAGTTTTATCTGCTGCTGGTGTTTTATCCGCTAACTGAAAGACTTTTTGAGATAAATAATCTTGATTGACACGAGTATATGCCAACATCTGCGCTGTCATTTCTTCGACACTGCTATTCAAACGGATTTTTTCTACTGCACCTGCTTTAGTCTCGGCATTCGATAAAGCAATACGTTGGAGCTGCCCAGAAGATGCCAACAAATAAGGTAAGCTACTGGTTTCTTTTAAATAATTTACCAACGCAGTCAAATCTACTTTTTCAATTTGCGCACGATATTGAGAAAAATCAATATAACTTAACTGACCACGATATTCGGGACTGACTAAAAAAGGCAGCAAGGAAAAATAATCGCTATATAGTTTGGTTTCCTTAAAATCGACAATCATCGGATATTTGGCTTGTACCAACAGACCATTGGTGTCATAACGTGCCATTAAGTTGAGTGCGACAATTTTTTGGTGGAAATCCATCCCTCCATCATACGACACGGTTAAATCCTGCAAAAAATTGGTCGCAATTTCACTGCCACGCTGACGCCAGTTTGCATACCCTTCAGTCGTTTGTGCCTGCTGTAAAGCCTTTTCCCACGTAACTGATTCAGAACGGTTCAGGGTAATGCCTTGTTGTGCCATATAGTTTTTCAAATGCTGATTCAATTCAGCATCGCTGACTGTTTTACCTGACTTTTTTGCTTTTTCTGAAGGAGGAATCGCAAATACCATCTGACCATGATAGTCAAAACCCGAGGTACTATAGAGTGAGTGAACGGCTGTAACGGAACGCTGTTCAAGTGAAGCCGTATCCGTTGGTTTAACAAAATGTTGACCACAACCTGACAGACCTAGTGCAAATAAACAACAAACTAAATAACGAGGTTTCATTAAAATTTCTCATCCTGTTTTTATAATTCAGACACTAAAATCTAAATATTTTAGTTGACTTAACCACTTTATTTTCGAGCGATTTTTAGTCATTATATTCTATAATAATTAAAGCTGATTCGCACTTTATAAAAACTGAAGATAACAGATACTCTAGACTCAATTTATTCACAAACCATTTCACAATTTGCCCAATTGACACCAAATTCCTTTTATCACATCAATGTTTTTCTGCTTAAATTGGTCAATAATGAACAATATAAAAATGGAAAACAAACTAGGATAGCCACTATGACAACATACAAAGCGCCACTTCGTGATATTCACTTCCTCATCAATGAAGTCCTTCATTATCCAGAACATTATAAAACCTTAAGCAATGGCGAAAATGCGGATGCAGAAACCATCGATATGATTCTGGAAAGTGCTGCTGAGTATTGTGAAAATGTGCTTTCACCGTTATATCACACAGGTGATGCCGAAGGCTGCCACTTTAAAGATGGTGAAGTGACAACGCCAAAAGGGTTTAAAGAAGCGTATGATCAGTTTGTCCTGAACGGATGGCAAGGCTTATCTTATCCTGAAGAATTTGGTGGGCAAAACCTGCCAATGTCATTAAACATCATCAAGTCCGAAATGATGGGCACAGCCAACTGGGCATTTACCATGTACCCCGGTTTAAGCATGGGATGTATGAATACCATTTTGCAATACGGGACTGAACAACAAAAAAATCTTTATATGCCCCCTCTTGTTGCAGGCACATGGGGCGGAACAATGTGCTTAACTGAACCACAATGTGGGACAGATTTAGGACAAGTAAAAAGTAAGGCAGAACCCAAAGAAGATGGCACTTATGCCATTACGGGTACAAAAATCTTTATTTCTGCGGGTGAACATGACCTGACGGAAAATATTGTCCATATCGTTTTGGCTCGACTTCCAAATGCGCCTCAGGGGACTAAAGGGATTTCTCTTTTTATTGTTCCCAAAATTTTAGCCCATGAAGATGGTTCTTTAGGTGAACGTAACAAGGTAACTTGCGGCTCCATTGAACATAAAATGGGGATTCGAGCTTCGGCTACTGCTGTTTTAAACTTTGATCAGGCAACAGGTTTTCTTATTGGCGAGCCGAACAAAGGGTTACATGCCATGTTCACCTTTATGAATACCGCACGTTTAGGAACCGCAGTTCAAGGCATCGCACATGCCGAATTATCTTATCAGGGTGCGTTACCTTATGCCAAAACACGTATGTCGATGCGTGCCCTTTCAGGTAAAAAAGACCCCGATCAGGTTGCAGATGCTATCATTCACCATGCCGATGTTCGTCGCATGCTTTTAACACAAAAAGCGATTGCTGAAGGTGGTCGTGCCATGATTTATTATGTCGCACAAATTGCCGATAAAATGAATGATGCAGCAAAACGGGGTGATCAGGCTGAGTATGAAACCTACGATGACAAACTAGGCTTTTTTACCCCAATTTTAAAAGGTTTCTTAACCGAACTTGGTTTTGAGGCAGCCAACCAAGGCGTTCAAGTTTTTGGTGGTCATGGTTATATTCAAGAATCGGGTATGGAACAAATTGTTCGGGATGCTCGTATTGCAACACTTTATGAAGGAACAACAGGCGTTCAGGCGCTAGACCTTATTGGACGTAAAGTTTTACTTGCATCAAAAGGTCGTGTCATTCGCGACTATACAGCGGAAATTTTAAGATTCTGTGGTCGTCATGCACGGAACAAATATTTACGTCGTTTTGTGTGGGACTTAACCAAACTTTGTGCCCAATGGAACGCGATGACTGTGCGTATTTTTCTGGCTGCACGTAAAGATCGTGATGTGGTTTCTTCTGCTTCTTTTGATTTTCTGATGTTCTCTGGCTATGTCGTCATGGCCTATTTCTGGGCACAACAAGCAGCGATTGCCTCAGACAAAATTGAACAAGGCAATGGAGCCGAAACAATCGAGTTCTATAAAGCAAAAATTAAAGTGGCAGATTTTTACTTTGACAGATTATTACCACGTGCCCAAAGTCATGCCGAATCCGCAGTCACACCATCTAAAGCATTGATAGGACTACCAATTGATCACTTTAGTTTTGATTACTAACCATCGTTTATCCCTGTAAAAATAAAAAGAGTGCCCATTGAGCTGCACTCTTTTTATTGACATTATTCATTTTTATTGACACTTAAAAAACAACCGTTATTTTTAATATTTCAAAACCAAAATAAAGATATTAAACTCTTCTAAATCCATCATTGTTTAAGAAAAAAAATCCCAGAAAGCAGCCGAGTTGCAGAGAATTATGGCTAAAAATTACCTATACTTGGTTATGAAATTTAACCATGCTGAATTTCAAACCTTGTTTAAATTGTTTAGTCAGCAACCTAAATTATAGATGGAAAATCAAGATAATCGTTTTCTATCTTGCAAGTGTAGTACCAGCCCATGTTTTAATCATCAAAAGGATATTTGTTGTGGCAAGTTTATTCATTCCTTACCTTCTTGCAATCACCCTCCTCACCATTACACCCGGATTAGATACAACACTCATCTTAAGAACATCCGCATTAGAAGGCCGCAACAAAGCGATTCAAGCGGCACTAGGGGTGAACCTAGGCTGTTTAATTTGGGGAGTTCTTATTGCATGTGGTTTAGGAACCTTGCTCAGCCAATCTTTGATGGCTTTCACCGTTTTAAAATGGGCGGGGGCACTTTACCTTACATGGTTAGGTATCCAAATGATCATCCGCCCTCGAAAACAGTTAAGTACTGGAGACAATACCGAAACAAGCCAACAAAACTGGTTCTTAAAAGGCTGCCTAGGTAATCTGCTCAACCCTAAAGTCGGTATATTTTATATTTCGTTCTTACCGCAATTTATTCCAAATTCGCAAGCAGCAACTTCTTGGATTTTATTTCTGGTTATGATCCATGTCGTGATTGGTCTCATCTGGTCTATGCTGCTCATTCGCAGTACACAATCTCTGGCGAAATATTTTAAACGCCCTCGTGTCATACAAAATATTGACCGACTCAGTGGCGGGATTTTTCTGTTATTTGCGCTAAAACTTGCACTCACAAAACGCTAATTTATCTATTATGTGGAGGTCTATAATCGATCTCCATCATGAATTTCTTATATCTTATAAAAACTTTTCCAGAACAGAATTTAAATATAAATGCCCCTGTTCTGTACATGCCAACCGATCAATATCATCTACCAATAATTGTTGTTGACGCAGTTTGGACACCACTGTATCAATCTGCTGTAAGCCTTGCCCTGTACGCTGCACATAATATTCAGTGGGCACACCCTGATTTAATCGCAACGCATTCATCATAAATTCAAACGGTAAATCAGCCACTTCGATTTGCTGCCAATTCACCATTGGGGCAGGTGTTTTGGCCAAATAATCTTTGGGTAACCGGGTCTTTTGGAAACGATAAATTCCATCCTGTAGGGTGACTTTACCATGTGCCCCTGCACCAATCGCCAGATAATCACCAAATTGCCAATAATTCAAATTATGTTGCGATGGCTGTTCTTTGCGCCAAGCAGAAACTTCATAATTTTGAAACCCTTGCTCACGTAAATACTGCTCACCTTGCAACTGAATCTGCTCCAACACATTTTCGTCGGGTAAAGTTGGTTGTGTACGGAAGAAAACCGTATTGGGTTCTATGGTTAATTGATACCATGAAATATGGGTTGCACCATTTTCAACTGCAAAACGCAAATCATATAAAGCCTGCTCAACCGACTGCTCTGGCAACCCATGCATCAGATCGACATTGACACGGTTAAACCCAGCCTGTCTTGCCTGACGAATTGCATTTTCTGCATTTGCCGCACTGTGGATTCGCCCAAGTCGTTGCAAATGTGCTTCATCAAATGTCTGTACACCCAAAGATAAACGGTTAATCCCTGCACGAAGATAATCTGCAAAAGGTTGATGCTCTAGAGTTCCGGGGTTCGCTTCTAATGTAATTTCACAGTGTTCTTCAAAGTCCAAGCATTGTTTAAGCTGTTCAAAAAGCCACTGATAACCCTCTGCTGAAATTAACGATGGTGTTCCTCCACCAATAAAAACACTATGGATTTTACGACCTTGTGCATAATCAAGTTGCGTTTCAAAATCTGCCACCAATGCCTGCAAATACTGCTGTTCTAAATCAATAGACAGTTGCCCGTCAGGTACAGCATGCGAATTAAAATCACAATAAGGACATTTACGCACACACCAAGGCATGTGAATATATAAAGACAAAGGAATAAGTTGCAGATCAAACTGGCTCAAGAATATGGCTCGTCTAGTACATCAAAATCGTTTGCTATTTTAGCATGAGTCGCTCATGGGTACGGTATGGATGTAACCGTTTTAACGCATAAACTTTTAAGAGACCGCATTAAAGTGATAAAAATCTCAATGCCCCTGATTGGATTATGCCTCCTCACTTTAGGCATAGGCATCGCGATGATATTTCAAACGGCCATATAGCCAGTTACGCACCCATCTTCCTTCTACCCTCCATGCATCCCTCATCTCCTTTACGATTGGAACCTTTATTTTAAGCATTTTAGTTTTCACGCTTCAAAAAGACCCCTTTCACTGGCAATCACTTCTTCATCTTCCTTGGTATCTTGCTTTAAGTGGCATGTTAGGGGTTTATGCGATTAGCATGAGCATTTATACTGCACCACAATTAGGTTTTTTAACCTTTTCAGGTTTAGTACTCTTTGGTCAAATTTCTATTTCAATGCTCCTTGATCATTTCGGATTACTGAACACTGAAAAAATACCGATTACATGGACACGCTTTTGTGGCGCTTTGGCTATTTTATTGGGCGTTTTCCTGACGTTACAGCGCTAAATTTTTAATTTCGAGATCTTATGCCACATCCAATATCAAAAAAGTATGAACTCAAACGACTATTAGCCTTGATGCTGCCCATCCTGATTACTCAATTTTCACAAGCAGGATTAGGCCTAATCGACACCATCATGGCAGGTCATTTATCGGCTACAGATTTGGCTGCAATTGCTGTTGGTGTGGGAATCTGGATGCCCATCATGCTTTTCTTTGTAGGAATTATCCTTGCGACAACACCACTTGTTGCCGAGGCTGTTGGCGCAAAAGACCATGCACAAATTCCCCATATCGTACGCCAGTCGATGTGGATGTCGGCTTTACTCGGAATCGTGGCCTTAATCTTATTACAATTTATGCCATTACTACTGTCGCTGTTCGATGTTCCCGTCGATCTACGTCCTAAAGCCAGTTTATTCCTACATGCGATTGGCTTTGGAATGCCCGCAGTCACACTCTATACCAGTCTACGTTGTTACTCTGAAGCCATAGGGCATCCTCACCCTGTGACTGCTATTAGCCTCATCGCCTTAGTCGTTTTGATTCCATTAGACTATCTATTTATGTACGGTGTAGGCCCCTTACCTACCTTAGGTAGCGCAGGTTGTGGCTTTGCGACTGCAATTTTACAATGGCTTATGCTTGCAACTTTAGTGATTTATATTCATAAAGCAAAAGCCTACCAACAGCACAAAATCTTTCATGCTAAAGAAAAACTTCACTTGGCATTTGCAAAACGCTTACTTGCACTGGGAATTCCAATTGGGCTGGCAGTATTTTTTGAAGTCAGTATTTTTTCAACGGCTGCGATTATTCTTAGCCCATTAGGCGATACCATCATTGCTGCACATCAAATTGCAATTTCAATCACATCACAATTGTTTATGCTTCCAATGTCGCTTGCAATTGCCCTCACAATTCGTGTTGGGACATATTATGGCGAGAAAAACTGGCTCGCAATGCGTAAAGTTCAATGGGTCGGATTAATGACCGCAACGACAATGGCATGTATAACAATGCTATTGATTGCATTAGGAAAAACACAAATTACGCAACTTTATACCCGTGATCCGCATGTTGCAGAAGTCGCCCTCTTCTTACTTCAATTTTGTATTGCCTATCAAATTATAGATGCTTGGCAAGTCAGTGCTGCGGGCTGTTTAAGAGGAATGCAAGATACTCAAGCGCCTATGTGGATTACACTGATTGCCTACTGGTTTATTGCTCTTCCCCTCAGCATTTACTGGATTCGTTATCAGCATATGGGACCACAAGGTATTTGGATAAGTTTAATTATCGGTTTAAGTATCGCTTGTATCCTACTCCTCTGGCGATTATATAAAAATAATCAACGATTAATATTTCAGACTCGAACCTAACCGTTATGCTTAGCTGCTCTACGGGCATATGTTTGTGACAATGCTGCCCAATCTAAGTCACCATCTCCATGTGCCAGACTTTCAACATGTAAATCATGTGTCACATGTGACAATGGCGTTGAAACATTTGCCTGTTCTGCTGCAGCCAATGCCAAACGAACATCCTTTAAGCCCAAATGTAATTTAAACCCTGCTGGTTCAAAAGTTTCTGTCGCAATTGCAGAACCATAGCCTTTAAACACAGGGGCTGAAAAAACAGTTGAAGTAATTAAATCTAAAAATAGAGATTTATCAACATCATAACCCGCTGCCAAAATTGCTGATTCGCTCATACTGGCAATCGCATGAGCAATCATTGCATTCACGGCCAATTTCACTGCATTTGCCTGCTCTGGCTTTTCACCCAAATACCATGTTTTTTGGCCTAACACTTCAAATATCGGTGTTAATTGAGCCACAATTTCAGCATTTCCTGCTGCTAAGATATTAAGCTGCCCCGCCTCTGCTACATTCACTCGCCCCAATATCGGCGCAGAAACAAAATGAACCTGATGCTGCCGAAAAACCTGCTGCAATTCCTGTGCAAGTGCAACAGAAATTGTGGTCATATTGACCACAATACTTTTCGGTTTCAATTGCTGTAGAAATACTGAATCCATTAATACAGAACGAGTTGCAACATCATCTGAAAAAATCGCCATAATGATGTCTGTATTTTCAATAGCTTGCTGTGGAGAATTTAGAATTTGTGCACCAAGTTCCTTTAGTGCTTGTGCCTTATCTAATGAACGATTCCAAACATTTAATGTAAAACCTGCTTTGAGTAAATTTTTTGCCATTGGAAAGCCCATTGTTCCCAATCCTAAAAATGCCATTTTCATACCACTCTCCTTTTGGAAATAATTGCTTCCAAATTAAATAAAAAATTTACACTTTCATTTGAATCAATGCCAGATCAACCACATGTTGCATTTGCTCAGCTTGATATTTCCCCGTTTTTGCAACAACACGCATGCCTTGAATTAAACACAACATATGTAAAGCGACATCTTGACCATTCATGTCACGACGAATTGAGCCATCTTGCTGCCCAAGCGTAATCAGCTTAAATAATAACTGCTGATTCGATTCTAAAGCACAACTAATTTTTTTAATCATCTCAGGCTCAAAAGAAGCCAATTCCATCAAACTACTTACCACTAAACAACCCTGCTTACCTTCATCCCCCTGAGAAGATTGCACATAAACTTGTAAGACTCGACTCAGTTGATCAAATCCTGACGTTCCATCCGCAATTGCCTGCATAATTTTCGCCATACGTACCGCACGGTAGCGCTCAAAAACCGACTGAAAAATATGATTTTTATCACGAAATGCTTTATACAAACTTCCCTGAGCTAAACCCGTCGACGTTACCAGATCCTGAACAGATGTCGCATGAAAACCCTGAATAGAGAATGTAGTGATCATGGCATCAAGGATCTTGTCTAAATCAAATTCACGTGGTCGACCACGATTTACAAACGTCATTAAATCTTAAACCAATTTAGAAAATAATTGTTTTCTATATTAATAAAACTTTTCATTACAAGCAAAAGATATACACCAATAATGATATTTCCCTTGGAAAGACTAAGTTTCCATTTTTAAATCTTAACCAGAACATTGTATCCATGTTATTTAAATAAACTGTAATTCTTAAATATTTAAAAAGTTATTTAGATCCTTTTTATTCGTATATTTTCCAGTGGTGCACACTCCACTCACCGATGATGTTTGGCGGCAGATTCAATCTACTATGTAGTTTCATGGTTGTTATTGTGTTCCAAGAACAGTAGAAACTTCATGGAAGC
>NZ_JBCNKN010000015.1:0-56211 GCF_039596015.1 Acinetobacter sp.
CCGCCGTAACGGCCCAGCAGGGCGTCGTGGCCCGGGGCACAGCGCTGCAGCAACGCAGCGAAATGGCGCAGTACCTGGTCGCCTGATTATAATGATTTCATAAATAAGTAATATATTTTCCAGATATATCCATTAAATTACCATCGTTTCTCTATTTTAATTATTTCAATATTTAAAAAACTTCCTTGAAAATTATATATTCATTGTTATGAAAATGGGAGAATAAATATATTGAGGTATATGATTTATAATATAGTTGAAGATTGTTTAAAAATTATTAGATGGTATTGCTCTTATAATCAAATATGATTTTTTTGATTTAATATTTCTTTTTATTAGAATAAGAACGGGGTTCTAGGAAAAAATTATTCACTTAAAATAATGAAATGAAAGATAGAGTGATATTTTTAAATATCTAGGACCATAAGAATAGCCTTGCCAAATCAGCAATGATTTCTTGCGAAAAAAGTGATTGTCGAGAAGGCATGATCCCCCCTATTTTAGTTATAGAAGATGTGAGTTCTAGACAAGTAGGTAATTGTGGATGAAAAAGCAACTGAGTATGACTGTCATGGGAGGTATGGGCGTTTTACTTTCTTCTTATGTACAAGCTGAGTTTTTTAAGGATTCAAGTTCCTCTCTGAAGTTACAGAACTATTATATGGATTCTGATTATCGTGATGAAAAAATAGCTCTACGTCCACAGCAGAGTAAAAAAGAAGAATGGGCTCAAGGGGCGACTTTTAAGTTTAATTCAGGTTTTACCGAGGGGGGAGTAGGTGTTGGTGTAGATGTTATAGCGATGTTAGGTGTTAAATTATATTCTGACCCTGAAACCAGTGGTACAGGTTTATTAGCCGTATCATCTGCCAATATTGCTGGAAAGCCATCCTATGAACATGATGCAAAAGATATTTACTCGAAAGTAGGTGCTGCTGCAAAAATTAAATATGAAAAGAATATTCTAAAATATGGGGCACTTATTCCTGAAGGTGTTCCAGTATTACTTCCTAACGACGCTCGTTTGTTTTCTCAAATATTTCGAGGATGGGATTTTCAATCAACCGAGATTGAAAATCTAAAACTTAAAGCAGGCTGGATAGATCGGGTAAAACAAAGAAACTCGGTAACTTTTGATGACTTAACGATTGATACGACCCGATATAAACAGAATCAGACGAGTGATCATTTCAGTTATGTAGGATTCGATTATCAGTTCAATCCCAATTTGATAGGGACATATTATTTTAGCCAATTAAAAGATAGCTATAATCAGCATTATTTGGGTTTAAAAGCGACTCAGAAATTGGGGGCAGGAAAATTCACGACAGATCTACGCTATTTTAATTCATCTGACTCTGGTGAAGCTTTGGCCGGAAAAATTAATAATCAGATGTATACCTTCAGTTTGAATTATAAATTGAATAGTCATTATTTTAATGCAGGCTATCAAAAAATAGATGGTGGTCAAGCATTACCTTATTTAAATGGCGCAGGGCCATATACACCAACACTTTCAATGGTTAGCTATTTTACGTTGGCGAATGAAAGTACATGGTGGGTCAAATATAGTTATGATTTTTCAAGTTTAGGTTTATCTGGATTATCATTTTCCAATAAATATTTACGTGGTGAAAATGCCAAAGTGAGCAACAGTACCAAGGAACAAAAAGAATGGGAATGGGATAAAGAATTGGCGTATACAGTACAGTCAGGTCGATTAAAAAATCTCTCATTACGCTTGCGCCATGCCACGTTCCGTTCTACGCTCGATCGAGGAATTGATCAAACCCGTGTCATTTTAGCGTATACCTTTCACTTAAAATAGGATGTTAAACATGAAACTCCCTTTTTCAAAAGCAATTGAAAATAATGGTTTTTTATTTCTTTCAGGCGAGGTTCCTATAGATGCTGAGGGTCAAATTCCCGAAGGCATCATGGCACAAACACAACAGGTATTTGAAAATATTAGTCAGACTTTAGCTCGGCATGGTGCACAACTTGCAGATGTTGTCAGTGTTACGGTGTATTTAACCGATAAAACGGACTTTGTCGCATTTAATGAAGCGTATAAAGCACATTTTGTTGAGCCTTATCCAGTACGAACTACAGTGATTGCTGATTTGGTCATTGACGCTAAAGTGGAAATTACTGTCATTGCAAAATTAAAAGGATAAGACATGTCTAAAGAAGTTGTCGTTCTCGGTGCAGGAATGGTGGGCATTTGTACCGCAGTACATTTAAGAAAAAATGGCTATGATGTGACAGTGATCGACCATTCAACGCCGGGGGCTGGAACTTCCTATGGTAATGCTGGAGTCATTCAGCGTGAGGCTGTAGAACCTTATGCTTTTCCACGACAGATACAAAGCCTGATTCGAGTAGGACTAAAACGGGATGCAGCAGTGAATTATCATTTAAGCGCACTGCCTTCTTATGCCTCACCTTTATTTAAATATTGGAAAAACTCCGAGCCTAAAAGTCATCAAGCAATTTCAAAAGATTATGCTGCTTTAATTAGTGTGGCATTGGATGAACATAAGGTACTTATTGCCGAGGCACAAGCCGAGGATTTAATTATTAAGGGAGGGATGGTTCATGCATATCGGACAGAACAGGCATTACAGCAGGGGATTGCCCATGCAGAACATGTTAAACAACGCTATGGTGTAGAAAGTGAGGTTATAAGTCCTCAACAATTTAATGTACTTGAGCCCAATTTAAAAGCGAACCATCCCATTATTGGAGCTGTTCATTGGACACAACCTTGGAGCGTGAATGAGCCGAGTGAATTGGTACAACGTTATGCTCAATTATTGCAAGACTTGGGCGGGCGTATCATTCAAGCAGAAATTTTAGCGTTACAACAGCAGCCATTTTCTTGGAAAGTTTGTACAAATACAGGTGATTTTGATGTGGCTGAAGTCGTAATTGCTTTAGGTCCGTGGTCATCCAAATTTATTTCAGCTTTGGGCTATGAAAATCCAATTCTGATTAAACGTGGTTATCATCAACATTTTACCGATGGTGCAATAATTCATCGCCCAATCTTTGATGCAGAGAGAGGTTATGTGCTTGCACCAATGAAACGAGGTACACGACTGACTACAGGTGCTGAATTTGCCCATTTTTCTGCACCTGCAACGCCAGTACAACTCGAAAAAACACAGCAAGCCGCCTACGACTGGCTTGATTTAGGTCAGGCATTGGATGAGCCAGCATGGTTGGGCGGACGACCATGTAGTGTAGATATGAAGCCTTATATTGGCGCAGCACCACGGCATAAAGGTTTATGGTTTAACTTTGGGCATGGACATCAAGGTTTTACTTTAGGGCCTGCCAGTGGTCGGCTCTTGGCGGAAATTATGATAGATCAGGTTAGATTACTCCCCGATGAGAAAATATTTTCACCTCAACGAATGATGGTTTAATGGAATGTGGATGCGATGCTAAATACTTTAGATAAGAATCAAAATTTAAAAAATGACCCACTGATTGCTGACTTGATTGCATTAAAAGAAACCCATTGGTTTAATCCGCAAAGTGGTTGCTTTGCTGAGGGGCTACCTTATGTTGGGCTGACTGAACAGGATGTTGCTGATGCACACGAACGGCTACAGCGCTTTGCACCTTATTTAATGACAGTATTCCCTGAATTACAGGCTACACAAGGGATTATTGAGTCTAAGTATAAAAATATTTCCGTGATGCAAGCTGTTTTAGAACAACAGTATCAAAGTACGATTTCTGGGCAATTATTAATTAAGTTAGATAGTCATTTGCCAATTTCTGGCTCGATTAAAGCCCGTGGTGGTATTTATGAAGTATTAGCACATGCTGAAAAATTGGCTTTACAAGCAGGTTTACTCAGTCTAGATGAGGATTATCGAAAATTAGCACAGCCTGAGTTATATCAGTTTTTTTCCAAATATAGTATTGCTGTAGGCTCAACTGGTAATTTGGGGCTTTCTATTGGCATCATGAGTGCCAAAATGGGCTTTAAGGTCACGGTTCACATGTCTGCCGATGCACGTCAATGGAAAAAGGACAAACTCCGCGCTAATGGTGTGACAGTCGTAGAATATGCCGAAGATTACGGTGTTGCTGTTGCACAGGGACGGGCATTGGCTGAGCAAGATCCAGATTGTTTCTTTGTTGATGATGAAAATTCAAAAACTTTATTTTTGGGCTATGCAGTTGCAGGGCAGCGCTTAAAACAGCAATTTGAACAAGATGGTGTGATTGTTGATGCGGATCATCCTTTATTTGTCTATTTACCTTGTGGTGTTGGTGGTGGGCCGGGTGGTGTCGCTTTTGGACTCAAGTTGGCTTTTGGTGATGCGGTACATTGTATTTTTGCCGAGCCGACGCATTCGCCATGTATGTTATTAGGCGTATATACAGGATTACATGACGAGATTTGTGTACAAGACTTAGGTATTGATAATTTGACTGCTGCGGATGGCTTGGCTGTTGGTCGGGCCTCGGGCTTTGTTGGTCGGGCGATGCAACGCTTAATAGATGGTTATTACACATTGGATGATCAGCATTTGTATGACATGTTGCGTTGGTTAAATGATGCTGAAGATATTCAATTAGAACCTTCGGCATTAGCAGGAATGTATGGTGCGGTCCTAACATCATCGAATCGGGATTATCATCAGATGCAGGGGCTAACGGAAAAAATGATGAGTCATGCAATCCATTTGGTTTGGGCAACAGGTGGCGGTATGGTTCCTGTAGCAGAATTAGTTCAATACCTTACAAAAGGTACAGTGCAGCAATAGTGTTTACTCTGGGTTGATGAATCACTTATGATGCAAATGAATAGGATTGCTAGAACTTACCATGACTGCCAAAATTCTTCAGGAAACGTCGTTGCGCTACTTTTTAGAGGTGGTTCGTTGTGGTTCTATTGCAGAGGCTTCGGTAAAATTGAATGTTGCATCATCGGCGATTAGTCGGCAGATTGCTCATTTGGAGTCGAATTTAAATGTTTTATTATTTGAACGAAAAACCCGAGGTATGAAACCTACGTCTGCAGGGGAAATTCTGGCAGCCTATGCTTTAAAATTACAACTCGATAGTGAACGTGTTTACAATGAAATTAATGCATTAAAAGGATTAGATAAAGGTAATATTAAAATTTCCTGTTCCACAGGGTTTTCTCTAGATTTTTTACCGACTGTGATTGCTAAATTTCAGAATGACTATTCTGGTATTCAAGTTCTTTTGCATGCAGATAGTGGTAAAAATGTCATTCAGCAACTCAAAGATGGTGTAGCTGATATTGGAGTGACATTTAACCATGTCCCTCAGTCCGATATTTCAGTACTACATCGTTTAAATGCCCCTATTTATTTGATTGTACCTCCACAGCATGAATTGGCTGAAAGAAAGAGTGTTTCCTTACCAATTCTATCAACCATCCGACTGGCTCTACCTCCAAAAGGCATTGTTTTACGTGATGTTTTTGATGTGCGATGTAGTCATCAAGGAGGAGTGATAGAGCCTATCTTTAATTCAAATGCCATGAGTGCCATTTTGTCTTATGTTCTTTCGGGTGGGGCAACACTTTCAACAGAACTGGTTTTAAAGTCGTATTTAAATCGGGGTATTCTCAAGGCAGTGCCATTAAAAGACAATATTCTAAACAATGCTTTGTCAATTGAAGTCTGCAAATTGAGTGGTCGGATCTTACCAGATGCATCTCGTGTATTTTTAGAATATTTATATGATGCCTTGACTGCTGATGATTCTACGATAACAGAACAGTCTTGATGGATATTTCAATATTTTTTGTAAAATAATAATTATAAATAAGTGCTTACATGTTTAAAGGTAAGCACTGTGATGTCTGGAATTTAAACAGCAGAAGCGGTTATCGTATGTGTTTCCTTCGCCAATACACTGTCATTCACAATCCCTGTTTTAAAGTCAGTTGAGGTTTTTAATAGGGCTTCAATATCGACTTTGGGCTGTGCCAAATCATGGTCATATTGGCATTGTTTTTCTAATGCATGGGCGATGCGTAAGAGCTGACAGTCCTGTCTGAAGCCTGCAATCATTTGTAATCCAAAAGGCATATTTAAATGATCTTGCCCTAGTGGAAAGGACAATGCGGGATTGGTCATTAAGGTAACCACATAAGTGAGCGATAACCAGCGATAGTAATTTTCCAGTGGCCGACCATTTACTTCGGTTAGATATAAATCTTTCCATGAAAATGGGCTGACAGGTGTCACGGGGGATAAAATTAGGTCGTATTTTTCATATAATTTTTGGAAGTTTTTAAAATATTGAGTCTGAATTTTATGTGCCCAAACACAATCTGTTAATTTTAGATTTGCACCCATTTCATAATTCATTCGTGGGTTTGGCCCAAGTAAGTTTGGGTCTTTTTCATAAGTGCTCTGTAGACCTGCAACAAATGCTTCTGCACGCAGGACATCAAAACAGCCATGTGCATCAGGTAAATCAAATTGAATTTCTTCGCAGGCGGCAAACATTGGGCCAATTTTTTTAATTTTGTTACGGAACACTTGGCGAATATGATCATCTACTTCGCAGCAGCCAAAATCTTCAGTATAGCCAATACGTAATTGAGATAAATCGATAGGTGGAAGCTGATGGATGTCAGTCGGCATTTGACTGTCATAACTTAGCGGGTCAGTCTTAGAAAGCCCAATTGTCGCAGCCAATTGTAGCCATGTATCCGCTACGGTTCTTCCCATTGGCCCAACAACAGATAGAGCGGTCCAGCCCAATGGCTTACGCTGGCTTGGCACTAATCCAGCAGAAGGGCGCAGACCATAAATTCCACACAGTGCAGCAGGAATTCGTAATGACCCACCAGTATCTGAACCTGTACATAGTGGTGCAAGATCGGCTGCCAATGCAGCAGCAGACCCGCCAGATGAGCCGCCTGCATTTAGTAATGGGTTAAATGGATTACCTGTTGCTCCCCAGACAGGGTTTCGAGTATTGGCACCTGCTCCCATATCAGGCACATTGGTTTTTCCTAAAATAATTGCACCTGCTTGTTTCACTCGTTGCACCAGCTCATTGTCCTGAGTTGGAATGTAATGTTTAAAAGCAAGTGAACCGTAGGTTGTATTTAAGCCTTGAGTATCTTCCAAGTCCTTAATGCCAATCGGTAAGCCGAATAGTAAACCTTGTACTTTTCCTTGCATCATTTGCCGTTCTTGGGTCTTGGCATCTAAAAGTGCTTGCTCATAATTTTTGGCGCAGAACGCATTAATTTTAGGATCAATAGTGATAATTCTATCGATATAGGCCTGTGTAAGTTCAACAGGGGAAATATCTTTATTGGCGATCAGTTGTTTTAGATGGACAGCACTTTGTGTGACCAGTTCACTCATGTTAGCCATGTATGTATCCTAGATTTTACTTAGTTGTTATCTCAGATATTAGTCATTTTATAAATTCTCACAATTAGAATAAATAGAACTTAATGTTGCCAGTTTGGCAATAATTCGGCATGACATTTGCTCTATGAAAAGGTCTATATACAACGGAGTCGTATCTCATGAATTTCTGGAATAAGTACAGAACGGACAGAAATCTGAATTGCCATTTTGGCAATGATATATTGCAGAAAAGACGCTTGAGCAAATAACGAAGCCTACTTATTTTGATGATAGAGAATACAAATTTCACATGAAAAATTGAGTCAATGGAGGTGGGTATGTCGTGGATGAAATCATTAGGTAAACAAAAATATCTGGTTTTTTTACTGCTTTATTTAGGTTGGTGTATTTCGTTTATTGACCGAACTGCCATTAGTATTGGCGCAACGCATATTATTAAGGATTTAAGTATTTCACCTATACAAATTGGTGCCGTGCTCAGTATGTTCTATATCGGTTATACCATCATGCAGATACCTGGTGGTTGGTTGGCAGATAAATTTGGTTCAAAAATTGTGATTTTGATAGCTGTTATTTTATGGTCAGGTTTTACGATGATGACTGGTATGGCTGAATCATTGATGGCACTTTTGATAATTCGTCTGTTGTTTGGTTTAGGCGAAGGAAGTTTTCCACCAGCATCATTTAAAAGTGTTGCAGAAAATTTTGAAGGTAATGGTCGTGCAACGGCATCCAGTGCGATGGTTTCATCCAACTATATTGGCAGTATGATTGCTCCCTTGATTGTTGCTCCGCTCATCATTGCATTTGACTGGCGTAATACCTTTTATATTATTGGTGCAGCTGGGGTGGTTTATGCTGTTTTGTATGCATTATTTACACCATCGACCAAAGCGTTACAACAAAAAGTAGATGTGAGTAAAACAGCCTCTAGTTTAGTGCTCAAAAATAGATATTTATGGACAATCTGTATCATGTGGTTTGGGATCAGTATTGTGAATAAAGGCTTGGATACATGGATGCCAATATATTTAATTCAGGAACGTGGTTTAAACTTAAAAGCTGTAGGTTGGTTATTACCTATACCATTTTTGATAGCAGGTTTAACAACGGCAGCAGGCGGCTGGTTTGTCAATAAGTTCTTTGATGGCAAAGAAAAACGTCTGATTATTCCTTGTTGTATCTTTATGTGTATCGGTCTTTATGAGATGTATTCTGCAACTAGCATTGCTCAAGTAGTGATCGCTCAAGGATTTGTTTACTTCTTTAAATCACTCATTTTTGCTTTGGTGATTGTTTTACCTGCGAAATATTTAGCAAAAGAACAAATGGGGCGAGGTTTGGGAATTATTAATACAGGTGGTATGGCTGCAGGTTTTGTTGCCCCTGTTGTCATTGGTGGATTGGTTAGTTGGTCTGGCTATCAGGCAGTGTTTACCTTCCTCATTTTTGCAGTGTTGTTTTCTCTGGTGATGAGTCTATTTATTAAAAGTCAGGAAAAATTAAATATTACGAGAGAAGTGTTATCTAAAGCATAAAAATACTGAGATATATAAAGTGCTGTCCTTACTAGGCAGCATTTTTATTGGCAGCTGTATGCAAAATTCATTCAGTTTGGAATAGATTTTGCTTTTCTCCTATTCAGCACATCTGATCAAGATGAATTGAGTCCTATAGGAGAAAATAATGCAAAATTGGCGATATACATCAAATAAATTAAAACACCTTGCTCAAGCATGTTTCGCAATTGGAACATTATCTTTGGGCGCAACTCAAGTCAGTCTGGCAGCCGAAAAAGCCGCATTTGTTTATATCGGGCCAACAGGAGATCATGGTTGGACCTATTCGCATGATCAGGGACGAATTAAGGCTGAAAAAGCCCTTGCAGGTAAATTTACCACCTCACATATTGAAAATGTGCCTGAAACTGCCGATGCAGAACGTGTATTTCGTAATTTAGCACAACAAGGAAATAAGGTTATTTTCGGGACATCCTTTGGTTATATGAACCAGATGGAAAAAGTATCACGTCAGTTTCCAAATACGATTTTTATGCATGCAACAGGTTATAAAATCGGTAAAAATTTAGGGACTTATGACGTTCGTACCTATGAAGGTGCATATTTGCTTGGTGTTGTTGCAGGCAGTAAAACGACTAAAAATACATTGGGTGTTGTCGGTTCTTTCCCAATTCCCGAAGTTGTGCGCAATATCAATGCGTTTACTTTAGGGGCGCAAAGTGTTAATCCCAAAATCAGAACTAAAGTGATCTGGGTCAATTCTTGGTTTAATCCTGGCAAAGAACGTGATGCGGCTTTAGCGTTGATTTCACAAGGTGCAGATGTGTTGATGCAAAATACAGACTCTCCCGCAGTGGTTCAGGCAGCACAACAAAAAGGAATTTATGCCTTTGGGTGGGACTCTGATATGAGCAAGTTTGGTGCAAAAGCCCAATTGGCTGCATCAGTGATTCATTGGGAAAAAATCTATGTTCCGTTATTGAATCAGGTTGCCAATAAAACATGGAAACCAAGCAAAATTTGGTGGGGTGTACCACAAGGTGCAATTAATATTGAAAACTTTGGCCCTGCTGTTCCTGCACCGTTAAAAGCGAAAGCACTGGCTGTGCGTGATGCTATTCAAAAAGGTCAGAAACATCCATTTGATGGCCCAATCTATAATCAGTCTGGTACGGTTGTGGTGCCTAAAGGCAAGCGTTTAACCGATGATGTACTCAGTAAAATGAATTTTTATGTAAAAGGTGTTGATGGCGCATTACCAAAATAATCGGCGCGTAATCACTTTTTGAATGCACTCAGAACGCAATGTTTGAGTGCATTTTTTGTGTTTAAAAAAGATGCAATGTGGCACAGAGCTTGCAGTAACAACCCTGAAACAAGATGCATTAAAAAATGTAAAGCAGGTGAGGAGAGGCTGTGTCATGGTCGAAATTCCACGTCTAGAATTAGTTGGAATCAGTAAAAGCTATAACTCATTAAAGGCGAATGATCGTATTAGCCTAACCGTCATGCCGGGTCAAATTCATGCCATTTTGGGTGAAAATGGAGCGGGGAAAAGCACCTTGATGAAGATCATTTATGGCGCAGTAAAAGCGGATCAGGGTGCTTTAATTTGGAATGGAAAAGAGGTTCAGATTGACCGTCCTGCATCTGCCCGAAAGTTGGGCATTGGTATGGTGTATCAGCATTTTTCCTTATTTGAAACACTGACAGTCACTGAAAATATTGCTTTGGGTTTAGATGAGTCGGTGGAACTGAAACAGTTAAGTGAACGAATCAAAACTGTTTCACAGCAATACGGTTTACCGATTGATCCGCGTCGGGAAGTGCATACTTTGTCGGTTGGGGAACGGCAACGGGTTGAAATTATTCGATGTTTATTACAAAACCCATCGCTGCTTATTTTGGATGAGCCGACCTCTGTACTTACACCGCAAGCAGTCAAGCAACTGTTTAAGACTCTCAAACAATTGGCAGCTCGTGGGGTTTCAATTCTTTATATCAGTCATAAATTGCATGAAATTCAGGAACTGTGTGACGAGGCCACGATTATTCGCTCTGGACGTGTCACAGGGACAGTCAATCCAAAAGAAAAAACCACCAATGAGTTGGCAAGTCTGATGATTGGGCGTGCATTACCGACTTATAGTCGTGCGGCATTCACTGGCGAAGCATCTTGTATCTTTCAGGTTGAAGGGTTGAATTTTCATTCTGATGATCCTTTTGCTATGCCTTTAAGTGATATTCGCTTAGCACTGAATCGGGGCGAGATTTTAGGAATTGCGGGGATTTCTGGAAATGGACAAGCGGAATTACTCAGCCTGCTTTCAGGTGAAACCCTGAATAAACATGGCAAAATTATTTTAAAAGGAAAAAATATTGGACAGCTCAATGCAGGGAAACGCCGTGATTTGGGCTTAGGTTTTGTTCCCGAAGAGCGTTTAGGGCGTGGTGCTGTCCCGAATATGACATTGTCGCAAAATGCATTACTTACCGCCTATCGTAAAGGATTAACACATTTCAAACTAATTGATTTTAAAAAAGTAAAAGCATTTACCGAGCAATGTATTGAGCGTTTTAGTGTCAAGGCCAGTGGCGCAGAAGCACAAGCACGGTCACTTTCAGGGGGGAACTTGCAAAAATTTATTGTTGGACGTGAAATTTTGCAACAACCTGAAGTGCTGATTATTTCCCAGCCAACATGGGGTGTTGATATTGGGGCATCCATGTTTATTCGGCAAACTTTAATTGATCTTTCTCGGCAAGGGGTTGCAATTTTAGTGATCTCTGAAGAGTTAGAAGAGTTGTTTGAAATGAGTGACCGTATTGCAGTTTTAGCAGAAGGGAAATTATCAGCACCGATGCGTACAACAGACACCAATGCAGAGCAAATCGGGCTATTAATGTCTGGCCTGAACCATCAGGAAAATACAGTCCACACAACACGAGATGGAAATAGTTAAGGAGTTCGTAATGCATTTATTACAACCACGAGAGCATCCTTCGCGTTTAATGAAATGGCTTTCTCCTGTTATTGCGATTGGTTTGACCTTGATTGCAGGGCTAATTTTGTTTCGCTGTTTAGGATACGCACCGCTTAAAACACTTTATTTATTTTTTATTTCTCCACTCACCAGTATGTATGGCTGGAGTGAACTTGTCGTCAAAGCCAGTCCTCTGATTTTAATTGCGTTGGGGTTATCCATCGGCTTTCGTGCCAAGCTGTTTAACATTGGTGCTGAAGGGCAGTTGACCATGGGTGCTATTTTTGGTGGTGGGGTTGCTGTTTTGTGTTATGGGCACGAAGGCCTGTGGACATTGCCTTTGATGCTGGTGATGGGAGCATTGGGTGGCGCAGTTTGGGGGGCAATTCCTGCTTTACTCAAAACTGTTTTTAATGCAGAAGAAACACTGACTACTTTAATGCTGAATTATGTGGCGAGTTTTGTGCTGTTATATTTGATTAATGGCCCTTGGCGTGACCCAAATGGCATGAACTTCCCACAGTCGGTGATGTTTAGCGATCAAAGTTTATTACCCCTGATGAATGATGCGACACGGATCAATGTTTCCGTTTTTTTAACGCTGTTTCTCGTTATTGTTTTCTGGCTATTTATTAAAAAAAGTATGCAGGCATTCAAATTAGAAGTCAGCGGACAAGCGCCTGATGCAGCAAAATATGCTGGATTTTCCGCAAAAAAAACCGTCTGGTTTAGTTTGGTGTTGTCTGGAATGATGGCGGGGTTGGCTGGTATTTGTGAAGTGGCTGGCCCGATTGGACAGCTCAATCCGAACCTTTCACCGGGATATGGCTATGCAGCGATTATTGTGGCGTATTTGGGGCGGTTAAACCCAATAGGTATTGTTTTATCTGCATTTTTAATGGCACTAATTTATTTAGGTGGTGAAATGGCACAAATGCAGTTGCAACTTCCTGTAGCCATTGCAGGGGTATTTCAGGGTTTATTGCTGATGTTTTTACTGGCGGCAGATGCCTTTATTGAAAACCAGTATCGCTTCAAAAAGAAAAAATCACCCGCTTCTATATTATCCATGCAAGGCTAAGGGGAAAATCATGTTAGAAGTTACCGCAATATTGGCGACCACTGTAGCCGCAGCAACCCCACTTATTTTTGCAGGTTTAGGCGAGTTGGTCGCAGAGCGCACAGGTGTGATTAACCTTGGCGTTGAAGGCATGATGCTGGTTGGGGCGATTGCAGGTTTCGCCTTTTCTACCCAGTTTGAGCTAAGCGTGTTCAGTGCTTTAGGGATAGGTGCTGTTGCAGGCATGTTGATGGCGCTGATTTTTGCGTTTTTTAGTTTATCGCTAAGTACCAATCAGTCTGCCTGTGGTTTGGCACTGACTATTTTTGGAATGGGGATTTCGTCATTTATTGGGCAAAACTATGTCAGTCAGGCTCTACCAGGTTTGGGGGCGATGAATATTCCTGTACTGTCGCAAATTCCTGTTATTGGCCCGATTTTGTTTCAGCAAAACTATGTGGTGTATTTGTCTTTTCTTGCTTTTGTGTTGGTATGGTGGGTGTTGGCCAAAACACGTTTAGGGTTGTTGTTAAAAGCTGTTGGCGAGTCACCAGAAAGCGCACATGCAATGGGCTATAACGTATTGGCAATTCGCTATGCTGCGGTGCTGTTCGGTGGGGCAATGGCAGGTATCGCAGGTGCTTTTTTATCGACGGTTTATACCCCAATGTGGATTGAAAACATGGTGGCAGGGCGCGGCTGGATTGCCATTGCACTGGTGGTTTTTGCGACATGGAAACCTGTACGTTTAATGTTAGGTGCTTATCTGTTTGGTGGCGTTACTATTTTGCAGTTACATGCACAGGCATTGGGTTTAAAAGTGCCGACTGAGTTGTTAGCTGCTTTGCCATATCTCGCAACGATTTTGGTTTTAGTGATGATTTCCCGTGATAAGAAAGTGTTAAAAATGAACTTACCTGCATCGTTAGGGAAAACGTTTTTGCCTTAAGGTTTTCCATTTCGATTTTCTTTGATCTGACGAGAATTAAATAAAAAGTGGTTTTTTGATTAGAAAGGACAATGTGATGAGCAAGCCATCTCAAAAACAAATACTTCATTTTTTGACCAAAGCCAATGATCTTGCAAAACAAACCATGCTTGATGGACATCATCCTTTTGCCGCAATTTTGGTTGCCCCAGACCATGAAACGGTTCTTTTAACCCAAGGGAATATCGATACAGTCAACCATGCCGAAGCGACATTGGCACGTCTTGCTGCAAGCCAATATCCCCCTGAATATTTATGGCAATGCACACTCTATACAACCGTTGAACCGTGTTGCATGTGTTCGGGAACCATTTACTGGGCAAATATTGGCTGTGTGGTCTATGGCATGAGTGAAGCTGCATTGCTTACTTGTACGGGAAACCATGTCGAAAATCCTACGTTGGATATTCCTGCGGCATACGTTTTTGCACACGGTCAAAAATCTGTGGAATTGATTGGCCCTGTAGCAGAGGCTGAATCGGACATTTTAAACGTACATCAACAGTTCTGGAAAATTTAGGATGTGTTGATGTTTCTTTATGGTTTGTGTCGTTGGCTAAAATGACTGAATAAGGAAATTTTAGTCATAATTTTTAAAAATAATGGTTAAAGTTTTATCTAACCCAAACCTTATATACATCCAGCAAGAAAAATATAAGCGACCTTAATAGAATTTTTAGAAAAGTTTAGCCTGAAATTTCAGGATGAATTCAAAGAAAAGAGAAAAATAAGCAAAAATAAATTTTTAAAATATATTTAAATTCAAATTGTTAGATTTTTTCTTATATCAATTTATTGGATAAGTTATCCAGAAAAAGTTTTATCTCTAATTTTCATAATTATTCAAGATTTTCTTGGTTTTGATTGGAATAGAAGTTCTCTATGTTATGGAACACACCTTGTTCAATTTTGTAGAGAGCAGTTTTGTATGAAACATTCTATTTTCTTTTCTTTGTTCGACGCCTTGCCGCAACCAGCTTTTCAAGGCATGGCTCATTTTATGTTTCGTCCTCAACTGATGTGTCGTGCATTCTTTTTCAAAAAAAATTCATTAAAAAATAATTGAGGATGATGGCATGAATACAATTCAACAATGGTCAATTGGAGCTGCAATCGCTTTAAGCTTGGGGTTAAGTGGCTGTGCGAAACAACAATCGACAACGACAACCACAAGTGACACCAAACCTACAAGCAGTAGTTCTGCAAAACTCACGACACTTTCGATTGGGTTTCAGAAGTATGGATTGCTGCCGATTGTTAAAGCCCGTGGTGATTTAGATCAGGCATTAAAAGCGCAGGGAATTCAGGTGAAATGGGTGGAATTTCCTGCAGGGCCTCAATTACTGGAAGGTCTTAATGTTGGTAGTGTTGTTTTTGGCGAGGCTGGTGAAGCACCACCTATTTTTGCACAGGCAGCAAGCCCAAATCTTATTTATGTTGCGAATCAGCCCGCAGCGCCAAAAGCGGAAGCATTGTTGGTTCGTCAGGATTCATCCATTCATTCGGTAAAAGATTTAAAAGGTAAGCGAGTTGTGCTCAATAAAGGCTCAAATGTGCATTATCTTTTATTGAAATTATTACGAGCGAATCATCTATCTTTAAGTGAGATTCATGTCGTTTATTTACCACCAGCCGATGCCCGTGCTGCATTTGAAAAAGGCGCTGTCGATGCTTGGGTTATTTGGGATCCTTTCTTTGCCTCAGCAGAACAACAACTTCACGCCCGTGTTTTAGCAACAGGTCAGAATTTGGTGAGCAACCATCAATTCTATTTATCTGACCGCAATTTTGCACAAAATAACCCACAGGTTTTAAACACGTTAGTCACCGAGTTGAATAAAACGACTGACTGGGTCAAGACCCATCAGGATGATGCCGCCAAACTCTTGGAAAAACAAACAGGATTGGATCTTAATATTCTAAAAACCTCTATTTCTCGGATGGGATTTGGCGTAACACCAATTACCGCACAGGTGGCTCAGGAACAACAAAATGTAGCGGATGCTTTTTATCAGGAAAAGCTGATTCCAAAACAGATCCATATTCAAGACGCCATTTTAAACAACACTGTGAAGTAGCACCAATAAAGCAATCCTGAAAAAGGGAACGTATTCATTACGAAATCTGTTTGGTTAGGCATTCAGGTTTAGACATGATTTAAGAATGAAAGGTAGAACAACATGAAAATTTTTTGGTTTATTCCGACACATGGTGACAGTCGTTATTTGGGAACAAGCAAAGGCGCACGTCAGGTTGATCATGCATATATGAAACAGATTGCGGTTGCAGTTGATAATTTGGGCTATGAAGGCGTACTGATTCCGACAGGGCGTTCATGTGAAGATCCGTGGATCACGGCTGCAAGTCTGATTGATGTGACCAAACACCTAAAATTTTTGGTTGCACTTCGCCCAGGTGTTACAACACCAGCAGTAACAGCACGTATGGCGGCAACCTTTGACCGTTTATCGAATGGTCGTGTATTACTCAACCTTGTGACAGGTGGCGATGAAGATGAGTTACGTGGGGACGGTTTATACGAAGACCATAAAACACGTTATGAAACAGCAAATGAATACGTCACCATTTGGCGGGAGATTTTAAAACGCTCCCATACAGGTGAATCTTTTACCTTTCATGGCAACCGTTTACAGGTGGATGATGCCAAATTGCTTTATCCACCCGTACAAACACCGCATCCGCCACTTTGGTTTGGTGGTTCGTCAGATGTGGCAATTGATTTGGCAGCATCACAAGTCGATACCTATCTGACATGGGGCGAACCACCTGCTGCGGTAAAAGAAAAAATTGAACAAGTCAAAGCAAAAGCAGCAGAAAAAGGTCGGACGCTGAATTATGGGATTCGCTTACATGTGATTGTTCGTGAAACTAATGAAGAAGCATGGGCGGCAGCAAATGCCCTAATTCAACATCTTGATGATGCAACAATTGCAGCAGCACAGAAAAAATTTGCACAAATGGACTCGGTTGGACAGCAGCGCATGGCTGCTTTACATGGTGGGAAACGCGATAAATTAGAAGTTTCACCTAACCTATGGGCGGGTATTGGTCTGGTTCGTGGTGGTGCTGGTACGGCATTGGTTGGTGACCCTGAAACCGTTGCAGCACGTATTCAGGAATACGCTGACCTAGGCATTGGCACTTTTATTTTCTCGGGATATCCGCATCTGGAAGAGTCGATTCGTTTTGCTGAATTGGTATTTCCATTGTTACCACTTGAAACCCGAAAAAAATTGGCACAGCCCAACTTAACAGGGCCTTTTGGAGAAATCATCGCCAATAACTATGTTCCTTCGGATGAAAAAAAAGCATCGCTAGAGGAGGTGGTATGAGTGAAATTGTATTGAAGTCAGCGAGTCGAATCACCCAAGTTTTGAGTGTGATTCGTCAAAGGTTGTTACCGTGGTTAGTGCCGTTGGTGCTCATTGCTGGCTGGCAGTTGGCATCGGTTAGTGGGTTGCTCCAAAGTCGTATTTTACCTGCACCTACTGCTGTAATGAGTGCATTCTGGCATCTGTTGCTCAGTGGTGAGCTTTGGAATGATGTTAAAGTCAGTGCTGGACGGGCTTTGCTTGGTTTACTGGTTGGTGGTGGTTTAGGATTGTTGCTTGGGCTACTTAATGGTTCTTCTAAAGTGGCATCAACGCTATTAGATACGACATTGCAAATGGTGCGTAATATTCCTGCTTTGGCTTTGATTCCACTGGTGATTTTATGGTTTGGAATTGATGAAAGTGCCAAACTTTTTTTGGTGGCGGTTGGGGTGTTTTTCCCGATTTATATCAACACTTACCACGGGATTCGTTCAGTCGATCCGCAGTTGATTGAAATGGGGCAAAGTTATGGGCTAACACGTTGGGAACTATATAAAAATATTATTTTACCGGGTGCAATGCCTTCAATTTTGGTGGGTTTACGCTTTGCATTAGGTCTGGTCTGGGTGCTGCTTATTGTGGCTGAAACGATTTCTGCCCAATCTGGAATTGGTTATATGACCATGAATGCACGTGAATTTTTACAGACAGATGTGGTACTGGTCGGGATATTGCTTTACGCCTTACTTGGAAAACTTGCAGATGTCTTGGCACAACTTTTAGAACGCTATTTATTACGTTGGCATGCAGGCTATCAACAATAATCCGAACAGGAGATTCGCCATGACAAATTTACATATTGCAGCATTGACCCAAGAAAACGAGCAAGCACTTCATTTTTCGCCAGTGCCAGATCAGGAAATACCGCCACAAGGCGCTGAGATTCTGATTCAACAACTGCATAAATATTATGGCAATGTCAGTGTTTTGGAAAACTTAAACTTAAAGATTGCAGCAGGGGAATTTGTTGCTATTGTTGGGCGAAGTGGTTGTGGTAAAAGTACCTTATTACGCCTTATTGCGGGCTTAGAAGAAAGCACACAAGGGCGGGTTGGTTTTCAGGGAACGCACACTTCTCCTATCCAAAACAGTGATATCAGAGTCATGTTTCAAGACCCTCGATTATTACCGTGGAAAAGCATTTTGGACAATGTGCAATTGGGTTTGAAAAAAGACCAGTTGGCTCAGGCAAGTGCATTACTTGAAAAAGTTGGTCTCAAAGAAAAAGCACCGTTATGGCCGAGTCAGCTTTCAGGTGGGCAGCGTCAGCGAACTGCCTTGGCGCGGGCACTCTCGCATCAACCCCGAATATTATTGCTTGATGAGCCTTTAGGTGCGTTAGATGCTTTAACTCGTCTGGATATGCAAAACCTGATTGAAAAATTATGGCGGGAGCAGGGCTTTACAGCATTACTAGTAACCCATGATGTCAGTGAAGCCGTTCAATTGGCAGATCGGATTATTTTGTTGGATAAGGGACATATTGCTGAACAGTTTCAGGTCAACTTACCACGACCAAGACAAAAAGGTGTCGCATTTGCAGCCTTAGAACAACAAGTCCTCTCAGCCGTTTTAGCAACCTGAACAAAAAATTGAACGTGAATAAAATTTGAAAAATAAGTTTGGATAAGCCATGTGATGGTTCTTATTTTTGAAGTACAACGCACGGTTTATTTGTAAGCCAAAACGTACAGTAATTAGAGAAATTGTCGGCTATGCCTGTGTGTTGATCTGACCTAATATGAACTCATCAGGAACAGGAAGTTCCAGAACATAAAACAAAAACGATAAGTTCTTGCATCAGGACGTGAGGGATGACAGGAGTTGACCCTAGTAACCAAATCTAAAGAAGCTCGACAGGATGTCGGGCTTCTTTATTTTCATATTAGAAACGGTATGTAGCGCCAAACTGGAAAGTACGTGGCTCACCCGGATAAGAAAACAACATATAACTGCTTTCATCATAGCGTTTGTTGAAAATATTCTTCACATCCAGATTAAAGCGCAGTTGATCATTGACTTTGTAATACGCTAAAGCATCGGTCACGCTATAGCTTTTGAGTTTAAAGTAATACGTTCCATTTTGCCCATAACGCTGCCCGATATAACGCTGATTGACTCCGAGTCCTAAACCAGAGAATGTCCCGCTTTTAAACTCGTAAACACTTAATACATTGAAACTGTTTTTTGGAATATTCTGCAAAGGGCGACCTTTTAATTGTGGATCTTTGGTCACTTTTGCATCGGTATAACTATAACCGCCTAAGACTTTCCATGAAGGTGTGAATTGACCTGCAAGGTTCAGTTCAAAACCTTTGCTTTCAGCCTCGCCAATGGTTTGATATGAATATCCTAATGCACTGTTGTCTACGACTTGAGATAAAACATCCTTTTTCTTGGTGTAGTAAACTGCACTTTGTAGAGACAATTGATCATCGAACAACTGCCATTTAGAGCCTAATTCATAGACAATGCCTTTTTCAGGATTATTTGCCTGATCCTGACTAAATTCACCCGGAATTGGCAGGAACGAAGTACTGATATTGCCATATACCGACCAATCAGGTGTCATTGCATAACTTAAGCCAAAACGAGGTAAAACAGCATCGGTATTCTTTTTCCAGAACTTTGCGTTTGTCGTATTATCTTGTTTATAGTGCTCAACACGTAAACTCATCAGTGCTTTTAATCGACTGGTTAAATCAACTTGGTCTTGCACAAAAGCCGCATAGCTGGTGAGGTTTTCTCGACCTGTATAGAACGGATTTAGTGTTGGTAATGTCTGGTTCGATGCTGGATTAAAAGGGTTCACCGAAAGATTGGCGTTACCAGCATTACGGTTGATCACGGCCTTATAGTCGTAGTCTTCGTATTCAATTCCTGTCAGTAAAGTATGCTCAAGTCCCCACAGATTAAAATGACCTGTGATATTGGCTTGAATATCTTTATCGATCCAAGATAATTTTCGCCAGCTATACCCCATCGGAATATTGCTGTTACCATCCACATCACTACCACGAGGTTCTAAGGCATAACCATGAACATCGCCATTGATGTATTGCGCCCCAACATTTAACTTCCAGTCATCATTAAGTTGATGTTCGACTCTAAATTGATAGGCATCATTAGCACTATATAAACGATTACGTTCTTTGCCTGTTTGCCAAAAATAGGTTTTTGCATCGAACTGCGGATAATTTTGGTGTGGATAATGGGTAAAACCTTTGTCATAAGGTTGCTGGTTACGTAAAAGATCCGCTTCAAAAGTAATTTTGGTTTGGTCTGTTGGCTGCCATTGCAACACAGGGGCAATGTCATAGCGTTTGACATGAACATCATCACGGAAAGTTTCACCACCTTCGCCCGCCACATTTAAACGATAAGTCAGTGTTTTATCTTGATTGATTGCACCTGTGGTATCGAGTGTCCCGCGATAAGTACCATAATTATTTCCCTGCAAACCGATAGTGGTTTGACGTTCCTTTTCAGGTTGCTTGGTGACGATATTAAAGGTACCACTTGGGTCACTTCGACCATACATGGCAGAAGATGGTCCACGTATCACATCAATACGCTCAATGTTACTGCTGTCGGGAATCGCAGGATATCCACGATTGATCGGGAATCCATTTCTGAAAAATTCACCACTGGAAAAACCACGAGAGGTATATTTTGCTAAGCCTTGTGCACCAAAGTTATTGGATATGCCGACACCCCCCGCCACATTTAAGGCATCCAGTACACGAGAGGCTCCGATATCCTCTAATACGCCTTGACTCACCACTGAAACAGATTGAGGCGTGTCCTGAATGGCAGTTTGAGTCCGTGTTGCCGAGCTTGAGTTTTTTTGTAAATAGGCCTCAGGATTATTCTTTTGTTCAGCAGAGATGGTAATGCTTGGCAGCGTAATCGTATCTTCTGCAACGGCATATTGAGAAAGGACGACTGACAATATGCTCATGGTCAATAAATTGAGTTTCACACAAAAAATCCTTTGTGATGTGATAATGTTTCTCAATATTATTATTGTTTGCATAAAAGATAAATCAATTTATAGTCGTAGATGGATTCATTTTTACCAGTGTGAGGGGATTGCGTAAGCCAAAACGTACATTAATTAGAGAAATTGTCGGCTATGCCTGTGTGTTGATCTGACCTAATATGAATTCATCAGGAACAGGAAGTTCCAGAATATAAAACAAAAACGATAAGTTCTTGCATCAGGACGTGAGGGATGACAGGAGTTGACCCTAGCAACCAAATCTAAAGAAGCTCGACAGGATGTCGGGCTTCTTTGTTTAATAGGAAAACTACTACATATTGAAGATTAAATAGATTGCCTAAAGCACTGCTCCAAAAGCTTATGGATTTTTAAGTCTTTATTAACATGGTGTTGGGAAACAATAATTTCTCTAAATAAATTTTCATCTTCTAAACTGAAATATTTTATATTCTTCTGGTTTTTTAGCCATAAACCAGCTTTGGGAATAATGGATACACCCAAGCCTAATTCAACCATTTTGACAATTGCATCAATTTCGTCTAATTCAAAGGTGATATCGACATTTATTCCCTTTCTAAGCAAAAACTGAAATACTTTCCTACCATCTAGTGAGTTCTGGTCATAACCAATTAATTTGTTATTTAAAAGGCATTCAATGTAATTTTGATAATGAAATTGAGATGAGTAAATAAGTACGAAAGGTTCCTGATATAAGGGATAAGAATAAATCTCTTTGGGCAACAAGAAATTAGGCTTAACTGTGATAGTAAGATCAAGTTCTTTATCTATTAATGATGAAAGTAAAAGTGTTGAAACACCAGGTATAACTTTGATTTCACCATTTTTGTTATACTTTTGGAATAATGAAAATGCTGTAGGAAGTAAGCCAATTTGAATGGTATTAATCACACCTAATTTAACTTTTCCAAAATTAAGTTCTAAATTTGATGAGCCTCTTAGATTGTCATACATTGCAATGATTTTCTTACTTTCATCTACAATATTTTTTCCTGAATCCGTTAGCGTAACGGAATGGGCTGATCGATTGAATAATTTGATATTTAGGTTTTCTTCTAAATTTTTAATTTGTGAACTAACAGCAGAAGTTGTAACTCCAAGATGAATAGCTGCCCGAGCAAAGGAGCCTTGTTTCACAATAAGAATAAAAGTCTTTAGTTCTTTAATCATAGTTTTAGGTTAGAAAAAATTTAATCTAAGATTGGTAATTTTATATCAAGAGTATAAAAAAATTAATCTAAAATTTGTGTTCATATTTTGATTTCTGGAATAAGGCATGGAACATTTATATTCATTTATTACAATTTGCATTGTTCTTGTGATATCACCTGGACCAAATACATTCCTGATTTTTAATACTGCTGCCTCAATTGGAAAAATAGATGCAATAACTAAGATTTTGGGTTTAATTACAGCAACCTATATACATGGTTTGTTATCTTTATTTGGTATATCATTGATTATACTAAAATCATTTTTACTATTTAATATCGTTAAGTTGATAGGCGCATCTTATTTGTTATATCTAGGTATTAGATTTATTCGTTCTATTTTTATCACCAATAATGAAATAATAAGACCTAGCATACTCAAAAAAACAATTTATAAGAATTTTCAGGAAGGTTTTTTGACTCAGATTTTAAATCCCAAAGTATCTATGTTCTATTTAGCTGCTTTTCCACAATTTATTAATTTTAAAAATAAAGATTACATTGATGATGGATTAATACTGATTTCAGTTCATGCAATCACTATCGTAATATGGTTTGTATTCATGACATTTTTTATTGGAATTTTTTTGAGGAAAAAAGGTGATCTGAAATTGATGAAGTCCATAACATTAATGTCTGGATTATTCCTGATGTACTTTTCCTTTTTACTAGTCATGCAGCCATTACCTCACTGAGTAGATTCTAGAGTTATAGGTAGGGTGTTATCTAAAGAAGCTCGACAGGATGTCAGGCTTCTTTGTTTTAGGTAAAACATTGGCAGAAGATACGGATTGTTCTACACTTTAAAAATATATAACTTCGAGAACAATAGGAAAGTGTATGAATGCACAACAAAGAAAGCAAAAAATGAGAAGTGAAGAAGATCAATTATCGCTGGATTTAATTGAAGCTCAGTATGATTTAAAAGACAGTCGAGGAACAGACCACGCCAAAAGCTTATTGATTATTGTCAGTGGAATTGAATTGGCAGGGAAAGGCGAGGCGGTGAAACAATTAAGAGGCTGGGTAGATCCACGACATTTACATGTAAAAGCAAAACCAGCACAACTTCTGGATATGAAACAAACCTTTTGGGAACCCTATGCCAAAGCCATTCCAAGTGAAGGTGAAATGTTTGTCCTGTTTGGAAACTGGTACAACGACCTACTTAAAACAGCAATGCATGTGGCAAAACCCTTAGATGAGACCTTGTTTGAATCTTATATTCAACAGATGCGCCAATACGAACAGGATTTAAAACAAAACGATGTTCATGTGGTCAAAATCTGGTTTGATTTGTCGTGGAAATCGCTACAAAAGCGTTTAGATAATATGAATGCCTCTGAACAACAGTGGCATAAACTGCATGGACTAGATTGGCGCAATAAAAAAGAATATGACACGATTCAAAAACTTCGTCAGCATTTTACTGACGACTGGATTATTATCGATGGTGAAGACCAAAAAGAAAGTAATAAGCAGTTTGCACGGCATGTTTTAGCAGCGTTAAAAGATTTGCCAAAACACAATGGCACCGTTGAACATGAATGGCGACAAGCCGCAATTCCTGAACAACTTTTAAATATTCAAGACATGCCACTAGAGAAGTCAGCATATAAAAAAGAACTTAAAAAACTAACGATTAAAGTTGCCAATGCGATGTTGCAGAACCAGCGCCGTGTCGTTATTGCCTTTGAAGGAATGGATGCTGCGGGGAAAGGTGGGGCAATCAAACGGATTGTTAAAAAATTAGACCCTCGAGAGTATGAAATTAACAGTATTGCCGCACCTGAACCCTTTGAATTACGTCATCCGTATTTATGGCGTTTTTGGACAAAACTTGAGGACAATACCAACTTTATTAATATTTTTGACCGCTCATGGTATGGGCGGGTTCTGGTCGAAAGAATAGAAGGTTTTGCCAAACCTTATGAGTGGCAACGTGCATACGATGAAATCAATCGCTTTGAAAAAGATTTAGTCGACACTCAAACGGTTGTTATTAAAATCTGGCTGGCGATTAGTAAGGATGAACAGGAAAAACGCTTTAAAGCCCGAGAAGAAACACCTCGTAAGCAATATAAAATTACCGATGAGGACTGGCGTAATCGGGCGAAGTGGGATGACTATCTAAATGCCGCAGCAGATATGTTTGAACGAACCAGTACGTCATATGCACCGTGGTATATCATCGCAACAGATAATAAACGCCAAGCACGACTTGAAATTTTACGGGCTATTTTAAAACAGTTAAAAGCCGATTAACTGTTTTAGAGCAGCCCGAGGGTTGATGTTTAGGCTTCTTGAACATCAACCACATGTGCTTTTTGTTTAAGCTGAATTCGTTTTGCCAGTTGATAGCAATCATCCACATGGGCTGCTGCAATCTTTTTAAAGACCACATACCCCAGACCTGCGGCAATGAGTTGTCCACCAAGCGGAATAAATTTAGTGACTTGCTTGGTGAGCATTTTACTAATAAAACCATTGAGCGATTTTTTAACCCCTGTACGTGCCACCATTAAACCTGAAAATTGAATTCCACGTTTGCGAAGTTCGTGCCAATGGATCTCTTTGGTTTTTGGATCAAATACACTGACATGGGCCTCATCAAGGCCAAATTGTTGATTAATTTCGGGAATAAGCTGAGTTAAGATGCCAACATCCACCACAACATCAAAAAAAGGAATAGGTACAATGGCCGCACCTGCTGAAAAATAGGCCCGTTTTTGAATGAGCGCTAAACAGTCACGACGTGCTTGTTCTAGATTAAGATTTGGATCGATAGAATCTGGTATATTATCAATTTTCATTCAGTCAAACCTGAGTCTTGTAATGAGTTGTATTTAAACCTAAAAAATAGGCGCTGTGCAGCATTTCATGTTTTAAAATGTCAATAAATTTGAATCTTAAAAAGATGTTATAAGGTTTGTGCTTAAAAATCACAAGGGAATACTATGGGAATTCATGTTTGTCAAAGTCAACGCCTTGAAATTTTGGCACAGGAATTATTAAATCAATCGAAAATAAATACCGATCATCCTTTTGAGATATTTGAACGTCAGCATTTGATTGTACCTAGTCTTGCGGTAGAGCAATGGCTAAAACAATATATTGCAAAAGATCAGGGCATTAGTGCAAATACCTTATTTCATCAACGCATACAGACTTTTCAATGGTTTGTTTATCAGCAGGTTCTGGAAAACAAGGAGCGGGTTCGTCAAGCCAATATTCCACGGTTGGTGATGAAGTGGCGGATTTATGCTGCATTAGAAGAATATATTCAAGCGCCTCAATTTGAATTAGATACACAACATCCTTTATTTGCCATTGTGCAACGCATTTATGCCAGTGCCGAGCATGTATCGGTTCAAGATCGGCAGCAGAAAAAACAGAGTATGTTGTACTGGGTTGCCGAACAGGTGTCACGATTGTTTAGCCAATATATGGTGTATCGTGGCTATTGCGCACATCGTTTTGAGGAAAATTGTCAATGTCCACAAAACTGGCTGAAACAATGGGGCAAAAATCAGCCGTTAGAGATTGAACAATTACAACCGATTCAGACCACTCACTTTTCAGCAGAACAGCTTTCACAGCTAGAACAATTAGAAGCATGGCAACGCTGGTTATGGCTGGAAATTTTCAATGACGATTTTATTGAAATGCAGCGCATTGATGCGGACTTCTGGAAAATTCTGGATGATCCCGAGCAGCGTGTGGCTGCTTTACGCCACTTACCACAACAGATTTTTATTTTTACCCTTTTAGAACTGGCGCCAAGTCAGCTTAATTTTCTAAGACGACTCGCTCAATATGTGGAGATTCATTTATTCCACTTTAACCCTTCGCAGGAGTACTGGGCGGACAGTGTCGATCCAAACTGGAAAAAACAATACGATGTAAAAGTCAAAGAACGCTTTATCGAAAGCCATCAACGACAAGGTAAAACCGTCACCGATGCTGAAATTGATCAGTTTTTTGAACAGTTTAATTTAAACTTTAATGCACTGGCACGAGAGTCACGACATCCGATTTTAACCCGTTTTGGTAAACAGGCACGTGACCACTTTTCATTATTGGCCAGTTTGTCATCGGGGGAAGAAGGCGAGTGGTTTGACCTGTTCGATGAAGATTATCCTGATACTTTATTAGGTAAAGTCCAGTCAGACATTTTGTACTTGATGGAACCTGAACTGCATCAATATCCATTGGCTGCCGATGACCATTCGATTCAGGTTCATATTTGCCATTCGGCATTGCGTCAGCTTGAAGTGTTAAAAGAGCAGATTTTGCATTGGTTGGCAGATGAAAATAGCCCATCGCCACACCGTTTAGATGACATTCTAATTCTCACACCCGATTTAAAATCACTCGAACCCCATATTCGTACCGTGTTCGCGCCACCGCCACAGTTTCAGGGCAATCAACAGGTCTATTTGCCAATTAAAATTGGGGGTGTTCCACAACTGGATATTTTGCAGGCATGGCAAGCGGTGACGGGGCGATTGTCACTGGTGAGTGGTCGTTTTCAGTTTGAGGATTTTGCAGATTGGTTAAGTTTGCTGGCAACACAGCAGCGTTATGCTTTAGATGTCGATGCTGTTGCACGAATATTGACGCTATTGGCTGAGGCAGGTTTTAAGCGTGGGTTTGATGATGCGCATCTTGCTCGAACGCTGAATCCTGAAGATCAGGATTATCGTTATAGCTTTAAATTTGCACTGGATCGCTTGGCGTTAGGCATCGCAATCCCTGAACATGCGGTATTTGAAAAGACTTTAAGTTTTGCCGATGTTTTCCCCGAAGATTTTAGTTTAATTGCCACTTTAATTCAGATTTATCAGGATATAAAACAGCGTAGCGAATGGCTGCTGGTTGATCAGAACGTGACACATAAAACCATTGAACAATGGCTGTTTTTGCTTAAACAAGAAGTGGTTGAGTTTCAGCAGACAGGTGTGGTGGCGTTGGATAGTGTTGCTGAGTTACTGCAAAAATATATTCGAATGTTGACGCTTTCTGTTTTTACGAAAAAACAGCAGCAACGTGAAGATATCCGATTGGAACGTCTGAGTTTGCCTTTGACGTATTTACTACAGGAAATTCAGCAGCAGCTTGAAAATACGATAGATCAGGCTGAACCAAGCGGGCAAATTACCTTTAGCCAGATTGGTCAGATCCGCCCAATTCCATATAAATTGGTGGTGATGCTGAATTTGGATAGCGGTACATTCCCAAGTCGGCAAACACAAACGCCTTTTGACTTAATTAGGCAGTTACGTCCACAACTTGGAGATCGTTCTCGTATAGAGGATGATCAAGGCGCATTTTTAGATGCTTTATTACTGGCTAAAGAACAACTGTGGTTGTTTTACAATGGTTTTGATGTCAATGATGGCATGGTTCGTCAGCCGTCGAGTGTGTTGCAGGAACTGGTTGATCATTTGGACTATATTGTATTGTCAGAAAACCCTGAACAATTCATGTCCGAACAGGTTCAGATTGAGGGGATTGAACTACCGCAACATTTACAGTCGTTGTTTTCAATTCATCCGTTACAGCCTTTTGACCCGAAAGGTTTTCAGCAAGCACAGATTTCACGTTTTCATGACCAATGGTTTACTGTAGCCCAGCATATTTGGCAAAGTGAAGGCAAACGACAGGGATGGCGTGATGCAGAAATTCCGTTAGAAAATACCAACTCGATGGTACTCAATGGGTCACAGTGGATTAACCAAATGGTGTTCCCTGCACAGCTTTATTTAAAAACATTAGGCGTAGATAACGTCCGTATTGATGTCGATGAAATTGATACTGAGCCATTGTTACTCGATGGTTTGGGACGTTACGCCATTCGTGAGTTTTTGCAGCAGCATCAACAACTACAGCCTGAACTTTTAGCAGATCGCTTGCCTGTCGGTAAAGTGAGCCATGCAGCATGGCAAATGAGCGTTGCCGAATATGAGCTACTGCTAAATCAAGTTCATCAATATGCTGCTGAACCGACCAAAACCACTCAGCAAAGTTTAACGCTAAAAGCCGATTTAAACCTTCGTATCGATGTGCCAGAACAACTTGAACAACAAGACTGGGTGAGTTTAAATCCATCGAGTGCCAGTGCTGAACGTCGTGTGAAAGTCTGGCTTGAATATATACTGTGGCTGGCATATTTAAATCGGGCTGATACCGAAAAAAATCGACGCATTGTGGTGTTTAGTGACTGTACAATTATTTATTCAGGGATTGATTCGGCACAGGCGTGGCACGATGTACAGGCATGGATGGCAGCATGGGATTATGGGCGACAGTACCCATTGGTTTTGCCCGCAGCCTTGTTATTGCATCCTTTGGTCAAAGACAACAAAACACTGACTTGGCAAAGTGATGAATTGGGTCAAATGCAGATTGAAAATATCGAATTGTTGTTGAAACAGTGGCAAGCCGAAAATAATTATAACCGTAGTTTTTCAGTCAAAGATGACCGTTCTACCAAACAACATGCCGACTGGCAGTTTATTTTGCAGGAACAAGATGCCACACAGGCATTACTCAACAGTTGTGCCCAGTTTGCATATGCATTGTATGCGCCAATTTACCAATATCAACAGATGGATAAACATATATGACTGCTGCTGTTTCCCTCTCATATCACCCCATCACCGATATTCACTTTGAAGGGTTACACTGGATTGAGGCATCGGCAGGTTCAGGGAAAACCTATACGCTTTCAAGTTTGATGGTACGGATTTTATTAGAAAAATATTTACCCCGTCAGGTTATCGCAACCACATTTACCCGTGCGGCAGCAGCCGAATTAAAAGGGCGGATCCGTTCACGCTTGGTTGAAACTTATCGTTTTTTTGACGCTCGTCGTAAGGCGACACAACAGGAAAATCAACAATACGCACAACAACTGAAAGACCAAGACCCGCTACAGGCAAAGGTCTTAGAAACATATGCAGGGCAGGTGGCTTATGCCTGTTCTCGGTTAAAACTGGTGATTGATCAGCTCGATGAATTATTTGTCGGCACACTCGACAGTTTTAGCCAAAAGTTATTACGCGAGTTCGCCTTTGAAAGTGGACGAATTGAACGGAGCGACATCACTGACAATGCCAAACAATATACACGGCAACTGATTCATGATGTGTTACGTGAATGGATTCAGGCACAGCCTCAGACCTCAATTGACTGGATGTATGCCAGTGGTGAACTTGAACCTGTTGAAAATTATATTGATGTGGTTGAGTCCAGTTTAAACTTTGGCAATGCGCATCTAGAAGCTGTTGAGCCGCAAGCTTTACAACTTGATGAACTGCTTCAGCAGCGAACACAGATTACAACATTAGATTTAAATCACCTGACTGCTTTTTATTTGCCAACAGGTGAATATTTTAAAGGTGTCAGTGGGACTTATTTTAAAAAAGACAGTTTCACGGTGTTGTTTTGCGACATCATTCCTTGTGCAGTGACGCTGATTTTAAATGACAATGGTCAGGCTTTTTTTGGTAAAAATTTTGCAGGGCAGCGAGCCAAATTATTTAAATTTTTAGAATTATTTGAGCAGCAGAAGATTTTTTCAAAAAAATGTCCAGCCGATGCCGCAGAACAATTTTATCAGGATACTCAGCTCAAGGCATTGTTGGCGGTACTACAGCATTTGTTGACAATGCAGCAGACCCTAGCAGATATGGGCACATTTTTGAAATTTTACCTGTGCCAACAAGTGAAAACTCGTTTGCCGCAACAACTCCAACAAGCAGGCGAAACCACATTTTCACAGCAAATCCGAACTTTAAGTGAAGCCTTACAAGGCACGCAAGGACAACACTTTTCTGCCTTTGTGCATCAGACCTATCCATTAATTTTGGTGGATGAATTTCAGGACACCAACCAAGATCAGGACAACATGCTGGCAAGCATTTGGCGGCACCCAAAGCGTTATGCACGTGGTTGCATGATTATGGTGGGGGATCGTAAACAGGCGATTTATGGTTTTCGTGGCGGTGATATGCTGACCTTTATTCAGGCATATCAGGATGTTATTCAGAAGTCTGGACAGTTTTATCAGTTGCAATATAACCACCGTTCCGTTGCGCCATTGGTGGAAGTGGTTGATGCCTTATTTCAAAAACAACCAGACTTTGGCGAGCAGGTGATTTATCACCCTGTTTTTGCAGGGACACGACCGCATCCCGCTTTGGTCGATCAATCGCAGCAAAACCCATTGCCGTTACGTTGGTTTCATATCGAAGATAAAAGCGAACATCCACAACAAGTGGCATGGAAAATCAGAACATTGCTGAATCAGTCCGCTTTAGGGCAGCTTTATTTTGCAACAGAACCAACCCCTCAAGCATTGGTTGAAGATGATATTGCCGTGTTATCCAAAAATCATGATGGACTGGACAAAGTACAATTTGCCTTGGAACACATGGGCATTCGGGTCAACCGACCTGCCAAGCGTAGCGTGTTTGATCATGTCATTGCTAAAGATATTGGTGCTGTACTCACCGCGATTTTAAATCCATACGATGAAACAAAACTACGTCGGGCATTGCTTAGTCGGTTGTTTAATTTTAATTTACGCCAATTGCTACAACTACAGGCGCAGCCACAGGGTTTTTCTGACTATATTGATGCCTTTAACCATGTTCGTGAATTATGGTTCGAACGTAATTTTTTAAGTGCATGGCAATACTGTTTGCAGCGTTTTGATGTGTGGCAAACGCTGGTTGCCACCCCAAGTCAGGACAACGAGCGGGTTGTGGTTAATGTACGGCATTTAACTGAACTGTTAAGTGAACATAGCCGTTACCATGCAGGGCCACAGCATTTGTACCAGTGGTATTTCAAACAGCTTAATTCACCCAGTAAACGAGAATGGGAATTGGAACGTCAGTTGTCGAATGCGACTGGTGTGAAGTTGATGACCATTCACCAGTCGAAAGGCTTAGAGTTTAAAGTGGTTTTTTTACTCAATGCCGATGGCAGTTTTAAAGAACAAAACAAAAGCCTTAATTTTTCGATGGTGGAACAACTCAATCCCATCACTGCACAGCCTGAACGAAAGCGGGTGATCGCCATTCATCATCAACACTTGTCTGCTGCCCAGATTGAACAACATGAGCAACGTGCCGAAGCTGAGCAGCATCGGCTGTGGTATGTAGCATTGACCCGTGCGAGTCATCGGGTTTATGCCGTGGTTTCAAGCACCAAAGTGATCATGAATGGTTTAGGGTTCTGGAAAAATCAGCAGCCTGAATTTAGCCATCCTTATAGTGGTATCGAACCTGTTTTAACCAGTCGCCCACATATCGAAAAACAGGTGGTTGAAGTACAACAGTCGACACCGTTAATCGCAAAACCATTGCCCGAAAAACGATTTTATCCAAGTTCACGCACCAGTTTTACAGGTCTGGCACAGCATTTAACACGTGCGCAAATGCAGGATATGCTAGCTTCATTGCCTGAAGTAACATTGGCAGCCGCTGATGAAGTTGTTAGCGTAACTATCCCACAAACGACCCAAGGGCAAAAACTGACATGGGTTCGGCAGGCTTTTCCGCAAGGGACACAAGCAGGGACATTTTTACATACCATTTTGGAAAATCTAGACTTTCAGGATCAAACTTTATGGGCGCAAGAACTGCATCGACGGTTTAAAAATGCAGATCAGGGCTTATGGCAGCAGCTACAGGAACGCTATGCACAAGAATATGCTTTGCAAAATCTGGAGACGACGCATACCGACCATGTGATGGCATTATTGCAACAATGGTTGGATGAAATTTTACATACCCCATTGCACCCAAATTTAACGCTGGCACAGCTTCAGCCCAACCAGTATTTGGCAGAGTTTCCATTTTTTATGGCATTGTCAGATCGGGTCTTTGCAACGCAGCGTATTCAGGCTTTATTTTTAGAATATGGCTATCACATGCCGAACCTGAATCATGCTGAATCTGCGCGGTTTTTAAATGGAGCTATTGACCTTGTTTACCAACATGACGGTCAATTCTATATTGCAGACTATAAAAGTAACCATTTGGGCATGATGTTTGAAGACTATACAGAGACTGCACTCAAACAAAATATGTCGATGAGTAGTTACTGGTTACAGGCGGCAATTTATTTGGTGGCATTGCATCGTTACTTAAAAGTGAGATTGAAAAACTATTCAATTGAACAGCATTTAGGTGGTGCAAGTTATTTATATTTAAGAGGAATGCAGCCTGACGCATCTTATGGTGTAGTGCACTGGAAACCTGAGCTTGAATTGATCTTGCGTTTGGATGCAATTTTGGGATATCCACCCCGAGAAAATGGATGAAAACTGTCTATAAGTTATCTAAAGTTAAATTTTTCAATAGGTTAATTTGTGGATAAAATTGAGTATAACTTTGTTGATAACTCTGTGAATAACTATGAGGATAACTCTGTGGGTAAGCCCGAAAATCAGGTATTAAATGAACAACCGCTTTGGGTTGAATCGTGGATCAACTATCTAACACAGATGATACCTTCTGAACATGCGCATCAAATCGAGATACAACAGTTAGTTTCTCGGCTGTTTACAGCACAGGCACGTGGCGACAGTTGTCTGGATGCCTCTTTTGAAGAGGTCGAAATTCTAGATAAATTATTGACAGATGTACAGCAAAATTTACTCAAACCCTTTGTATATGATGGAAAATCACTCTATTTGTACCGTTATTTTCAATTGGAACAACGAATCGCAACACAAATCGAGCGTTTACAGCAGTCTCCACCTGACATTGTAGAAACAGCAGCCTATCAACATTTACTCACAGATGAATACCAACGTCAGGCACTTTTAAATGTCGGGAAGTTTGCTCTTAATATCATTACAGGTGGGCCGGGAACAGGCAAAACCTATACGCTAGCAAGAATCGTTGCTGTACTTAAAACGCTCGTTCCACAATTACGCATTGCAATGGCAGCGCCGACAGGAAAAGCTGCCCAGCGAATGCAAGAAGCCCTACAAGCCTCTTTTCGGGATGAAAGTTTAACTGAACAAAATGTACTGCATGATGATTTATTCAATTTGCAACCTGTGACATTGCATCGACTGCTTGGTATTGGTTTGTATGGGAAACCGAAATTTAATCTCCAATTTCCATTACCTTATGACCTGATTGTGGTGGATGAAGCTTCCATGCTGGATTTAAATCTGGCAAGTCAGTTATTTGAAGCAATTCCAAATCATGCGCGTCTAATTTTATTGGGGGATGCTCAACAATTGGCCTCGGTTGATGTCGGGGCCGTATTGGCAGATTTGCAACAAGTGCCGAGTCTGCAAGCAAACCGTACACATTTAGTAAATAGTCGCCGTTTTAGTGACAGTGCTGCTATTGGCAAAATGGCGCGGTTTATTCAACAGGTTGGTCGGCAAAACCTGACACCGAATCAGGTTTTAGCAGCATTTGAACAACAAGTGGTGCAAGCAGGCGCGTTACAACCTGTTCAGTTGTCTGAAATAGAAATTGATCAGGTTCAATTACAATATTTACAGGCTGAAAAAGCACAACCCCATCCAGCATTAGAACTACTGTGGCAAGGGTTTCAACACTATGCAGATTGTCTTTTGGACTATGCTAAAGCGCCAGATCCTGTCTGGGTGGAAAAAATTATTCAATGTTTTGATGAATATCGCATTTTAACGGCTATTCATTATGGTGCATTGGGTTTGACCCAAATCAATCAATTTATGGAACAGCAACTTTTAGCACACTTAGCCCCTGTTACCGTAAAACAAGGCAGTTGGTATGTGGGACGTCCCGTGATGATGACCGAAAATGATTATCAACTGGGGCTGTCAAACGGAGATATTGGAATCTGTTTTTATCATAGACAAAACCCAGACTTATTTGAGGTTTATTTTCCAAGTCTGGATAAATGGGTCAATGCAACCCGATTGCCGCAGCATATTCAAACCGCATTTGCTCTGACGATTCACAAATCACAAGGTTCGGAATTTGCCCATGTTGCAGTTGTTCTTGATCAGGATTCACAAAAATTGCTTAGCCAAGAGCTGATTTATACAGCCATTACTCGTGCGAAAAAGGCGGTTTCTTTACTCGTTGATCCAGATGCATTTGTCCAATCGTTAATAAAACGGACAACAAGACAAAGTGGACTGAGTAGAAAAATCAAATAAATCAGTATAAAAAGTATACATATTGGTCAAATGTAGGAAATGGCTTACATAAAATCGAGAAATTGTCGAATAGTACTACTAAATTCATTCTGCCAAGATAGCGTCACCAAAAATACTTGGTATGGATGACCAAGTCATAATCGGATGATGATAAGAAAAAAAGTCTTTAAGACACGACCCTACAGAATGGATGTAGGTAAAAGAGGATGTTTACAGCCGCTAAACCTTGTAGTTTTGGGAGAGACTACAAGGTTTTTTTCTATATCATCTTTTTTTGACAGAAGGCGTTATTGTCAGAACCTGATTAAAAATTGATTTAGAACGACTTAATTTTACGCTTGTATTTTTTACAGTATTTCTAATCGAGAACAAGGGCGGATGGACTAGAGATGCTCCTGATTTTCTTGCATCTTAGACGGTGTGGCAGCACATGTTTCTACTTGGGAAAAATATTGAAATATGAAAAACATATAAGTTAAGTAATGAGATTATTTTTATAAATGGTAAAAAACAAAGTAGAGCAGTTGACTTTTTAAATGTAAGCAATTACCTACAGAGAGTGGAGAAAAAACGGCTATATCCGAATCCATTCGCATGACAAGATAACGGACATAGGAGAAAGAAAACAAAATTTGGAATAAGAACAAGAGGTGAGAAAATCACTCACACAACAATAAGAAACTACAGCAACAAAAGCTCAGTTCACAAGACTGAGCTTTTGTTTTTTTGGGCAGGCTAAATATTCAATTTACTCTTGTTTTTGAACAAAAGTAGATACTTTCTGATTTATTTATCAAAATTGATGGGCTTTTTTTGCAATCACCAACAAATTCACTTAAAATGGTTGCTTGCTGTAGTGATGCACGGCAGTCAACAACACTTTAAATTAAAGTTTGTTGGTTTTATATCAAGTTTTTTAATAAATTAAGCATCTCGGAGTAATCGAATGGCTTTAACTAACCAAGACCGCGCAGAAATCATTGCTAAATTTGCTCGCGCAGAAAACGACACTGGTTCTCCAGAAGTACAAGTAGCTTTATTGACTGCTCAAATCAATGATTTGCAAGGTCACTTCAAAGCACACAAACACGACCATCATAGCCGTCGCGGTTTGATCCGTATGGTTAACCAACGTCGTAAATTACTTGACTACTTAAATGGTAAAGACCACGGTCGTTACACAGCTTTAATTGGCGCTTTAGGTTTACGTCGTTAATTCGATTCAAGCTGAAATTTTCGGTATATCGAATGTTATTTAACTTCGTCACTGAAAAACAAGCGGAGCTTAGTCCGAACTAAGCTATTGGGAAGGGGCGAATATTCGCTCCTTCTTTGTGTCTAACATCTAGTGAGGTCGGCTTCTAAGCTTTGTCATTTATATTGCCACTTAGGTTGTGAATGCCAAACCTTAGGGGTCTCCACTAGAATAAAATTTTAGGAAATTACACTACATGTCGATGTTTAATGTTGTTCGTAAAGAATTCCAATATGGTCAGTATCAGGTTGTTTTAGAAACTGGTCGTGTTGCACGTCAGGCAAACTCTGTATTGATTACAATGGGTGGCGTAACTGTATTGGTTGCTGTTGTGGCTCAACCAACAGCGAAAGCGGGTCAAGATTTCTTCCCACTTACAGTAAATTACCAAGAAAAACAATATGCTGCTGGACGTATTCCTGGTGGTTACGGTAAGCGTGAAGGTCGTGCATCTGAAGCTGAAACTTTAATTTCTCGCTTGATTGACCGTCCAATTCGTCCGTTGTTCCCAGAAGGTTACTACAACGAAATCCAAGTTACAGCAACAGTTGTATCTTCTGACAAAACGATGGATGCTGACATTGCTGCAATGTTAGGAACATCGGCTGCACTTTCAATTGCAGGCACACCATTCCGTGGTCCAATTGGTGCGGCACGTGTTGGTTTAGTCAATGGCGAATACATTTTAAACCCAAGCTATGAACAAATGGCTCAATCTGACCTTGACCTTGTGGTTGCAGGTACAGAATCAGCAGTATTGATGGTTGAATCTGAAGCGAAAGAACTTTCAGAAGACCAAATGCTAGGTGCAGTATTGTTCGGTCATGACGAACAACAAATTGCCATTCAAGCGATTAAAGAATTTGCAGCAGCAGTGGGTGCGAAGGCATCTGACTGGGTTGCACCTGCACATAACGAAGAATTACGTGCAAAATTAAAAGATGCATTTGAAGCGAAAATCTCAGAAGCATATACGATTGCTGTTAAGCAAGACCGTTATGCAGCATTAGATGCACTTTATGCAGAAGCAGTTGCTCAGTTTGTACCAGAAGAAGATGTTGATGGTATTGCTGATGAAGTGAACTATTTGTTTGAAGATCTTAAATACCGTACAGTACGTGACAATATCTTGTCTGGTAAGCCACGTATTGATGGTCGTGACACAAAAACTGTACGTCAATTAGAAGTACAAGTGGGTGTACTTGACCGTACTCACGGTTCAGCATTATTCACTCGTGGTGAAACACAAGCGTTGGTGACTGCAACTTTGGGTAACACACGTGATGCCTTGATGGTAGATACACTTTCAGGTACTAAAACTGATAGCTTCATGTTGCACTATAACTTCCCTGCATACTCAGTAGGTGAAACAGGTCGTGAATCTGGTCCTAAACGTCGTGAAATTGGTCATGGCCGTTTAGCACGTCGTGGTGTACAAGCGGTACTTCCACCAGTAGATCGTTTCCCATATGTATTACGTGTGGTATCTGATATTACTGAATCAAACGGTTCGTCTTCTATGGCATCTGTCTGTGGTGCGTCTCTTGCATTAATGGATGCAGGTGTTCCATTGAAAGCACCAGTTGCAGGTATTGCAATGGGCTTGGTTAAAGAAGATGAGCGTTTCGCTGTACTTTCTGACATCTTGGGTGATGAAGACCACCTTGGCGATATGGACTTTAAAGTAGCGGGTTCTGCAACTGGTATTACTGCACTTCAAATGGATATCAAGATTGAAGGTATCACTGAAGAAATTATGGAAGTTGCATTGAATCAAGCGTATACAGGTCGTATGCATATCTTGAACGAAATGAACAAAGTGATTTCTCGTGCACGTCCTGAAATCAACATGTTCGCGCCAACATTCCAAGTAATTAACATCAACCCAGACAAAATCCGTGACGTGATTGGTAAAGGCGGTGCAACAATCCGTTCAATCACTGAAGAAACTGGTGCTGCGATTGATATCGAAGACAACGGTACTGTACGCGTATTTGGTGAATCTAAATCATCTGCAAGTGCTGCGATTGCAAAAATTCAGGCGTTAACTGCTGAAGTTGAACCGGGTAAAATCTATGCGGGTAAAGTTATCCGTATCGTTGAATTCGGTGCATTCGTAAACATTATGCCGGGTACTGATGGCTTACTTCATATTTCGCAAATTTCAAATGAACGTATTGCGAATGTGACAGATGTCTTGAAAGAAGGTCAAGAAGTAAAAGTTCAGGTTGCAGATGTTGACAACCGTGGACGTATCAAATTGACAATGAAAGATGTTGATCAAGCATAAGTCATATTGATGATGTAAAAAATCCGCTTCGGCGGATTTTTTTATGGCATCATAAAAAAAATTCAAACCAAAGTTGATTGGGTTTATGCAAGTCTATTATTTCTATCGTCATCCTGATGAGGATTATGCTTTTATCCGAAAAGAACCTTCGGATCTTTATATTTTAGATTATGTATGGGTCGATTGCGTACGTCAGGATGTTGTAGGACATGTGGAGTCATGGCAGGAAAAAATACAGGGTCTCATTGACGTACAAATCAATGAGTTTCATCTTCAGGATATTTTAAATATCGAACATCCTTGTTCATTCGATACGATGGAAGATTATGACTTTCTGATTTTCCGTAAACTCATTACCCCTGATGATCATCTGCATTTGGATGAAAAAAATGCAGAGCCGCATCAGAGTGAATTTGGTCTAATGACGACACCTGTTGCTTTTACACTGTCACCCCGTGCGATTGTAACGGTACGGGAGAAGGGTAATCGGGCAATTGAGTCATATATTGAACGTTTACATGCACTGATGTTAAAGCCTGAAGAGGAACAAAATAAAACCCGAAAATTACCTTCGACCCCGCTTAATTTAGCGCTGCGTATTTTAAATAGCATGATTGATGACTATTTACAGTTACGCGCCCCTTTGACGAAAAGGGTCGAATATTGGCAACAAGAACTTTTGCAAGGGCATCGTTTTTTTCGTCAGTGGCGACAGTTATTACAAGAAAGTATGGCATTTCAACAGGTTGAAAATTTATGTGAAGAACAAATTGAAACCTTACAGGAATTGCGTGATGAAATTGTTGAAAACTACCATCATTTGGTTGGGGAGCAACGCACGGAAGGTTTGGACATCATGTTGGTTCGGCTCAATGACTTAGTGAGCCATATTGAACGGATTCAAAAACATACTGCAAGACTACGCAATTCCATTCAGGCAGCGATTGATTTGCACTTTTCAGCAATTTCTAATCAGACTAATGAAAATATGCGAATTTTAGCAATTATCACCGCAATTTTTGCACCGTTGACGTTATTGACCGGAATTTATGGGATGAACTTTGAGTTTATTCCTGGAGTGAAGTCACCTCAAGGTTTTTGGTTAATGCTGGTGGTGATGTTGTTGTGTACACTGTTCTTGATCATTTATTTTTATCGACGTCATCTGGTTGGTCGTGGTGAGAAAAGCGTCATTGATATGTTGGCGCAGCAGCATCATCAAAAAGGGGTAAATTTATTTTGGTTTCTGGAAATAGAACCGATTAAACAGACCATTAAAAGTGTTGAGAAAATGGCAAAGTTAAAATAAGAAATGGTGAATTTGAGTTGGAGGAATGACTTGGATTCACCAAAACTTCATAATGAGCTGATATAGTTTAAACAGTAAAATGAGATAAAGATGATCACAGGGATGTAAATGACTGTAAAAATGATTGTGGTTGATATGGATGGTACTTTTTTAAATAATGATAAAAAATACAATAAAGCACGCTTTTTAAAACAATATGAGCAACTCAAGCAAAGAAATATTCATTTTGTGGTTGCAAGCGGCAATCAGCTCTATACCTTACAAAACTATTTTCCTGAAATAAAAGATGAAATTGCCTTTATTGCTGAAAATGGTGCTTATGTAGTTGCGGCTGGTCATGAACTCGCGTTTGCCTATTTTTCACCAGATTTGGTAAAAGTCATGCAGGATGCGCTTATTGTTGATTATAAACATGCCATGATTGTGTGCGGGAAAAAAAGTGCTTATATCTTAAATACGGTTCCCGAAAAAAAATTAGCCAAGCTTGGTCAATATTTTAAGAAACTAGAACATGTTGCTACTTTTTCAGATATAGATGATCAGATTTGTAAAATAACGCTCGATACAACAGGGGATGAGTTTTCACAGATATATCCAGCATTGCAGCAACTTCCATTTATTCGCAATGGCGTTGCAAAAATGGTTTCAAGCGGTTTTGGTTTTATCGATCTGCTTGTGTCAAATCAACATAAGGCACATGGTTTGGCATTGTTACAGCAGAAAATGCGTATTCCTGCATCTGACGTGTTGGCAATTGGCGATAACTTAAATGATCTGGAAATGATCCAACAGGTAGGTTTTGGCTTTGCGATTGCCAATGCTGTTGATGAACTAAAACATGTGGCGCATTTTGTGACTGAAAAAAATAATGAACAAGAAGCGGTGTTAGATTTGATTGATCAAGTGTTGCTAGAAGAAACACCATTTGATGGTTTGCATCATAAAACGGCTTGAGCTTTTCAAGTGGGATAGTACCCAGGTTGGGTGGAATGACCGAATGGAACGATTGTCACATTTTCTGTAAATTTAGAAGATTAATATTTGAAAAAGGATGGGTATTCCCATCCTTTTAATAAAAGATGGTTAAGTCAAATTAAGTTTCTGAATCGGCACGTTTTAGAATGTCGTATAACTCCTCTTTTAATTTGAGTTTTTTACGTTTTAGGACTTCAATTTCATCTAAACCAGATGTTACAGGATCTTTTTCCAGACGGATAATTTCATGGTCAATGTCATTATGCTCTTCAAAAATTTTAGAAAAGTGAGCATCTTCCTGTTTTAATTTACTAATTAGATTACGGTATTCTGGGAACATGATGATCCTCTCGGTTATTTTTCAGTATTAGCGGGTTATGCCATTCAAGAACATAACCCTTTGTCATTATTTAAAACACTGACTTTGTGATGAGTGTTTTATTTATTCCATATAAATAGTAAGGGATTTTAGGGCGCTTTTATAGGTGTTTTTTGTTTATAAATGCCATAAACGTGATCTGTTCAGCCATCATTCAAAATTTGCATGCCGCATTTGACGACGCAACTTTTGTACTTCATCAATCAAATCCATCATCATGGCAACGGCAGACAGTGATGCATCAAAGTCCCGTTGTAGACGATAAGCACGTCTTGCACGAGAAACATCTTCACCAATGAAGGTATAACTGTGTGTAGAGCGAGTCGGTAAAATATCAAATTCAAGAAGTTGTAAAACCCACTCTTGTGACTGCCCGCAGGCATGGGCAAAATGAGTTAGGTCAAAGCTGAGCTGTTCATCAAGGATTTCAGCTTCTGTATTTCCATCATAGGTAATTTCTCGATAATGAATGGTGCTCATGGATGATCTCCTTAGTCTTGTCGAGGGTTAAAGTTTTTAAAATGTTCTGCAAATGCTTGATATGCGTGTTGTTGTTCCTCCGTATTGGCAGGAGGAGCCACAATATTCAAAATGAGGTAGAGGTGTCCTGGGGTTTTATTGGGAATTCCTTTGTCTTTTAGGCGTAATTGCTGACCTTGTTTGGCATTTTTAGGCACATTGACCTGTAAATGTCCCGCAGGTGTATTGACCGTGATCTGCTGACCCAATGCCGCCTCCCACGGTGTAATTGCGACATTTAAATAAACATCACTGCCTTCAACATGAATTTGGTCGGTATCTTGGTAGATAATTTCAAGGTACAGGTCACCATTTTCACCTCCATTGATGCCTGCCTGACCTTGACCTGTAAGGCGAATTTGTTGACCTTCTTTCATGCCTTTCGGAATTTTGACCTGTAAGGTTTTTCGCTGAACCTCGGGTTCACCATAAGCATTGTAGGTCGGAATTTGTAAGGTGATTTGTTGTGTTGAGCCCTGATACGCGATATCGACAGGGACTTCTATGCTGGCATGTTGATCTTCACCTTTGAAACTTTGTTGTTGATAGCGTTGTTGTCGTGATTGTCCACCTCCAAACCCCGTACCAAAACGCCCAAAAAGATCTTCAAATCCGCTAAAGTCAGCATTGGAACCGCCTTGTTGATAAAACTGGGCATTGTCAAATCCACCTTGTCCAGCACCCCCAAAGCCAGAAAAGCCTTGAGGGTGATCAAGCATCTGGTCATATTCGGCTTTTTTTTCTGCATTGCTTAGTGTGTCATAGGCGACATTGATGGCTTGCATCTTTTGTTCAGCATCTGCTTCTTTGCTTATATCGGGGTGATATTTCCGAGCCAGTTTACGGTAGGCTTTTTTGATTTCATCTGGAGTTGCGGAGCGGGTTACCCCTAATTCTTCATAGTAATTTTTAGCCATGATCTTCTGTAGTCACTGATTTATTATGTTTTATTTATTATGGAACGATTTTGACTGATTGCAAGTAAGGCTTTGTTACGCTTGGTGATGAGGCTGGGAGCGTTCGATTGTGTTGTGTATTTTATTGTGCATGGTTGATTTTGGCAATAATCAAAGTTAGGACTGAATATCAATCATTTAATCTAGGATCGGGTAAATATAAAAAGCGAGAACAGCTTAGCATGTCTTTGGAGGCAATTGACCACATGGGGGTTGTTGGTTATAACAGAGGAAAGATGAAGAAGAAAATTAATAGGAAGCACGATGGCGAAAACAATATTAATGACAGGCGCATCTGGCTTGATTGGTCAACATTTGGCGGCCTATTTTTTAGAGCAAGGCTATTTTATTTATGCCTTAACCCGTCAGATTAATAAAATTTCTACGCATCCAAAACTGAATTGGGTCAATGAGTTTATTGAAATTCCAGAGGTTCCGTTGCAATACGTGATTAATTTGGCGGGCGAGAGTATCGGGCAAAAGCGTTGGTCGGCGGAACGTAAACAACAGTTGATAGAAAGTCGGGTGGAAACAACACGCGCACTTTATGTTTTTTTAAAGCAGCGCAAACTTAAACCTGAAAAAATTATTTCAGGTTCTGCAATTGGTTATTACGGCATTGATCCTGAAGAGCATTGGACAGCATTATGTTCGGAAACTTCTCCTGCACAGGCGGTTTTTGTGTCTGAACTCTGTCAGCGTTGGGAAAATGAGGCATTGTCAGATACTGAACAGAATACGGTTATTATTCGTTTAGGCGTGGTTCTGGCAAAGAATGCACCTGTATTAAAACAAATGCTGTTTCCAATTAAGTTAAATTTATTTGGAAAATTGGGGCATGGCGCGCAGCCTTTTGTATGGATTCATATTCAGGATGTATTGGCAGCTATCGACTTTATTTTACAGTTGGATCATCCCGAACGTATTTATAATGTGGTTGCCCCAAGTCATGACACTCAGGCAACATTTGTGCATGTCGCCTCGCAAATTTTAGGGAAAACCCCATTTTTTAATTTTCCAAGTAGTATTTTGAATATGATTTTGGGAGAGCAGGCGCAACTGGTTCTAAATGGACAATATGTGGTACCCAAAGCCTTATTGGCGCAGAATTTTGAGTTTAAGTTTAATACCTTAAATGCAGCATTAACGAATTTGCTAATTGAATCGGTTTAGATTAAAAATATAATAATATCAATTGTATAAAGAGTTTTATGTGAGCAGATTTAGGTTTTATGAACAAAAGATTGATGTTAAAAATGACTCATTAACGAAATGAAGTGATCACGAAAAGGTGATCAAACTCAAGTAGCTGGATTCAGATATCATCATGAATCGCACGCTACTTAAATTTGAACGATGGCTAAGCTTAGCTTAAGTGCTCACCAAATAATGCCAAGGCTTCTTCTGCTGTAAATTGGTATTTGCTATTGCAGAACTGACAATCCATGTGGATTGGGTTTTGGAATTCTAAAGTTTCTTTTACGGCATCAACCCCAATTTGAATAAGAGCATTGGCACATTTTTCTTTAGAACAGGTGCAACCAAATTTTAAGTGTTCAATTTCAGGCAGACGAACTTCTTCTTCGTTATATAAACGATAGAGAATTTCATTGGCATCTAAATCGGTTAGCTCTGCTGGTTTGAGTGTTTCAGTCAGCAATACCAGACGTGGCCAAATATCTTCATCGACAAATTGCTGTTCTTCTTCACTGGTGCGAGGTAATAACTGAATCAGCAAACCGCCTGCGCGTTTTGTATTTGCTGCTAATGCAATTTGTGTTGGAATTTGGGCAGAAAGGGCATAATACTGCATTAAACACCCTGCAAGCGTTGGTTTGTCTAGAGGGACGATCCCTTGATAACGCTCACCAAATTCAGGTTCAATGTTAATAAATAGAACAGGTTGAACCAATGTAGCAAGAACGGTACTACTGTCAGTCGCTTCTACAAAACGAGGGTCTTCTTCGAAGTCAGCTAAACCTCGAATTTCGCCTAAATGGTTACATTCTGCCATGCCCCATTTAAAGGTACCTTGAGCCTGAATTTGTAGGCTGATACGTCCTTTAATTTTGAGGGTACTTGCCAGTAGTGCCGTTGCACTGAGCATTTCACCCAACAGAACCTGAATGGCCTGAGGATAGTGACGTTGTGCCAAAATTGTTTGTAGTGCATCTTCAAGATGAACAACTTCACCACGAACTGGGCAATTTTCAATATAAAAACGTTGACGTAGGTTCGACATATATTTCTCCATGACCCGCCTTTAATGGTGACAATTTAGAAAAACTCAAGTTATTCATTCCGATCTCGAGAGACATCGATGCGTTCATGATCAAGTCCACGACGTAGGTTTACATCGGGTTTGGTGGCTTGTTCAACTTGGGCATCACTTTCAAACAAGTGTTCTAATTCTGCCAGTGCATTACGGTGGGTTTCATAAATTTTCTGCTCATCATTATAAATACTTTGCTGTTTCAAGAGTAGTTTTTCATCATAATCACGGAAAATCTCGATTTTTTGATAAGCCACATCATCATCCACGCCCAGCTCTTTCATTACACGATAAGCCATGCCCAAAGAGGACAGATAGGTTTCCCGCCATACATAGTGAACGCCTAAATCTCGGAGTAAATGAACATGATAGCGGTCTCGGGCACGAGCCAGTAATTTTACATGCGGGTAATTGAGTGTGATATGACGTGCAACATTTAATGAATCTTCGACATCATCAATGGCCAAAACAAAAACTTTGGCATGTTCGATACCCGCCGAGCGTAAAATTTCAGGATGTGTGACGTCGCCATAGTAGATTTTACCACCATAATTACGCACGAAGTCTACACGTTTTAAGCTGTGATCAATCGCTGTAAATTTTAGATGCTGCAAACGTGCAACACGAGCAATGATTTGTCCAAAACGTCCAAATCCCGCAATAATCATTGGGTTGTGTTCGGTATTTGGAATTTGATCATATTGTGGTTGTTCTTTGCCTTGTCGATCAAATAAAGGAACAATCCAACGACTCACGAACCAATAAAGTAGAGGCGTGAGCACCATCGATAAAGTGACAATTAATGTAACGGGTTCAGACAGTTGTTGTGCAAGGATTTTTTCGCCGTTGGCAACATTGAGTACCACAAATGCAAATTCGCCCCCTTGGGCTAAACAAGCGCCTAAAAGTAAACTATTTTTCCAGCTACTTTTATAAAAAATGCGGCTAATCAGCATCATCACCAAAGATTTTACCAGCAACAGCGCACAGGCACCTCCAATGATAAGCCATGGCATATTGACCAATAGGCTAAGGTGAGTGGTCATACCAACGGTCATAAAGAATAGACCGAGTAATAAACCTTTAAAGGGTGCGATACTGGCTTCGAGTTCATGACGAAATTCAGAGTCTGCTAACAACACGCCTGTTAAAAATGCGCCAAGCGTTGTGCTAATGCCTAATGTTTCCATAAGCAATACAACGGCCAGAACAATGAATAATGCAACCGCAGTGATTAATTCGCTTGCGCCACTGGTGGCTACGAAGCGAAAGAAGGGGCGCATGACAAAACGGCTAAAGAGGAACAGCCCACTAAAGGTGGCAATAATTGCAGCAAAATAGGCGATACCGTGGTGAGAGCCGCCATTTGACCCAGACAGAATCGGAATGATGGCAAGAAGTGGAATTGCCGCAATATCTTGAAAGAGTAAGACAGAAAAAGCTTGTTGCCCATAGGTGGTGTTGAGTTGTTGTTTTTCCCCGAGCAATTGCAACACAAAAGCGGTAGATGAGAGTGCCAATGCAAAACCAATCACAAAACTTGCTTTGATTGAAGCGTGAAAACCAAGCAAAATGAATAACATCAGCGTGCCACCCGTCACTAAGACTTGTAAGCTCCCCATGCCAAAAATTGCTTGGCGCATTTGCCATAAGCGTTGTGGACGTAGTTCTAACCCAATCAAAAACATCAATAAAATAACGCCAAATTCAGCCATTTCCATAATGGCTTCAGCGTCACTGGCAATATTAAAAACACTTGGACCTAAAATAATTCCCGTGAACAGGTAACCTAAAACGGTGGCGATTCCAAAGCGTTTTCCAAGTGGAACCAGTAATAGTGCAGCGCCCAGAAAAATTGTTGCTTGCAGTAATAATGACATTGAGTCACCTTAATTCATTAGAAGAATAACCAAGCGTAAAACCCCCTTAGGGGTGTCACTCAAAGTTTTAAGACCATTATAAACAGTCACTTTTTATGGTGGATAGAGTGAAGCGTAGAGAAATGTTATTGAACAAAATAATTTGCATACATTGGAGTCTATTGATATTTCACTGACGTTACGGATGAGGTCGTTTTTTAGACAAAACAACGTATATTGAGGGTTAACTCAACTCTTGTGGGTCGACATCAATCGAAAGTTTTAAACCAGAAGGTAACTGTTGTACCGCCTGTGCCCACCAGCTTCGCACATAATAATGCAAACGTGCACGATCCTGAGCCAGAAGCAGTAAATGGGCATGATGCTTACCTGCTTTACGTTCCATTGGTGCAGGAATTGGCCCCCAAATATCAATTTCGGCATTGGCCATTTGTCGAAGTTGTTGGGCAATATTTTGTAGATATTCCTTATTTTGTTCGGCAGAACGAGCTTCACAGCGCAATAAAATGCCGTAACGAAAAGGAGGGAGTTGTGCGATTTTCCGTTCTTTTAAGGTTTGCATCGCAAAGGCACGATAATCTTTATCGATTAAGGTATTCAGTAAAGGATGGTCGGGTCTAAGCGTTTGTAAATAAACCTCACCTTTATGTTCACCGCGCCCTGCACGTCCTGAAACTTGGACAATCATTTGGGCGGTACGCTCAGTCGCCCGAAAATCGACACTCAGCAAACCTGAGTCAATATCTAAAATGGCAACCAGTGTTACATAAGGAAAATGATGCCCTTTGGCAAGCATTTGCGTTCCCAGTAAAATCAGTGGTTGGCTATGCTGGATTTGATCATAGATTTTTTGCCAGCTTCCGACACGACTGGTACTGTCCCGATCCACGCGTATGACAGGAAATTTTGGAAAGAGTTGTTGTAAGGTTTCTTCAATCTTGGCTGTCCCCATGCCCAGTGGTTTTAACTGAGTATGGTTGCACTGTGGACAATGATCGGGAATGCGTTGAATCAAACCGCAATGATGGCAATGCAAATGCTGATATGGCTGTAAGTGTAAGGTGAAATGCGCATCACATCGTGGGCAATTGGCTTGCCATGCACATTGTTCGCAGATTAAAACAGGTGCATAACCACGTCGATTGAGAAAAATCAGAACTTGTTCTTTCTTTTCAAGATGCTGCTGAATTTGTTGAATTAATACCTGACTGAGACCTTGCTGTTTTTGTGGTGTTTTTAAATCAAGCAAGTGAATTTTGGGCAAATGTGCATTGCCCGCCCGTTGGTTGAGTTCCAAATGTGTAAGTTTCGCTTGCTCAACTAACGCATAGCTGTCGATACTTGGGGTTGCGGAACCTAAAATAATCGGGCAGTTTTGTAGGTATGCCCGATACAGTGCAACATCTCGGGCATGGTAACGAAAGCCTTCTTGTTGCTTAAAAGAAAGGTCGTGTTCTTCGTCTAAAATAATTAACCCAAGGTTTGGTAACGGTGTATAAATCGCAGAGCGAGTGCCTAAAATAATGGAGGCTTTTCCTGTTTGGGCATGCTGCCAAGCCTGTAGGCGTTTAGTGTCATTTAAGCCCGAATGCAGTAAAGCCACATGCACATGAAAACGAGACTGAAAACGGGAAATGGTTTGTGGAGTGAGTCCAATTTCAGGTACTAGCACCAAAACCTGTTTCCCTTTTTTTAGCACTTCATGCATGACATGTAGATAGACTTCGGTTTTGCCGCTACCTGTGACGCCATCCAGTAAAAAGCCTTGAAACTTGTGTTCTGCCTTTAAAATTTTTTGAATGGCTTTTTGTTGGTCTTCGTTTGGTTTAAGGGGCATTTGTGCCAATTGAACGGGTTCAGGGGAAAAATCCAGTTGTTCAAGTGTGCATTGGGCAATGCCTTTTTTTTCCAAAGCTTTTAAAGTACTGCTTTCAATACCACTTAAATTTAGAATATTTTCTAAGGTGCCTTGTGCCTTGAGTTTTAAGATTTTATAGGCTTCTTGTTGTTTAGGTGAACGGCTAATTTTAGCCTCTGCTTGTAAGTCGGTCAGTTGCCATGTTCGTGCCAATAAATCGTAAGGTTTTCCCTGACGAAGCAGTGTTGGCAAGGCACTTTGCATTACTTCACCTAACGGAAAAAGATAATACTGTGCTGACCATGTTAGTAATTTTAAAATATTAGCATCGAGTAGCGTGTGTTCATCCAATAATGCATCAATTGATTTGAGTTGAAAACGAGGGTCAACAGGTGTATCTGCTGCTAATTTTTCAACAATAATACCAATTAAATGTTGTCTCCCAAAAGAAACTGCAACACGCGCGCCTAAAGTTGCCTGCTGATATTGTGTCTCGGTTACGACATAGTCAAAACAGTCGTAAAGATGAACAGGAACAGCAACACGGACGCGAAGCGGCAAGGATGTCGATGGGGTCATTGGCATAGAAACAGAGATTTATAAAATCAAATAAGTAAGTTGCAATATGCGGGATAACAGTGAAAAAAGGCAAGTCTTCTTTTATAAAAAACCGTGGAAGAAGATATGATTTGATCTTTGAAATTTCCCTTTTTTAAAAGTCGAATGAGGAATTTCTAATGGGGTGTTATCAGACAATAAGTCACCTGATTGATGAGAATAAATAGAAACTTTTGCATAGAGAGATAATATAAAAATACGAAGATTGTCTCATTTAAGAACTGAATTTATAACGAGAATAATTCTCAAATCCAGTCGTTACAAGAATAATAAATGATGAAGGGAAAAGGGGCTATTTTACGGATTAAAAAATAGCATAATGGTCAGATACAAGCATTTTTGTCGGAGATGACGAAGATGAATACTGAAATCTTCAAGGAGCCAATCAATCAATTGCATTGGCGTGTTCTCAAAACAGTCACCTTGATTTTGGGGCTGTTACCTGTACAGGAAGTTTATGTGCAGTTATGGAAAATCAGTCAGGAATCTAGCCAAATTATATTTGGTTTTTTTGCAGTCAGTTTATTTTATTCATGGTTAAGCATAGGTTTTATTTGTGCGTTACAAATGTCACATATGTCATTATCTTTGGCACGGTCAGATGTCGAACAACGCTTGATTCAATATTATAAACAGGTGCCAATGTTATTTTTTGTGCTGCTTGTGGCGTATATTGGCTCAAATTATATATGGGAATTTTAAAGGGCAGGGAACGTTTCTAGCCAGCACAAGGCTGACTAGAAATTGTCAAATTATCGGCGTGATTTAAACGAAACATCGACTTTACGAGGGCGATAACGTAGCCCAAGCAATAACAATAAACCACTGAAAATTAGCACAGGCCAGTCGCCAATACGGTTATACAGCGTTTCACCTGTATACGCAGGCAAGTCACCACGCAAGACATATTCATGGTCTAAAGGTGCTTGTTTAATAATATGACCATTTTGATCAATAAACGCAGTCACCCCTGTATTGGTGGCACGAATGAACCAGCGTCCATTTTCTTTGGCGCGCATTTGTACCATTTGTAAATGCTGCCAAGGGCCAGCCGTATCTGTGAACCATGCATCGTTAGAAACCGTAACCATGAAGTCACTTTGTTCAGCATTATGACGGGTCAGATTTGGATAAGCGACTTCATAACAAATTGCAGCGCCAAGAGGATGATCTTTTACCTTTAATGGCGGTTGACCTGCTGCACCCGCAGTAAAGCCTCCTGCACTGGCATCATTTTGTAAAGCAGGAAGTACCCATTTCAACAAGCCAGCCAACGGAATATATTCACCAAATGGCACTAAACGCTGTTTTTGGTACAGTCCCGATGTTTGTTCGCCCGAAGCCATCAGACTATTATAAAACAAAGGTTTTTTTGCTTTTACTGAACCCTGTTCATCAAAATAGGGAATTCCTGTGACCCATGCTGAATGGTGAGTTGTCGCAGTTTGGGCAAGATCGTTCAGGAAAGGTTCAATTGCAGTTTGAGCCATTGGAATAGATGACTCAGGCCAAACAATTAAATCGCGTCCCCATTCGGTTGCACTGAGGTTTTTATAAATTTCCAGTGTTTGATCTTGATAACTCGTCAGCCATTTTAAATCTTGTGGGATATTGCCCTGAATCAGAGAAACGGTGAGTGGTCGTTGAGCTTTAGGCTGAACGAAAACGATATTGGATACGCCCCATGCACCTAACAGTACAATGGCAATAGGCACCGCCCAAAACACACGTTTTTTGATGATTTCCACACAACCTGTTGCGATCAGGATGGCAACAAATGAAATTCCAAACACCCCAAACAATGGCGCGTAATGATCAAGGAATCGCTCTGTAAATGCATAGCCGACAAACAGCCACGGAAAACCAGTAAACACCCAAGTTTTTGCCCATTCAAAAATTACCCATAGCGGTGCAAAGGTCAACGGTGTTTCAGGGAAGAAACGGCGGTATGTCCAAGTCTGAACTGCCGTAAATAACCCCATGATGAGTGCCATGAGGGCAATCAGCAGAACACTGACCGTAGCACTGGTATTGCCATACACATGAATGGAGGTGTAAAGCCAGAATGCACCGACAAACCAAAGACCAAAGCCAAAACTCCAGCCAATGAAAAATGCCTGAGGCGCACTACGCTGTTGTAAACATGCATAGAGTAATGCTGGGCTAAGTAGCGCAAGCCACCAGTAATAATAAGGGGCAAGGGCGAAACTGAAAATTCCCCCAGCGATGAGTGCAATCACACTCATCAGCCAAGTTGGGAATTGAGTAACGGAAGAAAAGTTTAAGTTTTTTGACATAACGATTATTTACGCACTGCACGTATTAAATGAATACTTCGTGCGTCTGCTTCTATAATAGTAAATTTCCAACAATCGAGTTCAACGGTTTGACCTTGAAGATCATTCACTAGCCCGATTTCTTGCAATAACAGTCCACCAACGGTTTCAACTTCATCATCCGAAAAATCGGCATTTAACATCTCGTTGAAATATTCAATAGGTGTGAGTGCCTGCACTAACCATGCATTTGAAGTGTCATGTTTGGGATCAGGGATGATGAGTGGTGTGTCTTCATCAATATGATCATGTTCATCTTCAATTTCACCGACAATTTCTTCTAGAATATCTTCTAGCGTAACCAGCCCAGAGGTTGCACCATGTTCATCTATCACAATAGCAATATGGGTTTGGGTGTTTTTGAGCATCCGCAATACTTGATCTGAACGCGCACTTTCAGGCACAAATAAAGGGTGGCGCATGAGCGCACGAATATCAACTTTGACACTCGGTTCAGTGAGGCAAGGCAATAGATCTTTTACTAGCAAAATTCCAACCACATTTTCTGGTTGATCGGCAGAAAAAATAGGAAAGCGTGAATGTGCTGATTCAATCAAAACATGTAAAATATCAAGGAGTTGATCGTCTTCTTGCAAGCTGATCATTGCGGTGCGAGGGGTCATGACTTCACGAATTTTCGTTGCGGGCAAGTCGAGCACACCTTCTAACATGGCAACTGTATCTGGCTCTAAAAAGCGGCGTGAGTCTTGAACCAGTTTTAATAGTTCATCTCGAGTTTCAGGTGCGATACCCAACCACTTTCGTAAGCCCAGCATACCCCACGATGGGCTTGATTCGTCTTGCATGATTTTTCCTAAATCGGTCTTTAAATTCACAATGAAATTTTATCATACCGAAGAAAAATTGCTTGTGCATCTAGTAAACGGTATCAAAATCGCTAACGTTTAAAATAAAGCGTGACACGATGAAAATGGCTTTATGTTAAAATTAAGCCATACTTTTTTATGTTGAGCGATTCATGTCTGAACAAACCGCACCTGTCACAGAATTAAATACACGTGGTTTATATTGTCCCGACCCAATCATGATGCTGCGTCAGGCATTACGCAAACTACAATCGGGCGATGTTGTTGAGGTGTTTGCGACAGATCCATCAACCTCATGGGATATTCCACGTTTTTGTGTACACATGGGGCATGAATTGGTCTTACAAGAAGAAGTTTTGGATGATAAAAACCAGAAGGAATATCATTACCTTGTGAAAAAAGGGTAGTGTATTAATGAAAAAATACGACTCTTGTAAGTCGTATTTTTATAACAATTACCACTGGATTGGTTTATCACTTGATCCAGGTGTCATGGCATAGCCAGGTGCAGTGTCAACGCTTTCTTGCGCGACTTCACCTCGAGCTTTGAGTTTTAAGCCCACCATAATGTCTTGATAAACAGATTGTGCAACCATGTCTGCTGCCGTATTGGATGCGCCTGTAATTAAGTTTTGACCTGAAAATTGCGATACCGTTTTATTGACGGCTCCGGCAGCAACTGTTTTGCTGGTATTGGCTTCAATCACGCGCCAAGTTAGACGGACTTGTTGGGCATTTTTATTGAGTCCATACATCGATGAACCTGAAGCAGGCGCAAGCTGGGTGATTTTCCCAACAACGAGATAATCTACACCCGCTTTTTGTCCAATTCGGGCAAGTTCCTGTGGTGCACCATCCCAGTTGAGTACATCATTTTCATATTGCATTTCAGCAAGGTATTGACGGTCTAATACACTAAGTTGTCCAGATTGTGCCATGTACGTGCCGATGAGATCGGTCAGTTCCACGCTAAAGTCATCTGAGTTTTCGGTGTTGTTGGTGAGTCGAAAAGGCAAGACTGCAATTCGTTTTAAATGTTGGTCATGTACGGAAGATTCAAATTTGTTGACATATGCACGTACACGGGCACGATAATGGTCTTTTGAACCTGTTAGGCTTAAAACCTGAAAGCGGCTTACTGATCCAGAACCTGAAGTATCAACACTAAAAACAGGAGAGGTTTTGCTGCTATAGTTCCATTGATTACGGCTGATGGACATTGAAACAGTTTCTTCGTAGTCGACACGTGAAGAAACACCAGTTCCGTTTACAGCTTGTACAGCAATGAGTAGTGCCTCAGCAACTGCTTGTTGTTGTGTCGGCCCGCTGCCTGTAGCTTCCTTAACGACTTCCTTTACGCCTGCAAAAGAGGTTGTGATACACCCGAATAAAATGGATAAAGCAAATATAATTTTTTTCATCGTTTTCTGCTAAACATTTGTCAACCAGCATGACAAAGAGGAATACTGGTTGACATAAAAATCAATTACAAACCAAAAGTTGAACGCTTGCCTGACTTACGAATTTCTTTTTCGCTGGTCCATTCAACAATACCCGTTTGAATATTTTGCAGTTTTAAAGTGAATTTATAATACACATCACTTTTTCCACCCGCATTTTTGACGATGCTTGACAGGTTTCCGTTGAGCATGTATTCAGCACCTACATGCCCACCTGCACGTACAGAAGTTGCTTTATTCACCATACCACTTTGCTTTTGGTAAGCAATTTGATCTGCCATCGCACCCGCAGATGTCATATCAACAAAACGGAATTTTCCTGAATTGATTAATTTAGTTTGAATCGTATCTGTGATGGACTCGGTATCGATATGTTCCTGAGTTTTGTTTTTAATACGATCTACAAACATGACAGGTCTGCGAGATTGTGTCATTTGTACAACCGGTGGAAAGCTCAACATGTCATCGACCATTTTGGTTGCGATCATTTGCAAGTCGGTTGAACCGAAATCGGTGGTGAGGGTTTCAACTGCCTGTGCGTCGCCATAGCTAACGTTGCCTGTTGTTGCACATCCGCTTAATAATGCTGTACCTGCAAAAAGCGCTGTAACCAGTTTTAATTTCATGGGTAAATCTCTCTTATTTCTTTAAATAAACAACAACATCAACAGCCGAAGGATTGGGTGCAAGAGATTGCACGGTTTTGATTTCTCGACCAGTTAAATCAATAGGTTTCCAGATTGAGCCTTCAGGGTTAACTTCCATGCCCTGAGCGTCGACCCAGACAATCTTGTAAGAAAAGTGTTTGTTATTAAAACGTTGATTTTTAATCCCCAAGGCGACTTTTTTAAGACTGCCTACATCCACCATACTCACACGGTCAATGCCAATTTCGGTGAATAAAACCGCATTGTTGGTACGTTTTTGAATGGTCATATCGCCATTGGGTTGTGTTTGGGTTGTTAATGCATTGGGTGCTGTACAAGCTGTTAAAGCAGCACCAAGAGTACAGATCAGGCTAAGCGTTAAAAACTTCATAAAATTTGATGTCCAACGGGTTAGGGTTTTGAGAAAAGGCTGCTACTGACAGAAATTTTATTATTAACATCATAGGCATAGATAAAAACAGTTTGATTGGCTACTGCATCAATGGTTAATGGCGCACTGTATTTTCCAGAATTGGCAAGTTGTAGTTGGTATTTGCCTGGACTTAAGTTGAGTCGAGCAACTTGCGTATTACTCGGTAATGTTGACCAAGAACGTAGGTCGGCATGGTCTGTTGCTGTATTCATTAAATTACCTGCAATTTGTCCAAGTACCCCAAGTTGCTGCCCTAATTGTTGTTGCGCAACGTATTTGGTTGTTGTACGCATAATCTGGCGGGCCACTGTTGCTGTGGTTTGTTCCTTCAATTGTTTTACAGCAAGTGCACCAATATCATTTAATACATAGCTATTCTGAATTTTTTTATTGTTGAGTAAAATTTGCGTGGGTTGTGGTATTTGATAAGTTCTTGGTTCATATGTTGCAAATGAAATATTGAGCAAGCCGTTAGGTGCAGGCAAAACCAATTTGTTCTCAACTTTTTGTGGTACTAACCCTTGTTCAATAAAAATAATGACAGGTACATTACTTTGATTTTTCTGTAGATTTAGTTTATCGACACGTTGAATATCGGTTGCGATTTGAGGATCGGGTTGTAATTCATACGCTTTTTTATAGTCGACAAGCGCATCGTTATATTCACCTAAAACTTCCCATAAGCTTGCTGCCATATAAAAAGCATAGCTATTTTGATAGGTATTTTTGATTTTGCTCGCAATAGGGTCTAAGCCAGCAAAGGCCTCATCGAGTTGAGGGGTTTCAGAAGCAGTATTTAGATTTTTCTTTTTCTCTTTTTCAGTTTTTTTGGCCAGTTCTTGTTCATGACTGAGTTCGATTTCACGTTGTAACTGCTGGGCAACACGCATTTCGACGGATGCTGCTTCCATATCTTTTAGATAGATATAGTTTTTTGCTTGTGAAATATGGGCAAGTACCTGTTCATAAGGTGGAACAAGATAGGGAACAACTGAATCATTACTCATCATGGATAATGCTTGAAATCCAATACGGGAAGCACTGATTTTGGCGCGACTTTTTTGTTTGTCTAAGAGTGCAAAAGCCTTTTTATAAGTGTCTAAACTGGCTTGATAGTTTTGGTTGACCTGTTGAATACGTGCCTGTTCTAGTAAATAGAGCGCACCATCTTTTTTTGTTGCATTATCTGCAAATTTTTTAGCAAGATGACTATCGTCATTTTGGTTCAAAGTCTCTCTAAACTGGTCGCTGTCCTCTTTATATGTTTTAAATGTACCTGCATTTAAGTTACCTGATGTAACAAAAAAACATGCACCTGCCCCAAGCATATAAATACTTTTTTTTAAAAAAATCATTTTATTCAATTTCTTATACTGAAAATTTATGTAATTTTAATTGTATATATTATTTTTTCAAGTGTTAACTTTTGTAATTTAATATAAT
>NZ_JBCNKN010000016.1:0-49407 GCF_039596015.1 Acinetobacter sp.
ATTTTATAAATTAAATTTATATCGCCCATTCAACTATTGGACAATCCATCATGGCATCAGAAGGATTCTTCTTTATATATTCACTGTATATGACACACAACTTGTAAACCTACGATATTAGGATAAAGAGGCTGTCTATTACATAAATTTTAACAACAAAAAAGGCTCAAACCCTTACGGTCTAAGCCTTTATGTTATGTCCAAACACTGCTTGTTTTTGCAAGTTTGGTGCGGAAGGGGGGACTTGAACCCCCACGCCCGAAAGCACTACCACCTCAAGGTAGCGTGTCTACCAATTCCACCACCACCGCATTTTCACGCATTTTATTCGCTTCATTCAAAAAAGAAAAGGCTTAAATGAAATTAATTTGCGCTTTTCGGTGCAGTTGTTGAAGTTTCAGGCGAATTTGTTTGTACAGGTTTAATTGGGGCTGTCGTAGTGGTCTGCGCTGGAGCTGTTACAGGCGCTGTCGCACCCAAGCTATACGCTGCTGCCGTTTGCTTTTTCGCAAATACAGCCAGTGTCATACTGGTCACAAAAAACAATGCCGTTAAAATTGCAGTAACACGTGTTAAAAAGTTAGCAGAACCCGACGCACCAAACACTGTAGCCGCACCGCCACCACCAAAAGATGCACCCGCTTCGGCACCTTTACCTTGCTGTATCAAAATCAAAAGAATCATGAGTACAGCCAGAATAATATGAACAACCAGCACAAAAGTATGCATGCTGAAAACTCCTTAAACTTTATTGCGCGAAGGCTTCTACAATTTGATAGAAAGATTGTGCATTCAGTGATGCACCCCCAACCAAAGCACCATTAATATCGGCACATGCAGCAAGCTCTTTTGCATTTTCAGGTTTGACACTACCACCATATAAAATTGCGATCTGCGCACCAAATGATGTTAATTGTAACAAACCTGCACGAATTTTTTCATGCATGCTCTGAGCATCTTGTGCAGAAGCGGTTTTCCCCGTTCCAATCGCCCAAATTGGCTCATACGCCACAATGATTTGTTTTTCCCAATGTTCAGGCGCAACAACCGATGCAATATCACAAATTTGTTGTAATACTACCACCTCTGCCGTACCTTGCTCTCTTTGTTCCAGACTTTCACCGACACAGTAAATCACGGTTAAACCTGCTTTTAACGCAAGCTTGAGCTTTTCACGTAAAACCTGTGGTTCATCGCCTAATAATTCACGACGTTCCGAATGTCCAATCAGTACATATTGGATGCCATAATCTGCCAGTAAATCAGCACTGATTTCACCAGTAAAAGCACCAGTTCCAGCAAAGCGAGAAACATCCTGTGTAACGACATTGACAGGCGTTCCACTTAACTGATGTTTAATCTCGGACAATGCAAGGCTAATCGGAGCAATCGCCAAATGACATTGCTCCGCCAAAATAGGAGTTTGCTGTAAAAGTTGTTTGAATTCTTTAGTCCATTGCTCGGAAGCTGCCCGTGTTGGGTTCATTTTCCAATTACCAACCACCCAAGGCACAATTGTCGAACCCGACATACAATAAACCCTTTCAATAAAATGGGCTTATTTTACACAGTTTTTTTAGTTTTGAGCTTTTTTTTGCTTTTTTATACAAATCGGTCGCAATGCTGGTTTTTCAGTGATACAAAAAAGTTAATTCTGGTTTTTATTTCAAATCAGTAAAGTGCAATAAAAAATTAAAAAAACATGACTTTCTTGATGTTTTTTCTGTATACAAAAGTATAATTCAGCCTATACAAATTAGATGACATAGCTAAATCAAGCGAAAATTATTATGGCTAATTTTTCGATAGTACGCTTAACAGGTTTTACTCGACGTTTGGTCGATCAGGGGCAGATTTCCGAAGAGTCTATGCGACAAGCTTTGGAAGCAGCAGAAAAAAACAAACAAGATATCGTGGCTTATCTTGTTGAATATCTGAATATTTCACCATTGGCAATTGCTGAGTCTATTGCCAATGAATTTGGTTATCCTTTATTTGATATCTCTGTTTATAACAGTGACCTTTTATTAAAAGATATTGTAGATGAGAAACATATTCTCAAACACAAAATCGTACCGCTCTCTCAGCGAGGGCAAACATTATATCTTGCGACCAGTAACCCAACCAATTTAGAAGCCATCGACGCAATTCGCTTCAATAGTCAGCTCAATCCTGAGATGGTGATTGTCGAACATCCTAAACTTGAAAAATTTATTGCAGATCACTTTAGTAAAGAAGAGCAATTTAATTTTGATGATGAAGAGCTTGATATTGGTGTCGAAGAAACCTCATCTGATGACATGCACGATGAGGATGTTAAAGAAGACGAAGCGCCGATTGTAAAATATGTCAATAAATTACTTGTTGACGCAATTCGCATGGGGGCATCGGACCTTCATTTCGAACCTTACGAAAAAATGTATCGGGTACGTTATCGTGTCGATGGTGTTTTACGACAAATTGCGACACCGCCATTACAACTGGCCAATCGTCTAACCGCGCGTATTAAAGTTATGTCCCAAATGGATATTTCTGAAAAACGTGTTCCTCAGGATGGTCGTATCAAGCTGAAGATTTCCAAAACAAAAGCCATCGACTTTCGTGTCAACTCTTTGCCGACCTTGTTTGGTGAAAAAATTGTACTGCGTATTCTCGACCCTTCTAGCGCCATGTTAGGGATTGATGCGCTAGGCTATGAAGAAGAACAAAAAAATCTGTTCCTTGAAGCATTAAACCGCCCGCAAGGTATGGTTCTAATTACAGGTCCAACAGGTTCAGGTAAAACGGTATCGTTGTATACAGGCTTGAACATTCTCAACACCGAAGACTCCAATATTTCAACCGCCGAGGATCCTGTTGAAATTAACCTTGAAGGGATTAATCAGGTCAATGTGAACGCTAAAGTGGGCTTAACCTTTGCAATGGCATTGCGCTCATTTTTACGTCAAGACCCTGACATTATCATGGTGGGGGAGATTCGTGACCTTGAAACAGCCGAAATTGCCATTAAAGCCGCACAAACAGGTCACTTGGTTTTATCTACCCTTCACACCAACAGTGCGCCCGAAACACTCACCCGCTTACGCAATATGGGAGTTCCCTCCTTTAACATTGCAACTTCGGTGAATCTGGTCATTGCACAGCGTCTGGCACGTCGTTTATGCCCACATTGTAAAGCACCGATAGAGGTTCCATCAAAAAGCCTGCTAGAAATGGGCTTTACCGAACAAGATCTTGCCCACCCCGATTTTCAGATTTATCAACCTGTTGGCTGTTCAGAATGCCGTGAAGGATATAAAGGTCGTGTCGGGGTGTATGAAGTCATGAAAATTACACCTGAAATTTCCAAACTGATTATGGAAGATGGCAATGCCTTGCAAATTGCTCAAGCGTCTTCAGAACTTGGCTTTGCCAATTTGCGTCGCTCAGGTTTAAATAAAGTCATGCAAGGATTAACTTCTTTGCAAGAAATTAATCGTGTGACAAGCGAATAATGTTGTTGAAATGACGTGGGGGTCGGCATACCACTAAGAACACTTCGGTGTGGTATGCTTTTTAAATGTATCCATACAATGTAAATATAAAAAGGATAAGACAATGGCAGTGAAGAAAGCACAGTTGATGCCGACATTTGCCTATACTGGGGTAGACCGTAAAGGCTTGAAGGTAACAGGGGAATTACCTGCTCGCAATATGGCTTTAGCAAAAGTAACGCTTAGGAAACAAGGCATTACAGTTAAAGCTATACGAGAAAAACGTAAAAATATTCTAGAGGGGATTCTCAAGAAAAAAGTAGGGACTCAGGATATTACGATTTTCACACGACAACTGGCAACCATGATGAAAGCTGGGGTGCCTTTGGTACAGAGTTTTGAAATTGTCGCTGAGGGTCTGGATAATCCTGCAATGCGTGAAGTCGTTCTGGGAATTAAAGGCGAAGTTGAAGGCGGAAATACCTTTACTGGCGCCCTGCGTAAATATCCACAATATTTTGACCGCCTATTTTGCTCGCTCGTTGAATCTGGTGAGCAATCAGGTTCTTTGGAAACCATGTTAGACCGCGTGGCGATTTACAAAGAAAAGAGTGAAGTTTTAAAGCAAAAAATTAAAAAGGCGATGAAATATCCTGCTACGGTTGTCGTCGTCGCCATCATTGTCACCATTATTTTGATGGTGAAAGTGGTTCCCGTGTTTCAGGATTTATTTAGTTCTTTTGGTGCACAGCTCCCTGCTTTCACTCAACTTGTAGTGAATATGTCGAAATGGATGCAGCAATATTGGTACATGCTCATTATTGGATTTGGTGTTGCAATTTTTGCCTTTATTGAAGCGAAAAAACGGAGTCCTAAGTTTCGTGACTTTTTAGATAAGCTGGTATTAAAGCTGCCTATTTTCGGAGACTTGGTTTATAAATCCATCATTGCCCGTTATAGCCGAACTTTGGCAACAACCTTCGCAGCAGGTGTTCCATTAATTGATGCACTCGAATCAACGGCAGGCGCAACCAATAATGTGATTTTTGAACGTGCTGTAATGAAAATCCGCGAGGATGTCTCAACAGGGCAACAACTTCAGTTTGCCATGCGAGCTACAGACCGCTTCCCTTCTATGGCCATTCAAATGGTGGCTATTGGTGAAGAGTCTGGTGCGCTAGATACCATGCTGGATAAAGTCGCAACTTATTATGAAAGCGAAGTCGACAATGCTGTTGATGGTTTAACTGCCATGATGGAACCTTTAATTATGGCGGTACTTGGTGTTCTGGTCGGTGGTTTGGTCATTGCAATGTACCTTCCAATTTTCCAAATGGGTTCTGTTGTTTAATGTCTGATCTTATTCTATTTTTAAGTACAACCCCAAGTGCGCTTTATCTTGTTATTGCATTATTGGGGTTATGTGTCGGCAGCTTTTTGAATGTTGTCATCTACCGTACACCACGTATGATGCAGCAAGAATGGCAACAAGAATGCCAACTGTTATTGCATCCAGAACAACCCATCATTGATCAAGAAAAATTAAGCTTAAGCCGACCTGCTTCGGCTTGTCCTAAATGTCACACCCCAATTCGCTGGTACCAAAACATTCCTGTAATCAGTTGGTTGTTCCTAAAAGGTAAATGTGCAAACTGTGACAATCCAATTGGTATTCGTTACCCACTGGTTGAGGTTTTAACCTGTATCTGTTCAGTGATGATGGTCTGGAAATTTGGTGCAACATGGCAAATGCTAGCAGGACTTGTATTTACATGGATCCTCATCACCCTGACATTTATCGATTTTGATACGCAACTTCTTCCAGACCGCTTCACGTTTAGTCTGGTCGGCTTAGGGCTTGCTGTAAATAGTTATTACCTGTTTACCACACCGACACTCGCCATTTGGGGCAGTCTTATCGGCTTTTTATGTTTGTGGGTGGTCTATATCTTATTTAAACTGGTGACAGGTAAAGAAGGTATGGGTTATGGTGACTTTAAATTACTGGCTGCTTTAGGTGCATGGCTTGGGCCAATGATGCTGCCACTCATTATTTTATTGTCCTCTGTGGTTGGTGCTGTCGTTGGTATTATCCTACTCAAAGTCCGTAAAGAAAATCAGGCTTTTGCCTTTGGGCCTTATTTGGCAATCGCGGGTTGGATCGCCTTTTTATGTGGCGATGCCATTATGAAAGTTTATTTAGGTGGTTAGATGCAGCGCTTTATTGTGGGTTTAACGGGCGGTATTGGAAGTGGAAAAACGGTTGCAAGCCAATGGTTTGAGCAACAAGGAATTACTGTTGTAGATGCCGACGTTATCGCGCGTGAAATTGTTCAGGCGGGACAACCTGCCCTGCAACAAATTCATGATGTATTTGGTGCGTGGGTACTTCTCGAAAATGGCGAACTGAACCGACGTGCTTTACGTGAATATATTTTTGAGCACCCTCAGGCAAAGCAGCAACTAGAAAATATCACCCATCCAATTATCCGTGCTGAAATACAACGCCAGCTTCAAACTGCAACCAGCCCTTATGTTATTTTGGTTTCTCCCCTACTGTTTGAAACCCAACAAACGCATCTAACGCAACGCAATTTGTTGATTGATACACCTGAAACCTTACAATTACATCGTGCATCTCAGCGTGACCAACATGCTGCTAGTCACATTCAAAATATTATTGCAGCACAAATGCCTCGAGATCAGAAACAGACTTTAGCTGATGATATTGTGGTGAATGATGGTGCATTAAGTGATCTTTATGCGCAACTTAGCCCATTGCACCAACAATATTTAGCGCTTGCCCAAACCCAATAAAGTGTTACTCATCTCGCATAGGTAGATAGCCTGAACAATGCATAAAAGAGAACAAATCCCACAAAAAGATGGCTCTCTGTCCCAATTTGAACGTGAAATTTCAAATTACATGAGAGATGATCTTCAAGCATTTATTGCCCCGATAAATCAGGACTCATCTTTGGAGACAGAAGGATTCAACTTTTGCTGTTCAAGCTGAGTTTCCAAGGCATCTTTACGGAAAATCCAGCGCCACGGTTGCAATGCACCAATCGCCATACCCACTAATCCCACCACAACCGCACCGCTTAGAGGTTCATTAAGTAAAGGAACCGCAAGTAAAGCAGCAATAAACGGAGCGAGCGTTACAATACTTCCCGCCTTAAAAGCACCTAACCGCTCAATGGCCGCAATATAGGTTAATGTCGCTACAATCACCACGAAAATGCCATGAAAAACACCCTGAATCATAAAGTGCATCACGGTTGCATCATGCCAATGTTTTGGGAGAAAACAGACATAAAGAGGCAAATAAATCAGAGCTGACCAAATCGCAACACCACTCATTGCCTGCCATGCCGACAGTTTCCATTGTTTGAGTAGAACAGTAAATGTTCCCCACCAAATTGCAGCTAAAAAGAACAGACCATCGCCAAAACTAAAGGCCACATGTGTTTGCTCATACATCAATACGCTCATACCAATCACAGCCGCCAGCATAATGACGAGGCTTAGCCAGATATGTTTATCAAACGGCTGCTTAAACAGAAAAAAACCTGCAACGGCGGTACATAAAGGAATACAGCCATTCAAGAAAATAGCCGCATGTGCAGCAGGGACATAATGAAATGCTGAATAGGCTGTCAAACAGTAGGCAACCCCGCCAAGTAACCCTAAAATAAAAGGCTCTTTTTTCCATAAAAATGCGGTTTCACGTCGAAAAATTAAAATCGGCATTAAGATACAAAAACCAATGGTAAAACGCAGTGCCACAATGTCCCAAGCACTGATATGCCATTGTGCATTGAGGCGAGATAAAATCGTAAAACTCCCCCAAATACACATGGTAATCACCACGAATAAATAACCTTGCATTCGTGAACTCATGTCTTTACCTGCCTCTTTTTGACAAAAGATGGAAACTGTATTGAAAAGTGGATCGCTTGGTTGTAAAGCCAATTTTAAAGTGCATAAAAAATGCCGCCATGTCAGAACATCGCAGCATTTTCTTTATTAGATGATTCGTCAGCGAATTTCAAGTAAAAAAGTCAGAATTAATCCTGTAAGCGTTGACGACATGCTTCATACAGTGCCATACCTGCTGCAACGCTCACATTTAAACTTTGTAAGTTACCCGACATTGGAATATAAACCGTTTGGTCACACTGACTTTGTGTAATTGGACGCAGTCCAGTGTCTTCTGCACCCATCACCACCACGACAGCACCAGTAAGGTCACATTTTTGGATAGGAAGTGCTTTTTCATCCAACATCGTACCAATTACACGGCAGAAATGTTCTTCTTTTAAATGCGCCAGTGTTCTTGCCAAATTGGTCACCTGAATAAAGGCAACTTTTTCAGCACCACCTGCCGCGACTTTACGCGCTGTTGGCGTTAAGCTTGCAGAACGATCACGAGGAACAATCACCGCTTGTACACCCATTGCCGCAGCCGTTCGAATACATGCGCCAAGGTTATGCGGGTCAGTCACCTGATCTAATGCTAAAAGTAAACTGTTTGGATTTTGCTGTAGCAACTGATCCAAATCTTTTTCATTTAAAACAGGATGTGGACGGACAGCCGCCACCACGCCTTGGTGATAAGGAAGTCCTGCAAGTTTTTCCAGACTGTCACGACTGGCTTTTTGCACACTAATCCCAAAAGGTTCAGCCAACTCTAAAATACGTTGTAAACGCTGATCATCACGCCCTTTTAAGGTAAATAAAGTCAAAACCCGTTCTGGCTCTAGCTCTAATAGGGATTCTACAGAATGCACACCATAGTAGTATTCTGGTTTTGCCATGAACAATTCACCTCAAAAGTACACCAAAAGCAAAAAGAAAAATCCTGCAAAGCCAACTTTACAGGATTGAACAGGGATATAGTTTAACGGATTTTGAATCGGTTTGCTTAACCTTCTAAGTGGCAAACGTAATCTAACACTTCATCCGTTTCGATTTTGAATTTGCTATTGCCCGGTACAAAGAAAGATTGCCCTGCACGGAACAATTCGCTTTCTTCGCTATCGGCAATTTTTACACGACATTCGCCCGAAATAATTTCCATGCGCTCTGGCACATGTGTTTCAAAGGTTAGAGGTTCTTCTGTTGGTAAAATAACCCCCAACGTTTTTTTCGTTCCATCTTCAAACTGTACAGTATGGCTGATACATAACCCACCAAAGTACACATTAGATTTTTTTAGTACTGAAACATGATCAAATTGAACAGACATGCGTATCTCCAGATAATGCGCATTTATATATTAAGTGATAAACGTAGTTTAATTAGGCTTGTGCGACGAATCAATCACAAGATTCAATATGCAAAGGCAGCAATTTTTATGCCGAAAAAACAACGGTTTTCATGCAACACTTTACACAGGTTTTCGTTTTCCTGCTTTAGTCTAGTAGACGGCATCATGTCATACAACTTTTCTAAATCTGTTTTAGACTAAAAACATGAAATATCTGACGAAGCACAAAATAGGAATTGCAGTATGACCCTGTTTTGTATAATCATTCTAAAACATGAAATTGTTGTGACGCTTTTAAAAATTTTTGGGTATTTTTGCCTTTCAGGATGCGTAATTTATGCTGACTCATTTAACGCTGATTAATTTTGCCTTAGCCGATCATTTGGCAATAGACATCGAGCCAGGCTTTAATGTCCTGACTGGAGAAACAGGTGCAGGGAAATCACTCTTGCTCGATGCGTTGTCAGCCTGTCTAGGCGAACGTACCGATAGTCATACTGTCCGTTACGGTGCAGACAAGGCCGATGTCACAGCAATCTTCACTTATCAGCCAGATTCACCTGAAGCACAATGGTTAAATCATCATGAATTAGAAGATGATTCGGGAGAAATTCACCTCCGTCGGGTGATTTTTGCAACAGGACGCAGTAAGGCATGGATTAATGGTCGCCCAAGTAGTCTTGCAGAACTCAAGGACTTGGGGCGTTTACTGGTACAACTTTATAGTCAGCACAGCCAACAGCAATTACTTGAACCACCCTATCCAAAACAATGGCTTGATCGTTATAGTAATTTTGAACAGCCTGCACACAAGGTACGTGAAGCCTATTCAACATGGCAAAAAGCCATCCGACAGCATGAACAGGCAATTTTGGCACAAACCACACGTTTACAACGCATTGCAACGCTTGAGCAGCAACTTGAAGAAGTTGAAGAAATTGTGGCGCATAATTATGCTGAAATTGAACAGGAGTTTGATCGCTTAAGTCATCATGAACATATTATGCAAGACTGTGCCCATAGTCTAAATGTACTCGATGAAGCAGATCAAAATATTAGCCAAGAAATTTCAGGGCTGATTCGTCGCCTCGAAAGTCATACAGGGCGCAGCGATCAACTGGCGAGTATTTATCAGGCACTCATGAATGCACAAAGTGAAGTCGATGATGCCACCGCACACTTACGTCAGTTTATTGACCGTCAAAGTTTTGACCCTGAACGTATGGAACAGCTTAATCGGGACTTAGAAATTTTTCATCGTCTTGCCCGTAAATATCGGACACAGCCTGAACAGCTCAAACAAGAATACGAAACATGGCAACAAGAATTAGAACAGCTACAACAACTTGAAGATCCTGAAACACTGGCGGAACATGTTCAGCAAACCGAGCAACTGTTTTTAGAACATGCTCAGCATCTGGATCAACTACGCAAACAAGCCGCAATTCCATTGGCTCAACAATTAACTGAACAAGTGAAGCCTCTTGCCTTGCCTGAAGCGTTCTTCGAGTTCAAATTTGAACCTTTAGAACAACCAAATGCCGAAGGATTAAGTGCAATTCAATTGCTCTTTACTGCCAACAAAGGGATTCCCGCACAGCCGTTGGCACGTGTTGCCTCAGGGGGGGAATTATCGCGTATTGCCTTGGTGATGCAAGTCATGAACGCGGAAAAAACCGAAGCCGAAGTTTTAGTCTTTGACGAAATCGATGTCGGGATTAGTGGTGGAACAGCCGAAATTGTAGGACGGCTCTTGTCAGGTCTGGCAAAACATGTACAAATTGTCTGTATCACTCATCAGGCACAGGTTGCAGCTTATTCTGACCAACATCTTTTGGTGCAAAAACAACAAACTGACCCTGCAAGCAGTACCATTTTTGCTTTAAGTGAACCGCAACGTATTGATGAATTGGCACGCATGACAGGCGGGGTTGAAATCAACGATACGACCTTACAACATGCAAAACAGTTGCGTCAGCTCAAATTCCAGAACCAAACAAAATAAAAAAACCAAATTGCTGCAAAAGTAGGCACATCCACCCGAAATTGCAGCGATGCCTACAGAAAGATATTGGCGAAAGGTCTTTGGTCTTGTATGTTGATCAAAAGACACAATATTAAATCCAAAATTTTAAATTTAGGGAGACCTGCCTAGGTGACCAAACAATATTTCACGCATCGTTGTCTTATTGCCCCTCCAGATATGTCGGATGATTTTTTTGCCAATACCGTCATTTACTTAGCTCGACATGATGCAGATGGTGCCCAAGGTATTATCATTAATCGTCCCACAGGCATTCAGGTCAAAGAACTGCTCAACGACCTTGATATTGATGCTGACCACGTTCAGCCACATGCAGTTTTACAAGGCGGCCCTCTTCGCCCCGAAGCTGGTTTTGTTCTTCATACAGGACAACCAGTTTGGCACTCTTCAATTGCTGTTGGTGAAAATATTTGCATTACGACCAGTAAAGATATTTTAGATGCAATTGCACACAACGAAGGCGTTGGTCGTTATCAAATTGCATTAGGTTATGCAAGTTGGGAGAAAAACCAGCTTGAGCAAGAAATTGCCAAAGGTGATTGGCTGATTTGCGATGTTGATATGGATTTGATTTTTAACCTCCCTTATGATGACCGTTGGGATGCCGCTTATAAAAAAATCGGCATTGATCGTTCATGGTTAGCTTCAGAGATAGGTCATGCCTGATACACATACAGCAAAACTGATTATGGCCTTTGACTTTGGCACGCAGAAAATGGGAATGGCTGTTGGACAAAGTGCCATTCAATCCAGTAATCCTTTGGCATTATTTCCCATGAAAGATGGGGTTCCTGACTGGACAGCGTTACTGAAAATTGTAGGACAATGGCAACCGCAATTGTTTCTTGTCGGACTTCCATTAAATATGGATGATTCCGAGTCTGAACTTTCTTTACGTGCGCGCAAATTTGCACGACGCCTACGCCACCAAACCAACATTGAAACATGGATGGTGGATGAGCGTTTAACGACACGTGAAGCACGAGAAGAATTACAGGAATTTCAGCGTAAAGGTCAGGGAAAGCGTTTGGCTGCCGATAGCCTTGCAGCCAAACTGATGATTGAAAGTTGGTATTACGACCCTCAGGGCATTCAACCTTAAATCAAATAGGCAAAATTATTTGCCTATTTTTTTGCGGTCTGATCAGCTGGCAAAATATGAACAGTTGCAGTACGCCCTGCAACAAAAGCCAACTGATTTTTTGGATCTTCATCTAACACAATTTTGACAGGTACACGTTGCGCCAAACGCACCCATGTAAATGTTGGGTTAACGTTTGCAAGCAAACTTCCACTGGTCGAACGCTCTCGGTCATCAATCCCCGATGCAATCCCCTGCACATGCCCTTTAATTTTTTGCGAATCGCCCATTAACTGAATGGTCGCTTTATCTCCCAAATGGATTTTTTCCAGTTTGGTTTCTTCAAAATATCCAACCACATAAAGTTGTTTACGATCAATCAATGCCGCAACATTATCACCAACTTTAATATAGCTACCGCTACGCAAACTAAAGTTCACCAAAGTCCCATCTGCTGGGGCAACGACCTCAGAACGCTGTAAATTTAACTCTGCCATATGCAAATTGCTTTGGGCAACATCAACGGCTGCCTTTTGCTGCTGAATATTGGCTTTGGCTTGTTCAATCGCTGCCTGTAACTGTCCGTCATCGGCACGGGACTGATCTCGGGTTGCAAGCATTTGATCTCGCTCTTGTTTCGAGATCGCACCATCCATAAGGTTAGTATAGCGATTGGCATTTTTTTCAGCCAAATCGGTCATGGTTTGCCCTTTGACCAAATTGGCTTTTGCCTCAACCAGATTTGCCTCTGCTTGTGCTTGGGCAGCCTTGGCTTTAACCAAATCTGCTTTTGCCTGCTCAACATCAAGTTTCTGGCGAGCAATATCAATTGTAAATAAAGGCTGTCCTTTCTTGACCGTCTGGTTATCCTGCACCAATACCTCTGACACTAGCCCTGACACATCGGACGATACCTGAATGACATCGCCACGTACTCGACCATCCCGTGTCCACGGCTCAGCATTATAGTAGTTCCACAAATGAACAATCGCATACACTGCGAGTATTAGCGTGAGCAAAGTGACCACAGGTCGAACTGCTTTGCGTATATCAAACGAACTCATTACTTTTGATCCTAATCTATTTCAGCGACCCGAATTATGACAATGCAACAAATATCCCGTGCGTTGCGAACAAACACACAAAATACAAGCTCAAGTTAAAAATACCTGGAAAACCAATCCAACCTTTTTTAATTAACTTACCTGTCCATAGACTGATTAAGCTAAACACAATATAGGCAAGAATGGCTTGTACTAAAAAACTTGGAACATAAACACCATAAACATTAAATTCACCCATGCTTATGCTCCAACCCATTGAGAGTCAATCTGTACATTCGAAGTTTGGGGATTGACATGAAAAATACTACTTTTGATATTATTCATACTCACCAATACACGTTGTTGTATCTCTGTTTCTGGCTCAGTTTTTACAATGTCTGTCATTTTATAAATCTGGCTTAAAACCTGATGCTTTAAATTTTCTTCTAAAATCAAGTGCTTCTCTTGCTCTCGAAAAGCATCATCCAGTAAGTTCAGCAAGACACCAATCTCTTGTTTTAATGTTTCTGAAATTTCTGGACGTTTTGCCAATTCGTTTAAACGCACCAAATCGACAACAGCACTACTTTCTATCAGTGCCAAATTCATGGACTGCTTTAATTCATCTGACTGCACTAACTTACTGTTTAAAACTCCAATACGATCTAGCATGCTGCGTAAATGCACCCGAAAATTTGGCCCATAGGGTAAATAGAGTGCTTCGCGCATGGCTTTATAATGTGCCGATAAAAGCCGTGTTGCACTTTGTTCTGGAGAAATCGCCCGAATAAAATACAGTGCCACAACTGCAATAATAGGCCCAAGCACACTTCCGAAACAGGCATCCAATAAAGCCACTGCATCTGTTTTATAATGATTTTGCAGATTTAAACTCATGATAAAAGACACCATGATCGGCAGTGCCAAACCATTTAAAGGCGGGTGTGAATAGAGCATTACAAAGTAGATCAGACATGGCGCAAGCACCAAAGCCAATTGCCAGAACTCTTTCACTTCGGGCATAATGCCAAACACATACAATATGACCAAAATACTGGCATATAAACTCCCCCGAATGAACAGCTTCAAGGCAGGTACAGGATTATCCAGTGCCGTTAAAATACACACAGATACGGCGGTTAATTGCGCCATCATATAACCCGCATGCCAGCCACTATAAATCCAGATCGAAAATGACGTGACAATCGCCACCACAGCCGCAATAGAACTACGCACAGCCATGCCATGATCTCGGTGTAAACTGGGATACGTCGTGGTTAGCGGTGCGATACTATCTGGAATATTCTTTTCACCAGCCTGAATCAGTTGCCATAACAGCTTCACTGTTGTCACATTCTGAATTAAATGACGAATATCCATTTTCAAGCTATCTAGCATAACCCCTTGATCAGGAATTGCCTGTGCTTTGAGATGGATAAAATCCTGATCAAATTCGGGAGGAAGCAAATTTAGTGTCTGTTCCTGAATATCTGTCTGAGTTTGCAAAAACTGAATGACATGTTCATATAATGGAATAAGTGCTGTGCGATATTGGGTACTAAGCTGATTCATTTGTTCAATACGTTCAGACATCGCCGTGAGGTTGGAAATCACCAGACTAAACTGATGCAATAACTCTTGTATCGGCTTGGTCATCCCTTTTAGCTCACCTTTTTCATAAGCCAAATGCACGGCCAAAGCATGAATATCTGCAATATCTCGGGTAATAATGCCAAGTAAATGCACATAATTCTTGTCGTGCTGAGGATTGGTCAAAATATCTTTAAAAATTTCACGGGTATCTGCTAACGCTTTACTCACACGCTGCTGAATTGCAGGCCCCAAATGCAAAGGCATAATGGTCGCGGAAACAACTGCGCTACATACCACCGCAACAGAAATTTCGAGTACACGACCCAGTGCCATATCAAACACACTGGCGGTATCGATATTGGTTACGGCATTACACACAATCATTGCGGCGGTATACCCTGCCAGCATAAACACATAACTACGCGGTGTTCGGTCTAGCAAAGAAATATACAAACAAAAACCAACCCATGCTGCAATAACAAAGGTAAAAAGTACAGGTGTATCAATCAGTTTTGGTGTCAGAAGAATTGCAACAATTGCTCCAACGGCTGTTCCCAATAAACGATAAACGGCTTTAGAAGACACCATGCCAGAGTAAGGATTGGCAATAATAAAAACTGTACCAATCGCCCACATGGGATAGGTCAGATCTAATGAAAATGCAATATACAGTGCCAGCATTCCTGCCAGAAAGGTTTTTACCGCAAAGATAAAATCCATTTTTGAAGGGCGAAACGCCAATAGCTGTTTATGAAGCAACATGTACAGTTCTCTGATCAGATAGCGTCAATATCAAATTATCTTATCTACTTTCGACACAAAAAACTCTATAAACACAATGACAAATATCATCATGTGACATGACTCAAAACAACAATGAGAGGCAGATCAACTGAATAAAGTTGAAATATCGACAGCAGTGAAAAACAAGAAAGCGAACGCGAAAGCAAGAAATAAATGATTTCACTTTCTTCATTCGATACTAGATTTGTCAATTTTTTCAAAAAAAACATGCATCGTCAATAAAAATATCTCTATTTGATAATTTATATAGTTTTATACTCTTTCCCATCTCAACCTGAATATGCTAAAAAAGGAAATATTTTTTATATTTTGCGTTTGACGCCTTTATTTTGGGAATTTAATTGAACTATGGCAGTCACGAGTTTTGGTAAAATTTTAACCGTTTTGGATCTATTTTCAGTTTCCCGCCACGTGATTAATGTCGATATCATTAGTCAGGAACTTGGCTTATCTCGACCGACCAGCTACCGCTACTTAAAAGAACTGGTATCTGCCGACTTATTACAACGGATGAGTGGAACATCTGGTGATTACACCCTTGGCCCTAAAATTGCCGTTTTAGATTATATTTCACGAACAACCGATCCGTTGGTTCGAGTCAGTATTCCATTTATGAAAGAAATCGTGGAACGTACCGAATTAAGTTGCTTACTGACATTCTTAAACCATGATTATTGCATCGACCTGCATGATGAATCTTTTAAAGGCAATCTGATGGTCTCTTATGGACGAGGTAGCCCACGCCCGGTATATCTGGGTTCATCGCCCAAAATCATTGTGGCGCATTTGAGCAAGCAGGGTTTACACAATTTTTATCAAAATAATGCTGAAAAACTGACTGAAGTGGGTTTCTCTGAAGATGAAGTTCATTTTATGCAGCGCATGAAAAAAATTAAAAAACAGGGCTATTACTTTTCTCAGGGGGAAGTGAATCCACTGTATTCAAGTCTATCCGTGCCGATTAAATATTCTAGTAAAATTGCTCCGATGGCACTGACCATTGTCGGTTCAAAAAACCGTTTTGAATATGTCAATCTTGATAAACTGATTCAGACCATGCAGGAAAATGCACAGGAAATTGAACGCAAATATTCTAATCTGGCTGAATTGGTCGAATCCTCACACCCCAATGTCGATGAAAAATACGATCAATATCAGCATTAACTTTAACGCTAAATGCTTGACCTAGCGTAGATCAGGCATTTATTGCTCGTTTTTAAGCAGCTGTTATCTCTACTTTCTTTTTAAACAGGTAAATCTGAAAACTCGCTGTCACATGTAATTCTGCCAGAGTTTCAAGTGCCTGACGTTTTTCAGGTTTGGCTTTATAGGCATATGGTGTCATTGCCAATAAGTTTTGAATGTCCTGTTGCTTTAACAATAAAGGTGCATCAACCACTTGCGACTCGATTAATTCAAAAGCATCACTCAGTTGATTCACAAATTTTTCTGGTTCGTGCGGGTTCACCTGATCAAATAATGCCTCTCGCATAGCATATAAATGCTGCGGTGCGGGAGTGACAACCAAACATAAACCATCTTCTTTTAGAACACGCAAAATTTCCTGTTGTGGAATAGGGCTAAACAGACTGGTACAGATTTCCATAGAGCCATCTAACACAGGCAATACCGCACCTGTTCCCACGACCCACGTAACATTTGGATTGGCCTTTGCAGCACGTTGTACTGCATTTTTTGCAATATCCACCCCAATACAATCTTGTACATGGGCTTGCATGGCTTGGGTGTAATAACCTTCACCACAACCAATATCGAGCAGTGTTTTAGGCTGATATTGCTGTAAGATTGTTTCAACTGCGGTACGTAAAGGTGCATAAAACCCAGCCGATAAAAATGCACGGCGGGCATCTACTGCTTCAGGTGTGTCGCCCGGTTGTTTGCTGTGTTTGTGCTGTACTACATGCAAATTGACATAGCCTTGTTTAGCCAAATCAAAACTGTGCCCTTGCTGACAACGCCATGTCCGTTCGTTCAAACTCAGGTTTTCCCGACAAACAGGACACATTAACCATTGCATGTTGTTACTCTCTCATTTTTTGATGGCAATAAAAAAGCTGGCAATTTGCCAGCTTCAATACCGAATTTTCTGACTTAACGCAATTTTAACGTCATTAGCCCTAAAACCACTAGAATTATCGTAATAATCCAGAAACGAATTACCACTTGGGTTTCTTTCCAACCTTGTTTTTCATAGTGATGGTGTAAAGGCGCCATTAAGAACACACGCTTATTGCGCATACGCAACGAGCCGATTTGTAAAAAAACCGAAATCGCTTCCATCACAAATACACCGCCCATAATCGCAAATACAATTTCTTGACGTACCATGACAGCGATGGTTCCGAGTATTGCCCCTAAAGACAGTGCGCCAACATCGCCCATAAAAATTTGTGCAGGATGTGCGTTGTACCATAAAAAGGCCAAACCTGCTCCAACCATGGCAGAACAAATCACAATCAATTCTGACGAATATTTGATATATGGAATATGCAGATAGTTGGCAAAACGGATATCACCAGAAAGATAAGCAAATACACCTAAACCCGTTGCCACAAGAACCACAGGCATAATCGCCAAACCATCTAAACCATCAGTTAAGTTAACGGCATTAGATGCACCGTTAATCACCAAATAGGTAAAGGCAATAAATGCTAAACCTAACGGAATAACCGAAAATGGAATACTCAGGTTTTTAAAGAAAGGTATTAGCAAATCCAGCATGTTATGGGTATAAACAGGATTATTCTGTTGAATTGCAATCACATACAACCCAATCCCTGCGCCTAAAGAACCCACCGATGTCCAAAAGAACTTCTTACGTGCTGGTAAGCCTGCATTGTCTTTATAGCGAATTTTAATCCAGTCATCCGCCCAGCCTACTGCACCGAAAATCACCATCACCCCAAGTACAATCCATACATACGGGTTAGATAAATCCGCCCAAAGCAAAGTACTGATTCCGATTGAAAGCAGAACTAAAATTCCGCCCATGGTCGGTGTACCCATTTTTTTAGCATGGTTTTCAGGGGCAAAAGAACTGACCGCCTGACCATATTTAAGCGCACGTAATTTACGGATCATGACTGGACCAAGTGCAAGACCAATTGCCAAAGCAGTCAGTACACTCAGTAAGGCACGTAATGTTAAATAGCGAACAACTTTGAAGGAACTGTCATATCCTGCCAAATGTTCAAATAACCATAACAGCATTTAGAGCTTCTCCATCACATCAGCCATCAAAGTTTCCATATGGGTATAACGCGATCCCTTAAACAGAAAACTCATCGGCTGAGGTTGATGTTTTTCTATCAAATGAATTAAAAAAATAAGTGCATCTGCCTGTGTATTAAAAGCATGCACATGCGTTGAATCCGTTGCACCTGAAACCGTTGAATTGGCAAATTCACCAACCGCCACAATGTAATCCAGTGGTAATTGGGCAAGGTCACGCCCCAATGCCACATGTTCATCACGGCTACTGTCACCCAGTTCACCAATGTCACCCATCACCATGACCTTAACCCCTTGTTGCTGGGTCAAAACCTCAGCAGCAGCCCGCATGGATGATGGATTTGCATTGTAGGTATCATCAATCAATAAGTATTGCTGATGTTGAATAAAATTTAAACGCCCTTTTGCGCCTTTTGCGTCACGCAAACCCAGCACAATATCGTCTAAACCAATCCCAATCGCCAAAGCAAATGCCACGGCAGCCAAAGCATTTTCAACATTGTGCTGACCTGCAAATGGCAAATCGACCTGTGCCGAGCCTTGTGGCGTATGCAAGGTAAACTGGGCAGATTGAGCATGTAACTGAATCTCTGTGGCATAAATATCCCCACCTTCACCAAAGCTGAGCTGAGCATAGGCTTCAGCTGCCTGACGAATTTGTGGAGCAAAATCATCTTTGGCAGGGATAATGGCAATACCTTGAGTCGCAAGATGTGCATAAATCTCAGATTTTGCCAGACAAATGGCAGCCCGCCCGCCGAACTCACCCAAATGTGCTGTGCCAATATTTAAAATACCCGCAACAGCAGGTTCAACCAAGTTCGAGGTATAGTCGATTTCACCAAGATGACTCGCACCAAGTTCCATCACAGCATACTGATGTTCTGGACGCAGTTCCAGTAACATCATGGGAACGCCTAAGTCATTGTTTAAATTACCACGGGTAATTAAAGTTGGTGCTAAACGTCCTAAAATACTGCCGAGCATTTCTTTGGTGGTGGTTTTACCACTGCTGCCCGTCAAGGCAATCACGTTTAATTTCGAAAATTGCTGACGACGAAAATGACCTAAATGACCCAGTGCTAAACGCGTATCTGCAACCACCAATTGTGCAATTTCGACATCGGCAATAGGATGTTCGACAATCGCAATTTGACAGCCTTGCGCCTGTACTTGCTGCACAAAAGCATGTGCATCGAAACGCTCGCCCTTCAGTGCTAAAAAGGCATCGCCTTGTTCTGCATGGCGTGAATCGGTCAAGATCCGTTTGATTTCACCTTGTGGAAGGCGATCTTGATACCAATAACCTTGTGTCGCTTGCTGTAAATCTGCCACAGTCCAAGGGACTAAAGGCGAGGTGCTGGTTGTTGAGGTATGCATAGATTAGTTTTCCATCGCAGAATGAGCAGTGATATCCCCTGAATGATGAATCGCAGCATCCACTTCCACCACATCATCAAACCAATGTCGAACACCCTCTATTTCTTGATAATTTTCGTGACCTTTCCCTGCAATCACCACAATATCGCCCGCCTGTGCATGTTCAACGGCATAGCGGATCGCCTGACGACGATCATGAATTTCATGAACCTCATGGGCCGTAAAATCAATACCCTGTTTCATGTCGGCAAAAATCTGTTCAGGGTTTTCTGTCCGTGGGTTATCCGAGGTTAAAATCACCGGATTGGCATGTGCCAAAGCCGCTTGCGTCATTAATGGACGTTTACCCCGATCACGATCTCCACCGCAACCAAAAACCGCCCACAAACGATGCTCAACATGACGTTGTAAGCTGGTTAATACCTGAATAAGCGCATCAGGCGTATGTGCATAATCCACGACAAAGAGTTTTTGCGCATCACGCAACACCTGCATTCGTCCCGGTGCACCTTTGAGTTTTGGTACAGACTGAACCAGTGCAGCAAGGTCAAATCCTGCGGCTGAAGCAGCAATCAAACTGGCAATCAGGTTTTCGACATTAAAATGACCCAACAGCGGGCTATTGACCTCAAAAACTCCGTGTGCCGTATGTAAGTTAAAGGTTGCACCTTGCAAACTAAAACTGAGCTGGCTGACATATACATCTGCTTTTTGGTCTTTTAATGAATAGGTCAAAACTTGCGGTTTAGACGGATTTTGCTGTGCCTGCTGTAACATCACTTGTGCATGGCCATCATCCAAATTAATCACGGCAACTTTTAAAGTTGGAAATGCAAATAATTTCGACTTTGCCTCAGCATAGGCTTCGAGTGTTTTATGATAATCCAGATGGTCGCGGCTTAAATTGCTATACACCGCAATTTCAACATCGCAGCCATTTAAACGCCCTTGCTCTAGACCATGCGAACTTGCCTCTAAAGATGCAAATTTTGCACCTTGTTGCGCATAACCATGTAAAGCATTTTGCAGTTGGATTGCGTCCAGTGTGGTATGGGTTGAAGCCTCAAGATTCGGCAAAATACCATTCCCCGTTGTTCCCATTACTGCACAGGCATTGCCTTGTAGACTAACCAGTTCCGCAATTAAACGTGAAATGGTGGTTTTACCATTGGTTCCTGTTACAGCAAAAATTCTGGGTGCATCAACAGGTTGTGATAAATCCAGATAGCGTTTTTGCCAAACGCCCATCTCTTGGCGTACCTGTGGGCAAACCCAACAGTTATCCACAGATAGCGGTTCTTCAGCAATAATGCCAATAGCACCTTTTGCTAAAGCCGCCTCAGCAAATGCACGTGTTTTTTCAGGTTGCGTGTAGCTCGTTAATGCAATAAAGACCTGACCTGCCTCAACTTTACGGCTATCTAAACAAAACCCCTGAAAAGGCTGCGTCATCCACGCTTCAGCCTGTGTTAAGGCCAATACCTGCTGTACAGAAATTGTCATATCTATTCTTCTCGAACACTCGCTGTTTTTGTCACTTGCAATGGCTTATCTAAAGGCACATTTAACAAGCGTAAAGATTCTTGCATGATTCGCGCAAAGACTGGCGCTGAAACCGTACCGCCATAGTAAGAACCACGCGGGTTTTCAACCACAACAATCATGGCAATTCGAGGATTACTCACAGGTGCGACACCCGCAAACAACGCACGGTATTCAGTTTTTGAATACCCACGGCGGTCTGCATTCAGTTTATGCGCTGTCCCTGTTTTACCTGCAACACGATATCCCGGAATTTGAGCATTCGTTGCCGTTCCGCCCGGTTGTGTCACCTGTTCCATAATTGACAAGACCTGATCCGCAATTTTTGGATCTAAGACTTGTTTACCTTTAGGCACCTGATTGACCTTATATAAGGACAAAGGCATTTGCATCCCATGGTTCGCCAACATGGCATAACCCTGCGCCAGTTGCAGCACAGTTGCGTTCAAACCATAACCATATGCCATTGTTCCAATTTCTGACACATTCCAGTACTTCGATGGCATAATCAGACCCGGACTTTCCCCAGGAAAGTGAACGGCTGAACGCTGACCAAACCCAACACGTTTAAAGAATGTTGGAACGGTTGGCGTTGGCAAGGAAAGTGCAATTTTGGCAGCACCCACGTTAGATGACTTAATTACCACCCCAGCCAATGTTAACTGACCATAATTGTGTGTATCACGAATGGTATGCCAGCCAATTTTCATTGACCCCGGTGAAGTGTTAATTACAGTATTCACCGTGTATTTACCACTTTCCAATGCCGCAGAGATGGTAAACGGTTTCATGGTTGAACCGGGTTCAAACATGTCAATCGCACCACGGTTACGCATCGCATCTTTATTGGTTAAATTGGCTTTATCATTCGGGTTATAAGATGGCCAACTGCTCATGGCCAAAATTTCACCTGTTTTCACATCAACCGCAATGGCAGTTGCAGAACGAGCATTATTCGCCACCCCTGCTGCTGTCAATTCACGATACATAATATATTGCAAACGCGAATCGATACTTAAGGTAAAGTTCTCTCCAGCCTCAACAGGTTTAATCACTTCAGGGTCTTTAACACGGTTCCCCGATTTATCCCGAACATTGGTTTGTAACCCATCAACACCATTGAGCTGTTTATTCAGCTTCATTTCCAAGCCTTCAACACCCTTACCATCATTATTGGTTAAACCAATAATTTGAGCATTCGGTTGTGGCTGTGGGTAATAACGCTTATATGATTTTTCTGTATAAACGCCCTGAAAATTACGTTCTAGAATTAAATCTGCCTGTGGCGGTGGAACTTCGGTTTTTAGAACCAAATAACGTGAACGAGGATGAGCTTGCATCTGCCGTTTTAATTCAGCAGCATCCATCCCCACCATGTTCGCCAGTTCATCTAAATTAAAGTTTTTATCAGGCAATTTTTGTTTCGGTTTACGACGTTCGCCCGGTTTTACAGGCGCTGTCATTTCATCATACAGTTTCTTATTTTCAAAATAATCACGTGGATCCATGACTATTTTCATAATTGGGGTACTGATTGCCAGTGGTACACCATTTCGGTCGGTAATCATCCCGCGCATGGCTTTAATTTTTTCATCACGCAAAATGAGTGCATTGGCTTTGGTTTGTAAAAAATCTTTATTAATTACCTGCACATAAAATGCACGTATTACCAAAATCACAAAACACAACAGCACAATGCCCCACAATAAGTAAAAGCGCCATTGATCAAACGTAATTTCATTTTTGCCTGTTACAGCAGTGACAGGACGCTGCTTGGTTTTACGTTGTTGAGTCATTCGTTTTTCAGCCATTGAGCAACCTTACTTTTTTTGCTCGGATGTAGGAAGAGAAATTACCACGGTATCAGATGCAGGAGGTGAGTACATTCTCAATTGCGTCACGGCCCGCGTCCCAATTTGTGCTGTTGCACCAAAGGTTTGCTGTTCAATCAGTAACCGCCCCCATTCAGCATTCAAATCATCTTGTTCCCGAAGATAACCATTCATCTGCCGATAATCGTGACGATACTCAAAAACCTCAAAAACCACCATCATGGCACTAATAAACACTAAGGTGATGAGAACAGCATACATGACCACCTTTTTAATGGGCTTTTTGTCAGGGGCTGTCTTTTCTGCAACTTCTGCAATAACTTCTGTTTTCATTATTCGCCTTTAATTGCTTAAACGCTCTGCAACTCTTAACCATGCACTTCGTGAACGTGGGTTTTCTTTTACTTCCTGTTCACTGGCCCGAATACGTGAAATTTTCTTTAAACGTCGTGTATCTTGCTGCTGTTGAGGCATTCCCCAACCGTTATCTTCTGCCAATGAAGATTCCTTTTGAATAAACTGTTTAATCAAACGATCTTCTAACGAATGGAAACTAATCACAGCCAAGCGCCCTTCTGGTTTGAGCAGATTTACTGCTTGAGGCAGAAAGTTTTCAATATCTTCGAGTTCTTTATTAATCGCAATACGAATGGCTTGAAATGTCCGCGTTGCGGCATGTTTATTTTTTTCCCATTTCGGATGAGCAACTTTTACCACTTCTGCTAATTGTGCAGTCGTTGTCATCTCCCCTGCCTGTTTAATCGCCTTGGCAATTCGACGGCTATAACGCTCTTCACCATATTTAAAAATAATATTGGCTAATTGTTCTTCTTCGATATCTAGCAGCCACTCTCTCGCTGTCGGCCCTTGAGAATTATCCATCCGCATATCGAGTGGGCCATTGTTCATAAAGCTGAACCCGCGTTCAGCCTGATCAAGCTGAGGTGAAGATACGCCCAAATCCGCCATAATCCCATCGACCATTTCAATGCCACGTGCGTTTAACTGTGCCTGAACGTCTGCAAAACTTGAGTGAATAATATGGAATCGGGCATCCTGCTCAGCCAATTCTGCTGCAACAGCTAAAGCTTGTGGATCTTTATCAAAAGCATAAACATGGCTATTTGCATCTAATTTAGACAACAATAAGCGACTGTGCCCCCCTCGACCAAAGGTGGCATCGACATAAATTCCTGTATGCCGATTTGCGAGCAACGCATCTATAGTTTCATGAAGCAATACAGAAATATGGGACATAAAATAGCAAAGTAACGATTAAAAGTGTAATTGCATATTATCTCTTTGTTTTGCTGAACTTCCAAACGTCTTTTTGTAGGGAATTATTATTTTATGATTGTTATTTCCAATTTTTTACCAAAATTTCAACATTTTGTAGAATAGAGTCATCTTTCGGCATCTATTTTCCCTATTCTACGCATATTGATTCTTATTGTTTGGTATAAATTTGATCAAACACGCCACCATTGGCGAAATGGATTTTTTGCGCTTTTGCCCAACCACCGAATACTTTGTCGATGGTGAAGAGCTGAATTTTAGGAAACTTGGCTGCATATTTTTGCGCCACTTGTGGATTACGTGGTCGGAAATTATATTTCGCTGCCAAATTTTGTCCGAGTGGTGAATATAAAAAGTTTAAATATCCTTTGGCAAGTAACCGATTTCCATCTTTGTCTACGGTTTTGTCAACAACTGCAACGGAAGGTTCTGCCAAAATAGACACCGATGGGTAAACAATCTGAAATTTATCTTTGCCCAAATTTTGCTGTGCAAGTAAGGCCTCATTTTCCCAAGTCAGTAACACATCGCCAATGCCGCGTTCTGCAAATGTAGTCAATGAGCCACGTGCCCCTGAATCCAACACTTTGACATTGTGATACAACTTAGACACCAAATCTCGTGCTTTAGCATCATTACCATTTGGTTGCTTTAATGCGTAGCCCCATGCCGATAAATAAATCCAGCGAGGTGCACCGCCAGTTTTTGGGTTAGGGGTAATAATTTCCACACCAGACTTGGTTAAATCGTTCCAGTCTTTAATGTGCTTTGGATTGCCTTTACGCACCAAAAAAACCACGGTTGAAGTATAAGGAGCCGAGTTATTTGGAAACTGCTTTTGCCAATCTGGACGGATATACCCTGCCTGTGCAATTTCATCAATATCATTTGCCAATGCCAAAGTCACGACATCCGCTTGTAACCCAGAGGCAACAGCTCTCGCCTGCTTCCCGGATCCACCATGCGATTGTTTAAACTCAACCTTTTCGCCTGTTTTTTTCAACCAGTACTGACCAAACACCCGATTATATTCTTGATAAAACTCTCGTGTCGGATCATAAGACACATTTAAAAAAGTTTTTTCTGCAAAACTTTGCGTTGCGAACAAGGCAAATGTTCCGAACAACACTACCAATATTCTTTTTTTCATTTTTATGCTCATAATGTTATAGAGAAAAACCACTATAAGGCTTATTTTTTTATTTTATAAACAAATAGTTATAATATTTAAAACTATACAAATAAAATCAAATCATATAGATCAAAATCAATAGACTACATGCTCAAATAATTCATAAAAAAGAAGCTTTGCCATATTTTATTCATAATCGTCTGATATTATTTCAAAAGACTTAGTTTTGATCATGTTTTTTTACCGTTGTTTATATTTTGTAAAACAAAACTTCTGTTGATCGACTAAACTTCAGGTATATTAGAGCTAGGATTCTATTTTACATCAATCATGTGTAGCCAACATGAGGAGGTTCATGTATGACTTTACGTTCATTCTTATTAGGATGTTTATGTGCTTTGCATTTTGCAAATGCCTATGCAATCCAAGAAACAGGGCTAAAACATACACACAAGCCAGTACCAGTCAATAACAAGGTTACACACCATTCTTCGAGTTATATTGGAAAAGAACTGGATAAACAAAAGCAAAATATCAATTCATTAAATACCGATATTGACGATATCAAGCTTTTAACAACCATTCACCTGCAACCAACGCAAAGCTTTTTCGCTTACCAGCACGAACGCTTTTCTCGTTTTTTACAGGCGTTATTTGCAGATCCAAATTCTTAATCGATATGACTTAGAAAAACAAAGCATCTCTATGCAATAAAATACATTTTATTCATTTTTTAAATCTAAATTATTTACTTTTATCATCGTTACAGATGCTTTTGAAATCCCCCAAGTACCCTGCTTTTTCGTTATAATACCGCCATTAAATATTGATTATTGAATTCATTATGAAAGTCCGTACTCGTATTGCACCTTCTCCTACAGGATTTCCACATGTAGGGACTGCCTACATTGCACTTTTCAACCTATGTTTTGCTCGACAACATGGTGGAGAGTTTATTTTACGTATTGAAGATACCGATCAGGTACGTTCAACCCCTGAATCTGAAAAAATGATTTTAGATTCTTTACGTTGGTTAGGTTTAAACTGGTCTGAAGGCCCTGATGTCGGTGGGCCACATGCTCCTTACCGCCAGTCTGAGCGTATGGATATTTATAAAAAATATGCGCTTGAACTTGTCGAAAAAGGTCATGCATTTTACTGTTTTGCGACAGCAGAAGAACTCGACCAAATGCGTATCGAACAACAGGCACGTGGCGAAACACCTAAATATGACGGTCGTGGTTTAAAACTGTCTCAAGAAGAAGTACAACGTCGTCTTGCTGCTGGTGAACCGCATGTCATTCGTATGAAAGTACCTGAAGAAGGCACGTGTATTGTCAATGACTTATTGCGTGGGGAAGTGGATATTCCATGGGCACAAGTCGATATGCAAGTTTTGCTCAAAACTGACGGCTTACCAACTTACCATTTGGCAAACGTGGTCGATGACCATTTAATGGAAATTACGCATGTTTTCCGTGGTGAAGAATGGCTCCCTTCTGCACCGAAGCACCAGTTACTTTACCAATATTTTGGTTGGGAAATGCCTCAGCTTTGCCATATGCCTTTGCTGCGTAACCCAGACAAATCAAAACTATCAAAACGTAAAAACCCAACCTCTATTAACTACTACAAAGATATTGGGGTATTGCCTGAAGCCTTACTCAACTATTTAGGTCGTATGGGTTGGTCAATGCCTGATGAACGTGAAGTATTTACCTTACAAGAAATGATTGATCATTTTGATATTCATCGTGTTTCTTTGGGTGGGCCAGTTTTTGATGTTGAAAAATTAAATTGGTTAAACGGTCAGTGGATTAAATCGCTTACCCCAGTACAATTACTACAACGTATTTTAAGCTGGCAAGGCAACCAACAGAAACTTGAAGATATTGCTGCTGCGATTCAACCTCGTATTCATTTACTTTCAGAAGCAGTGAACTGGGCAGGTTTCTACTTTAACCACATGCCAAACCTGACTGCTGAAATGTTTGAAAGCAAAAAACTTAGTGCCGAACAAGTTCGTCAAAGCCTACAATTTGCAATTTGGCGTTTAGAAAAAACATTTACGTGGAACAATGACACAGTTAGCCAAATCTTGATGGACTTAGCCAGCCAAATGGAAATTAAGCTCCGTGACTTTATGCCAGCGTTCTTTATTGCAATTGCGGGTTCGACCAGTTCAACGCCAGTTATGCAAGCAATGGTGACGATTGGGCCTGACTTAACGTATGCGCGTTTACGCCATGCCCTTGAAATTGTCGGTGCACCAAGCAAAAAAGAGCTAAAAGTTTGGGAAAAACTGAACGAAAGCATCCAATTGCCGAAAAATGATACAATTGAATCAACAACTTAATCTTTTTTCTTGACGTGTGAGCCGAACCCCCATAATATAGCGCTCACACAGACTGGGGTCATAGCTCAGTTGGTAGAGCGCTACAATGGCATTGTAGAGGTCAGCGGTTCGATCCCGCTTGGCTCCACCAAACCTCAATCGTGTAGCCTCAATAAGTCCCTATCGTCTAGAGGCCTAGGACATCGCCCTTTCACGGCGGTAACCGGGGTTCGAATCCCCGTAGGGACGCCAAATTCTAAAAAGCCATTGAAAAATTCAGTGGCTTTTTTCTTGCCAACTATTTTTGCTTTACCCTGAAATTCGTTAAAATAAGCACAAAACAGATTTGGAGTTTCCATGCAGTACCGTTGCCCTCAATGCCAAAGCGCAAAAATCATGCCTGTTCACCAAGGTGCCAACTCTCCTCGCCCTGAAATTCCAAAAAGCCTGATTATTTTGGTCTTCTCTATTTTCTTATTACTCTTGCTCGTTATTGCCAATATTGTGCTTTGGATTTTTAGTCATGGTGCAGGCACAACATTGCATATTGCAACGGCCGTTGTATTTGTAGTCACACTTGTTTCAGGTCTTTTATTTTGGCGAGATCTACCAAGTTTTAAAATTTCAATGCAAAGTTTTATGCAATCACAAAGAGTATGGAAATGCCGTGATTGCAACCATCAATGGCAAAACTAAGCTTCAAAAAAAACAGCACTTTCACGTACTGTTTTTTTCTTTCTATGACTTATGGTCATGGTCATGGTCATGGTCATGAGCTAAACAAGGATCTTCCTCAATCTGCAAGGTAATCTGACGAATCTCATAACGCTCATGCAACATACGTTCAGCATCTCGATATAAGTACTTTCGATCAGCCTGTGGCGCAAAAAGATGTACTGTTAAATGAATATTTTTGGAGCTAATTGCCCATACCTTTAACTGATGAATACTTTCCACACCTTTTAATGCCAACAGATCATTTCGCAATGCTTCGACATCAATTTCTTCTGGAGCACCTTCAAGCAAGATATTAATGGTTTGCTTCAATAGCACCCATGTTCTAGGCAAAACCCAAAAACCAATCAACACAGCAATGACCGTATCGACCCAAGCCCATTGGGTAAAATAAATAATGATTGCCCCAATAATTACCCCAACCGATCCCAGCGCATCACTTAGAACTTCTAAATAAGCACCTTTCATATTCAGGCTTTGTTCAGCACTCGACATCAAGATTTTCATCGAAATCAGATTAATGATTAAACCTATAATCGCGACAATCAGCATGCCTAAACTTTCAATTTCAGGAGGTCTTGAAAATCGGAGGTATGCCTCATACAAAATATAAATCGCCACCACAAAAAGCATTAATGCATTAAACAGTGCCGCCAAAATCTCAAAACGCTGATAACCAAACGTCCGCTTATCATCTTCAGGTAATTTACCAATTTTGATTGCCAACAATGCAATTGCCAATGCAGCCGCATCGGTAAACATATGTGCTGCATCTGATAACAATGCCAAACTTTGAGTCATAAAGCCGGCGATCACTTCAATCACTAAAAACAAACAGGTACACAGTAAAGCAAACCCAAGCTTTCTGGCATTTTTTTCCGTCACAACTGCATGTGTATGTTGATGATCATGATGGTCTCCCATTGCGTCCTCCTTCTATGGGATAAGCCTTTATGATATTCGCTCTGGTTTACCCTCTGTTTTATTTAAGTTTTTATTCAATCAACACATTAGAATTAAAATACCTATTCAGCACTCTGTCCTAAATTCCTGATTTGAATCGTCATTATTCTAATCCTTTTATATTACTGCAATTTATCAGCTACAATGTTATAAAAATTCAATCTATACATAACAAAGCAGATGGATTTGAAATTCATCTTAAATCAAAACCTTAAGGACTCATCCAAATTCAATGAACTATTTAGAACTACTCTTTTATATCATGACTGTCATCGTAATGATTGCTACACCTGGTCCAGTCATGATTTTGGTTGCCAGTGCTGGATTGAGAGGGGGCTATAAAAAAGCATTAGAAACCATTGTTGGAACCAATCTCGCATCTTTGGCCTTAATCACCATTTCAATTCTGATTTTAAAAGGCATTTTTTCTATCAATGAAACGGTCTTTGTACTGATTAAAATATTGGGATGTTTTTATATTGCCTACCTCGGTTATGAAATTTTAAAAGAAGCTTGGAATAATGCAACGAACGATACTCCCACGTTAAAACCTGTCGAAGGCGGATTTAAAAAAGGCTTTCTTGTCGGTATTTCAAATCCGAAAGATATTATTTTCTTTTCCTCGTTCTTTCCCCAATTTATTCATATTCATAACAACACCAATCTCAGCTTGCTTATTTTAGTCATCGCATGGATTATTCTGGACTTTCTGACCTTGTCCGTGGTGTATTTATCTTTCAATAAATTGTCTAAGAGTGCGATTTACCACAAAGTTTTAGCTACATGTGGCTTATTACTGCTAAGCATTGCACTATATGGCATGATAAGTTCTGCGTTATCTTTTATATAAAAACTTAAGCACTTTTTTCTCAAATATAAAAAAAGCCAGCAATGCTGGCTTTTTCAATACAACAGATTAACCACTAATCTTTTTGTATTTGGTACGTTTTTTCGCAGCATCTTCGCCTAAACGAGATTGGCGATACGCTTCATATTCTGCATAGTTACCTGTGTAGAATTCTGGCTGTTCATTTTCAAATGACAAGATATGCGTCGCAATACGGTCTAAGAACCAACGGTCATGCGATACAACCATTACAGTACCTGGGAAGACCAAAATTGCATCTTCAAGCGCACGTAAGGTTTCAATATCCAAGTCGTTTGACGGTTCATCGAGTAAGATGACGTTTGCGCCCTGCTGTAGAATTTTTGCAAGTTGTAAACGGTTACGCTCACCACCAGACAACTCACCTACACGTTTTTGCTGATCTTGACCTTTAAAGTTAAAACGACCGATATAAGCACGAGATGGAATTTCGTAATCGCCCACTTTAAGAATATCTAGACCACCAGAAACTTCTTCCCAAACGGTTTTAGCGTCATCTAATGTGTCACGAATCTGACCTACATACGCGACTTTAACCGATTCGCCCAGTGTCACAGTCCCCGTATCTGGCTGTTGTTCACCTGTCATCATACGGAAAAGGGTTGTTTTACCTGCACCGTTTGGCCCCACGATTCCGACAATAGCAGTCGGTGGTACAGAGAACGTTAGGTTTTCGTACAACAAGCGACCATCAAATGATTTGCTGATCCCATCTACATCAACAACTTTATTCCCTAAGCGTGGGCCTGGTGGAATATAAATTTCAGATGTTTCATTACGTTGTTGGAATTCTTTAGAGTTCAACTCTTCAAAGCGTTCCATACGTGCTTTGTTTTTCTTTTGCTGACCTTTCGCATTTGAACGAACCCATTCAAGTTCTTTTTTCAATGCTTTCGCAAAAGACTCTTCTTGTTTCTGTTCTTGCTCTAAACGGGCATTTTTTTGCTCTAACCAAGAAGAATAGTTTCCTTGATAAGGAATACCATGTCCACGGTCAAGCTCCAAAATCCACTCAGCAACGTTATCTAAGAAATAACGGTCATGCGTAATTGCAACGATTGTGCCTTGGAAGTCTTTCAAGAAACGTTCTAACCAAGAAACAGACTCTGCATCTAAATGGTTTGTTGGTTCGTCAAGTAACAACATGTCAGGCTTAGACAAAAGCAAACGACATAATGCAACACGGCGACGTTCACCACCTGAAAGCAAAGTAACATCCGCATCCCAAGCAGGAAGATTCAAGGCATCTGCAGCTTGTTCTAATTGGTTATTGAGATTGTGTGCATCCCAAGCCTGAATAATTGCTTCTAATTTTTCTTGCTCTTTTGCAAGTTTATCGAAGTCTGCATCTTCTGCTGCATATTCTGCAAAAACTTCATCTAAACGTGCCAAAGCATCTAATGGTTCACGTAAACCATCTTCTACGTTTCCACGAACGTCTTTTGTTGGGTCTAATGGTGGTTCTTGTTCCAGATAACCAATTTTAATCCCTGGTTGCGCACGAGCCTCACCTGAGAAATCTTTATCTACGCCCGCCATAATTCGGAGCAAGGTTGATTTACCTGCACCGTTCAAACCAAGCACACCAATTTTTGCACCTGGGAAAAATGATAAAGAGATGTCTTTTAAGATTTCGCGCTTAGGCGGAACCATCTTCGACACTCGGTTCATCGTATAAATATACTGGGCCACTCAGGACTCCTCGAAATAGAAAAATCAAAACATCGCAAAATTGCGAGAAAATTTTTTCTATTATACGCTGAAATACCCCTATTCTTGAAGGTATGTTTTTCTGACAATGATACGATTTCGATAAATGGTTGAAATGATGTTTTTGGTCAATCAAAATTCATTTTTTTCGATAAACTTTGCACTCTCTCACGCTTTTTTGCATGCTCAATGCGATCTATTTCACTGTTCGTCAAAACCATGCTATATATTTAAAAAGTCATTCATCATGACATACCACCGATTCAACAACAGGATAGACACACCACATTGGAAATAATAAATAGGGACAAATCTGAGGGTTATGGTGGATTGTATGCGACGAACAATCATTTATACCGTTTTAAACACAGCATAAACTGACAGGATTTTCAGCATTTATCAAAGATGGCTCGTTATACAACCAATCGTAATCTTTTTGCCAATCACAACAACTTTAGCAATATTGATTAATCTCTGTTATTTAACACAAATTTGAGCAAAATGGCGCTATCTCTCTATCAAGAAATGACGTAATTTGCAGTACAATAAAATTCAGTTTTGGACGTTGTCCATCAGTATCAAGAGCAGGAAAAAAACACGTGAACAAAAAACTTGAACACCTCTTTCAAGAGAAGGTCGCAGGTAAAATTATTTTAGTCACAGGTGCATCAAGTGGCATAGGACTGACTATTTCTAAAAAACTTGCTCTTGCTGGTGCTCACGTTCTACTTGTTGCCCGAACAATTGAAAAATTAGAGGAAGCACAAAAAGAAATTGAGCAAAGTGGCGGGAAAGCATCCATCTTCCCATGTGACTTAAGTGATATGGATGCGATTGATGCTGCTTCTCAAGAAATTCTTGCGACGGTAGACCATATTGATATTTTAATTAACAATGCTGGACGCTCTATCCGTCGAGCAGTTCACGAGTCCTTAGATCGTTTTCATGACTTTGAACGTACCATGAAACTGAATTACTTTGGCGCTGTACGACTTGTTTTGAACTTATTGCCGCATATGATTCAGCGTAAAGATGGACATATCATTAATATCAGCTCAATTGGTGTCCTTGCCAATGCAACACGCTTCTCTGCCTATGTTGCCTCTAAAGCTGCCTTAGATGCTTTTAGCCGCTGTCTTTCTGCCGAAGTACATTCACATAAAATTGCGATTACTTCGGTCTATATGCCTTTAGTTCGTACCCCGATGATTGCACCAACCAAAATTTATAAATATGTTCCAACACTTTCACCCGAACAGGCAGCAGATTTAATTGCATATGCAATCGTAAAACGTCCGAAAAAGATCGCCACTCATTTAGGTTATCTTGCATCGATCACCTATGCGATTGCACCTGAAATAAACAATAAATTGATGTCGATTGGTTTTAACTTATTCCCAAGTTCAACTGCATCAATAGGTAAAGAACAGCAATTGAACTGGATTCAAAAAGCATACGCACGTTTGTTCCCAGGCGAACATTGGTAATTTCTAAGATAAGTTCCTGATCAACACACCCCAAGATTCATGCTTGGGGATGATCTCTCTTCTTCAATCAGCATATAGCAATTAATGCTACCGTAATTTACCTACGATAAAACCAAATTTCATTATTCCAATCAAAGCATCATTTAAGCCTGTTTTCATTTATTATTTTTATTGAAAAGGTCACATCCGCTATCTGACATGACCTTAAAAATTAATTAACCAATTTTTAAAATTGGTTTAAGTGTGATGCCTTTTTGGCTATCCATCGCTGCCTGATTAATATCTTTAAACTCATAAAATTTAACCAGTTTATCAAATGGAAATTTACCCTGCTGATATAACGTCACCAGTTCTGGAATGAAGCGTTTAGCCACACTATTTCCTTCAACAACGCCCATAATTGTCTTACCACCAATCAATAAATCATTGACATCAAAGGCAGCCGTTACTCCTAATGGCGGTGCACCCACAATAGCAAGTTTGCCGAGAATCCCCAATGCATCAATAGCTTGCTTCACAATTTCAGGGCGACCTGTGGACTCCAGTGCAAATTGCACACCACCCTGCGTAATTTCCTTAATGGCTTCAACAGGGTCTTGAACTTTACTGTTAATTACATGTGTTGCCCCTAACTCTTTTGCAAGGGTTAAACGTGACTCTACAATATCAACCGCGATAATCGTTGTCGCACCGCACACCTTTGCAGCCAGTAAGGCACTAAGACCAACGGCTCCTGCACCCCATGTCACAAAGCTAGCAGCAGGTCTAACCACAAGTGCATTCATGACTGCACCCGCACCTGTTTGTATGCCACAGCCCAAAGGCCCAAGTAATTCTAAAGGGACATCTTTGGTGACTTTGACTGTATTATTTTCACGGCTGATGGCATAGGTCGCAAATGAAGACTGCGCAAAGAAATGATCGTGTACGGCATGATGATCGTGGGTACAAATTGCCGAGTTACCTTCGGGATCTGTGCCACCAAAGTTACGGCCAAAAAAGTCCTGACAATATGCGGGGTTGCCACTGCGACAGTGTTCACAAATCCCACAATAACCATAACTTAGAACAACATGATCACCGATTGCCAAATTTTTTACATTTGGGCCAATCGCTGCCACAATCCCCGACCCTTCATGCCCCAATACTGCGGGTAAAGGCACGGGATAATATTGGTCTCTCACAATTAAATCGGTATGACACATCCCTGTTGCTACAATTTTGACCAGTACTTCATCTTCTTTCGGTTCACGAATCTGAAGTTGTTTGAGTTCAAAATCTGCACCCTTGCTTTGCGTCACTGCTGCGGTAATTTCGGTAAAATTTGTCATATCCAAACGTCCTGTATCAGATTATATTTTTGATAAAAATGAACATTCTGATGAAGGAAAATGTGTTGTAGACAGATCGCTATAAGCTTTACTTGAGTATAAGAATTGAATCTAAATCACTAGCGTAAGGTCTTCACTTTTCCCTTCGTTTCGACCTAACGGAACCACTAAAAAATAGAGAACCATCAGGTCTGTGTGAAACAACAGCGATAAACAATTTCATCTAAGCCAAATCAAAAGTTTGGCTCTATTTTTGTGCGGTAATCCAATGCGTTGTCGTATATTCTTCAATAATCCATTGACCATTGAAACGACCTAAGCCCGAATTTTTTTCACCTCCGAATGGCGCAACTGGATGATCTGCCACAGAAATTTCATTGATATGAGACATACCTGCCTCAATACCAAGTGCAAATTTCACACCCCGTTCATGGTTTGAAGTACATACCGCACTCGATAAGCCAAATTCGGTGTCGTTGGCGAGTTCAAGTGCATGCGCTTCGTCACGTGCTTTTAAAATTGGCAACACTGGGCCAAAACTTTCTTCTTTTGCCACAGCGAAATCGGGTTCGACATTAATAAATACATGTGGCCCAACCAAGTTACCCTCAATCCCACCGTCAAAGAACAGCACAGCGCCTTCATGTTGTGCTTGCTGAATAATACGGCGCAAATTGTCGGTTTGTTGAGTATTGATAATTGGCCCAACCAGCGTATCTTCATTGGCAGGGTTGCCGACTTTGATTTGCGCCAAAGCAGGACCTAATTTTTCGAGATATTGATCGTAAATCTTTTCATCAATAATGACACGATTGGTACTCATACAAATCTGCCCCTGATGTAAGAAGCGTCCCATCACAGTCAAATTCACCGCGAGGTCTAAATCGGCATCGTCTAAAATCACTAACGGCGCATTGCCGCCCAGTTCCAAACCAACCCGTTTAATCAGTCTCGCAGACATGGCTTTTTCAGCAACACGTTTACCCACCTGCGTCGAACCTGTAAATGAAATGAATTTACTGGCATCGTGTTCAACCACGTAGTCGCCAATTTCACTGCCCGCACCAACAATCACATTTAACAATCCCGCAGGGGCATCCGCCAATTCAAAGATTTTGGCAATAATCAACCCACCAGTGACAGGCGTATCACTTGCAGGTTTCAGCACCACGGTATTGCCCAACGCAATCGCTGGAATCACCGAACGCATACTTAAATGAAATGGGAAATTCCAAGGGCTAATGACTGTAATCACCCCTAGAGCCTTATGAAAAACCTGACTAACTTGACCTTCATGTAGCGGTTTTAAGTTCAACACATCATTGACCGCATGGGCATATTCTAAAGATGCTTTAGAGATTCCAAGCGCAGCATCAACCTCAATGTTGGCTTTAAGACGCGAACTGCCTGCTTCATTAATTAACCAATCCACAAGCGCTTCACGGTGTTGTGAGATCACCGCAATAATACGTTCAATCAATGCCTGACGTTCGCTCACCGTGGTTTTCTGCCACGATTTAAATGCCAACTGTGCAGCTTGATAGGCGGCATCGACATCCTGCTGACTTGCACCTTGAATATCATCAATAGGCTGATGCGTATATGGATTAGTATTTTTGACAATTTTATCCGATGAACCTTTTACCCATTGTCCATTAATAAATTGCTGGTTAAAACTTTGTGCAAAACTCATGACCTAATCCTTTATAAAGAAGCAATCCATCTACTTCATTGTTTAATATCGTGTTGTATTCCATTCATTTTTAAATATTTCGATGCATCTTTTCATCGCTGTATATCTGTAAAAACTTCGATTTTAGTAAGGCAAACCGACATAATTTTCAGCCAATGTGGTCTGCCCTGCCTTTGAGTCTAAAATATAGCTCAGCTCCGCCTGCTTAATTTTATGGTCAAACTCACTTTCAGTTTCAAAACGATGCAGTAAATGCGTCATCCACCACGAAAAGCGTTCGGCTTTCCAAACACGTTTCAAACATTTTTCAGAATACTCATCAATCCCTTGTGTTGAATTTTTTTGATAGAACTCAATCAAAGCACTCGACAAATATGCAATATCAGATGCAGCAAGGTTTAAACCTTTTGCGCCTGTCGGCGGTACAATATGCGCTGCGTCGCCTGCTAAAAACAGTTTTCCAAAACGCATTGGTTCTGTCACAAAACTGCGTAAAGGCGCAATACTTTTTTCAATTGAATCGCCTGTCACCAAGTTGTTCCGACTTTCTTCATCAAGACGATTTTTGAGTTCATCCCAAAAACGCTCATCAGACCATTCTTCGACATGGTCGGTGATCGGAACCTGCAAATAATAACGACTGCGTGTTTTTGAACGCATACTACATAAGGCAAAACCGCGTTCTGACTGTGCATAGATCAACTCGTCGGCAACAGGCGGTACATCAGCCAACACACCTAGCCAGCCAAACGGATAGACCTTTTCAAAAGTTTTAATTTTGTCTTGTGGAACGCTGGCACGACAAACACCGTGATATCCATCACAACCTGCAATAAAGTCACAATTTATACGATAAGACTGACCATTTTGCTGAAATGTCACATACGGCTGTTGTTGATCAAAATCATGAATTTGCACATCTTGCGCTTCATAATACGTGCGTAAACCTTCCGCTTCACGTGCGTGCATTAAATCTTTGGTGACTTCTGTTTGACCATAAACAGTGACTTGCTTACCCTGTGTCAATGCAGACAAATCGACACGATGCTTCACACCATTGCTTAAAATTTCAATCCCTTCATGCGGTAGTCCAAATTTTTTTAAATTTGCATCAACGCCTGCTTGCTTTAATAAATCAACCGATACCTGTTCAAGGATTCCCGCCCGAATACGCGCTGCAACATAGTCTGCACTACGTTGTTCAATAATAATATGTGAAATGCCCGCTTTATATAAAAGCTGTCCAAGCAATAGTCCTGCTGGCCCTGATCCAATAATTGCAACTTGTGTCTGTAAATTTTCCATCATTTTTTTCTCCACGTCCTGACATTTAACTTAGTTTTTTTAGTCTATTTTTTATATAGTGAAATCTGGATAATCACCGTATAGTGGTAAAAATGACCGTATATCGGTCAGAAAAATCATTTTAAATAATCGGGAATGGATGAACGATGAGATATGATTTAATCGAAAATAAGGTTTCAGGTGAAACCATCAAACAAGATGATTATATTGCAGGGCTTGTTAAAGGACTGAGCCTACTTGAAGCTTTTGGTGTTGATCGTCAAAAACTCAATTCGACTCAAATTGCAGAACGGACTGGATTAAGCCGTACTGCCGCACGACGATATTTACGCACGCTCAAATTTATCGGTTATTTAGAAAGTGATGATCATTATTTTTGGCTAACGCATAAAGTATTACGTTTATCTAGTTCATACCTCAGTTCTGCACACCTACCAAAAGTGACCCAACCAATTTTAAATCTGCTGAGTACGCAAACCAACCTGACCTTTTCACTTGTGGTACTAGATGAACACGAAGTCGTCCCCATTGCCCGAAGCTATTTACCCCAACAAGATAATTTACGTTTAAACCCGTATGGCATGCATTTGGGCAATCGCTTGCCTGCACATGCAACATCAACAGGTAAAGTCTTACTGGCGACATTAACCTTAGAAGAGCAACAAAATTGGGTTAAAAAACATGGCCTAAAACGCCTGACACCTTATACCATTCAAGATGAAGCCCAGTTTTATCAAGTGCTGCATGACATTCAGCAACAAGATTATTGTTTATCGAAAGAAGAACATGAATTAGGTGTGATTGCCATTGCCGTACCCATCTTGAACGCGCAAGGCAAGGCTGTTGCTGCATTAAACTGTATTGCTCAAACCCATCGCATCACAGAAGAGCAACTGATTCAACAGGTTTTGCCTTTACTGCGTAATACTGCATATGAATTAAGAGGGATGGTCTAAGCTCAGCCATGTTGGAGTATCAGATTTATTTCAAATGATATTCATTAGCTGAAAATGATAAAATCTAAGTACCCTATTTTTCCTCGTCAGCATGAATCATGCTAAATATATTCTGATCAACACGCTTCAAAATTCATGCTTGGTGTGAAGGATTTTCTTCGACAAGCATATAAACCAAGTCCAGTTCTGGACACGCATACCCCATAGCGGTTAATGCTGCTGTTATCTGTCCACGATGATGTGTGCCATGATTAAACACATGTTGTAATGTCGCCCAATACGGCAGAGACATTTCTTGACCTGTAGAAGTTGTATAATTCAACCAATGTCCTACCTGTGCCACATCAAGATTCTCCAAAAAAACAGGCCAATTCTGTGCCTTTTCTACAAGCATTTTGGTGAGTTGACCTCGATCCGATGTCACGATTGTATTTAGTGCAAGAACGGGGGACTTTCCTTCTGAAAATCGAGCGAACCATAAATAATGTTCACCTATTAACAAATGATTCAGTGTTCCTTCGATACTTTGAAAAAACAGCCCACAATCTTTTGAAAAATCATCATCAGCCACCTCATTCAATGCGGTATTCAATCTTTGAGTCGCCCAAATGTTGTAACGTGCCATTAACTGAAAAGTACTTAAATCCATGCTTTTTCCTGATTGCATCACTCTTTTAAAACTAACAGTTATCGATGATAAAATATGCTAAAAATAGGCATTCATTATCAATTATTTTCGATTACACATAAAAAAACCTTCCCGAAGGAAGGTTTTGATTTTACAGCCTAAATCTTATTTAGAGCCTTTAATCCCAGCTTGTAACAACAATGCGCCCAAACCACCAATTTTTTGCTCTTGTGGTTTTTCTGATTTTGCACGTTGTGGCTTTCTCGCCTGATCATTTGAACGTGCAGCATTTTGAGGACGTTTTTGCTGTGGCTTACGCTGATCAGCATGTTGCTCACGACGTTGTGGACGAGCAGCCTTCACAGGTGCAGCGCCTTCAGCGCGCATGCTCAAGTTAACACGATGACGTTCTACATCCACCTGAATCACACGAACTTTCACGATTTGACCCGGTTTCACCACTTTATGCGGATCAGAAACAAATTCATTCGCTAGTTCAGAGATATGAACCAAACCATCCTGATGTACGCCAATATCCACAAACGCACCAAAGTTAGTGACGTTTGTAATCACACCTTCAAGCTCCATCCCTTCTGTTAGCTGAGCAACTTCGGTAATGTCTTCACGAAACTTCGCTGTGCGAAACTCTGGACGTGGGTCACGACCTGGTTTTTCAAGTTCAGCCAAAACATCCTGAACCGTTGGTAAACCAAATTGGTCATCTACAAATTCATCTGCTTTCACTTGGCGGATGATTTCGGTATTACCAATAATGTCTTTTACTGTGGTTGCTTTCGCTGCCACAATCTTTTCAACCAAACCATAACTTTCAGGGTGAACCGCAGATGCATCTAATGGTTCAGCACCATCCTGAATACGCAAGAAACCTGCTGCCTGTTCAAACGTACGTTCGCCTAAACGTGGTACATTTTTCAATGCCTGACGGTTATCAAAACGTCCATTTTCTTTACGGTATTCCACAATTTGTTGTGCAATCGATTTGTTTAAACCCGCGATATAACCCAAAATTGCAGCCGATGCCGTATTCACATCAACGCCAACTGCGTTTACACAGTCTTCAACCACGGCATCTAGTGTTTTTGCCAAACCAGCCTGATTCACATCGTGCTGGTATTGACCCACACCAATTGATTTTGGATCAATTTTTACAAGTTCCGCCAATGGATCTTGTAAACGACGAGCAATTGATACTGCACCACGAATTGAAACATCTAGATCTGGTAATTCAGCAGATGCCAACTCACTTGCAGAATACACCGAAGCACCTGCTTCGCTGACAGTTACACGTGTCAATTTAAGATCAGGATGTGCTGCCATCATTTCAGCGACAACTGCTTCTGTTTCACGGCTTGCTGTACCATTACCAATAGCAATCAGGTCAACATTAAACTCGGTGCATAAACGTGCCAGTTCAGCCACTGAGCCTTCTTTATCTTCTTTTGGTGCAAAAGGATAAATCGTGCTGTGAGCCAAAACATCACCAGATTCGCTAACAACGGCCAGTTTTACGCCAGTACGAATCCCTGGGTCAACGCCCAAAGTTGTACGACCACCCGCAGGAGCAGACAACAATAAATGACGTAAGTTTTCAGCAAACACTTGCATTGCTTCTGTTTCAGCAGTCAAGCGTTTTTCAGTCAGCAAAGAATGCTCGATTTGTGGACGGATCTTGCCAAGCCAAAATAATTTTGCAGTTTGTTTCAAGAAATCCTGACGTGTTTGTGGCTGAATTTGCTCAAGATCATATTCAGTTTCAATACGTGCCAATAGTGCGTCGTCTTCACCATCAACTTTCAACGTCAACACGTTTTCTTGGCGACCACGTAAAAGTGCCAATAAACGATGCGATGGTAATTTATTTAAATTTTCAGAAAATTCAAAGTAATCACGGAACTTTTTGCCAACTTCTTTTTTCTCGTCAGAAGCAACGGCGCTTTTTAAAACGGCTGTTTTCGAAAAAACTGTTTTTAACTCAGCAGTTAATGCAACGTTTTGTGCCCAGTCATCAATAATGATGTGCTGGATTGCATCCAATTGGCCGTCTACATCTGGATATTCTTCGTGACTAAAACCAGCAAGTGCTTCAGTCGGATCAATCTGTTCTGCAATAATTTTGTCAGCGATTGGTCCTAAGCCCGCTTCTCTCGCCTTAAACGATTTACTGGTACGTTTTGGTCGATACGGTGCGTAAATTTCTTCAAGCGCATTTTTTGTTTCTGCCGCATTTACACGTGCGAGCAAGTCATCGCTTAACTTTTGTTGTTCTTGTAATGATTGAATCACTTTTTCACGACGTTCATATAAATCACGTAAATAGCTTAAACGTGTATCTAATTGACGAAGTTGCGTATCATCAAGACCTTGTGTTACTTCTTTACGGTAACGTGCAATAAACGGAACACTTGCGCCTTCATCAATTAAACGGATTGCAGCTTCTACTTGGTTCGGACGTACGGCAAGCTCTGTTGCCAACTGCTGAACGAGGTCAGTCATCGTGTTTGATCCCATAAGGAATAAGAACTAAAAGCAGTGATTATAAAGACCATGCCTGTAAAATCTACAGAAATTATGCTCAAAAATTAAATTTATCATTATCTTTTTCAAATTTCCTGTTTTTTTCTATGAACAATTTTTTATTTTTTGCCATAAATTCGTTTTAGGTTACTGATTTTTAAATAGCAACTACTTTTCTCTATGCTACTGTATATATTTGTTAATTTGAGCAAATTAATACATAGCCATAAGTTACCTTTAAGCATTATACTCAAACTATCAACAATGATATTAAAGATAATTAAGGGAGCACTTCATGAGTTTAGTGGTACCTGCAGATACGCAAGATGTAGCACTCCACGACACAGATCGTGTTGAGCGTATTTTAGTTGTAGATGACGACGTTCGTCTTCGGACCTTGTTACAACGCTTTTTGGAAGATAAAGGCTTTGTTGTAAAAACTGCTCACGATGCAACACAAATGGATCGCTTGCTACAACGAGAACTATTTTCGCTCATCGTTTTAGATTTTATGTTACCTGTAGAAGATGGCTTAAGTATTTGCCGTCGTTTACGTCAGTCGAATATTGACACTCCAATCATCATGCTCACCGCGCGCGGTAGCGACTCTGACCGTATTGCGGGATTAGATGCGGGTGCGGATGACTATTTACCAAAACCATTTAATCCAAATGAATTACTGGCGCGTATTCGTGCAATTTTACGTCGTCAAGTACGTGAAGTGCCTGGTGCACCAAGTCAGCATATGGAAGTGGTGAGTTTTGGGCCTTGGTCACTCGACCTTTCAACCCGTACCCTCACCCGCGAAGGGCAAGTCGTTACTCTCACCACAGGTGAGTTTGCAGTACTCAAAGCATTGGTACAGCATCCACGTGAACCTTTAACCCGTGACAAACTCATGAACTTGGCACGTGGTCGTGAATGGGGTGCAATGGAACGCTCAATCGATGTTCAAGTATCACGTTTACGCCGCTTGATTGAAGATAATCCTGCTCGTGCACGTTATATTCAAACCGTTTGGGGTGTTGGCTACGTTTTTGTTCCAGATGGTGCAGAATAAGCCTCCGTCTATTGAAAAAACTGACAGGAATAATGTGTGGAACTTGACCCTATAGATCCGAAAGAACTGGTAGATTCCTCGGGTTATTACGCAAAATCACGAACATCAGCCGAGCGCTTTTTAGATAAACTTAAACCTCGCTCTGCGGCAATGCGTACCACCATTCTGGTTGGATTTGTGGTCAGTTTCAGCTTATTTATGTCACTTTGGTTTTTCTGGCGAACTCTATATTTACCAGAAATTCAACAACATGCTCGCTATTTAGCGATTGAACTCGATTTTATTCAAAACAAAAATATTCAGATTGTTTCAGGCAATAAAACTGTCAATATTGGCGACTGGCTAAAAAATCGTTTAGGTGTCGAATATATTACAGATCCTGAACGCTATCCTGCCGTCAAAGAAAAACTCATTGCAGACTTTTTTACCGACCGTATTGAAAAACGCTTAGCGCAAGAAATCCAAGCAGACCGTCACGATGTCACGGTTTTCTTTAAGTTTAAGCCAACACCAAGCATCTGGATTCAAACGCCACAAATGCACGGGCATTGGATGCGTGAACCACTTAACACCTATGCAAACTATAGTACAGAACTGATTTTTGGTTGGCTTTTGGGCGTGCCTATCATTGCTTCCATTATTATCTTAACCTTGGTTCGCCAACTCAACCGCCCACTCAAACGTCTACAAAATGCAGCAAATAATTATAGTAATACAGGCAGAGCCCCTTTTTTAACAACCAACCACGGCCCTCAAGAAATCCGAGAAGTAAATCAGGCTTTTAATCATATGGTTTACACACTGGATCAGGCTGCAAAAGACCGCCAAATTATGCTGGCGGGGATTTCACACGATTTACGTACCCCATTGACCCGCATCCGTTTAACAGCAGAAATGCTCCCTGATGAATTCTTACGTGAAGGGCTAATTTACGATGTCGATGATATGGATGCCATTTTGAACCAATTTATTTCCTACATGCGGGATGGCTCAGACGAAGAACTGTCTGAAACCAATATCAATAGCTTATTGCAAGAATTAATCATTCAATTTAAGCCATTAGACATTCGCTTCGAACCACAAGAACTCCCCATCATTTGGGCAAGAAGCCTGTCACTCAAACGCATGATTGGTAACTTGATCAATAACGCTAAACGCTATGGTGCTGAACCGATTGAAATTTCAACTTCTGTTGAGAATAAAAAATTAAAAATCTGTGTAGCAGATCATGGACAAGGTGTTCCAAATGATCAAATCGAAGAACTAATGCAACCTTTTGTTCGTGGCGATGCTGCCCGTACTATTCAAGGTAGTGGTTTGGGATTGGCAATTGTCAAACGAATTGTGGATATCCATCAGGGAGAGCTCATCTTGCACAACCGCGAACAAGGTGGCTTTGAAGCGATTATCTGCCTGCCAATTCAGCTTAAAAAAGATTAAAATTCTCATCATTTAAAAATTAAACCTTTTTCTATAATGTCCTATTTTCAATACATAGGACATTTTTTTGATCCCTAAAAAAGTTTAATCCATTTTTAAAAAGATATTTTTACCTTATTTTTCATTAAACTACAAAAACATCATTCAATTTAATATCAGTATTTATTTTAAAAATTAGACCTTAGCCTAACAATGATGCATTTTCTCTTTGGCAGCGAGTAAAATCGCCAACGTATAACTTAAAAATCCATTTTTTGAGAGTAGAACACATGTCATTAGATCGTATTCGCTTAGCTTCATTACATGATAAAGTCATTTCAGCTGAGCAGGCAGCAGAACTAATTCAAGACGGAATGACAGTAGGGATGAGTGGTTTTACTCGTGCTGGTGAAGCAAAAGCAGTACCTTTAGCTTTGGTTGAGCGCGCAAAAACAAATCCTTTAAAAATTGCCTTAATTACAGGCGCAAGTTTGGGTAATGACCTAGACAAACAACTGACTGAAGTTGGAGCACTCGCGCGTCGTATGCCGTTTCAGGTAGACAACACCTTACGTAAAGCCATCAACAATGGTCAGGTGATGTTCATTGACCAACATTTATCTGAAACTGTTGAACAGATGCGTAACCTGACGTTAAAGCGTCCTGATATTGCGGTTATTGAAGCAGTTGCGATTACAGAAGATAACCTACTTATCCCGACAACCTCTGTAGGTAACTCTGCAAGTTTTGTTGAGTTTGCAGATAAACTTATCATTGAAATTAACACCGCAGTTAGCCCCGAGTTTGAAGGCTTACACGATATCTATACACCAGAATCACGCCCAAATCGTGGACCAGTTCCATTGATTCATGCTGATGACCGTATTGGTGAAAAAGGGATTAAATTTGACCCTGCGAAAGTCGTTGGTATCGTGTTTAACGATTTACCAGACTCACCTTCAAACGTCACAGACCCAGATGATGAAACTCAAGCGATTGCGAACCACCTTATCGCCTTCTTTGAAAAAGAAGTGGCAGCAGGTCGTTTACCGAAAAACCTTGGACCACTTCAAGCAGGTATCGGTACCATTGCCAATGCGGTATTAACAGGCTTTAAACATTCAAGTTTTGAAGATTTGGTGATGTATTCTGAAGTACTCCAAGACTGTACTTTTGAACTCATTGATGCTGGAAAAATGAATTTTGCCTCTGGTTGTTCAATGACACTTTCAACAGAATGTGGTAACCGTGTTTTTGGCAATCTTCAAAAATATAAAGATAAATTTATCTTACGTCCTCAAGAAATTTCAAACCACCCAGAAGTGGTTCGTCGTTTAGGTATTATCGGCATCAACACTGCGCTTGAATTCGATATCTACGGCAACGTCAACTCAACACATGTTGGCGGCACTAAAATGATGAATGGTATTGGTGGTTCAGGCGACTTTGCCCGTAATGCGCATTTGGCGATCTTCGTAACCAAATCAATTGCAAAAGGTGGCGACATTTCATCAGTTGTACCAATGGTTGGCCATGTTGACCATACTGAACACGACACTGATATTTTGGTGACTGAACAAGGTTTGGCGGATTTACGTGGTTTAGCGCCTCGTGAACGTGCGCGCGTGATTATCGACAACTGTGCACACCCAGACTACAAAGATGCATTAAACGACTACTTTGATCGTGCATGTGCAAAAGGTGGTCATACCCCTCACCTTCTTAAAGAAGCAGTGGAATGGCACACCAACTTTGAAGAAACAGGAAAAATGTTGCCATAATTGAGCCATCATTTTCCAAAGGGCATATCGTAAAATATGCCCTTTTTTATTTCTAAAAAAATACTTATCAACTTGCTGCTTTTGTTTTATTGTACAAACAACGCTCAATAACAATCATCAAAAATGCCATGTTTATCATTCGCCCATTTCAAGAAACTGACATTGAAGATTTAATCAACCTATGGGAACTCTGTGGTCTTTCACGCCCGTGGAATAACCCTGAAATTGATATTTTCCGAAAAGCCCAACAACATGACCATTTATTTCTCATTGCGGTTAAAGACGAAAAACTGATTGCATCCATTATGGGTGGGTATGATGGTCATCGTGGTTGGATTCATTATTTGGCAGTACATCCTCATCATCAGCGTTTAGGCGTTGCTACAGCGCTCATACAGCAAATAGAGAAGCGTTTAATTGCCTTAGGCTGCCCGAAAGTACAACTTTTGGTACGCCAAGAGAATTTATCTGTTTTAGGTTTTTATGACCAGCTCGGTTATGAAGAAGTAGAAGCGATTTGTTTAGGTAAGCGCTTAATCGCAGATTAGTTCTAATTCAAACAATCATGCTACTTTGGCGCATAAAAAAAGCCCCAAAGTTAAACTTTAGGGCTTTTTGAATATGGTGGCGGGACCCAGGATCGAACTGGGGACACACGGATTTTCAATCCGTTGCTCTACCGACTGAGCTATCGCGCCGATGTGGTGTATTAAGCCTGAACTCGAGGAAAGAGTCAATCCCAAAATACTGTTTTTAAATCATTTGTCTATTGTTTAAACAAAAAAAATCCCTGATGGGATCAGGGATTGAAAACACAAATACGGTTTTGAATATGGTGGCGAGACCCAGGATCGAACTGGGGACACACGGATTTTCAATCCGTTGCTCTACCGACTGAGCTATCTCGCCAATGGGGCGTATTAAACACTCTAATATTAAGTAGGTCAAGCGTTAAATCGACTTTTTAATTACACATGATCACTTTTAGGTCAAATTATCCTGAAATTGATCCAATTTTACCTAAACGCAGTAAATTGTGATGAATTGCCATACATCCCGGAACAAAATGCTGGACGTTTTTTGCTTCTTCCATCCGACAGACTTCACTTATTAAACGCTCCGCAACGCCACGCCCCCGATTTGCAGGATGCACAACAATATATTGCAGCTTTTTTTCTTCTCCTGTTCCTGTACACCAAATTGCACCAATAATGCGTGTGTTAAATTCTGCGGTATAAAGTAATGTATACTGTGCAAGTGCCTGTTGTAATTGTGCTATTGCAGTCGCTCCATCTGGAAATTCTGGGCTACTGCTGTACAACCGCTCAAGTTGGTCACGTATCTTTTCTTCATCTATAGAAGTATAGGCATGTACGGTAATAGGCATTGATTAACCCTCCTGAGCAAATTAATATGCTGTTTGTTTAACAGCTGTTTTATATCAAAATCGACGTTTTTTGAGGAATGTGTCTATGACGCAACGTATCAGTGAAGTGGTCAGAAATACCAACGAAACCAAAATTCGAGTTCGCGTGAACCTCGATGGTACAGGTCAAGGCACATTAAACACTGGCGTCCCATTTTTAGATCATATGATAGACCAAATCAAGCGACATGGTTTGTTTGATATCGATATTCATTGTGATGGTGATTTGGAGATTGATGATCACCATACTGTTGAAGATTGTGGCATTACGCTCGGCCAAGCCTTTGCACAGGCATTGGGCGATAAAAAAGGCATTCGTCGTTATGGGCATTTTTATGCACCGCTTGATGAATCGCTCTCTCGTGTTGTCGTTGATATTTCAGGTCGTCCGGGTTTATTTATGGACATTCCTTTTACTCGCGCCCGTATTGGCACTTTTGATGTAGATCTATTCTCTGAGTTTTTTCAGGGCTTTGTAAATCACGCGCTTATGACTTTGCATATTGATAATTTAAAAGGTAAAAACAGCCATCACCAAATTGAGAGTGTATTTAAAGCCTTTGCCCGTGCATTACGCATGGCATGTGAACAAGACCCTCGTGCAGCAGGAACCATTGCATCTACCAAGGGGAGCTTATAATGACACGTATCGCCTTGTTAGATTATGGCATGGGGAATTTACACTCTGCTGCCAAAGCGCTTGAATATGTCGGTGCAAAAGTTGATGTAACCAATGATCCAAAACTAATTGCTCAAGCCGATAAAATTGTTTTTCCCGGTGTGGGTGCGATGCGTGACTGTATACAAGGCATGCAAGAAGCAGGTATTGATGACGTGATACGTCAGGCCGCATTTAACAAACCTGTTTTGGCGATTTGTGTCGGTATGCAAGCATTACTCGAACGCTCTGAAGAAAATGGCGGCAGCGACGCGCTGGGCATTTTTAAGGGACTGGTTAAACGCTTCCCTGATATTGAAGGCTTAAAAGTACCGCATATGGGCTGGAATCAAGTGCATCAACAAGACCCAAGTCATCCAATGTGGAAAGATATTCCACAAGAGGCGCGTTTTTATTTTGTACATAGTTTCTATGTCGAGCCTCAAGATCAAAGCATTGTGGCAGCCACCTGTAACTATGGTTTAGAGTTCTGTACTGCAATTCATAAAGATAATTTATTTGCAACGCAGTTCCACCCTGAAAAAAGTCACACTGCAGGTTTGCAGTTGCTGAAAAACTTTGTGGAATGGGATATTTAATTTATTCAATTTAGCCCACACATTGTGGGCTCAGACTGCTGACAAAGGTTGTTCCCACAAGGACAACCTTTTTCTATAATGGAAAGATGCTGAAATCTAACTCGACCCAACAAGAAATTGAGATGGTGACACTCGATAGCCTCGTGCCCAAAGATC
>NZ_JBCNKN010000017.1:0-39517 GCF_039596015.1 Acinetobacter sp.
TAATTTCGATATTTTTTAAAACTCATCCAATCAATCTAAAAATTTAACTATCAAGCTAAATCCTTGTTAATCAACAAGTTTTTATCTGCATCACCGCCGATGGATGTGCATTCTACAGTATTCTCATTCCAATACAAGCTTTTTATAAATTTTATTTTGTCGTCTGATCTTTTTTAATACACTTATTTTTTAAGTTTATGTTTTTTATCGTTTTTTATTTTTATTTATTTCTTATCTTATTTTCATTTTACATATTTCATTACCCTTCTGGTCTAAACCATCTCCCCTTTCTTGTTTTTCATGCTATAAAATAAGCAATGTCAGAACATTTATTATTTGTGGAAGCATTTTATGCATCAACTTTCTATTTTCGGGTCTGCGTTATGTCTATTTAGTCTAAGCTGTGTTGGCTGGACAGATGATGCTGTATCTACATCAACGCAAACAACGGATACGCAAACCTCAACGATAACAACCACAATCACCACAAAAACGCATACGTCTCCTTTTTTAAAGTTAAAAGAAATTACGCATAAAACGATAACTACACTTAAAGTCGATGCGAATGCGGCCCAGCCAGATGAAATTAAAGATCCTTTACAGTCTTTTAATCGTAAAATTTTTGGGTTTAATGATTATTTAGATCGTCATATTGTTCGTCCTGTCGCTGTACAGTACCAACAAAAAATTCCAGCAGAAGTTCGAGGTTCTTATCGCCAGTTTAGAGATAATCTTGGTGAGCCTTGGAATGCGACCAATCAAATGATTCAATGGAAACCCAAAAGAGCGCTTCAAACCTTAGGGCGTTTTACCATTAATACCTTAACTACACTTGGGTTGGCAGATCCTGCTCGTCGTTTGAACCTAGATGCTCAACCTGAGTATTTAGGGGTGACTTTGGGTTATTATGGTGTTCCGTCTGGGCCATATTTGATGTTGCCATTCCTCGGTCCAAGTACTGTTCGGGATGGGTTAGGTTTTGCTGTTGACACTCAAGCCCAATTGCAAAAATATCTTCTTGATGATCATGAAGGTGTTTACTGGGGCGATGCCGCTTTAGGCGCTATTGATTTACGTAGTAGCTTATTAGATATTGATAGTACCTTACAGGGTGATCGTTATGCAGCGATTCGTGATGCTTATTTACAACATAAGCAGTTCCAGATTGCTCAGCGCAAAGGTACAGAAGATCAAGTTTCGTTTATTGGCGATGATTCATCAAATTAATAGTAGAACTTTTTTCTTTATGAATTGTGATAAATAATCACAATTCTTTTTTAAGCATATTGTTCAAGGATTGTTCTCTTATTTATGTATTTCATTCAACCAACTCGCCCAATACCGCATTTAGATAAGATTTTAGATGCTTTACCGAGTCTACAAATGATCCATATTGAGGACATCCATCTTTATGATCAGAGTATTATCGCTATTGCTGATGTTCAGGATTTTTTAACGCTAAAATGGAGCTTACCGACAATTGTTTTAGCATTTGAACATGAAGGTGGTGCATTAGCTGAAGCTTGGCAGCAAGGTGCTTTGGCAGGTTGGATCTGGCATAATTTACCCAAAAATCCAGTTGTGGCCTTAACAAAAATTGATGCGCAATATAAACGGAATCAGGATAGTCGTGATCTTCCTTCGGCTGCAATTTTGCAAAAGAAACTTTTACCCGATCCTATTGATATTCCTAATTATAAAATTGATTCTTTCTTTAAGCCGTCTGCATATTTATCTGGTGATTGGTATGATTACTGGAAAATTAGCGATAAAGAAATCATGTTTTATCTAGCTGATGTTTCAGGACATGGTGTCACCAGTAGTTTACTGACATCGTGGATGGCAGCATTTCATGGTCGTTCAAAAACGCCTCGAGAATTGATCAAAAAACTCAATGGTATGCTGGTTCAGGAAAATATCGAAAAACATATTACGATGATTACAGGAATTCTCAATTTTGAGAATCATCATTTGCGTTGGTCGAGTGCTGGACATTACCCTCCCGCTATTTTGTTTGACGAACATCAACCACCCCAAATTTTAAATACCAGTAGCTTTCCTTTAGGTTTGACGGAAGATTTAGAAGTTGAAGAGTTTGAATGTATTTTGAGTCGAAATTCACGCTTTATTGTATGTTCTGATGGTGCCCTAGAGCCTTTTAATGGTGGTTTAAACGAACAATTTCAACAGCTTGTAGAAAAGCTACAAAGTCATACGTTTAAAGCACCTGCGCATGTTGCCGATGATATTGCAATCTTAAGTTTGTGTAGAATGAAATAATTTTAAAATCAAAATGATAGCTGGTTTTTATTGTTTTTTACTGGTGCCCCCTCTTGAGTCTGTTTTTCCCCTATGGGATAATTTCTAATCCTTCTCGAAAAATGGCATATATATGTCAACAGGTCATGTTGAATATACAAGTTTGGATGGTACGTATTTCTTCAAAATTGTGGGAGAAGTACGCGCGCAATCTTGTATAAGTCTAGACAAACTCTTGGGCAAGATTGAACAACAAAAAGATGTTGTCGGTGCTGTCGTTGATCTTACGCAAACGACTTTTATCGACAGTACTATTTTGGGTATTTTGGCAAAGTTAGGGATTAAACTCAAACAAGTGCATAATATTCAAGCGGTTATGCTGTCAACGAATCCAGATATTACGACTTTAGCCAACAGTATGGGACTTGGGCAGGTTTTCATTATCTTAAACTGTGGAGATTCGGTGGTCTGTACACACACCATGTCTTCTGATGAAAATGGTTCGCAGCAAAAAATGCTCAAGACTGTTTTAGACGCTCATAAAACGCTAATGAAGCTCAATGAAAGTAACCAAAATGTTTTTGAACCCCTTGTAAAACAACTTGAAAAACAACAAGAATATTTAGACGAACAAGAAACTGTCACAGAATCTCATCACGGATAATTGATCAATCAAGGATGTCCACCATGACTTTACTTTCTGTTGTACAAATGAATTCTCAGAATGATATTGAAGCAAATTTCATTGATGTAGAGCGCATGATTCAACAGAGTAAAGCTGAAGGTGCATCTTGTATTACCTTTCCAGAAAACTTTATTTGTTTTGCCGCAGGCAAACAGCGAGAGACCGCTGAAAAATTTGAATTTTTTCAACAACGGCTTGAATCTCTTGCTCACCGTTATGATATCTGGATTGTAGCAGGTACGCTGCCTTGCCCTTTTCGTCCTGATGGCTCGCCTATACCCGATGGTCGGGTACGTACAACCAGTTTGTGCATTAGCCCTGAAGGTACTGAAGCGCGTTATGACAAAATCCATTTGTTTGATGTTCAGGTGGGTGATGGGGTTGGCGGTTATCAAGAATCTAAGCATTTTGAACCAGGTGATACGCCTGTTGTTGTAAAAACACCTTTTGGCAATATTGGGTTAATGGTTTGCTATGATTTACGCTTTCCTGAACTTGCTTTAACACTTCGTCATCAAGGTGCGCATATTTTAACAGCACCTGCTGCCTTTACCCATACAACTGGACAAAAGCATTGGCAATTGCTGTTGCAAGCTCGGGCTTTAGATAGTCAGTGCCAAGTTCTCGGTGCTGCTCAACAAGGTTGGCATGGCGAAAAACGTCAGACTTGGGGTCATGCGGGCGTAACCAATAGTGACGGTAAAGTTTTATCTATTGTTGAAGAATCAGGTTTACAGCTTACAACGGTTCTTTTTGATCGTGAAGAACAACAAAAAATCCGTACATCAATGCCTCTTATGCAACATCGCAGACGCTTAGAATATTAAACATCATAAACACTTCTGTATTTCTTCTGTTTGATTGAAGCTGTTCCTTTTGATTTCATCTTAAATCTCTACCAATATTCACGTATACTCATTGCAACTAAGCTTTGTAATATTTTCATTTCTTTGATTTTTTCAATCATAAGGATAATGTATCGTGGCAGTGGATGATTTTGTTAGTGAGAATAACTTACCCAATATAAAATGGTGGGGTGAGTTCCATTTTGAACCTCATCAGACACGTGCATGGCGTTTTGGTTCCTTGTTGTTCCGTCTGACGCGTGGATTTCAAGAATGGCGCATGGAATATCACCGCCCCGATGTTCAATTCGATGGTGAACAAAGTTGGGCGGAAATATTAGAGCCTGATTTTGCCTTTCCTCAACCTATTCATGTAGAACGCTATATCTTCCGAAAGATGTGTAATACCTTTACATTGATGCCACGTTTGGCAGATCGTTCGGTTGTCATTCGCCCTGTCGATCCGATGTATATTCCTGCTGGACAACGGGGATTATTGTATATCAGCACACCATTATGGATTTCTGGTTTTGCCGAAGGACAAAAAGATCCTTTGTTTGATCTTCCTGTCATTCGTCCTAAAGATACATGGTTTGGCCCTGATAAGCGAACTGGTGAGTTGTGTTATGCAACTGCTGTTGATGGTCGAACTGAATTAGAGCAGTTACAGCCACGCGCCTTTCGTGCCGTAACACCGATTATTTTTCATAATAGCAGTCATGAATTATTACGTTTTGACCGTATGAATGTTCCTGTCCCTGCTTTACCTCTTTTTTATAGTGAAAGTACGCATCGTTTGTGGACATCTCATATTAAAGTGATCCATGAATCACTTGACCGTTCTCCTCGTATTCGCATCGAAAATCGCACACCTCCTCGTGCAGGGGAAGTCACTTATATGCATGCCCCGCGCTATCCAGAGAGTGCCCTTTTCCATATGTTTGATTCTTTTTTCTAGGAGGGTTTATGGATAAAACTCAAATTCCTCAGGATATTATTTCAAGTTTAAAAGGGGTTTTTACCAATTTTAATTTAGAAAGAATCAGTGAATTGCTGGTTGCCGCTTTCTTGTGTTTTATCGGGTTTGTCATTGCTCGCTTAGTGTCTAATACTTTTATTCGGACTTTGGGTGTTCGATTTAATGCGCATCAGCGTATGGTTTGGCGACGCGGTATTTTTTACACAATTTTTATTTTCTTTATTATTGCAGGCTTAAAAGAAGCAGGCTTCAAAGTCAGTGTATTTTTGGGCGCTGCGGGTATTTTGACGGTTGCTTTGGGTTTCGCGTCTCAAACTTCTGCAACCAACTTGATCAGTGGTCTGTTCTTAATTGGTGAAGGTTCTTTCGAAGTTGGCGATACGATTCAATTGACTTTAATTCGTGGTCAGCTGATTGAAGGAGAAGTGATTTCTATTGATTTGCTTTCGGTAAAATTATTAACGCTTGATAATCTTTATGTGCGTTTACCCAATGAATTACTCATCAAAACGCCTGTTATGAACTTATCCAAATATCCCATACGGCGTATTCCAATTGTACTTGCCGTCAGTTTCCATGAAGATCTGACCAAAGTCCGTAATGTACTTTTAGCAACAGCACATTCGCATCCACTTGTTTTGGAAACACCAAAACCTGAAATGTCGGTTACAGCATTTGGTGAGTCCTCAATTGAGCTATTATTTTCAGTTTGGTGCCAACAAGAAAATTATGGCAAGGTCAAGGACTCCTTACAGGAACGGATTCGCAATGCTTTTGTGAACAATAGTATTGAAATTCCGGTTCCTAAAATTGGCTTTGTCGGTGCGCAAACTCAATCTGCGCAACCGAATGAGTTTTATTAAAATTTAATATGGGATGCTGTTACTCGCTGATAAGGCATCCCATAAATAAATTGCTAAGCCTGATCGGGTTTGCTTGGGGGCAATGGTGCAAGATATGCAATAACCAGCATGATTGCGCCTGACCCAATAAAGGAAATTACACGGGTGAGTGTTGCTGTCTGCGCTAAATCCAATAATGCCAATTTAAAGACCACAATCACCAAAAGTGCAGCACCAATAATCCAGATCTCCCTAAAATATCGCTTACTTGCCCAAATCATTAAAATGCTGGCAAGAATCACCCAAAGCAAAGTCAGACTTAACTGCACCATGCCATTTGTCCAGATCTCTTGCTGCCACAGTGGCGTTGCCAAAGTATGATGCAGTATCCGCACCACAACACTACTCAACACCCACAATGCAGTGATGACACTAATAACTTTAAATAGACGAGTTGTCGCACGGGTTGATTTCTCTACTGCAAAGACTTGCCATAAGATGCTCATCAACATGGTCAAAGAAAGTACATCGACAGGGTTGATCAAACTCAATCCATAATATTGTGTCGCTGCCACCACGTTATAATTGACACACAGCAACCACGCCACACTCAACATACCAATTGCAGGTTGCACCCACAGAGGGTGCTGTTTTTTAAAGACTGCTGCCGATGTCAACAGTGTCGGAAATAGTCCTAAAGCCAAAATTGGCGCATGACTCAACAGACTAAGCCCTGCCAAGGCAAGAACTAACCACAATTGGATAAACCAAAGATTACGTTCAAGTAACCACGGACTGTGTTTTGCCTGAGATAAAAAAATCAATGTGCTTTGTAGTAAAGCAGTCCCTAGAAATAGCCATTGGTCAAACCCTGAATTCCAATTAAAACCTGAACTTAAATTTTGTGCTGTCACCACACTCAATAAGCCAATACCCAGCCCTGCCGAAACCAAGATTTGTTGTAATTGCCAATGAAAATCGGTTTTAAACCGAAGAAAGAGAAAAAATACAGCGTAAGCAACACTTGCCCAAAAGACATAACCTAATTCGCCTTTAGACTGCCATGCAAAAAAATGTACACCAGTTAAAGCAAAACTATAAAGTGCCAACCCCAAGAAAATACTGCTTAATGCAACGCTTCGAGGATGATCTTTTTGGGTATCTTGTACATAACGCAAGAGGTAATATACCGCAATACATTGGGAAATGGCATAGATGAGGCTACTTAAAATAGGAAAAACGTCATCCATTGCGATTTGATAGAACAGTGCAAATGAGCTGAGTACCACTAAGATTTGACCAACAAACACACTAAAACGATAGCGTTCGGTTACCCCCCAAACAATCAGTGCAGTGCCCTGAATCACCCATCCTAGACTTGTCCAATGCGCCCCTTTTGCCAATGGAAATGCCAATGCAAAAAATGTCATGGCTAAGATCAGGAAGCTTTTCCCCAACAAGGTCAGATTTTTTTGTTTGTGATGAATCCACACAGTTAATGCCGCATAAATCATGGCTAAAGCCAAAGCACCTAATGTTAAAGGCAGTGTTTTGGGGTGCATTAAAATGGCATGTAAAGAAAAACCAAACACAGGCACGCTAAAAATCAGCCCGACATCCAATGTGGCATTGTGTTGCTGCATTTTTTCATTTTGACGGACTTGCAACTGACTGTAACGGACACTTAACCAGATGAATAACAATAAATGTACCCACAACAATCCATCCAAAAGATTTTTTTGCTCAAGCACTTCTTGGCGTAAAATCGCCTGCCCACCTAAAAACAACGTCGCAAAAAAAGCCAAATGATTTAAAATTTTCCACGGTTTTAAAAAGTTAATGGCTGCAACTGCAATATTCACCACCAAATAATAACACCATAAAAATACCGTATCGGGTTGATATTGCGGAATCAGCAACGGCGCAAGATACGCCATGCCCAGCGCTAGCCCTGCCAAATAAATCGTATCTTGTTTTAAACTCAGGAAAATGGTGCTTACTAACAGTAAGAATAAAACAACACCTGCACGCCATAGACTGTCCATCACTGAAAAATGGTAGGCAAAAATAAGAGTTAAAAAGACAACCGCCAAACCAAGCCCTTGCAGGGCAATCGCAAAATTTAAATTTTTACCGCGTAAGACATAGCCTGCGACTGTGGTTGCAATTGCTGCACCTGCAATCAGGCTTAACCGTAAACCTAAACTCAACTGCCAATATTCACTGGCAAAACGCAATAACAGCACCACACCAATCAGCAACACCACAATGGCGAGTTTTAAAATCGGATTGCCATGCTGCATCCAGTTGAGAAATTTTGTTTGTAGCTGCCCCCAAATCGATGGCTCTACCACAGGTTGAAGTGGGGCTACAGTGTCGACAGATAGAACTGGTATTTCATCGGGGAGTGCTGTTTTTTGTGGTAATACACCATGCTCAAGCTGCTGTAAGCGTTGCTCTAAACTAGATAATTGATGCTGTGTTTCCAACACAAATTTAAAGAAATAAGCAGCCAATCCCACCCATGCCACCAAAGCAATCAACGGCTGCTGCCACTTCCATGCCATAAAATTGACCATGCTCCACAGCAAGACAAACAAGAGTAACATTTTAGATTTTAAGATCTGTCCCACAGGCATTGCTCTTTTCCTTTTTAATCATGTTACCTGATTCATTTTCAGCAGAGAAAACTCGCTACAAAAATCTTCAATTTTTAGTAGCCTGCATTCTGCTGCGTTTTAACGTAAAATAGCCGACATATTGTTTTAGGAATTCGAGAATGCCACCATTTGTACTGGTCGATGGGTCTTATTTTTTATTTCGCGCTTATCATGCGATTCCCCCTTTAACCACTTCGACAGGGTTACATACCAATGCGGTACGTGGCGCAATCTCTGCTATTCAGAAACTCATGCGTCGTATGCAACCTACGCACATGGCAGTGATTTTTGACACGCCTGAACCGACCTTTCGTCACGCCCTTTCCCCGATTTACAAAGGGGATCGTCCGAGCATGCCAGAAGAATTATCTCAACAGATTCCATATTTACACGCCCTGATTCGTGCATTGGGAATTCCGCTCTATATGTTGCCGGGTGCAGAAGCCGATGACATTATTGGTACATTGACTCATCGTGCCGTTGCTGAAGGTTATGAGGTTTTAATTTCGACTGGTGACAAAGACATGGCACAACTGGTCACTGAAAAAGTAAAACTCGAAGACAGCTTTAAAGACCGTGTGCTCGATGTTCAAGGTGTTTTTGATAAGTTTGGCGTTTGGCCACATCAAATTATTGACTATCTTACCCTAATGGGCGATGCCTCAGACGGCATTATGGGCGTTCCGGGAGTCGGTGCAAAAACTGCGGCAAAATTACTCAATGAATATGAATGTTTAGGACGTATTCTTGAAAATGTCGACAATATTAAAGGTCGTGTCGGACAAAACTTAAAAGACAGTGTTGAAAACATTACCATTGACCATCAATTGGCCAGTATTGTCTGTGACCTTGAATTAAACCTAGATTGGCATGATTTAAAACTCAGTAATCCAAATGTAGACAGCTTACGCTCACTCTATACTGAACTTGAGTTCCGTAACCAGTTACAGTCGTTAGACCATCCGAATAATCCAGATAATCAGACGTATAAACGCAGTCAGCCAACTGAAAATAATGTGGTTGCTGCCACTGAAACAGCAACCGAAGATCATGCACAACAAACCAGTGAAGATGATCAACTCGGGCAAGCGACCTACCACACGGTTTTAAGTGATGCAGATTGGGACAAGTTGCTCAAACGCATGCAAACCGAAAAGCGTTTTGCCATAGATACCGAAACAACTTCTTTAGATTATCGCCATGCACAGATGGTCGGTTTTTCTATCGCATTTGATGCACAAGATGCCTACTACGTTCCACTGGCACATGACTATGAAAATGCGCCACAACAACAGAATCGGGAACAAGTGCTGGCACAAATCAAACCGATTTTAGAAGATGCGTCCGTTCAAAAAATTGGTCATCATTTAAAATATGATGCGCATATCTTTGAAAATCATGGCATTCATTTACAAGGCTGGTATTTCGATACCATGTTGGCATCGTATATTTTAAATTCGACTGCTACTCGTCACGGTATGGATGATGTGGCACGACTGTATTTAAGCCATCTCACCACAACTTTTGAACAAATCGCGGGTAAAGGCGCCAAACAAAAAACCTTTAACCAGATTGAGCTTGAAGTTGCCGCACATTATGCTGCCGAAGATGCTCATGTGACCTATCGTTTATACGAAGTTTTATCTAAAAAACTGGCAAGCGCACCTGAGTTGGTGAATATCTTGCACAACATTGAAATGCCTGTTGCCGAAGTCCTCACCGAAATGGAAGAAAACGGGATTTTGCTTGATCCTGAATTTTTAACCCAGTTAAGCGGTGAGTTTTCTAAAACCATGCAGGCATTAGAAGACAAAGCCATTGAATTGGCAGGTCAGCCATTTAATGTGGCATCGCCAAAACAAGTCGGTGAGATTTTGTTTGATAAACTGGCAATTAAAGGCGGCAAAAAAACCGCAACAGGTCAGTACAGTACCAGCGAGAGTGTGTTAGAAAAAATTGAACATCCAATTGCGGAAACAATTTTAGAGCATCGTGGTTTAGCTAAACTCAAAAGTACCTATACAGACCGTTTAATTGAACAGGCCAATCCTGAAACATTGCGGGTACACACCAGTTATCATCAGGCGGTTACGGCGACAGGTCGTTTGTCATCATCCGATCCAAACTTACAGAACATTCCAATCCGTGGTGAAATTGGTCGTCAAATTCGTAAAGCGTTCATTGCACCAGAAGGACGTGTGTTACTGGCTGCCGATTATTCACAAATTGAATTGCGTTTAATGGCACATTTTTCACAAGATGATGCCCTGCTCCACGCATTCCAACATGGACAAGATGTTCATCGCAGAACAGCCTCCGAAGTTCTGGGTATCGCACTCGAAGATGTGACCAATGACCAGCGTCGCCAAGCCAAAGCCGTCAACTTCGGTTTGCTCTATGGTATGTCTGAATTTGGTTTGATTCGTCAACTTGGCTTTACTCGTGAAGAATCACAGAACTATATCAAGCAATATTTTCATCGTTACCCAGGTGTCTATGAATATATGCAGCGCACCCGCCAAGTTGCAGCAGAACAAGGTTTTGTTGAAACCGTGTTAGGTCGTCGCTTATATACCCCAGACATTCATGCCAAAAACATGATGGTGCGTAAGGCGGCTGAACGTGCTGCAATTAATGCACCACTGCAAGGTAGTGCTGCGGATATCATTAAATTGGCGATGATTAAAGTCCAAAAAATGCTGCCACAGCAACATGCAAAACTCTTGTTACAAGTCCACGATGAATTGGTGTTTGAAGTTGACCAAGATCGGGCAGCCGAGCTTGCACCTCAAATTGCCGATGCGATGCAGTCTGTACTTGAAATTTCTGTGCCACTGATTGTTGACGTGGGACAAGGACATAACTGGGATGAAGCACATTAAACCAGCCTGATTCTCATCATAAAAAAGGCAATTCACCACTGAATTGCCTTTTTTTATTGACCTAACCTTATCGTTAATAGAATGCTTAGATAATTGAAATTTTTAACAAAAAATGGAAAAACTATTCTCATTTTTCAATTCTGAGTAAAGCCTCTGGTGTGCATCTTAGGATTTCTAATTCTTAATTTATATAAATTTATCTTTTTATAAAATTGAAGATAAAATCAATATTATCAGGCACTTTACACCTAACAGGTTTACGATCACCATGGGAACAGGTGTCATTACTTTAATGATGATCAGTTTTAAACCATTCTTAGACTTCACATCCATTTCTTGATAAAAAATCTAAATTAAATCAACTCAATAATATCCACCGTAGGTGGTACACGAAAACGAAAAGGAACTCCAACCATCCCTGTGCCCACCGTCACAAAAACATCGGCATTATCATGTTGATACAAACCTTTTTTATGTCCTGAAATCGACACCCGTTTCATCATATACGATGTGAGCCACGGCAACTCCACTTGCCCACCATGCGTATGTCCAGACAACATTAACGGACGTGTTGGTAACGGCGGCACCATATCTACAGTGTCAGGGTTATGCGACAAGATCACCCACGGTTTATCTTGTGGTAAATCAGGCATATCCCGCATATCGGTTTTACCTGCCCACAAGTCCCCAATCCCAATTAAGCGAAACTCATCAAATTCAACAATTTGCCCTTCTATATCCAATACCTGATTTGCTGTTAAGGCATGTTTGAGTAGACCTTGAATTGGTGGGCCGGGATATTGTTCGTCATGATTACCAGTCACCGAATACACAGGGGCTTGAATCTGTTTTAACATAAACAATTCATCAGCCAATGTATTTTCAGGTTCATACGTCCAATCCCCTGCCACCACCACAATATTGGGCTGTTGCTGATTAATTTTATTCACAATTTGCTGCAACTGTCGTTCATGCCCCGAAAAAAGCCCGATATGCAGATCAGCAATCAGTGCAATTTTAAATGGTCGATGAAACGACTGTTCAGGGTTAAGCTGATACTGTGTGGTCTGTACCCGAATATAATGTGGTTCGATAAAGCGGGCATAAATAAGCACACAGCTTAATATGGTAATAAAAATTGATTGATGTAAGCTGAATTGCCCTACCCAACCTGCATAAGGTGCAAAAAGGACTAACGGAAAGAGCAGATACGATTCATAAAATACCAATAAATGCACAAATGCCTTAAAGGGATGAATGGTTTCTGTTCTTGACTGACTCATCCATGCCTGTACAATCCCCCAGATTGCGATGGCAATAAAAATTATATAAAAAATAAAAACAATTGAATTAGAATTCCACATATAACTTCTCAAATTGGGGGGTATGATTCGCAGCTAAGGTGCTCGTGATTGGGCGATTATGTTTAATATATTGAGATTTTATGGCAAAACTTCAAACCTCAAATGAGCATCTTTATCGGAAAAGAAGTTTCCAATCGGCACGTACGCTTGTTTTGGGATTCAGTTTAACCCTTGGGTTAACGGCGTGTAATACCCTTCCGCCCCAATATCCGCAGCCGATTGTTCATGCAAACGATATCGACACGTCGCATACACACCTTGCCGAGTTAATCCGCCCATTAGAAGAGGCAAATCCGAATTTAACAGGATACCATGTTCTCTATGACCCACTTGAGGCCATTTCAGCACGACTCAGTCTCATCAACAAAGCGCAAAAGTCTTTAGACTTACAATACTATATTTGGGACAATGATAATATTGGTGCGCTGGCACTCCATAATATTATTCAAGCTGCAGACCGTGGTGTCAAAGTCCGTTTACTGATTGATGACAATAATGCCAAGAAAATGGAAGGCATTTTTCTAGCGCTCGATCAGCATCAAAACATTCAGGTTAAACTCTATAACCCCTATCGTTTTCGAAATTTTCGGGCGATGGATATGCTTTTAGATTTAAAGCGTATTAATCGTCGAATGCATAACAAAAGTTTTATTGTCGATGGGCACGTGGCTTTGATTGGTGGGCGCAACATGAGCAACCAATATTATAATGCCAGTGATAACTACCAGTTTTCAGATATCGATGTGCTGTTAGTTGGAAGTGCCGTCCATGATATTTCGCAGTCTTTTGATGATTATTGGAATGACGCCTATGCTTATCCTGTTCGGCAGATTGTTAATCCTCAGAAACATCAATTACGTTATGAAAGCCTAAAACAGCAACTCGATGCACATTATCAAAAAATTACCGTACAAAACTATTTGAACTTAGCCAATCACTCGCGTGATTTTGATCAATGGCTCAATAAAAGTATTGAGTTTGACTGGGTAAAAGCCGTTGTTGTAAAAGACTCCCCAAATAAAATACGCAATCAGGCAAAACCTGAAGAATATTTAACGACACAGCTTGCACACGACATCGACCCTCCCGCACATAATATAGATATTATTTCGGCATACTTTGTTCCTGAAAAACAAGGCACGGCAGTGTTAAGTGATATGGCAAAAAAAGGGATAGAAGTTCGGGTACTGACCAACTCTTTTAAAGCCAATGACGTTTGGCTAGTACATGCATTTTATTCAAAATATCGCCCTGAACTGCTCAAGAATGGCGTCAAGTTATATGAATTTTTACCTGTGCTAGACAGCATTGCATTAAACCCAGTCACCAAGGAAATTGCCAAAAAAACCAAACTGAGCTTACGGGGGCTGAGTCGTTCAAGCCTGCATGCAAAAATGATGACCATTGACGATAAACAAGTCTTTATTGGTTCATTTAATCTCGATCCCCGTTCTGCAAAGCTCAATACAGAAATTGGTGTCTTACTAAATAGTACTAGCCTTGCAACCGCAATTCATACCACCATGAACCACGACATTGATAAATATAGCTATCAACTACAACTCACACCTGAACAGAAAATTCAGTGGATACGAGAAACACCACAATTTCAAAAGATCTACCAGCAAGAACCTAAAATGAAATGGTGGCAAAAAGCAGGATTACAGTTCGTCTCATGGTTACCCATCGAAGGCATGATGTAATTCATTTCAGGCTATGAAACTGGGCATATTTTCTCAGCTTCATCTTCCTGATTTAATTTCAAAATTTTATTATGCAGCTCTTCTAAACCTTGCTGCATTTTTTCTTGCACTTCTTTGGTTAAATCTTCAAGCGTTTTGCCTGTCACATCAATTCTGGGTAAAAACATCAGATGCGCTGTGACTTTTGGCATTTCCAAAACACGCTTAACATGGTCTGCAAACGAAATATCACCAAAATAAGGGGCAGTTTGATCCAATTCACCTTGCTGATTCACATAAGTAATCAGGGCAATTTGAACAGGTCGTTGTGCTTCGATTGCAGCGCCCAATAAACGCCCATGAATCCGTTTAATATATGTTCCATCAGAAGTGGTAGCTTCTGGAAAAAACAAAACGGGAATCCCTTGCTTTAAAAACTGGGTAATTTCTTCTCGGATACGAACAGAATCACCAGACCCGCGTTTAATAAATAAAGTACCGCCGCCTTTGGCAAGCTTTCCTAACAACGGCCACTGCTCGATTTCGGCTTTGGCCAAAAAAAACACCCGCGCGCCAGAACCCAATACTGGAATATCGAGCCATGACACATGATTACTGACCCACAGCGCAGGCGATCTTTCTGCCGAACAGCCATGAAGCTGCACATCAATATTAAATACCTGACACAAACGGCGGCAAAACCACTGCACATAGCGAGTATTTTCTGGCGCATTGGGATGCTTATAAAGCTGATGACGATAAACGACATAAAACCCTTCGCCAACTGCGGAAACACTATTTCCAATTTTTTTAGCAAAGTGAAATATCCGAGAAAGTCCCTTTTTCTGTTGTTCTGATGGCTGAGCTGGCTGTTGAGTCATAATCTATCTGGACGATGCGTTAAAATCTTTTATTCATTATAAAGAGATACATTTATTGTGCAAAAAAAGTTGCACGATTCATTCAAATAATCGAATGTAATGATAATTATTTTCAATTTTATCTCAACAGATCATTTGCCTATTATAAAAACATGCCCACATAGCTGAAGGAGAATGCTATGAACACCGTCACCAGTTCTGTAACCATGAAGAGTCATTTCAAACCTGCTCTTCATCTCCTCAAATGGATTATCGGTTGGAGTATTTTATACTCAGGTGCGTTTATTTTACTTAACCAGCTTTTTTTACAGCTCGCTTAAATCTGAGTTATATAAAATTTAAGCCCAATAAATCAAAAATTTATATTGAATCATCTTCACAAAATTTGCCTAGCGCTCGCCTAGTGTTAAAGATTTATCTACAATAGATTTTTAGACAAATCAGGCGAGTGCTAGCGAAGTGGAATATATTGAACGACATCAAGGTGGTGAAAAAACCATATTAGTCAATGTATCTGTTCAATTACTGGATGATCTTGATGCCGAAGAATTTCAACTTCTCGCAAAATCAGCAGGGGCAGAGATTCTGCAAATCGTCACTGCCCAGCGTATTAAACCTGATCCAAAATTCTTTATTGGCTCGGGCAAGGCCGAAGAAATTGCTGAACTTGTTCAAGCGCTTGAAGTTGATCTGGTGATTTTTAATCATGCACTCTCGCCTGCCCAAAAACGAAATCTGGAAAAAGTCCTCAAATGTCGTGTGATTGACCGTACAGGTCTGATTCTGGATATCTTTGCCCAACGCGCCCGTACCCATGAAGGGAAATTACAGGTCGAACTTGCACAGCTTGAATATCTTTCAACACGCTTGGTGGGTGGGTGGACCAATCTTAGCCGTCAAAAAGGTGGGATTGGATTACGTGGGCCTGGTGAATCACAACTCGAAACAGATCGACGTTTACTTCGTATCCGTATGGGACAGCTCAAGAGCAGACTTGAAAAAGTTCGCCAAACCCGTATTCAAGGTCGTGCTGCCCGCAAAAAAGCAGATATTCCAACCGTGTCATTGGTCGGATACACCAACGCAGGCAAATCAACCCTGTTTAATCTGTTAGCACAAAGCGATGTCTATGCTGCCGACCAACTTTTTGCCACACTCGACCCAACTTTACGTCGTTTAAACTGGGATGGTATTGGAACATTGGTGCTGGCAGATACTGTTGGTTTTGTACGCAATCTTTCTCATTCTTTAGTCGAATCATTCAAAGCCACATTAGAAGAAACCTTAGAAGCGACTTTATTGCTGCATGTCATTGATAGCAGCAGCCCCGACATGCTGGAACAAATTGAAGCGGTTGAAACCGTTCTTAAAGAAATTGGGGCTGACGTTCCAATTTTACGGGTTTATAACAAGATTGACCGTAGTGGTGATGAAGCAAAAATTATCTATGCTGCGCCAGACGAACCAGAACGGGTCTATGTTTCTGCCCATACAGGGCAAGGCTTGGACTTATTACGCCAAGCCGTTCAGGAATGTTTAATGGGGCAAATTCAGTCCTTTGAACTCACACTAAAACCCCACTATGGAAAACTTCGGACACAGCTTTACAACCTGAATGTCATTCAATCTGAACACTATGATAATGAGGGAAATTTAATCTTAGGCATTATCATTGCACCTCAAAAATTAAAAGAACTCATTCAAAAGTTAAATTTATCTTTAGATGAAATCTTAGGTGAACGAGCCAGTCAATTTAAACGCCCACTTGAAGCGTTTGAAATTTAAACAAAGATGGGTTAAAACTTGATAAATCACATTTATTAAAAATGTCATTGTGAAGTTGCTCATGAATGGAATACATAAAATCGACTGGCAGGCATGGATTGGAAATATTGCCTTAATCATCATTTTTAGAGAGGGCGCACTCTGGATCATGACCCAATTTCATTTTCCAGAGCTAGGCAATCTGGTCGGTTTACTTTCTCTGCTGGCTTGTATGCTCATTTGGCGCAGATTCAAACCCATCTCGCTACGGCTTGTCGATAGCAATAATAAAATCATGCGTGAAAGCGCCCTTGCCTTTTTGCCCGTGTGTGCAGGTTCACTGCTCACACTGGTGCATATGGGTAAAGAAATCCCGCTTTTTCTTTTGATCTTGTCGGTCAGTACGCTTATTCCCTTATGGGTTTATGCAAAAATGTCTAAGCACTGGCTATAACAAGGAGAAGATGCCATGTTACTTATTTTTATATCCTTTGCGATCACCTTGATTTCCTATCTCCTTGCCAAATGGCTGAATCGATATCTTTCTCGAGTCCCTGTACTTGTCATTGGTATGTTCTGCGTAATTGCTACTTTAAGCATTGTTCAACTGCCTTATGAACACTATGCACAAGGTACACACGACGTATTTGCTCGCTTACTCGGTTATGTGACTGTTGCGTTAGCGATTCCTTTAGCAACAATGCGCTATGATGATTTACCATTGAAATCACTCTCGGGGATTTTATGCTTTGCCAGCATTAGTGCCGTCGTTTTACCCGTGAGTTTAGCTTATATGTTGCATATGGCACACCCAACCGTATTAGCATTTACCACCCGTGCTGTTACAACGCCGATAGCCATTAATATTGCCAATCTGGTCGGTTCGCCTGTTAGTCTGGTGATTTTAATTGTGATTTTATCTGGTTTAATTGGTGCAAGTTTTTCATCATTGATTCTAAGAAATATCCATGATGAACGCGCATCAGGTTTGGCTTTAGGACTGGCTGCACATGCGATTGGTACGGTTCAGGCATGGCAACGTGGCCCTGTTGCAGGACGTTATGCGGCTTTTGGTATGGCTGTAAATGGCGTGTTTACTGCCATTTGGCTACCACTTGCATTTCATTTGCTTCAATAATGAGAATTTAGTTCGCATAAACTACTAATGAGAAGGAATCTCACCTAAAATAACATGAAGAAAATGCCCCATCTTCAAGAGGATAGAACATGAAAGGAAAAATATTATTTGCCTTATTATTATCTGCATGCAGCAATCTGATTTTTGCCGCAGAGATTCAGGGACTTTGGAAGAACATTGACGATAAAACCGGTTCATCCAAAGCGCTTATCCAAATTACCCCTCAAAGTGAGGGAATCTACTCAGGTAAGATTGTCAAGATCACACCGCGTCCGGGCTATACCCCCAGAGAAACCTGTGTCAATTGCCCTGCACCTTATACCAATAAACCTATTTTAGGCTTAGATATTATTCATAACCTGAAATATGTTGGGAACAACACTTTTGAAAACGGCAAAATCCTAGACCCTCTCACAGGCAAGATTTACACCGTAAAAGCACGACTCAGTCCGAACGGTAAAATTCTCTATCTACGTGGTTATTTAGGGGTTTCGGTTCTCGGTCGTACACAAACGTGGATACGTGACTAAACCAACCTGTCTTAATCTAGAAGTCAGTCTCTTTATATAAAAACCTTATTTCAGGATGATATACATACAAAATAAAAAGCGATCATTTCTGATCGCTTTTTATTTTAAATCGGATTTTTAACCTGAAATATTTGCTCGTCTTCTAAACGATAAGCAATCAAGTTATTTCCCCAAACACAGCCACCATCGGTGTTCTGAATACGAGGTTTGACACGCCGTCCCTGCAACGCTGCCCAGTGCCCAAAGATAATCTGGTGGGTCTGTGTCGCTAAACTCTCAAATTCAAACCACGGTTGAAACCCTGCCGGCATTGGGTCATCTAATGATTCTTTAAAACTAAACTCTAAACGCCCTGTCGCATCGGTTAGACGCATTCGGGTTAAATAGTTGGTGATGGTTCTGAGTCGAGCATTCCCCTCTAAACCATCATCCCAAAGATCTGGCTGAGAGCCATACATTTCACTTAGGAAGCTATCGAGTACAGAAAAATCATCATGCGATAAAACTGCCTCAACTTCCTGTGCCAGCTTTTCCGTCTGCTCTGCCGACCAAATACAAGGCACACCCGCATGGGTCAAAATGGTTTTGTCATTTGGAAACAGACAAAGTGGCTGATGACGTAACCAGTCAATCAACTCATCACTGTCAATCGCATCAATGATTTCCTGCGTGTGATCTTTGGCTTTAATCGCTTTTAAATTACGTGCGCCTGCAAGCAAGGTTAAATCATGATTTCCCAGAACTGTTGCCGCAGCACCACGTTCTACCAACTTTTTGACAAAACGTAATGTCCCTAAAGAATTCTCACCACGTGCAACCAAATCACCTGCAAACCAGATAAAATCCTGTTCTGGATCAAACTGAATGGTTTTAAGCAGAAGTTTTAATGCTTCAAAACATCCCTGCAAATCACCAATCACATAATTATAGCGTTTACTCATGCGTTAACCATCTGATTAGATAAAGCAACGAACTGCGCTAGACTCAAGGTTTCAGGTCGAGCCATCGGGTCAATACCTGCCTTCTCAAATCCTTCTTCAACCAACATGCCTTTTAAGCTATTGCGCAAGGTTTTTCTACGTTGAGTAAAGACATGTGCCACCAAACGAGATAAAGCCTGTTCATTATTGGCAACCACAGGTTTTTCTGCATAAGGCACTAAACGGAAAACAGCACTGGTGACTTTCGGTGGTGGGTTGAATGAACCCGCAGGCACTTCAAACAAGAACGTCGCCTGACAATAATACTGAATCATCACCGACAAACGCCCATACTCTTTGGTATTTGGCTTGGCAGTAATCCGATCCACCACTTCTTTTTGCAGCATAAAGTGCATATCTTTTACTTTAGAGCCAAACTCTAAAAGATGAAAAAGTAAGGGGGTCGAAATATTATATGGAAGATTTCCCACGACACGTAAAGGACGATCTTCTTCAAATAACTGACTGAAATCGAACTTTAACGCATCCGCCTCAACAATTTTCAGACGCTCTGGGTGTGGAACACGTGCAGGCAACCCTGCTGCCAAATCACGATCTAGCTCCACAACAGTCAAAGCATCACATTCACCAATCAAAGGTGAAGTTAATGCTGCCAGACCTGGCCCAATTTCAACGATATTTTCGCCCGCACGTGGGTTAACTGAACGAACAATTTTAGCAATCACGCGTTGGTCATGTAAAAAGTTTTGACCAAAACGCTTACGTGCCTGATGCCCTTCATCTTTTGGGTTTAGGGCATTAATTTGATACATAGAAATTTTCCAAAATATAAACTTTAATCATTCGGCCTGTTGCAACCGCGAATAACCCATTTTTTCCCATCTATAAGGAAATGCTATGGGGCGCAAAAGACCAGTTCATCGACAGGTTTGTGCTAGGGTTAAAGCCAAATCAACAGCCACATGCAAACTTGAACTTTTTGCCTGCCATGTCCCCGCTAGAGACAGTGCCGTGCCGTGGTCAACTGAGGTACGAATAAAAGGTAAGCCTAAAGTAATATTAATCGCTTCACCGAATCCCTGAGATTTTAACACAGGTAAACCCTGATCATGGTACATTGCCAAAACTGCATCTGCATTTTGTAAATGTTCTGGGGTAAATAACGTATCTGCGGGTAAACATAGACTTAACTTTTGCCCTGCTTCACGATATTCATTCAAAACAGGATTAATAATCTCGATTTCTTCACGCCCTAAATAACCATCTTCTCCCGCATGGGGATTTAAACCACACACTAAAATTCGTGGTTCAGCAATTTTAAATTTGGTTTTTAGGTCATGTAATAAAATATCAATTACCTGACGTAACCGCGTCGGCGTAATCGCATCGGGTACATCACGTAAAGGTAAATGAGTCGTTGCCAATGCCACTCTTAATGATTTGGTGGCCAGCATCATCACAACTCGTTCAACACCAGCATATTCCTGATAATATTCGGTATGACCACTAAAATGAATGCCTGCCTCATTGATCACCGATTTTTGTACAGGTGCAGTTGCAACCCCAACACTTTTTCCCGCTAACGCATATTCTGCCGAACGTCTTAACTGTTCCAAAACATAACTGGCATTACTGGCATTTAAATGCCCTGCTTCAACCTTTTTTGAAACCGCCACATGTTCAACATACAAAATACCAGCTTCAGAAGACTGTCGTTGCCCCGTATAGTCAACCAGAGTCACGTCTAATCCTAACTGTTCGGCACGTTCTGTCAGCAGATGTTTGTCCCCTAAAACAACAACTGGACGTTCATCCTGACGCTGTGCAAGTGTTAAACAAATATCTGGTCCAATACCCGCAGGCTCACCACTGGTAACATATAAAGGTTGCACATTTACCTACTTACTGATGATCAGTTCAGCCGTATGATACTGCATATTATACGCTGAACGGCTTCGCAAAAAAGAAAAGCCCACAAAATGTCGAAAATACCTTTCTTGAATGTACAAACTACGCTAGAATGTGCGCTCAATTTTTATATTGATGCTCTGATTCAAAATAAACTTATTGAGAATCTGTGCTCGTGACTGTTTGGACATCTTTTTGTTCAAACCAACTATAATAGGTATGTAGTTAATGAAAACTCTCAGCGCTAAGCCTGCTGAAGTACAACACGACTGGTACGTTGTTGATGCTTCTGGCAAAACTCTTGGTCGTTTAGCTAGCGAAATCGCTCGTCGTTTACGCGGTAAGCATAAAACTTCTTTCACTCCTCACGTTGACACTGGTGACTACATCATCGTAATCAATGCTGAGCAAGTACAAGTGACTGGTAAAAAGTCTCTTGACAAAAAATACTATCGCCACACTGAATTCCCAGGCGGTTTAAAAGAAACTAACTTCGAAAAGTTAGTTGCTCACAAACCTGCTGAAATCTTTGAACGTGCTGTTAAAGGCATGTTGCCAAAAGGTCCTCTTGGTTATGCAATGATCAAGAAGATGAAAGTGTATGCTGGTAGCGAGCATCCGCATACTGCTCAACAGCCACAAGTTTTGGACATCTAAGGGATAACAGCACATGGCTACTAACTATGGTACAGGTCGCCGTAAGACCGCAACTGCACGTGTTTTCTTATCAGCTGGTACAGGTAAACTCGTAATTAACAACCGTACTTTAGAGCAATATTTCGGTCGTGAAACTGCTCGTATGGTTGTACGTCAACCTTTAGAGCTTTTAGAAGCAACTGAAAAATACGATTTATACATCACTGTTGCTGGTGGTGGTATCGGTGGTCAAGCTGGTGCGATCCGTCACGGTATCACTCGCGCTTTAATCGCTGCTGATGAAACTTTAAAACCTGCTCTTCGTCAAGCTGGTTTCGTTACTCGTGATGCTCGTGAAGTTGAACGTAAGAAACTTGGTTTACGTAAAGCTCGTAAACGTCCTCAATTCTCTAAACGTTAATTCGTTTTCCGAATTGGACAAAAACCTCGGCTTTTGCCGAGGTTTTTTTATTGCACAAATACTAAACAACTAAAAATATGAGTAAAACCACAAGCGGTTCGTGATTTTCCAAAGTAGTTTTAGTATCCTTAAACCTTCATCTTATTTTTATCATTTTATGGCTCTGGAAATTTCTGAACATCAAGGTATTACCCTGTATAGTCATAGCAATGACTATCGTTCACACTGGATTCGTTTCGTATTGGCTGAAAAACAGATCAAGTACCAACTCGTTCTTGTGGATTATGATGATGAAGACCTCGCCAGTTTAAATCCATACAATCAGCTTCCAATGTTACTCGATCAAGGCATCAAATTATTTCATGCCCCAATCATTGCTGAATTTCTAGATGATCGATACCGACAAAACAAACTCTATGCCGATGCGCCCGTTCAACGTGCACAGCAGCGCCAATATGTCTGGCGTTTTGAACAAGACTGGTTCCGTCTGGTTGACCAGATGCTCCGCCATTCAGATACACTCGATGAAACCGAGAAAAAATCTGCACAAAAAGAATTAAGAGATACTTTTATCTCTCTCACCCCACTTTTTCAGCATTTTCCATTTTTTATGTCAGAGCAATTTTCTATTTTAGATTGTATGCTCGGCTCAATTTTAATCCGTCTAAATGAGATGGGAATACAGCTACCAGCGCAACAATGCCGCCCCATTTTTTTATATGCACAACGGATTTTTAATCGTACAAGCTTTGTCAAATCCATGACATTACAAGAAAAAAACAGGTATAGTGATCTTATTGTAAAACCTTAAGAGTTGAGTCGAATGTCTGAACAAGAAATTGCTTTAAGCCCTACACGCCCTTACTTGGCACGCGCAATTTATGAATGGATTTGTGACAATCAACTTACGCCTTATTTATTGGTTGATGCAACACAGCCCAACACTACGGTTCCTGTACAGTATGTAAAGGATGGGCAAATTGTACTCAACATTGCACCACATGCTGTACATCAGTTTCACATGAGCAATGATGCCATTACTTTTTCTGCACGTTTTGGTGGCGTATCACAAAATCTTTATGTTCCGTTAGCTGCTGTCATGGGCGTTTATGCACGGGAAAATGGGCAAGGTTTATTCTTTGATCCAAATGAATATGACAATATTTCTGAAGAACACAACCAAGAACAAAACACGATCAGCTCAAGTGAGCCTGAACCAGAGAAGAAAAAACCAAGTCTCAGAATTCTAGACTGACAATAAAAAGGATGTGCTTATGGCTTTTGATTTATTCCAATATTTTGCTGAGCAAACTAAAATCCAAAAGCCTCAGCATTTTCAACAATATACAGCTGAAAAAGCAAATGCATTGGTTCTGAAACTAAACGCATTAGTTTTGGGTAAACTCATTCATGAGTCACAAGTTTCCCCAGATCAGCTTTATAAAGAAATCCATCAACAAGACCCTCTTTATATTCAACAACTTGCTCGCCATTTAACCACCTCACCACAAAACAAGTCAACGCTACCCAAAGCCGAATTTGAACAATTACTCAGTGATATCTTTGAATTACAGTTCAAAGAACTGAAACAGCTCGACGACATTGGTCATTTAGGACAAGGGGATCTGATTCATTTATTAAAAGATCAGATTGACTATTTATCTGGACAGGCGGAAGATTGGATATGGAGAACCAACCAACTTACATCACTTGTTGGTTCAAAACCAATTATTGAAGAAGATACCGCATCGCTTGATGATAGCATTCAGGAGTTTAATCACATGGTTCACTCACATCACGACCAAGATCAACACGTTGCAGAGCCAACTGTCGCTGAAATTCCAACTTGGGCTAAAATTGTAGAACCTGTTGTGGCACTAGTCGTTTTAGCTTACCTATATTGCGTTTACACTCAACTGACTGTGCTACACTAAAACGATATCAATGACGGTCTATTGCTAAAACAGGCAAACCGTTTCATATTCAACCGAGTTAAGTCATTAGCTCGGTTTTATTTTTTGTATATTAAATTTTATATTCATATTTGAGTATTAAATCAGGTGCTTTAACACATCGTGAATCATCAATTTTTGAATATGATTACAGCATTTTATTGATAATATTTCTTTAATTTTCTGGTTCATCATATTTTAAACATCGCTATTTTTTACCAAAAAATCATAATATAGCGATATGAGATGACATTCTAAAAATAAAAAGACGCTCTTAAAAGCGCCTTTTTATTGTTATATTTATGTAGAATTATTTCTTGCGAAATACTTCCTGACATTCAACTGCATCGCAATAACCATACAGATTCAAAGAATGCCCTGTTAGAGAAAAACCAAATTTTTCGGCAACTTTATGCTGCTCTTGTTCAATCACATCATTTGTAAATTCAATCACTTTATTACAGTTTTGACAAACAAGATGGTCATGATGGTCTTCTTGCATAATCTCAAAAACAGAATGATTATTTTCAAAATGATGACGTTGAATAATACCAGCAGCTTCAAATTGTGTTAATACACGATATACAGTTGCTAAACCAACATCTTCACCTTGATCAAGTAATGTTTTATAAATGTCTTCAGCGCTCAAATGATGCTGTTTTGAGTTTTCAAGTAGTTCCAATATTTTAATTCTTGGAAGGGTTACTTTAAGGCCAGCTTTACGTAAATCTTGGTTTGAAATTGCCATGAAAAAGTCTCTCAACAATTTTTAAATTGGAATATGCAACAGAGTTTAGATGCAGTATGATCTATCCCTAGATTAAATGCATCATAATTGATTTGGATAGTGTAGCAAAATGCAAAAAATAATGTTGACGAGCTTACTCGTCAGTACGTTGCTCGCCGGCTGTGTATATAAAATCGATATCCCTCAGGGTACACCTTTAACTAAAGCACAAGCATCCCAAGTACAAACTGGCATGAATTACCAACAAGTTCGTTTCTTACTTGGCAGCCCGACCATTGCCGACCCTATGAACCCAGAGCGTTGGGATTATATCTACAACTATATTCCGGGAACTTATGCCAAAAAAGCAAAAATCCCTGCTGCACACGGACAGCATTTAAAAATTTACTTTGATAACACAGGTGTTGTCACCAAAATTGAAGGTCTAGATTCAATTCCTGATGCTCAACCAGGTCTACCACCTTCAAAAGAAGCAATTCTTAATGCGCCTTCATTATAAGCACATAATGACAGATACAAAAGCAATAATCCCAATCATTTGATTGGGATTATTTTTATCATCAAGATCGTTTAAAACGATTACCAGTTTGGTAACGTCCAACAGGATTTTTTTCTGCCCGTTTTCGACGAATATCTTTTGGGTTAATCTTTAAAGGAAGATAGATTTCAACACGATCGCCCGCTTTGAGCAAATGCGTTGGACTATGAATTTTCACCCCCCAAATACCCAAATTCAATGTTTCAGGCAATTGAGTCTGTTCATTTAAGCCACTTTGCGCAATCGCATCTGCCACAGTCATTCCTTCCTGATAAACAACTTTAATATGAAATTGTTGTTCAGGAGATGCATAGGCAACCCACACATATTGCTGCATCAGATGTGCCCCATCACAATCGCAATAATTGCAAGTACAATCGACAATGGCAACACAATACGCACAGCGATACGCCAAAGATTATAAATGGCTTCATTTGAAAAATTCAGTGCTTTACGTAGATGACTGATTTTCATCACCCAGCCTACAAATACCGCATAAATTAAACAAATCACTAAGCCCCACAACATCACGAGCAAATTAAATACGTTTAGCGTTGCAGTAACAGCCCAAATAAACAAAGGAAGTAACTGAATGATCCATTGTAAAATGATCGAAACTTGACGTTGTTGTAGTTGCTCACGGGCGAGTTGTAAGAGCAATGCCGCAGCAAAAAGCGCAGTGATCATCACACTTAAAGCAGGAATTTGTGTCTGTACAGCAAAGAAACCAAATGCAATCACCGCCAATAATTGTGCAATCCAAATCGGAAATTGAACTTGAGAGACGTGCTCTGCTTGATTCAGTTGCACAAGGCTCGTTTGCGAATACACGCCCAACCCTAAGCCGCTTGCAACCAAGGCTAAAACAGTCGCATTGCCCCACTCAGTGAATGAAATAGCAGTGACATGCCACGCTTCTAATTGTAATGGGAATAAATGGCTCAAAACCAACGAAGCAAGAACACCAACAACCAGAACCAAGGTTAGCCAAATACGTGGGATAAAAGAGAATCCGACCGCAATCACAGCCGCAATCAGGAATAAAATTGACTCAGAGGTCAATATCAGTCCATTGCCCTGCAAAACATGGCCTGCATTTGCCAAAATAGCGCCTGCTAGGAATGGAATAAAACTGACCGCTAACCAACCCGCAATTCGCCAACGTGGTGAAGCATCCGCATCACGCGTTAACCCCATCAAAGCATTCAATGCAGATGTTTTTGCTCGTCTAACCAAGGCAATTTCCAAATAACCAATAGGTAATGCCAAGACCAGCATACTGATCAACCACAGTAGCCAAAAATCAAGTGGACGATCAATCTGGATACCAACTGTTGGTGCCAGTGTAACCATCAACATAAAAGATAAACAAAACGCCATCAGCGGCGATAACCATCGTGACATAGGTATGTCCTGCATCCGAAGTTTCAAGAATGATGAGCTATTTTGCCTTTGTCACTCAGGAAAATCAAAGTTTACTCAAAAAAAGAAATCATTGCCGAAGCAATGATTCTTGAGCGCGAATTTCATTTTATTATTTTATTATTCTTATTTTGTTATTCCTAGGAAAAGAAACGAGAAAACCAGTTCTTTCCTTTTTTCTTTTCTTTTTCTCGAATAATGTTTTGCATGTTTTCTTTCACTGCTCCAACATAATCCGCATCATCGTGTTGTATATGGTTAATTAACCATTTTGTTAGAATCTGATGCAATTCTTCTTCTATTGCTTGCCCCATTAAAAAACGATCACGGTAATTTTCAATTTTTTTAATAAAAAGATCGTGTACGCGTTTATGTGGAACGCGATATTTATACTCGGCTTCTTCTTGTAAACTTTCTTCAAAAGTAAAATGCGATTGTGTATAGTCAATAATATTGTCTAATACCTCTTTAATTTTTACCTGATCGTGCGTTGAGCGAACGTCCTCGATTTCATTGATATAATCTAGAATACGTTTATGTTGGTCATCAATAACCTCGATCCCTGTATTATATTCTGAACGCCAATTCATTTTCATGTTGAACTTAACTCCCCACTAATCAGGTGCCATCATATACGACTCAACAGCAACAAAAAATCAAGCGGGCTAGTCGGGATTAAGCCAATATTATATTAATCATTTGATATATATAGAAAAAATAGATTAATATAAACTAAAAGAGTCAAGTATTTTTTAACCAATTACAGCATAAATTAAGCACAAAATTAGAACAAAATATGCTTTTCCCAATCAAAAAAAGTGCAAATAAAGAATCATTTATACCCATAAATTGTGAATTTATTCACATTTATTTTTAGACTTTTAATACATATCCGCTTGTGTAATACGACGTAGCGATGGGTCTAATTTCTCACGCTGCAACCGTTCAATATATGTTTGTGCCTGATAAATATTTTGTCCATCTTGAAATACAATAAACTGACCTGGTCGAAATGCCGTCCAAATTTCATTTTGTGTCAGGGGTTCTGTGGTAATCACAGCAACACGGTCTTGGGGAGTTGTCACGGTACTAAAGTCCACTTCAACATCCAGATCAATCAAATGTGCAGGTTTAAAAGGGTATCCTCGTACCAGCCAATGTAGTTTAGTCGTTGCATAACTAAACAAAGCTTGTCCATTCGACAAACAAAAGTTAAATGTGCCGTATTCAGCAACTTTTGGGACGATTTTTTCAAGCGCCTGTGCAACTTCTAAAATCGCTGGTGGCTGATAGCCAAAATGTTGCACCAACTGATCTAGCAAATAGCAAAAGGCATATTCACTGTCTGTATTGCCCACAGGCGTAAATCGTCCTGTGAGTTCAGGCTGAAAGCCGTGTAAATCGCCATTGTGTGCAAACACCCAGTGCCGCCCCCATAATTCACGAACAAATGGGTGTGAATTTTCAAGAGTAATTTTACCCTGTGTGGCTTTGCGAATATGCGCAACAACATTTTTCGATTTGATTGGATAGTCACGAACCAGTTCTGCAATCGGTGATTTGATTGCAGACTGATTATCCACGAATAAACGGCACGCTTTATCCTCAAAAAAGGCGATTCCAAAGCCATCACAATGATCTGATGTAATTCCCGCACGTTGTGAAAACCCTCTAAATGAGAAGGTGATATCCGTTGGCGTTGCACAGTTCATTCCGAGGAGTTGGCACATTGGACGACTTCTTTTTTCAAAATGTTAAATCTTAAGTTGAATGTAATAGATAGCTGCGTATGACGCAAATTCGTTTTTCTACTGTCTTTATCATATTTTTAGATAAAATTATTGTTCTATTGTCGATATTTAGAATAAAAACAATGTTAAGGCTACAAGAAACCTTAACATTGAGATGATTTTAAAATTTAATGTTAAGCATGTTTTGCACGATTGGTAATCAATGTTCCAACACCATGATCGGTAAAGATTTCTAGCAATGTTGCATGTGGAACACGTCCGTCAACAATATGCGCACTAACGACACCACCTTTTACCGCATCCAATGCACAGCTTACTTTTGGAATCATGCCACCGTAAATCACACCAGTTTCAATTAAACGATCGACTTCCTGAGTGGTTAATCCTGTCAGAAGCTGTTTATTTTCGTCTAATACACCCGAAATATTGGTCAGTAAAATCAACTTTTCAGCACCTAAGGCTTCAGCAACTTTACCTGCAACAAGGTCTGCATTGATGTTATAGGTATTGCCATGCTCATCGACACCTAAAGGTGCAATAACAGGAATAAAATCACCTTGGGTAAACATTTCAAGAACGTCAGTTTTTACCCCAACAACTTCACCAACCATCCCGAGGTCAATGTGTTGAATTGTTCCATCATCGGCCTGTTTTTCCATCAGCAGTTTTCGCGCATGTAACAGGTTTCCATCTTTACCTGTCAAACCAATTGCACGACCACCATGTTGGTTAATCAAATTCACGATTGATTTATTGACACTACCGCCCAGCACCATTTCCACAACTTCCATCGTTGCTTCATCGGTGACACGCATCCCATCAATACGGTCAGATTCTTGTCCTAAGCGTTTTAGTAAAGAGTCAACTTGTGGCCCACCGCCATGCACAACAATTGGGTTTAAGCCAACTGTTTTAAGTAAAACGATATCTCGTGCAAAAGAACTTTCAAGTTCTGGATCAGTCATGGCATTACCGCCATATTTTACAACGAGCGTTTTTCCCGCAAAGCGTTGAATGTACGGCAAAGCCTCAGTGAGTACTTGTGCTTTGTCGAGGCCTTGGTGTTGAAATGGCATCTGCCTCTCCTTAATGCGCCTGACGAATATCTTGGGCAATTTCTGGATATTGTGAATTAAAAATAGCGGCAAAGTCCTGACGAATCTGTTCTAGACGCTCTGCTGTATCGGCATCGAAACGGGCTGTCAAATATTCGCCTGTATTCGATGCTCGAATAATGCCAAATCCGTCCTCAAAATCAAGTCGGATTCCATCTATTTTGATTAATTTCGCCCCCATCATCTGACAATTTTGCTCGATCAGTTGTAACAATGCCTGAGGAGAATGATGGTGAGTCGAAATGTAGTTATCTTCTGTCGAAAAACGTTTTGGAATAGCGAGCATCAACTGTGAAAATGACTGATCTTGCTGACTGAGAAATTCGATTGCGCGTAATGCAGCATACAAGCCGTCATCGTACCCCCGCCCGCGTCCATCATTAAACACATAATGCCCCGCATATTCACCACCAAAAATAGCCTGCCGTTTTGAATGTGCAATATATTTACGCAAAAACGTACTGCCTGTACGAATCATGGTGGCAATACCCTGATGCTTTTCAACAAACTGTGTCACCTGATTCGAGCATTTCACATCAAATACAATTTCATGTTGTGGTTGCTGTGCCAGACAAATTTGTGCAAATAAACACAGTAACCTGTCTGCACCAATAATTTGCCCTGTTTCATCCACAATCACAACACGATCACCATCACCATCTAGGGCAAAACCTAAGTCAGCCTGTTGTTCTATCACCTGTTGTTGTAATCGTTGCAAATGACGGGCTTTAGATGGATCAGGAGCATGCTCAGGGAAATGTCCGTTTGCCTTACACCGCAATGCTGTGACAATGCAACCTAAACGTGTCAGGCTTTCAACCGCATATTGCCCTGCCGAACCATTTAAGCCATCCACAACAATTTTAAGTGGGCGTTTAATCTGAATGTCTTGTTGTAAATACTGTAAATATTGCTGACGAAATTGTTCATGAAATTGATGTGGTGAATCTAAAGCAATTTGATCATCGTCAATTTGGGTGATTTCCTGTTGTGCCCAAACTGCAATTTCTTGAATTTGCGCTGGCGATGGCGGCTCACCCTGACACATCCATTTAATGCCATTGTCTGTTTTTGGATTGTGGCTTGCGGTAATCATGATGCCATTTCCGCCATATTGGGCAGCGAAAAAATACATCATTGGCGTGGAACAGCAGCCAAGCTGAATGACTTCTATTCCATGCTTTGACAGCAAGCTCTGAATCATTGCAGCATACTTCGGACTGCTTAAACGAGCATCATAGCCTAAAACGAGCCGCTTCACCTGTTGTTGTGAATATAAGCGTGACAATGCCACCGCAATTGCAGTCACAATAGAAGGCGTCAAGTATTCTAATTTGCCTCGAATATCATATGCCCGAAAGATCTGTGTGGGAAAGTTCGCTTTATTCAACAGCATCATGGTCGTTCATCATTTTCATCATGAACAAATTGTGTGGACAATGACAACTTTTGTAAATATTGGCTCAGATATATTTTGTAATAATTAGACTAATTTATTAAAAAGGCACTGATTCGTGCCTTTCTTGTTTAAATGATAACCCACTGGCGATGATTATTGCTTACCAGTATGTCCAAAACCACCTGCTCCACGCTCTGTTGCAACAAAGTCTTCGACTTGTTCAAACTCTGCCTGAACCACAGGCACTAAAACGTATTGTGCCAAACGCTCACCTGGTTCTAGGGTAAATGTTGTTTGACCACGGTTCCACACCGAAATCATCAATTCGCCTTGGTAGTCTGAATCAATCAGGCCCACTAAATTGCCTAACACAATCCCGTGCTTATGACCTAGACCTGAACGTGGCAAAATTAAACCTGCAAAATTCACATCTTCAATATAGATCGCTAAACCTGTTTTCACTAAAACCGTTTGACCAGCTTCAATTTGAATCGCTTCATCCAGACAAGCACGTAAATCCAAACCTGCTGAGCCAGATGTTGCATAGCTCGGTAATGGCCATTCTTGACCTAAACGTGGATCTAAAACTTTAACCTGAACTTTCATAACTATTTCCTAATCGTCTATCAATTAGTGCTTATGCTTGAGCATGGCACGTAAATTCTCTAAATACATTTTGGCTTGTTCTTTCGGATCAACAGGCACTTGCGCTTTTTTCTTGCGCCCTAACCAGTCCAGTTCATCCTGTGGTAATTCATCCAGAAAACGACTTGGGGTCATCTGTTTCATCTGCCCACCTGCCTTACGCTGTTCTGCAAGGGTTAAGGTTAGTCCCTGACGTGCACGGGTAATCCCCACATACATTAAACGGCGCTCTTCTTCGATGGTGTCACTGGCAATCGAGTTTTTATGTGGCAATAACTCTTCTTCTAGCCCCATGATATAGACAAATGGAAACTCCAGACCTTTGGCTGCATGCAAAGTCAATAAGTTGACTTTATCCACGTCATCTTCTTCTTGTTGCTGCTCCAATAAATCGAGCAACACCATTTTGCGAATCACACTTTCAATGTTCTTTTCATCAACATTTTCAGCACGGTTAATCAAACTTTGAATACTGGTATACAGTGTTTCAATATTATCCAGCTTGGTTTTTTCCTGTGCAGGCGTTGCCGACTGTTCACGAACATAGTCGATATAACCTGTTTCCGTAATCATCTGACGGATAATCGGTACAGGTTCATCGTCTTCCAACATATCGCGGGTGTAATCCGCTATAAATTGAGCAAATTCATTCAACTGCGAGCTGATTTTTTTGCTTAATACCATCGACAGTCGTTGATCACCTGCCGCAGCCAATAACGACAAATGATTTTCCTGTGCAAATAAGCCCAATTTTTCCAGTGTCACAGGGCCAATTGAACGCTTTGGTGTATTAATAATTCGTAAAAATGCACTGTCGTCTTCAGGGTTGATGATCAAGCGTAAATAGCTCATCACATCCTTAATTTCACTCCGCGCGAAAAAGGATGTCCCACCCGACAATTTATACGGAATTTGCATTTGTCTAAGCTGTGTTTCTAGCACACGTGCCTGAAAATTGCCTCGGTAAAGCACTGCATAATCTTTCCAGTTCTTGCCATTCATCAGCTTATGCGTCATCAAATCTTTTACGACACGTTCTGCTTCATCGTCATCATTACGACAAGTAATAATACGAATAACTTCGCCATGCCCTTTATCACTCCACAGTTTTTTATCAAAAATATGTGGATTGTTTTCAATGACACAGTTTGCTGCTTTTAAGATACGACTGGTTGAACGGTAGTTCTGCTCAAGCTTAATGACTTTTAAGGTTGGAAAGTCCTGTTGCAATAATGCCATGTTTTCAGGCTTTGCCCCACGCCATGCGTAAATCGACTGGTCATCATCACCTACTGCGGTGAAACGCCCCAAAACCCCGACCAGTAATTTAACCAGCATATATTGGGCAGTGTTGGTGTCCTGATATTCATCGACCAGCAAATAGCGCACACGGTTTTGCCACTTGTCACGCACTTCGGCATTTTCTTGCAATAACCGAGTCGGCAACACAATCAAGTCGTCAAAATCAACGGCGTTATAGGCTCGCAAGTTACGCTCATACAACTGATAAAGATGAGCAAAACGGACATCATCTTCAGTTTCACAGGTGCTGTGTGCCTGTTCTGGAACTATCAGATCGTTTTTCCAATCTGAAATCTTCTTCATTGCTTTGGCAATTAATTCTTTGCTTTCCGCACCAGATAAATTGTCTTGGTGCATTAAATCCATCAAAATGCGCTTACAGTCATCGGCATCTAAAATAGAAAAGTTATTTTTTAGCGGAAGATGTTTCAGTTCTAACCGCAATAAATTTAAACCAAAGGTATGGAATGTTGAAACCGACAAACCTTTGGATTCTTCACGGTTCAATAATTTCCCCACACGCTCTTTCATTTCACGTGCAGCTTTGTTGGTAAAGGTCATGGCGGTAATTCGATGTGCAGGAATCCCACATTGCTGTACCAAATACGCAATTTTACGTGTAATCACCGATGTCTTACCCGAACCTGCTCCAGCAAGCACTAACAAAGGGCCTTGAATGTATTTCATTGCTTCAAGTTGTTTGTCATTAAGTTGACTTGCTGACGACATACCGTTACCTCTTTCTGGTTGGAGCATGATTATAGACATCTCCGTTTTAGAATCCCAATAGTAAATGCTGATGAGTTAAACATTTAGAAATTTGTTTAGCCCCACTGATCGGATGACACTCCCGATTTTGACAAAATTAGGAATACTTTTTATGAAAATTGATCGAGATGAAATAATAAAAATCAGGTGAAATTCTATGTACCTATCACGTAGAAAGAAACAAAAACAATGAATGTTATGGTTCACCGACCACATGTTTTAATGAAACCAATATTATTGTAAATGATCGATAAAAAAGAATGAGATCGACAAAAATGCCAAATGAATCAGAACAAATGTTCTCAATACTCTTAAAAACCAAAAACCACCCGAAGGTGGCTTTGGTAAATACATCAGCTTGTAATTATGATTGACGCTCATAAATGCTGATTTCAACACGGCGGTTTTGTTCACGACCTGAAGCTGTGCTGTTTGATGCAATTGGGTTTGCCGAACCATTCCCTTGTGCATTGATACGGTTTGAGCCAACGCCTTGACCAATCAAGTAGTTTGAAACAGCTTGTGCACGAGCTTGAGATAATGGAATGTTAATTGAATCATTACCTGTGTTATCTGTATAACCCGTTACAAGAATTGCACTTTTGTTATCTTCAGCCAAAGTTTGAGCAACTTTGTTCAAAGTCGTATAGAAGTTCGGTTTAATGGTTGATTTATTGGTATCAAATGTAATGTTACCCGGCATCACCAAACCAACTGAACCATCTGGATTACGGTTCACTTCTACACCAGTACCTGCCATTTGTTGACGAAGTTTTTTCTCTTTATTGTCAAGATAGAAACCGGCACCTGCACCCAAAATTGCACCAATTGCAGCAGCGCGGTTATTTTGAGCAGCTGAGTTCGCACTTGAACGAGAGATGCCATAACCTGCTGCAGCACCAATTAAAGTACCAATTGCAGTTTTGTCATACTGGCGAATGCCACTTGTTGCACCGCCATCCATGCTTTGACACCCAGAAAGGACTAAAGCCCCAGCTGTTAATGTAGAAATAACGACTGCACGCATCGCATGCCTCCTTTTATGATGTTTTAGTAATATTTTGAATTATGAAATAAATAAAATTTGCTTAACATTAATTTTTTGTTAAAAAAAAGATAAGTTGTTAACATTTAAGCAATAACCTATACATAACGACATATATAGATCATATTTTTTACATATTTTAAGTGATCTTCTATTTTTTTTGACTCTATGCCACTGCATGGTTATCTTTATCTTGCAAGACTGATCTTAGGAATAGCTATGAGCGCAAGAAAAAATCAGAGTATCTTCAAAAAAATTACCAAAGGGCTGACTGTCGGATCAGTCATCACAGGCAGTACCTTTTTGCATGGGCCTCCTGTTTTAGCTTTAGGTTTAACCAAGCTCTTTAAAAAATCGAGTAAAGTTGATGAAACCAATATTCAAATTACCAACAGTTGGTTAAAAGTCAATAATTGGTTGATTGACCATGTGTTACCTAACACCAAATGGGATATTCATGTTGATGAACAGCTCGATTTAAATTTGCAGGGTCATTACATCATGATCTGTAACCATCAAAGTTGGGTGGACACTACTGTTAATCAATATTTTGGTTTAACCCGCATGCCACTGACCCGCTTCTTTACCAAATGGGAGCTTATTTTTATCCCTTTTGTTGGGCAAGCCTTCAAAATTTTAGGCTTTCCGATGATGAAGCGTCACAGCAAATCACAAATTGCCAAAAATCCTGAACTCAAAAACCGAGATATTGCCGAAGCACGTAAAGCTTGTGAACAACTCTTAAGCCAGCCATTTACATTACTCAATTATGTTGAAGGCACACGATTTACCCCCGAAAAACATCGACAACAAAAATCACCCTATCAATATCTATTAAAACCCAAAGCAGGCGGTCTGGCACTGGCACTGAATATTTTAGGGGACAAAGTCGATGCACTGGTTGATATGACCATTGTGTATCCTGACGGTGTATCGGGTTATGGTGACTTTTGGTTGGGAGAGATCCCTCGCATTGCCGTTCATTTACGCAAAATTGAAATTCCAGATTGGATATTACAGGGCAGCTACGAAAATGACCGCGAGTATCGGGCACAGTTCCACCAGTGGCTGACTCAGATTTGGCAGGAAAAAGACCAGATCATCCACCAAATGCAACAACGACTCTCTTCAGTTACCACCGAGTCCTAATCATCATGCCGAATGCTGCGAAACGCTCAAATAAATTTAATCACGTTCATCATAATTCACTGCGATGGAAACTCTATCTCATCTATGACATTTTCATGATGGGTATTATTATTTTTAATTTGTTCTGTTTGGGTGCCAATGCGGTATTCATGAGCAACTTTGCAGTGTGGCTTTCTCAGCACCTGCATTTGATGGAATTTCTCAATTTTTATAAACAGCAGCTACATCCGTGGGTGAATAAAACCGAAGGCTGGTTTATTAGTTTCTTAATTTGCGAGTTGCTCATTCGATGGACAATTGCAATTGTACAACGACATCATCAACGCTGGTTTTTCTTTCCATTTATTCATTGGTATGAAATTTTGGCGATTATTCCCCAACTGCGGTTTTTGCGTTTATTTCGCGCGGGGATTATCGCCTATCGATTGCACGAATTAGGCTATCAAATTATTCCACAGCACTGGCATGAAACAGGACGTTTCTATTATCAAGTCATTATGGAAGAGTTGTCAGATCGTATCGTGATCACGGTACTCGATGGTATTCGGCATGAACTTGATACCAGTTCAACGCATAAAAAAATCATTCATGATTTGGTAAATCATCACAGAGAGATGTTTGCCAAAGCCCTTGCAGATCTTTTACAAGACAATCTGGCCACTGAACTCAAACAGCAACGTGAATATCTTGCGCAACATGTTGGTGATATCGTTCAAAAAGCCGTTGCCGATACACCAGAAATTCATCAATTGTTGCGCCCATTTCCAATCGTGGGAAGCCACATTGAAAACCAACTCAAGAATATTGGTCGTCGTTTGGGTGAAAACATCACACAGGGATTACTTGAACCCTTTGTCGAAAAACCACTCAACCAATCTAACTTAACCTACCAGCATATTGCACTGAAACTGAGTCAGGTGAACATTGATCAAGCATCTCTTGAATCTTTTGTTGAATCTGCTGTTTATGAAAGTTTAGAATCAATACGCAAACAAGTAAAAGTGAAACAATGGCAACAAATTCTAGCGGCATCCAAACGAGTTCAAAACTAAATATGCCTCAGCTTGGTGTTGTTTGTGCCTCGACCCGTTGTCCAGCATTCTTCACTTTAAAATGTCATATTTCATACCTATGCTAAGTGACATTTACCCTATTTTTAACAATCTTTGACTTAATTTAGTCGCTTGGTCAAGGGCCTTTAAGGAAGTACTATGGCTGATATACGCATTACAGGCAGAATGGTTAATTTTTCACGGTTAACCTTCGATACGAATGATCATGATGCTATTCGCCAGCAACTTACTCAATTACTAGATGACACGGCATCACAAGGTGCTTTGGTCATTTTAGACAGTACCGTCGAACAAGAACTTATCGCACTTATCCAGTTATTGGTCAGCTTAGGTTTACAACCTATGGCCGTCATTGACGGTATTTTGGGAGACGAAGCACGTGCGATTCAATTCCCTGTATTGCCCGCAGATCGACCATTACAGAGAATTAAACCAACCACTGAACAAATAGTTGAACAAATCGAAGATAAAGCTCAAAATACAGACAACTGTAAACAAAAATCAAACGCGGTTTCTCATGCAACCTCATATCATAATGAGATCTTGCGTACAGGTCAGTGTCTTGTACAAGAAAACGGTGATGTTATTTTAAATGCCAGTATGAATAGTGGTTCAGAAATTATTGCATCAGGAAATATTCACGTTTATGGTACAACACATGGTCGTATCATTGCAGGCGCAAGCGGGGATGCTTCCGCACGTATTTTTTGTCAGTCTTTAAATGCTGAATTGGTTTCGATTGCAGGTACATATTGTGTGGCAGATGACGTACCACACGACATGATAAAAAAACCTGTTCAAATTTATTTAAATGAACGTCATGAACTAGAATTTGAAGCATTAGAAATTTAAGATAATAGGATATTCTTTAGATTTTTAAATGCACTTGATTATTTTGAAAAGCAAATGACCAAACAGGAGCGAATTCGGTGGCCAAAATTGTTGTCGTAACTTCAGGCAAAGGCGGTGTAGGTAAGACTACAACCAGCGCATCATTTGCTACAGGCTTAGCCTTACGTGGCCACAAAACAGTGGTTATCGACTTTGATGTGGGTTTACGTAACCTTGATTTAATTATGGGTTGTGAACGTCGCGTCGTATATGACTTTGTCAATGTAATTAATAACGAAGCACGTTTACAACAAGCGCTTATTCGCGATAAAGATATTGAAAACCTATACATTTTACCCGCATCACAAACACGTGATAAAGACGCATTAAGTGATGAAGGCGTTGAACGTGTTATGAACGAACTCGCTCAGGAGTTCGATTACATTATTTGTGATTCACCAGCAGGGATTGAACGTGGTGCGATTTTGGCCATGTACCATGCAGATGAAGCTATCATTGTAACCAACCCTGAAATTTCATCTGTACGTGACTCTGACCGCATTATCGGTATGCTCGATAGTAAAACCAAAAAAGTTGAGCATAACGAAGGTCGTATCCGTAAACATCTATGCATTACACGTTTTAACCCTGAACGTGCAGATCGTCAGGAAATGTTGACCATTGATGATATTTCAAAAGACATCTTGCGTATTCCAACATTAGGCGTTATTCCTGAATGTCCAAGCGTATTGCAAGCGTCAAACGAAGGTAAACCTGTCATTCTGTATACAGAAACCAGTGCAGGTCAGGCGTATGACGACCTTGTCGCACGTTTCCTTGGTGAAGACCGTCCTTATCGACATATCACGGCAAAACCAAAAGGTTGGTTGGCCCGTCTATTTGGAGCATAACCATGGCAGGATTCTGGAGTAAACTATTTGGCAATGAAGAAAAACTCTCTAGCGCGCAAACAGCTAAAGACCGCTTAAAAGTCATTGTTGCCTCTGAAAAAGGATTTGGTGGTGGACGTTTAAGTCAAGATAAAATTGACCAAATGAAAAAAGAAATTATGCAGGTGGTTGGACGTTACGTGAGTGGCGTGAATGAACAACATATTCAAATGCAGGTTCGTTCAGAAGCAAACATTGAAATGCTTGAAATGAATATCAATTTACCTGAAGAACCTTAATTTCAATATTGATTAGCCAATTTTATGAATTCAAGGCAAAATATGAGACTGGATCAGCAAAGCACTGCTTTGCCCAGTCGCAAGGCGAGAAGCTATGCTTCGAGTGGACTGGATCAGCAAAGCACTGCTTTGCCCAGTCGCAAGGCGAGAAGCTATGCTTCGAGTGGACTGGA
>NZ_JBCNKN010000018.1:0-39362 GCF_039596015.1 Acinetobacter sp.
ATCAATTTTCTGACTTAAATTCGCTCAAATAAACTTCGAGTAATTCTTACCATTCAATCAATGAAATTTCTTTCGATAAATTGTCAGTAAAAATCCACACAAGTTGTTCTTATCAATTCTTTAATGAATAATCTACTCTTCTTCAGAAGTAGAGACCAGAACTTCACATTGTACCTTAATTTTGTTAAGTTTCAATGTTTTCGTTGGTATGTGCTCATTATAGGTAATTTTTTTACGTATGCAAGCATTTTTAGCGCATCTTTTCCTGAGTGCTCTGTTTTTGTGCAAAAATTTTCTCTTACTTTTATTAAGTTGATGATTTTTAAAATATTTTTATTTTATATATTTTTTAGCGCTGTAATTCTATATTCATAATTTTAGTAGTTCCTTTACATGACTTTAGATATTGGCCTAATACTATGGATAATTTAACCCATGATTATGGTCACCTTATTCACTGGAACGAGTAAACCTTTCGCTATGATTCGTTTGTGTCTGTCATTCATTACAAATAGCTTTTTCTATTCCGCAGATCTCAAGTTAGTTTAACTTTGAACTTTAACTAGCGTTGTGTGTGGTGTAATCGATCGACAGAGTCAGTAGTTTTAAATTTGGTAATAACCATGGTGCAAGAGCCACTTTTACTCTCCCCTCTCTAAGTCTTCACTATATAGCTATGACAATTAGGCTTTTAGCTTTTCGCATAAAAGTTCATCTTAAAATGTGTAGTTTTTCTTTTTCCAAATATTTGTTACTCAGGCTCTGATCTATTTTTATTCCAGTTCTTCGCCAATATACAAAACTTTTTCACTTTAATCCTTCTCGAAATTATCGGCATATTTCAGACAAAACCCCATAAAGGAACACTTCAATTTGTCCAGTTTTTTCAATCAATCTTATAATGTTATCTGATAGAGGATATCCAAATTCTAGATCATGTCACTTACCAGTCGCTGTTAGTGTTTATGACTATTTATATAAACGGTAAGGGTCCTTTCTACAATTACTGGCTTAAACAATAGAGCAAAGCAATCGTCTGTTCCCAAACAGCCGATAACATTCAATGAAGTAAAAATTCATGTGTTTTGCTGTTTCACTATTCGATCCGCTATATCGTGCGTTTATTGCGAACAGCTATCGTTACTTAATTTTGTATAGATCATGACAAATGTTGGCACAATTGTATAACCACCTAGATGATATGCTGGTTTTTAATCAAAAACTTTCTATTTAAATCTATTGTTCTCCTCTTTAGGCTATTTATCCTTTTATTTAAATATTGTTTTTGTTGGGGTCAAATTTTTTCCAAATTCTATACAACTACATTATTTATTGTTTTTTAATAGCATCCCACCAATCTGTTCCACATGCTTCCAAAGATCACCTTCAACTATGATTCACATGTATAGGTATTACATAACTGGTTTGTAACTGAGTTTGAACAAAACAATGTCTGTATTCTGTATTCTGTATTCTGTATTCTGTATTTTTGATTAATTCACTTACAATGTATGCTTCGAATTATAAATAAAAGTAAAAGTCTTTCTTGATTTTTTGTTCCACGTGAAACTTTTTAAGAATAAAAGAACCATGAAGAATCTGGATACTTTTCATGGTTCTTTTCCGTAAGTTTATTGCTTTAACAAATTATCATCTGTTGTATGAAATTATTGACCTGCAGATGCAGGTGCTGGGGTTGTTGTTGCATCTGATGATTGATTATCTTGAGCAGGCGCAGGGTTATTTGTAGCTATAGTGTTCTGTTCTACAGGTGTGGTTGGAGCTGCCTGTTGTGCTTCATGTGAAGTACAACCAATCGCTGTTACTGCAAAACCACTTAATAATGTCGCCATAATTGCAATTTTCTTCATGATCACTCTCTTAAATTAAATAAAAACTAAAATTTTAAATCTGCTCTTGATGAGCCCAACCATCTTTACCAATCTTGCCAAATAGAAATATGTACTTTTTTAAGGTGTTTCTTTTCCGTAATGCAATCTGATATTACTTTATGTTTTTTGTCCCTATCCTAATTTTTACTTGACGTTTACTGGGAGTCACTGAGTCCTCTACATTTTTTGATTATTGTTCAACTTCTGTCTAGTTTATTGAATTCATTCTGTTCACGTAATGTCTTATATATTTACCCAAGCACACAATCTTGCTCTAGCGCTGCATTCATCTTTGCTTTTTTATTATTTTTTGTGGTTTTAAAGTGTATTTCTTATTTTATTAATTTTAGAGACAAAAGTTCTCAAATACTTTTATCTGGCTAGATCAAAATGATCTTGATTGGATTTCATGTTTATCCGATATCTTAATAAATGAGCAATATTAAAGCATTATATTTTTATACACTGATTTTTTTAGTTGTTTCAGCATAACAACGGTTGATTTTTTATGGAGCGCCCATACTTCTTGTATAAGTCATAAAAACCCATTTCATGGCAGTTCAGAATATGCGTAGACCGTACTGACGCCAAAGGACTGTACATGTTTAAAAACATTTTTAAACGGAGATCATCAATGGCACATGAACAAAACGAGCACGTTCAAGATACTCAATCTGAACAGATTGATTCATCAGAAAATGTAGAACAGGCAGGCAGTGTTACCGTTGAAGATTTAAAAGAACAAATTTCCAAACTTGAAGAAAGTTTGAAACTTGAAAAAGCACGTGCGGCAAATGCTGTTTATGAAGCTGAAAAAGTAAAAGAGCGTTTAGTTCGTGAAGCTGAAAATGCGAAAAAATTTGCTTTGGAAAAATTTGCAAAAGGCTTACTTGAGTCGGTTGATAATTTAGAGCGCGCAATTTTAGCTTCTGGCGAAGAAAAATCACCTTTACTTGAAGGTGTCGAACTGACGTTAAAGTCTTTAATTACCACTTTAGAAAAGCATGAAATCGCAGCTGTTGATACAGAAAATGGTTTTAATGCCGATCTTCACCAAGCTGTTGGTATCGATCCAAATGCAAAATCTGGTGAAATTGGTAACGTCTTACAAAAAGGCTATACCCTTTCTGGTCGCTTACTTCGTCCAGCAATGGTCACTGTTGGTCAATAAGATGATATTGAGATGAGTGTTTTTAATTTTTTTCATCATAATACTTGAAAAAAATCAATTCACTCTCATATCGAATAGCAAGCATAAACAATTGCACAAAATTTTTGAGGAACACATTAATGGCTAAAATTATTGGTATTGACCTAGGTACTACCAACTCATGTGTTGCAGTACTTGAAGGCGATAAAGTAAAAGTAATCGAAAACGCTGAAGGTGCGCGCACTACTCCATCTATCGTTGCATATAAAGATGGCGAAATTTTGGTTGGTCAGGCAGCAAAACGCCAAGCAGTAACAAATCCTAAAAACACATTATTCGCAATCAAGCGTTTAATTGGTCGTCGTTATGATGATGCTGCGGTACAAAAAGATATCGGTCTTGTACCTTACAAAATCATTAAAGCAGACAATGGCGATGCTTGGGTTGATGTAAACGATAAAAAACTTGCACCACAACAAATCTCTGCTGAAATTTTGAAAAAAATGAAAAAAACAGCAGAAGATTATCTAGGTGAAACAGTCACTGAAGCAGTTGTTACAGTACCTGCGTACTTTAACGATGCTCAACGTCAAGCGACTAAAGATGCTGGTAAAATTGCAGGTCTTGATGTAAAACGTATCATCAACGAACCAACTGCTGCGGCACTTGCGTTTGGTATGGACAAAAAAGAAGGCGACCGTAAAATTGCAGTTTACGACTTAGGTGGTGGTACTTTTGACGTATCAATCATTGAAATCGCTGATCTTGATGGCGACCAACAAATCGAAGTGTTGTCTACAAATGGTGATACTTTCCTTGGTGGTGAAGACTTCGATACAGCATTGATTGACTACTTAGTTGAAGAATTCAAGAAAGATCAAAATGTAAATTTGAAAAATGATCCTCTTGCATTACAACGCTTAAAAGAAGCGGCTGAAAAAGCGAAAATCGAGCTTTCTTCTGCAAATTCAACTGAAATTAACTTGCCGTATATCACTGCTGATGCAACAGGTCCTAAACATTTAGTTGTGAATGTGACTCGTGCGAAATTAGAAGGCTTAGTCGCTGATCTAGTTGAACGTACAATCGAGCCTTGCCGTATTGCGCTTAAAGATGCAGGTCTTTCAACTTCTGAAATCTCTGATGTGATTTTGGTTGGTGGTCAATCTCGTATGCCACTTGTACAACAAAAAGTACAAGAATTCTTTGGCAAAGAACCACGTAAAGACGTAAACCCTGATGAAGCAGTTGCGATTGGTGCTGCGATTCAAGGTGCGGTATTGTCTGGTGACAAAAACGACGTATTACTTCTTGACGTTACACCATTAACTTTGGGTATCGAAACAATGGGCGGTGTATTAACTCCAATCATTGAGAAAAACACAACGATTCCTGCGAAGAAATCTCAAGTGTTCTCTACAGCAGCAGATAATCAACCTGCGGTTGATATTTCGGTTTACCAAGGTGAGCGTAAAATTGCTCAACAAAACAAATTGTTGGGTAACTTCCAGTTGGGTGATATCCCTCCTGCGCCACGTGGTGTGCCGCAAATTGAAGTATCATTCGACATCAATGCTGACGGTATCTTAAAAGTATCTGCAAAAGACAAGAGCACTGGTAAAGAACAGTCAATCCAGATCAAAGCAAACTCAGGTTTGTCAGATGCTGAAATTGAAAAAATGATTAAAGATGCTGAGTTAAATGCTGAAGAAGACCGTAAGTTCGAAGAACTTGCGAAAGCACGTAACGAAGCAGACGCTTTAATTACCAGCGCAAACAAAGCAGTAAAAGACCTTGGTGACAAAGTCACTGCTGATGAAAAAACAGCAGTAGAAACAGCGGTTTCTGAACTTGAAGCAACAGCAAAAGAAAATGATGCTGAAGCGATCAAAGCGAAAACTGAAGCACTTCAAAACATCTTGATGCCAATTACGCAACGTGCGTATGAACAAGCTCAAGGTGCTCAAGGTGGCGCTGAAGGTTTTGATCCAAACGCATTCCAAGGTGGTAATGCTAGTGGTCAACAAAAAGCAGATGATGGCGTTGTAGATGCTGAGTTCACTGAAGTAAAAGATGACAAAAAATAATTTGTCGTTGTAAACGAAAACCGCTCAAGTGATTGGGCGGTTTTTTTATTTACGGGTTTTGATAAAGTTATTACAAAGCTGCATTTTATTTTTCTTATAATACATAACCTAATCTGTTCACCAACTCACCATCGTATGAACCTTTTCGAGCTTGAAAAAATCATTTATATCAGCAAGATTTTATGTTGTGCAGCGATTATCACCCTACTCTCCATCTTATTTGATAAAAACAAAGACACCAATTTTTTCTTATGGGCAAACCTGACTGCTTTTTTCAGCTTACAAGCCAGCAGCCAACAACGTGTTAATTTCAATCAAATTAGTGGAAATTTGATTGGTTCAGTTGTAGGGATTGCTATTTGGTTGATGATGTCTAAGGTAGAGTCACATTTATATTATATTAATTTAGAATATTGGTTTTTAATTTTAGGCATTTTGCTCAGTACAATCAGTTGCATCATTATCAAACACGTTGAATATACAGGGATTGCGCTTTCCAGTTTTCTAATTGTGACTGTTTACGATGTTTCACATCACACCATTGAAGGTGCATTGTTACGGATTCTATTTTGTATTGTAGGCTGTGTGATTGCCTATTTTATTGATCTGATGGCGTGTCATCTTCAACAAAAATGGTTAAATTCACAACATTAAGCTAAAATTTCCATCCATTTAAAAATGAAATGTTGATGCGAGCAGCTATGAAAACAGGTTTATGGACGCTACTTTTTCTCTGGTTCGCCCTACTCCTGTTTCAACAAATCCGATATCCACAAATTCGACTCAATCCTATTTCAAGCCGTATCCTGCATCCTTTTGATACGCGCCTGCATTATCGTATCGGGCAGATTGATCCACGCTTTGGGCTTTCTATGTCTGAGGCACAGCAATTATCTGAACAAGCTGACCATATTTGGCAACAAGGCACAGGTCATATTTGGTTTGTCTACGACCCTCATGCCCGACTGCAAATTAATTTTGTTTATGATGAACGACAAAACCAGACCAATCAAAGAGTCCAGCAACTACAACAAATTCAACAAACGCAAGCTCAACAACAGCAGCAACAGCAATTTCTCGATGCAAAAAAGCAATCGATTGCACAATCTCAAATGATGCTTGATCGGAAACAGGCTGAGTTTCAAGTAGCTTTAGCACAGTACAATCAAACCGTAGAACAAATAAATCAGCAAGGTGGGGCCAATCCACAATTAAAGTCCATATTTAATCAACAAAAAATTTATTTAGAACAACAAAAACAACAACTGAATCAGGCGATTATTGCCCATAATCAGGTTGTATCAACATCCAACCAACAGGTAGATCATTACAACCAAACCAATCAACAGATTCGCCAATCCATTGATCGATATAACCAGCACTATGCCGCCCGCCAGTTTGATAAAGGTATTTTTAATGGTCGAGAAATTAATGTCTATGAATTTGAAAATCAGGATGATTTACGCCTCGTTCTCGCGCATGAGTTAGGACATGCACTGGGGTTAAAACATTTATACAATAATCCTAAGGCCCTGATGTATCCAACCTTAAAACAACAAAATTTAGAGGACTTTCAATTAACTACAGATGATATTGCCTTACTGGATGAGAATACTTCCTTGAATAATTTTTTAACCAAATTCAGACTCTAGATTCGGAAAAAAGCTCAATTTCATGGTATGTTTAATTAAAGAGCACTCTAAATATGAGGAAGTCGGTGTGAGTTATTATCATATTATTCTCGAAGTAAATGACCATATCAGTACCATCGAGGAAACTCGTGATATTGAACTTTTTAATATTGAGGAGCTTACCCCTTACCTACACGCCATCCTACTCCCATATTTTAATCACCAAATGATTGAACTTGATGATGAAAATATTGAGTATGATGATATTTTGCATCTTGAAGTGAAACAAACCATAATGCCAATAGAGCATCTGATTCAAGAAGAACAAAAAGAGCTTCCTAGCGATACTGATGTGACCATTACAGCTTATGAAATTTTTAATGATCGGGACTTAAGCCAAGATGTTACTGCGGTGATTTTTGATGTCTTGGATGCAGTCAAAATAGACCATAAAGATTTCTAAGTTTGTTTTAAAAAAGGAGAGGAATTTAACATTTCATCTCCTTTTTCAGTTTATTTAAGGCAACATTTTTTGTGCCTGTTCGTTACGTAAGACCCGTAATATTTGCTGCCCTGCTCGCCCAGTTGGATTTAACCCAAGACGTACTTGTTCTTTTTGAATCGCCTGACGTGTTTTGTCACCAATCAAGCCATCCGCCTCACCAATGTCATACCCTTTACTAAGCAAGAGCCGTTGAATCTCACGGCGTTCTGCCCGTGATGTACCAGCATCATCTGTTGGCCATGGTGTTAAAAATGGCCCTGCACCTTGTAATCTGTCAGATAAATGTGCAATCGCCAAAGCATAGCTTTCAGCAGCGTTATAACCATAGATCGCATCAAAGTTTTTAAACACTAAAAATGATGGCCCATTTGCACCCGCTGGCATCATGAGGCCTGCTGGTGTGGTAGTGGTCAAATTTCCCTGAACAATGGTTGAACCATCTGCCCGTGTTAACCCTTGTGCAATCCAATACGATAACGGTTTTTTATTACGGCGACTTTCTCCCGCAACCGACATTCCTTGTGGAATCTTCACTTCAAAGCCCCACGGCATACCTGTTTGCCACCCTGCTTTCTTTAAAAAGTTTGCAGTTGAAGCCAAAGCATCAGGTACACTCGAAACCAAATCGCGACGGCCATCGCCATCAAAATCAACGGCCAGACGTTCATAAGTAGAAGGCATAAATTGGGTATGACCAAATGCACCTGCCCATGAGCCTTTCATTTGCTCTTCAGTCAAATCTCCACGCTGCAAAATACGCATTGCCGCAAAAAATTCGGTACGGAAATAACTTTGACGACGACCTTCACAGCTCAGCGTCCCAAGTGACTGTAATAATGGATATTTGCCCGAAATATTGCCGTAGTTACTTTCCACCCCCCACACTGCCACCACAGTTTCAGCAGGTACACCATACGTTTGAGAAACCTGATTTAACACACTGCGATATTGGGCAATTTTTTGTTGTCCATCACGGACACGCTCATCATCCACCAAACCCGAAAGATAATCCCAGATTGGTGTCGAAAACTCTGGTTGATAATTTAATTTCTCAACCACCGAATAATCTGGTGTTAAGTTTTGAGTGTAGCGATCATAGGTACTGGCATTCACGCCAGAGTTGATTGCCTGACTACGCAAATTTGCAAGGCAGCTTTGAAAGCGATCACTTACGGGGGTTACAGGTGTTGTTATTTGTGATGGTGGCGTCACTGTTGATGAAATTGAATCATTGATCACCAGTTCAGCTTGCGCATGAACTGTAAACAATAAAGTTGTACCGACAAAAAATGAAGAATATCGCATGTTGAGTAAAGACCATTTTTGAATTCAAATCCTTACGCCTACATTAGCACCATCCGGTTTTTTTGACGATTAAAAATGAATTCAAAAATTGTTATTTTGATTTAAATTCATTCACAGGTTTTAAATTTAAAATTTTATCCACAAGACAATCAAATATTACTTTGAATTCAATTTTAAATTCACAAAATAATCTACCCACATGTGGATAACTCATAAATAGCTTATTCTTGGTTTTAAATTCATTTCATAAAGGAAAATTTAAATTCAAAACCAAAGTTTAAATTTAAAATATTATTTTTTATTCTACTAAAACTTATCCACAGCAGCTTGATCTCTGCGAAGAAATTTAAGGGCGCACATCTTACCGAATTTCTGCCAATAAAAAAGCGATCCACATCGTGATCGCTTTTTTTAAAAACAAATTTGAATTAAATGTTCATATCTTGAGTCAATGCCAAAGGTTCAGGCAGGATTTTTGCTAACTGACGACATAAATTGCTTAATTCATCGCTATTTACTGGCATTAGGGTGATATGACCGAGTTTACGTCCTGCACGTTCAGTCTTGTTATACAGGTGTAAATGCGCGCCATTGAGTGCCAAAACATCTTCAGTTTTTGGATGTTGACCAATGATATTCACCATCACACTTGGACGTACAACTTCGGTTGAACCTAAAGGTAAGCCTGCAACCGCACGTACGTGGTTTTCAAACTGAGAGCAAACTGCGCCTTCGATTGACCAATGTCCAGAGTTATGCACACGCGGCGCCATTTCATTGGCATATAAGCCTTGTTCAGTTACAAACAGTTCAAGCGTTAGCACACCAATATAGTTTAAATGGTTCAGTAAGCGTGTGATGTAGTCCTGTGCAACAGGCAAAAATTCAGCACTGTTTGGCGCAGGAATAATCGAATGCGACAAAATACCATGATGATGATGGTTTTCAGCCAATGGCCATGTTTTTACATCACCATTTTGTCCACGAACCGCAATAATCGAAACTTCACGTGAAAATTTAACAAAACTTTCCGCAATAAGTGATTTTGCAGGGCCAAGTTCTTGCCATGCTTGGTCGATTTGCTCAGCTTCACGGAGAACAAACTGACCTTTACCGTCATAGCCGCCTGTCGCTGTTTTTAAAACTATTGGTAAGCCAAGCTCAGTTACTGCTTGTTTCAGCGTTTCAAGGCTGTCGACTGCACGAAAAGGCGCAACAGGAATCGCTAATGCGTTGAATAGTGTTTTTTCAGACAAGCGGTTTTGTGCAATTGCCAATGCCTGACGAGGAGGGTGTATAGCTTTACTTTGCATGAGCAGATCAACATCTGCTAAAGGCGTGTTTTCAAATTCAAGACTAAATACATCTGCACTCGCAATAAACTGCTCTAAGCCTTGTGGATCCTGACTTGAAAAGACTTGACCCAACACAGCAGATGGACAATCGGTACTTGCTTCAAAGAAAGTACAATCCAAATTTAAAGGCAATGCGGCTTGTGCCATCATACGGCCAAGCTGCCCACCACCAAAAATTCCAATGGTTTTGTTTTTCATTGTTATTCTCGAATTAAGCTTGACCTGGGATATTGTTGTTTGCAACTTTTGCAGTTTGTGCTTCACGAAAATCTGCAACATTTTTCGCAATCTCAGGGCGAGTCAAGCCTAAAATTTGTGCAGCCATAATTGCGGCATTGGTTGCACCAGCAGGCCCAATTGCCAATGTACCCACAGCAATTCCAGCAGGCATTTGCACAATTGAAAGCAATGAATCTACACCATTAAGAATCGATGATTTCACAGGTACCCCAAGTACAGGTACATCTGTTTTTGCCGCACACATACCAGGTAAATGTGCTGCACCGCCTGCGCCTGCAATAATCACTTGAATACCACGTTCACGTGCCGTTTCAGCATATTCAAATAAACGGTCTGGGGTACGATGTGCAGATACGACTTCTGCTTCAAATGGAACACCAAGTTGCTTGAGCATGTTGGCAGTGTGTTCAAGTGTTGCCCAATCAGATTGAGAACCCATAATAATTCCAACTAAGGGTTGAGCGTCTGTAGCAGCGACCGTATTCATTGATATTTCCAAAATATTCGTAGATTAATGCACTTAGCCAAGCGAAGAAAAGCTTTGGACAGGGGTTAGGAGCATAGTATAGCTTGTTTTTTCATCCTCTCCAAAACAAAACATACGCATCAAAATACACACGTTTAATGGCATGTTTGACGTTCTGATAGGATCGTTTTTTCACTGACCTCTAAAGACAAAATAAACACAGCCCAATAAACAACATGCTGCCCACAAATAGTCCCATTTTAAGGGTTGTTTAAACATAAAAACGAGAAAGGGAACAAACACAATCAGTGTCACGACTTCCTGTGTGATTTTCATTTCACCCGTACTCCAGCCATGAGCTGCAAATAGGCGAGTGGCAGGAATCATAAAACTGTATTCAAACAGCGCAATTCCCCAGCCAAATAAAATCGCTTGCCATAAAGGTGCGTCGTGTAAAAAGCGTAAATGACCATACCATGCCAGTGTCATAAAGCAATTTGAAATAAACAACAATATAAAAGGAAGCAATGTCAGCATAGAGAACGACACCTAGCAAAAGATATGGAATAATTTTTAAATTGTAACAATTCTGGGATAATTTTAATCTAAATTTATTACGTACAATAAAACAATGGAAGAGGAGAAATGTTGCTTTAGCATGCTGTACGATACTTTCATTCATTGAGTTGGAGCTCATTCGTGCTGTCTTTTTTTAAAAACCTGAATTTCATGATGTTTGAGCTCATTTACTCTTGTGGGAAAAGTCATGAAATATTTCTACAAATTGCATTATTTTCATCTCGTTACCTTACAACAATTTTAGCCGTTCTCTTACTTGGCCTTGCAATTTATCAATCCAAATACCGTATTTTATTTATCAAAGCGTTAGTTTTAACCCTCATCACTTCCCTGATCAGCACAACCCTTGATCATACTGTGTATTTCCCTCGTCCATTTACACTCGGTTTAAGCGAAAACCTGATTCATCATTCAGATAATAATTCCTTTCCAAGCAGCCACATGATCGTGATCAGTACCATTGCATTTGCCTATTTATTTTCTTCACAAAAATGGATCGGCTATGTCCTGTTTTTTGCTGCACTGATGGTCGGTTGGTCTCGTATCTATTTGGGCGTGCATTTCCCTTACGATGTTTTAGGGTCTTTGGTGATTGCCTTTATTGTCAATTATGTAGCCTATCTACAACTTAAAAAATTTCCAAAATTTGCAGTGTAAGGTGATGGCATGGCTGCATTGGGATTCAATCTCGATGTCCAAAACTCAACGCTTACCAATACTTCTCACATTTTGTGACTATCTTTTCAAATACAGCCTTGTTATCGTTACAAATAGATTGAATCAAAATACATTTATAGTGGAGTAGGCAAGAAATGCATCTGCATATTTTGGGTATTTGTGGCACATTTATGGGGTCTTTGGCACTGTTAGCACGTGATTTAGGCTATACCGTGACAGGCTCAGATCAAAATGTATATCCACCAATGTCAACACAGCTCGAAAATGCAGGCATTACGCTAATGCAAGGCTATGACCGCAGTCATTTACAACCGCACCCTGATTTAGTCATCGTGGGAAATGCCATGAAGCGGGGAATTGATGCGGTGGAATATATGCTCAATGAAGGCTTGCCTTATATCTCGGGTCCACAGTTCTTAGCCGATCACGTTTTACAAGGCAAACATGTGCTTGGTGTTGCAGGAACACATGGTAAAACCACGACCACGACCATGCTGGCATGGGTGTTGGATCAGGCAGGGTTAAATCCTGGATTTTTAATTGGCGGCGTACCACTCGGTTTTAGTGAAAGTGCCCGTTTAGGTGGTGGTCAATACTTTGTGGTTGAAGCCGATGAGTATGATTCTGCATTCTTTGATAAACGCTCGAAGTTCGTGCATTACCACCCTAAAACCGCCATTTTAAATAACCTTGAATTTGACCATGCAGATATTTTTGATGATTTGGCAGCGATTCAAAAACAATTCCATCATTTGGTCAGAACCATTCCAAGTGAAGGGCGAATCATTGCACCGATTACTGAAACCAACATCGATACGGTCTTAGAGATGGGTTGTTGGACACCTGTGGTACGAACGAGCCTAGAAGCAAATGCCCAAGCCGAGCTTTCTGCGCAACTGATCTCTCTGGACGGTAGCCACTTTAACGTGCTTAAACAAGGCCAAGTCGTTGGCGAAGTACAGTGGAATATGACAGGGCAGCACAGCGTTGCCAATGCCTTAGCTACGATTGCTGCTGCTGAGCATGTGGGTGTTTCTATTGCTGATGCATGTCAGGCATTGTCTAATTTTGGTGGCGTCAAACGCCGTATGGAACTGCTCGCAACCGTTAAAGGCATCGAAGTTTATGATGACTTTGCACACCATCCAACCGCAATTGCAACCACGTTAGACGGCGCACGTAAACGCCTAGGCGAACGTCGCTTATGGGCAATCATTGAACCACGTTCTAATACCATGCGTATGGGCAGCCACAAAGACGGCTTGGCTCAGTCGGCACGTTTGGCTGATGAAGTGATCTGGTATCAACCAGAAGGGTTAGATTGGGATCTGCAACCTGTGATTGATCAGGCACCCAACCATGCGCAAGTGAGCCGTTCTTTAGATGAAATTATCCAACGAATTGTCAGTGAAGCAGGGGAAGGTGATGCTGTTGTCATCATGTCCAATGGTTCATTTGGTGGGTTGCATCAAAAGCTGATTACCGCTTTAAAAGCTGAATAATCCATAACATTTCAACGAAAAGCAGTATCTCAGGATGCTGCTTTTAACTGAATGATCTATAACGCCTGCACATGGCGAATCATAATTAAAAAATTACAAAAGTGTAACTTTTCTATGCCTTTTTCTTAAGATCATGTCTTTATTATAGCGCAATTTAATTCGAGGCCTGATATATGAGCATGTCTCTAGAAGCGCTCAATTTAGCGTGGTTCGCGAAAATCAATGCATCTCAACATGCCAGCCATGTCATGATTGATCTCGCGATTTTTATTGCCAATGATACTTTTTATTTACTTGCCCTGCTTTTATTGTCGTTATGGTGTTTTGGCGACCAACAACGTAAAGACTATGCTTTAAAAGCTGTATTTTTGACAGCAATTTCTCTGGGTATTGGCTTGATTATTTCTCAGGTTTATTTCCATCCACGACCGTTCATGATCGGGGTTGGACATACCTTTATTCAACATGCACCCGATGCCTCTTTTCCAAGCGACCATATGCTGATTTTTAGCACCATTGCATTATCGTATCTATTTTCCCAACGGAAAATCGCTGGAATCATCTTATTGGTTTTAGCATTTTTCGTTGCATGGTCACGGGTTTATTTAGGGGTACATTTCCCACTAGATATGGTCGGTGCATTCTGCATTGCTTTATTGGTCAATGTGGTTGGAATATGGTTTTGGAACAGATATGGGCAAAAAATCATGGTGTGGATCTTAAATCTCTACCATTTCGTTGCTAAACCATTACTAGAGCGTGGTTGGGTCAAATAATTTTTAATAAAAAGGATAGCACGAAGCTATCCTTTTTATTTTTATAGGGTTTTTTCTTTTCAATTTACCGTTTAAAAATTTCAAAAATATGTCAGCTATATGACATTTTACTGACAGCTTGATACAAACAGATCATGATTCAAAGGTGATTGCAGATCTTTTGAATCTATGGCATGCTGTTGAATATATATTCGTTTTGACAAGGGGAGTAGCCTCCTCCAAACGTAACACAGCATCAACCTGTTACGTGTCAGATATCGTCAATACACTTTAAATTTTAAAGTCGGTATCTGAGCATCATGTTTTTTATGATGTAGGCAAGACCTTGATCATGTTGACACAGATCGTTTTCTGTCTGGCAACAGGTCAAGGTTTTTTTATACCTGATTGCCAGACATGGAGGTTTCAAATGCACTCTATTGGCAATATTTGGTTATATCTGATCTTCTTCGGCATTGTTGCCATCATGCTGATCATTGATTTTTTAGGCTTTAAAAATAAGCCACAACACGATGTTCCACTCAGGCAAGCCGCTTACTGGAGTATTGCATGGGTTAGCGTTGCCATGCTGTTTGCTGGCGGGTTATGGCTCTATCTACAGCAAAGCGTTGGGCTTGTCATCGCAAATCAAAAAACGCTGGAATACATCACAGGGTATTTACTGGAAAAATCCCTCGCCATTGATAATGTCTTTGTCTGGCTGATGATCTTCTCTGCATTTGCAATTCCACCTGCACTACAACGTAAAGTTTTACTCTATGGTGTGCTTGGTGCCATTGTGTTACGCACTGTGTTTATTTTTATTGGAGCATGGCTGGTTCAAGAGTTTTCATGGATTCTGTACCTCTTTGGCGCGTTCTTGGTCTATACAGGCTTTAAATTTTTAAAAGGGCAGGATGAAGAACCCAATATCGAAGACATGAAACTGCTGAAATGGTTACGAGGTCATTTTCCAATTACCTCTGGCTTACGTGACAATCATTTTGTGGTGTTTGAGCAAGGAAAACGCTGGCTTACGCCGTTGTTTGTGGTACTCATTTTAGTTGAATTCTCAGATATTATTTTTGCGGTAGATTCAATTCCTGCCATTTTCTCGGTTACCAATGATCCCTTTATTGTCCTGAGTGCGAACTTAATGGCGATTTTAGGACTCAGAGCCATGTTCTTTTTATTGGCAGGTGCAGCACAAAAAATGCAGTACTTACCTTATGGATTAGGCATTATCTTGTTGTTTATTGGAACAAAAATGCTGATGCTCGACTTTTTCCATATTCCAATTTGGGCATCGCTTGGTTTTATTGCGATTGTGTTGGCAATTACAGCATTTCTTTCCATTCGACATAGCAAACGATAAAAAAATCGAGTCATCCATTGCTTCTCGTCACCATTAGCGAGAAGCAATGGACTCAAATGGCTCAACAACCTTTAACTTCGGCCAGTGCTGTGAACACTGTTTCGACGTTACACGCTGTGAAAATATTTCAGAATTTACTCAACGAGTCTTCCAACACAGTTTCCATTCAAATAAATCTGCTAAACCCAAAGGAGCTATCACCTCTAAATGCTCCTCTTTTTGTAATCTCGCGGCAATAGCAGTTGCTGTTTCAGGCTAAAGTGAAAGGGCATATTCAATAGAGGGAAAAAGGGCTAATCAGGCATTTCTATTCCTCATTTTCACCATAAAAAAATAGATCATCAGGTAAAAATTCATGTTATTTCTGTCCAACAATAAAGCATAAATAGGCTACAATCAGTCGAAAAAAGAAAATCTGGAACATCGATCATGCTGAATTCACCATCAACAACGCTCATTCGTGGGAAATTCCTCGATATCCAACAAACTGTATCCAATCCTGAAGACATCACACAACAAATGCGTTATGTGGATGACGGTTTAATGTGGTGTGAAAATGGCAAAATTCACTGGTTTGGCACATGGCAAGATGCTCAGGCAATTTTACCTAAAGGGATCTCCGTTCGACATTATCCAGAGCAACTGATTGTCCCAGGATTTATCGATACCCATATCCACTACCCACAAACTGAAATGGTGGGAGCATATGGTGAGCAACTGCTCAGTTGGCTAAATACCTATACCTTTCCAACAGAACTACAATTTCAGGACAAAGGCTACGCAGATAAAATTGCCCAGTTCTTTTTACACGAGCTACTCAAAAACGGCACAACCACGGCACTTGTGTTCTGTACCGTTCACCTTGAATCTGTCGATGCACTATTTGAACATGCAGCGCAGCTCAATATGCGTGTGATTGCAGGGAAAGTGTTGATGGATCGCCATGCACCCGAAGGACTGTGTGATACGGCTGAAACAGGTTATCAGCAATCAAAAGCCCTTATTGAGAAATGGCATGGAAAGGGGAGAGCTTTATATGCAATTACCCCGCGTTTTGCACCGACATCAACACCAGAACAACTGGCTAAAGCAGGGCAACTCAAACAAGAATATCCCGATGTATATGTGCATACCCATTTAAGTGAAAACAAAGATGAAATCGCATGGGTAAAATCGCTATTTCCAGAACAAACTGGTTATTTAGATGTTTATCATCACTTTGGCTTAACAGGGGAACGGTCTGTCTTTGCACATTGTGTGCATTTGGAAGATGAAGAGTGGAACTGCATGCACGACACCCAATCTGCGATTGCCTTTTGTCCAACCTCGAACCTGTTTTTAGGCAGTGGTTTATTTCCACTTGCCAAAACATGGGAAAAACAAGTCAAGGTTGGTTTAGGCACTGACATTGGAGCAGGAACATCATTTAGCCAATTACAAACCATCAATGAAGCCTACAAAGTACAACAACTGCAAGGCAATAAACTCTCTGCACCTGAGGCGTTTTACCATGCCACATTAGGAGGTGCCAGAGCCTTACATCTGGATGACAAACTGGGTAATTTTAGTTTAGGCAAAGAAGCAGATTTTGTGGTTTTAGATTTACATCCAACCGCATTACAACAACTGCGCCAATCGCATGCAAAATCCATCGAAGATCGGTTATTTGCCTTATTTACGATGGGTGATGATCGTAATATTGCAGCTACTTATGTGTATGGGCAATGTGTTTATCAGACAGAAGGCTAATTGCGGTTCATTGTTCACCACAGCCTGTCACTTGCGTTGTACCTTGTACGGCGCAAGACTTTAGAACGGGTAAGAACAATGCTCTATTAAGCACTTCTGAGCCGATTTTATAGGTCGTCGATATAACTTAAAACTTCGCTCATCCAGACCATAAAAATGCAGAATATGAGGTCAATAAGGGATAACTTAAACAGGCAATTACATTTTCAAAGACAAGAAAAGATGCATGAAATCTGAAATTGTTTTAAACTTTGTCTATTCACTCATAAATTGGAGGTGTTGCAGGTCAACACCTTTTTTATTTTTATATTCTGGAGTTTTAGGTAGCAGCCCATGACTGTTGAAATGCGCGTAATGATTCCCGCAGAGTCTATCCAAGCCAAAGTTAAAGCGCTTGGTGAACAAATTAATGCATACTATGCAAATAGTGATAAAGAGCTTGTACTCATTGGATTATTGCGTGGTTCGGTTATTTTTATGGCTGACCTTTGCCGTAATATTGAAAAACCACACGAACTTGATTTCATGACCGTTTCAAGCTATGGCGGTGGTACAACATCAAGTCGTGACGTTAGAATCTTAAAAGATCTAGATGGCGAAATTCGCGGTAAAGATGTTTTGGTTGTTGAAGACATTATTGATTCAGGCAATACCTTAAGTAAAGTCGTTGAAATTTTGGAAACACGCCAACCTAACTCAATCCAGCTTTGCACACTTGTCAGCAAACCTTCACGCCGTGAAATTGAACTGGATGTGAAATTCTTAGGCTTTGAAGTTGAAGATAAATTTATTGTCGGATACGGCTTAGACTACGATCAAAAATATCGTCATTTACCTTTTATTGGTGAAATCGGTTTATAAAAACCAATTATTATGGCTGTTTCGACAGCCATTTTTTTTGCACAAAAACATAACAGAAAACCAATCAAGCTACAGATTTTCTAATATTTTTTTAAAATTTGTTCAGTAAAATAAAAACATGAATCCATCAATTACCGCACCTTAAGGAGCATTTATGGGACATCTCATTATCACCATCTTTATCGGTTTTTTTGCAGGGTTAATTGCGCGTGCTTTACATCCTGGCGAAGATAAAGCAGGGTTTATTGTCACAACACTCCTTGGAATTGCAGGCTCTTTAGTTGCAACCTACGCAGGGCGCTTCCTCGGTTTTTATGCACCAGGCTCTTCAGCAGGGTTTCTTGCCTCAATCCTTGGTGCCATCATCATTTTGGTTGTTTACAACTTCTTGACCAAACAAGATTAAATACCAAGCAGCATGTTGGTCATCTAAACATGCTGTTTTACCAGTTTTCCTGAATTTCCTGTGCTGAAAGTAAACCAACCTTGACTGAACCATCTTTAAAAATCAAGGTTGGTGTTCCCACAAGCTGTAATTTTTGACCCAAAGCTAAATTACGCTGAATGGGGTTTTCACAATACGTATCAGCTTTGGGCTGAAAACGCATCTGCATTAAGTTTTTCCATGCAAATTCTCGATTTGGGCTACACCACACGCGCTTAGATGGCGCAATGGATTGTGGGCGAAGTGGATACATGAAAATATAGAGCGTAACATCATTTAGTTTTTCTAATTGTGTTTCTAATTGCTGGCAATATGGGCAGTTCGGGTCTTCAAAAATAGCCAGTTGATGCTGTCCATTACCTTTGACAATTTTTATTGCATCCTGAAAGGGCAACTGCTGCCAGTTGACCTTTTTTTGTTGTGCCTTTTTAGACAAATCCTGAGTTAAATTTTTCTGATCTTTTAATCTGATCATACTCCCAACAAAAATATGTTGACCCGATTCATCCAGATACACCACACGCTCATCTAACTTAGCACTGTACATGCCTGACATTTCTGTTGGTGCAATATTTTGAAAATTTAGATTCGGATATTGCTTTTGCAGTTGCGTTGCCAAATGGGCAGCATCAGCAAAAACAGTTGAAGTGACCAAACTTGCTAAAAGCAATAGACTCAATCTTTTCATATCTAGGGTTACAGACCAACGAAGCCTTGAATTTTAGCTTGCTCAAAGCTTCCGTGCCTATTCAAAATCCGTTAATTTTTGTCATGATGTTTCACGTGGAACTTCGTGTGTTAATGGGTAGTTCACTTCTACCGAAATATGCACGATTTCCTCATGAATGGAGAGTTCCTGACGAATCATATCTGCCGTGATCGTCTGATCTTGTGTTTCTAACGCCAAAATACATGAAAACTTACCTTTACCCACTTTCCAAACGTGAATATCCGTTAATTCAACAGGTAATTTTTCCAATACTTCATGAATTTCAGGTACAACAGGATGATCCATTTCTGCATCGAGCAAGGTTTTTCCTGTTTCACGCATCACATCATATGCCCATTTTGCCACTAAAATAGATCCCACCACGCCCAAAACGGCATCTAAAAAATTCCAGCCCAAAAACTTGGCTGCAACCAAAGCAATAATTGCAAAAACAGAAGTAACCGCATCCGCAATGACATGTATAAACGCAGCTTTTTGATTTAAATCATGATGATGATCGCCATGATCATGATGGTGGTCATGGTGATGATGATGGTTGTGGTGATGATCATCACGTAATAACCATGCACACAGTAAATTAACCACCAATCCCAAAGCTGCAATGGCAATCGCCTCATTATAATGAATGGTCACAGGCTGAATAAGATGCTCAATCGACTGAACTGCCATCAACAATGCAACTACAATTAACAAAATCGCACTGCTGTAACCCGCGAGAATCTCAATTTTCCATGTTCCAAAACTAAAACGCTGATCTTTTGAATAATGTTGTGCCGCCCGATACGCAAAATACGCCAATCCTAAAGCCAGCATATGAGAACTCATATGCCATCCATCTGCCAATAAGGCCATCGAATTAAAAATCCAACCGCCAAAAACTTCCAGAATCATCATTAACCCTGTCAGGATGGTCGCAATGAGGATTTTTTTTTGTGTTAATGGATTCCCTTCATCAAACTGATGATGATGTTGACGAGAAAGGGTAGAATATTGCATATGAAAATCACCAAAATATACTCCCCTACAGTATATTTGTTTTTTGAGAATTTATCATGAGCCATCTTCACCAAGATCAAAAAATTTTAAATCGGGTTAAACGCCTCAAAGGGCAACTCGCAAGCATAGAAAAAAGTCTCGAAACGAAGGAAAATTCGTGCATTGAGATCCTGCAACAAGTCGCTGCGGCTAAAGGAGCCATCAATGGGCTTATGAACGAGCTGATTGAACAGCATTTGCGTCATCACGTTCTAAACGATGTTCCCAATTTGAATGAAACCGAAATTGCAGAGTTTATGAAATTACTTAAACGCTATGCTTAAGGTATTTTTTATTCAAATCGCAGATACAAATTCTTGCTCATTTTGATCGACCGAAATGAGTATCTATTTTTGGAACAAGAAAGTATTTTTCTTCTGCTGTATTGAATATTATTTGACAAAAATGACGTTCGTTATTGAAGAAAAGTGACACAAGATTCAATCTTTAAAGGGTATTTTGTGCTGCTGTAAAATCGTTTCGGATAAATCATATTTAATCTTATTCATCCTAAATACTTGAACTTGATCAATAAGAACCATAATGTTCTGCTTTATAACAACACAACAATCAACTTCGACCCATCCAAAAGGACAAAAATATGTCATGGATACAACAACTTTTAAACGACTTCCCCATGAGCTCTGCCGTTATTTTTTGGGGGCTATTTATTTTATTAAGTAGCGCAGCCTATGCGGGGAAATATCTTTTAAAAAACCATCAAAATGCTTTCAATGATGATCAAGCCAAAATTGTCCTCGGTGCAATTTTATCGTTATTAGGTTTACTAATTGGCTTTGTACTTTCAATTTCGATTGGTGGATATAACGATCGCCAAAAAACCGAAGAAAATGAAATGGTGGTGATTGGTACAGCACTACAACGCACGCAACTTTTGCCTTTACCCCAACAGGAACAGGCAAAAAGGTTATTACATGACTATTTAAACGCTAGAATTAAGTTTTTCGAAGCAGAAAGCCATCCTGAAAATCGAAATTGGAGTATGACTTCAACAGAAAAACAAAATAATTTATGGAAAATTGCGGTCATTGAAGCCAATACCACCCCAAATCCCGTCATGGCTTCGGTACTGACAGCCTATAACGATTTATATATTGCTCAAGAAAAAACTACGGTGAGCTGGCGTTATCAAATTCCAGATATTGTTTGGGGTTTGCTGATCTTCTTTGCAATCGTTTCTAATTTTTTGATTGGCTACAATGCTCGAAAAGAACATGGGGAGAATCTGCTGATTTTAGTATTGCCTTTTTTAATGACTTTAGCGCTGTTTATCATTGCTGAAATTGATATCCCAGGAAAAGGGGTCATTCATGTCACACCAGATGATTTATTGTCACTTCAGGCGATATGGAACAGTCAAATCAAATGAAATCAGGAAGATCATTACAATTAGATAGACACTTTACACTTGCAATAGGAGCCAAGATTTGAAGATTAAAACGCTCTGCTTGAAGAATATCAAGATCGCAAGTGATTGCTGATCACTTGCTGTTGTTGACCTTGATAAGATCGTATTGGATAAAAAAGCAATGTATCAAATACGATTTAAAAAGCTGCCGATTGGGCAGCTTTTGATTATTTTCCGATACAGAATGATCCGAAGATTTTCCCGAGCAAGTCATCGGCACTAAAATCACCTGTAATTTCACCCAGCGCATTTTGGGCTAATCGTAAAGATTCAGCCATGAGTTCACCGGCATGAAACTCCACTAACTGTACATGCGCCTCTGCAAGATATTGCTGTGTGCGCTGCATTGCGTCTAAATGACGAGTTCGTGCAATAAAGGTGTCTTCCTCCGGATGGAAGCCTGCATGCGCTGTAATCGCATCTATGAGCGTCTGAACGCCCATTTCTTGCTTAGCTGACACAGTTACATGTCTAAAACCATTTAATTCACCTAAAGCAGGCGTTTGCATGGTTAAGTCACTTTTGTTTCCAATTAAAATTAAACGGCGTGGATCTAGATGTTCTGAAAAATAGCTTCGAGCTAAAGTCAGTGGATCTTCACCCTGACTCAAATCATAAACCAGAAGCAATAAATCAGCCTGTTCGATTTCTTTAATCGCACGGCGAATCCCTTCTTTTTCAACAATATCGCCCGTTTCACGCAAACCTGCCGTATCGGTCAGGGTAATAGGTAATCCATTTAAAATAATTTTTTCATGCAACACATCACGGGTTGTTCCTGCAATATCGGTCACAATCGCGCGTTCCATACCCGCCAAAGCATTTAATAGACTCGATTTACCCGCATTGGGTTTACCCGCAATCACCACCTGCAAACCTTCGCGTAACAATTGCCCTTGGCGCGCAGATTGTTGTACGGTTTGAACAGAGTGCTGAACATCTTCAAGTAAAGCTAAAATTTTGCCATCTGCCAGAAAGTCAATTTCTTCTTCGGGAAAATCAATTGCTGCTTCAACATGTAAACGTAAATGAATCAGCTTTTCTAAAACTGCATTCACTTTATTGGAAAATGCCCCTTGCAAAGAGCGTACAGCCGAACGTGCAGCCGCTTGTGAAGTCGCATCAATCAAATCAGCAATGGCTTCGGCCTGTACCAAATCCAGTTTGCCATTTTCAAAGGCGCGCATTGAAAATTCGCCTGCTTTCGCTGCTGTAGCCCCTAAAGCCAAAAGGCGTGCTAACAATGTATTTTGAATCACAGGGCCACCATGTCCCTGAATCTCAACCACATCTTCCCCTGTAAACGAGTGTGGATTTGGGAAACATAAGATTAAGCCTTCATCCATAACCTCAGACTGAGCATCGTAAAATTGGCGAAAGCCTGCCATACGTGCCTGAGGTAATGCTTTTTGACATAAGGCTTCAGCGATTGTGTAGGCTTTTGGGCCAGATAAACGAATCACCCCCACACCACCACGTCCAGGCGGCGTTGCTATTGCAGCAATGGTGGTTTGGTTTTGCATATGGTTCACCTAAAATTCAAAATACAAAGTAAAAAAATCCGCCTAAGATTACCATCTTAAGCGGATTTATTCAGCTTCTGTACGCGTTCAGCAATACAAATTAAGCTTTGGCTTGTGCCTCGCGTTGTTTTTTCACGCTACGACCAATGAACCACTGTTGAAGAATCGTCAAGCTGTTGTTCACAATCCAGTAAAGCACGAGGCCCGCAGGGAAGAACAGCATGAATACAGTGAAAATGATCGGCATTAAGCGGAAAACTTTCGCTTGCATTGGATCGGCAGGTTGTGGATTCAGCATTTGCTGAATATACATGGTTGCGCCCATCAATAATGGCAGAATAAACCATGGATCCATTGCAGATAAATCCTGAATCCAGCCTAACCAAGGGGCATGGCGTAATTCAACGCTTTCCATCAATACCCAGTAAAGGGCAAGGAAAATAGGCATTTGCAAGAACAATGGTAAACAACCAGATAATGGGTTTACACCTTCTCGTTTATAAAGCGCCATCATTTCCTGAGAGAAACGCATACGGTCATCGCCAAACTCTTCCTTCATGCGTTGCATTTCAGGTCCAATGACACGCATTTTTGCCATAGAGCGATAACTTTTTGCAGACAATGGCCATAAAATCATTTTAACAACGATAGTCAGTAAAATGATTGACCAGCCCCAGTTACCCAAGAATTTATGGAAAGTTTCCAAACCAAGGAATAACAATTTAGCAATAGGCCATAACCAACCATAATCAACAGTTTGGTTTAAACCAACAGCAAGATCTTTCAATTCAGATTGAACTTTTGGTCCTGAATACAAGGTTGCATTCACTTCCATTGCTGTGCCAGCAGGAACATTAATCGCTGGTGAAGTAAAACCAATCACATTCATGTTGTCGCCGACTTTACGTGACTGTAAAGTTGCAGTGAACGGTTGACCATTTGCTTGCGTTAACTTCAATGTTCCTGGAATCCAAGCACTTACAAAATAGTGCTGAACAACAGCAACCCAGCCACCTTTTGCCTGAACATTTAACTTATCATCATTAAAGTTCGCAAACTTTAACTTGTTATAATGTTTATCAGGTGTGCCCCAAGCTCCACCCAAGTAAGTTCCAAGCTGGAAAATCCCTTGGCTTGATTTACCTGGATCGGCAGAATCATCACGCTTTAACTGACCAAAAAATTGACCTTGCCAGTTTTGTCCACTACGGTTAACAACTTTGTAATCGACACCAATTGGATACTGACCTTGTTTAAAGGTAAAAGTTTTAATAATTTCCACGCCATTTGCGGTTTTATACACCATTGGCACGGTTAAAACTTTCGCCGTTTGGCCATTTTCAGTTGCAGCTTTTGCATCAGCTAAAGAATAATTGGCTTTCTCAACTTCAAATGTTGGACGACCACTTGCACTACCATCTGGCCCATTGATACCAATTAAACCAGATTGAGCGACATACGTTCTTTTCGCATCGCTTTCAAGCATTACGAAAGGTTGGTCACTTCCTTTACTTTCATCATGACTTAATAGTTCAAGACGAACAACATCTCCACCCTTTGGACTAATCCAAAGACGATATAAATCAGTTTGTACAGTAATTAACTGCTGATTCGTGGCTGCTGATGTGTTGCTTGCTTGCGCTGTAGCAGTATTTGCCTGTGGCACATCGGTAGGTGCTGTATTTTGGCTATTTGGCAAATCAGCAGAAACATCATGCGATACCACGGCAGAATTTACCTGTTGTGGTGCAGTATTATTGGCATGACCATAATCTTTTTGCCAAGCTAAAATTAGCAAGTACGCGGTAACCAACATGGCACCGAGAATCGCAAATCTGGCCCATTGTTGCATAGCTATGACCCCAAGTAGTTAGAGCGGTTTTTATTCAATAAACGTTCACGAAAGGGTACTGCAATGTGAAGCGTTTGAGAATCGATTGGCTGAAATGAAATAAAACGAATTGCTTTTATGGGCACAGGATCATACCCCGACCCTCCCCACGGATGACAACGACAAATACGTCGGGTAGACAGCCACAAGCCACGTACAGCGCCATGCCTTTGTAGTGCTTCCAAAGCATATTGTGAACAGGTAGGAATGTAGCGACACCGAGGTCCAAGTAAAGGACTAATCGCGATCTGATAAAGTCGTATGAACCAATGTAGTATACGAACCATTGGCCAACTCTACTTTGGTGAGGAAATTATCGTATTGTTTTGAGATTTATTTGCAAGGCGGTACAGTTTTTGCCAAGCAAACTTCAATTGCTGATGCAATTCGGCATTAGATATCTGTTCAATACCTATTTTAGGCATAACCACAATATCCAGTACGCCAAGGCGATGCTGGTGCAAGCGAAAACTCTCTCGAGCAATGCGTTTTATTCGATTTCTTTCGTGCGCACGACGAACCTTTTTCTTCGCAACAACGATCCCTAAACGACTGTTCAGTTGAATAGAGGGCTTTGCGAGAAAAAGAAAGTGGGGCTGATGCACTTTAAAAAGCGCACCATCGAACACACCTTTGTAATCTGCAGCACAGCGTATTCGAGCCTCTGTGCTGAAACTATAAAGTGTCATAACACCCAAATCGATGAAGCATTAACATGTAAATTATACAGTTAAGCTATGACGACCTTTAGCACGACGACGAGCAAGAACTTGACGTCCTGCTTTAGTTGCCATACGAGCACGGAAACCATGAACGCGTTTACGTTTTAATTCAGAAGGTTGGAAAGTGCGTTTCATATAGAAACTCCCAAAAATTGATCTATATAAAGGCTCGCGATTTTATGGTGCATTGCCACATATGTCAATGAAAAACCCATTTTTTGCACGTTTTATTACATATATTCATATTTATCTATTTAAAGTAAACCGTAGATATTTCCAATAAAACTAAAAATATTCACAAGACAACATCATGATTTTTATATAGACTTGTTTTTATAAACAACTTATCTCCAGTGTTATTAACAAGACACATCTAAACTCAAGAGTCGTTTTTAAATTTGAATTTAAATTCATTCGAGAGTAAAGATATCCACACCAGAATGCATCCCTTATAAATAAATTCAAATTTAGAAATTTAAATTTATTATTATTAGGACCTGAAATTTCTGTGGGAAACCGGTTTTTAAATTTAAAAAACATAAACATACATTGTGGATATCTATGTTTTTATGTTTTTTATGGATTGTGGATAAGTTTATGTGTTATTTTATCCACAGCTTGTCTTAAAACTTATCCACATCGGGTTTTGAATTCAAAATTAAACCTGAGGAGTTGTTTTTTGTGCAAACAGTTATCTTTTTTATGACAGATGTGGATAACTTCGATAGAATGGCGACCCCTTCGTGTTAAGAGGGTGGTTTTTGAATTTAAATTGATCTGAATAAATAGGGGTTTCACATGCTTTGGACAGAATGCTTAACTCGCTTGCGACAAGAGCTATCTGATAATGTCTTTGCGATGTGGATTCGCCCATTGGTTGCTGAAGAGCAAGACGGGACATTACGTCTATATGCGCCGAATCCTTATTGGACACGTTATATTCAAGAACATCATTTAGAATTAATTTCTATTTTGGCAGAGCAATTGTCTGAAGGTCGTGTCCGTCAAGTCGAGGTTTTGGTCGATTCACGTCCCGGTGCAATTTTAAAAGCCAGCGAACAACCTGCAACCACAACAGCAGCATTACAAAATGAACCAGCTTCACGTTCAACCCCAGTTGCTGCAAAACGGGATCAGGAGCAGACTGCACTAACTGCGCCTGCTAAAATTAATAAAAAGCGTCAACTTAACCCCTTATTTACCTTTTCACTTTTTGTTGAAGGGCGTTCAAACCAGATGGCAGCTGAAACTTGCCGTAAGGTATTGACGCAACTCGGAGCATCTCAACATAACCCTTTGTTTTTATATGGCCCAACAGGTTTGGGTAAAACACATTTGATGCAAGCGGTGGGAAATGCATTACTACAAGTGAAGCCAAATGCACGTGTGATGTACATGACCGCAGAAAGTTTTGTACAAGACTTTGTGAGTTCGTTGCAAAAAGGTAAAGTTGAAGAATTTAAAAAGAATTGCCGTTCACTCGATTTATTGCTGGTCGACGATATTCATTTATTGGCAGGTAAAGAAGCCAGTTTAGTTGAATTTTTTTATACATTTAATGCTTTGCTTGACGAGTCAAAACAGATTATTTTGACATCAGATCGTTATCCAAAAGAATTAACAGAGCTTGATCCGCGTTTAGTTTCTCGTTTTTCGTGGGGATTATCTGTTGGAGTTGAACCACCAGATATTGAAACACGTATCGAAATTTTGTTAAAAAAAGCAGAAAGTAGTGGTATTGATTTGCCTCGAAACTGTGCATTGTTTATTGCTCAACAAGTTGTTGCAAACGTGCGTGAATTGGAAGGTGCTTTAAATAAAGTTGTTGCAATCTCACGTTTTAAAGGTGCGCCAATTGACTTGGAAGTGGTTCGCGAATCATTAAAAGATGTGTTGGCGATACGTGCGCGCACCATCAGTACTGAAAATATTCAGCGTGTTGTGAGCGAATATTTCCGTATCCCATTAAAAGAACTTGTCGGGCCTAAGCGGACACGTATTTATGCACGCCCTCGCCAATTGGCGATGGGGTTGGCTCGTGAATTAACAGGAGATAGTTTTCCTGAAATCGGCATGGCGTTTGGTGGACGTGATCATAGTACTGTGATGCATGCCTGTGAAAAAGTACAAAGCCTTCGAGAAGAAGATCCTGTTTTTAATGAAGATTATAAAAACCTAATGCGGTTGTTACAAAGTTAGGTGATTTATTCTAAGGGGGAGCTAAAAAAGCTGCCCTTTGTATGATTTATATTTTTTAGGCTACGCCGTTATAAAGTCTTGATTTAGATTGACTAAATTTTGATTTTTTATTCTAAATATTTTTTTAATCACGATTATTGAAGGCATAAAACGACGGGTGAAATGCTGAAAATTTAAAGTGATTGTACTATCTATTTGAAAATGAAATGACTTTAGTTATGACGGGACTTGTGATTTAAAGTTGTGTAAAACAGAAGTCCTATTTCCACTTTTTTACCATCAATTTCATCATAATTTTAGCCTAATTTAGGTTAGAATAGTCCCAGTTTTTATTTGAGTTTAAGGGTTAAAACGTGCGTTTAAAGATCGCGAAAGAGAGTTTGTTAAATGTCCTCTCTCATGTTGTGGGTGTGGTAGAACGTCGACATACCTTAAATATTTTATCTAATGTCAAAATTCAGGCTTCTGCTCAGGCTTTAACCATTACGGGTTCCGATTTGGAAGTTGAATTGGTTGCAAGTATGCCTTTTGCAGATGGTGCATGTGTGCAATCGGGTGAAACAACTGTACCTGCGCGTAAACTGATGGATATCTGTAAATCACTGCCTTCAGCGGCGTTAATCGATTTACAAATTACAGAAGATCAGCGTTGTATTTTAAAGTCAGGAAATAGCCGATTTGTACTTGGGACGTTACCTGCTGAAGACTATCCGCTGTTAACGACAGAAACGACACAAGGGACTCAAGTACAAGTTACGCAACGTGAATTAAAACGGTTATTTGAAAAAACCTCATTTGCTATGGCTGTGCAAGATGTACGTTTTTATTTGACAGGTACATTGTTAGAAATTGATCAAAATCAATTACGTGCCGTCACAACCGATGGTCACCGTTTGGCTTTGTGTGAAACAGCAGCAAGTTCAACTTCAAATCAATTATTGCAGGCTATTGTTCCACGTAAAGCAGTGGGTGAATTACAGCGTTTATTAAGTATTGAAGATCAGCCATTAACCGTTTTAATTGGTCGTGAATTGTTGAATGTTACGATTTCAATGCCAAGTCGTGACAAAGAGCAGGGCGATGTTACTGTACGTTTCACGACAAAATTGATTGATGGTAAATTCCCTGATTATCGTCGTGTAATTCCACGTGGTGGTGATAAAAATGCGATAATTGCCCATGATTTGTTTAAACAATCATTACAACGTGTGGCAATTTTGAGTAATGAAAAATTACGTGGCGTTTTTCTGAATTTTTATACAGATACTTTACAATTACGTGCCAATAACCCTGAACAAGATGAAGCGATTGAAGATATTGTGATTCAGTATCCAGGGGAAGGGCTTGAGATGTCTTTTAATGCACAATATTTGCTGGACGTTTTAAATGCATTGGATGGTGATGATGTCACTATGATTATGACAGAGGCGAACCAGTCGGTATTAGTACAAGATCCTGCATACCCTGACCAAACTTATGTGGTCATGCCGATGCGGGTTTAATCTCATCCTGTCTATGTCGATTTCACGTTTACATATCGAACGTGTACGTAATATTCAAACGGCTGCATTGCATCAATTGCAGCCGTTTAATGTTTTTTATGGCAAAAATGGTTCAGGAAAAACCTCCATTTTAGAAGCCATTCATATTTTGGCGACAGGACGTTCCTTTCGTACCCATATTCCTAAAAACTATATTCAGTTACAACAGTCCGATGCCTTGATTTTTGCACAGTCTGATCAAGAAAAAATGGGTGTTCAGAAGTTCATTACAGGTGAGCAACTGATTAAAGTCAATGGTGACAGCATTGCAACGCAGGGACAGCTTGCTCGATTACTTCCTTTACAGTTGATTGATCCGCTCAGTACCGACATTATTGACTATGGTGCAAAACCAAGACGGCAATTACTGGATTGGTTGATGTTTCACGTGGAACCTGATTTTTATCATGCTTGGCAATATTATGCCCGGGCACTCAAACAACGAAATACGCTGCTTAAAACACAACGGCAGCTCAAGTTGCAAGATTTGGAACCGTGGAATCAAATGCTGGCAGAATATGGTGAATTACTGCATTCGCAGCGCTTGGGTGTGTTACAACAGTGGCAAGTGTTTTTTCAGCAAGATTTACAAATATTACTGCCTGATCTTGAGATTAAAATTGAATATAGCGCAGGCTTTCATCCTGAAATAGGACTGCTTCAGGACTTACAACAGGCACACACCAAGGATGTCGAACGTCGTTATACTGAATATGGGCCGCACCGTGCGGATTTACGCTTTAAAACCCCAATGGGGGATGCTGATGTTGTACTTTCACGCGGGCAAAAAAAGCTGTTGGTTATGGCGCTAAAACTGTCACAGATTGCAATGCTACATGCGAGTAATAAGGAAACTGTGGTATTATTAGATGATTTGACAGCGGAACTCGATTTGACCGCACAACGACGTTTAATTGAGCGTTTAAGCCAACTTGGCAGTCAGGTGTTTTTGACGACTTTAGATCATGTTGCGGTACAACAACATTTACATGATCTGTCTATTTCTTATCAATTATTCAATGTTGACAATGGTCAAATCCATACTGTTGCTGTTGAACCAACCATTTAATGACTAGGGAGTAACCATGAGTTCAGAGTCTCAATCTGCTTCTCAAACAGAACAAACCAATGAAAAGGCTTATGATTCCTCTAGTATCAAGGTATTAAGAGGTTTGGATGCCGTTCGTAAACGTCCGGGCATGTACATTGGTGATACCGATGATGGCACAGGTCTACACCACATGGTTTTTGAGGTAGTTGACAATGCAATCGATGAGGCTTTGGCAGGGCATTGTGACGAGATCATCGTTACAATTCATGAGGATGAATCAGTCAGTGTTTCAGATAATGGTCGTGGTATTCCAACCGATATTCACCCAGAAGAGGGTGTTTCTGCTGCGGAAGTGATTTTAACCATTTTGCATGCTGGCGGTAAGTTCGACGATAATAGTTATAAAGTATCTGGTGGTTTGCATGGTGTGGGTGTTTCTGTTGTAAACGCCTTGTCGAGTAAATTACAGCTCATCATTTATCGTAATGGGCATGCGTATGAGCAAGAATATCAACATGGCGATCCACAATATCCATTACGTGTGACGGGCGAAACTGAAAATACGGGAACAATTGTACGTTTTTGGCCAAGCGCTGAAACTTTTAGCCAAACCATTTTTAATGTAGATATTTTGGCGCGTCGTTTACGTGAGTTGTCGTTCTTAAATGCTGGTGTTCGCATTGTTCTACGCGATGAACGTATTAATTTTGAACATGTCTACGATTATGAAGGCGGTTTATCTGAGTTTGTTAAATACATCAACGAAGGTAAAAACCATCTTAACGAAATTTTCCACTTCACTACAGATACTGAAAATGGCATTGCTGTCGAAGTTGCATTGCAGTGGAACGATAGTTATCAAGAGAATGTGCGTTGTTTTACCAATAACATTCCACAAAAAGATGGTGGAACGCATTTGGCTGGTTTCCGTGCAGCATTAACACGTGGTTTAAACAGTTATCTTGAGAATGAAAATATTCTGAAGAAAGAAAAAGTCGGCGTTACGGGTGATGATGCTCGTGAAGGCTTAACTGCGATTATTTCTGTAAAAGTGCCAGATCCGAAGTTCTCTTCGCAAACCAAAGAAAAACTGGTTTCAAGTGAAGTTAAACCTGCAGTAGAGCAGGCGATGAACAAAGAATTTTCTGCATATTTGCTTGAAAACCCTCAGGCAGCAAAATCAATTGCAGGCAAAATTATTGATGCAGCCCGTGCGCGTGATGCAGCCCGTAGAGCACGTGAAATGACACGTCGTAAAAATGCGCTAGATATTGCTGGTTTGCCTGGTAAATTGGCCGATTGTCAGGAAAAAGATCCTGCACTTTCTGAACTTTACTTGGTCGAAGGTGACTCTGCGGGTGGGAGTGCCAAACAAGGGCGTAACCGTAAAATGCAGGCGATTTTGCCATTAAAAGGTAAAATCCTGAACGTGGAACGTGCCCGTTTTGACAAGATGATTTCGAGTCAGGAAGTTGGCACACTGATTACTGCATTGGGTTGTGGGATTGGCCGTGAAGAGTATAACCCTGACAAATTACGTTATCACAAAATCATCATCATGACCGATGCCGACGTCGATGGTTCACACATTCGTACTTTGTTATTAACCTTCTTCTTCCGTCAAATGCCTGAACTGGTTGAACGTGGTTATATTTATATTGCTCAACCACCTTTGTATAAGTTGAAAAAAGGGAAAAATGAGCAATATATTAAAGATAATGATGCTTTAGAAACCTTCCTGATTTCAAATGCTATTGATGAATTGGCTTTGCATATCAGTGCCGAAGCACCCGCGATTACAGGTACAGCATTAGCTAAAGTGATTCAGGATTATCAGGTTTCACAAAAGAGTTTAACCCGTTTGACACAGCGTTATCCTGCCAGTCTGTTAGATGGTCTGTTAGAGCTTGAGAATTTTAAAGTTGATCAGAATCACGATCAAAGTTACGTGCAAGATTGGGCAGAGCAACTGCAAGCTGCAATTGTGAAATTGCAACCAAGTTTACGTCCTGAAGTTTCTTTGGAAACATTTGAAACTGAAAGCAGTGAAGGCGTAAAAGCTGCGCATTATTGGCCACGTATCACGATTTATGTGCACAACTTACCGCATCATTATTTACTAGATGCAGGTCTGTTAAATTCGGCTGAATATGCCCGATTGCTGAAAAATTCGAAGAGCTGGTTTAGCCTACTTGAAGACGGTGCTTATTTGCAAAAAGGTGATCGCCGTGTTGCCGTGAGCAATTTCCACCAAGTTTGGCAACAAATTATTCAAGATTCTCGTCGTGGCATGATGATCCAACGCTATAAAGGCTTGGGTGAGATGAATGCTGAACAGCTTTGGGAAACGACAATGGATCCTGAAAACCGTAATATGCTTCAGGTGACGATTGATGATGCTATTGAAGCAGATCGCATGTTCTCATGTTTGATGGGTGATGATGTGGAGCCACGTCGTGCCTTTATTGAAGAAAATGCACTCAATGCAGATATTGATGCCTAAATATTCAATTTAGATCAAAAAAATAGCATCTTTCGGGATGCTATTTTTTTTATATATGTTAAGGAATTAACCCAATAATCGTAACGTGTTGCCAAAACCATAACCGATGCCAATCAGCAGTGAAATCCAGATAAAGGCACCAATGATGTTATACATCAAGAACAATAGATAGTTCATATGGCTAGAGCCTGCTGCAAAAGGTGCAAAAGAACGGGCAAAAGGAATAAATCGGGCAAGAAGTATGGTTTTTCCACCATGACGTGCAAAGTAGTCATGTGTTTTATATAAATATTCTTGTTTAATAAAACGTGACTTTACATTCAGGACTCTGCAACCGAGTGACTTCCCAATATGGTAGTTGACGATGTAGCCTAATGTTGCTGATATAAAAAGTAAAAAAATAATCTGCGACACATGAATGGTGTCTGATGTGGCACAAAGTGCACCAATCGCTAACAGCAAACTATCCCCAGGTAAAAAAAACATAAAGATGAATGCTGTTTCAGCAAAAATAATGCAGAATAAAATCGCATAGATCCAAACCCCATATTCCTGTAATAGGACAGGGAGGTAATGCTCAAAACTCATCAAAAAATCAAAAAAATCCATTCGATGGCTACGATCCTGAAAATGGTATTCGACTGGCTCAATAACATGATTTAAATACAATATTAATCTTTATTGTACAGACCTCATGAGATGTAATGAGTGCAGGAGTATAGCGACCTTAATCTTAATGCTCAATGCGTTGCTGATATTTTAAACAAATGTATCAAAATATGTAAACAATTCGTGATATCAGGAAATACACATTACAATCTACAAAATATTAACACAGAAAACTCAGTGAAATGTCTGAGTTTTCTGTGGCTTCAGCGGTCAACTTTCAAATGAACTTTCTAACTCTTCAAGTTCCATCATAAACTCAAGCAGTTGTTCCTCTGCTTGAACAACTTGGGTTTTAAGCTCGGTTTGCTCATTCATCAGCTTTAAAAGTTCATCTTTACGGTTTGCCTCATAAAGAGAGCTATCCCCCAATAGATGCTCGATTTCAGCGAGTCTTGGCTGTAATTTTGCAACTTTGGTTTCAGTATTTTCGATATTTTTGCGAATCGGACGTGTTTGCTCACGACGACGAGCAGCTTCTTTACGTTGAGCTTCTTTATCTGTTTTTGAAATAACAGGTTTTTCTTCTACTAAAGATTGAACTGGCGTAGTGAATTGCTGTCCATTTTTGATGATGTCCAAGCGTGCTTGACGTAACCAATTGGCATAGGCAGCTAAATCACCTTCAAATTCTTTGCTTTGACCAGCATGAACTAAAAGAAGTTCATCACAGACGCTGGCAATGAGCTGGCGCTCATGCGATACCAGTACGACAGCCCCTTCAAAGTCCTGTAGTGCCATGGTGAGTGCATGACGCATGTCTAAGTCTAAATGGTTGGTTGGTTCATCTAGAATCAGTACATTTGGGCGTTTCCAGACAATGAGTGCTAAGGCTAAACGTGCTCGTTCACCACCTGAAAAACTTTCAGAAGGTGTATCCATGCGTTCGCCACTAAAGCCGAAACTGCCCAAGAAAGAGCGTAAAGCGGCTTCACTGATTTTAGGATCAGCAATACGGGAAAGTTGTAACATTGGACTGGCATTGCCATCTAGCGCATCCATTTGATGCTGGGCAAAGTAGCCAATATTGAGGAGTTCCGATGCCTTACGATGACCACGTATTAACGCTAAGTCGCCAACAAGTGATTTAATTAAGGTTGATTTACCCGCACCATTCATGCCCAATAAACCAATACGACTGGTCGGTGTAATCTGCAAATTAACATTGGTTACAATGAGTTTATCGCCATAACCAATATCTACATGTTCCAGTTCCAGTAATGGGGAACTCATTTTGGTCGGTTCACGGAAACTAAAGGTAAATGGTGTATCGACATGCGCGGCAGAAAGTTCCTGCATGCGTTCGAGCTGTTTGATACGGCTTTGAGCCTGCTTTGCTTTTGTTGCTTGGGCTTTAAAACGGTCAATATATTTTTGCAAATGTGCACGTGTTTCGAGCTGTTTTTCGTAAGCCTGTTGCTGTTGAGCAAGCCGTTCACTACGAGTACGTTCAAAGGTCGAATAGTTACCTGTGTATAAAGTTAGTTCTTGATTTTCAATATGTAAAATATGATCAGTAATGGCATCAAGGAAGTCACGGTCATGCGAAATTAAGACCAACGTCCCTTCATAAGCTTTCAGCCAATCTTCTAGCCATAAAATTGCATCCAAGTCCAAATGGTTGGTTGGTTCATCGAGCAACAATAAGTCAGAACGGCTCATTAGGGTACGCGCCAAATTTAAGCGCATCCGCCATCCACCTGAAAAACTGGCAACACTGAGTTCAGATTGATGTTCAAAAAATCCGAGACCTGCCATCAGTTGAGAGGCTTTAGAGGGGGCAGAATAACCGCTAATTTCGTCAAAACGGCCATAGAGGTGTGCCAGTTCATCATTACTGAGCTGATCAGGATGATCCAGTTTATGTTGAATATCCCAGTATTCCTCATCACCTGAGAGCACGAAATCAATTGCTTTCATGTCCAGCGCTTCAATTTCCTGTGCCATGTGTGCCACAGTCCAGACATTTGGACGAGTTAAAGAACCACCATCTGACTCCATACCACCAAGTAGGGCTGAAAATAGGGTAGATTTACCTGCACCGTTAACACCAGTTAAACCAATTTTCCAACCTGGATGCAGCTGCATCGAGGCTTTTTGAAATAAAACACGTCCACCGCGACGTATGCTGAGTTGCTCAAGTTGAATCATAAGTTGGTCTAATTGGTTTGAAGTTGCGATATTTTAATCGGGATTGGGCAAGAACGCCAAACTCATACTAAAGTGGATTCAAAAAATGCTGAATAAAGCCGAGTATTTTTATCGGTTTTGAAATGCACAAGATTTATCCCCATATAGATTGTGTTATAATCGCACTTGAATTGCGCCGTTTTTGCAACTTGTTTTGAGGAAAGCCCATCATGAATGCTCAAGCTTTAGAGATTACAGATAATGCTGCTAAAAAAGTGCGCCAACTTCGTGACAGTGAAGGCAACCCAGAATTAATGCTGCGTGTTTATGTTACAGGTGGCGGCTGTTCAGGATTCTCATACGGATTTAATTTTGCTGATTCAGCAAATGAAGATGATGCTGCATTTGAAAATGGCGACGTAAAAATGTTGGTAGACGCTCTGAGTTATCAATATTTGGTTGGTTCTGTGGTTGACTATGTCGAAGGTTTGGAAGGTTCACGTTTTATCGTGCAAAATCCAAATGCAACGACAACCTGTGGTTGTGGTTCATCGTTTTCAATCTAAATTCAGCCAAGCAGTAAAAAAAGCGACTCACCATTGAAAGTCGCTTTTTTTATATCTATGTATTGTAGAGCAGAGGCTTTTTATTCATTACCTCTACCTCTTAATTACATAGAGCTAATTCGCCGTGATCGTACCTAAAACTCGAAAACCATTTGCGCCAGTCACAGCAGGTAAATTGCCACTTTGTTTATGAATAAAACGCATGGCTAACCAAGCAAATGCGGTTGCTTCCACCCATGTTGGTGATAACCCAAGAACATCGGTTGGTTGGACTGACCAATGATGTTTACGTAAACGCCAGCGTAATTGCTCTAAAAGATGCGAATTATATGCGCCACCGCCACAAACATAGACTTCACCATTTTCTAAACCAGAACGATAAATTGCTTTTTGAATCGCCCGTACTGTCAATTTAGCTAAAGTTGCTTGAATATTTTCGGGGATATCTTCTAACTCGTTGTAGCTAATATCATTACGCCAATCAATAATTTGGTCATCTAGCCAATCAATATTAAAATCTTCGCGTCCTGTGCTTTTGGGTGGCTCTTTCGCAAAAAAATCATGAGTATATAAACGATCCATCAATGGACGAATTGGTGTTCCATACGCAGCCCAATCGCCATTTTCATCATACGGATGACCTGTATAACGCTCACACCATGCATCCATTAAAATATTGGCAGGGCCTGTATCAAAGCCATATACGGCTTCAGGCTGATTGGCTGGCAAAATACTGACATTGGCAATGCCACCTAAATTTAAAATCACCCGATCAATCGAAGCGTGTTGAAACAATGCCTGATGAAAAGCAGGAACCAAAGGTGCACCTTGACCACCTGCGGCCATATCGCGACGTCGAAAATCCGAAATAACAGGAATTTGTGTGATCTCACTGATTAAGTTCGGGTCGCCAATTTGTAGTGTAAAACCATGTTCTGGTCGATGGCGTATTGTTTGACCATGGCTGCCAATGGCTTTAATGTCGCTACGATTTAAATTATTTTTTTCAATTAATTGATTAATTCCCTGACCAATCATGGTTGCAAGCGCAACATCGGCTTTCCCCATACGGTCAATTTCATTATCACCTGGCAACGTCAGTGCCATTAATTCATCCTGAAGATCAGGATCAAAAGGAATGGTAAGGGTCGCATGAAGCTGTAACGGATCAAAAGACGCTGCTACGATATCCACACCATCCATACTTGTTCCGGTCATTACCCCAATATAGATCTCTGACATAGCAACAAAGCCTGCAATATGCTGAAAAAGTGTTAGTATATCGCACAAATTGAATAACTGATGTGTTTGGATTTTGTGATGTCGAATTTCTTACCAGCCGAAGAACAGCTTGCCCTGATTCAACGTGGCACGCATGAAATTATCTCTGAAGAAGATTTACTTAAAAAATTGAAAGAGAACCGCCCATTAAAAGTAAAAGCAGGATTTGATCCAACAGCGCCAGACCTGCACCTTGGGCATACTGTTTTAATTAACAAACTAAAAACCTTTCAAGATCTTGGTCATGAAGTACTCTTCCTGATTGGTGACTACACCGCGATGATCGGTGATCCAACAGGAAAAAGCGCAACACGTCCGCCGTTATCACGCGAACAGGTACTTGAAAATGCCAAAACATATCAAGAACAAGTGTTTAAAATTCTAGACCCGAAAAAAACCAAAGTGGTCTTTAACTCAGAATGGTTCGCTCAAAAAACTGCGGCTGATTTAATCCAGTTGGCATCTCAGCAAACCGTTGCACGTATGTTAGAACGTGATGACTTCACTAAACGCTACAACAACCAGCAACCGATTGCTATTCATGAATTCTTGTATCCATTGGTACAGGGCTATGACTCTGTTGCTTTACATGCGGATGTAGAGCTTGGTGGTACAGACCAAACCTTCAACCTATTAATGGGACGTACTTTACAAGGGCGTTATAATCAAGAAGCACAAGTGTGTATCACCGTACCTATTTTGGAAGGTTTGGATGGCGTGAACAAAATGTCCAAATCTTTAGGCAACTATATTGGTGTATTTGATGCACCAGGGGCAATTTACCAAAAAATCTTATCAATGCCAGATAGCTTGATTGAACGCTATTTTGATTTGCTTAGCTTCAAAACCATTGAAGAAATTCAAGCTTTACTAAAAGAAATGGCTGAAGGACGTAACCCACAAGAAATCAAACGCATTCTTGCACTTGAACTTGTAGAGCGTTTCCATGATGCAGAAGCTGCAGAAAATGCACATAAAGGTGCAGGAAATATCATTACTGAAGGTGAGCTACCAGAAGGCACACCAGAAATCACCATTTCACGAGGTGAATTTGGTGGTGAACTCTTTATTGCGTCTATCGTACGTGCCGCAGGCTTAGCCAAAAATGCGGCTGCTGCTAAAGATGCAGTCGCGCGTGGCGCAGTAAAAGTTGATTGGAATGTTGTTGATGCGGGCTATTCTGTTAAAGAAAACAAAACATTGATTATTCAATCAGGTAAAAAAGCCATTGCACGCGTTACTTTTACGGACTAATTTGAAAAAGTAACTGTAATTTTAAAAGGCAATCTTCTAATAGATTGCCTTTTTTATGCGAAAAATGATGATAAAAAGTACAAAAGAAGCAAAATAGCTCAAAAAGCGTTCTCTTGAATAATAAAACTAAAAAAAGGGGTTGTATTGGGATGAGAATACTGTAGAATGCACATCCATCGGCGGTGATGCAGATAAAAACTTGTTGATTAACAAGGATTTAGCTTGATAGTTAAATTTTTAGATTGATTGGATGAGTTTTAAAAAAT
>NZ_JBCNKN010000019.1:0-34627 GCF_039596015.1 Acinetobacter sp.
CAGGTAATTTCGATATTTTTTAAAACTCATCCAATCAATCTAAAAATTTAACTATCAAGCTAAATCCTTGTTAATCAACAAGTTTTTATCTGCATCACCGCCGATGGATGTGCATTCTACAGTATTCCCATTCCAATACAACCCCTTTTTTTAGTTTTATTATTCAATAGAATGTTTTTTGAGCTATTTCGCTAGTTTTTTATGTTTTTTCCCTTCGTACATGCATATTCTGCTAGGTTTTGGTTAATCCTTAAACGCCTATCTTCGTTCGTTTCTTGCCATTTTAGTGGGCGACAATCGATATATTCACAAAATCCTGCATTTCCTTGTTGTTCTGTATCCCCTATTTTAAGGGTAAATTGGAAACTTCCGATAAATCCTGCCCCAAATCCAGCTTTAAAATCTCCACGTGATTCTGCATATAAGTAAATTTTTTGTTGTTGGTCTTCAAATCCCCAAAAAAATTCACGTGGCAAGTACATATCCATCCCATTCACTGTTTTAGTTTTGGGATATACCCTCAAAATACAAAAGTGTACATTGGTGGTATAAGTTTTAACGTGTGACGTATTTAAGTCTGTTACGGTGACTTTGTTTTGGAGAATTTGATTAAAGCGGCTTCGAATCTGCACAAAACTATAGGTCTTATTTTCAATTTGTATAATGTTGCGAATGTAAAAGTACCAATTCATTAATGGTAAATTCATCATTCGGGTGTAATAAAGTAAAGTGAACGCAGATAATTGATAGGTCTGTTGTCGATAAATGAATTTGCCTTCGGTTTGCCCATGCATTTGCCATTGTTCATAAGTACCTAAATTAAATGGCGTTAATTTTTTGACATGTTTTTGTAGTTGAAAAATAGCGTCGAGTGATAGATCTTGATTTTGTTTTTGTAAAATAAGTGCCTTAATTTGTTGTACTAAAATATGTTCATTTAAGCACTGTAGAATGCCCTCTGTGAAATTACAATCATCCTGAATAGAAAATGTCTGAAGCGGTTCTGTTTGCTGAGGACTTGTTGTCATTAATATTTGTACGGTATCCATTTCCGTGGTTTGTATATTTTTTTCATTTTTAAAAATAGGAATATCAGGAAGCCCAATCAGAATCTGGATGTTTAGAAAATAGAATGGGGCTGGTAAATTCAGTAGGATAAAATTCCAATGTAGAATTTTATGGTATGTGTTCGGATACCATGTAAATTTAAAGAAATGAGGAGGTTGTTGTCCTTTTTTCGTTAAGGCTCGCCATACCATAACAACCTCCTTTTATCTGCTTATACTGTGTTTTTTCTCGCCAAGAATGTCGTTACAAACCCTGATAAAACATAGAGCGCTGAAATCGTTAAGATGCCTACAGGGATATTATAAGTGATGGCTGCCAAAATAATGACGACAGGTAGCATGACAATAAATGGCACACGCTTGCGATCCATCTGTTTAAATGAATAGTATTTCATGTTCGAAATCATAAGCAAGCCCACAATCACCATGAAAATTGCATAAAATGTTTGTATCGCAAGATCATTTTTTACAAAGAAGTAGGCATAATCCCGACTGACCCAAACCAGACAAATCACTAATATTGCAGCTAAAGGACTCGCTATTCCAATAAAATAGCGTTTGTCCACCGTGCCTATTTGGACATTAAACCGCGCTAAACGAAATGCAGCGCAAGCGGTATAAACAAAACAACATGCCAGTCCAATTCGCCCTAAACCATGCAAGCTCCAGCTATACATTAAAATTGCAGGAGCTAATCCGAATGCAATCAGGTCTGATAATGAGTCAAATTGCTCACCAAAAGCACTTTGTGCACCAATCGCACGAGCAACACGGCCATCTAAACCATCCAAAAGTGCTGCCACAAAAATAGCATATATGGCATGAAAGTATTGACCATCCATACTGGAAATAATGGAATAGAAGCCTGAAAGCAACGCAGCCGTGGTAATCAGATTTGGCCAGAGATAAATGCCACGGCGTTTTACTTTTTGCCCTTCATGGGTGTGCTCTTCTTCGACAACTTCGAAAGTGATGCCATCATAGGTATCTTCTGAACAATCTCCATCATGTTTGGGGATATTGGTCATGTTTGAGTCCTCAGATTCTCTGATTTACAATGGATTATTCACCCACCAACCACTTAACTGCAAATGAACCACCTGTGTCCTGCATTCTTAAGTGTGGGAATAACCAAGTTAATGCTTGGTCTGCTTGCTCAGCAAATTGCCAAGGTGGGTTAATCACCAATAAACCGCAACCATTTAATCCTACTGGTGTGTCGTCAGGCCATACACAGATTTCGCAAACCAGTTGACGGCGAATGCCTGTTTTGATCATTTTCTTTTCAAAGCGTTCGATCATGGCACGGTCTTTAATTGGATACCATACCGCAAAAACACCTGTCGGCCATTTTTTATAAGCACTGACGAGTAATTCAACTAATTGTGGAAAATCCTTACGTTCAATTTCGTAAGGTGGATCAATCATCACCAAACCACGTTTTTCTTTAGGTGGAATAACGCCAAGTAAGCCTTCGTATGCATCGCGCTCATGTAAACCTGCACGGCGATCATGAATATTTTTGCGCAATTGTTGAAATACGTCACGCTGCATTTCAAAAATGGTGGCCTGATCAATATCACGCATGCCCTTTAGTGCAAACCAAGGAGACCCCGGATACGCACCTTTACCTTGTTGCTCACGCAATTTTTCAACAAGTGTCAGATATTGTTGTACAGCTTCAGGTGCTTGTTTTTTTTGCGCTGATGGAAGTTGCACCAGACGGTGAATCCCAGAAAGATACTCTCCAGATTTTTGCGCAGGTGCTTCAGAAAGATCATATTTTCCTGCCCCGCCATGCGTATCAATATAGCGGTAAGGTTTGTCTTTCGCATTCAGTCGTGTCAGAAGTTGCAGGAGTAAAACATGCTTCATTACATCTGCAAAGTTGCCCGCATGAAAATGATGACGGTAGTTCATGTGATATAAAATTCCTTAGATTAACCCTTATCTTAACATGAAATGCAGATTGATGATGTTGCATGCCTGAATGTTGCTTTAAAATAGCGTCATCCTTGTTTTTTTATTTTGAAATAAATCGAGCCTGCATGCCTATCACAATTTGTCCTCAATGGGATTTAGATAAAATTATTCACGCACTAGATCAAGATGGTTTTGTTCTGTTAGATCAAGTCTATCCTTCTGAATATGTTGAGGCTGTCCGTTCAGAATGTATTGCTCATTTTATGGAATTTAGGCAGGCTGGAATTCAGCAAGGCGTGGTTTCTCAGATCCGTAGCGATCATATTCTGTGGATAAATTCAGAGTTACCCACAGCAGAGCAACATACTCAAGCCCTACTCGAACTCGGACAACAATTAAATCAGGCATTCTTTTTTGGGATTCAGGAAATTGAAGCCCATTTTGCAAGTTATAACTCAGGTGAGTTCTATGCCCTGCATCGTGATAATCCTCAGCAAAAAAACAATCGGGTGCTTTCTGCAGTTTTTTATTTACATCCTGAATGGCAGGCGAGCTGGGGTGGGCAATTACGTTTACAGGATAAATTAGGAAACTGGCATATCATTGAGCCACATTCAAATCGGATAGCAATTTTCCAGAGTGATTTGTTGCATGAGGTTTTGCCCGCACAACAACAGCGCCTGTCGATCACGGCATGGCTACGTAGTCGTGAGCACAACGCATGGTGATTGCAACACTGCGTCATATTTTCTATGCTTTAAAATCGATGAGTCGACCTCATTATTGTATTTATGTTTTTTGAGGGCTTCACCATGTTTGATACAAATACACAAATTATTGAGCGTATCGGTGAGACAGATCAGCATTATCTTGCTGGGAACTCTCCCGATCTTGCTTTAGAGCGTGGTGATTTGCGTTTACAGTTAGTCACCATTAGTCGAAATCGTCAAGAACGCTTATATTTTTTACATGAGGCCATTGCTATTTTAGAGCAGTCGCGCATTGAGTTTGAAGAAATGCCAATGCAAAGCTATATCGACTTATCTTTACAGTTGGCAAAAGCCTATATGATTTATTTTGAACTGACGCAAGACAATAAATTTGCCATTATTACCCAGCAAATTTTAAAGCCGTTGGCACATTTAAATTATACAGATGTTTATTTTTTCTTGGCCTATGCCTCAGCCGTTAAAAATGAAGCCGCGTTCACAAAACACTGGCTGAGCAAATACGTTAAAACTGAACTTTGCGATTATCAGCTTTTGCTGGAACATCCTGCCTTTGCAGCAACGCATCAGGAAGAATGGTTTAAGCGTTTAGTCAAACCACAGCTTCACTAAGCAAAAATCCCTTGGTTCTCCAAGGGATTTTCATTTTACCAATTCATTTTTTATTGCGAATCTGAATGCAATAGTTCATTCAACTCATCGACAACAATCGCCCATTCATCATCTTGTTCACAGCGATGACGCAAGAACTCTTGTTGTGATGGATTCCAAAACTCAGCCTGAGCCAGTAATACATGTTTAGGAAGTTGATGCTGTTTGACAAAGTTATCGATAGATTGTTGATCTGCTGCCAAACCTAATTGTTCAAATAATAAAGCTAATGTTGGTTGTTGTTCGAACATCACGTTTTCCTCATTTATAAATTATTTTCGGATTTAATTATAGAGAAACTCGACACTATCCAGACAAATGATTTGTTTGTTTTTATATAAAAAAGGACACTATGAAAGTGCCCTTTTATAAAAACGTCGCTAAATTATTTTAGCATATCTGCAACTGCAGCACGTTCTTCTTCAAGTTCTTGAAGTGTTTTGTCCATACGTTCACGGCTGAATTCGTCAATTTCAAGACCTTCAACACGTTTGTATTCGCCATTTTCACAAGTCACTGGTACACCGTAAATAATGCCTTCAGGGATACCATAAGAACCGTCAGATGGAACACCCATAGTTACCCATTTGCCGTTTGTGCCCAAAGCCCAATCGCGCATATGGTCAATTGCAGCATTTGCAGCAGAAGCAGCAGAAGACAAACCACGTGCTTCAATAATTGCAGCACCACGTTTACCAACAGTTGGAAGGAATACGTCTTTGTTCCATGCTGTATCGTTGATTTTGTCTTTTAAGCTTTCACCATTTACAGTTGCAAAACGGTAGTCTGCATACATTGTTGGAGAGTGGTTACCCCAAACAGTTAAGTTTTCGATGTCAGCAACCGCAACACCTGCTTTTTGAGCAATTTGAGTCAACGCACGGTTGTGGTCAAGACGCAACATTGCAGTAAAGTTTTTCGCAGGAAGGTCTGGAGCAGATTTCATTGCAATGTAAGCATTAGTGTTCGCAGGGTTACCTACAACCAATACTTTTACATCACGGCTAGCAACTTCGTTTAATGCTTGGCCTTGACCGATGAAGATTTCGCCATTTACTTTTAATAAATCAGCACGTTCCATACCAGGACCACGTGGACGAGAACCAACCAACAACGCATAGTCAGCATCTTTAAATGCAACTTTAGGATCGTCAGTACCAATCATGCCAGCCAATAATGGGAAAGCACAGTCATCAAGTTCCATCATCACGCCTTTAAGCGCTTGCTGAGCTTTTTCAACTGGAATTTCAAGCAATTGTAAAATAACTGGTTGATCTTTCCCTAACATTTCGCCACTTGCAATACGGAATAATAAGCTATATCCAATTTGACCTGCAGCGCCAGTAACGGCAACACGAACGGGTTGCTTCATGTAATTATCTCCAATTGAGTCACGTTAATATGATTAAACAGTTGTTCTATTTAATCCTTTAATCATAAACGGCAATAATTGTACTCCAATCTTGGGTAAGCTGCATGGAAAATAGAAGCTTCTGCAACAAAAGTCTGATAGAGAGTTTCGGTTTTTATTGCCTTTTTTTTCTAAAAAAACGATTAACCGATGATTCTCAAAACCTGAACTTAATAAATCCCTTGAATTGTAAAATTATTTGGGCAATTTGATACGATTTTTGGCGCACATGCTTTGTACCCACCATTGGTTTTGTAGCACACACTAATATGGGTTAGAAATGTCGTATTACGGTTACTCTGGCAAAAAAGCACAATCCCATCTGCGGGTAAGCGTGGGTTTAAATGAAGAAACTGTTTTTCTAGATTAGTCTTGGCGATGGTATGAGAAGTTGTGTCGGTTAACACAGCAGGAATTTTAAGATCTTGTGCATAATTAATAATGGTTCGAAAATATTGTGTTGCATTCATCGGCATGCACCCACCCACATTATGCCATAACTGTACACGGGCGATTTCATCTGGAATAATTCGCGCGACAACCTTTGCCTGTAATGGTGATAATGTTGCTGAACTACTGGTTTCACACCCTGCATGTGCATTTTCAGGAACCAAACCACCAACCGTTAAAGCATAGCCTTCTAAACATTTTCTTTGTTTTTTACGCGCAGGGTCAAATGCACATACTGCAGGTGTCATTTGAATATGCATGACATACCCATGGCGAGCGGGTGTTTCAGCATGTACAACACCTGCCAAAATAGAACAAATCCCGACTAAACATACTCCAGTCAGGAAGAATAAAATTCGTGCAATTTGTTCTATATCAATTCGCATATAATGAACCAAGATTTTTATTTGTCGCTCACATATTGATCTATACGTGTAGGGATCGCTCTCATCCATTTCCCAATATTTTGAAATCCTTGGCCCAACACGATTCCATAATGCGTCGCATTGGTCATGACATTCTTCACATAGTCTCGTGTTTCAGAGAGTGGAATACTCTCAACATATTGATCTGCTGGAAGCGCCTGTCCATCTGGCTGCCATCTTTTTGCTCGATTCGGTCCCGCATTATAGCCAGCTGTTGCAAGTACAGCATTGCCACTGAGTTGTCCCTGTATCATGGACAAATAATACGTTCCATAACGAATGTTGGTATTCATATCACTCAGTGCAGCAGGATTATACGATTCTCCCATTTGTTTTGCGACAAGTTTTGCAGTATTTGGCATAATTTGCATTAAACCGCCCGCTCCGACATTAGAGCGTGCATGCGTCACAAAACGACTCTCCTGTCGCATTAATCCATACGCCCATGCAGGATCAACACCGACATTTTGACTATGACTGACCACGTTGTTCTTATGTGGCGTTAAATAACGTAACGGATCGTTATGGCGTTTCACGGTACGATCTGCTGCATAAATTGCCCGATCATACCAACCCATGTCTGCTGCCCGTTGTGCAGCAGCTAAAAGTAAACCATCATCTTCTTTCAAATACGCCTGACGAACAGCCCAGTTCCATTCACGATTTGTATAAGTATCGGGTGCTTGAATGTTCTTCAAGGCAAAGGCACGTCTGAAATGAACATTTTGGTCGAGTCGTTGAAAATCAGATGTTGTTGCCTGAGTCTGATCTAACTTTGAATATTTTTGCCCTAATCGAGCTTGCGCCAACAAATTATGATATCCATCACCACTCATTGCGAGTTTTTGATAAATCTGTTGGGCTGTTTGTCGTGCATTATTGTCAGCGCGTTGTTCATACGCCCGCGCCAACCAGTATTGCCAACGGTCTTCCTGTTTTTGGGTGACACCCATACTGTCTATGGCTCGAATGACACTTTCCCAAGCTCCAAAACGAATCGCTTGCCGTGCATAAACTTCGGCTTCTTCTGGACTAAAAGGAATTCCGTAACTGGCATCAAAATAATTTAAAACAATCCGATTAAAATTATTTTTTAAGACCGTGGTTCCACCAATGTAGGCAATTGTTCGATATAAATATTTTTGTACTGCAACAGGTGTTCCTTCTGCTGCACGATTGACTGCCGTTAATCCTGCATTTAAATCGCTATTTGTGAGTCGACCTAAAGCAAAAATTAAATATGCATAATCGACATCATTGTTTTTAGGTGCTGACCACAAATAATTTAGAGGATTGCTTTGTATCTGGTTTAGCTGTGCAATTGATAAATTTAGCCCTAAAGACTGCGCGGTGGACAAAGATGTCCCTATTTGCCCTGCGCGTAGGAAACTCCAAAGACGTTGTTGTTTATCCTGCGTTGTCATTAAAGGGCTGGATAACATCATCCGTTCAAGCCCCATGCATGACTCAGGCTGTGTACTGGTACTGAGCCATAATTCTTTATATTCAGCAAAAACCAGCGGATCTCCAGATTTTGCGCGAACCTGTGCAACAGCACAACTTTCTGCTTGATCTGGGTTGGTTACATAGGGAATCACAGGCTGTGCATTGACAAAATCAGCTTGTTTTACTTTTTCTTCGACATAATCGGCTGCTAATTTTTCTGCCATAGCCGACTGAGGGTAACGCTGTGCAAACTGTATAATGCTGCCTGAAGGCTGAAAACCTAAATTGGTATTCAGTTTCCAATATTCGGGATAATAACCCAGTACATCTTGTTGCATTGACTGGGAATATTGATCTAATAAAGCGGTATTTCCAGCGTTCGCAGCACGCAGTGCATCATTAAACTGCGCTTCTGTCGCGTAGGACAAACTCACACAACCTGCGGTCAAAATCAGGACAATTGCTTGTAGTATGTTAGATTTAGAAAATACCCGTAAATTGCTCATACAGCCCTGCTTCGCCTTCAAAAATATTAACGCTATATTTAGCCCATCAGTTTAATGTCTCCAAAACCTTGAAGATGTTATGTTATGTAACACTTGGTTGAAATATCAGGCATTAACCCGACGTGAAATATCTATAAGTTTCGTCTCAAAAAATGCTAAAATATCGCTCCATTTCTTCCAGCCCAAGTGTTAGAGCTTTATTTCCTAGCACTTAGCCCATCTTTATTTAGGAGCCTACATGACGGTTCAAACCTTCATTCCGCCACGTGCCGAAGCTGCTTCAGAAAACACTGTCTCCCAGCCTTTGCACACCTCTGACGTTTCAATCAAAAAACTTTATATTGAAACTCAAGGGTGTCAAATGAATGAATATGACAGTCATCGTATGGCAGACTTACTCGGTGACTCTCATGGCTATGTTTTGACAACAGATCCAAACGAAGCCGATGTTCTATTGATGAATACCTGTTCAATTCGTGAAAAAGCACAAGAAAAAGTGTTTAGTGAACTGGGTCGCTGGCGCAAACTCAAAGAAAAAAATCCTGAACTGGTGATTGGTGTTGGTGGTTGTGTGGCTTCGCAAGAAGGCGACACCATTCAAAAACGTGCGCCTTATGTCGACATGGTATTTGGCCCTCAAACGCTGCACCGTTTACCCAAAATGCTTGATCAACACGAAGCGCAAGTTTCTAAACCAAAACAAGATAAAATCAAACTGGTTGATATTTCATTCCCAGATATTGAAAAATTTGACTATCTTCCTGAACCACGTGTCGAAGGCTATAAAGCATTCGTTTCGATTATGGAAGGCTGTTCTAAATACTGTTCATTCTGCGTTGTGCCTTACACCCGTGGAGAAGAAGTTTCTCGCCCACTTGATGATGTTTTAGCAGAAATTGTCACCCTTGCCGAAAAAGGCGTGCGTGAAGTCAATTTGCTGGGTCAAAACGTCAATGGTTATCGTGGAGAAACCTTTGAAGGTGGCATTTGCACATTTGCCGAATTGATTCGTCTGGTTTCAGAAATTCCGGGTATTGGTCGTATTCGTTACACTACATCACATCCACTTGAATTTTCAGAAGAGCTGATTGAATGCTACCGTGATTTACCTCAAATGGTGTCACATTTGCATTTGCCAGTTCAAAGTGGTTCAAACGATGTGTTACAAGCTATGAAACGAAACCACACCATCGATGTATATATCGAAAAAATCGAAAAACTTCGTAAAATTCGTCCAGATTTGCATTTATCTAGCGACTTCATTATCGGTTTCCCCGGCGAAACAGATGAAAACTTTGCTGAAACCTTCCAGTTTATTCAAGACTTAGATTTCGATCATTCTTATAGTTTTATTTATTCAAAACGTCCGGGTACACCTGCCTCTGAACTTGCAGATGACACACCAGAAGAAGTGAAAAAAGAACGTCTTGCCAAAGTCCAAAAAGTCATTAAAGACGCTAGTATTGCCAAAACAGATGCCATGCTCGGTACGATACAACGTGTTCTCATTGAAAATGTGTCACAAAAAGATCCGAATCTTTTAGTGGGTACTGCGGACAATACACGTCTGGTTACATTTATCGGTGATGCAGCGTGGGCGGGGCGTTTTGCAGAAATTGAGATCACGGAAATTAAAACTTTAAATTTAGTATACGGAGAGCTCTTGAATCTTGAGCCTGACGTGGCGTAATGTAGAGCTACAGACTAAACAACACTTAAAAAGGAATTGTCTTGACTGCAGCGATCCGACGTACCGTATCTTTTCCTGGTATTTCAATGGAACGTTTAAAAAGCATGCTCGGTGCTTATAACGGTCACTTGAAACAAATCGAACAACGTTTAGACGTACAAATCACGCATCGTGGTGATCTTTTCTACATCGATGGTGATATTGAAGAGGTGGAGAGAGCAGAAACCTTGCTACAGCGGCTTCATGACGAAGCTGAACTGTCCTCTCCAGTCAGTGCAGATCAACTGCACTTGATGATACAAGGAAGTCAGACCGAGCGCGATCTCATGGATGATGAGGGTCAGGAACATACTGGACTTGACAGTGTCTGGTTACAAACACGCAAGGGACGTATTAACCCGCGTGGCGCAAATCAGAAACGTTATGTACAGCGTATCCTGCAAAGCGACATTTCTTTTGGGATAGGCCCTGCGGGAACAGGTAAAACCTATTTGGCTGTTGCCGCTGCTGTCGACATGCTAGAGCGTAATGAAATTCAGCGAATTTTATTGGTTCGCCCTGCGGTTGAAGCTGGTGAGAAACTGGGTTTCTTGCCAGGGGATTTAACCCAGAAAATCGACCCATATTTGCGCCCGTTATACGACGCGCTATATGAAATGCTTGGTTTTGAAAAAGTTGCAAAACTGATTGAACGTCAGGTGATTGAAGTTGCACCACTGGCTTATATGCGTGGTCGTACTTTAAATCATTCTTTTGTTATTCTAGATGAGGCACAAAACACCACACCCGAACAAATGAAGATGTTCCTGACACGTTTAGGTTTTGGTTCTCGTGCGGTGATCACAGGTGATATTACCCAAGTCGACTTACCTCGTGGTCAACAATCAGGTTTAGCACATGCGTTACGTGTCCTTGAACCTGTCACTGAAATTCATATTACGCGCTTCCACTCTCGTGATGTGGTACGTCATCAACTGGTACAAAAAATTGTCGAAGCCTATGAAGGTTGGGACAGTGAACAACAACGGGTTAGTGCTCAAGAACGGGCTGTACGTAAGGCACGTCAAGACGCACTGATTCAGGAAAATGATTTAGCGGCAGATGCACAACATCAAGACGCTTAAGGACTCTTTTTGAAACTTAATCTTTCTCTACAACAAGACGTTTTGGCACCTGAACTGGTGCTAAAACGTGGCTATCTTAAAAAAGTCATTGAAACCACTTTACGACATGTTGATGTACAACAAGACTGCGAAATCGGGATTGCCTGTGTCGACCATGCGCAAAGTCATGAATTAAATCTACAGTATCGCCAAAAAGATAAATCCACCAATGTTTTGTCTTTCCCAAGCGATATTCCCGAAGAAGTACTCCCTGCCCTTGAGGCCTTTCCTCTTGGTGATTTGGTAATTTGTATTCCTGTCGTGCTTGATGAAGCTCAACAGCAAAATAAGCAACCGCTTGACCATTTTACCCACATGCTTGTCCACGGAACCTTGCATTTACTGGGCTATGACCATGAAACCAGCGAAGAAGATGCTGAAGAAATGGAAGCACTAGAAATCGAGATTCTTGCCAAACTTGGCTTGGCAAATCCATATCAAGATCAATAACCCCACCTAGGAATGTAACCTCATGTTTGTTGTGATTTTTAAAACTGAGGTTGCACAACTAGATGCCGAATACAGCCAGATGGCGCAGCAGTTACGTCAAAAAGCCTTAGAACAATATGGTTGCTTGAAGTTTGAATCTTTTCAAGAAAACACTCAAGAAATTGCACTATCTTATTGGGCTGATCTTGAAAGTATCCGACGCTGGCGACAAGACAGTGAACACCAAATAGCACAAAAATTTGGACGTGAGCGCTGGTATCAAACCTATAGCGTAGAAATTTGTGAAGTCCTACGCCAATACCATTCATCTCAACCTAAATAAATTTTATTTAACTTCAAATTCGGCTTCGGCAGGATCAAATCGCCACGTCCGCACAATGCGTAATTCAGAAATATCTTTCATACCTGCATCAAACCGCCCAAATGGTGCGCCACGGCGAACAGAGGCTTTAGCGGCTTCATCCAAAATATTTGAACCAGAGCTTTGCAATAAATGTATTGCCCTAATTCCACCTTCGGCATTTAAGATCACCATTAAACGGACATTACCTGCCAAATGCTGTTGTTTGGCTTGTTCTGGATAATAACGGTTGCCATAAAGTTCGACTTTTTCTCTAAATTTATTAAGATATGCTGCCGATGCATCTCGCTTTGCCTGAATTCCATCAACTGTTTTAATACGTTGTTGACGGCTAAACTCATGTTGGCGTTGCATATATTGTGCTTCGAGGCTTGCAACCATAGCAGCTTTGGCCTGATATTGACTCTGTAAGTCCTGTATCGCCTTTTTATGTTGTTGATCTTCAGATTGTTTTTGCCAGCTTAAAATGGTCATTAACACTTTTTCTTGGAACTTGAGTTCACGCTGTTGTTGCAACATTTGTAATTGTTCAAGTTGTTGCTCTCCCGCTGTGCGTGTTTCAGGCGCAGGCGCAAGTTGGCTCGACATCCGATGTTGCTGCCTGAATTGTCCCGAGCCTTGTTGGTCTGCCTGTGCCAAAAAGTCAGCATGTTCAACTTTTGAAGGAGATGGGCGTAATGTCACCGCAATTTCTTGTGGTGCAGATTGAGGCTCGTGTGGCATGACAAATTGTATGGATAAAAAAACCACATGTAGAACCAATGCCATCATCACTGCAAGCAGAAATAGGCGATCCTGCCACCAAAAATAATAAAATTTACCCCGAATCAAGCGTTATACTCCCAGCGATCCTTTCTCAAGGTCTGAACTTGATTAAAATATACGTCATACATATTTAAGATATGTTTTAATACGCATATCTTCGTTATGATCATCTTTATTGATTACTAACAAAACGCCTTGCCATGCGCCAGTCAGAAAAATAGGTGCTAATTTTTTCTCTTATTGAATAAGATTGCAACAGAATAAGAGACTATTTTCTTTGGAACCCATATATGCAGACGCTAATTGCTAATTTATCTCAATATGTTCGTCAGATTTATCAAAAAACGAGTGGTTTTATTGAGGAAGAACGTGAATTTGCCATTACTGAAGCATTTTTAAATGCAACATTTAAGCGTTACGTTACAGATAATGTTGGGTTACTCAAAGATCTACACGCAGACTTACATGATGACTGGATGCGCTTATATGCAACCATTAACATTCAGGGCGTCTATGCAGTTGTGTATGTCGATCTTCACTTGTTACAAATGGAACTCAATAAAAAGACCCAACTTTTAGTCTTTGAACAAATTAATGATACTCAAATTGTTGAAGCAAAATTTAAAAGCTTTTTTAAAAAATGGGCTTTTCATGCCGCACTGTTTTTCTATCAAAAAATTTTAAATCAGGATCCATTAGGAAAAATTTTAGAGCATTTTGAGATTGTCAAAGTTCAAGATGAATTGCTCCATTTAGACCTAAACCGCTGGCTTGGAAAAAGCGAATCTATTTTAGAGGCACTCAATAAAGTGCATGTCAATCATGCCGTGCTTCGTGAGAAGAAACTCATGGTGTTAGGAAATGTTAATCTAGAAGCGCTATTTAGACGTTCCCCCGATTTTGCACGTGAAAAAGAAGAAATGCCTATAGATGCAACAATAGAACCGCAAAAAACTTCAAAATGATGTATACAAAATTAATATGGATCGATGCAAAATCTACAATTTCTGCATCATATTCCATGTCATGATGAATTATATTTATCATAAATATCTAGGACTCCATTAAATGTCATTACTTTTTTCCAATAAAAATATTGCCATCACGCTATTTTCCACACTTGCCCTATCTGCAATTTCAAGTCATGCCCTTGCTCTGGAACCATTCCAGGCCAGTTACCAGTTTTCATATAATGGTAAAAACATGGGTACAGCCACCCGAACACTGAAACAAATTGGTGGCAATAACTGGAGTTATGTTTTTGCAGCCAAAGCGGGCGTGATTGCATCGGCAACAGAAAGTAGTACTTTTAATTTGACATCAGGTCGCGTGACATCAAGCCATTTTAATCGTAGCAGTAAAATTTTAGTCCATAACAATACTTTAGGTATCCAGTTTAACCCTGGCTCAAAAGTGATTAATACCAAAAAAGATTCAACTGCTCGCTCATTTGCTTGGAAATCAGGTGCTTTAGATGAGCTCAACGCAGAAGTTCAGGTACGAGAAGACCTTCAAACATCGGGTCTGAAAACCACTTATTTAATTGCCGATGCCAAAGGGCTTGAGCCTCGAAAATTCGTAAAAGTCGGAACTGAAAATATCACCACACCTTATGGTACATTCCCAACCATTAAAGTGCGTTTAGAACACGATAAACCAGAAAAAAATACCATTTTTTGGCTCGCACCAAAACTTGACTATGCACCTGTCAAAGTCACACACAATGATGGCAATAGTTCCTATGGCTTGCTCATGACCAAGTATAAAGCGGGCACTTGATAGACCATTTGGTTCAATTTTTTCTTGCATTTTTTAGGATGCTTTTTAAAATAGCGCTTTGCTTAAAAAGCATCCACTCTATTTGAGGTATTTTTCCGTGCAAGCTTTAGAACAGAAAATCTTAAGCGAAGGTATTGTTCTATCTGACCAAGTCTTAAAGGTCGATTCCTTTCTCAATCACCAAATTGATCCTGTGCTCATGCAACAGATCGGACAGGAATTCGCACGGCGCTTTAAAGATCAAGGTATTACCAAAATCATCACGATTGAAGCGTCAGGTATTGCGCCTGCGGTCATGGCTGGCCTAGAGCTTGGTGTTCCCGTTATTTTTGCCCGTAAACATAGTTCATTAACCCTGAAAAATGACCTGTACAAAGCAAAAGTGTATTCGTTTACCAAACAGACCGAAAGCACTATTGCGATTTCAAATAAATATCTTCATGAAACCGACAAGGTATTGGTTATTGATGACTTTCTTGCCAATGGCCAAGCAGCACTCGGCCTAGCGGATTTAATTCATCAAGCACAGGCAGAAGTGGTTGGTATTGGAATCGTCATCGAAAAAGCCTTCCAGACAGGTCGCCAGCTATTATTGGATAAAGGTTATCGTGTTGAATCTTTAGCACGAATTGAATCGTTAGGTGACGGCAAAGTTTCATTTGTCAAAGCTTAACTGCTGCATCAAAAAAGACCGCAGAAAGCGGTCTTTTTAGTCTTCATTGCCCTGATTAACCCAAATATTTTTTCCTGAAAACTGATATATAAAATCACAAGAAAAAAACAAACTAAACTCATATATAAAACAGTGTCAGCTATATCTTTTTTTCAAGAATCAATCATACAAAAACAAATTCCAAAACGATCTAACACATCGCAATACCATTAGACAGTTCAGAGTTTGATGAGCAGGTGATATTGATGACAATATACCCGATAACAAATGATATTCATTGAACAAGAAAGTGATTATCTCTTCCCTGTTCAACCAGAGCTTTATTACGCTTTTAAAAGTTGCAAAGCAGCTTGTCCCAACCGTTTGCCTTGTTCAATACATAAAGCTTTCTCTTCGGCAGATAATGTCTTTTCATGTCGTGAACCACTAACATGTGAAGCACCATAAGGTGTTCCACCCGACTGAGTATTGGACAAAGCAGGATGTGCATTGCTTAATCCTAAAATCATCATGCCATGATGAAATAAGGGTGGCAGCATACTCAGCAATGTGCTTTCCTGCCCCCCATGCATAGAACCTGATGATGTAAACACACACGCAGGTTTATTCTGTAATGCCCCACTCAACCACAACGGTGTCGTCTGATCTAGGAAATACTTGAGTTCACTGGCCATATTCCCAAAACGGGTTGGTGACCCCAACGCCAAACCAGAACACTTGGCTAAATCATCCAAGCTACAATAGATATCACCCTCAGCTGGAATACTGGCTGCCGCAACTTCAACCACAGTTGACAGTGCGGGTACTGTACGGATTTTGGTTGCAAGTCCTGCTGCTTCAACACCATCAGCAATTAAATGCGCCATTTCACGTGTTGAGCCATACTTGCTGTAATACAAAATGAGAATATAAGGTTGCATCACTTTCTATATTTTTGTTAAAAACATTAACTATACGGTATTTTTTCACATTTTTCGTTATTAAAAGCTACACCACCTGCAATAAATATTGTTTAAAAATTAGGATGGACTATGCAAAATCTGTTAAAGAAATTGCCTTTTTACAATAAGACTTGGTTTCAATTTATACTTTTTCTTGTCAGTCGCTTCGAGAATGATCACTGTCGTGACAAAGCTGCATCACTCACCTATACAACACTGTTTGCGGTTGTGCCAATGCTCACCGTTTTTTTAGTGATTATTTCATCAATTAAAGCGTTAGAACCTGCGCGGCAACAAGTTCAATACCTGATTTACAGCAATTTTCTTCCCCGAAGCAGCATCGCTTTTGATAAAGCACTCAATGCCTTTACAGACAAATCAAGCAATTTAACCGTGATCGGGATTCTCTTTTTATTTGTCACCTCCGTCATGATGCTCACCAGTATTGAAAATGTCTTTAATCATATTTGGCGGGTGAAAAGACAAAGAAGTGGTATTGTCGGCTTCATGCGCTATTGGACAATTTTATCACTTGGGCCGATTTTACTAGGAAGTGCCTTTGCCATATCCTCTACCGTTGCTTCAATGAATATTTTGAGCAGTAAATTTGTTGGCTATGAACTTGATGGTGCTTTATTTCTAGATTTATTGTCTTTTGTTTTGGTTATTCTCGGTTTCTTTATTCTCTATTGGACTGTTCCTAACCGTAGCATTCCTGTTAAATCGGCCATTATTGCTGGCATATTTAGTGGGACATTATTTGAATTACTCAAAAATTTCTTTGGCTATATCATGGCCAATTTCACCAGTTATGAATTGATCTATGGTGCTTTTGCAGCCATTCCTATTTTCCTCATCTGGATTTATTTATCATGGAATATCATTTTGTTGGGAGTAGAACTTAGTTTTGCCCTAACCTCATTTAACTCTGGAAAGAGTCAAAAACGCCATCCTCTCGTCATGCTGCTAGATGTACTTGAGCTTTTTTATAACAAACAAAAAACAGGGGGCATCGTTAAAGAAAAAGAAGTGCTTAAAATTTTAGGTCGTGGTGAAATTGGGCGTTGGCCAACCTATGTCGAGCTTTTAGAAAAGCAATGTTTGATTAAACAAACTGAACATGATGATGAATATGTTTTAATCCGAAACCTTGATCAAATCGATTTCTGGCAGTTCTACAACAGTCTTCCTTTCACACTTCCTTTACGGCGTGATATTGAAAATATTCACGATGATGATCTATGGATGGAATATCTTGCACCACACATTATTGATGCAGATGAGTATCTAAAATCTCATCTTTCCATCCCTTTATCTGCGATTTTTGAAGATAAAAAACGCTATGCAAAGTCGGAAAAAGAGAGCTAATTCCTCCATCATAATGAATGAGCAGATAGCCGAGAATTTCCTTCTGGCTGTCTGGTTTTAATCTAAGTCAACTTCTCTTACTACTGTTTCAACACTATATCGTGCAAAAGATGAAATCGCCTCAATAAAGGCATTCAGCTGTTGGATATCAAAATGTGCCACGATCATATAGCAGGCTTGCCCAGCCACTTTATAAAAATGTTCAATTTGATCAAATTGTTTGATACGTTGCTCTAAATCTGAAAATAAAGGCTGTTGCAAGAAAAGGCGAATAAACTGTCGCTGCGGATAATAGATTTGGATGGTATATTTTTGCAAAACGCCAACATCAATTAAGCGCTGAATCCGAGCACCAACGGCTTGCCCTGTTCTATGCACGCATTCTCCAATCTGCTTATGACTTAATTGTGAATCCTGCTTGAGTAACTGCAAAATTTGATGATCTATTGCGTCAATATCCACGATTTTTCAAAATGAAAGTTGCTTGTGCTGTATTCTTTCACCGAGTCATGTCCCCATGCAACTGAAATCTTTATCCTTATTCTATTCAGTTTAAGGATAACACCATGAAACAAGCGCTCTTGATTATCGATGTACAAAATGACTATTTTCCTCAAGGGAAAAAACCACTTTTTCAACCTGAAAAAGCCTTAGCCAATATCAACCGACTTGAACAATACTTCATCAGTCATCAGCAACCTATTCTTTACATTCAACATATCAAGAATAAACCTCATCCAGACTTCTTTGAGGCAGGAACAAACGGAGTTCTGCTACATCCCAAGTTAAACTGTCAATCAGATTCGCTCGTGATTGAAAAACATTATCCGAATAGCTTCTTAGAAACAACGCTGACTCAAACTTTACAGCAATTCGAAATTGAACAATTGGTGATTACAGGAATGATGACCCATATGTGTGTTGATTCAACCACACGTGCAGCAGCAGAATTTGGCTATAAACCGATATTAATTGCAGATGCTACCGCCACCTGTGATTTGGTCTGGCAAGGACAATTAACCTCAGCTCCTCAAGTACAGACGGCATATTTAGCCGCCTTACAAAATTTTGCAACTGTGATCAACACAGAGCAATTTATCAATATTTGATGCACATAAAAAAAACCGATGCTCATTTTCATTTGCATCGGTTCGTCGTGCCTGTACTCACTTATTCAGCATTTACACTTGTTTTCCAGACAAAATCCTGATTTTTACCTTTTAACGTTAAGGTCAATTGATCACCTGCATGCAATGCCCCCACTCCTGCGGGTGTACCCGTCATCACCACATCACCCGCTTCAAGGGTAAAAGCCTGACTCATATCACATAACATTTCAGCAATACTAAAAATTAAATATGCAGTATCACCTTGCTGACGAATTTCATCATTCACCGCAAACTGATATTCAACATGTTCCCAATTTTCAATTTCTGCCACATCAACCCAATCCGCCAACACACATGCGCCATCAAATGCTTTGGCACGTTCCCAAGGTTGACCTTTATTTTTCAGTTCGGTTTGTAAATCACGTAAGGTTAAGTCCAACCCAAGTGTCACAGCACCTATCGCTTGTAAAGCTTTGACGGGATCTGTCTCATTTTTTAATGTGCGATCTATACGTAAAGAAAGCTCACATTCATAATGACAACTTCCCAGCGCTTTATTCCACGAAATGCCGTCATCCAACCCAATTAAACTGCTCGATGGCTTAATAAACAATACTGGACGATCAGGTATAGCATTGCCTAATTCTTTGGCATGATCTGCATAGCTGCGGCCAACACATACTATTTTAGATGGACGACGGTCACTCATGTTACTTCCTCTGTCTTTGTGATTACATCTCAATTATTTTTTAAAACTATGCTCAAATAGACGTTGCTGGTCTGGGTTGGCAAAAATACGTTTTGGCACAATCACCACATTACGTGTTTTAAACTCTAGCATATAGGTCAGTTTCCCTTCCGCAAAACGCTGAATTTCGGTATATGGATAACGCTGCTGACGACCATGTGAAACTAAATCAAAATGTTGCTGATATAAATCTAAACCTTGTTCACTTTTTCCAAGTTGATATTTCACAAACTGTCGTTTAAAAAGCATTGGCAATAACCAATAACGCATCGCCACCTGTAAGATCAAAAAGAAAATACCTAAACCAACATAGTAACGACCAACACCAGAGAACCCAATATAGAAACCATAGACCACCACTAAAATACTAATGATTGGTGTAAGGAAACGGGTGATTTGCTTTTTACCAAATGTGGCAAGGGCAAAACCGTCTTGGGACTCTTCTAAACCAAGAGAATAACGCACAGATAAAGCTGGCTTGGAATCTGTCATAACATGCTGCAAAAATTCAAAAATTACAGGTATTAGACCACAATCATCTTAAGTTTTAAAATCAATCTCGCTGCTATTTTGCAACCAATTACCTATCATTCCAAAAATAGAACATTAAATCATACATATGTGCTTTCATATTTATTTTAACAATTTAGAATAAATCTTAATCAGAAAAGATTTTAGGAAATGCACCATGTCATTTTTAGCAAAGTTGTTCGGCTTAGAGAAAAAATCAGCACCAGTTGAACAGAAACCAGTTACACCAACACCTCACGATAAATCATTGTCTTTTTTAGAGGTTATGGAAAAACGTCGCTCAATCTATGCAATTGGTCGTAACCTCAAACAGACACCTGCTGAAATTGAACAGCTTATCCAACAAGCAGTTAAGGCAAGCCCATCTGCTTTTAACTCACAATCCTCTCGTGCCGTGATTCTTTTTGGTCAAGCACACCAACAATTTTGGACGATTGTTCTAGATGCATTACGCAAAATTGTACCAAGTGATGCTTTTTCTGCAACTGAACAAAAAATTCAAAGCTTTATTGCAGGAACAGGAACTGTTTTGTTCTATGAAGATAAAAATGTAGTCAAAGGTTTACAAGAACAATTTGCACTTTATGCAGAAAATTTCCCAGTTTGGTCTGAACATGCCACTGCCATTGCACAATTTGCTGTGTGGTCTGCCCTTGCTGAACAAAATATTGGCGCATCATTGCAACATTACAACCCGATTGTGGATCAGGACGTTGCAACTGCCTTCCAAGTTCCTGAAAACTGGAAACTACGTGCCCAACTTGTGTTTGGTTCAATTGAATCTGAAGCAGGTGAGAAAAGTTTTATCAATGATGCAACACGTTTTAAAACATTTAACTAAATTTATCTGAATAAAAACTTCTCCTTTTCCCGTTGATTTTTCCACAGAATCAACGGTTTTTTTATATCTTGATACTTGATCTACATTAGGTTTCTAAACTGTAAATACACCAACCATACCTTTAAATGGATTCTTGTATTTTGAGATGATGATACTGTATTAAACTAAATCATCTGTAATTCACATATTATTCTGATTAGTTTTACTCTTACTGATAGGTTCGTTTAGGCAGAGTTTCATTTTTTAATAAAGAATTTAATTTCTTCATCCATCAAATAGAAAAACGCTTTTTATTCTTATGAAAAAACAAGCAATTTCTTATATTTTGATCTTATTTAGGATGATCAACACCACTTTTTTTAGGCACAAAAAAACCGCAATTAAGCGGTTTCTTCAATTCTTCAAGTGGTGCGCTCAGAGAGATTCGAACTCCCGACCCCTTAGTTCGTAGCCAAGTGCTCTATCCAGCTGAGCTATGAGCGCGTACTTGATGGATGGGCATTATACGGAGTTTTCAGAAAAAGCCTAGTCTTTTTTTAAAATTTGAGCACAATCGCCTAGTTATTAGACAAATCTTAATCTCTCTGTCAAAAAATACCCCTTATTCCAGGACCTGTTCCCATTGATAATACTTTTTATGTGCGAGCTTTAACATTTCCAAATCATTTGGGCTATCACCATACGCATAAATCACATCGAAATCACCTAAGCGATATTTCTGCTTTATCCTTCGGGCTTTTTCCGCATAACCACAATCACCCTGATGCAATTTCCCTGTATAGCGCCCTGCTCGAACCTCAAGCTGATTACAAATCAGATCAATACCCTGCTGCTGACACCATGCATTTAAATAAACATCTAGAGATGATGACACCACCACCACTTGATCGCCTTGTTGCTGATGCCACAAAATACGTTCAAGCGCCTCAGCGCGAATAAGCGTAGGTAATATCACCTGAGCATATTCTTTCCCAATTTCTTCTAATAATTCAATTTGATAACCACGATATGCTTCGGCACAAAGCCTTTGCCGAATCCCTTGATCATTTAAATATCCTGTCCGATATGCCAAGAGCCACGGTGCAAGTTTAATGGTTCCTATAATCTGCTGTCTGGTTGTTAATGAGAATTTTAAGAATGGACCAAAACTGTCTTTAAAGGTAATAGTATTGTCAAAATCAAATAAGGCGAGGTCCATATTATTTATCTAAATGTTATTATAAATTTTAGGTACAAAAAAACCGCATTTAAGCGGTTTTTTTCAATTTTCAAGTTGGTGCGCTCAGAGAGATTCGAACTCCCGACCCCTTAGTTCGTAGCCAAGTGCTCTATCCAGCTGAGCTATGAGCGCATTACTTGTGTGCTTTTCAGCGTGTTCTTTTGCAACATTTTAACTTACTTGGTGCGCTCAGAGAGATTCGAACTCCCGACCCCTTAGTTCGTAGCCAAGTGCTCTATCCAGCTGAGCTATGAGCGCGCGTAAGTAAAATGGCGGTGAGAGAGGGATTCGAACCCTCGATACAGTTACCCGTATGCGTCCTTAGCAGGGACGTGGTTTCAGCCACTCACCCATCTCACCGGAACAGGACGCCATAATACAAGCTTAACTACAGGTCATCAAGTCATGATTGTCATTTTTTCTGTTTTTTTTATTCATTTATCTATTTTTTAAGCAATTTTCATCATTTTATCTGCTTCCCTGTCCAAAACTGTTGCTAATATAGTGCTGTTATTTACCTTCATCGGTCTCTATAGACTGAAATAAAACACAATTTTGCAATGATTCTCGTGCAGTCTTTCTCTGCATGACTTATGCTTAACTCTATCTGCTGATAAGAAGCCAATCGATATGATGAAAAACTGGGTCGATCCTGAGGCGAATGCCGAAGCTGAACGTTATGAAAACCCGATTCCAAGTCGTACGCTCATTTTAAGTACACTTGAACAACTGCAACAACCACAATCGCATGCCGAGCTTGTCGATCATTTCAATTTAAAAGATCAAAAAAGTATCGATGCACTCAGCCATCGCCTGAGTGCAATGGTGCGCGACGGTCAATTAGGTAAAGATACGCTCAAATTTCAATTAATTGCTGACCTGCCAAGCGATGATGCAACGGTCTATATTAATAGCAAAGGGTTTGGTTCTGCACATATCGATGGCCAGCGGGATCTTTTATTACCTGAACGTGAACTGCGTCTAGTGTTTAATGGCGACCGTGTTAAAGTCCGCCAAACCTCAATTGACCGTAAAGGGAAAGCTTGGGGTGTGATTACCGAAGTGGTGCAACATCGGGTTAAACAGCTTATTGGTCAGGTTGCAGAGCATCAGGGTGAATATTATATTCAACCGACAACACCCAATCATCATCAGCCGATTACACTTGAAAAAGAACTGGTCGAACATGCCAAAGCAAAAGTTGGGGATATGCTTCGTGTTGCAATCGACAGCTACCCAACGCGTGAAGAGTTTGCAACGGGTCATATCGTACAATCAATGGCAGATCAGGCAGATACCGAAATTATTATCCCTCAAACCATTTTAGAATTTGGTTTGCCGTATGAGTTTCCAGAAGAAGTCATCGCTGAAGCAGAAAGCTTTAAAGAACCTTCTGCAAAAGATCGTAAAGGACGTATCGATTTACGTGATTTAGCTTTGGTCACCATTGATGGTGAAGATGCGCGTGACTTTGACGATGCCGTCTATGCAGAAAAACGCGCTGGTGGCGGTTATCGGGTTGTTGTCGCAATTGCCGATGTCAGTCACTATGTCCGTTTGGGTCAACCACTCGACGATGAAGCACAAGATCGCGGTACTTCGGTTTATTTCCCGCATTTTGTTTTGCCAATGTTGCCCGAAGCATTATCGAATGGTTTATGTTCTTTAAACCCACATGTTGACCGCTTATGTATGGTCTGTGATTTAACGCTATCTCGTACAGGCCGCGTAACAGGTTTTACCTTCTATCCTTCGGTCATGCACTCTAAAGCACGTTTAACCTATACGCAGGTAGGAGACTATTTTCAGGGGAATTCTCAGGCCATTCCTGAAGATCGTGAAATTCGAAAATCACTGAATACCTTATTCCAGTTATATCAGGTGTTGAAAGATTTACGTGCAAAACGTCATGCGATGGAATTTGAAACCATCGAAACCTATATGACATTTGATGAATTAGGCGGAATTAAAGAAATTCTTCCTCGTACACGTAATGATGCACATAAACTCATTGAAGAATGTATGTTGCTTGCCAATGTTGCCGCAGCAGAATATTCACTCAAAAATGAAATTCCAATGCTCTATCGTGTGCATGAAGCACCTGAGTTTTCGCGCATTCAGAAAGTAAAAGACTTTGTCAAATTACTTGGTTTGCCTTTCCCAGATCAGCCAACGCAAGCCGATTATCAAAAAGTCATTGATGCAACCAAAGATCGAATTGATGCCCCAACCATTCATGCCGTGCTATTGCGTTCAATGATGCAGGCATATTATGGTGCGAAAAATTCGGGACACTTTGGTCTGGCGTATGAAGCGTATACTCACTTTACATCTCCAATCCGCCGTTATCCTGACTTATTACTGCATCGGGCAATTAAGGCACAGTTAGCACATAAAAAACCACCGCTTTCTGGCGCAGCATTAGACGATGCTGGTGAACAATTTTCACAAACAGAACGTCGTGCCGATGAAGCCTCTCGCAGTGTAACTTCGTGGTTGAAATGTCACTATATGCAGCAACATTTAGGCGAAGAGTTCATTGGGACGATTAGTGCGGTGACTGAGTTTGGACTCTTTGTAACGCTTAAAGATGTCTATATTGATGGCATGATTCATATTAGCCAATTAGGTGATGACTTCTTTGTCTACGATATGGCAAGTCAAACTTTGATTGGTCAAAACCGTGGACAAATTTTTGGGTTAGGTGATGAACTCAAGATTAAGGTTGCTGGGGTGAATTTAGCTGAACGTAAGATTGATTTTGAACTGCTGATGCAAGTAACACATGCGGGTCGTGCTGTGCGTAGTCGTGCACCACGCACAACAAAATCACAAGCAGCCGAAGAGGTTTTCAAAAAAACAACTGCTGTTGTTGAAGATGAGAAACCAGCCCGTAAAAAAAGTAAGGACAAGTCCAAACCAAGTTCTTACTCAAAAAAACCAAACAAAAAGGTTGCTGCTAAATCTGCCGAAAAAGCAGAAAAAGTAAAGAAAAAAGCCAAGGTTAAAAAGAAAAAATCGAATGCGAAAATTCGCAAAGAAGATTAATTTTTAAATAAGGGGACTTCGGTTCCCTTATTTTTTAGCTCCTTAGGCTCATCTTCAAATCAATCGAGCTATTTTTAGATCAATTTTCTACAAAATAATCGCATCAAATTCGATCTTCCCTTGATTTATCCCCCTATAAGACTCACATTTATCATTAAGTTTTAAAATTTATGGCAGAAACAATGACTCTCGTACCAGCGACACTTCCTGTTCCACAGTTCGATCACATTGAGCTGGATCAATTAAAACAACAGATTCAAAGAAATATTATCAAGGGTCAACAGTTCCTGAATGAACTGACACAAGCACCTACAGACTTTGAAGCACAATGCAAAATCCTTGCACAAATGGATCTACTTGAAAATGAGTTGAACGAATCTTGGGGAATTTTATCTCATCTCAATGCAGTGATGAGCAATACCCAAACCCGTGAGGTCTATCAATCATTATTGCCTGCTTTAAGCGAACATTACACGCAATTAGGGCAACACACCGCCCTGTATCAGACTTATCAACATTTGCATGACAATGTTGAATTTGCCACATTAAGTGAAGCACAGCAAAGCGCTGTCCGTCTCGCTTTGCGTGATTTTAAATTATCAGGTGTTGCATTAGAGGGTGATGCAAAAAAACGCTATGCTGAGATCTCCGCACGTTTATCACAACTTTCATCAGACTTCTCTAACCATGTCCTAGATGCAACTCAAGCTTACTTTAAACCCCTTACAGCAGAAGAACTCACGGGTTTACCTGAAAGCAGTATTGAGCTACTCAAACAATACGGCCAACAACGTGAATTAGATCAGCCTGTTGCTACGCTCGATTTCCCATCTTATTTGACTATCATGACCTATGCGGCACATCGTCCGTTACGTGAGGAATTATATAAAGCCTATACCACACGTGCCTCAGATCAGTCTGAATTGACTGAATATGACAATACCTTGGTGATGGAAGAAATTTTAACTTTGCGTCAGGAATTGGCAAAGTTACTCGGCTTTAATAATTTTGCTGAATATTCACTTGCAAGCAAAATGGCACCCGATGTAGAAACGGTACACAAGTTTTTAGTTGATTTGGCGCAACATGCCCGCACGCCAGCTTTACAAGAAGTTGCCCAACTTAAAGAAATTGCCGAGGCTGATGGCATTGAGCAATTGCAGCCGTGGGATAGCACGTATTATTCCGAGAAATTAAAACAGCAGCAATTTAACCTTTCAGAAGAAGCACTCAAACCCTATTTCCCTGCCCCAAAAATCATTCAAGGCTTATTCCAGATTGCACAACGACTCTATGGAATTGAAGTTATTGAACGTCAAGTGGCAATATGGCAATCGGATGTCCGCTATTTTGAAGTGTTAGACCACGGTCAAGTACTTGGTGGATTCTATCTAGACCTATATGCCCGCACAGGAAAACGTGGTGGCGCATGGATGAGCGGCTTCCGTTCACGCATGCAAACTGAAACAGAATTGCAGCATCCGATTTGTTATATCGTATGTAACTTTACCCCTCCTGTTGCCGATCAACCTGCGTTACTCACCCATGATGAAGTCCTCACTCTCTTTCATGAATTTGGACATGGATTACACCACTTATTAACAGAAGTAGATAATATTTCTGTAGCAGGTACACATGGCGTTGCATGGGATGCAGTTGAATTACCAAGCCAATTTATGGAATTCTGGACGTGGGATCAGGAAAGTCTTGATCTATTAAGTGAGCATATTGAAAGTAAACAATCACTTCCTCAAGATTTGCTGAATGCGCTGCTCAATGCCCGCTTCTTCCAATCTGGAATGCAAACACTACGTCAAATTGAATTTGCACTCTTTGATCTTGAAATTCATCGCCATACCCCAACACTGAATGCTCAGGGTATTCAAGGAACCTTAGATCATATTCGAGAACAATTTGCAGTGATGCCAACCGTACCGTATAACCGCTTCCAGCATAGTTTCAGTCATATTTTTGCAGGTGGTTATGCAGCAGGATACTACTCTTATAAATGGGCAGAAGTTCTTGCAAGTGATGCATTTGACCGTTTTGAAAAAGAAGGTATTTTTAATACACAAACAGGTGCTGAATTCCGAAAAGCAATTTTAGCTGTTGGTGGGAAAACGGCTGCTTTAGATGCTTTTATACAATTTAGGGGTCGTGAACCAAAAATTGATGCCTTGTTACGTCATCAAGGTTGGACGAATGCATAAAAAGCCTTAAACTACTCAGGCTTTTTATCTCATCATCGGAGCAGACGACATGAAAAAACGATTTATCGCAGGTGCTAGATGTCCAAAATGCGAAGCACTTGATCGTGTTGTCATGCTTACAGATGATGAGCATGAATGGATAGAGTGTATTGAATGCGGCTATAGTGAGAATCGACCTACTCACGTAGAATTGCAACAAGCAGCAGCTCAAGAAGATGAAGTTGGTGTCATTCAATTTCGCCCTCGTTAACCTGAATAGAATTGACTAAAATGCAAAATAATAAAAAACACGGCAATTTATTATTATGGATCGTCATTACGGTTTTAATCGTACTTTGTCTGGCTCTATTTTTATGGCAAAATTTTTCGACATCCTCATCTAAAACAAAACCTACGCCAGTGCCCGCCACTATTGCGTCTACTCAAAAAACACCAACCAAACACCCAGAACCCGCATCGGCTCCTCAGACGCCCCATACTTTGGTAAATGACGACATTAATCAACAGCCTATTCCTCAAAACTCAGCACTGACCCAAGAGGAAATTGATAAGCTAAACGACATTCAAAAACAGCTCAAGGCACAGCAACACACATTACAAGCTCAGCATCAAGATGCAGACAAGCTCATTCAACTCAAAGAAGAACAGGTTAAACTTCTTGAAAAGCAACTTGCAGAGCAAAAATAACATAAATTTTTATTCTAATTTTAATGTGGGTGTATATAGCTGGGCTAAAACTTTTAGCCTTTTCCATGCATTCAAATCAAGTTGATCCCGCCAAATGACCGTTGGCTTATATGCCGAGTCCCAATATAAAACGATATAAAATTGATGATCAATAATTTGCTTTAGCTTACAGTGATGTATCTTGGTATGTCCTACAAAGGAAAATGTCCACTCCATTTCACCCAAATAGGCAAAATGATAAAGTCTTGGATACACTTTATGATAGAACCATCTACTCATTATCAACAAAAAGGCAATAATCCCCCATCCCCACCAAGAAAGCACTTGAAAACTGCAATATAAGAAAATGAAGGCCATTCCCAGTTGAAAAAACCAAGCATAACGGCTTGGCTTTAGAGTAAAAACATCATGACTGATAGACATATTGCTTTAGTTTTTGGATAAATACTTTTAACTCTTCACGTGGTGGCTCACCCACATCCATAAACCAGTCTAATAAATCTGGATCTTCTTGGTCCACCAACTCAGCAAATAATGCTTTTTCATGTGCATCTGCATTGAGATAATAATTTTTCACGTAAGGATCAAAATAAATATCAATTTCCTTTAATCCACGACGTGCACGATAGACAACTTTCCGTTCTTCTAGGCTTAATTCTTCAGACATTGCTAAACTAATTCCATAATCTTTTATAAATAGTATGGAATTAGTTTAGCAAGATCCATAGAAAACGCTATATTTATTCAATTTAACACCCAATTTCAAGCAATAAAAAAGACCGGTAAAAACCGGTCTTTTTCTGAATAAAATAAATTATTCAGCTGAAGTATTCACTTCACGGTCTACGAGTTCAACGTAAGCCATCGGTGCTGCATCACCAGCACGGAAGCCCGCTTTAAGAACACGTAGATAACCGCCGTTACGTTCTTTGTAACGAGGGCCAAGAACGGTAAATAATTTACCTACAGTTGCTGCATTACGAGTACGAGCAAACGCTAAACGACGGTTTGCTACTGTATCGTTTTTAGCTAAAGTGATTAAAGGCTCAGCAACGCGGCGAAGTTCTTTCGCTTTAGGCAAAGTTGTTTTAATTAACTCATGCTCAACTAAAGCATTTGTTAAATTTTGGAACAACGCCTTACGATGGCTGCTGGTACGGCCTAATTTCACACCACTATTACGATGACGCATGGTGATAGTCCTACTTAATTAACGGCTACGATAGGCGAAACGATCGTCCATGCGTAAACTAGCTGGTGGCCAGTTTTCTAAACGCATGCCGAGTTGCAAGCCTTTCGAAGCTAAAACATCTTTAATCTCAGTCAACGATTTTTTACCTAAGTTAGGAGTTTTTAACAACTCAACTTCAGTACGTTGAACAAGATCACCAATGTAGTAAATATTTTCTGCTTTCAAACAGTTAGCAGAACGAACAGTAAGCTCGAGATCATCTACTGGACGAAGCAAAATAGGGTCAACTTCTTCACGAGGTTCTTGAGCAACAGGAGCTTGATCTTTCTGAAGATCAACAAAGATTGCAATTTGTTGTTGCAAGATTGTTGCCGCTTTGCGGATCGCTTCTTCAGGATCAACTGTACCGTTGGTTTCAAGATCAATGACCAATTTATCAAGGTCTGTACGTTGTTCTACACGTGCGTTTTCAACAGTGTAAGAAACACGTTTAATCGGGCTATAAGAAGCATCTAACTGTAAACGACCTACAGGACGTGTTTCACCCTCAGGGAAACGAGAGTCAGATGTTTCATAACCGCGACCTTGAGAAACTTTCAAGCGCATTTTTAATGAGCCTGAAGCACTCAATGTGCCGATCAAATGTTCAGGGTTAACCAATTCAACATTATGAGGTAAACGAAGGTCAGCAGCAGTAACATCGCCCGGACCTTGTTTTTCTAATGTTAGGTAAGCTTCATTTTGATCGAACAGCTTAATCGACAATCCTTTTAGGTTCAGCAAGAGCTCGACGATGTCCTGCTGCAAGCCTTCTAAAGTACTGTACTCGTGCTCGACGCCTTCTATCTCAACTTCAACCACAGCTGCGCCAGGTAAAGAAGACAATAGAATGCGACGTAAAGCATTACCAAGAGTGTGACCAAAGCCACGCTCTAAAGGTTCCAGAATCACTTTTGCCGAGGTCCCGCTAGCCGCTTCGACCTTGATCGCTTGCGGAGTTAGAAACTCGTTTGCAGTACGCGTCATTTATTGCTACCTCAAGGATTATTTAGAATACAACTCTACGATTAAGCTTTCGTTGATTTCAGCAGGTAGATCTGAACGATCTGGTGCAGCTTTAAACGTACCTTCAAACTTAGAGTGATCAATTTCAATCCAAGCAGGAATGCCACGTTGAGTTGCTAATTCAATTGCGTTTTTAATACGTAATTGTTGTTTAGCACCTTCATGTACAGCAATTACATCACCTGGTTTTACTTGGATAGACGCGATGTTAACACGACGGCCATTCAAAGTAATCGAACGGTGAGATACTAGCTGACGAGCTTCTGCACGTGTAGAACCGAAACCCATACGATAAACAACGTTATCAAGGCGGCTTTCTAGCAATTTCAACAAGTTCTCACCTGTTGCACCTTTAACACGAGCTGCTTCTTTATAGTAATTACTAAATTGACGCTCTAACACACCGTACATACGACGGACTTTTTGTTTTTCACGTAATTGTAGTGAGTACTCAGATTGCTTACCGCGAGCTTGGCCATGTTGACCAGGCGCTTTAGCATGTTTTTTAGTTTTGACGTCAAATGGTTTAACGCCAGATTTAAGTTGCAGGTCTGTCCCTTCGCGACGAGAGAGTTTGCATTTTGGACCAATATAACGAGCCATGAATGTTTCTCCTTACACGCGACGTTTTTTAGGTGGACGGCAACCGTTGTGAGGGATTGGAGTCACATCGGTAATGCTGTTAATTTTATAACCCACTGCGCCTAATGCACGAACCGCAGACTCACGACCAGGACCAGGACCTTTTACAAGGACGTCCAAGTTTTTCAAACCGTAATCCAAAGCTGCTTTACCAGCAACTTCAGCAGCTACCTGAGCAGCAAACGGAGTTGATTTACGTGAACCACGGAAGCCTTGTCCACCTGAGGTGGCCCAAGCCAATGCATTACCTTGACGATCGGTAATCGTTACAATGGTGTTATTAAAAGACGCGTGAATGTGTGCAACACCTTCAGAGACGGTACGAGTGACCTTCTTGCGTGTGCGAGTATCTTTAGCCATCTTTTAGCTTCCAGAAATCTTACTTTTTAATCGGTTTGCGCGGACCTTTACGGGTACGTGCGTTAGTTTTCGTGCGTTGACCACGGACAGGCAAGCTACGACGATGACGAAGACCGCGATAGCAGCCTAAATCCATTAAACGTTTAATGTTCATGGAAATTTCGCGACGTAAGTCACCTTCGGTTGGAACCTTAGCAACTTCTGCACGAATCGCATCAAGCTGAGCATCGTCCAACTCACGTACTTTAGTTGTTGGAGTAATACCAACAGCAGCCAAGATATTCTTAGCAGTGTGGCGACCAACACCAAAAATGTACGTAAGGGAGATAACAGCATGCTTGTTATCCGGAATGTTTACACCGGCAATACGAGCCATTCACTTTCTCCAAAAAGGCAGCAGAGATAATAACCGCCCCACAAAAATCTTGAGGGGCGGATAGTAACCCAATTTGCCTACTGAAATCAACAGGTCTTGATTAAAAAATTAACCTTGACGCTGCTTATGACGAGGTTCAGCGCTGCAAATCACGCGGATAACCCCATTACGACGGATAACTTTACAGCTACCACAAATTTTCTTTACAGAAGCTTGTACTTTCATGATGAAACCTCTAAGTGCGCTTATCCCTTCGGATGAGCTGTCGTTTTTCTCATGAGCGTCTGATTATCATACTGGTGTGAGGTTAGATGAGCTTGTAATTGAGCCATAAAATCCATCACAACGACAACAACAATTAATAATGATGTGCCACCAACGTTTACAGTCATACCAAATGCACTTTGTAAAATCATTGGCATTAAACAGATCACAGTAATATATATTGCCCCAATAAAGGTCAAACGATTGAGAATATGATCTAAATAACGAGCAGTTTGCTCACCTGGGCGAATACCAGGCACATAAGCTCCGCTGCGTTTTAAGTTTTCTGCTACTTCTTTTGGGCTAAATACTAATGCCGTATAAAAATAACAGAAAAAGATAATTAACGCACCAAAGAGCACCAAATACAAAGTGTGTCCAGGCGACAATACAAGGGCCAAATCTTGTAATGAGCGTTTTACGATACCAGCATTTTGATCAGCACTTCCTACCCACTGTCCCAAGCTCGCTGGAAATAACAGCAATGAACTTGCGAAGATTGCAGGAATAACACCAGCCATATTAATTTTTAATGGTAGATGTGTTTGCTGTGCCGTAAAAATACGACGACCTTGCTGCTTTTGAGCATAGTTAACAGCTATACGACGTTGTGCCTTTTCAATAAAGACAATCGCAGCCAGTACAGCCAATGCAATCAATGCAAAAACAGCTAAGCCTATAATGCTTGTCTGACTATTTTCGACCGCTGAAATTGATTGCAATACCATATTTGGTAAATTTGCAACAATACCAGCAAAAATAATCATTGAGATACCATTACCAATACCACGTTCGGTAATTTGTTCTCCAAGCCACATCAAGAACATTGTACCTGCAACCAATGAGCTTACAGCAGGTACATAAAAGGCTAAACCATTGGTCAGTGTAATTCCCTGACCAATCAAGCCCGCACACATCCCTGTCGCTTGAACAAGCGCTAAAATAAGTGTGCCTTGACGTGTATACTGATTAATCTTACGCTTTCCTTGCTCACCTTCCTTTTTCAAGGCTTCAAGTGAAGGAATAACTGTCGACATTAACTGCACAATAATTGAGGCAGAAATATACGGCATAATTCCCAAAGCAAGAATTGACATGCGTTGTAATGCACCACCTGAAAACATGTTAAACAAACCAAGGATTGTACCCTGGTTTGCATTAAACAATTGTTCAAGTGCGGCATTATTAATGCCTGGTACTGGAATATGCGATCCTAGTCGAAAGACCAACAATGCGCCGATAAGAAACATCATTCGACGAATAATTTCACGGTATTTCACATGAAATGGTTGGCCTTTCATCATGTTCACATGACCTGAAGAACTAGGAGACATAGACACTCGTATTACTCCTCGACTTTACCGCCAGCAGCTTCGATTGCAGCTTTAGCGCCTTTAGTCAATACAACACCTTGAACAGTGAATGCACGAGTAATTTCACCAGAAAGCACGATACGCGCACGAAGTTGGTCACGACGCACAACGTTTGCAGCTTTTAAAGTTTCTAGGCTAACGATATCGCCTTCTACTTTATTCAACTCAGATAAACGTACTTCGGCAGTTTTCAAAGCGATTTGGCTAGTGAAACCGAATTTAGGTAAACGACGATAAATCGCTGTTTGACCACCTTCAAAACCTGGACGAACGCCACCACTTTTACGTGATTTTTGACCTTTAACACCACGGCCACCAGTCTTACCAACGCCTGAACCGATACCACGGCCAAGACGAAGATTTTCGCGCTTAGCACCTTCTGCAGGCGCTAATTCATTTAAACGCAGAGTCATGGCTTATTCCTCTACACTAACCATATAGTAGACTTTATTGATCATACCACGGTTAGAAGGAGTATCTTGAACTTCTACAGTATGACCGATGCGACGCAGACCTAAACCTTGTAGGCAAAGTTTATGATTTTTTAAACGATGCGAAGAAGATTTGATCTGGGTAACTTTAATCGTTTTCATGATTGATTACCCTTGAATTTGTTCTACTGAAAGACCACGTTTCGCAGCGACTTTCTCAGGAGAAGTCATATCACGCAAACCTTTAAAAGTTGCATTTACTACGTTAGCAGCATTTGTAGAACCATAACATTTAGCAAGTACGTTATGTACACCTGCAGCTTCAAGAACGGCACGCATAGCGCCACCAGCGATTACGCCAGTACCTTCAGAAGCGGGTTGCATGTATACACGGCTTGCACCATGACGAGCATTCACAGGGTGTTGAAGAGTAGTCCCAGCAAGGTCTACAGTAATCATGTTACGACGTGCAGCTTCTAATGCTTTAGAAATAGCAGCAGGAACTTCACGAGCTTTACCACGACCAAAACCTACGCGACCATTACCATCACCCACAACAGTCAATGCTGTGAAAGAGAAGATACGACCACCTTTAACAACTTTGGCCACACGATCAACGGCAACCAGCTTTTCAACAAGACCTTCGTTTTGTTCAACTTTAGCCATGATTAGAACTCCAAGCCGTTTTCACGAGCAGCATCAGCCAAGGCTTTGATACGACCATGATATTTAAA
>NZ_JBCNKN010000020.1:0-34168 GCF_039596015.1 Acinetobacter sp.
CACCGCCGTAAGTTTTTGCACAGATTGTTGCAATTGCAGCAGTAAGAGTTGTTTTACCATGGTCAACGTGACCAATTGTACCCACGTTTACGTGTGGCTTATTACGTTCAAACTTGGCTTTAGCCATGATGATCTTCCTTTATAAACTGCTCATGAGGGTCACCCATGAGCAATAGGTTTTAAACTAAAATTCTAGTTAGGCAATATAGTAATCGAAAGATTACTCGTCGTCACCTTTTTTACCACCAGCTTGGAACTTAGCGATGATGCCTTCAGCCACGTTACGTGGAGTTTCAGCATATTTAGCAAATTCCATAGAGTATGTCGCACGACCTTGAGACATAGAACGCATTTGAGTTGCGTAACCAAACATCTCAGCCAATGGAACTTCTGCTTTAATTGCTTTTGTTCCACCAGGAAGATCGTCCATACCTTGAACCATACCACGACGACGGTTTAAGTCACCCATGATATCGCCCATGTAGTCTTCTGGAGTTTCTACTTCAACTTTCATGATAGGTTCAAGCAAGATTGGATCTGCTTTCATGAAACCATCACGGAATGCGTAAGAACCTGCCATTTTGAACGACAATTCGTCAGAGTCGACATCATGGTAAGAACCGTCAAAAAGAACCGCTTTAACGCCTACAACTGGGTAACCAGCCAAGACACCGTTCTTCATACGTTCTTGAATACCTTTGTCAACCGCACCGAAGAATTCTTTAGGTACTACACCACCAACAACTTCTTCTGCGAACTCGTAATCTTTACCAGCAGCTTCAACATCAAGTGGTTCAAGACGGACATATACGTGACCGAATTTACCTTTACCACCTGTTTGACGTACGAACTTACCTTCTTGCTCAACAGTCTTTTTGATTGTTTCGCGGTAAGCAACCATTGGTTTACCAATGTTCGCTTCAACACCGAATTCACGTTTCATACGGTCAACGATGATGTCAAGGTGAAGCTCACCCATACCAGCGATAATTGTTTGACCTGATTCTTCATCTGTACGAACGCGGAATGAAGGATCTTCTTTCGCCAAACGACCTAAAGCAATTGACATTTTTTCTTGGTCAGCTTTAGTTTTTGGTTCAACCGCAAGCGCAATTACTGGCTCTGGGAATTCCATACGTTCAAGCGTAATGATGTTTTTCTCATCACACAATGTATCACCCGTTGTAACGTCTTTAAGACCTACACACGCTGCGATATCACCTGCACGGATTTCGTCAAGGTCTTGACGTTCGTTCGCATGCATTTGCACGATACGACCAATACGTTCACGCTTAGATTTAACTGGGTTATACACTGGATCACCTTGTTTAAGAACACCAGAGTAAACACGGATAAATGTTAAGTTACCCACGAATTTGTCGTTCATGATTTTGAACGCAAGTGCAGAGAACGGAGCTTCGTCAGATGCTTCACGAGATGCTTTAGTTTCAGCTTTATCGTCAAGGATACCTTCGATTGCCTTAACTTCTGTAGGAGAAGGAAGGAATTCGACTACAGCATCCAACATACGTTGAACACCTTTGTTCTTGAACGCTGAACCACAAAGCATAACTTGAATTTCAGATGCTAATGTACGAGCACGTAAACCTGCGATAATGTCTTCTTTAGAAAGATCACCATCTTCAAGATACTTGTCCATCAACTCTTCTGAAGCTTCAGCAGCAGATTCAACCATGTTGGTACGCCATTCATTAGCAGTATCAACTAGGTTTTCAGGAATCTCGCCGTATTCAAACTTCATACCTTGAGAAGCTTCATCCCAAATGATCGCTTTCATTTCGATCAGGTCAACAACACCTTGGAATGTATCTTCAGCACCAATTGGAACAACGATTGGTACAGGGTTTGCACCAAGACGAGTTTTCATTTGTTCAACAACACGGAAGAAGTTGGCACCAGTACGGTCCATCTTGTTCACGAATGCCAAACGAGGCACTTTATATTTGTTTGCTTGACGCCATACAGTTTCAGACTGAGGTTGTACACCACCAACTGCACAGTAAACCATGCACGCACCGTCAAGAACACGCATAGAACGTTCAACTTCGATTGTGAAGTCAACGTGTCCCGGTGTGTCAATTACGTTAATACGGTGTTGATCGAACTGGTTACCCATACCAGACCAGAAACAAGTTGTAGCAGCAGAAGTAATGGTAATACCACGTTCTTGCTCTTGTTCCATCCAGTCCATTGTTGCTGCACCATCATGTACTTCACCAATTTTGTGAGATACACCTGTGTAGAACAAGATACGTTCAGTTGTTGTAGTTTTACCTGCGTCGATGTGCGCAGAGATACCGATGTTACGGTAACGAGAAATCGGAGTTTGACGAGCCATGATGACTTACATTCCTAAATGTTATTGTTAAAACAGGACGCACCAATAAATATTGATGCGCACGAATACTCAAATATGGGCAACTTAAATACCCGCAAATCCCCCGCTTGGGTAAAGTGCGAGATTAAATCGAACTACTGTATACATGAGTATTCTCCTGATTAGGGACTGTTTTATCCGCTTAGAAACGGTAATGAGAGAACGCTTTGTTGGCTTCAGCCATACGATGCACGTCTTCACGTTTTTTGATCGCAGCGCCTTTACCTTCAGCTGCATCAAGCAACTCACCAGCAAGACGTAAAGCCATCGTTTTTTCAGAACGCTTAGCAGCAGCATCTACTAACCAACGCATCGCTAAAGCAGTACGACGGGATGGGCGTACTTCCATAGGAACTTGATAAGTAGCACCACCAACACGGCGTGCTTTTACTTCGACCATAGGACGAACTTTTTCAAGCGTAGCTTCAAAAAATTCAACTGGGTCTACTTTATTTTTTTCTTGAACACGTTCTAAAGCACCGTAAACGATACCTTCAGCAACAGATTTTTTACCATCTTGCATTACGTGGTTCATGAATTTAGCGATTGTTTGGCTACTGAATTTTGGATCCGGAAGGATTTCACGAGCAGCGACTACGCGACGTCTTGGCATTTTAATACACCTAATATTATGACACTTCAGGGTGATCCAGCAGTGTGTGCAAGTGTCATGCACCCTACGCTGGCCTTACTATACGTCGCTTGAATTACAAATCTGTTAAGAATTCAAACAAGCGAAACGCTAAAGGATTGCTTGGTTATCCGTCTAAGATTATTTCTTAGGACGTTTTGTACCGTATTTAGAACGACTTTGATTACGGTCTTTAACACCAGCACAGTCCAAAGAACCACGAACAGTATGGTAACGTACACCTGGTAAGTCTTTAACACGACCACCACGGATAAGCACAACACTGTGCTCTTGTAGGTTATGACCTTCACCACCGATGTAGCTAGAAACTTCAAAACCAGAAGTTAAACGCACACGGCAAACTTTACGCATTGCTGAGTTAGGTTTTTTAGGTGTAGTTGTGTAAACACGTGTACAAACACCACGGCGTTGTGGGCAAGCCTTCAACGCAGGAACTTTGGATTTTTCAACCAAAGTAGTACGACCCTTACGGATCAACTGATTTGTTGTTGCCATCTGGCAAGTCTCCCGTTAATAAAAAACCTCAAAAAGAAAATACCGCTTTTTGAGGGCATACAATTGTAAGCAAAAACACCATACTGGTCAATATTCAGCGCATCGTTGCTAATGAAATAGCCATAATAAATGTACAAATGATGTTAGTTTTGCACTCGACCAGACCATCTGCACCGATATCATTATTTTCCGCGCTTGGATTTCACCGTTCGTACTGCACTATTTTTTGTTGTCGCTGTCGGAGCTACTTTTTTTGCTCTTGGTGAAGATACTGGCTTAACAGGTAGCTTTTTTCCCTGTTTAACCAAATTAATAGGTGCAGTTTCTGTTTTTTGCTTGGTTTCTATAATGGTTGCAGCTGTTTGATCCTGTTGTATCGAGGTTGGCGCTTGAGTCATTGTCTGATGTGGTTCATTTACAGCTGCTTGTATAGGTTCAGCCACAACAACTTTTGACGGCTCAACTGGCTCTTTTTCAAATGCAGCATCGACATCAGGTAAAGGAATTGGTGTTGTCGCAGGGTGTTGTACCAATGCAACCGCTTGCTGATAAGCATCTAAAATAGATATTTTTTCCTCTGGGTGCTGTTCAAGATAATCCCTTGCAACCGAAAAGACGTGTTGAGATTTTTGTCCAACATCCTGAATAAATCGCCAGTTATATCCAGCACCAACGCCTGCTGCAACAATGGGTGTCAAATGCGTAACAGTAGAGAAATGAGGAATTTTATTTAACCATCCCCATTTCAATTGCCCGTCATCACCTAGTGCTAATGATTTCAACCAGTCCGAATTTGTATTCGAGCCAAATAAACGCTGTAATTGCGCCACATCATTTTGTTGTAACAATTGATTTAAAGTGTTTAAACCAAATAATAAACTCTGTTTTTCTGCCAGAATATCAATTCGGATTTGCTTAAAAATATAATCTACCGCTTCACGTTCCTGTTCGTTCAGCTCAAAACCATATGCTCGACCCGTCTGATAAATTGCACGTAATGCAAAAATCAGAATACTCGGCACATCAACAGCAACACCAATAAAACCTGTAACTGCGGCAAAAGCGCCTTGTGTTGCCGCAAACCACTTGTTTTGCTCGACCAATGCCTGACTAATTCGTCCAGAACGAGACAGATCATGACGCAACTCATCCAAATTTTTTGCCCCTGCCTGCTCTAAAACCTGCTCCACTGTACTTAATCGATTGGCACATGCCCCCAACCTCTGGGATAGAAAATCGACTACCTGTGAAGTTGAAACAGGAGACACAATATGTGCAACCTGACTGACTTTGCCGTAATGTTTTCCTAGAACACGTTGTGATAAATGCGGCAAATATGCCCCTAAAATTTGCTGAATATCTTGCTGATCTGCCTGAATAGACTGCTGAGGTTCGTGTACAGTTCCTTCGATAATATGAGCGGATGAAAGGGGTTTAAAAATTGGAGTTGCCTGTGTGGAATTCAGTTGGCTTAAAAACTTAAGCCCTACTCCACTGAGCTTTTTAGCCACTCCCAAAGTCTGGTTTATCTTACTTTGTGGATGTTCATTCACCTGTTTTGGCATTAACATCGCTCCATTATTTTTTCTTGAATCTGTTATAGATACTAGAAGTAGCTGCCATTTATCTCAACTGTATTATGTATATTTTAGTTACGTAAATGGCATTTTGTATATATTCCCTTCGGCATCTGAACCCTTATATGATTTGCCATAAGATTTAAAACTACTTTCTGTTATGATGATGGACATTCTAAACATGAGTAGTGCGGTTATTAACACTTACATTTCAGGCTTTTGTCCGTATTTTTTAATCTGCTCTGGCTCAACATTATCACCATATTAAGGGATCTTTAGATGAAACGTGTTGTAATCACTGGTATGGGCATCAACTCATGCATTGGTAACTCATTAGAACAAGTAACTGAATCTTTAAAAAATGGGACTTCAGGAACGCGCCTTAACCAGACTTATGCTGACCTCAACTTCAAAAGCCATGTAAGTGCAGCAGCAGAACAAGATTTTGACAAAATTGATCGTAAACTTAAACGCTTCATGGGCGTTTGTGCGATGTATGCCTACAATTCTGCCGTAGATGCAGTGGCGCATGCAGGTTTAACCGCAGCAGATCTAGAAGGCAACCCACGTTACGGTATCGTTGGTGGTAGCGGTGGCGGTTCAACTGCTTCTGTTGTAGAAATGAAAGAATTACTGGATACAAAAGGCGCACGTAAAGTTGGCCCTTTCTTTGTTCCACGTAACATGACCAACACCATTACAGCAAACGTTGGCGTTGCTTTCAAATTACAAGGTGTATCCCACTCAGTTGCGAGCGCATGTGCAACATCGGCTGATGCCATTGGTTATGCGTACAACCTGATCCAACTTGGTAAACAAGATTTAATTCTTGCTGGTGGTGGTGAAGAAGATCACTGGTCTCAAAGTTTACTTTTTGATGCAATGGGTGCGCTTTGCTCTAAATATAATGACACACCAGAATCAGCTTCACGTCCATACTCTGCGGACCGTGATGGTTTCGTTATTGCTGGCGGTGGCGGTTTCTTGGTTCTTGAATCTTTAGAACACGCTCAAGCACGCGGTGCAAACATCTTGGCTGAAGTGGTTGGCTATGCTGCAAACAGCGATGGTGCAGACATGGTTGCTCCAAGCGGTGAAGGTGCAACACGTTGTATCCTGATGGCACTTGATGAAGCAAAACAACACGGTGTTGAAAGCATTGACTATGTTAACACACATGGTACTTCTACACCTGCGGGCGATATTACTGAACTTAAAGCGATGGAACGTGCTTTTGGTGAAGGCAAAGTACCAGCATTTAGTTCAACCAAGTCTATGACAGGTCACAGCTTGGGTGCTGCGGGTGTACACGAAGCAATCTATTCTGTGTTGATGATGCAAAATGACTTCATCGCACCAAACATTAACGTCACTGAACTTGATGAAGGTGCAAAAGGCTTTGATCTAGTGCTTGAAAAACGTGATGCAAAATTGAATACTGTAATGAGTAACAGTTTTGGTTTTGGTGGCGTGAATGCTTGTCTCATTTTCAAAAAATGGGAAGGCTAAGCCTTAGGATTTTGCATGGGTACACCTTCTGATGCTTTTCTTTGGATAAAAGCATTCCATATTATTGCAGTCATTTGTTGGTTTGCGGCATTGTTTTATTTGCCACGCCTTTATGTCTATCACGCAATGAGTGATGATGAAATTAGTCATCAACGCTTTCAGGTGATGGAACGTAAGCTGTATCGTGGAATTATGTGGCCTGCAATGGTTGCAACGCTCATCACGGCTCACTTTTTAGTGGCTTGGGGCGATGCAACACAACATTATCATCAGGCACATTGGTTTTATCTTAAAGTAGCATTGGTGGGGATTCTCATTCTTTATCATTTGAGCTGTGGCTATTATCGTAAAAAGCTCATGGTCAATGCGCACTATAAAAGCCATAAGTTCTGGCGCTTTTTTAATGAATTGCCAACCGTTATTTTATTGGCAGTCATTATTTTAGTTGTCGTAAAACCTCAGTTTTAACTGAGGTTTTTTTTAATTTAAAACAATAAAACCCCATCGCTTTTGATTTCATTTAACACAAAAAACGTGCGTACCTGACGTACGCCTGGCAAAGCAATTAATTTTTCACTATGAAAACGATTAAAAGCAGCAAGATCTTTAATTCTAACTTTTAAAAAGTAATCAACTTCTCCTGCTACCAAATAACACTCTAATACTTGGTTTAAACCTTGTGCGGCAACTTCAAATGCAGAAAAACTTTCAGGTGTAGAACGGTCAAGTACTACCCCAACCAAAACCACTGTTTCTCGCTGTACCATTTTAGGATTAATACTGGCACGAATATTGAGAATTGCCCCAATTTTGAATAGCCTTTGGGTATGATTCCAACACGATGTACTGCTGATCCCCACCAGTTTTGCCAACTCGGCATTACTTAAACGACCATTTTCCTGTAGCGCTCGCATAATCTTTAAATCCAATACACTCAGACCAGAAAAATCATCCATAAATATTCTCCTGCTTTAAACATGTAATTTAAAATAATCTACATCAATATAAAAAATTATGAAAATTTACTTCCTTTTTTAAAGATTAAATAAGAAACATCTTCTTTTAAATTCCTGATAAATTTAAGCCAGTTTTATCCGTTTTTTCTTTTATTCATTTCATGGAAGAACAGCCTGTTATGTCCAAATTGCTTCAAGATTTTTCAGTACCTGCGGTATTTGCAGGTTTTATCACTTTTTTAATCGGGATTAGTGTTTCCGCTGTATTGGTGATTCAAGGGGCGCAAACATTAGGTGCAACGCCTGAGCAAATCGCCTCATGGTTTTGGGCATTGGGTTTAGCCATTGGGGTCACAGGTGTCGTTTTATCATGGAAATATCGTTACCCTGTTGCGACAGCATGGTCAACACCGGGCATTGCATTAATTATCGCGACAGGAAGTCATTATAATTTACAACAAGCCATTGGTGCTTTTGTACTCTGCGGTATTCTCACTGTGATCGTGGGGTTTTCGGGCATTTTTCAGCGTTTACTGGCTAAAATTCCATTGAGTCTGAGTTGTGCCATGCTTGCGGGTATTTTGCTCAAATTTGGTATTCAACTTTTTGTACAACTTGAACAACAATGGACTTTTGTTTTAAGTTTATTGGTGATCTATATCATCTCAAAACGGCTTTTCCCGCGCTACAGTATTGTCATCACGGTCATTGCCGCCATGATTTTATGTCCTATACTGATGTCTTTTCACTTTCCTTCCCTTAACTGGACATTCAGCCATCCTGTTTGGGTAACGCCTGAGTTTTCATGGGCAGCCTGTTTTGGACTTGCTTTCCCACTTTTTATTATCAATATGTCCTCACAGTTTTTACCGGGGATCGGCATGATTAAAAGTTATGGCTATCAACCACATACAAACAGTTTAGTCGGCTGGATTGGGGTTTCTCAAACAGTACTTGCACCTTTTGGTGCTTTCTCTGTCTGCCTTGCGGCAATCAGTGCAGCTGTCAGTTTAGATGATCAGGTTCATCCAGATCCAAAACGGCGCTATATCGCAGGAATCAGTTGTGGCGTGTTTTATATTATCATGGGGCTGTTTGCAGCAACTTTGACCCAATTATTGTTGTCATTTCCTTCTGCATTTATTATGACTTTGGCAGGCATCGCCCTTTTAGGAACCATTAGTCATAACATTGCCATTGCCTTTCAACATCCATCAGATCGGGAACCTGCGGTACTCACATTCTTAATGAGTGCGTCTGGAGTTCAATTATTCGGAATTGGTTCGGCTTTCTGGGGATTATTACTTGGTATCGTCGTGACAGTGATTTTAAACTTTAAACCGACCAAACATTAATGTGTAAGCATCCGCAATAGAAAAAGGCAAAGATCTGTTGCGGATGCTCTATGTGTTTTTCCGTGCTATACAGCTGAAATCCGTGTCGGGAAAAATTCTAATAATTCAGAGAATTGTGTAATTTCTTGATTTGCCTGAGCCTGTCCAAGCTCTTGTTCTGTACCATAACCATACGTCACGGCAATGCTTTTCACCTGATTACGACGTGCCCCCAAGATGTCATATTCACGGTCTCCTACCATGACACAAGTTTCAGGTGCAAGCGCTTCTTGTTGCAGAATGTATTGGATCAGATCGCCTTTGTTGGTACGCTCGCCCGTTAACTCACTGCCATAAGGCTGAGTAAAATATTTTAATAAATCAAAATGTTCTAGTATTCGAACCGCATAGACTTGTGGTTTGGCTGTTGCCAAATAAAGTTGATAACCGCGGTATTGAAGCTGCTGCAAGGTTTGCTGAACATGCGGATAAGGCACATTTTCGTACAAGCCAATTGTTGAAAAACGCTCTCGATAATATTGCAATGCCTGCTCTGCGGCAGACTCATCCTGTGTATTTAACAGTTTGGCAAGAGAAGCTTTTAAAGGTGGGCCAATCGTCCAGTCAATATTAATATTTTCCGACAATGGCTGTCCCATTTTGGTTAAAGCATAACGAATTGATCCATGAATCCCTTGTTTCGGGTCTGTAAGGGTGCCATCTAAATCTAAAAAAATATGTTGAATGTCTGCCACAATAAAACCTATCCCGTCGTAAAGCGTGTTTCTATACTAGCTTAAATTACATGCAGATGGAGAGATTGTCATTTAAATATAAGGCGTTCTTTTTATATAAACAGGCAAATTTTCACATGCCCATTACGCTATTTTTATCTAACACACTTTATTTTTTAAAAAGAGAACCCTCCATTCATCGTTCAATTAAAAAAACTAAACAAAGATGGAGGGTAAATGCTAGCGATATTTCAAACCTAAGCAGATGTCTCGGTTATTGTGGAATAGGTAAGACTTGTCCAACATAAATTTCATCGGCACTTTTAAGCATCGGTTTATTGGCTTCAAAAATTTTTGGATAGTGATTGGCAAAGCATCTGAATAGATTCAAAATGACTCGGAAGTTAAATAAATCTTACCTATACTATAGTTATTTAAAACGACAAGAGTCATTGCTGATGCGCCCTACAGTGTTATGTTTTTCAGGATTAGACCCCTCTGGGGGAGCAGGGTTACAGGCAGATATTGAGGCCATTGGGCAAAGTGGAGCACATGCCGCAATTGCTTGTACAGCACTCACGATTCAGAATTCACAGCAGGTTTTTGGTTTTCAGGCAACGTCAAAACAACTTTTACTGGCTCAGGCGAATGCAGTAGTAATCGATTTACCGATTCGTTGTGTAAAATCGGGAATGTTAGGAACGACTGAAAATATTGTAGCACTTGCCGAATTTTTAGCTGAACATCCTTATTATCTCTATGTACTTGATCCTGTACTGGTTGCAAACAGTGGAGGTTCTTTGGGGGATCAGGCAACTTTAGCCAAAGCATTCCAACAACTCATGCCATTTGCGACCCTTGTGACACCCAACACTGTAGAGCTGTACGCCCTAACTGGGGAACATGACATTGAACTTGCAACAAAAAAATTACTAGAAATGGGTGCAAAAGCCGTTTTAGTCAAAGGCGGTCATGAAGACACTCCCGAATATATTCGTAATGCCTTATATATTCAGGGCGAACTGATTTCTGAAACAACCTGCACACGTTTAGAAGGCGAATATCACGGTTCAGGCTGCTCATTGGCAAGCTATATTGCAGGGCGTTTGGCACAAGGTGACAATATTCAACAAGCCGTGAACCATGCCGAAACATGGCTTTTTGGGGTATTGCAACACGCTGAATCCCCTGTGCCAAATGGTCAGAAAATACCAAAACGGTTTTAAGCTTTTATCGTTTTACTGGTCATGATCCACTGCTTGCGAGGCAACATTCTGTTCTGAATGTTGCTTCTTTAAATTATCCAGATGAAGCTTCTCTGTCTGTCTATTACGTTCCAAACTGTATTTCTCAATCGTATGCTGAATCCTCCGCATTTTCACATCGGAGAAAACAGGGGTTTGAAAGGTCTTGATAAAATTAACCCATGCCCTTCCCTGAAACACCTGATTTGGCATGGCTGTTTTAAATGTGCTTTCTCCGACAAAAACAATGACCGAATGCAATTGATCTTGTGTCACCACATCTTGCAATAAAGACTCTAATACTTTGATGTGTTTATAATTTTGATGGATTGGATTTTGAAACTTGTATTTATTTTTATACAGCGTTTGCGTCCATGTTTTTTGATGTTCACTCCCATAAATCCACCCTTTATAATTTTTTGTTTCAATCACAAAAATACCGAATGGACTCACTAAAATATGGTCTACCTGAGTGGTCAAACCATCTGATGTTGGCAAGGTACAATCATTAAAAAGAACATATTGCGTAGGATCTAAAAATCTTTTGTGCTGCAATTGAATTACTTTTTCACCCATTTTCCCTTTAAATTTTGGCGAAGAAATCACAACTGAAATCACTGCCAAAGCAATGATTCCAAAAATAAAAAATAACATTATTTCCCCTTACATAAACATGCTCTGTATCACGAATGACTTAAACCATTTTTTATGATTGTTCTAAATCCAGTAAAAACTTTTTATTTTCTAAACCACCTGCAAACCCCGTCAGTTTGCCATTTGAACCGACTACACGATGACATGGTGCAATAATCGAAATCGGATTTTTCCCAACCGCAGCACCTACAGCGCGGACGGCTTTTTCATTGCCTATTTTTCTCGCAATATCGGCATAACTACATCGTTCGGAAAACGGAATTTCAAGTAAGCATTGCCATACTTTTTGCTGAAATTCTGTTCCATAAAATTTAAGTTTAAGCTCAAAACTCTGCCGAGTTCCTGCAAAATATTCATTCAGCTGTTGTTGTGTCTGAATGAATACAGGGTGCTGATCATCTCGGTTTAATTGTTGATTTTTAAATAAATGGCGGTATTCATGCTCCCACAATACAGCCAAAAGCACATCATCTTCAGCAACCAGAGTAAGTTGCCCGACTGGACTATTCATTTCGGTAAAATAACGCTGCATTCTGGGCACATCCATTGTGATGAAGATGTTCAGTATAGCGAAATTTAAACACTTTTGATTAAAATCAGATGCTCTCAATTTTAAGAAAAAACATCATGCTGCAACCCAATACAGCATGATGTTCAACATCAATATGCCATGAAAACTAAACCTTAGAATTTAAACAAAAGCCCCAAACCGTATTGAAAACCTTGTTCTGATGCGGTGTCATCCTGCCATTGATTGATTTTATCGCCTTTATCATAGACATATGCAACCTCAATAAATGGCATGAATTGCTTATTGATTTCATAACGAGTCTGTACCCCAACTTCAGCATGAGACAGCCCCGTTTTTTTGGCAATTTTGGCATCGTCATGAAGAACAAGCAGAGCTTTCACAAAAGGTTCGGCAATCAGTTTTTGCGTAAACAAAATATCTCGCTTGGCTTCCAATGAAAGTCCAACATACTGATATTGTCCGACATAGGCATATGCATCGGTTTCAAAAAAATAGGGAGCAAGCCCATGCAGCCCAACCACGGCATCAAAAGCATCTTTGTTAACTGCCTTATTAGCATCGTAACGATAACGCACACCTGTTTGTGCATCCCAAAATGTAGCGATGTTTCGGCTATATAATGCTTTTACATCGTATTCTTCACGAGCCGATTCAGCTTTAGAAAAATCACCTTTGATAAACAATTTGTTTTCATCTGTCCCGACCCAACTTTCAAGCTCAGCGTGTGCCTCTCCTCGACCATGTTTATCCAACATCCATTTATTTTCCAACGAAGTTGCATTGTAAATTTCAGAACCATGTCGATGTTGCTGCATTGGCGATTCAGGTTGTGGATTCTCAGGCATTGCAGGTGATAACGGTATCATGTGATGCTGCTGCGGCATTGGCATCATCGGCATAATTTCTTCTGCCCAACCATGGCCCGACCAAAGTAACCAGCCACAAAGTCCATAAAAAGAAAGTTTAGTGATGTGCATGCGGTTCCCCTTGTGTAGGTTCAACAGCATGGTTCATGTCCATTTCGGGCATATCCATCTTTGACATTTCCATATCTGGATGATGTTGATGACTTGGACGCGGTGTTGTTGTGCTTTTAGGCATGGTTGGCAGCTCGGAAGGAGCAACATTCGCCACAATAAGCTTATTCATCATGCCTGCTGTCATGTGATACAACAAATGACAATGAATAGCCCATTCGCCTAATTCATCAGCAGTGAGCAACATACTGACTGTTTTGCCTGGTGGTACGATCACAGTATGTTTATTCGGTAAGTTTTCAAGCGTTTGTCCATTTTCCAATTGTACAAACATGCCATGTAAATGCATTGGATGAGCCATCATGGTGTTATTGGTAAATTTGAGTCGAACTCGCTCGCCATATTGCACTTGAAAAGGTGTTGCCTGAGAAAATTTCTTCCCATCCATCATCCAAATATAACGCTCCATATTTCCGTCTAGGGAAATATCAATTGTTCTTGTCGGTTGACGCGTATCGGTTTGAGGTGTTCTGGCTTGTAAATCCTGATATTGCAATGCCTTTTGTCCCACAGGGGTTGCAGCATTGGCCCAACCTTCAACGTATTTTGGTTGTGTTTGATGCTGTTCCATCTCAGACATCGGCATATCATGTTTCATATCTGACATTGGCATGTCATGCTTCATACCTGACATTGGCATGTCGTGTTTCATATCTGACATTGGCATATCATGCTTCATATCTGACATCGGCATATCATGTTTCATACCTGACATTGGCATGTCGTGTTTCATATCTGACATCGGCATGTCATGCTGCATTCCCATATCTTGCATGGTCAACAAGGCACGTGGTCGATGTTGGGGCTGAACAAAGGTAGGCTCTGCCTGCCCCACTTCGTGTAAGCTACCTAGCGCAAAACCACTACGATCAATCGATTCGGCTTGCAGCTGATAATTTGCCTGCTTCGGCTCAACAATCACATCATAGGTTTCCCCTGCACCAAAGCGAAACTCATCGACTACAACTGGTTGAACTGGTTGACCATCTGCACTCACGACTGTCATTTTTAAATTAGGAATCCGTACATCAAAAAATGACATCGATGACGCATTAATCATACGAAGCCTAACTTTTTCACCTTGTTTAAACGGTGCTGTCCAATTCTGCTGTGGGGTTTTTCCATTAATTAAAAAAGTATAGCCCGTAACATCGCTTAAATCGGTTTTCAGCATTCGCATCTGATTCCACATTTGGCGCTCTTTCCATGTTTTGGAAATGCCCTGCGTCTTCATTTGCTGCCAAACATCTGCAACTATTTCTCTTTGATTTTGATAATAATCGGCAGATTTTTTGAGATTTTTCATAATCTCATCACTCGAAGCCTGATGAAAGTCCGATATCATCACGACTTCATCACGGTCAGTCCGATCAATAGGGTCTAACTGCTTTTTGCCTTTTGGATAAACGATAAAAGCACCATACAACCCATCTTGTTCTTGCCCGACACTATGCGCGTGATACCAATAGGTTCCATTTTGACGCAGCTTAAATCGATAGGTGAAATCGGCATTGGGTTTAATCCCCTGAAAACCATTAAACCCAGGGACACCGTCCATCACCGCAGGCAATAAAATGCCGTGCCAATGTAATGCGGTATCTTGTTTTTTTAGCTGATTATGCACATGAATTACGGCTTCATCGCCTTCTTCAAAATATAATGTAGGCGCAGGAAACTGACCATTGACAGTAATTTTTTTAACCGCTTTGCCTGTGACATTGACTGTCTGTTCTGCAATATTCAGATGATATTCACGAATAGCAGCCACCGTAAATGGTGAAAGCAATACACAAGCCGCAAACGTAGATAGACGACATAGAAATATAGACATGACTTAAACTCTCTTTAAAATTAAACGAAATGTTTTTTAAAAAGATTAAGCTCTTGGTGGACGTAATATTTGTTGCCAATGCCCGATTAGAACCTGCGAAGTATAGTCAGGTAGTTTAGACATTTCTTTTTCTTGTAAAATATGTTGCAGTTCGATGCTCACACTGGGTTCAGTCAATGCGTAATTTAAGGTCTGGCAATGCATAAACTGACAATCCAAACACCCTGCATGATGCAACATTTGCGTTGTGGTCACTTTAGAGGGAGCAGGTGAATGTACATGTGAGCAATGTTCAGCCATTTCAGCAGCTAGTCGTTGCTTTTGATGCGTCATGTACTGATGTTTTGTGGCATTAGAACCTGTAACTGTAGCATCCTGCATTTGAATGTGATTGGCCTGAGCAAATACATTAGATACACTCAAGCAGCTAAACGCCAAGGCGATCAGCATACAGATACATCGCTGATAAAGCTGCTTTGAATTTACCATTTGGACTATATACATTACATTTGTCCAAATAGGATAAACAAGATTGTGCTTTTTCTCAAATTAAAAAATAAATACATCAAATAAAAACACTCCACCTCTAGACTTTACACCTCATTTCTGACTGCTTCTCAGGTCTTGGTCGGGAGCTTAATCGGTTGTTATTATTTAGCTTATTTTATAAACAGATTATCCATAGCCTTATACACATAGTTATCCACGCAGTTATCTACAAAGTTATCCACATGAGCGAGGGAAAGCAGCGATTAATTATCGCTGCCCGAGCGCAAGGCGAACAGCTATGCTGTGAGCTGCGAGGAAGAGTTTCAAATAAAAATAAATAAGGCAACGCCTTGCTCAAATACAAGGCGAATTGCTTTGCTTCTAAATTAAGAAAAAACTAGGCATCCACACTGCCAACTTTTGCAAGTTCAGCACGCATTTCATCAATAACCGTTTTATAGTCAGGCTTTCCAAAAATAGCCGAGCCTGCAACAAACATATCCGCACCAGCTTCTGCAATTTCACGGATATTGGCAGGTCCTACACCACCATCAACTTCTAAACGGATATCCAACCCACTGTCATCAATGATTTTTCGTGCCTGACGTAATTTTTCCAATGTCATTGGAATAAATTTTTGCCCGCCAAAACCTGGGTTTACACTCATTAAAAGGATCTGATCGACTTTATCTAAAACATAATCCAAATAATGTAACGGCGTTGCAGGGTTAAATACCAAACCAGCCTTCGCACCGCCAGATTTAATCAATTGCAACGAACGATCAATATGATCTGAGGCTTCAGGATGGAAAGTAATAATATCCGCACCTGCTTCTAAGAAGTCACCAATCATACGGTCTACAGGCGACACCATTAAATGCACATCAATTGGCGCTTGAATACCGTATTTTTTCAGTGCCTTACACACTCCCGCACCAAAAGTTAAGTTTGGGACATAATGGTTATCCATCACATCAAAATGCACAACATCTGCACCTGCTTCTAGAACATTTTCGACTTCTTCACCCAAACGGGCAAAATCTGCTGACAAAATAGAAGGAGCAATCAGATACGGCTTAGACATGAAAATAACCTAGCTAAAAAATGAATAACCGCAGTATAACAAATTCCTGTTCTCACAATAGCCAGCATCAAAAAACAATCGCTTTTTATCTTACAAAAAAGCGTAAAACATTCCATCAATTTGCATTTTCTTATCTAATTTTTTTGTTAGGGTGGATATGTCAATAGAGGATTTTAAGATGATAACTCAAACAGCATTAAATACATCCGAAGCCAAACGCATTGCAAAACGATTGCTTAATCACTGGAAACATAAATTTGAAGTGCTCGAAACTGAAACCGAAGCACGTATCTTGATGCCGACAGCAACCGTCATTTTAATCCCGAAAATACATACACTTGATGTTCGTATTGAAAGTAATTTGGATGACCATACTCGTCTAGAAGGTGTTGTTATTGATCACTTAAACCGTATGGCACAACAAGAATTTCAAGTTGCATGGCAAACCACCTAGTTCCATTGCACAACAAAAAAGCAAAGTAGGATCACTTTGCTTTTTATTCATCAAAGACAGCTTTTTCAGGCTTTAACCAAACTGCACCGCATGAAATTTTAAGTGGTCATCAATAAAGCTTTGAATAAAATAATAGCCATGATCATAGTGCTCATGCTGTCTTAACGTCAGTGTTTGCCCAACAGATTTACATGCCTGTTCCAATAATGCAGGGTTCAATTGGGAATAAAATTGATCTGCCAAGCCCTGATCAATCAATACCTCTTTAAAAAGTGCACCTTTTTCTTGAACAAGTACAACAGCATCATGCTGTAACCAAACTGTTTTGTCATACCCTAAATAATGCCCAAAGGCTTTTTCACCCCACGGACATTGACTTGGTGCACAAATGGGCGCAAAAGCAGAAACCGTCTTAAATTTTTCGGGATATTTCCAAGCAAGGGTTAAAGCGCCATGCCCTCCCATACTGTGCCCCATGATGCCGACCTTATCTTGCTGAATTGGAAATTGTGCAAGTACGGCCTCATAAAGCTCGCGGATGATATAGCTTTCCATCCGATAATGTTCCGCCCACGGTGCCTGAGTCGCATCAAGATAAAATCCTGCACCTTGTCCTAAATCCCAAGCATCCCCCTGAGCGACATTTTCTCCACGTGGAGATGTATCAGGCATAATCAAAATTAAATTCAATGCCGATGCCATTTGCTGCGCATGTGCTTTAATTGCAAAGGTTTCTTCCGTACAGGTTAGGCCTGCCAAAAAGAATAGCGCGGGACAGGCGTTTCCTTGTAATGCCGCAGGTGGCAAATAAACACCAAATTTGGTTTGGCTTTGTAATTGTTGTGAATGCCATTGATAAATACGTTGTTCACCTGAAAAACAGACATTTTTTTGTATCAAATCCATCATAGACATCCTATTGTTTGGTATGTGCTGCAACAGGTACGACTGCACCAGATGAGAGTCCATTCGACTCTGGGAATAAATGTTTTTCAAGCTGCGGTAACATTAATTCCATATTTTTACCTAAAGACCACTGCGGCTCAGAAGGCTCAAATCCTTGGGCTGTTTCCCATTTTGATACGGTTGCCTGTGCTTCATTAAAGGCATCATGCAATGTCGATTTCTCCCGCATTGCCTGATCAAAGAACGCTCGACCAAAATAGGTGTAATCCAATTCATTGTTACAACCAAATGAAGAACGATCTGCTGCCGATGCAGTAATCACCAAGGTATTATCAGACTGTAATGCAGGTACGAAACTGCCTGAGTAACACGCTGAAATCACAATCACACGCCAACGAATGCCCGCTTTATCCAAGGCTTCTTTTAACCACTTTGGATCAATTTGTTTTAAATCGATTGGGGCATTTTCCAATTCAAAATGATTCGGCTCACCATGCGAGGTCATATATAGAAATAACACATCGGTTTCTTTATTCATTTGCTGTGCAATACGGTTTAATGCCATTTGAATACTGGTTCTCGATGCAATTGGCAATGTGGTCCGTGTCTCTGGATTATTGACTAAAGCAATAGATCTGCCAAATGTACCAAAACGAGTATCAAATTGTGATTTAATCCGTTGAACTTCAGAATTGAAAACCGAGTCGTAACTGTCACCTGCCACACCTAAAAAGTACCAGTGTGTTTCAGAGAAGTCACCAAACTGAATTTGTTCCAAGGCTTTATTGAGTAAATTAGGCTGAGCATAAAAAGCTTCTTCGGCAATTGATGGTGGAACATCATCCACTTTCCAAATCGGTTGATTCTTTACCGACATCTGCCAGACCACCAACGTACAAATGGTGGCAAACATAATCAATGCTCGTTCCCACCATGGCCATTTTAATTCTCTGGCAAAGACCCAAATCACCGCAAGACTTTGCCAAACAAATAGCACCATAAACAAATTTGGCAACATGTTATAAATGCTATCTGGCAAAAAATCTAAATAACCATGATCACCCATATACTGTAATAAACACTGGATTAACAAAATGTTGGCATCCAGTACCAACCACAATAAAGCAGGAACCAACATTAAACGTGGGTTATTGGTTCGTTGTGACAGAAAAATCCCGACAATCAGTGCAATAAAAGGCCAAAGTGCATAACTCACTAAACCCTGTGAATTAAAATTGCCGACCTGCCCTGCAACCAACCAGCTAAAAAGCGTATTCACCCCTGCCGCAACAGCTCCCCAAAAAATGAGCTGAAAAATAGAAGGATGAACAATCTGTAAAGACCGTCTTGAACCGAGGAACAACCATAAACCTGCGACTTGGTTACTTTTTAAATCATGCCAAAAATTGATTGAAGGTTTCAGGTCTATCATAAAAATTCTACTGGTGCGCGATTTAGATTTCTGCTTTCCCTAGTTTATGCCTGCATTTTTTTTTCGCAATGTGATTTTTTCATCAATTTGAAAAATTTATACGATTTTTTAGAGAAAGACAGTCATTCGATTATACCTGATGGTTAAAATATCCATCAAAACGACAGGCATCTCCTAGCCATTGATGCTGTGGTGTCTCCTGATTGAGATAAACCGCATGGCGTGGTCGCTTTACAATTACTTTTTTTGCAACCGCTTTCGCTAAATCAAGTAAATGATCACCCAAGTCCATTTCACCCTGCTCTGGCAATAACATATGCAAAAGCTGCATTTGTTTTTTCACTTGAGCCTGTTTTTTAATTGTTTGTTGATTTTGATCGCGTTGTGGAAACATCGGATCCAAATAAACCACATCAACCTGTATTTTTTGGTCTATGCAGCGTTGTAAATATTCGGCAGAGTCCGCATGCACAAGCTGAATATTTGCCACAATAGGAGCTAAATACGCATCTTGTGAAGCCGTGCGATAACTGTCTTCTAACAAGGCAAATAACACAGGATGTCGTTCAACCAACGTTACTTGAGCGCCAAATCGTGCCATGAGTAATGTGTCATGCCCCAAACCTGCGGTTGCATCAATCAGCTTTGGTTTGTCATTGGTTTGACAAGCGCGCGCCAGCATTTCAGTTTTTAAAGTTGCACGTTTGAGTCGCGCAATTTCACCTAACCAATTGGGCTGCATTTTCATGCCTTCAGCAGCCAAACTTAACCCGTCTTCATCAAAAACCAACGCCATTTCAGGATTTAAACGCAAAAATTTAGCATTCAATTTTTCGACAACAATCGGTTCAATACTTACGCCAAGCTGTGCTAAACGTGATTGAAGCGCAATCACTTGCGCTTCATATTCAGACAGATACCAACATTGAAACTGCATTACCAATGTACCCAACCCGTCCACCATGTTACTAAAATTAAAATACCGAAAATAATACGGTAATATGCAAATGCACTAAAGTCATGTTTAGACACATAACGAATCAGAGCACGAATAACCAAAAGTGCAGAAATAAAGGCAACAAGAATCCCGACGCCTAAAACTTCCATATCATTTGTATGTAATTCATGACGCATTTTAAAGAGGTCAAGGAAGCCCGCACCCATCAATACAGGAATACCCAAAAAGAAAGAAAATTCTGCGGCTGCTTTACGTGAAACGCCTAAGAAAAGTGATCCAATAATTGTTGAACCTGAACGTGATGTTCCAGGAATAAGTGCCAAACACTGAATCAGACCAATACACACCGCTTGTTTAAAGGTCATATTTTCGACTTCTGCACACGTCGTTTTATGTTGGCGACGTTCTGCCCACAAAATAATAAAACCACCCACAATGAGCGCCAGTGCAACAGTGACTGCATTAAATAAATACGCTTTAGCTGTCTCACCAAATGTCAGGCCAATCAGCATAATAGGAATGGTAGCAACAATTAGGTTTATACTTAAACGGCGACCTTGCGCATCACCTGTTAATGCACCAATCAACGCGCCCCAAAGTTTGCCCCAATATTCATAAATGACCGCAGCAATCGCACCAATCTGTACAGCAACAGCAAACATATCCCGTTTTTCTGGTGTCCAGAAATCAAGTAACTGCCCCGCTAAAATTAAATGTCCAGTACTTGAAATCGGAAGGAACTCAGTGATCCCTTCCACAAGGCCCATAATGGCCGCCTTTAACATCAATATTAAATCCATGGTGCGTCCTAATTAAGGTTTCCCCTGCTCTGGAATTTTTTTCCAGGCATTATCACGTAAGTAAACAGGTAAAGCCTGTTCTGCCGTTACCCATTGTTGTTTTGCTGCGAAACACACTGCAATTTTTGCAATATCTTCAGCCGTTGGACTGATATTTCCAAATGTGGTTTCTGGGTGCAACAAATGTGCGCCCGAACCCACTGCTGTAAACTGGATTTCTGCTTGTGCATCAGCATAGCTCAGTAATTTTTCTTCACTGACTGCTTGCATGATGTCATGTTGATCTAAAACAAAATTGGCCACATAAACTTCTTGCATACGTGCATCTAAGACCGCAGTCACTTGGGTTAACCCATGTTCACGATACGCTGCCTGAGCCAATGCCTGTAATGTCGAAACAGGAATAACTGGTAAATCATTGGCCCATGCCAATGCCTGTGTCACAGCAGCATTAATACGTACACCGCTAAATGAACCCGGCCCACGACTAAAAGCAATCACGTCAAGCTGGTCTGTTGACCAACCGTTTTGCTGTAACCCTTGCTCAATCATTGGCAGCAACGTTTTTGTCTGCGCCTTTAACTGATCATTTAAACTAAAAAAAACATTTTGAGAGTCATTCACAAGACAAATCGAACACTGCTCATTTGCCGTTTCTAATGCCAGCAATTTCATGCACGCCCTACATTTTGAAAACTAAAAAAACGGGGTTATGATACTCTAGTTCCATACAACTTCGCGATTTTTTCCATCTCGGAATACAAAAATCGGCATCATGGTGGAATTTAAATATCATGTGGAAACCAATACGGTTCTAACTCCAAATACTTCTCAAAATGCTGTGCATAATGTAAAGCACTCGCTCTAAGTTGGGCTTCCCCAGCTTCATCGACACTACGCACAATTTTCCCCGGAGAACCCACCACAACTGAATTATCAGGAATCACTTTACCTTCTGGAATCAAGGCATTGGCACCAATAATGCAATTTTTACCAATCACGGCATGATTCAAAATCACGGCGTTCATCCCAATTAAAGTGTTATCGCCAATCTGGCAACCATGTAGCATGGCTTTATGCCCCACTGTGACATATTGTCCAATCGTTAAATCTAAACCTGCATCGGTATGCAAAACAGCGTTGTCCTGAATATTGCTATAGTCCCCAATTCGGATGGGATTATTATCGCCACGAATGACAACCCCAAACCAAATACTGACTTTTTGGCCTAATTCAACCCGACCAATGACCGCCGCATTATCGGCAATCCAGCCATTCCATGGTTGTATCGTTGTTGTTGGCACATATCCTTGAAATTTATACATCATGTGTCATGTCCTTATTGTTTTTCGTCTTTTCCTATATTGAGCGTATTTAATAAAAAAGGCCAATCTTTTTCATAACTTAGACCGTATTTAAACAAATTTACTAAAATCCGTGCTGTAAGCCCCCAGACAATTTCGTTTTCCACGTGCATACTTGGAAAATACAGCGTTTGCTGTGCATATTGGATGGCATGTGGAACTGGAGGCGCATTCATCAGCTGTCGTAATGATGCAAAGAAAATACGATCTATTTCAGCTGGTTGTGCAACCAAATGTACCGAACTGGAAATGAGTCCAACCACTGGCTTCACCGTAATACCACTCCGTGCTTCCTCTACAGGCAAATCCCCGATCAATTCAACATCATCTGCCGACAACCCCGTTTCTTCATTTGCCTCACGTAACGCAACTGCAATATTGTTGGCATCTGTTGGGTCACGCTTACCACCTGGAAAGGATACCTCACCAGCATGACGGGAAAGTTGCAATGAACGTCGGGTAAGTAATACTTTTGGATCATCTTCACGGGTAATAGCAACCAAAACAGCCGCTTGAGCTGATTCTGTTCGTCTTGCAAAACGTAACTGTTGTTGTAAATGTTCCACTAAATTATTTTCTTGCATATCCACCTTCATTGCCGATACGTCCGTCTTCTAATGACAAAGGATGTCAAAGTTGTTTTTTTCGGTTATGCTGAACCATCTTTATTCTATTCCACGCTTATTATGAACTGCTGTGTAAAATGTGGACACCCTACAACTGAAAAAATCCCACTTGGTGACTCTAAAGTTCGCCAAGTCTGTACACATTGTGGCAATATTCATTATGAAAATCCAAAGGTGATCTGTGGTGCTTTAGTGACATGGCAAGATAAAGTTTTGCTGTGCCGTCGTGCCATTGAACCACGTTATGGGCTCTGGACATTGCCAGCAGGCTATATGGAACTTTTCGAGACCATGGAACAAGGTGCAGCACGGGAAACATGGGAAGAAGCTGAAGCAAAAATTGAAATCGAATCGTTGTACTGTATGTACAATATTCCGCGAATTGGTCAAATCTACGTCCTGTTTAAAGCCAACCTTGTCGATGGACAATTTGGTGCAGGGCCTGAAACTATTGAAAGTCGCTTATTCGCTGAAGATGAAATTCCATGGGAAGAACTGGCTTTTCCAAGTGTACAGCATACCCTTCGACATTATTTTGAAGACCGTAAACAGCAGCAGTTCCCAATGCATCTTGAAACCATTGGCTCTCGGATAGATGAAACAGGCTAATTTTTAAATTTCGCTCATCATTTCACTCTTCAATCGGGATTCAGAGGGATAGACATTGATTCTCGATTGAATTTACTTCAATATTTTGCTTTCTGTTGTCCTTGCTGATTGGCGTTGCGAACATGTCGAGCATTTCTGCATTTATCAAAACTCTCCCACACATCCAGAATTTATCTGCGTCTGACATTTTGCTGCGGTTATCGTCTTTGCACGGATTGATCTATTTATATGATCAGGGACACCCTGTTATTGCATTTTTACCGCAAGAATATCGGATAACCCAACAAGAAACTCAGCAGTTTATCCGCCAAGCAGATTTAAGTTATCAAAAAACCCCTGTTCAGGGAGATTGGCAAGACTACATCCAATGTACTGCAACACAAAATTCAACAGATCAAACCCAGTTTCAAGGCGGCTGGATGGGATTTGTCGGATATGATTTTGCCGCACAACAAATGGTTGATGTACCACGTCATCCACAACCTGCAATTTATTTAGGGAAATATCTATCTTTTCTCAAATATGAACAGCAACAATGGATTTTTTACAGCCAAGAATGCCAAGCTGAACAGATTTATCAAATACTCCTCACCTGTTTAGATCAAACAAATCCGCAATCAACACCGTTTAAAATGACCCAACCGTGTATTGCACATTGGTCAAAAACACAGTATTTACACGCATTTGAACAAATTATCGACTACATTCGTGCCGGTGACTGTTACCAAATTAATCTAACGCAACAATTTATTGGTCAGGCACAAGGTTCTTTGCTCGAAACTGCTGCCGCATTTTGGCAACTCACTCATGCGCCCTATGCAGGCTACTTAAAAATTGATGAATTTGAATTACTCAGTTGTTCACCAGAATTATTTATAGATTTTCAACAGCAGCAACGGATTGTAACCCGTCCAATTAAAGGCACCATGCCACGTTACGCAGACCCTGAACAAGATGCAGCGTCAAAACGCCAGCTCAGTCAGTCTGAAAAAGATCAGGCAGAGAATGTCATGATTGTCGATTTATTGCGTAATGATCTCAGCATTTATGCTGAAACGGGTTCTGTAAAAACCAATAAACTGTTTGAAATTGAAAGCTTTGAGCAAGTACATCATATGGTGAGTGAAGTTCAAGCTACACTAAAACCTAATATCCAACCGATGCAAATGCTTCTAACAGCGTCACCCGGTGGTTCAATTACTGGCGCACCTAAAATCCGTGCCATGCAAATTATTGCAGAATTAGAACAACAACCTCGTGGGGCATATTGCGGCTCTTTGGGCTATTTTAATTTAGATGGTACAGGTCGCTGGAACATTTTGATTCGCTCAGTTCAAAAATATCAACAAGAAGTTTCAATGTGGGCTGGTGGTGGTATTACCATTGCCTCAAAAGCAGAAGCAGAATATCAGGAATGTTTTGATAAAATTCAGGCAATGCTGAATTTATTGAATACATGGTTTGACGATACGTCTGAATAAAGCGAAACATGTGCGATCTTTTCAAATTTTCGATCAACTAATATCGATCATTAAACATTAAAATAGTTTGATGTGCTTTTTCAAAATACTCAGATAATGGTTGGTTCAACCTACTTTTGTTTTCGCAAAAGTAGGCAAAACCACTGTCCTTCGTAGAACTCGCTATCACCTATTCTAAAAATCACAGTAACAGCATTAAATAGATGAAGTTTTGGACTCAAACAATTGCGAAAGATGTTTACACGTATTCAACATTGTCTGAGTACTTATACAACAGATGAATTATTTAAACATCAACTCTAAAGTATCGACCAAACGCTGATTTTGTTCAGCCGTACCCACCGTAATACGAAGATATTGATTAATTCGAGGCTTATTAAAATAACGCACAATAATGCCCTGTTCACGCAATAAGCTTGCCAACTCACCTGCATCATGCTGAGGATGTGTCGCAAAAATAAAGTTTGCTTTCGATGGCAATACCTCAAAACCAAGCTTGTTCAGACCTACAACCAGTTTTTCACGGCAATCTATCACTTTTTGACAATGTTCAATGAAATAATCCTGATCTTCGAATGAAGCAACCGCTGCGGCAATGGCAAAACGATCAATCGGATAAGAGTTGAAACTGTTTTTCACTGCCTCAAGTGCGGCAATTAAATGCGGTTGGGCAATCGCATATCCCACACGTAAACCCGCCAATGAACGTGATTTAGACGTCGTCTGGCACACCACCAAGTTATCGTATTTTTCAACCAGAGCTACAGCCGAATCAGCACCAAAATCAACATAAGCTTCATCAATGACCACCACACTGTTCGGGTTCATCTGTAACAGTTGTTCAATGTGAGAAAGTGACAACGCAATACTGGTTGGTGCATTCGGATTAGCAATAATTACGCCGCCATTGGGAATGGCATACTCTGTCACATCAATTTCAAAGCGTTCATTTAATGCAATTTTTTGGGTTTGAATATCAAAAAATTGACTATAAACAGGATAAAAACTATACGAAATGTCAGGCGTTAAAATCGGCTGATCCTGAATAAAGAATGCTTTAAAAATATGTGCCAAAACTTCATCTGAACCATTCCCAACAAAGACACAGGTAACATCTACATGTTGTTGTTTGGCAATCGCCTGTTTTAATGCCGATGCATCTGGGTCTGGATATAAACGTAACACATCCGCCTGATGGTCTAATACAGTTTGCACCGCTGCCACAACCCGCGGGGATGGTGGATACGGATTTTCATTGGTGTTTAATTTTAATAAATTCTGAATTTTTGGCTGTTCACCGGGGATATACGGCTCCAGCTCACGGACTTCAGGACTCCAAAAACGTTTTTGCTGATCTGTAATCATTTTACTTCCTTTCTTTTTACAGCATCAATCTTGATCTAAAGCGATCACGGTCAGGCGAAACATCGCAACCGCCTGTCGAACACGAGAAGTGATTAAAGTTTCGAAAAAAGCATTGTTTTGAAAATAAATGTTTTTTTACACAACAATAACCACGACTCATTTTGCCGAAACAAAAGTCCGTTCAGCTAAAAACACACACTAGCAATCAAAATAAAAACTGTAAAACCCTGTCATGATAATTCAAGAATCTTACTGATAACGATAACGTGCCGAGCGTGCATGCGCATCGAGATTTTCCTGTTGCGCTAAAATATCTGCTGTTTTAGCAAGTGGTTGTACCCCTTGTGCTGTACAGAAAATAAGGCTCGAACGTTTTTGGAAATCATAAACCCCTAAAGGTGATGAAAAACGTGCTGTTCCAGAGGTTGGCAAAACATGGTTTGGCCCTGCACAATAATCCCCAATCGCTTCAGGAGTATAACGCCCCATGAAAATTGCACCTGCATGGCGAATATCTTCACTCATCGCCAGAGCTTCATCCAAGCATAATTCAAGATGTTCTGGTGCAACCTGATTAATCAGTTCAACTGCCTCAGCACGGTCTTTGACTAAAACCAAAGCACCACGGTTCGCGATGGAAGTGCGTGCAATATCTGCTTTTGGCAAGGCAGCCAAGTGTTCTTCAATGGCTTGTTCAACGTCATTTAAAAATGCTTCATCAGGTGTAATGAAAATCGCCTGAGCAACCGTATCATGCTCCGCCTGAGATAAAACATCCATTGCAATCCATTTGGCGTTATTCTGTCCTTCGGCATACACCAAAATTTCAGATGGGCCTGCAATCATATCAATACCGACTTGACCAAACACCGCACGTTTTGCCGCAGCAACATAACGGTTTCCAGGCCCAGTAATTTTATCGACACGTGGAATGGTAGCTGTTCCATAGGCCAATGCAGCAACAGCTTGCGCACCACCAATCGTGAATACCCGATGTACGCCCGCCAAATATGCAGCAGCAAGTACCAGTGGATTAAGTTCACCATTTGGTGCAGGGACAACCATAATAATTTCCTGCACACCTGCAACATGGGCAGGAATGGCATTCATTAATACAGAAGAAGGATAAGATGCAAGTCCGCCAGGCACGTAGATACCAACGCGGTCTAACGGTGTGACTTTTTGCCCGAGCGTATTGCCCAAATCATCCACATAGCTCCAGCCGTCTTGCTTTTGAGCTTGATGGAAGGTACGAATACGATTCGCTGCCAATTCAAGCGCTTCACGGACTTCGGTTGTCAGCCCTTCAAAAGCAACTTTTAATTGTGCTTGTGACAATTCAAGATCTGAAAATTGATGCGCTGGATGTCGATCGAACTGTTGGGTGAGTTTAAGCACATGTGCATCGCCATGTTGGCGCACGTCAGCAATAATTTGGTCTACAATTTTAATCAGTTCTGGATCATTGACTGTTTCGAAAGCCAATAAATCGGCAAAGACTTGTTGAAAGTCTTGATCTTGAGTCGATAAACGTCGCATCAATTTACCCACAAGGTATTAAACAAAAGAGAAGTTTAGTTTACCTTGTTTCAACACACTTGTGGATAAGAGTTCGACATCAATCTTATAAGCTTGATGGGAAATTACTTTTATGCAGATTGTTTTTCTCTTGCTTCAACGGCACGTTCAAGCTGAGCAATAATTGGGTTTAATAAAGCATGTTTCCGTTTAAAGCTCGCTTTATTAACAATTAAGCGTGAAGAAACTTTGCAAATTTCTTCTAAAGGCTCTAAACCATTGGCACGTAAAGTATTTCCAGTATCAACCACATCGACAATGTAATCACCCAAACCAACCAATGGCGCAAGTTCCATCGACCCATACAGTTTAATCACATCGACTTGCTCGCCAAGGCTTGCATAATATTGACGTGTTAAATTAACGTATTTGGTGGCAATTTTTAAACGACCTTTAGGACGTACCATGCCCACTTTAGCAGCAGTCATGAGACGACAATTGGCAATTTTTAAATCTAATGGTTCATAGACATTCTGTGCGCCATGTTCCATCAACACATCTTTACCCGCAACACCTAAATCTGCCGCGCCATTTTCAACATAGGTTGGCACATCTGACGCACGTAAAATGAGAATACGAACCAGTTTATGTGTGGTCGGAAAAATCAGCTTGCGAGATTTGTCAGGATCTTCTAGTAAGTTAATCCCCGCTGTTTCAAGTAAAGGGAGTGTTTCTTTTAAAATACGCCCTTTGCTGAGTGCTAAGGTCAAACCATGATCAAAATCGCCCATTACGTCAAAATTTGGATCATCGTTTCTTAACTCGTTCATTGCTTACTCACTTACTCGCTTAATTTGTGCACCAATGCCTTGTAACTTCGCTTCAATATCTTCATAACCACGATCAATATGATAGATACGATCCACTAAAGTCTCACCTTCTGCCGCCAATGCTGCCAGAACCAAAGAAAAAGAAGCACGTAAGTCTGTTGCCATGACAGGTGCAGCAGAAAGCTTTTCAACACCCGTAACAACCGCATCATTTCCTTCGACCTGAATATTGGCACCCATACGTGACAATTCAGGGACATGCATAAACCGATTTTCAAAAATCGTTTCAGAAATCGTTGCAAAACCACGACCAATCGCATTCACCGCCATCAACTGTGCTTGCATATCGGTTGGAAAATCTGGATGAGGTAAAGTACGGAAACTCACTGCTTTCGGTCTTTTCCCTAACATATCGAGTTCAATCCAGTCATCACCACGTGTGACTTCTGCACCCATTTCTTCAAATTTTTCAAGTACACATTCAAGTAATGCTGGGTCAGTATTTGTCGTTTTAACTCGACCACCAGTAATCGCAGCAGCAGCTAAATATGAACCTGTTTCGATACGGTCTGCAACAACTGCATATTCGCAACCATTTAAAGATTCAACACCCGTCACAACAAGTGTGTCTGTATCCAATCCTTCAATTTTGGCACCCATCTTAATCAACATTTGTGCCAAATCAGTAATTTCAGGCTCACGTGCAGCATTACGAATAGTTGTCACACCATCAGCCAGTGCAGCAGCCATCAAAATATTTTCTGTACCACCGACAGTGACCATATCAAAGATGACTTCGCCACCTTTTAAACGACCATCGACTTTGGCATGCACATAACCATTTTCAACTTCAATATGAGCACCCAATGCTTCTAGCGCTTTTAAATGTTGATCGACTGGACGGGAACCAATAGCACAACCACCAGGTAAAGACACTTTTGCTTCACCATAACGTGCCACCAATGGCCCTAAAACCAAAATTGAAGCCCGCATGGTTTTCACAAGTTCATACGGTGCAAATTGATTGGTTAAAGTAGAGGCATCCGAACGAACGGTATCCCCCTCATAAGAGATCTCAATACCAAGACCCGCAATTAACTTCACCAATGTATTCACATCTTTTAAATTAGGAACATTGCGGATAACCATTGGTGTTTCAGCAAGAATCGTCGCTGCAAGCAAAGGTAATGCCGCATTCTTTGCACCCGAAATACGCACTTCACCTTCAAGCGTTTTTCCGCCTTGAATTAAAAACTTATCCATTAAATCTTAAGCTCCGAACAAACTTGCTTTACGCCATTCTTCTTTCGTCATTGCACGAATCGTAACAGCATGCACTGCACCACTCGCAATATAGTCATTTAACGGAGCATAGACTGCCTGTTGACGTGCGACAGGACGTTTTTCTTTAAAAATATCATCCACAATACGTAGGTCAAATTTGCCTGCTTGTCCACTCACCGCAACATCTGCGTTAGGAAAAGCCGCCTTTAAAATTTCAGTGAGTTGTTCGCTATTCATTGCAAAAGACCTCGTTTACGACCTACGTTAAAAACCGCCTATTTTACTATAGATATCTCAAAAACAGAATTGATTATGTCACTCAAAAAATGATGATCAAAAAAAAGAGGCTGTCACAACCTCTTTTTTCTCACACAAAAAATTAGACAGGTACAACGACCGCCTGATAAATGGTTTGCATTTTACGATGCTTTGCCAACTGTCTTTTTAATTTTTCTGCTAATTTTGTAATTGATGTATACATATCATCAGCACTTGCCTGTGCAAAAAATTCAACACCAGGCAACCGAATAATCGCTTCGGCAATATGATTGGCGCTTCCTTTATGGGAGCGCTTATCAATCTGATGATCTTTGGATAATTTGACCTGCATACTATTTACTTGGTCAAAATGCTTTGTCATTTGATTAAACTTCAAGCGGATGCTTTGTTCTATTGCAGGGGTAACTGTTAGATGATGCCCACGAATTACTAATTGCATAATTCTATCCCTCTGTTTTTGGATACAATAACCTCATGACCATCAATAAAGACAAAACTATTAATTAATCATAATGTTACGTTCCGTCTCTAAATTCATTATATTGTCACAATGACAATCTAGAATTAGCAAATTTAACAGATCAAATCAATACTTTTCTGTCAGAAGAAGAAGGAATATGTAACGACTCACGATACTTTGCAACTGTTCTCCGTGCTACATCAATCCCCTCATCTTTCAATAAATTCGCAATTGCATTATCTGACAAGGGTTTACGCGGATTTTCTACCGATATTAATTTTTTAATCATGGCGCGAATCGCAGTTGATGAACACTCACCTCCCGTCGTCGTACCAACATGGCTCGAAAAAAAGTATTTCAATTCAAATAAACCACGTGGCGTTAAAATATATTTATTGGTTGTCACACGAGATACTGTTGACTCGTGCAATTCAACTTCTTCAGCAACATCTCGCAGAACCAACGGACGCATTGCCTCAGGCCCTTGTTCTAAAAATGCTTTTTGATGTCTTACAATACAACTCGCAACTTTTAATAATGTTTTATGTCGTTCATCAATACTTTTAATAAAATTTTTAGCCTCAAGCATCTGATTTCGTAAATATTGATTATCTGCACTTTGGTCAGCTCGACGAATTAATCCTGAATAGAATGAATTGATTCTCAGCTTTGGCATTACATCTGGGTTCAACTGTACCTGCCAATGGTCGGCCTTTTTCATAACAACAACATCAGGAATCTGATACTCAGCTTCACCCGAAGAAAAATCACTTCCAGGATAAGGTTTTAATGTTTTCATTAAACCAATAGCCAATTTAAGCTGCTCAGTAGAAAGCCCAGACTGCTTCATCAACTTATTAATATCGTTTGCAACCAGTAAAGGATAAAAAGCCAATAATTTTAATGCTTCTGATCTATATTTCGTCGACTCAGGCAAACTCTCCAGCTGGACTCGCAAACATTCTGCAAGATTACGGGAGCCAACGCCAATCGGTTCTAATCGTTGTAAATACTTTAAAACAACCAGAACCTCATCATCTTCAACTTCTTCATCAATTTCCATATCTGACAATAAATGCTGCACAGATAATGTAATTTCAGAAACTTCTGCATCAAGGAAACCCTTTTCATCCAAGGCATCCACAACACAATAAGCAATCAACTTATCGATCTGGGAGAAATGAAGTAAATTAATTTGCCCCATGATATGTTCTTTCAAACTTGACGCTTCTTGACGATTATCTTCCCGCTCTTCAAAATCTGGCATCGCTAATGCTGTAGATTGATGCGTGTAAATATCATTCCAATCTGTATCAACAGGTAAATCATCTGGTAGATAATCTGCATTTAGCTCATGAGTTAAGTCGAACTTATCATCGGCCTCTGGTAATGGATTACTTTCTGATGTACTGGTAATTTCTTCTATTTTTTCTAATAAAGGATTGCTCTCTAATTGAATCTGGATTTCCTGCTCTAGCTCCAAACTCGACAACTGTAGTAATCGGATTGCTTGTTGTAATTGAGGCGTTAGGGATAAAGAGTTTGCAAGTTTTAACCCCACCGATAACTTCATGACACTATCCTTACAGTACTAAAGCAATTTTTATGCCGTTATTATCTTTTATAGCATATAGTTAATAAAAAACATACAAGCTAATCTAAAATAATGTAATGATTAGTACACAATTATATCTGCACTCTAAATTATTAAAATTTATATATTTTTTAAAAAACTGAATATATTCATCCTATTTAAAAATTTTCAAGGTACGCTACAATCTCACTATTTCCTGCCATTTTTGCAAGCTCTAAAGCGGTAAACTGTGCTTTATAATGAACATCTACACCTTTCAATACCAGCAAATGTACGATATCTAAATATCCATTTTCGGCTGCTGCCTGCAATGCACTATACCCATCTTCATCCTTTTGATTCGGATCAACACCTTGTGATAACAGTTGTTCAACTTCTTGAAAGTTCCCTAAAGATGCCCAATAAACAAGTTCGGGCAGTTGCAGTTCTTCTTCTTCAGAAATAGGGGTAAGAGAATGAAATTCCATATCAAAAATCCTCATCATCTAATTAAATTTTATCGTATTTTACCAATAGTCTGTTATCAGCTCAAAGAAAGAATAAAAAATAATAAATCATGGTAATTCATTTAGAATAACTAAATTTTCTCGGTCTATCAGCATTAATATCCCCATCAAGCCTACATATTCCACTCAAAGTGGCTTTATAGTCAATCTGCTAAAAATATAAGACAATAACTGCATGAGTTATTCAGAACATTTTAGAAAAAAGTCTTTGCAAAGCTTGAGGAAGGATATTCCATTCGAGCAGTTGCTGCACAATTCGAAATTAATAAAAATACAATTTTGAGCTGGAAAAAACGCATCGAAATTAAGCGAACACGCCCTCCAAAATTGATGATGATGCTCTGAGAGCTGATGTAGAAAAATACCCTGATGGTTATCAATACGAACGAGCTGCTCGTTTTGGCTGTGGTGTTTCTTCAATTGGAGATGCATTAAAACGGCTTAAAATCACAGTTAAAAAAAGACCTTACGTCATCCCCAAGTCAAAGCAGAACTGCGAGAACGATACTTAAACCAACCGAATACACTTAAATCTAAATATCCTATTATTTATATTGATGAAAGTGGGTTTAAATCACATGAGTACCGCCCGCATGGTTACGCGATGCAAGGAATGCCTTTTTTAGGATCTTATAATTGGCAATTCAAAAATCAGACCAATGCAATCGGTGCAATCCATCAAGGCCAATTATTTGCAGTGTGTTTATTTGATTGCAAAGTAAATTCTGATGTGTTTCATTTTTTGGTAGATAAGTTTCTAATTCCAGAATTACCCGTGATGAATAGTGTGATTGTCATGGACAATGCGACATTTCATCAACGACAAGATATAGAAGACTTATTCACCCAACATGGACATCAAATACTTTGGCTACCACCTTATAGTCCTGATCTCAATCCGATTGAAAAAATGTGGGATGGGTCAAGCGCAAACGTAAAGAATGGTTAGTTGACTCTGTTGACCAGCTTTTTCAAATGTTCTTTACTCTCTGTATGAGAAATTAAGCGGTTTAACTATAGTATTTATTTATATTTATTCGACGAATTATGATTATTTTAATTTTATTATTTCAATTATGATTATTTAACTTCCGCATAAAAATAAACCCCCGACACTTGGTCGGGGGTTTGAATAATGAGCTGGCGATGACTTACTCTCACATGGGTAACCCCACA
>NZ_JBCNKN010000021.1:0-30680 GCF_039596015.1 Acinetobacter sp.
CACCGCCGTAAGTTTTTGCACAGATTGTTGCAATTGCAGCAGTAAGAGTTGTTTTACCATGGTCAACGTGACCAATTGTACCCACGTTTACGTGTGGCTTATTACGTTCAAACTTGGCTTTAGCCATTGATGTCATCCTCGTTTACGTCGAAACCAAGCTACAGAGACATAGGCACTGAAGCAACTCAGCACATCGACATATTGTCTAAAAAACAAACGCCCAATACTTTAAAAGCAGACTATATAGCCTGCTTTCTTTAAAAACTGCGAATAATCGCTAAACTGTAATCTGGAGCTCTTATCGAGATTTGAACTCGAGACCTCTCCCTTACCAAGGGAGTGCTCTACCACTGAGCTATAAGAGCGATAATCTTCGATGGAGCGGGAGACGAGGATCGAACTCGCGACATGCAGCTTGGAAGGCTGCCGCTCTACCAACTGAGCTACTCCCGCATGTTGGTATGTATACCACTTCATTCGAAGTTAATAGATGGTGGTGAGGGAAGGATTCGAACCTTCGAAACTTTCGTGGCAGAGTTACAGTCTGCTCCCTTTGACCGCTCGGGAACCTCACCAATATCACACTTACTTTCAGTGCTATCCTTTACTACTTTACAAAACCATTCTAAGATGGTGCCGACACTCGGATTCGAACTGAGGACCTACTGATTACAAGTCAGTTGCTCTACCAACTGAGCTATGTCGGCGTTTCTTAGTGTTTCGTACATTTCGTATCGGAACGGTGTGCAGTTTAGCAAAACTTCAAAACGATGCAAGCCTTTTTTTCAAAAAAAACGTAAAAAACTCATAAAATCAATCCAGTTGATGATAATTCAACCGCTTTGATCACTGCGCGAGCTTTTATTTGGGTTTCATTCCATTCAGATTCGGGATTTGAGTCTGCAACTAGCCCTGCCCCAGCTTGCACATAAACTTTATTTTCACGAATAACACAGGTACGAATGGCAATCGACATATCCATTTCACCATGCCAGCCTAAATATCCAATAGCGCCACCAAAGATGCCACGTTTAACAGGCTCTACTTCATCAATGATTTCCATAGCACGAATTTTAGGTGCACCAGAAAGTGTGCCCGCAGGAAAGGTTGCCTTAAAAACATCTAAAGCATCGACATCATCTCTCACTTCACCCTGAACATTTGAAACGATATGCATCACATGTGAATATCGTTCAATCACCATTTTATCTGTGACTTGAACTTTACCAATTTTCGATACTCGACCAACGTCATTACGCCCCAAGTCAATCAACATGAGATGTTCTGCAATTTCTTTTTCATCTGAAAGTAGATCTTTTTCTAATGCCAGATCTTCTTCTTTGGTTTTGCCGCGTGGGCGTGTGCCTGCCAATGGCCGTACTGTTGCAATGCCATTTTCAAGACGAGATAGAATTTCAGGTGATGAGCCCACCACATAAAATGGTTTGTTGTCGGTTAAGGTATGCCCTTGTACCAAAAATAAATATGGCGAAGGATTTAAATGACGTAATGCACGATAGACCTGTAATGCGTCACCATCAAAGTCGGACACCATGCGTTGCCCCGGCACAACCTGCATGACATCGCCTGCACGGATATATTCTTTGACCTTTTCAACGGTTTGAATAAACTTTTCTTTGCCTGTGATGGATTCAAAGTGTGGTGCGGTATGTGGCTTTGCTTGCAAGCTAATTGGCATTGCCAAACGTGTTTCCAACACATCCAGTTGCAGTTGGGCTTTTTCGTAGGCATCGGGTTGTGTTGCATCTGCATGAACAATCAAAAACAGTGTGTCTTTTAAGTTGTCAAAGACAATGACTGTTTTAGAAAGCATCATCCAGATATCAGGTAAGCCAACAGGATCTTGCTCTGGAATGTTTTTCAAACGTGGTTCGATATAACGCACAGCATCATATCCGAAGTATCCAACTAAACCGCCTGTAAAATTAGGTAGTTCAGGTAATTGTTCTTTGCTTGGCACTTTAAATTGTGCCTGAAACTGGCGAATGTACTGGAATGGATCACTACAGCTTTGTTGTTCTATCGTTCCATCAGCATGTTGGATGGTGAGCTGTCCATTATTGCAGGAAAAAACTGTCGACTCACCAAGCCCGATCATCGAATAACGCGCCCAGTTTTCTCCACCTTCTACCGATTCAAATAGATATGCCTGCTGGTTCTGCTTTAAGCGGGCAAAAATGGAGAGTGGCGTATCGGTATCCGCAAGGCGTCGACGATAGACAGGAATAGTGTTGTAGCCTTGTTGTTGCAGTTGTGCAAATGTTTCGGGAGTCATCATTTGAAATACCTTATTTATATATGATCAATTTAGCGCAGCACATGATTGTTTTCGTTATGAGCGACGCCATCGAAAAATTTGAAGGTTTTTCATTTCAGACTTCCCAAGTATTGTTTATTCCAGAATAAGCGTTTCGAGAGTATCAATCACTTGCTGTGGATGGCAAGCGCGAATATCCTCTCCATGATTATAGCCGTAGCTCATGACGATACAATCTATTCCTGCATTTCTTGCAGCCTCGACGTCATTGCTCGAATCACCAATCATTAACGTTAGTTCTGGTTGCGTTTGAAAGAAACCAACCGCATGTTGCAACGGTAAAGGATCTGGTTTACGACGCTCTAGACTATCGCCACCGAGAATCAGCCCAAAATAATGATCCAGTTCTAGTTGTTGTAATAAGGTATTGGCTAAAGCCTCAGGTTTATTGGTCACACAGGCCATATTTAAGTTCTGTGCTTGGCAAAATTTAAGGAATGGAACAACACCCGTAAATGGTTGGCTATCAATGCAGATACCTGCGGTATAACAGGCTAAATAGTGCTGCATCAATTGCTGGTGTTGGTCTGAGTTGATTTGCTCCGTCAGATGCAATAAAACGCTGTCACAGAGTTTAGCGGTTCCTTTACCAATCCACTGTCGAATTTGTGGTTCTGTTACCTCAGCAAAACCCAGTTGTTTTAATGCTTGATTCATTGCACTGTGCATATCTGCTGCGGTATCAATCAATGTCCCATCTAGGTCAAAAAGTACCAAATCCCGCTGTTGTAGTCGGCTAATCGACATTTTCCATTCCTATATCGTAGTAAAAGGCATATTGCTATGCCTTTTTATTGGTTTTATTTAAAGAATACCCATGCAATCACAGCTAGAATAATTAGCATAATGATTGTAATCAGTCCCACTGACGTATTTTTCTTCTCTTCAATTTTTTGTTCAACACGTGATGGTTCTGGTTCAATCGCAACGGGTGCTGGCTCAGCGGCTGCTTTTATATTGACGCCTTCAGGGATTGGAGCAGGAATTGGAATCGCAATTTTTTGTGGCATACCGTCAGGGTTAATCGATGTATCTACACGCTCTGCGATACTTGGCATCCCTTGTTCATGCATATTTTGTACTGTTTCAGTTTCTAAAACAGGTTCTTGTTCTGTACGTTTTTCTTCACTTGCAGGGGCAAGTGTTAAAAATTTTAAATTGGCAAATTGAACAATATCTTCATCTTTTAATAAGGTCTCATGATCAATGCGCAAGTCATTTACAAAAGTTCCATTTGATGATCCTAAGTCTTTTAACCATAAACCGCCATCTTGTACAGTAAAAGCAGCATGTTTACGTGAAACCGCAGATGACTGCAAAACAATGTCACAGTCTTGCTGACGTCCAACGATCATCGAATGATCAATTTTGATTTCCTGACCATTTAATTCATCTGAAAGTGCCTGTAGTTTCCAACTCATATGATTCGCCCTGTTGTATTTTCTCTCTAGCATATCATGTTTAAAGTTAAATCTAAGTAGCGCCATCTTTCAAATACTCAGGTTTTACATAACGACTTTAAACCGATATAGATGATTACGGAACATTATAAATATAACCATTTGTTAAAATATTTTTCCATTTGAATTATTTTTATCATTGAAAAAAAAGCATTAAATTTAATTTAATGCTTTTTTTGAATCGGGTGTATTCATTATTAGATTAGGAAATCTTCTAATTTTGCACCTTTTTCTAATTCTGCAACTAACCAACGCGGCTGTTTTCCACGGCCTGTCCAAGTATCTTTTGGATTAGTTTTATTACGGTAACGTGGCTCTACTGTTTTACGTGCAGTATTTTTACGTTTTTGTGCACCGTATTCTAATAATTGATCGATTGTTAAATCTAGATTTGATGCAATTTCGATAACCTGATTATATGCATCCTGAATCGCTTGCTCCTTCTTAGATGCAATTAAAACTTCAGCTTCACGTTGTAAGCGTTTTAATTCTTCAACGCTTAATTTGCTAATATCTTGCACGTATTTATCTCCAAAAGATTTTAAAATCTAGTTACCAATATATTGGCTATGATTCATCATAATCAATATTATAACCAATGTATAGATTTAAAGCTTAAATTAAAATTAAGAAAATATTTTAATTTTATTTTCAATATTTTCTTCTAACTGAATTATTTTCTGACGTATTTGCTCAGGTATCTTGGTTTTCTTTAATTCTTTCTGATCAACAAAAACAATAACGGCCTCTGCCAGCGCTACCACCGTTTGTTGCTGTTGGCTCCAGAGTAGATATTCCATTCGAATCGCGCTATTTCTCATTTCAACAACACGCACCCCTATTTTTAACTGATCAGGGAAAAATACAGGTTTTAAATATTGGCATTGATTTGTTGCAACAACACTATATAAAGCTTCATTAAATATATTTAAGGTATTTAAATATTGAATGCGCGCAGATTCAATATAACGATAATAAATGACATTATTGACATGTCCAAAAGCATCCATATCTCCCCAAGCAACGGATTGTTGGTAAATGATGGGGTATTGTTGCAAACTTTGCATCATTCATCTTTCCTAGATATTTATTTTAAGATAATTGCTATTACTTTCAAATAAAAGATTAAGTTGTTGACTTAATGCATCATTACCCTGTAACTGTGCTTTTATTCTTAAATAGCTCATTAATACATTATCAGGATAAAGTTCCAGTAATTGTTCAGCCTCGGTATATCGTTGTGTTGCCTGATAGATATACCACTTGGCAAATACAAAAATCGGGAGTTGTGTATATTTTTGTTCCCACATATTCACATTTTCTTCAATTTTATTGTAATCGGGTTGTTGTTTTAATAATTGTTTTTCAAACCATAAATAAAAAACTTCCTGATCGAATAATTCATTTAATAGTTTTTCCGCCAAAATGGCATGTTCCATTCCCATTTCTGGCATACGTGCCAAAATTTTTAACCATAAAATCTGATTTTCCCGATCTGTCATTAACGGAGGCGTTTCAGATAATTTATGATAACGATTTTGAAGGGCCTCTAAATCTTCAAAACTGGCCTGTTCATAATCGACCAATATTTGTTGTAACCAACGGGTTTTATCTTCTACTTTTAAAATACCAGAATAGGTTGCATGTAAATATAACCAAGGAAACTGTATGGCAAATTTCCCCCATAATGTTTCTAGTTTATGCTGATAGCCCTGTTGGACGCCTGTAAGCCACGGCGATAAGTCATGCTGTGAAAGAAATTCTAGGTGAGTAAATGCCTGTTGTCCGTTTCCTTGTGACAAATAAATTTCTATTCGCTGTAATGCAGCAAGTTCAAATACCGTATTCGAGCTCTGATCAAGCCATTTCAGTGCCTGCTCAGGTTGTCCAGATTTCCAGAGTGTCGCAGCCTGTATAATTTCTTTTAATAAAACCGAGGGCTGATAAATTTCTTGCAAGATTTGTTTTTGTTCCTGCTCAGCTTCAAGTAAACCCAATACCGCCAGTTTTTCATAGGAATGTAATTGCTGAAAATTTTGTATTTGCTCTTTTTGACGTTGCATTCGAGTCAGATAACGCTTTAACCCTAACCAAATGAGCTGAGCAATCAAGCTACACAGGGCCAGCGCAACAACAAATATCCAGATATTGCTTTGTATTTGCCACTGTCGGAAATAAATATAGACATAGCCTGCGCCATAACCATAACTCAGCACACTGAGTATGGCGATAATCACCAATGTCGTCCATAAATAGGAGCGTAATAGATACTTCATCTGTTTTCTCCTAGTTAAGTAATGCCATTGTCGATAATGTCGGGACAGGAGTAATTTGGAGCTGTTTGGCTTTATCTAAAAGTTTATGTAGATTTTGTCGATTAAAAGCAGGGGCTTGTTGGAGCAATATGCTGGTTTGTTTTAGATTTTGTTGATATTCATCGATTAATCCCGCATCAAATGCCTGTCTGGCAAATAGCAATCGGATTTGTGCTTCTTTGATCACCAAATGTTGATTCATTAATTCCGTTTTTGCTTGTGGTACAGATTCGACTTTAAACCAGTTATTCCAGAAATGTTGCTGTGAAGGTTGATATTGTGGCGTCTGATCCATCAATAAGGCATTGAGGCGTTGATCGATGGTTTTAAATAAAATGTGCGCCTGATCAAGTTGGCTTTGTCTGAGGTCATGATATTGCTGAATCGTCTGCAAATCTTTATGAATACTTTGGCTCAGACTCTGCTGAAAAGCAGGGGCAATCTCATATTGAGCCAGTTGTTTTTGTAATTGTGTTAGTTGTTCAAAAGCATAAATTTCTTGTTGCTGCTGCAAGGCAAACTGAACCAGTTGCAACTGTTGTTTTATTGCTACCAGCGGATTTAATCCTTTTACTGCGCCAGTATTTTCTACCGCGTTTTTTGATGCAGCAGGATTATGTTCCTGTGCTTTTTGTGGTTGACGCTGTAATGCAACTAACTGGTCATTCAAATTGGCATTAGACTGTTCGATTTGTGTGATTTGGCTTTGTAAAGCATTCATTTGCCCTGCACTCTGAATCTGGTCATACGTGATTTTTCCCAACCAGAGCAAAGCTATAAAACTGCAAATCATGAACCGCTTTTTCATGCCAATCCTTTTTGTTTTAACAGATAATCGTAAATCTTTTCAGGTGCTAAACTGGTGAGTTGTGTCACCTGATATTGCCCATGTGGTGAAATGGTATTTAGAATTAAATGATATAACCGTTCACCTAAAGCCAAATAGTCACATTTCATTAAAATATCAGGAGAATTGTGACATAATTTTTGCCAGTTCAACCAACTGGCTTCACTACTCATACAAACGTAAATCTTTTTTTCCGTACCAATCAGGTCAGGGATTTTTTGTTGAAACTGTTGTTGTGTTGCTTGCGGGCACTGACGCACATATAAAATAAAATTGAGTATTTTGATCCCTTGCTGCTGTAGTTGCTGCATCATAAACTGGCGTCCGCCCTCACCCCGCCAAAACGCCACATGTGTCACCGAAAGCTGTTTTAAGATAGGTAAAGATAACATGCCTTCTGATGTTTCAACTTCAGGAACGAAGGCTTTAATACCCTGATTTTCAAGTAACTGAGCTGTCGATTTACCTACCGCAATCCATTGGATATGTGCCAGTTGCGCAATACTCAGTCCACTTTGAGCCAGATAACGTAAACCAATTTCTGCCGCACTTGGACTCACCACAACAATCACTTGTGCCAGCATAAGCTGCTGATACAACGCTGCCAACTGCGGTGAATAATCAACCGCAGTCAGCTCCAGCAAAGGGAGATCAAGCACATCCACACCCAAAGAACGAATCGTCTGTGAAAGTGCCTGCGCCCTTGCTTCTGGACGTGTATTAATCAATAGCATCGCTTAGTGCAACGCCTTCAGTAATTCGGCTGCGCCTTGGTCTAGCAACTGCTGCGCAAGATCTTGACCAAGTTTTTCAGCGGCATCCAGTTCGGCAGTGGCTTCACCTTTGGTTTTAAGTAAAATTTTCCCATCTGTACTTCCAACACGCCCTTCCATGCGAATTTGCCCATGATCAAGTGTGGCAAAGCCTGCAATTGGCACCTGACAGCCTCCTTCTAAATAGGTATTAAAGGCACGTTCTGCACGTACACATAAAGCTGTTTCAAAATGCTGTAAAGGTTCAATTAATGCTAAAACATCCTGATCATTACTACGGCACTCTAAACCTAAAGCACCTTGCCCGACTGCGGGTAAACTCACATCTTTATCTAGCTCATGACGGATTCGTGATGCTAGCTCTAAGCGTTTTAAGCCTGCACTAGCGAGAATAATCGCATCATACAAACCATCATCAAGCTTAGACAAACGTGTTCCAACATTGCCACGCAAGTCTTTAATGATCAAATCTGGACGTGCCTGTAAAATCTGGCATTTACGGCGCAAACTTGAGGTTCCAACCACCGCTCCCTGAGGTAAATCATCAAAAGAAGCATATTGATTGGAAACAAAAGCATCCGTTGGGTCTTCACGTTCACAAATGACAGCCAGACTTAATCCTTCTGGAAACTGCATTGGCACATCTTTCATGGAATGTACCGCTAAATCTGCACGACCTTCGAGCAAAGCATGTTCTAATTCTTTTACAAATAAACCTTTACCGCCAATTTTGGCCAATGGTGTATCTAAAATTTTATCGCCTTGCGTCACAAACTTTACCAATTCAACTTCAAGCTCAGGATATAACTGCTCTAAACGTGCTTTAATATGTTCAGCTTGCCAAAGTGCCAATGGACTCTGACGTGTTGCAATCTTAAGGTGCTTCATAAGTCATCTTTTATTTGCTAAAGAATAATAAGCACTAAACTTAACCTGATCCGCTAAAAATGCAAGTTTTTCGGTCTGAATCCACATGACAAAGCACGATTTTTATTTTAACCGCCACCCGATACTTAAACTTTAGTACTTCATTTATAAACGATGTAATTTTCCTCTTAATAAAGGTAAATGACGGCGACTAACGGCTAACCGATCCTCGATCTGTCTGAACCGCACTTGATATTGTCCCGAACAAATCGTTTCTAAGCCATCTAGCTCATGAATCGACACCAAAGCATTACGATGTATGCGAATAAAATGTTCAGCAAATTCAGATTCTAATTCTTTTAATGTTTCATCAATCAGCACAAAACCCTGCCGATGCCTGACCGATACATATTTCTGGTCAGCAAGAAAATAATAAATCTGTTCAATTGGAATTAATTCGACACCACGATGTGACCGTGCCGTAATACATTGCCGATGGGATAGTTGCGGTGGTTCCTGCATATTTTCAGCATTATTTTTAAACTGATTTAACTGCGCCTGCGTTGGCTGAACCACATGTTCCAATGCCTGTTGTAGATCTTGTTTGGCTATTGGTTTTAATAAATACGCCTGTGCCTGTACATGAAATGCAGCCAGCGCATGTTGGTCATAGGCAGTACAAAAAATAATAGCAGGTTTAAATGACAATGAACCCAGTTGTTTCGCACAGCTCAAACCATCTAATTCAGGCATTTGAATATCAAGCAAAAGTACATCTGGACGATATTGCTCGACCAAAGACTTAACCTCTAACCCATGCTGAGCTGTCGCCACCACTTCATGTCCCAACTGGCCCACCAAACGAACTAATCGTTCAACAGCCAGAGGCTCATCATCACAAATTAATACTTTCATTTTATTTTATTCATCCCCAGCACAATTATATCTTTCTATGGACCTTGGTCGGAAAACGTAAAATCGTGGTAAAAATACCGTCTCCCGCAAAAAAGCGTACATCAGCTGAATAGCCATAATATGCACGTAGTCGTTGTTTGACATTATCTAATGCCATACCGTGTCCCTGACGTTTACCCTGTTGCGTATGTTGATACGGATTACTGATGACGATATTAATTTGTTGTTCTAATACCTCAATCAATAAACTGATCTTACACACACCGCTCATTTTTTCAACACCATGAAAAATACTATTTTCTAATAAAGGTTGTAATGTTAATAATGGAATCTGAATTCCATAGTGTTCTATTTCCGAAGGTAATCGCCAATCCATATGTAAGCGCTCACCTAAACGCATTTGCTCAATCGCAATATATTGACGACATAACGCCAGTTCATCGGTTAAAGGCACCAGTTTTAATTCTTGTAGACTTGCCCGAAATAATCGGGATAGATTAATGAGCATATCCTCGGCTTTATCAGGATCTACCGCAATTAAACTCACCACACTATTTAAACTATTAAATAAAAAATGCGGATGAATACGTGCCTGCATTGCCTGAATACGTGCCTGTAATTCACTATGTTGCTGTTTTACCCACTGATCCCGAATATATAAATAACGCAAACAAAATGCGCCAAGCAAAATACCATAGCCAAGATGCAGTGACACGTCCTGAAACAGATCTGTGAATTGCCATGTCGATGTTGCACCCTGATGCATCGCATGACCCAATATATTTAAAAATAAGGTGGTAAATAAAATGATGCTTTCTAAAATCAGAAAACCCCAAATAACGGCAACCACATGTGAAAAACGATTTAGCAGATGTTGATAGCGATCAACAATAAAGGCAAAGGCTATCTCGACCCAATAAATATAAAGCAGGATTTGAAAAACCCGTGTAATTGAAAGTGCCTGCCAAGAATGCGCCTCTGCAAGCGCCAACATCACAGAAAGCACAGCACTTGCAGTAAATAATTCGATTAGATATTGCCAACGACCAATTTTCGTAAAAAAATAAGGTGATTGCCCCTGACACATTGTATTTGACGACGGTCTGACTTGAAGTGGTTGTCCATCGGCAAATTGGTCAGATTTTGCTATACTCTTTTTTATTTTTCTGAGCCGCCATGACCACATCTTCTCAATCCTCAAATAACCCCCAAGCCACCTCTGGTATGTGGGGTGGTCGCTTTAGCGAAGCGACTGACGCTTTTGTTGCCGAATTTACCGCTTCCGTTCAATTTGACCAACGCTTTTATAAACAAGATATTGCAGGTTCAATTGCCCATGCCACCATGCTTGCAAAAGTTGGGGTTTTAACCGAAGCAGAGCGCGATGACATTATTCAAGGTCTCACTGCAATTCGTAATGAAATTGAAGCAGGTACTTTTGAATGGCGTATCGATTTAGAAGATGTTCACATGAACATCGAATCTCGCCTGACAAACCGCATTGGTATTACAGGTAAAAAACTGCATACAGGTCGTAGCCGTAATGATCAGGTTGCAACCGATATCCGTTTATATTTACGTGATGAAATCGATGCTATTTTACTGGTATTACGTCGTTTACAAAACGGAATTCTGACACTGGCAGCAAAAAACACCAATACCATCATGCCGGGCTTCACTCATTTACAAACTGCTCAGCCTGTGACATTTGGACATCACTTATTGGCTTGGTTTGAAATGCTGGTTCGTGATACCGAACGCCTAAAAGACTGTCGTAAACGTGTCAACCGTATGCCGTTAGGCTCTGCTGCACTTGCAGGAACCACTTACCCAATTGAACGTGCTTACACAGCAGAATTACTCGGTTTTGAAGCCGTTGCAGAAAACTCGTTAGATGCCGTTTCTGACCGTGACTTTGCGATTGAATTTAATGCCGCAGCATCACTCATCATGATGCATTTATCTCGTATGTCAGAAGAACTTATTTTGTGGACATCGGCTCAATTTAAATTTGTCCAGATTCCTGACCGTTTCTGCACAGGTTCATCAATCATGCCGCAGAAAAAAAACCCAGACGTACCTGAGCTAGTTCGTGGTAAATCAGGTCGTGTTTTTGGTGATTTGATTAGCCTGCTCACGCTGATGAAAGGTCAACCTTTAGCGTATAACAAAGACAACCAAGAAGATAAAGAACCCTTATTTGATGCGATTGACACGGTTCGTGGTTCATTAATGGCATTTGCAGATATGATTCCTGCGCTCGTTCCAAATATTGAAATCATGCGTGAAGCCGCATTACGTGGCTTCTCGACAGCAACTGACCTTGCGGACTACCTTGTGAAAAAAGGCGTGGCTTTCCGTGATGCACATGAAATTGTGGGTAAAGCGGTGGCTTTAGGTGTACAGGAAGACAAAGACCTCTCTGAACTTAGCCTTGAACAATTACAACAGTTCTCTGACTTAATTAGCGCAGATGTCTTCGATAAAGCATTAACATTAGAAGCATCTGTGAATGCACGTAATCATATCGGTGGCACAGCACCTGCTCAGGTTGAAGCTGCAATCGCACGTGCGCATAGCCGCCTAGAACAACTGTACGCTTAAGGAAAATTCGATGAGTCGACAAGTATTTTGCCGCAAATATCAACAGGAAATGGAAGGACTCGATTTCCCTCCGTTTCCTGGGGCGAAGGGACAAGCGTTTTTTGAAACGGTTTCCAAACAAGCTTGGCAAGAATGGTTAAAACACCAAACAACACTGATCAATGAAAAACGCTTAAACGTATTTGAAGCAGATGCGAAAAAGTTTTTAGAAGAGCAGCGTGAAAAGTTTCTAAGCAATGATGACAGCGTAGAAAAAGCCGAAGGATGGAAGCCTGAGGCATGATCAGTGGTGATTAATAATCACCACCATGCCGCAAGACGAAAAGCTGAGCTTTGAGTAAAAAATAAAGTATTGCTTTATTTTTCTGCAAGACAAGGACTAAGTCCGCGTAGGTAAGCAGATAAAATTGAATCAAGGTAAAAGCTATACGCCTATTAAATTGCTCAAAAAAATACCACGATTAAGTCGTGGTATTTTTTTATCATTATTTTTTCACAAAAAGTCTGATTTACTTACAAAGTTCAATAGAAAATAACAAGTTATCACATGATATACACTGACTGTTTCGATGTTCTTTCCTATACTGGATCTATTCAAAGGGAATATCCTTTTGATGATAATACCCGTTTATATATCCCAGATTTCCCCAGATCTGGGATTTTTTTTATTTTTTTACGTCATTATTTTGATTAATTAAAAGCTTAAATTTTAAAGTCTATTCATTATTATGAGGAACAATATTTTTTAGATCGTACCAAACATGAAATTTTGCCATTCCAAGGCAAAACTTCATCATCTTTTGGCACAAATACTCTAATTATTGATTATGAACATGCTGTTCAATTTCATCAACACTGGTATGGCGAACATCTAACCCTTTCACAATATAAATCACTTGTTCGGAAATATTACGCGCATGGTCGCCAATGCGTTCCAAAGAACGTAACACCCATAACACATTTAAAACACGTGAAATATAACGTGGGTCTTCAATCATATAAGTCATGAGGGTACGTGTTGCAGATTGATATTCACGGTCAATATCTGCATCGGCACGTAATACGTTCACGGCTTGTTCGGCATCTAGGCGCGCAAAAGCATCCAGTGCATCATGAATCATCACCCGCACCTGATTTCCAATATGGCGCGTTTCCATAAAACCGCGAGGTGAACCACCTTCTTCACACAGATTTTGAGCAATACAGGCAATCTTCGCTGCCTCATCGCCAATCCGTTCTAAATCGGTATTGGCCTTACTCATGGCAATCACCATACGCAAATCAATCGCTGCAGGATGACGGCGAGCAAGAATCAGCGTTAGGTTTTCATCAATTTCACGCTCAAAACGGTTTACTGCTTTTTCATTATATTGCACATCTACGGCCAAACTTACGTCCATATCCAGTAAGGCATGAATAGCATTTGTTACCTGTTGCTCAATCATCCCGCCCATCGCCATAAATTTGGTATTTGCTTCTTGTAATTCCTCATTAAATTGTGAGGAAATATGATGTGCCAACATCGGGTTTTTTAAGCTCAAGAGATTTCTCCCCAAAACAGGTTAGAAAATAGTAATTTTGTATTAGAACATAACAATCGTGAAGATTTGATGACATTCGTATACTTAAAGCGTTAATAGATATTTAAAAAATAAAATATTTGCTAAATTCCTTAACTCAAACTTGCAACACTACAACAACTTTTTATGCCAGAACTTGTCATAATAATGGGGTCAATCTTTATATCATGCTTTGGTTTAGGTCGGTTCGTCTATGCGGGCAAAGAAAACTTGTTTCTTATTATTCGGAATCATGTTGATCAGTGGATGTCATCAGCAGTCTACGCTACCTGTGCATGAACAGGCTTCTGCTACGGTTGCCACCCCGCCTGTGTCTATCTGTCATAGTCTTAATACCCTGATCCAGAAAATTGATAACCAAAGTACAATTACAGCACTCGAACAGGTCAACCAGCATATCCAGCAATGTATACCACAGCTTAGCTTTGAAGAAAAAAAACAACTGATTTATGCGTCTACCAACATGTATCAACGCTTTTTAGCAACAGAACGCACAGTAGAACAACAAACAGCTTTCGAGCAATATGCCATCAACAATAGTACCAACCCTGCAATGCGTCAGGAATATCTGTCGCATTTTAATGCCCGAGATCGTTATCTGATTCAGCATCAGGGCGAAGCATTTTATGAGTTATATGATGCAGGCGATGGTACGATTATGTACCGCAGACAACCCAATTATCTTTTAAAATTGTTTGCGCCCTCTCTACCCGAAGCAGAGCGCATCTTCATTGAAAATCTGGCGCAGCAAAATCAGGTATCGATTATTGCGAATAATAATTTAGATATTTCATGGTCTGAAATTTCGCTTCGTGCCCAGTTTTGGCAAAATTATATTCAACACTACCCGAACAGTAGTTTCCTCGATGATGCACAGCGCCTAAAATTTAAATATGCACAGTTTTTATTTCATGGCAGTAACAACTTTCCCGTTTCTAGTCATTATTTAGGCGAGAGCGATATTTATCCTGAAGCATTGACAGAAATCAAACTGTTAGCGACTCAAAATCAGTTGGCTTTAGGACAACAGGCACAAAAATTCTTACAATTTATTGCGCTGTCACCCGAACAACGTGACCAGTCGATTCCTGTAGAACTCAGTGCGGCTGAAAAACGCTCAGAAAAAAGTCAGTTGATTAAAATCAATAAACAACTCGATACTTACATGAAACTCTATGACCCTTTGGCCTTAGACAGCACGCATATTGCTCGTGACTGTTTAATTGATGCCATTTGTATCACCCATGCAGGGAAAGTCGCCAACAGCCTTGTTGGGCAAACACAATACTAATTGCGTCAGAAATCCTTTGATTTTTCATTTTGAAAAATGTCTCTTGTGCTGCTGAAAACGGTTTTATTTTGATCTTACATTTTTACAAGTGTATTTTCACTAAACCATGTTACTATTCAAAAATGCTTGACGGAGCGCGAGTAATACCTCGCTGAGATTGTGCAAATACTGGAAAGAATTTGAGCACAAGTACCGTTGAACCTGATCAGGTTAAGACCTGCGTAGGAATCAAGTTATCGAAAAACTTATGCTCTCCATTTATCATTGTTCTCAAGATAAATTTGCCATCGTTTTTGGTTACTTGATTCGTTAGTGTTTTTCATAAGGATCATGCAATGAACCAATTAACGAATCTATCCCCTGCTGACATCTCAGCTCAACATGAACAAGATGCCAAAGATCTCACCCGTATCTTACCTGCATCAAAAAAAGTATATCTCCAAGGCTCACGCGCAGACATTCAAGTCCCAATGCGTGAAATCTCACTGACCGACACCCCAACAGGCTTAGGCGGTGAACATAACCCACCTGTCATGGTCTATGACACGTCTGGTGTTTATACCGATCCAAATGCCCAAATTGACCTCAATAAAGGCTTACCACATGTGCGTCAGACATGGATTGAGGAACGTCAGGATACGGATGTTTTAGACAGCTTAAGTTCTCAGTTCGGACAAGAACGCCTTAAAGATATTCGTACTGCCGATATTCGTTTTGCTCATATTCAAAAACCACGTCGTGCCAAAGCGGGACAAAACGTGACACAAATGCATTACGCCAAAAAAGGGATTATTACCCCTGAAATGGAATATATCGCGATTCGTGAGAACCAGCGCCAGCGCGACAATGTCGATATGCGCCAGCATGCAGGTCAAAATTTTGGGGCGAAGAATCTGACTGAAATCACCCCTGAATTTGTCCGTCAGGAAGTTGCAGCAGGTCGTGCCATTATTCCTGCCAACATTAACCATCCTGAAATTGAACCTATGATCATTGGTCGTAATTTTCTCGTGAAGATCAACGCCAATATTGGTAACTCAGCACTCGGTTCTTCAATTGATGAAGAAGTTGCCAAAATGACGTGGGCAACTCGCTGGGGTGCAGACACCATCATGGACTTATCGACAGGTAAAAACATCCATGAAACCCGTGAATGGATTATCCGTAATTCACCTGTGCCAATTGGTACCGTTCCAATTTACCAAGCGCTTGAGAAAGTCGATGGCGTTGCCGAAGACCTTACATGGGAAATCTTTAAAGACACCCTGATTGAACAGGCTGAACAAGGCGTCGATTACTTTACCATTCATGCTGGCGTGTTACTGCGTTATGTGCCATTAACTGCAAACCGTTTAACAGGTATTGTTTCACGCGGTGGTTCTATCATGGCACAGTGGTGTTTAGCGCATCATCAAGAAAACTTCCTGTACACACATTTCGATGAAATTTGTGAAATCATGAAAGCCTATGACGTATCGTTCAGTTTAGGTGATGGTTTGCGTCCGGGCTGTATTCAGGATGCCAACGATGAAGCTCAGTTTGGTGAACTTCGTACCTTAGGTGAGCTGACTCATCGCGCTTGGGAACACGATGTTCAGGTTATGATTGAAGGTCCGGGTCATGTGCCTATGCACATGATTAAAGAAAATATGGACTTACAGCTCGAAGTCTGCAAAGAAGCACCGTTCTATACCCTTGGGCCACTGACCACTGACATTGCACCGGGTTATGACCATATCACCTCTGCCATTGGTGCAGCCATGATTGGTTGGTACGGCACAGCCATGCTGTGTTATGTGACACCAAAAGAGCATTTGGGTTTACCGAACAAAAAGGACGTGAAAGACGGTATTATTACGTACAAAATTGCAGCGCACGCAGCCGACCTTGCCAAAGGCCATCCGGGTGCACAAGTACGTGACAATGCACTTTCAAAGGCACGTTTCGAGTTCCGTTGGGATGACCAGTTCAACCTGAGCTTAGACCCAGACACAGCACGTAGCATGCACGATGAGACCCTGCCTAAAGATGCACATAAATCGGCTCATTTCTGTTCAATGTGTGGACCGAAATTCTGTTCAATGAAAATCACTCAGAATGTACGTGATTATGCACAAAACAAGAACAGTGCGAATCAGTTAAACGATGAAAATCAAGAGGTTGAACAAGGCATGCAAGCCATGAAAGAAATTTATCACGAACAAGGTCAAAAACTGTACCATAAAGTGTAAATAACTTTAAAAAGTACTTGCCTAGATCAAATTCTCAGTTAGGATGAAATTTTCAGTATTTCATCCTAATTTGCTTATGAATATTGTGAAACACGCGACATACTCAAAACAAGATATGGACGTTATTTCTCGGGAAACACTCTATCGGGGCTTTTTGCGTGTTGAGAAAGTGCACTTGCGTCATCGGCTTTTTCAGAGCACACAGTATACTCCGACCTTACAACGTGAACTGATTATTCGCCCTGTGGCAGCAGGTGTCTTGCTCTATAACGATCAACAACAACGCTTTGCCTTGATTGAACAATGTCGTGTTGGTGCGCTAGATGATACTGAGTCGCCTTGGCAACTTGAAGTCATTGCAGGGGTGCTAGATGGCAATGAAACACCTGAAAGCTGTATCCGCAGAGAAACACTAGAAGAAGCGGGTTGTGAACTGCAACAGGTACAACATCTCTTCACCTTCTTTCCATCTGCTGGCGCATGTTCGGAAAAATTCCATCTTTATGCTGCTGAAATTGAACTTCCTCAACACGGTGGAATCTTTGGTTTACAAAATGAAGGAGAAAATATTCAACTCCATCTATTTGACTATGCCGAAATCAAACAACTTTTTGAGCAACAGCGATTACGTAATGCACCTGTGATTATGGCATTACAATGGCTACAACAACATATTGCCCTTTGAGGATATTCCAGCGGTTAGTTCGCTGGATATAACAAGAATCGAGTAGAATAATGAATCTGCAACCAGACCCAACATTGACACTTATCCAAATTAGCGACACCCATCTGATGGATATCGCGGATGCTCACTTTGTCGAAATGAACCCTGAAATCACCTTTCATGGTCTGATGCAGCATATTCTTGATACCCATCCTAAAATTGATGCCATCATTCATACAGGCGATGTTGCACAGGTCGCTGTGCCCCAAACCTATGCCCGTTATCTTGATTATATGCACGGCCTCAAGGTTCCTTTTTATCAGACCCCGGGCAATCATGACGATTTATCTATTTTCCCTTATCCTCAACACACGCCAATCAGTGTCATCGAACTAGGAAACTGGGTGATTATTTTGCTCACCAGTGCCGTTTCAGGCAAAGTGGATGGTCATATTGATGAAACGCAGTTACAAGATTTAGAACAACTATTACAAAAATTTAGTCATCACTATATTCTGATTGGCTGCCATCATAATCCGCTACTAATGCACTCTCAGTGGTTGGATCAGCATCGGCTTAAAAACACCGAAAGCTTACTGGATGTATTATTCAAATATCCTCAAGTCAAAGCAGTGATTCACGGACATGTACATCAAGAGTTCTCAGAAACCCGACAACATATCCAGTTTTTAGCCACGCCCTCGACCTGTGTCCAGTTTAAACCTCTGAGTCAGGAGTTTGCGCTAGATGATCAGGCTCCCGGTTATCGCCTACTGACTTTATCTGCAAATGGCGAGATTTTGTCGGAAGTTTTTCGCATACCTGCATTAATGCCAAAAATAAATCAGCTAATTTCGGGTTACTAACTTTTCATTTCGACTAATTTCGATTACTTTAGATCGTCGTCAAAAGTGGTTACCATCATTTCACAAAAAAGACTATTCAAGTATGCGAAAAGCCTTTATGATGACGACCCTTTAAATGGCAAATTACCCCGAAAGGGTAAAATAAAAAAAACTTGCATATCACCATAGCGATTACGTAGATTCCGACGTATATGATGAGGAATGCCCTATTATGGCGAATGACAACCTAACCCAAGTCTTAGATGAACGAGATGTAGCGACTGCTGAGTCGACCAAGTCTAGAGCTGATAGCAACTCAACTGCGAGTTTATTCGGCATTGCGCCTTATCAGCCCAAAAAAGATGAAGAATACATGTCTGAAGGTCAGCTTGAACATTTCAGCCGAATCCTACAGGCTTGGAAAGCTGATTTGATGTCTGAGGTCGATCGTACACTCAATACCATGCAAGATGAATCTACTGCTTTGCCAGACGTAAATGACCGCGCAACTCAGGAAGAAGAATTTGCAATTGAATTACGTACACGTGACCGTGAACGTAAATTGATTCGTAAGATTGAACAATCTTTAGAAGCAATTCAAAACGATGACTACGGTTTCTGTGAAACATGTGGTATTGAAATTGGCCTGCGTCGTCTAGAAGCACGTCCAACAGCAACCCTTTGTATCGACTGTAAGACACTTGCAGAAATCAAAGAGAAGCAAAATAAAGGCTAATTGCGATTGTGGCAATGCTCATGGAACGCTTTACCTCCGTGCAGCAACAGTCTGCTGTTTTGTCGAATGACAATACCTATAAGGGTCGGTTTGCGCCATCGCCAACTGGCCCTTTGCATTTTGGGTCATTACTGACTGCTGTTGCCAGTTATTGCGATGCAAAATCGCAACACGGGCAATGGTTTGTTCGTATTGAAGATACCGATATCCCCCGAATTTTCCCGGGCAGTGAACAGCATATTCTTGCCTGTATTGACGCCTTTGGTTTTGAACCCGATGCCGATATTATCTTTCAAAAAGATCGCTTTCATCTTTACGAACAGGTACTTGAACAACTCAGGCAACAAGACTGGGTGTATGCCTGCCAATGTACCCGCAAAATATTAGGCTCTAATGCCATTTATAACGGCACGTGTCGCAACCTTCACCTTCCCTTTGAACATCAAGCCATTCGGCTAAAAGTCGAAGATCAAACCCTTTGTTTTAAAGATCGTCTCCAAGGGCAACATTGCTCTAACCTACACCAAGACCTAGGGGATTTTGTTTTAAAACGTCGTGATGGCATCATCAATTATCAACTGGCTGTCGTCGTTGATGATTATCTACAAGGCATTACCCATGTGGTTCGTGGCGCAGATTTACTTGATAATACAGAACGGCAAATTTGGCTTGGACAGGTTTTGGGGTATCCATCCCTTCAATATATGCATTTGCCTTTAGCGATGAATGATCAGGGACAAAAACTTTCCAAACAAAATCTGGCACAGGCGCTAGATCCCAAGCAAGCTTCGCGCTATTTACAACAGGCGTTACAGGCACTGCAACAACCGCATGTCGATTTAGATACACCACAACGAATGCTGCAACAAGCCATTCTGCAATGGGATGTTTCCCTCATTCCACACCAAATGCAGTTACCCCAGATTTATCAATAAATCGTCCTACATCAGATATAAAAAAAAACCACGCTATAGAACGTGGTTTTTGCTTTTAGAACACTTTAGAAATTGGACAATTCTTTGTCTGGATTTGCCTGTTGGGTGGTGGCATCAATTTTGAGTACCAATGCAATCATCACCGCACACATCATCAGCGATGTCCCCCCATAACTAATAAAAGGTAAGGTCAACCCTTTGGTTGGTAACATCCCCATGTTCATCCCTGCATTAACCAGAATCTGCATCAGGAAAATCATGCTAATACCGTAAGATAAGTAACCTGCTCGAAGGTAGTTATTCTTTAATGCACGATGTCCAATATACACACAGCAACTCAGCATAATGAACTCTAAAGACAGCACGGTTGCAATTCCAAAAAAGCCAAATTCTTCACCCAAAATCGCCAACATAAAGTCGGTATGCGCTTCGGGAAGATAAGACATTTTTTGCATACTATGTCCGAGTCCTACACCAAACCATTCTCCACGACCAAACGCCATGAGGGCATTAGAAAGCTGATAGCCCGAACCTAAAGGGTCAGCCCAAGGATTGGTAAAGGAAACCAGACGTTCATAACGATAAGGTTCAAATAGAATCAGGAAGACAATCGCAATTAAGATCGCACCAATATAAAACAGGAACTGAATGGCCGGTGCCCCCGCAAGGAAGAATACCCCAAACATCATCATCACGATTACCACTGTAGCGCCAAGGTCAGGCTCGGCCAAAATCAGACCTACAGTAATGGTCATAACTCCGCCCAAACGTACCAGACCCATCCAGCTATTTCGGACTTCATGCGCACGGCGTACCACGTAGTCCGCAGTGAAAATCGCCATCATAACTTTTGCAACTTCGGTAGGCTGCACAGTAAAGCCTGCAATACGAATCCATCGAGTCGAACCATTGACCTCCGTACCGACAAAAAGCGCAACAAATAGCAACCCAATAGTAATCAGCCAAAATAAGAAGGTATTTCTAAACCAATATTCAAGTGAAAACCGCGATGTAACAAAGGCCGCAATAATTGCAATCACAATTGAAATGGCATGACGTTCCAGAAAATAAAAGGGATCATGTTGTTTAGAGTCTGCATAAGGCATTGAAGCCGAACCCACCATGATGGTTCCGATGATCAGCAATGACAATACACAGAAAATCAGTACATTTCGTGGCGTAATCTCCGCAGGCAGTTTGGGCATTATTCGCTGCGTAATCGTCTGAATTTTATTTAATGTTGTATGCGCAAAACCTGCCATATAACTTTTCCTTCGCTGTTTTTGCAGTTAAGCCAATGTCTGAACACAGGCAACAAATTGATGTCCACGATCACTATAGCCCTTGAACATGTCAAAGCTGGCACATGCTGGAGAAAGCAATACAACATCATGTGCTTGTGTCTGTTGTTTACATAGTTCAACGGCTTGTTGCAAAGTATCTGCATGTAATAGGATGGTTGTCCCTGCAATCGCCTGTTCAATCACAGGTGCATCTTCACCAATCAATACTGTAAGTTTGACATAGTGCTGTAACGATGTGCGCAGCGCTGTAAAATCTTGTCCTTTACCCTGTCCACCTAAAATCACTGCAACCTTGCCCTGTTGCGCTTCAATCGCTGCACCTAGACCATCAATAGCGGCTAATGTCGCTCCAATGTTGGTTCCTTTCGAGTCATTGTAGTAACGTACATCATCAATGGTCGCCACATATTCACAGCGATGCTCTAGACCTTTAAAGGTTTTTAAAGTTGCAAGCATTGACTCAAGTGGCAAACCAACCGCCTCACCTAAAGCCAGACTTGCCAAGGCATTCGCCACATTATGTGTGCCTTGAATGTACATGTCAGAACTTTTAAGTAAACGCTCACGTCCACGTGCCAGCCAAATCGTACCGTCTAAATCTTTTAAAATGCCGTATTGGTTCATGTCTGGCGCATTTAACCCAAAACTTTGCATTGGCGTTGCGTCTGGTACAAACGGACGAGTCAGACTGTCATCACGGTTATACACCACTTTTTTCACACCTTGGAAAATACGATGTTTGGCTTGGTGATAGCCCATCATATCGCCATGACGGTCAAGATGGTCTTCACTCATATTTAACACCACGGCAACCGCAGCATTGAGATGCGAAGTGGTTTCAAGCTGAAAACTAGAAAGTTCCAAAACCAATAGTTCAGGTTCATCTTTGAGCAAATCTAGGGCTGGTCGTCCTAAGTTACCCCCTACCGCCACTTTTTTGCCTGCATCTTTGGCCATAAGTCCAACCAGTGTGGTTACGGTACTTTTAGCATTTGAGCCTGTAATCGCCACAATAGGGACTTCAGTTGCGCGGCGCAGCAGTTGCACGTCACCAATAACAGGAATGCCTTTTTCAATCGCTTGTTGAATTTCAGGCAGTTGTGGAGCAAGTCCCGGGCTTAAAATAATTTCTTCTGCCTGTAGCAGTAAATCAAGGTCAAGCTTACCAAAACTGGTTTGAACATTCGGTGGAATTTGATCACTTCCCGGTGGTGTTGTGCGGGAGTCTGTGACCGCAACTTGATAACCATTTTCGACCAAAAAATTTACAGCCGAAACACCTGATATTCCTAAGCCAGCCACAACTTTCAAACCACCACGTTGTATTAACATGTTTGCCCTATTGCCTTTTATTTTTTAACTTGGCAAATGTTAGCACTTTGCTTTTTGGAATACCTTGATCGAAGCAATTTTATCGGGATTTTTTTGTGTTTTTCACGTAAAAAAGCTGCCCTCAGGCAGCTTGTTAAAAGCATAACTAAATGGAGATTTATTTCCACTTCACAGCTTGAACCGTATTTTGGGTTTTGGTTTTGCTGGTATCAGAGCTACAACCACACCCACCACCACAACCCATTGGCATTGCAGGACGAACCCAACGAGCAATTTTCGCTTGCCCCTTGGCCTCAGCAATATCGGCTAATTTAGAAAAACACTTAAATGCCGTTTGTGGAAACACTTTTTTAAATACATACAGCGCGCTCCAAATCACCAAAACAGCAATAATTAGATAAGTTACCATATCCACCTCCACTTGCATTTAGCCCAAATAATGGGATGCAATTTGATAGGTTAAAAATGCTGAGAAATATGCCAAGGCAAATAAATAGCCTGTCATCCAAGCGACCATTTTCCAAGACCCAGTTTCACGGCGTACTGTCGCTAACGTAGACAAACAATGCGGTGCATAAATATACCACACCAAAAGCGACAACCCTGTTGCAATGCTCCAACCACTGCCCGGAGCACTAATTAAATGTGTTAAGCCTTGTGCGATTGCATCGTCATTGGCAGCAGACAAGGCATAAACTGTCCCCAATGAAGCCACCATCACTTCACGGGCAGCCATCCCCGGAATAAGTGCAATACAGATCTGCCAGTTAAACCCGATTGGGGCAAATAACGGCTGCATGAAATGCCCGATTCGACCTGCAAAACTATAATCAATCGCAGGCAATGCCGCATGTTCAGGCGCTTGAGGGAAACTGCATAAGAACCAAAGTAAAATGGATAATGCAAAAATAATCCCACCCACCCGTTTTAAGAAAATTTTGGCACGATCCAGTAACCCGATCCCGATACTTTTCATATTCGGAAAACGGTAACTTGGCAATTCCATCAATAAAGTATGTTCAGATTTATCCTTTTGGAAAAATTTCAGAATAAAAGCAACAATCAAGGCACTCGCAATACCCGCCATATATAAAGCGAATAACACCAAACCTTGCAAATTAAAGAAGCCCCACACCATTTTGCTTGGAATAAACGCTGAGATTAGCAACGCATACACTGGCAACCGTGCCGAACAAGTCATGAGTGGCGCAACAAAAATGGTGGTTAAGCGATCACGTGGGTCTTGAATGGTTCGTGTTGCCATAATACCGGGAACCGCACAGGCAAAACTTGAAAGGAGCGGAATAAAAGCGCGACCACTCAACCCTGCTTTATACATGACTTTATCAAGTAAAAATGCCGCACGCGGTAAATAGCCTGTTTCTTCAAGCATAAGAATGAAGAAAAATAGAATTAAAATTTGTGGTAAGAAAACCAGAACACCACCTGCACCTGCAATCACCCCATCAACAACCAGACTATGCAATAAAGGCGGTGTCACCCATGCACCAATGTGTTCACCCAGCCAAGCAAATACTGTCTCAATCATGGCCTGAAATGGGGCTGCCCACGTAAACACGGCTTGGAATACAATAAACATTAATGCAGCCAACACCACAAACCCAAGAATTGGATGCAAAAAGATACGGTCTAGAAACTCAGTACGCTTGTCTTCATGTTCACTAAAAATCACCACATCTTTTAAAATATCGTGGATTTTTTGGTGCTGATTGCCAACCAAACCCGTTAATTCAGTCTCGGGGGTACTAAACTTCTGTAGATCAAGTGCGTCGATCAAATTCACTACGCCAGAAGTCGTTTTTGCAACAGTTTCAACAACCGTCACGCCCAAGCGCTCTGAAAGGCGCTGTGCGTTAATCTGGATTCCACGACGACGTGCTTCATCCATCATATTCAACACGACCAATAGGGGTTTCCCTAATTCGATCAATTCAAGAACCAGTCCCAAATGCAGTCGAAGGTTGGTTGCATCGACAATACACAGCATCACGTCTTGCTGACTTTCCTCTGCAATTTTGCCAAGGCAGACATCACGAGTGACTGCTTCGTCTGGACTGGTTGCATTGAGACTATATGTTCCCGGCAAATCCAGAACACGTACTTGTCGTCCCGATGGAAGCTGAAAGAAACCAACCTTACGTTCAACCGTTACGCCTGCATAGTTACCAACTTTTTGTCGGGTTCCTGTGAGTTGATTAAAAATAGAGGTTTTGCCGCAGTTAGGATTACCAACAAGAGCGATTCGCAATGCTTCACTCATGCCAAAGTTCCTTCAGGTGAAATTTCAATTTTTTGAGCTTCTATTTTTCTTAATGCGAAACGTGTGAATCCGATCTGAATCAATAAAGGATCTCCACCAAAAGCACCTTTTGCCACAACTTTGACAGATGTTCCCGGAATAAACCCTAAAGTTTCCAGTCGACTTGCAACGATATCCGTTGCTCCATGATGGGTAGATTTTTGATTTACCTTGGTAATCACAGCAGCCTGTTTAACCTTTAATTCTGATAACAGCACAGCATCGCATCCACAAATTTTTCTGTTATTATAAACTAAATGAGAATAATTTACATACTGATTTATCCATAGATTGACGCTTTAATTCTGTACGCAAAATGTAAAAATCGACTTTTTTTTCATTTTCAATTAAAGTGACTCGTCTAGGTATTTTGTCGTATTTCTATATGCAACCCAGTAAAAAACCACGTATTCCCGCCCCCGTTCAAATTCCAGAAAATTTAAGTTTTTTATTTACTTATCGTGATTTTTTAGTGGCTCAAACCGTGAGTCCGCATACCCGAAATGCCTATTTATCTGACCTCATCCAGTGCAGCCATCTTCTTGCTAAACCCCTGACAGACTGGAATGAAAGCGACGTTTCAGATGTGCTGATTACAATCACTCAGCAAGGGAAAAGCCCACGTTCAATTGCCAGAATCATGTCTGCACTGCGTTCTTTTTTTAAATTTTTGCGGGAACAAAAATTACGGACAGACAATCCCCTCGCCCAACATAAAACCCCAAAACTCGGACGTGCGTTACCCAAAGATATTTCCGAAGCACAGGTTGAAGCCCTGATTCAAGCACCCGATACCGATACAGCACTTGGCTTACGTGACCGCACCATGCTTGAAGTGCTTTACGCATGTGGCTTACGGGTTTCCGAATTACTCAATTTACGTTTGGATATGCTCAATTTAAATCAGGGCTATGTCCGAATTCATGGTAAAGGCAACAAAGAACGGTTGGTGCCTCTGGGACAAATCGCCACAGACTGGTTACAGCGCTACTTTGCGACCTCGCGTCCACAACTGTTTAAGACCAATAATGATTATATTTTTCTCACCCAACATGGTGGCATCATGAGCCGTCAAAACTTTTGGTATGCTATTAAACGCTATGCTCTGATCGCAGGGATTGAAACCGATTTATCCCCACACACGTTACGCCATGCCTTTGCAACCCATTTACTGAATCATGGTGCAGATTTACGTGTCGTCCAAATGCTATTAGGCCATAGTGATCTGTCCACGACCCAGATTTATACCCACGTTGCCCAAGCGCGAATGCAGCAACTTTATAGCCAACATCATCCACGAGCATAATATTACCGTTGGTCGCTTTATCAGAAAAACGACAGGGTGTAATGAAAATTCACGAAGCCGAAACTGATTTTTTGGTATGCTTAAGGCTATTTTTTGATTACACCTGACAAGAGTTATCTATGTTTTTTCGCTATTCTTCACTTGCGCTCGCAATGGTAATCACCACGAGTATATTCATGAGTGGCTGTTCTCAAGAAAAAAATCAACAAAAGGCCGATAACACATTAACAGCAACTGCCCCTGCAACGGGACAGGCCTCTCCTATTTTAGAGCGCAATACCAAACAGCGTTTAATTGACACATTACAAAGTCAGCTCCAAAAAGCCAATGTAAATGTAAAAATTGTCGATATTAAAAGTACAGAAGTGCCTAACATTTATTGGGTGAATTTACAGGGAATGCCATCCGTTTATGCCACTGCCGATGGTAAATACATCATTCAGGGCGATGTATTACGTTTAGGTGATAAGCAACTCTATAATGTCAGTGAAAACTTGCAAGCAAGCGAAAATAAAAAACTTTTTTCTGACCTTAAAACCAAAGACCTGATTGTTTACCCAGCTCAAGGCAAGGCAAAACATATTGTTTATGTCTTTACCGATGCCAATTGTCCATATTGCCATAAACTGCATGAACAGCTTCCTGCAATTAATGCCAAAGGTATTGAAGTACGTTATATCGCTTGGCCACGTGGCGACCAATTCTTCCCTGCAATGGAAGCCATCTGGTGTAGTCCTGACCGTAAAGCAGCCTTCAATGCTGTCGTTCAAGGTCAACAGCCACCTGCAACCACATGTAATAGCCCTGTGAAAGATCAATACCAACTCGGCTTACACATTGGGGTCAATGGTACACCTGCCATTTATTCAGAAGATGGTAAATATCTTGGCGGTTACCTCAGCGCAGATGAAATTGAACAGCGTTTAGCCAAATAAAATAAACTCAAGGTGAAGATCCTATTATCTTCACCTTGAAGCCTGCTTATTTTGAATCACACACTTCTTTAAATAAATTCTCATTCAAGTGCAATTCAGTACTTTTATTCAAAATAAATTAAAATATCCAAAGCCCACACAAAAATGAAAACTCAAAATTTTATGTGCCTGTTATCATCCATTTTTATCTATATTTCCAGATTTTCGACGAAAGATATTTAAAATAGAAAATCAAAAATGCCCCATTTAGGTGCTTAAATAAGAAAATGCATCCATTTTACTTTTAGTATATGTAAACAATAGCAAACCAATGATGAAAATTATTCAATTTTAAAAAAAATGCTTGTTGACTGCCAAGATGCTATCTATGATCAAAGACAATCGCAATAAATTATTTTGGAGTGTGACGTGAAACCAGTTCGTCTGGCTATACTCGGTCTTGGTACCGTGGGTGGTGGTGCCCTTAAATTATTACAAGAAAATGCAGCTGAAATTAAACGTCGCACTGGTCGAGAAATACAAATTACTTATGTCGGTACACGCAGACCTCGCCCCGATCTTCAGCTCGAAGGGATCAAACAAAGCGCCGATCTACTGGATATTGTTCGTCAACCTGATGTTGATGTTGTTGTTGAAGTGATGGGTGGAATTCACCCTGCTTATGAAATCATTATGGAAGCCATCAAACACGGCAAACAGGTGGTGACTGCAAACAAAGCACTTCTTGCAGAACATGGCAATGAACTTTTTAAAGCAGCTGAAGATCATGCTGTACAAGTTGCCTATGAAGCAGCCGTAGCTGGTGGTATTCCAATTATTAAAGTGATTCGTGAAGGTTTGGCTGCCAACCGTATTGAATGGCTGGCAGGCATTATCAATGGTACAGGCAACTTCATCTTAACTGAAATGCGCGATAAAGGTCGTGCCTTTGAAGATGTCTTAAAAGAAGCACAAGAACTGGGTTATGCCGAAGCTGATCCAACTTTTGACGTTGAAGGCATTGATGCTGCACATAAACTGACGATTCTTGCCTCTTGTGCATTTGGTATTCCTTTACAGTTCAATAAAGTCTATACCGAAGGCATTAGCAAAATTACAGCGCAAGATGTTAAATATGCCGAAGAACTTGGCTTCCGTATTAAACACTTGGGAATTGCCCGTCGTACTGACAAAGGGATTGAGTTACGTGTTCACCCAACATTAATTCCATCTGAAGAGTTAATCGCCAATGTGAATGGCGTTAAAAATGCAGTGCTCGTTCAAGCCAATGCCGTTGGCCCAACCCTTTATTATGGCGCAGGCGCAGGCGCAGGCCCAACAGCCTCTGCTGTGGTTGCAGATATTGTGGATATTGTCCGTGATATTTCCTACACTGAAGATGGTGCAGGTACCATTCCTCAACTGGCATTTGAAGCCTTAACCGACTTACCAATTCTAAGCCGTGAGCAAATGACCACTGGATACTATATTCGTGTCAACGCGGTAGATGAACCGGGTGTTCTTGCTGATATTACGACGATTTTAAGTCGTGCAGGCATTAGTATCGATGCCATCATGCAACAATCCCGCTTAAAAGATTTGATTCCAATTGTGATTTTAACCGATCCTATTATGGAATCTAAAATGGATGAGGCGCTTGCTCAAATTCAGGCGTTGCCGACCATTCATGGCGAAATCGTGCGAATTCGTTTAGAATCGCTTGATAACTAATCAGGTCGAGGGGAAGTCTCCCCTCTTCATGCTTCATTTTTTCATTGGAACATCATCATGTCGAATGCCAATCGTTATACTGGTCTTGTAGATCGTTATCGTGATCGTTTACCTGTATCTGCAACTACACGTGCAATCTCTTTGGGTGAAGGAAATACCCCGCTAATTAAACTTGAGAATATTCCGCGTATTATTGGCAAAAATGTTGAAATTTATGTGAAATATGAAGGTCTTAACCCAACTGGTTCTTTTAAAGACCGTGGTATGACCATGGCAGTAACCAAAGCGGTTGAAGACGGTTCAAAAGCGATTATCTGCGCATCTACAGGCAATACATCTGCTGCTGCTGCGGCTTATGCAGCCCGTGCAGGCATTAAAGCATTTGTTTTAATCCCTGAAGGCAAAATTGCCATGGGTAAAATGGCTCAGGCGATGATGTATGGCGCGATTACCATGCAAATCCGTGGGAACTTCGATGACGGTATGCGTTTGGTAAAAGAAGTGGCTGACCAAGCACCTGTCACCATTGTTAACTCAATCAACCCATATCGTTTGCAAGGTCAAAAAACCATTGCTTACGAAATTTTTGAAGCATTGGGTCGTGCGCCAGATTATCACTGCTTACCAGTCGGTAATGCAGGTAATATTACAGCGCATTGGATGGGTTATACCGAAGCGGTTGCCAACCAACCAGCAGATCAGTTTGAGCAAGTGGTTTATGATGCTGCAACTGATCAATTTACTGGGCCAAAACCAGAAGGTTTACCAACAATGGTCGGTTATCAAGCCGCAGGTGCTGCACCTTTCTTACGTGGTGCGCCTGTTGCCAATCCTGAAACTGTTGCTACAGCAATTCGTATCGGTAATCCACAAAGCTGGAACCATGCTAAAGCCGTTGTACGTGACTCTAAGGGTTGGTTTGACGAGCTTCAAGACAGCGAAATTTTAGAAGCACAACGTCTACTTTCAATGTATGAAGGCGTGTTTGTAGAACCTGCATCTGCTGCGTCTATTGGCGGTGCAATCCGTGACATTAAAGCAGGTAAAATTGCTGAAGGTTCTGTGATTGTATGTACCGTAACAGGTAATGGCTTAAAAGACCCAGATACTGCAATTAAACAATGTTCAGATGCAGTGATGCTGACCATCGATGCAACTATGAACGATGTAAAAACATCAATTTTGTCAAATATGGAAAAATAATTTCCTTTTTTGCAAAATCAAAAAGCTGCCGATTTAGGCAGCTTTCAGATTATTGACAAACCCTGATTAAATTTGGATTTAGTCAGGGTTTTATTTTTTGACCTGACTTGGAATTGGGATTAAATCGGTTTGAAGTCGATTGATGGGCTAAATAATAGACAAATTAACA
>NZ_JBCNKN010000022.1:0-30591 GCF_039596015.1 Acinetobacter sp.
ACCCATGTGAGAGTAAGTCATCGCCAGCTCATTATTCAAACCCCCGACCAAGTGTCGGGGGTTTATTTTTATGCGGAAGTTAAATAATCATAATTGAAATAAAATAGATTGAATATCAAGATATCCCAGTTTGAAAATAAAGTTACATTTAAAATTGATTATTCTATAAATAAAACCAATAACTTAGTTTTTTTTAAAGCAGCTATCTATAGGTAAGTGCTGTAAAAACAAGCCTTTCCTGCCCAACGGTTAACGCGATTATATGCTGTTTTCCATGGAAAAAATTCTTTAGGAATATCACACCATGTCGCACCTATACATAATTTCCATAAGATTGCTTCCATGAAGTTTCTACTGTTCTTGGAACACAATAACAACCATGAAACTACATAGTAGATTGAATCTGCCGCCAAACATCATCGGTGAGTGGAGTGTGCACCACTGGAAAATATACGAATAAAAAAGGGTTAAATAACTCTTTTAATCCTTTAGAACCAATTTTTCAAATGAGGACACGCCCTAGTGATCTGAGGTGATTTCATAATATATTTAAAAATAACAGTGACCTCCACAGTATCTCCACACAATGTTAGCGTAAACTCGACAGAGCCATTCAAAAATAGCAAAATCTAAAACTCATTTATTCGAAATATGGCCAATCTTTCACAATCATTTTGTATGGTTGTAATCACATTATTTCTGTTCTCAGGTTGTGTGAAAACAAAAAATTCTGAGCAATCAACCGAATCTACTCTTGCCAGTGTGAGTGTGATTATTACCCAGAAACAACAGATTCATTTTATTGAAAACCTTCCTGCACGGGTATCTGCATATCGTATTGCTGAAATTCGACCGCAAGTAGGTGGTATTGTTGAAAAAGTATTGTTTAAACAAGGTTCGGATGTCCGAGTAGGACAAGCACTTTTTAAGATAAATGCTGATCTTTTACAGGCAGATGTAAGTAGTAATCAAGCGACATTACAACGCGCACAAGCTGAAGTTTCTCGTTTGAATATTTTGTTGGGACGTTATGCGCAGTTGTTGCCAAGTCATGCAATTAGTCAGCAGGAATATAATAATACCGAGGCTGCATATCGTCAGGCACTGGCAGATGTAGCGCAGATGAAAGCAACGTTAACCCGACAAAAACTAAATTTAAAATATTCTACAGTGGCAGCGCCTATTTCAGGTCGTATAGGACAGATTTTAGTGACTGAAGGTGCGTTGGTTGGACAAGCTGACACAAAACCAATGGCGGTCATTCAGCAAATTAATCAAGTTTATGTCGATGTGAAACAATCGATTAGTGACTATGAAAAGTTACAAGATGCGTTGCAACAAGGGACTTTACAGGGTGCCCAACATCAAGTTGAACTCTTCAATAGTCAAGGCAAGCCTTATCATGTGACGGGTCAGATTTTATTTTCAGATACCAATGTCGATCCTGAGACAGGCGATGTCACGATCCGTATTTTGGTCAATAACACTGATCAGAAGCTTCTCCCTGGCATGTATGTACGTGTCAATATGAATCGGGCCATGATTGAGAATGCGATTTTGGTCCCTGAACAAGCAATTCAGCATGATATTAGCGGTAAAACTCAGGTGATAGTTGTGAACGGGACGGGGCAGGCAGAAGTAAAATCGATTCAGCTAGGTCAACGATATCAAAATAATTATGTGGTTACTCAGGGATTGAATGAAGGAGAAAGAGTTGTTGTAGAAGGCGGTGATCGTATTCAACCACAGCAAAAATTGAAGTTTAAGTTATGGCATTCGCCTGTGGTTGAAGCTGAAAAAGGAGGGCAATAAAAATGTCTCAATTTTTTATTCATCGACCGATTTTTGCATGGGTGATTGCATTATTTATTATTTTGTTTGGTGTGCTGAGTATTCCAAAATTGCCAATTGCACGTTTCCCGAGTGTTGCACCACCACAAGTGAGTATTACTGCAACCTATCCTGGAGCAACACCAAAAACGTTAAATGATAGTGTCGTTACGCTAATTGAACGTGAAATGTCTGGAGTGAAGAACTTGCTCTATTATAGTTCAACGTCAGATAATTCGGGCAGCGCAACAATAACAGCAACGTTTAAACCCGGTACAGATGTCGAACTTGCTCAGGTTGATGTGCAGAATAAGATTAAATCTATTGAATCGAGGTTACCGCAATCGGTACGTCAACAGGGGTTAATGGTTGATGCAGCATCCTCAGGTTTTTTGATGATTGTGGGCTTAAATTCACCCAATCAGCATTATTCGGAAATTGATTTGAGCGATTATATGACGCGCTATGTGGTTGAAGAACTAAAGCGGGTTAATGGTGTTGGCAAGGTTCAAAATTTTGGTGCTGAAAAAGCTATGCGAATTTGGGTAGATCCAGATCGTTTGGTGGCGTATGGTTTGAGCATTAAGGATGTGAATACCGCAATTCAAAACCAGAATATTCCAATTTCACCGGGGAGAATAGGGGATCTGCCTGCATTAAAAGGTCAGCAAATAACAATTCCTTTAACGGCATTAGGTCAGCTTGAAAACATTGAACAATTTAAAAATATTAGTTTAAAGGCGAATACAAACGGAGCCAATGTTCGACTTTCTGACGTTGCTCGGGTAGAAATCGGTGCGCAATCCTATAATTTTGCAATTCTAGAAAATGGGAAACCTTCGACCGCAATTGCAATTCAAATGAGTCCCGGTGCAAATGCAGTCAAAACGGCTGAAGGTGTACAAGCCAAACTGGATCAACTGAGTGCATCATTGCCTGAGGGAATGAAATTTTCTATTCCTTATGACACGGCACCATTTGTTAAGGTGTCGATCCAGAAAGTGATTGCAACTTTATTTGAAGCGATGGTTCTGGTTTTTATTGTGATGTTTATCTTTCTACACAATGTCCGATATACCTTAATCCCCGCAATCGTTGCGCCAATTGCTTTGTTGGGAACTTTTGCTGTGATGTTGGTGGCTGGTTTTTCGATTAATGTTTTAACCATGTTTGGTATGGTTTTGGCGATTGGGATTATCGTGGATGATGCGATTGTCGTGATTGAGAATGTCGAAAGAATCATGGCAACAGAAGGGTTATCGCCTGTTGAAGCAACCTCAAAAGCCATGAAAGAAATCACCAATCCAATTATTGGGATTACTTTGGTCTTGGCCGCGGTATTTTTACCGATGGCGCTTGCTTCTGGTTCAGTTGGAATTATTTATCGTCAATTTACCATTACGATGTCGGTTTCAATTCTATTTTCTGCATTTTTGGCTTTAACATTGACGCCAGCATTGTGTGCAACTTTGTTAAAACCGATGGATGGGCATCAGGAGAAAAAAGGATTTTTTGGTTGGTTTGATCGTAAATTTGAAAAATTAAACCAAAAATATGAGCGTATTTTATTTAAGGTGATTCGGCATACTGTTCCTGCAATGCTTTTCTTTATTGGGATTGTGGCGGTATTGATTTTGAGTTTTAAAATGGTTCCAACTGCCTTTATGCCTGAGGAAGATCAGGGTTGGTTTATGACTTCTATTCAATTGCCCGCAGATGCGACACAAGGACGTACTTTAAAGGTCGTGAACGAATTTCAGCAATATCTTAATCATGAACAGGGCATCAAAGATAATATGGCATTGCTAGGATTTGGCTTTAGTGGTTCAGGACAGAATGTTGCCATGTTTTTTACCAATCTTGTCGATTTTAAAGCGCGTACCGTATCTGCACAAGACGTTGTAAAGAATGCCAATGCTGCCATGACCGATAGTTCAGAAGGTCAGACCATGTCTGTTTTACCTCCTGCAATTGATGAACTCGGTACGTCTTCGGGCTTTACACTACGGTTGCTAGACCGCGGTAATGTCGGAATGTCGGCATTAATGAAAGCTCAGGAGCAATTAATTGCGCTGGCAGCACAAAGTAAAAAGTTAAGCGGTGTGTATGCAGAAGGTCTGCCTGATGGAAGTACCATACAGCTCAAGATTGATCGTGAAAAATTACAGATTTTCGGTGTAAATTTTAGTGATGTGACCGATATTATTTCGACCTCTATGGGATCGATGTATATCAATGATTTTCCAAATCAGGACCGTATGCAGCAGGTGGTGGTTCAACTTGATGCAAAATTTAGAACCAGTATTGATGAGATATTGAAGCTTAAAGTGAAGAGCCAAAGTGGTAAATTGGTTTCATTGTCTGAGGTCATTACGCCTGTTTGGCAACATTCACCTCAGCAATATAATCGTTATAACGGCCGTCCATCGTTAAGTATTACAGGTAGTCCAGCAGCAGGGTTGTCGTCGGGGCAGGCGATGCTGGAAATGGAGCGTCTGATGGAACAGTTACCTAAGGGAATTGGTTATGAATGGACAGGCGTTTCCTTGGAGGAACGGCAGTCTGAAGCACAAACCACGTTTTTACTATTGCTTTCAATGTTAGTGGTTTTTCTGGTACTAGCAGCACTTTATGAAAGCTGGTCGATCCCTCTCTCTGTGATGTTGGTTGTGCCACTAGGATTAGTTGGAGCATTTATTGCGGTCATGATTCGGGGTATGCCAAATGATATTTTCTTTAAAGTGGGTTTAATCACGATTATTGGATTATCTGCGAAAAATGCGATTTTGATTGTTGAATTTGCTAAAGCACTGAGAGAAGAAGGTGTTGGGTTGGTTGAAGCAACGGTTGCTGCTGCAAAACTACGCTTACGTCCAATTTTAATGACATCATTTGCTTTTACTTGTGGTGTTATACCTTTAGTTTTCGCGACAGGAGCTAGTTCAGAAACACAAAAAGCCATTGGCACGGGCGTATTTGGTGGAATGATCAGTGCAACCATTTTGGCGATATTTTTTGTTCCTGTATTTTTTACTTTTGTGATGGGACTGGTGAGTAAGTTTTCAAAGCAAAAGCATTCAATAGATTCGGCTGAATAACCGAAAAGGTGAGATAAAACCAATGTTAGGTGATCTCACCTTTTGAATTTAAAAATTGAAAAAGGTCATGAAAAATGCAAATTAAAATAGAAACACCTCGATTAATATTGAGATCTTTTGAGGAAAAAGATGCGGTTCATTTATTAGAATATTTAGCTGAGCCTCAAGTAAATTGTTTCGCTTCAGATAAAATCTCTAGCTTAGAACAAGCGGTTGAAAAAATTGGAAAAAGACAAAAAACCAATGATTATCTTGCCGTGTGTTTAAAAGATAAGGATCAATTGATTGGTGAAATATTTTTTCAAAAAGAAGAACCAGATACTTATTCGGTGGGATGGAATTTTAATTCAAAATTTCAGGGCAAAGGCTATGCAAGTGAAAGTGCCCAAAGCTTGTTAAATTATCTTTTTTATCAATGTAATGCGAGACGAATTTATGCTTATGTCGAGGAAGATAATCTTGCTTCGCAAAAATTATGTGAGCGTTTAGGGCTACGTAAAGAAGGATGTTTTATGGAGTTTATTTCATTTGTTCAAAATACAGATGGGACACCTAAATATGAAAATACCTTTCAATATGCGATATTAAAAAGAGAATGGGATGCAAAATAGCTGCCATTTTTACAGTATCAAGAACTGCTATTTAATGGTTAGATAGCAGTATCTTTTAATAGGATGGTAAAACAGCTTCCACCCAAATTTTCAGATTTTGTATAGCGAATCTTGCCGTGGTGTGCCTCAATAATTGCATAAACTACTGCAAGCCCTAAGCCTGTTCCACCTTCAGACCGAGATCTGGACTCTTCTAATCGATAAAATGGTTTAAATAAGTGTTCAATATGCTGCACATCAATGCCTGGGCCTTCATCTTCTAAAGTGAGGATCCAGTTATTTTGTGTTTTATAGGTTGTAATGCAAAGCTTACCTGCATTTGAATATCTCAAGGCATTTGAAAATAAAGCAATAAGTACCTGTTCAATCCGCCTCGGATCACAAAAAACAGTATCATTAGTTAGGTTGAGTGAAAGTTGTAATCCCTTTTGTTGGAAGCGATTTTCAAACATTTGAATACATTTATAAATATGCGTATTTAAATAGGTTTCTTGAATATCCAAACGGAATTTCTGATTTTCGATTAGGGTCAATGTCCGAAGGTCTTCCACCAAATAGGACAATCCTTCAACCTGATTAAGCAGACTACGATGTAGCTTTTGATCGGCTTCAAAAATTCCATCCACAATTCCCTGTAAGCGACCCTGTAAAATGGTGACAGGGGTGCGTAATTCATGCGCAATGGCAGCATTCCAAAGTGTCGAGTTTTTAACTGAAACCTCTAACTGATTAGCCATGACATTAAAATTTTGAATTAATGACATCAGTTCATGGGGAATCTGGGCATGTGGTTGTTCAATTCTGACAGATAAATTACCTTGTTGAATTTGTTTAATTACAGAGGCTAAAGCATTAATCGGCTGCGTATATCTTTTTGCATATTTAAAAGCAAGAAATGTAGAAAGAAGAAATCCTGTAAATAAAACCAGAAATATCCAGATATAATCAATAAATGAGATAGAAAAATTAGTATCTGAACACGGGTCTTTTAATAATCCATTTTGTATTGCCCAGCCATAAACAATATAACCTAATGCAAAAGAAAGAAAAGTAATACCTAAATTTAATAAGCTCAGCATAATAATAAATTGGGCACTAATACCAATCGCATTATGATTAAATTTATATTTCATAGTATTGATCTAACCGATATCCTACACCGCGAACATTGATTAAAAAACCAGAGACATTTTTATCTTCTAATTTTTTGCGTAAATTACTGACATGACTGTCTACTGTACGGTCTAAAGCATCACGATCTGGCATACATTGTCGAATAAGTTCACTCCGAGTAAAGACCTTATTGGGGGCTTTAATCATGAGGAGCAAAATATTATATTCTGTTAAAGTTAAGTTAATTAAATGTTTTTGATTTTCTTTTAGGATAAAAACCTGATGATGCTCAAGCTGGATCTCAATCATTTTATAAGTAATAATTTGGTCACTTCGGGTTTGAGCGTGACTACGTCTTAAAACGGCTTGAACCCGTGCAATGACTTCATTGGGATTAAAGGGTTTGACAATAAAGTCATCAGCACCCATGCGAAGTCCCATAATTTTATCTACTTGGTCATCAAGTGCAGTCAATATGATGACGGGTAAGCTGTTGTGTTGTCGAATGATATTTAGAACGTCCCAGCCGTTTAATTTTGGAAGTTTTATATCCAACAAGATGAGGTCGATAGAACAGGTTTTTAAACACTCCAATGCCTGTTGACCATGCATCGCCCGAACGACTTGCATCCCTTCATTTTTTAAGTATTTTTCAAGAATATCACCAATATCATAATCGTCTTCTACGACCAGAATCACTTTATTTTCAAAGTTAGAATATAAATGTTGGTGCATCTAGAAAAACCTTTCAGGAGATTTGGTATGATGTGAAGATATTAAAAATAATAGCATTGATTGATATTGTTGTATCTAAACAATATCGTTTTATAGCCAAAATAGATAGTCAAAAGATGATAGGTGGAGACAGTTTTTCTGCAAAAATGATTTAGCTCGGTTGAATGGTTTAATTAAATAAATGACTAATCAGATTAAAAGAATCCTTTGTTCGCTAATATATACATTAGCTGTAATTCAAAAATAATGGACTAAATAAAAATTAGATTTTATTAAAATAATAAATCTTATTTTTAGATTTCTATATTCATATTAGATATATCTCGAAAAAAGATAAATTTGCCTGATTTTATTATTTTACGACACGATCTTAACTATGGATAAATGAAGATCAAGAAAATAAATGAAATTAGGTTATACGATGACATCTGTATTATTGAATACCACTAAACCTTTAAATATTGTTGCGGTTTCAGGTGGGTTAAATCATCCCTCAAAAACAGAAGCATTGGTACAGGCGATTATTGATGAGTTAGGCGAGGCAACGCCAATCAAGGTACATTTTATTCAATTTAGTGAAATTGGGACGCTATTAGGTGGTGCAATTTACCGTCATCAGCTACCACAACGTGTACAAGATGACTTGGCAGCAGTCGAAGCAGCCGATGCATTAATTGTCGGAACACCTGTTTATCGGGCCTCATTTACAGGGTTGTTTAAGCATTTTTTTGATTTTGTTGAACAAACAGCTTTGGTTGATGTGCCTGTGTTGTTGGCTGCATCGGGTGGTAGTGACCGACACGCTTTGGTTCTTGAACATCAATTACGTCCATTGTTCAGCTTTTTCCAAGCGCAAACGCTTCCGATTGGTGTATATGCGACGGATCGGGATTTTACGCCTGAATATACCATTCAGAGTGAATTGCTGCGTGATCGAATTACCTTGGCGGTTGCTCGTGCATTGCCAATTTTGGAATGGGCACCTGCAAAAGGTCGTCGTGCAGAGGTGATTAAATCAAAAACAGCGGAAGCGAATCAGCATCTTGGTATTAATAAGCAAATTGAACAAGATGCGGTTTTACCTTCTGCCGCAGTGCCTGATTTGGAAACAGCAGAATCACGGCTTCATCAAAAATCACTTAAGAGCAATGTTGCATAAATATATGCAGCCTCCAGACAGGAGAAAGACACATGGCGCAGTCACAAGCAGCAATAAAGTTTGCCTATTGGGTTCCGAATGTAAGCGGTGGTTTGGTGGTTAGTGATATTGAACAACGGACGGATTGGAGCTATGACTACAATGTCCGATTGGCTCAGGCCGCCGAAGCGAATGGCTTTGAATATGCCTTGACGCAAATCCGTTTTACGGCAGGTTATGGGGCAGAGAATCAACATGAATCCGTTAGTTTTAGTCAAGCACTTTTGGCTAAAACTGAAAAATTGAGAGTGATTGCTGCAATTTTACCGGGCCCGTGGAAACCCGCTCTTGCAGCTAAACAATTGGCAACGATTGATTATATAAGTCATGGTCGCATTGCAATTAATGTTGTGAGTGGCTGGTTTCGTGGTGAGTTTGATGCCATTGGTGAAGCGTGGCCAGATCATGATGAGCGCTATAGACGCTCAGAAGAATTTATTCGTACCCTGAAAGGGATTTGGACGACAGACCATTACAGTTTTGATGGGAAATATTATCAATTTAAAGATTACAGCCTAAAACCCAAACCTGTTCAACAGCCATATATTGAGGTTTTTCAGGGAGGCAGTTCCCGTGCAGCACGTGATATGGCATCACGGGTTTCAGACTGGTATTTTACCAATGGGAATACAGTAGAGGAGATTCAAAAACAAATTGATGATATTCGCAGTAAAGCAAAGGCCAATGATCATCAGGTTAAAATTGGCATTAATGCTTTTATTATTGCACGTGACACTGAACAAGAAGCGCAAGCGGTATTAAAGGAAATTATTGCAAAGGCAAATCCCCAAGCTGTAAAGGCCTTTTCGGATGAAACACGTCAGGCAGGTGCTGCAAGCCCAGAAGGCGAGGGCAATTGGGCAAAATCAACATTTGAAGATTTGGTACAATATAATGACGGTTTTAAAACCAATTTGATTGGTACACCAAAACAGATCGCTGAAAGAATTGTGGCGTATAAAGCTGTTGGTGTTGATTTAATTTTGGCAGGTTTTCTGCATTTTATTGAAGAAGTTGAGTATTTTGGACAGCATGTCTTGCCTTTGGTACGAGAACTAGAACAGAAACAACAAAAAAGTGTTGCTTAGCGTATCAGTTTTTATATGAGCACATTCAGTGAATCGATGTGCTTTTTTTTATGTGTGATTAGGAATAATAAACGTGGAAGAGTAGCGTGGATGGGCAAGATGCGAACTTAAAATTTAATGGTGTTGCTTGAGTAAATAGCAGCAAACCGTAGATTTAATCGTACTTTTTGCTGCATATTTATAAACTATTTTTATGCGTTCCACGTGGAACTCGATAGAAACTTTAACTTTTTTGCTGTGCCAAACGACACCCTTCGTAAAGGCGAATCAATAAACTTAGAATTGCACTGATACATGCCAATGTCACAACGAACATCCATCCACCATATACAAACATGATATTTCCTAACCATGAACCCAGTGCCATGCCAATAAAAACACCAGCAAAAAGTACACCATTGAGTCGTCCACGCGCTTCAGGATCTAGACCATATACTAGCGTTTGATGCGCAACCAAACTGGCTTGTAAACCTAAATCGAACCCGATGGCTGCAATGGCAATGATGATCAATTGGAGATGGATCGACAGCACGGGCATGCTGAACATTAGCATAAATGAAAGCAATACGGTCACTGCCCCAATCTTGGTCACAGAATGTGAGCCGTAGTGATCAGATAACATTCCTGCAACTGGTGCGGCCAAAGCACCCGCTGCACCAGCGATACCAAAAGCCCCCGCTACGGTACTGCCGAGGTGATATTGTTTTGCAAGCATCAGGGCTAAGGTTGACCAGAAAGCACTAAATGCGATGGAGAGTAGACCTTGGGCAAGAGCAGCATGGCGTAAAGCAGGGTAACGCTGCCAAAGTTTGAGCATAGAACCAAGCAATGCTGAATAACTTAAAGAAACGTGTGTTTTGAACTGTGGGAGTACTCGCCATAAACCGATTGCCACCAATGCGACGCTGAATGCTGCGATTTGATACATGGCCCGCCAACCGAGCCAGTCACTGATAACACCACTGACTGTCCGGGAAAGTAAAATCCCTAAAAGTAACCCTGTCATGACTGTACCAACAAAGCGCCCATGTTGTCCTACAGGTGCAAGAATAGCAGCGGATGGAACAATATCTTGAGCCATAGTTGCTAAAATACCAATCATGAAGCTGAAAAATAGAATGTTTTCTGCACCACTGCTCATGCTGAACCACAGCAAAGTGACCGTTAAAAACAGGCTTTTGATTAAAATGAGATGACGTCTGTTATAACGATCACCCAATGGAATTAAAAAGAAAATACCTATTGCATAGCCTATTTGGGTTAGGGTTGGAACCCAGCCAATGGTCTGTGCTGAAAGCTGTAAATCGGTTTGCAGCAGTGGCAAAATAGGCTGTGCATAGTAGAGGCAGGCGACAGCAATACCTGCACCCAGTGCCAGAATGAATACCAACAAGGAAGAAGGTGCTGTGGTTTGAGGATCATTCATGGCTATTCTCTGTTTAAAATTAAAGATACGCTTGGGATAGATTCATTTTAGGAAAAATGATCCATGATGGTAGATGGCTGTATGCTAAAATAATTATACGTCAGGCGCATAACAGATAAGCCAATGAAATACGTAGAACGCATAGACCGTATTGAATTAATGCATACGTTGATTCGTATTGTTGAAAGTGGTTCGCTGTCTGCTGCGGCAAGACAGTTGCAGCTTTCTCAGGCCAGCGTCAGTCGCCGTTTGAGTACGCTTGAAAAGTTATTGGGAGTCAAGTTGTTGATGCGGACCACGCATGCCATAAAATTAACGGATGATGGTGAGCGTTGTTATCAGCATGCTAAGCAATTAGCAGACCATTGGAGTCGTCTGGAAGAAGACTTAAAGCAAGCCACAGATGACCCAGTGGGAACCTTGCGTGTTCGTGTTCCGCATGCCTTTGGGCAACAACAGTTGATAGAACCACTCATGAAATTTTTGGGGCAATATCCCCAGCTTAATATCGAGTGGAAGCTAAGGGATATTTTGCCTGATTTTTTGGCAGAGGATATTGATTGCGCGATTCATGTCGGGTTCGAACCGAACCCGAATACCGTTGCCATCTTGCTCGCAGAAGTCCCACGCATTGTTGTTGCAAGTCCTGCCTTACTCGCACAATATCCTGAAGTAACAGAAATGCGGCATTTGGCTACTTTACCTTGGGTTGCACTGAATCTTTTTTATCAAGATAAAATTTGTCTACACAATAATATGACCCAACAGGTCGAACATATTTCTATTTCGCCACGGTTAAGTACCGATAATCTATTTGTGGCAAAAAATGCGGCATTACTGGGTTTAGGGGCTGCGCTTGTATCGAGCTGGGTTGTGAAAGACGAACTACAAAATGGGCAGTTACAGCATGTATTACCTGAATGTCAGGCAGAATCGATTCCTATTTATTTGATTTATCCGTGGGCGCAGTACTATCCAGCAAGACTCAGAAAATTTTTAGAGTTAATGAAACAGGTCATGCCCAATATTGTGGGCGTTCAAATGATGCAACCAGCGACTCAATCGATGAGGTGATGGCGATAGCATCATCTCTTTATCAACGATCCATGCAATGATTGGGGAACGCACGATCATGAAATATATTTATGCTATGGTGTATATTCTCTGTCAGGCGCTGCACAGTCGTGATCAATCAGCGTGGGGAAATTTATATCGATCAATTTTATGTAATAAAAAAAAGGATGATCATCAAATGAGTCAGAAACCTAAAGGCAGGTATGCCTAACATGATGAAGAATCAGCACAATCATGAATTATCTCCATTGCATGACAGTCCATTACCGCTTTATGAGCAAGTTAAACAACTGATTATTAAAAAAATTCAGGATGGTTTGTGGCCAACCAATTATAAAATTCCTTCGGAAATGGAATTGGTCAAATTATTGGGCTGTAGTCGTATGACCATCAATCGGGCATTGCGTGAATTGACCGAACAACGCTTTCTGGTTCGTATTCAAGGCGTCGGTTCATTTGTTGCAGAACGACAAGCTGAAGCTGCACTTTTTCAGATTGATAATATCGCTAAAGAAATTGAAAGTCGTAATCATCGTCATCATTCAGAAGTCATTGTATTACAACAAATTCGCGCCAATAAGGAACAATGCTTGCAAATGCAGGTTGCTATTGGACAAAAGTTATATCACTCGATTGTCGTGCATTTTGAAAATGATATCCCTGTTCAGGTTGAAGATCGCTTGGTGAATGCATCGCTTATTCCTGAATATATGCAGCAGGATTTTACCCAGATTATGCCCAATGATTATTTGGTAAAACGCATGCCGATCAGTCAGGGAGAGCATGTGGTTGAAGCCATTTTGGCATCGGAACAAGAGTGTCAATGGCTAGAAATAGAACCGACAGAACCTTGTTTATTGTTAAAACGCAGAACATGGACGGGGGAACACATTATTTCGAATTCACGTTTAATTTACCCAGGTAGCCGTTATTATTTAAAAGGGAAATTTACGCCTACGACACGGTAAAGTTATAGATGAAAGACAAATTTATGTGAATATGTTCAGCAGGTATATCGACACAAAAAGTATCGTTCAGTTGTCTTAGACAACTAGGAAAAGATACGGAAATAAATGCCCTTTTCTGGGGCATTTTTTGTTTTAAAATGGTGCATTTTAAAAATATTTTTGCAAATATTCTTATTAAAAACATATACTTATTATAAATATAAAAAAACTATTTACAGGTGTCTATTTTTTCTAATTAAAATATTCTATAGTGCTAACTTGTATATACAAGCTTATACATATACAGTGTTTAGCATGATAAAAACTAATGCAAATGCAGAGTAAAGGACTTCTGTAATGACAACGAATCTTTCGTATGTAAATCAAAACACCGATGCTTGGATGACCTATTTGGCTCAGATTGAGCGTGTAAAACCTTACCTAGGTCATCTTTCTACGTATATTGATACTTTAAAAAATCCAAAACGTGCACTCATTGTAGATGTACCTGTGGTAATGGATGATGGTTCTATCCGTCATTTTGAAGGTTTTCGTGTTCAACACAATTTATCGCGTGGGCCAGGTAAAGGTGGCGTGCGTTTCCATCCTAAAGTTGATTTAAATGAAGTTATGGCGTTATCCGCGTGGATGACCATTAAATGTGCGGCGTTGAATTTACCTTTTGGTGGTGCAAAAGGTGGTATTCGCGTTGACCCTCGTCAGTTATCTGATGCCGAGCTTGAGCGTTTAACCCGCCGTTATACCAGTGAAATCAGTCATATTATTGGCCCACAAAAAGATATTCCTGCACCAGACGTTGGCACGAATGGTCGTGTTATGGCATGGATGATGGATACCTACTCAATTGAGCAAGGACATACAGTTACAGGTGTTGTGACGGGTAAACCTGTGCATTTGGGTGGCTCTCTTGGGCGTGTGAAAGCAACGGGCCGTGGTGTATTTATCACAGGTTGTCAGGTTGCCAAAAAGTTATCTTTACCGATTGCTGGTGCAAAAGTTGCAGTTCAGGGCTTTGGTAACGTAGGCAGTGAAGCTGCGGTACTTTTTGAAAATGCAGGCGCAAAAATTGTTGCTGTACAAGACCATACGGGAACAATTTTTAATGAAAATGGTTTCTCAGCAGTACAGTTACAACAATATGTTGCACAAAATGGTGGCGTTGCTGGCTTTGAAGATGCCAGTGCAATCACAGACGAAGCACTTTGGGATGTTCAGATGGATATCTTCATTCCAGCAGCTTTGGAAGGGCAAATTACCGCTGAACGAGCACATCAGTTAACTGCCAAATTGGTATTGGAAGGTGCAAACGGCCCGACTTACCCAGAAGCAGATGATATTTTAAATCAGCGTGGCGTGATTATTGTGCCAGACGTGATTTGTAACGCAGGTGGTGTAACTGTCAGCTATTTTGAATGGGTTCAGGATATGTCGAGCTTCTTCTGGAGTGAGGCAGAAATCAATGAACGTCTAGATAAAATCATGCGTGATGCTGTAGAAGAAGTCTGGGCAAAAGCGACTGAAAATGAATGTAATTTACGTACATCTGCTTATATCGTGGCATGTGAACGTATCTTAATGGCGCGTAAAGAGCGCGGAATTTATCCAGGTAAATAATCAATGTCTCTGTTTTGGCAGGAGCATTGCATGATGTTGATCTGAAAAATATTGGGAAAGTTGCTTTCATCCTGAAAGCATCTTTCTCAAATAATAGGGGTGAAAATTTCCCCCTATGCATCATCCACCATAAAAGCACGGAATAGTTTTTGTGATTGGTATGGCCGTTTTAGTTGAATGGATTAACTAAAACACAAGAAATATCATTGGTTTATAACCAATGGTGTGTCTTGTTTGGTGCATAAAATGAAATTGGCTATTTTTAAAAAAACAGAGGTCAAAATGAAACAGCCAATGACTGTAACACGTAGCAATTTTAACGACTATATGGTTCCTGTATTCGCCCCCGCAGATTTTATTTTAGTTCGTGGCGAAGGCGCTCGTGTCTGGGATCAGCAAGGGAAGGAATATGTCGATTTCGCTGGCGGGATTGCCGTGAATGCTTTGGGTCATGCCCATCCTGTTGCAGTAAATGCCTTAACTGAACAAGCACAAAAATTGTGGCATATCGGAAATGGTTATACCAATGAACCTGTCTTGCGTTTAGCACAACAATTAACAGAAGCCACATTTGCCGATAAAGTTTTCTTTGCTAACTCAGGGGCAGAAGCCAACGAAGCGGCATTAAAACTGGCACGTAAATATGGCAATGACAGTGGTGTCGAAGGTAAAAACCGTATTTTGGCATTTAATAATGCGTTTCATGGTCGTACCTTATTTACCGTCACTGCGGGTGGCCAGCCGAAATATTCACAAGATTTTGCACCTTTACCAGAAGGTATTGAGCATGTTGCCTATAATGATTTGGCAGCAGCAGAAGCCGCAATGAGTGAGCAGACTTGTGCGGTCATCGTAGAGCCGATTCAGGGTGAAGGCGGTGTTTTACCTGCCGATGTTGAGTTCTTAAAAGGCTTACGTGAGCTATGTGATCGTCACAATGCGTTATTAATTTTTGATGAAGTCCAAACGGGTGTGGGTCGTACAGGTTCGCTATATGCCTATATGAATAGTGGCGTGATTCCTGATGTCCTCACAACAGCAAAAGCTTTGGGCGGTGGTTTCCCTGTAGGTGCGATGCTGACCACAGAAAAATTAGCACAAGTATTAACTGTTGGTTCACATGGCACAACCTATGGTGGTAATCCATTAGCAAGTGCCGTTGCAAGTGCCGTGTTTGGTTTTATTAATACGCCAGAAGTACTTGATGGCGTGAAGCAACGCCATGCCCGATTCATCGCTGGATTAGAGAAAATCAATGCACAATATGCCGTGTTTGAACAAATCCGTGGGGTCGGCTTGTTGTTAGGCTGTGTTTTAAAAGAAAAATATGCGGGTCAGGCAAAACAAATCACAACTTTGGCCGCAGAAGAAGGCTTACTGACATTGATTGCCGGTGCTAATGTGGTTCGCTTTACGCCAGCATTGATTATTTCTGAACAGGATATTGATGAAGGGTTGCAGCGATTTGAACGTGCAATTGCTCGATTCGTTCAAGCATAAAGGAGGGTCATTTTATGATGATCATTCGCCATGCAGAGCATCGGGATCTGGACGATATCTATACGCTTTCAACCAAAGCAGGAACAGGTCTAACCTCGTTACCCCCCAATAAAGAAATTTTGTCAGCCCGAATTGAGCGTACCCGTAACACGCTCAATGGCGAAGCAAGTAAACATGAACAGGGATATTTGTTTGTACTGGAAGATCAGCAAACAGGCCGTGTGGTTGGTGTGAGTGGCTTGGAAGTGTCACTGGGTTTGACTGAGCCTTGGTATAACTTTCATGTCGGAACACAGGTTCATGCCTCAAAGGCCCTGAATGTTTATAAAGTTTTACCGACGCTGTTTTTAAGTAATGACCATACCGGGTATAGCGAATTATGTACGTTATTCCTTGACCCTGATTATCGTCACAGCAATAACGGTAAATTTCTCTCTAAAATTCGATTTTTATTCATCACCGCTTTTCGTCAGTTTTTTGAACGTCGTTTACTGGCTGAAATGCGTGGTGTGTCTGATGAAGTCGGCAGATCTCCATTCTGGGAGGGTTTAGGAAAGCACTTCTTTAATATGGACTTTTCTACTGCTGATTATTTAAGTGGCATTGGGCAAAAAGTCTTTATTGCTGAGCTGATGCCACGTTATCCCTTATATATCGATCTATTGCCAGACAATGCACGAAATGTGATTGGCAAAGTTCATCCGCATACCTTGCCTGCCTATCGTGTACTTGAGTCTGAAGGTATGCGTTATCAGGGATATGTCGATATTTTTGATGGTGGTCCGACCATTGAGGCTGAATTAGATGACTTACGTGCAGTCAAAGACAGCTGTTTAATCTCCGTTCGAGTCGGTGATGCACCTACCAATAAACAGGAATCGAACTATCTGGTTGCCAATGATGCCTATTATGATTACCGCGCCATTTTATTCCATGGAACTGTCTCTGATGATGGGATTTATTTGACGGCGGAGCAGGCACAGACATTGGATGTCAAACAGGGACAATCGGTACGGGTATTGGTTTTAAATAACCCGACTACGGTATAAGAAGGGAATCATAAATGACACAGCATTCTTTATTGATTGATGGTATCTGGGTCGCGGGACAAGGTGCATTATTACAAAAAACACAACCCGTGAATCAGGAACTAATCTGGGAAGGAACAACTGCAAGTGCAGCAGATGTGGATGCCGCTTGTCTGGCAGCTCGAAAAGCTTTCCCATCTTGGGCACGGCGGAGTCTGGCAGAGCGTGTACAAGTGGTACAGCAGTTTGCATCGTTACTGGAACAGCATAAGGCACAGCTTGCCACCATTATTAGCCAAGAAACCAGTAAACCCTATTGGGAAACGCTAACTGAAGTTCAATCCATGATTGGGAAAGTGGCGATTTCACTACGTGCTTATGAGCAGCGTACAGGTGAAAGCCAAACGCCTATGGCAGATGGAGTGGCATCGTTACGACATCGTCCTCATGGCGTATTGGCTGTGTTCGGGCCATATAACTTTCCAGGACATTTACCGAATGGACATATCGTCCCCGCATTGATTGCAGGGAACAGTATTGTTTTTAAACCAAGCGAGCTTACCCCGTGGACTGCCGAAGAAACGGCAAAATTGTGGCAACAAGCAGGCTTGCCACATGGTGTGTTAAACGTGGTGCAAGGCGGACGGGAAACAGGTGAAGCACTGGCAGGACACCCTGAAATTGATGGGTTGTTGTTTACGGGCAGTGCTAACACGGGCTATCACTTGCATCGTCAATTGGCAGGTGCACCTGAGAAAATTCTGGCATTGGAAATGGGCGGTAACAATGCTCTGATTATTGATCATGTTGAAGATGTTGATGCTGTCGTGAATTTGGCGATCCAGTCGGCATTTATTTCGGCAGGTCAGCGCTGTACCTGTGCGCGCCGTATTTTAGTCAAGCAGGGCACACAAGGCGATGCCTTTATTGAACGCTTTGTTGAAGTCGCTAAAAACTTGGCTGTTGGACAATGGGATGCACAGCCGCAACCGTTTATGGGCGGTGTCATTTCATTACCAGCAGCGCAGCGTATGTTGCAGGCACAGCAACAATTACTGGATTTGGGAGCAACTGCATTACTTCGTATGCAGCAGCCACAGGCGGACAGTAGTTTATTAACAGCAGGAATTTTGGATGTCACAGCGATTCAAAATTTACCTGATGATGAATATTTTGGGCCAATGACCTGTATTCAGCGTTATCAGGATTTTGACGAGGCTGTGGCTTTGGCAAATGCCACCCGTTTTGGTCTGGCAGTCGGTTTGGTGTCCCCGCAACGTGATTTATTCGAGCGTTTATTGATTGAAGCACGAGCAGGGATTGTGAACTGGAATAAACCATTAACAGGCGCATCTAGTGCTGCACCATTTGGTGGGGTCGGTGCATCAGGAAATCATCGGGCGAGTGCCTTCTATGCGGCAGATTACTGCGCATGGCCAATGGCATCACTCGAAAGTGAACAACTGACTTTACCTGAAAAATTATCTCCTGGGCTTGTGTTGCCATAAATTCCAAAGGAAATCGACATGTTAGGATACGAAGTTAATTTTGACGGTCTGGTCGGGCCGACACATCACTATGCTGGCTTATCATTTGGTAATGAGGCATCGACCAAGCACAGCAATAATGTTTCCAACCCAAAACTGGCAGCCAAACAAGGTTTATTAAAAATGAAGGCGCTGGCAGATCTTGGTTTAAAACAAGGGGTGCTGGTACCACAGGAACGTCCTCATTTACCACGGTTGCGTCAACTGGGTTTTCAGGGCAATGATGCACAAGTTCTGGCGCAGGCTATGAAATATGCACCACAACTACTATCTTCCCTGAGCTCTGCATCGAGTATGTGGACTGCCAATGCCGCAACGGTTTCACCTTCGGCAGATAGTGCTGATGGACGGGTACATTTTACTGCGGCAAATCTGAACAACAAGTTTCATCGTTCGATTGAAGCTGAAACCACTTCACAGGTCTTGCAGGCAATTTTTAACAATCAGCGCCACTTTGCGCATCATGAAGCTTTGCCACAAGTAGCGTTGTTTGGTGACGAAGGGGCAGCGAACCATAACCGTTTAGGCGGGGATTACGCCAAGCGTAGTGTGCAAGTTTTTGTTTATGGTCAGCAACATTACGGTGGAGACGTTGCCCCGCAGCGTTATCCTGCACGACAAACGCGTGAAGCCAGTGAAGCTATTGCCCGTTTGCATCAACTAGATGGGCAACATACGGTATTTGTACAGCAACATCCCGATGTCATCGATCAGGGCGTTTTTCATAACGACGTGATTGCGGTGAGTAACCAGCAAGTCCTGTTTCATCACCAACATGCGTTCTTGAACCAGCATCAGGCACTTGATGAAATTCGCCGTAAAATGGCAAGTATTGAACAAGAGCTGATTGCTATTGAAGTCCCAAGTGACCGTGTTTCTGTTGCCGATGCAGTGCAAACCTATCTGTTTAATAGCCAAATTTTGACTCGTCCAGATGGTGGCATGAGTATTATTGTTCCTGAAGAATCTCGTCAGAACCCGCAAGTTTGGGCTTATCTCAATGACATGATTCAGATGGGAACACCGATTGATGACATTAAAGTCTTTGATCTGCGTGAAAGTATGCGCAATGGTGGCGGGCCTGCTTGCTTGCGTTTACGTGTTGCGCTGAATGAACAGGAACTTGCGGCAGTCAATCCTAAAGTTTTGATGAATGATGTCTTGTTCGTGACTTTAAACCAGTGGGTAGACCGCCATTATCGTGATCAGTTAACCCAGCATGATTTGGCAGATCCGCAATTGTTGATGGAAAGTCGAACAGCACTAGATGAATTAAGTGTCATTCTTGGATTAGGTTCAGTCTATCCATTTCAGCAACAAGGATGATGATGATGATGTCTGATTTTTTGTCTTTGATTTTGCAGAATAAAACTGCACCACAGCAAAAAGGCAGAGATCAGGGTTTTACGTGGCAATGGTTAGGAGAAGGGGTACTCGCCCTGACTCCCGATCAGGGTTATGACAAGGCCGTTGTGATTTCTGTGGGTATTCATGGTAATGAAACAGCACCAATTGAATTGCTAGATAAAATTGTCACAGATCTATTTTCAGGACAAATTCCTTTAACGGTTCGTTTACTGTTAGTTTTAGGCAATCCTGAAGCGATTCGACAAGGTGTTCGCTATGTCGAAGGTGACTTAAATCGAATGTTCCTTGAAGGATGGACATCGTTTGAGTCAAGTAATGAAACGGCACGAGTACAACAGTTACAACAATCTGTGACTGAGTTTTTTGAGGCAAGTGATACACAGGCCGTGCGTTATCACTACGATTTACATACTGCGATTCGAGCATCGTTACTCCCTACATTTGGTTTGTTACCACAAACTGAGCATGGTTTTGATGATGATTTTCTACAATCGCTTGATGCGTCTGAACTTGATGCAATTGTGCATCATCAAACGATGGGGAAAACATTTACCCAGTTCACTACCACGGCACTACACGCCTCGAGTTGTACACTGGAGTTGGGTAAGGCACTGGCTTTTGGTCAGAATGATTTACAACAATTTCAGGCAATTGATTGCGTTTTACGTCGAGTGATCAGCAATCAATCCTTGCTGATACGTCAAAAATCCGCATTACGCCATTTTAAGGTGGAATATTCTTTACTTAAACAAAGTGATGATTTTCAACTTTTTGTGGCAGATGATGTACCGAATTTTACCGAGTTTGAACAAGGCATGTTGTTATGCACACAGCAGCATGTAGAAACACGTGTGCAACATCAGCGCGAATGGATTCTATTTCCAAATCCCAAAGTCAAAACTGGATTACGCGCAGGACTAATGTTAACGGAAATGACCGCATCTTCTTAAAAGAAGGTGTTTCTGTGACATCAAAAAAGTAAGGACACTTTATGGATTGACAGCATCATGCTGTGCTTAGGAGAGCGTTATGGGTCATAAATTAATAGACAATGATAACCATTTGCCAATGGGCGAAGGTGACTTGTTAAGTGGTCATCCTACCGATGAAGAACATACACTAGATCGGGCATTGTCGAATCGGCATATCCAGTTAATTGCAATTGGGGGGGCAATTGGTACAGGGTTGTTTATGGGCTCGGGGCAGACCATTGCATCCTCAGGAACATCGGTTCTACTGACCTATATGATTGTGGGTTTTTTCTTCTTTTTTGTCATGCGGGCAATGGGGGAGTTACTTTTATCTAATACCAACTATAAATCTTTTGTCGATTTTGCAACGGCTTACCTTGGACCTTGGGCAGGTTTTTTTCTAGGATGGTCGTATTGGCTGAGTTGGGTAGTAACGGCAATTGCGGATATTATTGCCATTGGCGGCTATATGCAGTTTTGGTATCCGGGTTTACCTGTATGGATACCTGCGTTAGGAACGATTGGAATTTTAACGACTTTGAATTTGCTCACCGTCAAAATGTTTGGTGAAACAGAGTTTTGGTTTTCCATGATTAAGATTATTGCCATTATCTCTTTTTTGATTTTAGGTATTGTCTTGATTTCAACTCAGTTTGTTTCACCAAATGGTGTTCAAGCTTCTCTGGCGCATATTACTGATAAAGCATCTATTTTACCGCATGGATTGACTGGGTTTTTAAGTGGTTTTCAAATGGCAGTTTTTGCTTTTCTAGGGATAGAGCTGGTTGGGACAACTGCTGCAGAAACTAAAAACCCTGAAAAATCATTACCTAAAGCAATTAACTCGATTCCTTGGCGTATTCTTCTATTTTATATTGGTGCGTTGATTGTCATCATTTCTGTGACATCTTGGCAACATATTGACCCGAACCAAAGCCCTTTTGTCGCGCTGTTCAAACTGGTTGGATTAACTGCTGCGGCATCTGTTGTCAATTTTGTGGTTCTTACATCGGCAATGTCATCAGCCAATAGTGGGATTTTTGCAACGAGCCGTATGTTATATGGCTTGGCTGTAGAAAAAGATGCACCAAAACGCTTTGCACAACTATCGAAAGGTAAAGTGCCTATTCAGGCGATTTTGTGTTCAATGGCTTGTGTTGTGGTTGGGACATTGATTCTGTTTGTTACCCCAAGTGTGATGTCTGCATTTACCATTGTGACCGCATTTACCTCTATTTTGACTGTGTTTGCGTTTGCCATGATTTTATTGTCCTATCTGGCTTACCGCAAACAACGTCCAGACTTGCATGAAAAATCTGTTTATAAAATGCCTGGCGGTATTTTCATGAGCTGGGCAGGGATTTGCTTTATGGTGTTTGTTGTTGGAATTCTTTGTTTAGATCATGACACGAGGATTTCATTGTTTGCATCGCCAATCTGGTTTATTGGATTATTTATTGCATATAAATATCGTAGTAAACGCTATCAGGAACGTACATGGATTTTAGAGCACGGCCGCCGAATTGAGCAGGAAGAGTATTAAATTTAAGACCAAATCTTGATGGGACGCTGCTTGCAGATGTTTATACCATTGGGGGAAATCCTAAGATTTCGGTTAGAAAGAATATAGATTAGGGGTGAAAAAAATGCAGTCACACGACTGCATTTTTTCTGAAAAATTAAACCGTTTTTTGTAATTGCTCGCCAATGGCATCAAATAGACGCTGCAAATCTTGTACTTTTGAATTAAACATCGGGCCAAACTGCAAGCCATCACCCCCAAAGCGCACGTAAAAACCAGCTTTCCATAAGGCTGTACCGACTTCAAATGGACGGACGGTTGCATCGCCATCACGCGGTTGTAATTGAATTGCACCGATCAAGCCGCAGTTGCGAATATCCACGACATGCTTTGCCTGTTTTAAGCCATGAATGAGCTGTTCAAACTCAGGCGCAAGCGCATAAGACTGTTCAATCAGTTGATCTTTTTCTAATAAATCCAATGTTGCCAATGCCGCAGCACATGCTACAGGATGCGCTGAATAGGTATAACCATGCGCAAACTCGACGGCATGTTCAGGTAAATCCTGTTGCATGAATGTGTTATAAATTTCACTGGATGTCACTACACCGCCTAATGGAATTGCGCCATTTGAGACTTGTTTTGCAAAATTTAGAATATCGGGAGTGACCCCAAAATATTCTGCGGCTGTCCATTTCCCCATCCGGCCAAAACCTGTAATCACTTCATCAAAAATCAATAAGATATTGTGTTGATCACAAATTTCACGCAGACGTTGCAAATAGCCTTTTGGTGGAATGATAGCACCTGCTGAACCCGATACAGGCTCTACAATTAAGGCCGCAATATTGGAAGCATCGTGCAGTTCAATCAGTTTTAAAAATTCATTGGCGAGTTCGACACCACCTGTTTCCGACATGCCTTTGGTAAATTGCTGATTGGGTTGTAAGGTGTGGGGAATATGGTCAACATCCATAAACTGCCCGAACATCTTACGGTTACCGCCAATTCCACCCAAACTGGTACCTGCCAGATTTACACCATGATAGCCTTTGGCTCGACCAATAAATTTGGTTTTGCTGGCTTGACCTTTGATTCGCCAGTAGGCTTTCGCCATTTTTACCGCAGTATCGGCACATTCGGAGCCTGATCCTGTAAAAAAAACATGGTTTAAAGACTCTGGCATTAATGACGCAATTTTGTCAGCCAAGCGGAATGAAAGGGGATGACCAAATTGGAAACCTGGCGAGTAATCTAAGGTGCTTAATTGCTGAGCAACGGCTTGCTGGATTTCAATTCGGGTGTGTCCTGCACCGCACGTCCATAATCCTGATAATGAATCATAAATTTGGCGACCATCAGCATCAATCAGATAGTGATCTTTGGCTGCAACGACAAAGCGAGGATCTTTGGCAAAGTTGCGGTTTGCACTAAAAGGCATCCAGTGGGCAGAAGAATAAGTTGCATCGTAATCTTGGGTTGTAAACATGAGGGCATCCTGCAATTCGTAATAATTTGAGCTTACAATGCGCAGTTAGATAGGATAAATTTAAATCAACTTAACTTTAGTTATGAAAAAACTCACCTAAAATGAAAACAAAAAATGTCAGTCAAATTACCGATTTTGATCTCAAATTATTGCGTGTTTTTAAGGTTGTAGTGGCGTGTGGTAGTTTTGCCTCGGCAGAAAGTGTTTTGGGTATTACCCGTTCTGCAATTAGTTTGCATATGAGTGATTTAGAGAAACGCCTAGGAGTGCGGTTGTGTCAACGAGGGCGTTCAGGTTTTGCACTGACTGAAGAAGGGCGTGAGGTTTTACGTTATAGCGAAATTTTATTTGCATCATTGGAAGATTTTCGGCAACAGGTGAACCAAATTCATCAGCATCTAAAAGGTGAGTTGAATCTTGGCATTATTAATAATTTGGTGACACAGCCGCAAATGAAGATCACCTCGGCATTGTCAGAACTATCCGAAGCCAGTCGAGATATTCGAATTCATCTTAGTATGAGTACACCGAGTGAAATCGAACGGGGGGTGTTAGAAGGGCGTTTGCATGTCGGGGCATTGCCGATGATGCAGCCACTTTCAGGGCTGGATTATTTCCCTTTATATGATGAAACCTGTTTTTTATATTGTAGTCAGCAACATCCGTTATTTGATGTCGCCACAGAAATCGATGTTAAACAATTGCAGCATTGGGATGCAGTGATTCCCAATTATCGGATGAACACTCAAGCTATGGTATTGCAACAACGCTTAAAAGAGTCTGCAACAGCCAGTGATCGGGAAGGGATTGCCTTTTTGATTTTGTCGGGGCGATTTGTGGGTTTTTTACCTGACCACTATGCCAAACAATGGGTAGATCAAGGCATGATGAAAGTAATTTTGCCAGAGCAATTGGTATTTCAGTCTGAAATTTCAGTGGTGACACGTAAAGGACGGCATCCGAACCTGATTTTGGAGTTGTTTTTAGAAAAGTTGAAGGCTATGTAAAAGGATAGGGCTTTCGTTAAAAAATAGTGCATTTCAGACAACATCTGCATAAAAAAGTTGCACATAAAATAATCTTGTTTGATGGTGAAATTTTAGAAAGTCGTTTAATGAATTATAAAATATAGAAAAAATAATTTGGCACACTTGTTGCAAATATCTAAATCATGAAACAAAAGTTTCTTAAGGAACATTCATGGTTAAGCAAGATATTCATCAAAAAATCCTTGAGCTTGGCAATTCTCTTACTGAAAGTGAAACACGTTTAGCACAAGTTGTTTTGGAAAATATTCACCAACTCGCAGCGTATTCTGCAACGGAACTTGCTGAACTTGCCCATGTCTCTAAAGCGACCGCGGTGCGCTTTTTTAAACGTCTTGGCTACGGCTCTTTTAGTGAATTACGCTTGCGTGCACGAGAAATGAAAGATACCGCATCTCCTCTGTATCTGATGATGGAAGATAAATACGAAAAGAATGGTCTTGGGTATATCGAACAACATGTTTCGAATGAAATTTATAATATTGCACAAACATTTGAACAGCTTGACCCATTAAAGCTCAAACACGCTATTTCGATGTTAAAGCAAGCACGCCGAATTTATGTGGTCGGATTTAGAAGTAGTCGTCATTTAGCACATTACATGTGGCTGTTGTTGACTCAGGTTCGAGAGGACGTTGTTTTAGTACCTAATAATAACGGATTGCATTTAACCGAAGAATTGGTCGATTTAGGTTCAGAGGATTTGGTTTTAATGATGGATTATCGACGACGCGTCAAGCTGATTCGGCAAATCGCTGAACATGCCGTTATGTGTCATGCAAAGGTGCTACTTTTTACGGATTTATCTTCTTCTGAGCTTCCAACTCATGCTGATTTGACCCTGCGGACTTTCACCAAAAGTACAGGGATGTTCGACTCTTACACCGCCATTATTTCTCTTATTAATGCGTTATGCACACAAGTTGCATTTGAGCAGCGCGAGTTTACCCAAGCGCGCTTAAATAAAATTGAACAACTCCATGATCATTATCAGGATTTAGATATTTAAGAGGTCACGATGAATACAGTAATACGATTAGATCGGCAACCTGCTGAACATATAAGTGCTTCGCTCAAGATTAACATTTCCCGTTTGAATCAACGCATTCTCGAATTAGCACAGGTGGGTGCGATTGATGGAGGTGGTGTATGCCGTTTGGCATTGACCGAGGAAGATAAACAAGGACGAGATTTAGTCATTGAATGGATGAAAGCATTGGGTTTATCCGTTTCAATTGATGCGATTGGTAATGTGGTGGGTATCCGTGAAGGCCTTGAAGATTTACCACCTGTCATGACGGGTTCTCATATTGATACTGTACGCACGGGTGGAAAATATGATGGTAATTTGGGGGTACTTGCAGGGCTAGAAGTTATTGCAACTTTAAATGATGCACAGATTCAAACAAAACATCCTATCGCAGTTGCATTTTTCACGAATGAAGAAGGTGCTCGATTTCCACCTGACACGATGGGCAGTTTAGTTTTCCAAGGAGAATTGGACTTACAAGCGGCCTATGACACAGTAGGGATTGATGGCACAACGGTATATGAAAATTTAAAAACCATTGGCTATATCGGAGAGGCACCAGTTGGTCATCCGAAAATCCATGCATTTATAGAATTACATGTCGAACAAGGCCCAGTATTAGAGCACGAGGGACTGCAACTCGGTGCGGTTACAGGTGTTCAAGGGATTCATTGGGTTGAATTTACGATTGATGGAATATCAAACCATGCCGGTACAACGCCTATGCAGTTAAGGCATGATGCCGGTATGGTTGCGATGCAGATTGCAACGATGGCTCGTCGTTTGGTTAAACAGGTAGGACAAGGACAATTGGCGACTATCGGGCAAATTAAATTTACCCCTAACCTTGTGAATGTAATTCCCAATAAGGCGGTTTTTACCCTTGATATTCGTAATACAGATCAGGCAGTTTTAGATCATGTCTATCAAGAGATTATGCAATTTGCCAAACAAGCTGCTTTAGATGAAGGAGTACATCTATCTGTACGTGATCTTGCAAAATCAGCACCAGTTCATTTTGACAATCGTATTGTTCAGCATATCGAAAACCTCGCCAAACAAAGTCATCTTTCTGTGAAAAAAATGCCAAGTGGTGCAGGGCATGATGCTCAGGTTATTTCAGAGGTTTGTCCGACAGGAATGATTTTTGTTCCAAGTGTTGCGGGTTTATCACATAACGTAAAAGAATTTACACATTTACAAGATATTGAAAATGGAGGGAATATTCTCTTAAAAGTACTGTATGACCTTGCCAGTGGGGAGGTGATTTAAAACCAGCAATTCAAATTTAAAAAATCGTTATATCCCTGTTTTCAAGTATTGAAAGAAGTATGGAAAGAATACGCACTTTCAGACTGTTGTTTACCGATATCCACCCTTTTAAAAAGTAAAGGCAGCGCTCTTTGCTTTGACTTCAGTTTGATTCAAAGAGGAATAAGATTATGGCGGGTTCTCTACACGGTTCAAAATTTAGATATTCAATTTTCGCTTTATTATTTTCAATTGCATTGATTAATTATATTGATCGGGGTGCTTTGCCTTTTGCAATTAATGATATTTCACATGAATATGGATTTAGTAAGGTTCAAATTGGTGCTGTTCTTGGATATTTCGGATTTGGATATTTAGCAGGAGCTTTATTTGGCGGAGTCCTTGCAGATAAATTTGGTACGAGAAAGGTTTGGCTGATTGTTGGTATTTTATGGTCTGTTGTTGAAATTTTGACAGCTTGGGCTGGGAATATAGGTACTTTTTTCTTTGGCTCAGCGCTCATGGGGTTCGCACTGATCCGCGTTATTTTTGGGCTTTGTGAAGGGCCTGCCTATCCACTCATGAGTAAATCAATTGCAGACTGGTCGCCAAAGAAAGAAAAAAGCCTTTCGTTAAGTTTTGGGCTGGTGAGTACACAGGTGGGTGCGTTATTGACATCGCCTATCGCCGTGTTTTTGCTCATGGTGACAAAAGACTGGCGAGTGATGTTTGTATGTTTGGGCGTGCTTTCCATTATTTTTATGTTGATTTTTTATGTTGTTTTTAGAAATACGCCTGAAGAACATTCAAAAGTATCTGCAACTGAGCTGGCATATATTAAACAAGACCGAGAACAAGAATTAAATGCTGACAAATTACCATGGTGGTCTTTCTTTAAAAATAGAACATTGATGTTGAACGCTTTTGGTTATTTCACCTTCTTGTATATTACCTTCACTATTGTTTCGTGGGGACCAAAGTACTTACAGGATACTTTTCACTATAATTTAAATTCTCTTTGGTATATTGCCATGATTCCGTGGATTGGTTCGACCATTACTGTCGTTTTGGGTGGCTATATCAGTGATTATTTGTACCGTCACTTTAACTTAAAAATTGCACGTAATGTCTTCGCCTGTGTGATGTTATGTCTCACTGCAGCTTGTTTTGTGCTCATTCCACAAATGACATCTGCCACATCGATTATTGCCTTAATTGCGTTAGGGAATGCCTGTAATGCGATGGTCAATAATGTTTATTATTCCGTGATTATTGATGTTTCTCCGAATGCAAATGTGGGTTCATTTTCAGGATTTACACTGGCAATAGCAAACCTTGCATCCATCATTGCACCAATGCTTTCAGGCTGGTTAGCACAGTACTATTCATACAATGCCATTTTTTATGCAACGGCAGGAATCGCGCTGTTTAGTATGTGTTGCATGATGTTGATACAGCCTGAAAAAAGAATTCAATTGCCTGCGACCAAAATGGGCAAAGCATTACCACTGACACATTAATTATAGTATGAAAAGGAGGTATTTCAGGGTGCTGAGATACTTATCCTTTTATAGGGGAACTCATGATGAATCATTTCGATGCTTTAGCATTATCACAACAGTTTCAGCATAAACAGTTAGATCCTGTTCGTTTACTTGAACAAACTTTTGAAAAAGTTTCCCATACTTGCAATGTATTTATTTCATTATGCCAAGAACGAGCATTTCGTGAGGCATTGGCAGCAAAAGCGAGATGGGATGCTGGGCAACCATTGTCATTGCTTGATGGAGTTCCACTATCTTGGAAGGATTTATTTGATATCAATGGTTATCGTACAACTGCAGGGTCACAAGTTTTAGCGGATGACCCTGCTAAAATGCAAGATGCTGATTTGGTCTTAAAATTGGCTCAGATAGGGATGGTTTCTGTTGGGAAAACTAATCTTTCAGAATTTGCCTATTCTGGGTTAGGGTTAAATCCGTATTTTGGCCATCCACAAAATATTTATGATTCACAATGTATTGCGGGTGGGTCTTCGTCTGGAGCAGCGATATCCGTGGGTCATGGTTGTGTCCCTATTGGTATGGGAACAGATACGGCTGGTTCAATACGAATCCCTGCCGCTTTTAATGGTTTGGTAGGGTTTAGAAGCAGCCATGATCGTTACTCAAAACGAGGGGTATTTGAGTTATCCAAAACATTAGATACTTTGGGCCCACTTGCGACAAGTGTTCGAGACTGTATAGCGCTTGATCAGTCTATTTTGGGAAAAAATTCTTTTGATTTACCCATTCCCCAAGGCGATTTTAAATCGATTCATTTTGTTGTGGATGTACGTATTTTAGAACACAGCAGTATTCAGCCAGCAGTAAAATCAAATTTTGAAAAGAGTATAGCTAAGCTTGAACAAGCGGGATGTCATATTGAGTATCGTCCAATAGATGCTTTCCAGAAAAGTTTAGATTTAGTTGATCAGGGATTATGGTTGGGTGCAGCCGAAGCATTTACACGGCATGAAACATTACTCAATTCACCAGATGCGACAAAAATAGATCAACGAATTCGAACACGGCTAGAACGGTCTCGAGGTTTTTTGGCATCAGAACAAATAAAACTTTATTTTCTTCAACAAGAACTCAAACAAACGATTCAGAAATCGTTAAATGGTTCGATTCTACTCACTCCGACAGTGGCGCATACAGCACCTCAAATACAGCCTTTAGAAGAAAATGAGGCATTGTTTTTTGAAACTAATATGCGAACTTTACGTTTAACAATGCCAGGTAGTTTTTTAGATATGCCAGGCATTACGTTACCAAATGGTTTTGCTGAGAATTCACTTCCTACAGCAATTTTACTTTCCTCATTTTCTGGCGATGATAGTCAGCTATTACGAATTGCACATCGGGTAGAAGAAATTCTTTAAAAGAATAAAAAAAGCTGCCTAAATCGGCAGCTTTCAGACTGCTGACAAAGGTTGTTCCCACAAGGACAACCTTTTTCTATAATGGAAAGATGCTGAAATCTAACTCGACCCAACAAGAAATTGAGATGGTGACACTCGATAGCCTCGTGCCCAAAGAT
>NZ_JBCNKN010000023.1:0-11887 GCF_039596015.1 Acinetobacter sp.
AGAAGCTATGCTTCGAGTGGACTGGATCAGCAAAGCACTGCTTTGCCCAGTCGCAAGGCGAGAAGCTATGCTTCGAGTGGACTGGATCAGCAAAGCACTGCTTTGCCCAGTCGCAAGGCGAGAAGCTATGCTTCGAGTGGACTGGATCAGCAAAGCACTGCTTTGCCCAGTCGCAAGGCGAGAAGCTGTGCTTCGAGTGGACTGGATAAGCATATACAGCTTTCCCGTCACAAAACAAGAAGTTATGCTTCGAGTGGACTGGATAAGCATATACAGCTTTCCCGTTATAAAACAAGAAGTTATGCTTCGAGTGGACTGGATGAGCATATACAGCTTTCCCGTTATAAAACAAGAAGTTATGCTTCGAGTGGACTGGATGAGCATATACAGCTTTCCCGTTATAAAACAAGAAGCTGTACTTTACGTGGACTCAATAAGTCAATGCGACATTATCCAGTTAAAAAATTTTGCCTGTTTTCATTTTATAGCTAGGAGCGAGCAATGGCAGTATCACAGCCAGCAACTTTCAATGAAGAATGGTCAGATGAGCGTGTGTTTGCCTACTTGAACCATTTACCACCGCAAGGCATTAATGCCGATTTCTACGTTTTATATCATGCCTTTAAACACATGCGCGCGCATGACTTTGAGCGCCTGCTTACAAAGTTTCAAGCAGATGGACGTGATATCAAGGCGACCAATCCTCAAGGACAAACTATTGCGGATGTTATTGCTGAATTCCCTAAACAACGCGCTCCTTTTCTAGAAGTTTTAGCAAAATTTGCCTAAATTTCAAATCTAGCCTGCCTGATGCAGGCTTTTTTGTATCGGTAAAATGACCACTGTTTTCGTTGCATCATTTTCAAGTAAATTTAACTGTAATGCTTCAGATGTTTCAACACATTCAAAGACTTTGGGCTGTGTCTGGGTCAATTTATAACTTTGTTCGACCCGATAAAATAAACGTATTGTATTGCCCTTCTTTTGTGGCTCATTGACTAAATAATAATGACCAAATTGCGTATTTAAATAGCCATCCGCCAACTGCTTACAAGTCACTGCATTATTTTTAACTGGAGTACATCCAATTAAACTCAATAATCCGACTAAGACCATAACATTTTTCATTCAAATTCTCCCTAAATTCGCGATGACTGACTACATCTTAGGAAGAATCTGTTAAGGTATACAGATACAAATCTTACAAAAAAAGCAGTACAGATATGCATTTCCTATATCAAGAAATTGCCAGTCAACTTCGCCATAAAATAATCAATGGAGAACTAGGTGCGCACAGTAAACTTCCCTCTTTACGTGGTTTCGCACAACAACATCAAATTAGCCTTTCAACGGCACAAGCCTGTTATGAATTGCTTGAAGCTGAAGGCTATCTGTATGTCAAACCCAAGTCTGGATTCTTTGTGCAAGCACGTAAATTTGTCGCACCTATTCAGCAAGACTGTATCGACTTTCCCTCGGTGAGTCGTGACATTACCAGTTTCGATTTACACAACCAAATACAGGATGCTTCAAGTCAGGCTCAAATGATTCAGCTTGGCGCAATTCAACTCGGAACACCGCTCATTCCAATTGAGCAGTTACGCCGTTCCATTCAACGCAGTTTAAAACACAGCCATTCTGAAGATTTTTTATATTGCAACCGACAAGGCCACGACAGGCTACGTAAAGCACTTTTGCAGCACTGGGCTGAGGATGGACTACATATTGCCTATGAAGATATTTTTATTACCAATGGCTGCCTTGCGGCACTTATGCTGATTATTCAATCTCTAACAAAGATGGGCGACAGTATTATTTTACCGACCCCAACCTTTAACGGTCAGCTACAGCTATTGGCCAGTTTTAATCGTAAAGTGATTGAAATCCCAGCCCATAGCCAAGGCATTGACTTACAGCGCTTAGAACAAGTCATGCAAACAGGTCAAGCCAAAGCGTGTTTATTAACTGCCAATTATCAAAACCCTTTGGGTTACTGCCTATCCCACCAAGAAAAAGCACAGATTGCCAAACTGGCAGAAGAATATCAGTGTTATATCATTGAAGATGATATTTATGCCGAATGTGGTTATGACTTACAACGCCCACTTCCCATCAAACACTGGGACAAAGCGGGCTACGTCATTTTGGTGGGTTCTGTATCCAAAAATTTATCCAGTGCCTATCGGGTAGGCTGGCTTTGCCTACCAAAAACCTTGCAGCACCTAAAGCCGCTGCTGTTAGCCAATAATATTATTGTGAATACGCCTTTACAGCTTGGATTGGCGGATTTTATTTTCAGTGGTGGTTATCGTCGACATATTAATCAGCTTAGACCACAGTTGTATCATCAGGTGCAGCAATATATAGAATACTTGCAGCAACTACTCCCGACACAACAGCTTCAAATTCACATGCCTCAAGGCGGCTATGCCCTATGGCTAAAACTACCGCACCAACTCAATGCCTATGACTTATATCAATTTACACTTTCACAAGGCATCAGTATTGTTCCGGGGATTATCTTTGGAGAAGACAATAAATACCATGATTATGTTCGCCTGAATGCAGGTCATCCACTTACCACCGCTATTCAGGATGCATTAAAACAAATCGCAGACTGGATTATGCAACAGATCGAAAAAGGTTAAAAACACATATAAAAAGCCTGATACACAACAAGATGTATCAGGCTTTACAGTGATTTATTCTACTTAGACCAAAATATCTCGTTTACCATTTGGCCCCATTGCACTAACAATGCCATTTTCTTCCATTTGATCGACAATCCGTGCCGCACGGTTATAACCTAAACTAAATTTACGCTGTAATGAGGATACAGATACTTTTCTGGTTTCAAGTACAAATGAAACACACTGATCATACAGCGCATCACGGCTTGGATCAGCATCGCCCTCTTCAAAACCACGCGATGTTGGCTCTTCATCATACGGCGTTAAAATTTCATCAATATAATTTGGTTCACCACGCTCACGCCAAGCATCACAAATACGGTTCACTTCATCATCACTAATAAATGCCCCATGAACACGCTCAGGTTCAATTTTACCCGGCCCAAGGAACAACATGTCACCATGCCCCAGCAAATCCTCTGCACCGCCTGCATCTAAAATGGTACGGGAGTCAATTTTACTGTTCACACGCAATGCCACACGTGTTGGAATATTGGCTTTAATAAGACCTGTAATCACATCTACCGATGGACGTTGTGTCGCAAGCAATAAATGAATCCCTGCCGCACGTGATTTTTGTGCTAAACGGGTAATCATTTCCTCAGCCTTTTTCCCGACCTGCATGATCATGTCCGCAAACTCATCGGCAACAATCACAATAGATGGTAATGGCGTTAAACGAGGTGCACGTTCTTGCGTTGCAGAATCGCTCGGCTTCCATGTCGGATCAATTAAGTCTTCACCATTGGCAATCGCTTCTTCGACTTTACGGTTGTAATCACTCAGTTTACGAATTTTCAGGAAAGACATCAGTTTATAACGACGTTCCATTTCATTCACACACCAGTTCAAAGCACTCACCGCATCTTTCATATCGGTTACAACTGGAGTTAATAAATGCGGAATATCGCTATAGTTCGCCAATTCAAGTTGTTTCGGGTCAATCAAAATCAAGCGTAACTGGTTTGGCGTATATTTTAACAACATCGATAAAATCATCGAGTTCACGGCAACAGATTTACCTGAGCCTGTTGTCCCTGCAACCAACATATGTGGTGCTTTCGCTAAATCGGTTAAAACAGGATTTCCTGAAATATCTTTACCCATTGCCATGCTAATCAAGCCATTCGGATCTCGATAAACTGGCGTTTCCAACAACTCAATCAAACGTACCATTTCACGGGCACTGTTTGGAACTTCAATACCAATATATGGCTTACCTGGAATCACCTCAACCACACGAACGGAAGCCATTGACATTGAACGAGCTAAATCACGTGAAATATTGGTGACTTTTGAAGCCTTCACCCCCGGTGCCAAATCCAACTCAAAACGTGTCACAACAGGCCCTGGTTGAGCTTCAACCACTTTTGCCTTGACGTTAAATTCTTGTAATTTGATTTCAAGCAATTCCGAAAGACGAGACAATTGCTCAGCAGTAAAATTAACTTTCTTATTTGGATCAACCCGATCCAATAAATCAGTCGATGGCAATGTCGGCAAATCACGACGTTTTGCAGCAACTTCCATCGCACGTGACATTGGACGACCTAGTGCATCGGTCAATGGTGCATCCAAGTCAAATTCGTCTTCTTCTTGAGGTTTACCCGCAGTTTCCTGCCAAGCTTCAATAAACGCTTCTTTTGATAACTCAGGTTTTGTAATAGTGGTCTGAATTTGTGCTTTTACAAAAGGTGTTGATTGCGCATAGCTACTTGTCGTACGTGGCTGTACGACAACCTCTGATTCAGGTTCAATTTCTAACGAAGAGGTTTGCTCTGGTTGTGTTTTATCTAATGCCAATAATTTTTCAATATCTGCAATCGGTTCATCATGCTGTACCATATCGTGTACAGAAACCGATCTATTCTCTACTGGAACATCCGCTATCTTAGATAGCGTGTCTTGTTGAAACGGCTGATGTAAATCTGTCGCAGTTTTTGCATTCGGCACAGCTGCCAACAAGTCATCAAAAATTTGGTCATCGTTCCAGTCCAAACCAGATTTTTCAGAATGAACAGCTTGATTCAATGGATCGGCAACCGATTTAAAGTTTTGCGGTGCAGAGCCATGATGCTCATCTTGTGCAGCTTTTAATAATGCATCAATTTCTTGTTCTTGCAGTTCGACTTTTTCATGGTCAAGCGCTCGCCAAACTTCACCTGTAGCAATTGTTTTTGCTGATGTTTGAGTCAATGTGTGCGCTTTTTCTAATGTTTTTTCAAACACAGTATCATCAATACGCTCAGCGGTTTGTTGTGGTGCTGCTTGTTTCTCAACGGGTTGTTGATCGACCAGACGTTCAAATAAATGTTCCGCCGCTGCACTGTTTCGATTTGCCTGCTCAGTCGATTGTTGTTGAGGTTTAGCCGTAGCTACTTCTTCATCTTTCGGTGTTGGTGCGGCTGCAACCTGTTCGACCACGACACGTTTAGAAGGTGTTTTGGTGGTAAGGTCGTAGGCAGCTTCACTTTCAGGGACGTTTCTATAAAAAAGATCTTGCAGATACTTTGGTGTTGCTTGCAATGTCGCCCATGTTTTATTCCATTGAATACCAAATGCCAGCGTAACCAAGGTCAACCAAAGAATGACTAAAAATGCACTCGCACCATAGATCGTCAAAAGCTGAGACAGACTATCGCCAAGTTCATAGCCGATAATACCGCCTGAGGCATTTTCTAAAGCATCACTCGGCACATTCCAGAACAAATACAGTAAACTTGCTGTTGCCAATAAAATAAAGAATTGCGCAGCATAGCGAAAAGGTCTGCTCAGAAAACTTCTCGGCCACCAAACCTGAATTGCTTCAATAAAGAAGAAAAATGGTAAAAGTAGACTTGCCCACCCCAGAAAACCAAACAATAAGTCAGCAACCCAAGCACCTGCTACACCACTGGCATTGGACACTTGTTGTGTATCGCTTGAAATATGCATCCAGCCTGGATCAAATGGAGTATATGTGACTGTCGCTAAAAACAGATAAATCCCAAATGACACCAAAAATAATGTGATGAGTAAGCGCTGTGCATAAACACTCGACACCGCAGTCATATACTGTCCTGTATCCATGTAACCAATGAAAAATATTGAAATAAGTGAAATTACTTTTTTCAATCAATAAATCTTTATATTATGCACCTGTTCTATAAAAAAAGATGCAGTAGAATGCTGAATGTTTGTTAGTGTTTTATATAGCTGAATCCGATTTAGATGATCAATATTATCGACATCAAACACACACAAAATTCTCCCTGTTTCACGTATAATTTTTTTCAGTTTACATTATAAAAGGAAATCTACATGAGTGCTCGTCATTCACGTTTAATTATTTTAGGTTCAGGCCCTGCGGGTTATAGTGCTGCGGTATATGCGGCACGTGCAAATTTAAAACCGACGTTAATTGCGGGTTTACAATTAGGTGGTCAATTGACCACAACAACGGAAATTGACAACTGGCCAGGCGGCGAAGAAGGCTTAACAGGCCCTGCCCTAATGGAACGTATGCAAGCACACGCTGAGCGCTTCGGCACAGAGTTGATTTACGACCATATCAATGAAGTTGATGTAAAAACTCGTCCGTTTGTGCTCAAAGGCGACATGGGTGAATATACCTGTGATGCACTGATTATCGCCACTGGTGCGACTGCACAATATTTAGGTCTAGAATCTGAACAGAAGTTTATGGGCCAAGGCGTAAGTGCATGTGCAACTTGTGATGGTTTCTTCTACAAAAACCAAAATGTTGTTGTGGTTGGTGGTGGAAATACTGCCGTTGAAGAAGCGCTTTATTTATCCAATATTGCAGCACATGTAACTTTAGTTCACCGTCGTGACAGCTTACGTTCTGAGAAAATTTTGCAAGACCATTTATTTGCAAAAGAAAAAGAAGGCAAAATCTCTATTGTCTGGAATCATCAGGTCGATGAAGTACTGGGTGACAATACAGGCGTGACAGGTGTTCGCTTAAAATCAACCCAAGATGGTTCAACCCAAAACCTTGATGCCCACGGCTTATTTATTGCCATTGGTCATAAACCAAATACCGAAATTTTTAAAGATCAGCTTGAACTTAACGGTGGTTACATCGTGGTAAAAAGCGGTTTACAGGGCAATGCAACTGCAACTTCTGTTGAAGGTGTGTTTGCTGCGGGTGATGTTGCAGACCAAATTTATCGCCAAGCCATTACCTCTGCGGCATCAGGCTGTATGGCTGCATTAGATGCCGATGCTTATTTAGACCAAGTAAAATAAGCATCATCAATAAATACTACATTCTAAAGTACAAAAGCAGCCTAGGCTGCTTTTGTACTTTTTAGCTTCTACTTTCGCTAGACATTAATTTAAATCTTTCGCAATCGGAAAATGAAGCGCTGGAGATGCGACTGTTTCGGTTGCCTCAATCTCTTGCACTTGTTGTTTTACAAGTTCAGGATTATTCAGAACTTGGTGTGCACGCTCAAAATCCAGATCCTTTTCCCATGCACCAATCACCACCGCAGCAACACAGTTCCCAATCAGATTACTCACTGCACGAATAATACCCACAATCCAGTCAATCGATAAAATCAACACTAAACCAACCGCAGGAATGGCAGGGAAACTATTTAATGTTGCTGCCAATACCACAATTGCGGAAGCTGGAATCCCATGCGCACCTTTAGAGGTAAACAGCGTGATCAACAAAATAATAATTAGGTCATGAAATGAAAGTGCGGTTCCTGTTGCTTGAGCAATAAAGACAACTGCCAGTGTTAAATAAATTGAAAAACCATCTAAATTAAATGAATAACCCGATGGAACAACTAAACTTACCGTTGTGTTCTTAATCCCCAATTGAGTCAATTTCTTCATCACTTGCGGTAATACCGAATCAGAAGACGCTGTACCCAAAACCACCAAAATTTCTTCTTTTAAATAGCCAATCAGTTTAAAAATATTAAACCCGAACAACCGTAAAATGCCGCCTAAGACAACAACGACAAAAAAGATCACACAGGCATAGTACAAGACAACCAAATACCCCAAGTTCATTAACGATGCTAAACCGTATTTACCCACAGTAAAAGCAACCGCACCAAAAACTCCGATCGGTGCTAATTTCACAATTAACCCCATCATTTTAAAAATGATTTGTGAAATTTTATCAATAAAAGAAGCAACAGGATCTTTCACTTCACTTGGCAACTGAGAAAGCGCAATTCCAAAAATAATGGCAAATAAAATAACCTGTAAAACTTCAGCCCCAGTGAATGCACCAATGGCAGTTTGTGGAATTAAATTTAAAAAGAAATCCGGAAAATTGCTAACCGCATGCACATTTTCGTTGTATTTCGTCAGACTTGCCGCATCCAAACTATGCACATCGATGTGCATACCCGCACCAGGTTTGAAAATATACGCAACTGCAACGCCCATCAAAAGTGCAATTGTCGTCATGATCTCAAAATAAATGATCGTTTTTAGTCCAACTTTACCCGCTTTTTTTAGATCCCCTGCACCATAAATTCCCAAAACAACAACACAAAAAACCAATGGTGCGATTAACATTTTCACCAATTTAACAAAGGCATCCCCTAAAACCTGAAATTCCTTCGAAAACTGAGGAAAGAAAAAGCCAACCAGACATCCCAAAATGAGTGCGATGACAACTTGTAGAAAAAGAGATTTCTTGATGGCTTGCATATAATAGTACTCATATAAATATCCCCGCATGAGTTATGCACAATACATGCCATATTTGCCTTCATTTTGTACAAAATGCGCTGCAATATTCCACTCGATTTTCAGTTATCATCAATACCTACAAATCACATTAATTCATACATAAGCATTCATCTTTTATTACATACATAAAAGCAATTTATGGTAAAAATATGCTGATATCTCAATACGATTTTCCAGACCCTGAATTGGCCGATCCAGATGGTCAGGGGCTCATTTGCATTGGTGGTGATCTCACACCTTCGACCCTGCTCAATGCCTACCAACACGGGTTATTTCCGTGGTTCAATGAGGATGATCCCATTTGTTGGTGGTCTCCCGAACCTCGATGTATTATCTATCCGCAGCATTTTCGCCCAAGTAAATCTTTACTTCGGAATATGAAAAAACATAACTATCGCATTACTGTCAATCAGGCATTTTCTGACGTCATCCGACACTGTGCCCTCCCCCGAAGCTATGCAGATGAAACATGGATTAGTAAAGAAATTATTCAGGGATATACACAGCTATTTGAAGCAGGTTTTGCATATAGTGTTGAGGTCTGGCAAGAACAACAGCTTGTGGGCGGCTTATATGGGGTGAATATTGGACATGGCTGTTTTGGTGAGTCCATGTTTAGCCATGCAACGGATGTGTCTAAGATGGCGTTTTATACATTAATGCTGATTGGACAACATGAGCAATTGCTGTGGATTGACTGCCAACTTGAAAATGATCACCTCCTCAGCTTAGGTGCAGAGGTGATTTCTCGAAAAGAATACTTAAAATCGTTACAAAATGTTATAAAACAGCCCAATATCGATTGGAAAAAGTATCAGGACAGTGTATTTTTTTCTAAGGACATCGCCATAAATCAACAACTTTTATCATGATGAGAAAATTCAGGAGGGAGCCACAACATGAATTCATATCGCCCGACATCCCTTTTGAATGATTTACAATATTACATTACCCCACCTCACGAGTGCAGTTACCTTGAAAATCGTTCTGCACGGATGGTATTTTTAGACCCTGCTCAACGCATTGATGTCATTACTTTATCTGAACTATCCCGTAATGGATTTCGGCGTAGTGGTGATTTTGTCTACCGCCCAGAATGTCACTTATGCCGCCAGTGCCTCTCTTGCCGTGTTCCTGTTCAAGACTTTGTAATGAATAGTCAACAAAAGAAAGCTTGGAAACGCAACCAAGACTTAACTGTTAAAATTACCCGACCAAATCAGGCAACCGATATTCATTACGACCTGTATGAACGCTATATTCGCCTGCGCCATCACGATGGAGACATGTACCCTCCAAGCACAGAACAATTTGAAAAGTTCTTAATGCATAGTTGTACCGATACGTTCTTTTTAGAACTTTGGGATAATGACCAATTACTATGTGTTTCCACATGCGACCAATTGGACGATGGTCTTTCAGCCGTTTACACTTTCTTTGAACCTGAACAATGTCGCCGTTCTTTGGGGGTGTTTGCTATTCTTAAACAAATTGAATATGCACAATCACTTGGGCTAGATTTTGTTTATCTCGGCTACTGGGTACCACACTCTAAAAAAATGAATTACAAATGCCAGTATATTCCTTTTGAACTCCTCATTGATGGGCAATGGAGACGCCTAAACCGTCAGCTATCAGAAGATGAAATCCAAAAATTAGGAGAATCTTTTATGACCATTTTCCCAACCGAATGGAATAGCGTCATCAAATAATCTATTTTGAAAATAATGCAGCAAAATCGTCAGTACATGCTTTAACCATAATCACAGCATGTTCGCGTGTACCATTCGGGTTTGGATAATAATTTTTACGTAAATCTATTTGATGAAAACCTGACTTTTCATACAAGCCAATTGCAGCAGCATTACTTTCACGAACTTCCAGAAAAATTTGTACAGGATTGTTTTTAAGTAACGCTATCGACTGTTGTAACAGTTCAAATCCCAAACCTTTACCCTGCTGACTCGGATCTATTGCCATGAGTAATAAATTTGCTTCATCCAAAACAGGTTGCAAAATACAAAAACCAACCACCTGTCCATTCTTTTCAATGACTGTACTTTGATACGTTTGCTGTGCTTCCACAAACTGCTGATATGACCAAGGATGGCTTTGTACCTGTTTTTCAATATTATGTACCGTCGCAACATCAGCTTGCTGCATCAAACGAATCATTTTGTCGTCTTTCTCATGAACTATAAAACGCACATTATACTCAAATATGACGATCATACAGGCATAAAAAAACGCCCCAAATGGAGCGTTTTTTTACTTTTCAGTGATTATGCAGTTACTTTCGCAACAACACCAGCACCTACAGTACGACCACCTTCACGGATCGCAAAACGTAGACCTGGGTCCATTGCGATTGGGTGGATCAATTCTACTGACATTTCTACGTTGTCACCTGGCATTACCATTTCTACGCCTTCTTTCAACTGGATCGCACCAGTTACGTCAGTTGTACGGAAATAGAATTGTGGACGGTAACCGTTCAAGAATGGAGTGTGACGTCCACCTTCGTCTTTAGATAGTACGTATACTTCTGCGTCGAATTTAGTATGCGGTTTGATTGTACCTGGTTTAGCCAATACTTGACCACGTTGTACTTCTTCACGTTTTGTACCACGAAGCAAGATACCACAGTTCTCACCTGCACGGCCTTCGTCTAGAAGTTTACGGAACATTTCAACGCCAGTTACAGTTGTTTTAACTGTATCTTTAATACCAACGATTTCAACTTCTTCGCCAACTTTAACGATACCTGATTCTACACGGCCTGTTACTACAGTACCACGACCAGAAATTGAGAATACGTCTTCGATTGGCATCAAGAATGCTTTGTCGATTGCACGTTCTGGTTCTGGGATATAAGAGTCAAGTGCTTCAACAAGTGCAAGAACTGAAGGTTCGCCATATTGACCAGCATCACCATTAAGTGCTGCTAAAGCTGAACCACGGATAACTGGAGTGTCATCACCTGGGAAGTCATAAGTAGATAGAAGTTCACGTACTTCCATTTCTACTAATTCAAGTAATTCTTCGTCATCTACAAGGTCGCATTTGTTCAAGAATACGATGATGTAAGGTACACCAACCTGACGAGAAAGAAGGATATGTTCACGAGTTTGTGGCATTGGACCATCAGTCGCAGCACATACAAGGATCGCACCGTCCATTTGAGCAGCACCAGTGATCATGTTTTTAACATAATCGGCGTGTCCTGGGCAGTCTACGTGTGCGTAGTGACGAATTGGAGAATCGTATTCTACGTGTGAAGTATTAATTGTAATACCACGTGCTTTTTCTTCTGGAGCTGAGTCGATTTGTGAGTAATCTTTCGCTTCACCGCCGTAAGTTTTTGCACAGATTGTTGCAATTGCAGCAGTAAGAGTTGTTTTACCATGGTCAACGTGACCAATTGTACCCACGTTTACGTGTGGCTTATTACGTTCAAACTTGGCTTTAGCCAT
>NZ_JBCNKN010000024.1:0-9888 GCF_039596015.1 Acinetobacter sp.
TGATCCCTTCCCGAACTCAGAAGTGAAACCTCTTAGCGCTGATGGTAGTGTGGGGTTACCCATGTGAGAGTAAGTCATCGCCAGCTCATTATTCAAACCCCCGACCAAGTGTCGGGGGTTTATTTTTTTTTGGGGGGGGAAAGTTCGTTTTTGGGAATAGGATCGTATACATATTGGAGATGTGAAAAAGTTATAAAATGTGCTATTAGTAAGACTGTATTTAGGTCAGATTTTGGATAAATGGAGTTCATCATGAAATCGAACCGTCAGGAGCAATTCTTAGCGCGTTATAAAAAAATTTTGGAAGTATCAGAAGAATTATTGCTAGAGAATTATCAAAGTATGACGTTGGATGATTTAGCGAAAGAGTTAGATATCGCTAAGGGAACATTATACAAGCACTTTAAATCTAAAAATGAATTATTATTAGAATTAATTATTCAAAATGAAAAGAAAATTTTAAATATCTCTGATAAATTTTCTGATAATTTTCAGGATTATGCGCCTACTTATATGCTTTTTCATCTAGAAGCCCCTGAAAAAACGATTATTTTGCATCAAATCGAGGAAAACTTAACCATGACAGAGTCAGGGTTAAAACATTTGTTTAATGAGTTATATGAAATTCGTCAGCAGCGTATTCTTCGTATTAAAGATATGACTAAAGCATATTTAGATCAATTTCAATCTAATATCTCAATTCGTGATTATTTATCATATATATGGTCGCTGACGTATGGCGCATGTCTATTATTGAATTCGAGTTATTATCAGCGTTCCATTGGCTCTCGCGAAAAATTGGTACGCCTTTATATTCATCAAGCCTTGTCCATTCCAAGCCAGACTGAACTGAATTTTGTAGATGCTTAAAACAAAAAGACTGATTTTGCATGTAACAAAAATCAGTCTTTAAAAGAAGGAAGTAGGGTATTTAAGCTATTTTCTTAATTCTGCAGTAATAAAAACCATCACCTTGCTGATCAAGCGGTAATAATTGTCTACCATGAGTTTGTGGTATTCCCCAGTCCGCAATAATTTTTTCTTCCTGAGCTTCGGGGTGTTCTGCAAAAAATTCAATCATTTGCTGTTCATTTTCTGCTTTCAAAATTGAGCAGGTAATGTAGAGTAATGTGCCGCCAACCTTGAGTTGTTGCCACATATTTTGCAAAATTTGCTTTTGTAAAGCGACTGTTTCAGCAATATCGCTGGCTTGACGCAATAATCGAATATCTGGATGGCGTCTGAGTACACCAATCGCAGAACAAGGGGCATCCAACACAATACAATCGACCATTCTAGTTGCTTGCCATGTTGTTGCATCGGCTGCCATGATTTGTACGTGATCTGAATTTAAGTCTAAACGCTGTAAGTTTTCTGTGACTCGATTTAGACGTTTTTCATCCTGATCTAATGCAATGAGTAATGATGGTTTAAATTTCTCAAGTAAATGAGCCGTTTTTCCACCTGGTGCTGCACAGGCATCAATGACGGTTTTACCATCTAGATTTGGAAGCAAACTTGCTGAGAGTTGCGCGTGTTGATCCTGAACGGAAAACCAGCCTTGTGAGAAACCAACCAATTCTGGAATTTGGACAGACTGTTTTAAAAAGACCCCTGCATCGGCATAAGGGCAAGCCTGTGCTTGGACGTCAGTATCTTCTAGTTTAGTTAAGTAAGCGTCACGTCCGATTTTTCGTTGATTGACACGTAAAGTAATGGCAGCACTTTGTTTTAGCGCTTGGCAAAGGGATTCTAGTTGCTCAGGCCAATCTTTTTTTAGACGTTTATAGAGCCAACTTGGTAAACCATGTGTCTGATTTAAGGTCTGCTGGAATTGCTCGGTTTCACGTGTTGCACGACGTAAAATTGCATTCACAACACCACTTAAAGCAGGAAAACCCAGTTGCTTTGTTGCTGTGACTGTTTCAGAAATTGCTGCATGTGGGGCAATGCGGGTGCATAAAATTTGATAGAGCCCAACATATAAACAGCTTTCAACCGTGGGATTGTCCAATGGTTTGCTCAGTAAAGGCAAGGTGAGTGCCTTTAAGCTAAACCATTGGCGAAGTGTGCCTAAAACTAGTTCATGAAATAAAGCACGGTCTTTCGGTGCAATTTGATCTAATTGCTGATGCAAAATAGTAGACAACGATTGTCCTTGCTGTACAGACAGTAAGGTTTTCACCACTTGTGCACGAAGATTGAGTAATTGATTCATGACAAGATTTGTCCAACATGAAGTTTTTGTGATTGTAAGATTTGGCTGGCATTGAGCGGTTTACCGCCTGGCCATTGTAATTGGGTCAGACAAAGCACACTTTGCTCGCCACAGGAGATGTGTACGCCTTGTTTATCAATGGCAATGACTTCACCAGCTTGTGCTGTTTCTGTGGTGAATGCTGATTTTTCACAGTTCCATACACGCACATTTTGCTGTTCATCTAACGGAAAAAAGGCAACAGGCCATGGATTAAAGGCACGGATATTCAGATCAAGCTGTTGTGCTGGCAATTGCCAATCAAGTTTTGCTTCAGCTTTACTGAGTTTATGTGCATAAACAGTTAAAGCATCATCCTGAACTTCACGTTCAGCCAGATATTGTTGTAGTGTTTCTTGTGAGGTTAAAACGGTAGCAATGGCTTCTGCACCTTGCGCTGCCAGTTTGTCGTGTAATGTAGCGGAAGTGTCTTGTGCAGTGATTGGGCAATAAGTTTTATATAGCATATCGCCAGTGTCTAAACCCGCAGCCATTTTCATGATGGTAATGCCTGTTTGGTTGTCACCTGTGGCAATCGCCCGTTGAATCGGAGCAGCACCACGCCAACGTGGTAGCAATGAGCCATGAATATTTAAGCAACCAAATTTTGGCATGTCTAACACGGCTTGTGGCAAAATTAAGCCATATGCTGCAACGACCATTACATCGGCATCAAATGCAGCCAGTTCTTGCTGTGCCGCTAAGCCTTCAGCCGTTGAAGCCTTAAAATGTAAAGGCTGATAAACAGGAAGATTGTGCGCTAATGCCAGTTGTTTCACAGCCGATGGGGTGAGTTTTTGCCCACGACCTGCTTTACGGTCAGGTTGAGTATAAACCGCAACAATTTCATGAGGAGTTTTTAATAAGGCAGCCAAAGCTGAGGCTGCAAATTCAGGGGTGCCCGCAAAAATGATTTTCACAAATGCAATCCAAAGTCAGTTTGTCATCATTATACGTGAAAATACAGACAAGCTATAAACATGATCTGATTTGTCAGCTGTTGATCTGGATAATGAACAAAAAATTATTCAAAATAAAGAATTGATAAAAATAAGTTATATAAAATTAAAAAATTATTCATGTAAGTTTTATTAAATATTGACATTCTAAAGCAGTTCTTGGCTTTCCCAAGCCGATTTGCTTCTATAGAATGAAGAGTAGAATAGATGCTGGAATCGCCATGGCAATGCCGAGCGACATTCAAATGAAAATATAGCGAATGATGCCAATGGATATTTCTGTTGTCGTGAAATAAGCTGATTTCAGTGATGCTCTTGTCAGCATTGATGACACATCTATATGTTGTTGCTGTTTGATCTTCAAATTGGTTGATGATAAAGCAGAGAACAACACGATCCGTATTATTCAGCCAGAGTGAATTTATTCACCTCGAGCACAACTTGTTGGAAACACAAATGCCTGACTATCGTTCAAAAACATCGACACATGGAAGAAATATGGCTGGCGCACGTGGTTTATGGCGTGCAACAGGAATGAAAGATGACGACTTTGGAAAACCGATTATTGCGGTGGTCAACTCATTTACCCAATTTGTTCCGGGGCATGTTCACCTGAAAGATTTAGGTCAACTGGTTGCCCGAGAAATTGAAGCAGCGGGCGGTGTTGCCAAAGAATTTAATACCATTGCAGTAGATGACGGAATTGCCATGGGGCATGACGGAATGCTGTATTCATTGCCATCGCGTGATTTGATTGCAGATTCAGTTGAATATATGGTGAATGCGCATTGTGCTGATGCCATGGTTTGTATTTCAAACTGTGACAAAATCACACCGGGAATGTTAATGGCAGCAATGCGTTTAAACATTCCTGTGGTTTTTGTTTCGGGCGGCCCGATGGAAGCAGGTAAAGTCAAAATTCGTGGTAATGAAAAAGCGATTGACCTTGTGGATGCAATGGTGGTTGCTGCGGATGATCATTATACTGATGAAGAAGTGAAAAGCTTTGAGCGTTCGGCATGTCCAACCTGTGGTTCATGTTCGGGGATGTTCACTGCAAACTCAATGAACTGTTTAACCGAAGCATTGGGCTTATCTTTACCGGGCAATGGTTCAATTGTGGCTACTCACGCCAACCGTAAAAATTTATTCTTAAAAGCTGGTCAATTGATTGTTGAATTGGCAAAACGCTATTACGAACAAAATGATGACAGCATTTTGCCACGTTCTATTGCAACCAAGTCAGCATTTAAAAATGCCATGACATTGGATGTTGCAATGGGCGGTTCAACCAATACCGTTCTGCATTTATTGGCTGCGGCACATGAAGCTGAAGTCGATTTCACCATGAATGATATTGATCAACTGTCACGTCATGTACCTGTGCTATGTAAAGTTGCACCTGCAAAACAAGATGTTCACATGGAAGATGTGCATCGTGCAGGGGGAATCATGGCAATTTTAGGTGAACTTGAACGTGCGGGCTTGCTTGATACATCGGTGAATACAGTACATCAACCCACCTTAAAAGATGCTATCGATAAATGGGATATTATTCGTACTGAAGATCCTGAAATTTATCAATTCTACCGTTCATCACCGGGTGGTGTTCCAACCCAAGTGGCTTTTTCTCAAGAGCGTTATTATTCAACACTTGATGGCAACCGTGAAACTGGCGTGATTCGCAATGCTGAACATGCGTTCTCTCAAGATGGTGGGTTGGCTGTGTTATTCGGCAACATCGCTTTGGATGGTTGTATCGTGAAAACAGCAGGGGTAGATGAATCTATCCTGAAATTTACAGGGACAGCACGTGTTTTCGAAAGTCAGGATGCTGCGGTAGAAGCCATTTTAGGTAATGAAATTAAAGCAGGCGATATTGTGGTGATTCGCTATGAAGGACCGCGTGGTGGACCTGGGATGCAGGAAATGTTGTATCCAACCAGCTATTTAAAATCGAAAGGTTTAGGTAAAGACTGTGCGTTAATTACCGATGGTCGTTTCTCGGGTGGCTCATCAGGTCTTTCAATTGGTCATATCTCACCTGAAGCTGCCGAGGGTGGTGCAATTGGTTTGGTTGAAGATGGCGATATTATTGATATTGACATTCCGAACCGTCGTATGGACTTACGTGTAGATGACGAAACTTTGGCAGAGCGCCGCAAAGCCCAAGATGAAAAAGGCTGGCATCCGAAAGAAGAGCGGCCACGTAAAGTGTCTAAGTCTTTGAAAATTTATGCACAACATGCAACAAGTGCCGCAAAAGGTGCAGTTCGTACCGTGTAAGAATTGAATGTAAAAATCATTTAATTCAAAAAATTGCATCGTTATTCCATGAATGGCGGTGCATTTTTTTGGCTAAAAAAAGCTGGGTGAGCTTTGATGGCTTGGTCTGGGTTTTATCTCTTGATTGTGGTTTCATAAAAACGTCACGAAAATAAACAAGCGAGGCGGGGGCAAAATTTGCTAAACTTGCGGCTTAAATCGATAAGGTGCTGTTGTCACAAGCATAAAGGCAAGATGTAAAAATCAAAGAATTGTTTGTTGTGCTACAAAATAGAATTTGGTCTATATTTTGCAGCTTGTCATTTAATGCCGTGAAAAATTCATAGTTAAGAGGCTGTACGCATGTCAGTATTTCGTCGCTGGTTTGATCCAATCCGATCGAGATGGTTCTATCAAAAACCATCACGGCAAGACGTTTTACCTACAGAAAAAGGGCTGAGTATTTATTTACGTCTGGATGATGTTTATAGTTACCTCGCTGTGCAGCAATTACCACAGCTCAATGAAATTTTGAGTGATGAATTAAAACCTTTAAAAGTCATTATTTCCCATCAGTCTGTTGAACCACCAAACGGAATGACCGCAGAGGAATGGCAAGCCTATTGTTTAAACGATGCCAAAATTTTGGCAAAGCAACATCGTTTTGGATATGACGAACAGCCTGAGTTGCCAACCAAAGAAGCCCTCCAGCAAGCCGAAGTCATTTTAAGAAATACGCCTTTGCGAGATGAGCCATTTTTATATCTGCTTGAAGATATCTTTCATATGTTATGGCAACAGCAATATGGCAAACTCAAAACTTTATATGCCATGGCCAGCCAGCAGCATCAACCACAACATTTTCCAGAACGTATTTTTAATGATGTCCCCGTTGCTGCCAGTTATTTTGAAATTGCCGACCGTAAGTATCAGGCGGTTGATGATTTATTGCGTTTAACACGTCGTTTGCGTCGCCAAAAACTGCTGACAGGCATTCCAATCTTTTTAATTAATCATATTGAATGGCGTGAGCATTTAATCAGCGATGCCGAAGAATTAGCAGAAATTCAGGCCATGCAGCCTGAGCTTGATTTGTATATTGCGTTGGAAGATCCGATTAGTTGGTTGCTGCTTGCTTATATTAAAGAAAATTTAGCCAATTATTATAATATTCAACTCACGGTTTACCCTTTAACCTATCAGGGACGTGACCAGTTTGACTGGTCTTTGGCAACACGGTTATCACAGCGTACCGAAGTTGCATTTACGCCATTTTGCCGTCCGACACAGGATGCTGTCATGAATATCGCGCGGATCTTCTATAGCGTAGAAGAAGCACAGCGCATCGATGCCATGTATGATGTCCTAAAAGCAGTTTGGACAAAAGGCAAAGATTTGTCTTATTCACCACATGTTGCCGAATTACAAGCATCGTTAGAAATTGAGCATTTGACGGATCAGCCTGTTGAACATTATTTACAGCAAAATGATGAACAGTGCAGAACCAAGCATCAGCCTGAATTTCCTGTTTTAGAATTACGTGTCGATGGACAGACTTACGTATTCAATAGCTTGTATCGTGTCTGGATGATTGAAAGTATTCTTAATAATATTTTAGAAGCGCATATCAAAGCTGAAAACGAAGAAATGCAGAGTCAGAATGATTAGTCTGTTGTTTTGCTGATAGGTTCAAAAATGAAGAAGAGCGATGTCTCTTCTTTTTTTTTGCCTCAACTTTTGCTTGAGGTAGCCTTCATCAATAAAGAATAGGGGAATCATCTTCTTGTCAGTAGCATAGAAGCAAGCACTAAAGGAGAAGATGGATGCTTGCCATAATGGTGATGGTTATTTTTACCATCGCAGGGATGATAAAAGGCATGATTGGCTTAGGTCTACCTGCTGTTTCGATGGGATTGCTCAGTGTCATCATGACGCCTTTTCAGGCTGCATCATTACTGATAGTTCCGTCTATGGTCACCAATATTTGGCAATTATTTGCCGAAGGTCGGGTCTGGTCGTTTATCCGTCGGTTCTGGATGTTATTGTTCGGTGTGGTTCTAGGGTCGATGTTTAGCTTTTTGCCGACATTAAATCAGGGGCAAGGGCATAGTAGTGAGCTGTTATTGGGGATGATGCTGACCCTCTATGGCATGTATGGATTATGGGCGAAACATTTCCCGAACCTTGCCCAGCATGAATCTTGGTTGTCGCCGATCATTGGCTATGTTGGTGGTGCGGTGACGGTAGCGACAGGGGTGATTATTATTCCTGTTGTGCCGTATTTACAGGCTCTGCATTTAAAACGAGATGAACTGATACAGGCGCTGGGGCTGACATTCACAGTTTCGACCATCTGTTTAGCAATATTCTTACAGAAAAATCCAGTGGCCCATGTGCATTTAGATTATCTCTGGGCATTGTTGGCATTACTTCCTTCACTTTTGGGAATGTGGCTGGGTAAAAAAATTCGGTATCAGCTCAATGGACAAAAATTTCGCCGCCTGTTCTTTATTGGATTAATCACTTTAGGTGGATATATGATGCTGCATTTACTACTGGGCTAAAGCATATTCCTGATTGGAAACAAGGAAATGAGCGAATTGTTGATAGTTATCGGGGAGTTGCTGAAAGTCGGGCGTAACCAACAACAATTGACGATTTGCCCATGCACCTTTAAGTGGGACAGATGTAAAAGCATAGTCAGACTGTAAACGCATGGCTGCCCGAGCAGGAACAATAGCGACGCCAATGCCTTTGGTAACCACTTCGGCAATCGCTGAAAAGTCAGGTAAACGTAAACGGTATTGAATATTAAAACCCAAAAGCTGTGCCTGATGCTCAATGGCGCGTTGCAAAGAATGATGGGATTTTAAGCCAATAAAGTCATAGTGTAAGGCATCTGCCAATTCAATTTGATTTTGCTGAGTCAGTGGATGCTGAATTGGGCAAATCAGTACTAAAGGATCATCTGCAAAAAGGCGTGTTTGTAGATTTTGCGTATTAAAAAAATTAGAGACCAGTCCTAATAACGCCTTTCCATCACAAAGTGCCGTGACAATTTCCGAACTTTCCGCTTCATGCAAATCAATACTGAGTTGAGGATGTTGCAATAAATATTGCGGTAAAAGCATTGGTAAATATTCACTTTGTGCAGATGAATTACACCATAAAATAAGTTGCTCGGTACTATGGGCACGGAAACGTTGCATGTCTTGTTCTAGTTGCTGACGTTGTTTACGAAGTTGCTGTGCATGTTGAATCAGAACTTGCCCTGCGGGCGTGAGTTTGACCCCTGAATGATGTCGAATAAAGAGTGGAGTGTCGAAATATTGCTCTAGTTTTTTGATCCGCTCGCTTGTTGCCTGTAATGAAATTGCAGAACAGTCTGCACCTTTGGTCAGACTACCCGTTGCGACAATATTTAAGATGAGTTGTAGATCAAAAAAGTCGAGGCGCATAAGTTTGGGTAGAAAGTAGAATAATTTTTATCATACTAAAAATATGCAAGAGGGATGAAAAAGAATGAGAAAATCGTGATTTTGATATAAATGCTCTCATTATAAAATGGGTATGAGTAGGATAAAAAAGGTTTCTGTGAGCTGATTTATTTGAATAAAGGTAGGTGCTTGTTAATTGCAGTCTTTAAAATAGCGGCACAGATCAGTTTGGAAGAACGTCTCTGTGCTGCTATACAAATAGTCATAACAAGAGCAGAACAGTAAATAGGTGAATCACCTTTAAATAATAAGAAGAATATTTCTTTCTTTTATATAAGGAGTAGCGATAAAAACTAGGATTTATTTTTTAAAAAAACGTGAGAACCATCCTCTTCCTTTTTTAGCTTCTTGTTGTCGAATATAACTCAACATATTATCTCTAACAGCATCAACATAATCCATATCATCATGTTGAATATGGTTGATTAACCATTTAGATAAAAAGTTATGTAGATCTTTATCAATTAATTTTCCTTCATTAAAACGAGTTTGATAAAGTGCTAATTTACTAATAAATAGATCATGAATACATTTATGTGGTGTAGCATATTCATAATGAACTTGCTGCTGTAAATTTTCTTCAAATGTAAAATGTGATTGGGTGTAATCGATGAGATCATTTAAGACATCGGCTGTTTTAGATTGATCATGTGTTTGGAGGATATCTTCTAAGATGTTGATATATTCTAAAATTTGACGGTGTTGAGCATCAATAACATCGATACCGATATTAAAGCTATTTTGCCATTCCATGATGGGCCCCTGAAAATTTTCAAAATTATTTTTTGCTATTTGCTATTTGCTATTTGCTATTTGCTATTTGCTATTTGCTATTTGCTATTTGCTATTTGCTATTTGCTATTTTACCATTATTAATAATTAGATGCAATATTTATTATAATTAATTTTA
>NZ_JBCNKN010000025.1:0-8428 GCF_039596015.1 Acinetobacter sp.
TCAAATCAAATCAAATCAAATCAAATCAAATCAAATCAAATCAAATCAAATCAAATCAAATCAAATCAAATCAAATCAAATCAAATCAAATCAAATCAAAAAATCTTCAGCAGGTTTTGGAATTTCATGCAACCCACGGCGTAAAGTTTCTGACCACTGTTTACTGATTTCCTTAAAGTATTCATTGTCTTGTGTAATACGTTTTCCTTTTGGAATATGCAAACTGTCTACCTTATAAACCAACACATCTAAAGGTAATCCAACAGAAACATTTGATCTTAAAGTTGAGTCAAAAGAAATCAGACTACAACGAACTGCTTCATCAAGTGGCATATCAAAAGTTAAAGCACGATCTAAAATTGGTTTACCATATTTACTTTCACCGATTTGAAAAAATGGCGTGTCTTTGGTCGCACAAATAAAATTACCTTGTGGATAAAGATTATACAATTGTAACTCTGCATCCCCAATTTGCCCACCGACCAATAAACTACAATAATAATTACTTTGTTCTTGCGTGTTGTCAGTGACATCTGCAATAACTCGGCGCAAAGTACGCCCAACCAACTGCGCAACTTCAAACATAGTACTGACACTATACAGGTTCGGTTCTTCATTTAAGGTGAGTTGGTTTCTCAAATGACCGATGACTGCTTGCGTTGTTGCCAGATTTCCTGCGGTCTGAATAGCAATGAAACGATCTCCATCCACACCAAAAGTATAAAGTTTACGAAACACTGAAATCTGATCAACGCCTGCATTGGTACGTGTATCACTGATAAAGACAAGACCATCTTTTAAACGCAAAGCACAACAATAGGTCATTCAAACCATCCTTAACTCAAACCTAACATGCCAGAACCTGAACAATGGAACTCATGCTTTCTACACCACCCTGTTCACGCACACCACGTACAGGAGCAACATCATAGTAGTCTCGCCCTACAGCAACATAAATATGAGCATTCGGACTAAAACATTGATTACTAATATCAAAACAATACCACGTCTGTTCCAAATATACTTCAGTCCAAGCATGACTGGCCAGATGCGTCATTTCAGGTGCATATAAATAACCTGAAACATAACGTGCAGGTAACCCCATCGCACGGCACATCGCAATAAATACATGCGAATGATCCTGACAAACACCGCCATTTTCATGATTTTTAAAGACGTCTATGGCGGACGTATGTACGTTTGTTGCTTGTGGTATATAGGGAATATGACACAAAACAGCTTCGGCCAAACGCTGCAAATGCACCCGATCTTTTATTTTTACATGCTCATATGCAAATGCCAGCATTTCACGACTACATTCTGTCATTGTCGTTGGTTGTAAAAAGATATAAGGATGTAATGCTGTCGAATGATTCGCAATATCCTGTGTCGGATCAATCTGAATGATCCCTTGAGCCATAATCGTTAAATGATGATACGCATAACGCTGGGTACTGGTAATCCATAGATTATGGAAAGCATCTTTTTTTAAAGTATATTGCCCAGGAACACTCATATCCCATACCTGCACCTGCTGATGTGCATCATCCTGCGGCATCATTTTAATCGATTGGATACTATTTGATACCTGCTGTGTATAACGATAGTGGGTTTGATGATTCACCATCAATTTCATACCGTTACCTCAAAAATATTTTGAAGATGGCTTGTCATTTCAAAAAAATGATTTGAGTCCTGATCTTTTTTAAATGCCTGCCAACTTTCTTCAAATTTCTGCCAGTGATAATCCTGTAAAACCATCACTAAATGATCCATTGCCACAATCAGGTCATCTAACGGTTCTTTCAAACGTAAAGCCTGATCAAGTAGCTCGATTGTCTGACCAAGACTAAAAAATAGAAAAAGATCTTCTGACTCGCCTTCTAAAATGTCATCAAACTCATTGACCACATCACAAATGTAACCTGCATTATTTTTTGCATGTTGCAAAAGTGCATTGAGTTCTGAATAACCAATATCTGACAACACACCACGCAATGACTGAATATTGTCATATACCGCATGGAATAACTGGTTCAAAGAACCTAGTTGTTCTGGATCAAGAATTAATGCATTTAATGAACTTGCATCATATGCAGGTAAATAAAATGCTGCTGCAATTCGTTGTGCTTGCTGATCGTCCTGTATGGACATATATCGGCATAAACAATGAATCCGTGCAAGGTAACGTCCAATCCATAAAATATTGTAGGCATTCGAAGCTAATAATTGCATTGTTGTACTCCTTTCCTACATATTAGGCATTTAAAGTTTCAATCACCCAAGTATCTTTCACACCGCCACCTTGTGATGAATTGACCACCAGAGAACCTTCTTTCATTGCAACACGTGTTAATCCTCCGGGTACAATTTCTGTACGTTGTGGTGAACTGAGGACAAATGGACGCAAATCAATATGGCGTTCTGAAACCCCAGCTTGGGTTAAAGTTGGCGCAACCGATAAATCAAGCGTTGGCTGTGCAATATATAAATGAGGCTGAGCTTGAACTTTTTGACGGAATTCAGCCACTTCTTTTTCAGTTGCTTGTGGGCCAATCAACATGCCATATCCGCCAGAACCCTGTGCTTCTTTAACAACCAACTGAGGCATATTTTCGAGGACAAAATCCAGATCATCCGCATGGCGGCATTGATAGGTAGGTACATTGCGAAGAATAGGCGTTTCATTTAGATAATAATCAATCATCTTATCAACATAAGGATAAATCGATTTATCATCTGCAACCCCTGTTCCTGGCGCATTTGCAATAACGACATTTTGTTTTAAATAGGCTGACATCAAACCGGGAACGCCTAAACAACTGTCTGGACGAAAACACAGCGGATCAATAAAAGCATCGTCCAAACGGCGATAGATCACATCAACCCGTTGTTTGCCTCGAATGGTTTTGGCATAAACCACATCATTTTCAACAAATAAATCTTGCCCTGTGACCAAAGGTACATCCATTTCACGGGCTAAAAAAGCATGCTCATAAAAAGCACTATTAAAACGCCCCGGTGTTAGCACCACCACACAGGGTTTATCCACCAGTGCATTTTCTTCTAAAATTTCACGTAATAACTGTGGATACTGTTCAATTTCATGCAAGTTTGTTTTTGCACATAAATCTGGCATTAATTGCTTGCTGATTTTTCGACTTTCGAGCATATAAGACACGCCAGACGGTGTTCTTAAGTTGTCTTCTAGTACATAAAACTCGCCACTACGGTCACGAATAATATCAATTCCACTGATTTGTGAATAAATTTTCCCTTTTAACTTAAAATTCAGCATATGTGGCTGAAAGGCTTCATGGCTCAACACTTGTATTTCAGGAATAATCCCAGATTTTAAAATTTCCTGTGTATTATAAATATCATCTAAAAAGTAATTTAGTGCATGTACTCGCTGAGCACAACCTGCTGAAATTTTATCCCATTGTTTTTTTGCAATCACTCTTGGAATAAGGTCATAAGGAATCGTTCGCTGAGTCCCATCTTCCTCTCCATAAACCGTAAATGTAATGCCGTGATAAAGAAAAAAGGCTTTTGCTTCCTGATTTAAAATATTGAGTTCTTCTAAACTACGATCAAATAACCACCGTTCTATGTTTTTGCAAGCTTCCGCAGACATATGTGGATCATCAAGCATTTCATTAAAAAATTTAGATTTTAATTGGTGAAACATTGTTTTTGAACATTGTGATTTTGTTTGTGCATGCGGATTTAACTGAGTCAATAGCGCTCCTGCAACAACAGCTTCTGCTTTATTTAAAGGTTCTTTATTATCTTTTAACATACTGACCTCTCCCTTTATAAGATTACTATAGATAAGCAAAATCAGTGCCATGTTATGATCATTTTTGCTTATTTTATTTCTATGTTATATAAGGTCTGTCCATCTTCCATTCCTGTCTGCAACCATGCAAATCTGTCGGGAAACGTCAACAACATACCGCATTTACCTATCTATCACATATATTTAAGGACAATACAATGTTTTTCGTTTGTTAAAGCTGAATGATTTCTTGCCAAATTAAATTATTTTTTTTATGGTGAACGATGTCGCTCATCTTTTATCCTACAAAGTTGATGAATTTTTATGTCTATACAAGAAAAAGAAACCTCAAACAGTCTTTATCGTCAGTGGCAAATACTCTCTTTACTTGGTACAGGAAAATGGACAGGCACACGTCAAATTCAAGAGTCACTGCTACGTGAAGGGATTGATGTGAGCTTAAGAACAATCCAGCGCGACTTAAATCAACTGGCTCAGCGTTTCTTAATCGAAAGTAACAAAGAAACACCTCAGGGTTGGCGTTGGAAATCTGATGCTCCTATTCAAACCTTACCGCATATGACCAGTTCTCAGGCCGTTACTTTTATGATGGTAGAAGAACATTTAAAACATTTACTTCCCCCTAGTCTGATCGATGAAATGAATCCGTGGTTTGACCTCGCACGGCGCAGCCTCTCAAGCCAAAATAATGTCCGCCAATGGATTAATCGGGTTCGGATTGTACCTGCTAGTCAGCCACTCATCCCACCAACAATTGACCATCATGCTCAACAAATTATTTATGAAGGCTTATTACAAGACAAACAAATTGAGTGTGTATATCAAGGGCGTGGTCGTGAAGAAAAATCTTATGTATTAAACCCACTTGGGTTAGTTCAGAAAGGTGCTATTATTTATTTAATTTGTACTCGTAATGACAAAAGCGATGTTCAAACTTTTGCGTTGCATCGTTTTAAAACGGCAACGCTGTCCAATCAGCGCGCATTACACCCTGTCGATTTTGATATTGACCAGTATATTGATGCAGGCGGTCTAGGTTTTAGGATTGATAGTTCAAAACCTTCTGAACTGGTACAACTCAAACTCAGAATGCATGATTATGACGCACAGACTTTCTATGAATCACAATTAAGCAAAGACCAAACTATTATTTCTTTAGACCAACAACAAGTTGAAATTATAGCGACCGTACCATTCACCTCCCAATTGGTGTGGTGGTTAAGAAGTTTCGGCAAAAAAATTATCAACATAGAACCCATAGAAGTTGCACAGCAAGTCTATGAGAAAAATTAAAATAAAAGAGCGCCTTAAAGCGCTCTAAGTTATTCTTTTTATTTTAAGATATTTTTATTTCATCATGATTAGACCAAACCGATCGTATTGGCATGCTAAATCAGCGCGGTTGTAACGAATATGCTTAAATGTCATGACGTTTCTCCAATGAATTTTGCCATGCATTCACTATATAAAGGTATCTTCCTACTGTGAAATAAATAGATATGCTTTGATTAGTCAATAAAATGCTTAAGCGCTTGGTCACATGGCTTATATTCTTTACTGCATAGGACGCAATGAAATTTTAAGCCTCTTGTTACTTGCTTTTTACTCAAAATAAAAAAGCCTGCCACCCTATGTAAGATGGCAGGCTTCTAAAATTTTCTAAATTATGCTGTTTTCTTCATTTGAGCATTTTTACGAATCGTAATCATCACCAATTGGACTGCGGCTGGTGTCACACCCGGAATACGACTTGCTTGCGCCAATGTTTCAGGTCGCACTGTTTTTAGTTTTTGTGTGATTTCACGAGACAAACCTGAAACAACATCATAATCAAAATCTGCTGGAATTTTTGTTTCTTCCAAACGTTTCATTTGTGCAACATCTTCGTGCTGACGGTTGATATAACCTTCATATTTCACAGCAATCTCGATTTGCTCACCCACTTGCTGAGAAACCGCTGAACCGGTTAATGCTGCTATTTGTTCAAAATTGATATTTGGACGTTTTAACAGATCAATCGCGCTACATTCTTTACTTAAATCTGCGCCTGTCATCTCAACAAACTGCTTACCCATTGGGTTATTCGGTGCAGCCCACAAATGTTTTAAACGACCCAACTCTGTTTCAACTGCTTCCATTTTTTCACAATAAGCAGCCCAACGCGTGTCATCTACCAATCCAAGCTCACGACCAATTGATGTTAAACGCTGGTCAGCATTATCTTCACGTAACATCAAGCGATATTCGGCACGTGAAGTAAACATACGGTACGGTTCTTTAGTACCTAATGTAATTAAGTCATCTACCAATACACCCAAATATGCTTCATCACGTTTTGGTGTCCACTCTTGTTGTTCCCATGCACGACGTGCAGCATTTAAACCTGCAAGTAAACCTTGAGCACCAGCCTCTTCATAGCCTGTTGTACCGTTAATTTGACCCGCAAAATACAAACCATTAATGGCTTTGGTTTCAAGGGTAAATTTTAACGCTTGCGGGTTAAAGTAATCATATTCAATGGCATAACCCGGGCGCAAAATGTGCGCATTTTCCATACCACGGATTGAGCGAACAAGTTCAAACTGAACATCAAATGGCAATGACGTTGAAATACCATTTGGATAAAGTTCATGTGTATCCAAACCTTCAGGCTCTAAAAAGACCTGATGTGAGTCTTTATCAGCAAAACGATGAATTTTATCTTCAATCGATGGGCAGTAACGAGGCCCAACACCTTCAATCACGCCTGTATACATTGGTGAACGATCTAAACCACCACGGATAATGTCATGTGTTTTTTCATTGGTATGGGTAATGTAACAATTTACTTGTTCAGGATGCATTGAGGCATCCCCCATAAATGACATTACAGGAGATGGGAAATCACCTGGTTGTGCAGTCATCACAGAGAAATCGACTGAACGTGCATCAATACGAGGTGGTGTACCTGTTTTCAAACGACCCACTGGCAAGTTTAATTCACGTAAACGCTGAGCCAAAGCAATAGATGGAGGATCACCTGCACGGCCACCACTTGATTTTTCCAAACCAACATGGATAACTCCACCCAAGAATGTACCCGTTGTCAACACCACTGTTTTAGTGTCGAAACGAATACCCATTTGAGTCACAACGCCCTTAACAGTATCGCCCTCAACAATCAGGTCGTCTGCTGCTTGTTGGAAAATATCTAAATTGGCTTGGTTTTCCAGTGTTTCACGAATTGCCGCTTTGTAGCGTACACGGTCTGCTTGCGCACGTGTTGCACGTACTGCCGCACCTTTTCGTGAGTTTAAGATACGAAATTGAATCCCGCCTTTGTCTGCTGCAAGCGCCATTGCACCACCAAGTGCATCAATTTCACGTACCAAATGTGACTTACCGATTCCCCCAATAGCAGGGTTACAGCTCATCTGCCCTAAAGTTTCAATATTATGAGTTAGCAGTAAAGTCTGTCGCCCCATACGCGCAGCAGCAAGCGCCGCTTCCGTACCTGCGTGACCACCACCAATAACGATAACATCGTACACTTTAGGATAATGCATAATCTTTAAGTCTGAACTAATAAAAAAGACCTTATATGATAGCAGATATTCAATATCGGATATAGCTTTACGCCTTTTTGATTACAATAATTTTGAACGACTCACCAAAAACCTTGTACTATTCGCATTCATACAAATATCTTCACAAAGTTTTAGATTTTGTTACTAAACAAAATATTATTTTCTTAGATTATTTTTTATACTAACACTGTTGTAGAACACTTTAAAAACAAGCTACACAGGAAAAATATCATGATGAATAACAAATTACTTGCTACTCTGTTTTGTACGGGCTTAGGTCTAGGCATGGCGACACTGTCACATGCAAATGATAAAGTCGCTACCACTTACAATCCACAAACCTATCAACATGTATGTAAAGGCAAAAAAGCTGGCACAGCTGTTTCTTTTGCTTCAAGAGGTATTATTTGGAATGGTACTTGTGAAACACAATTTATTCCAAATAAAAGTGGCAAAGTTGAAGGTGATGAGCCTGAATTATTTAATACTTGCTCCAGTGATGCCCATGCGAAATCTGTGACCATCAATGGTCAGGAAATTAAAGGTAAATGCGCTTTGGCCTTTACACCACCACGCCCCGCTGCTGCACAATCTTAATCACATCATAACGGTCAAGAGCGGTTAGATTCATTTAATCGCTCTTAACTTTTGTCTCTAACTTTATAACAATAAAGATCTATACCTTACAGACCTTCTATCTCTGTCATTCCTACAAAACTTCAAAATCAAATCCGCACAAAAACAACTACTTTCAAACCCAAATCATCCTCAAAATAATAAACAGGATTAATTTATGCTGATTGCTCAAGAAATAAATAGTCGTTAAGACACATGAAACCATGCAGGTCAGGCACAACATAACATTTGTTTTATGACTAAAAATAAAATCTTCTCAGTTGGGTTTATTCCATAGAAATAAGATCACTAAATTTTGTTATTTTATCTTGAGCATTCACTTTTGTATTTTTAATATTTGGTTAGTACTTTTTTTGATTTAAAAGCATAATTTTTTAAAAAATTTCTATATAAATAAAAATTATTATCTCTTATAATTTTTATC
>NZ_JBCNKN010000026.1:0-5089 GCF_039596015.1 Acinetobacter sp.
GTTTACGTTTTTATATTAATAAATATACTTTTTTAATATAATCAAATTACGTTTAAAATGAGAATGGAAAGGCTGATTTTTAAAAAAATCTTAAGCATAGAAACGGCCTTTACGACGACGTAAACCTAAAACGTGAATTGCACGAACCAAAACAGCATAAGAAACAGAATAACCAAACTCTTGTTCAAAAAGCGGGATTAAATCACTAATATTTTGAAATTTATGTTTTTTTATAAAGACCTGAAAAGCTCCCCAGTCTTTGATATGTGTTGGAGCACCTCGCTTTTTGCTTGGTTTAGGGTCTAAACTTCCAGTTTCTTCTTCAAGCTTGATCCATGCATCAAGGGTCACTCTAGAGATGTTAAACTCTTTACAGACCGCTACTTTATAATCCGTCTTTTTATATGCGGCTAATGCAGCCTTTTTAGTTTCGATTGAATATTTTGGCATTTTTAAATTCCTTAAAATTATTTTTAATTATATTATATGGCATGGTTTATGCAATCTAATAAATAGGGTAAAGCATATTTATTAGGATTGCAGGTATGAGTACACAAAAAAATCTGGGCGTTAAACGCTCCTTGAATGAGCGAGATACAAAAGGGTTATCTCTCTGGCAAGTGATCGTGATTGGTGTTGCATATATGACACCTATGACGGTTTTTGATACGTTTGGTATTGTTTCAGGAACAACACAAGGGCGTGTGCCTTTAGCTTACTTATTTGCATTGGTGGCGATGTTGCTCACTGCTTTTAGCTATGCGCGTTTTAGTCGGGTTTCAGAAAAGTCTGGCTCAGCGTATACCTATGCCGCGGAAAGTTGCGGGCAGTCTTTCGGTTTTTTTGTGGGATGGTGTGCCTTACTTGACTATATGTTATTGCCTTTGATTAATGCTTTGCTGTGTGGAATCTACTTAGCTGCATTGATTCCAAGTGTACCGTATTGGGCTTGGGTTCTGCTTTCGGCAGGTTTGGTGACGTTGGTGAACTGCTTTAGAGTCAGGATTCTTGCGAATTTAAGTTTTCTGTTTGTACTTGCACCCGTCATGTTGATGCTGGTTTTTATTTACCTTGTGATTCATGGCGTTGGCATGAAACAAGGCTATGAACATGTTTGGACCATTGCGCCGTTACTGAACGGAGATATGCATATTTCTCCTCTCATTGCAGGTGCATCTATCTTATGTTTTTCGTTTCTGGGCTTTGATGCTGTGACGACGTTATCGCATGAAACCAAAGATCCGAAAAAGAATATTCCTCGGGCAGTTATGCTTACGACACTGATTGGTGGGGTGATTTTCTTTTTAGCAGCATGGTTTATTCAATTGTATTTCCCAACCAATGCGCAGTTTAAACATCCTGATGAAGCTTTACCTGAAATTGTTTTGTATGTCGGAGGGGCAGTGTTCCAGTCGGTATTTTTGACAGCACAAATTATGAATACGATTGCATCTGGTTTAGCCAGCCATGCCAGTGCATCACGTCTGATTTATATCATGGGCTGTGATGGTATTTTTAATAAGAAAACTTTTGGTCATTTAAATGGACGTCTTGGAACGCCACTGTTCGCAACATTGTTTGTGGGATTGATTTCACTCAGTGCGATTTTTTTAGATTTGGCACAAGTGGTGAATCTGATCAGCTTTGGTGCTTTGATTGCCTTTACCGCAGTGAATCTATCCGTTTTTATGAAGTTTTATGTACGAGAAGGACAAAGCCAAGGTTGGAGAAATAAGTTCTTTAATGCCGTATTACCACTGATTTCTGTGGCAGCCATCATGTGTCTTTGGGTGAATCTGGAAAAATCTGCCTTGATGTTTGGCTGTACATGGTTTGGTGTGGGCGTTATCTTCTATCTATATCGAAAATTTAAAAAGCAAGCCATTGCAATCAATGGTGCATTTCAATAAGTCTAATATTTAGAGTGTCAGTGATGAAAAATTTAATTGAAAAACCAACATTATTAAATGATGTTGAATTTAAAGTCAGTATCAATCAACTGAGTGGTAAAGACTGGAACTGGGCAAATCCTCAAAAGGCAAACTTTGAAGGCATTGCAGCCAATTACTATGAAAGTTCGTTGGCAAAGTGGCATTGTTTCGATGCGCTTGATCAGGATACCGAGTGTGATGTTGTGGTGATTGGTGCGGGGCTATTAGGAACATCGACAGCGTTACATTTGGCTGAACAAGGTGTCGAAACCATTTTGCTAGATAAAGACCGAGTCGGCAGTGCTGCTTCAGGGCGTAATGGTGGACAACTCACTCCAGGGTTAGCGCGTTGGGAAGCCGAGGAAATGATTGAAAATTTAAGCCATGACGATGCCAAACGTCTGTGGCGGTTTACCTCTGTGGAAGCGATGCAGTTGATTGATGATCTCTCATCAAAATATCAATTAGAGCTTCAGCGTAAGCGAGGACACATTACCGCAGCTGTCCATGAAGGACATTTGGTCGCACTTACGCAAGGCTCCGATGCGCGTAAGTTTCTAGGTGAAAACCATACCCAAGTGGTGGGTAAGCATGAGTTATATGACTATGTGAAATCAGAGCATTACTATGGCGGGCTAGTTGACCGTTTAGGTGGGCATATTCACCCTTTGGCGTTGAACCGTGGCTTGGTGTATGGGTTTATTCAAAATGGCGGCACAATCTACGAACGTACCGAAGTGGTTGAAATCTCTGAACAGGCGGATGGAATTTATGTCAGTACCCGTCATGGCACAATTAAAGCACGTAAAAGTGTGGTGATAGCGGTACATCATGCCTCGTTTAAACTGTTACAGGAAAAAAGCCAAACGACTATTCCATTTTATACTTATGTTTCAACCACAGCGCCTTTAGAGGTCGATTTAAAAGAAATTTTACCGCAGGATCACCCTGTTTATGACACTCAGTTCCAGATTGATTACTATCGTGGTGTAAGCCAAAACCGCTTGTTGTTTGGTGGACAGGGCACAGGCAGTTGTTGGAGTCCAGAAAAAACAGCTCAATACTTATTGGGACGGATTCAGCATGTATTTCCTCAGCTTAAAAATGTCGAACTAGACTTTGTTTGGAGTGGCACGACCGATTTAACGGTGAATGGGGCGACAGATAGCCGAAAATTTGGTGATAAATATCCGATTTATGCAGTGCATGGCTGGAGTGGGCATGGTGTGGCGCAAACGGTGCGTATTGGGAAAGCCATTGCTGATGATTTTGTGGGAAATGCACAGGATTTTGAGATGTTGACCCAGATTCAGCATCAAAACATTCCATTAGGTCGGGCATTAGCACCGATGGTGATTCCTGTTGCTAAAAGTGCATATGGTCTGGGTGCTTTGATGAACCCCGGGAAGATGGTGTCCTTCTAACAATAAATAAAGTCATAAAAAAGAGGTCAAATCGACCTCTTTTTTATAATGCATGAATTAGATTCTATCTTCATCAAGCAATACTTGTGCTTCACGAAGGCTGAGTGTGCCTTCATAAATTGCACGACCCGTGATAGCACCTAAAATACCATGACGACCTTTTAAGTCGCGAACGTCATCTAAATTGGTCACACCGCCAGATGCAATAATAGGTAAACCGCAATAGTCAGCCAAAGCAACGGTTTGTTCAATATTGACTCCTTGCATCATGCCATCACGGGCGATATCGGTATACACAATGCTCGATACCCCTGCATCAGCAAAGCGTTTTGCCAAGTCAGTTGCTTTTAAATCCATGACATTTGCCCAACCATCGGTTGCCACATAACCTTCTTTGGCATCAATACCGACAATAATATGACCACCAAATTTTTTACATGCTTCTTCAACAAATTCAGGCTCTTTGGCTGCTTTTGTACCAATAATCACAAAAGACACACCTGCTTCCAGATAATGCTCAATGGTTTCAAATGAACGAATACCACCACCAATTTGAATCGGAAGTTCTGGAAACTCTTTTGTAATGGCTTCAACCACATTTTTATGAATTGGTGTTCCCGCAAATGCACCATTTAAATCGACAAGATGCAAACGACGCGCGCCTTCATTGACCCAATGCGCTGCTGTTGCAACGGGATCATCAGAAAAAACGGTATCATCTTCCATACGTCCTTGTTTTAAACGGACGCATTTTCCATCTTTAAGATCAATTGCGGGGATGATTAGCATGCTTTCGTTCCTTGTTTGGTCAGGCAAATTAAGAGTGAATAACATCTTAGCAAAGTATTTGCAAATCGCTAAGTGCTTGGCTGGCGTTTGTCCCTTACTTTGGTGAAAGAGAGCAAGACAAATGTTGGCGTTGTTGTAATTCCTGAAAAATACGCAGTGCAGCATAAGCATCGGCAGCAGCATAATCTATTTGCTGAGGGCTTAACGATTTTGCTGCCCAGTTAGAAGTGCTGACACGTTTACTTTTCGGTAGATATTGCCCAAAGAGGAGTGCAACGGCTTTTTGAACGCCCATTTGCTGTTTAAAACCAAACGATGAAAATTGCTTGGACAATTCAACAATACCGTCAATTTCAATGCCTTTTTTACGGAAAATAATACGGTCATTTTTAAGACCAAATCCGACTTTGTGCTGCAAAGGATTGGAAAGAATAGGCGCAAGAAAGCGCAGCGTTTCGTCATTGACCTGAAAAAGATAGGCGTGTTGTTCGGTTGCCAGTTGGATGAGATGTGGGCCTGTAGACACCTCACCCACTTTAAATGTGGGTTTAGATTCGGTATCAAATCCTAAAGTCGATGCGGTGATTAATGGCTGACACAGTGCCTCACATTGGGCATGTGTTTGTAATACAAAAATTTGTGAGGCAGGCAAATTTTGAAAGAGGGGGAGTTGGCGAATAGATGTTTTATCTAGATTGATTGGGGTAATCATTGTATTGGTTCTTATCAAAGATGTTGAAATTTTAAAAAGATGGAAAAATGAAATCGTGATAAGGGCGAAATTGATGGCGTTAAAAAATAGCCCACAATGTGTGGGCTCAGATTATTGACAAACCCTGATTAAATTTGGATTTAGTCAGGGTTTTATTTTTTGACCTGACTTGGAATTGGGATTAAATCGGTTTGAAGTCGATTGATGGGCTAAATAATAGACAAATTAACATC